>NZ_CP041242.1:1830000-3030000 GCF_006547045.1 Lysobacter alkalisoli
CACGTGCAGTCGTCCGGCAAGAAGGAGGTTACCGGCGCCAACGTGCTGGTGGCGATCTTCGGCGAGAAGGACTCGCACGCGGTCTACTACCTCGGCCAGCAGGACATTTCCCGGCTCGACGTCGTCAACTACATCTCCCACGGCATCGCCCGCCACGAGACCGGCGAGGGCGAAGGAGAGGGCGCCGCCGAGGGTGAGATCCGCCCGGCCGAAGGCGAGGCGGAGGGCAAGTCCGACCCGCTGGAGGAATTCGCCTCCAATCTCAACCGGATGGCCGGGGAAGGCCGGATCGATCCACTGGTGGGTCGCGCCGAGGAGGTCGAGCGGACCATCCAGGTGCTGTGCCGCCGACGCAAGAACAACCCGCTCTATGTCGGCGAGGCCGGCGTGGGCAAGACCGCGATCGCCGAAGGCCTGGCCCTGCGCATCCACGAGGGCCAGGTGCCCGAGGTGCTGGCCGACGCGGTGATCTATGCGCTGGACCTGGGCGCGCTGGTCGCCGGGACCAAGTACCGCGGCGATTTCGAGAAGCGGCTGAAGGCGGTGCTGGCGCAGGTCCGCAAGCTGCCCAACGCGATCCTCTTCATCGATGAGATCCACACCATCATCGGCGCCGGCTCGGCCAGCGGCGGCACCATGGATGCGAGCAACCTGATCAAGCCTGCACTCGCCTCGGGCGAGTTGCGCTGCATCGGTTCGACCACGTTCCAGGAGTACCGCGGCATCTTCGAGAAGGACCGGGCGCTGGCACGGCGCTTCCAGAAGATCGACATTGTCGAGCCGACCATCGGCGAGGCGTTCGAGATTCTCAAGGGCCTGCGCAACCGCTATCAGGAACACCACGACGTGCGTTATACGGACGACGCCCTGCAAGCGGCAGTGGAGCTGTCGGTCAAGCACATCGGCGACCGCCTGCTGCCGGACAAGGCCATCGACGTGATCGACGAGGCCGGCGCCCGCCAGCGGCTGCTGCCGGAAAACGAGCGGCACGAACTGATCGACGTCGACGACATCGAGCTGATCGTCGCCAAGATGGCGCGCATCCCGGCCAAACAGGTCAGTGCGACCGACAAGGACGTGCTCAGGAACCTCGAGCGCAACCTGAAGATGGTGATCTTCGGCCAGGGCCCGGCTATCGACACCCTGACATCGGCGATCAAGCTGGCCCGCTCGGGCCTGGGCAACCCGGACAAGCCGATCGGCAACTTCCTGTTCGCCGGCCCGACCGGTGTCGGCAAGACCGAGGTGACCCGCCAGCTGGCCCTGCAACTGGGCATCGAACTGGTCCGCTTCGACATGTCCGAGTACATGGAGCCGCATTCGGTCAGTCGCCTGATCGGCGCACCGCCGGGCTATGTCGGCTTCGACCAGGGCGGCCTGCTGACCGAGAAGATCGTCAAGACGCCGCACTGCGTGCTGCTGCTCGACGAAATCGAAAAGGCGCACCCGGACATCTTCAACATCCTGCTGCAGGTCATGGACCGCGGGGTGCTGACCGACACCAACGGCCGCGAGGCGAACTTCCGCAACGTGATCGTGGTGATGACGACCAATGCCGGTGCCGCCCAGGCGGCGCGGCGCAGCATCGGCTTCACCCACCAGGACCACTCGACCGACGCGATGGAGGTCATCCGCAAGAGCTTCAGCCCGGAATTCCGCAACCGGCTCGATGCGGTGGTGCAGTTCCAGCCGCTGGCGATGGAGCACATCCTGCGGGTGGTCGACAAGTTCCTGATCGAGCTGGAAACCCAGTTGCACGAAAAGCAGGTCAGCCTGACCACCACGCCAACCGCGCGCGACTGGCTGGCCCAGCACGGTTTCGACCCGCTGATGGGAGCGCGGCCGATGACCCGGGTGATCCAGGACCGGATCAAGCGCCCACTGGCCGACGAATTGCTGTTCGGCAAGCTGATCGGCGGTGGCCGGGTCATGATCGACGTCAAGGACGGCGAGCTGGTCATCGACGTCCAGCCCGAACCGGAAAAGCTCCTGCCGGCCTCGGTCACCTGAGTCCGAGATCACGCGGACACGAAAAAGGCGGCCAATGGCCGCCTTTTTCATCAATAAGTTACATGCTTTACTTCATGCGATAGGTGATGCGGCCCTTGGTCAGGTCGTAGGGCGTCATTTCCACCTTCACGCGGTCGCCGGTCAGGATGCGGATGTAGTGCTTGCGCATGCGGCCGGAGATGTGGGCAATGATCTCGTGCCCGTTTTCGAGGCGCACGCGGAACATGGTGTTCGGAAGGGTTTCCGATACCGTGCCCTCGAACTCGATCACGTCGTCTTTGGCCATGTGCTCTCTAGTAGTTGCAGGTAGTGGGATGTGTCGCGAAAGGCCGAAGCCCAAAGCGACTGACAAGCCGGGCATTTTGCCACGGCAATGGCTTTTACGCAAAGAAAGTGTTAATCGCAGCTGCGGAGCCGCCCGAAGGGCTGGGGCTGTGGGCCATACGTGGAGACTTTGAACAAACCCTGGATCAGCCGGACGGCCGTACGTCGGCCAGGGTGCTTGCCGGCAAGGTGCCGAATCGCTCGCGCCAATGGCCGGCCGGGGAGTCGAGGTCGACAAGGACGGCGATTGCCGACAGGAATTCGGGGCGGGACAGCAGCACCGCGCCGAGGCTGAGCAGGTGATCGTTTTCGACCTGTGCATCGAACAGGGGCCAGCCCCAGTCGTGCAACCGGTGGGCGAGGGCGGCGAGAGCGACCTTGGAGCCGCCGGACTCGGCACTGAACATGCTCTCGCCGAAGAACATCCGCCCGATCGCCACGCCGTAGAGCCCGCCGACCAGGCGGCCTCCATCGGCCATGCTGTCATCCACGACCTCGATCGAATGGGCATGGCCGTGGCGGTGCAGCTCGAGGTAGGCCTCGACCATCGCATCGGTGATCCAGGTGCCTTGTTGGCCTTCACGAGGAATGTGGGCGCAGGTACGGATGACCGCCTCGAAATCATGGTCGGCGCGCACGGTCCACCCGGACTTCCGTAAGGTGCGCCGGAACCGCGACGGTAGCCTCACGCCGTCGGTGCGGAACACGGTGCGCGGGTCGGGCGACCACCACAGGATCGGCTGGCCGCCGGAGTACCACGGGAAAATGCCGTGGCGATAGGCGTTGAGCAGGCGCGGCAGGGACAGGTCGCCGCCGATCGCGAGCAAACCGTCCGGCTGGCGCAGGGCCCGCTCTGCTGGCGGGAACGGCGCGCCTGGATCGGCCGGCAGCAGGAACGGATGCTGACTCATTCCCATATTGTAGGAGCCGGCGCGTGCAGGAGCTGGCAACACTTCACTGAGGCCTGAGCGGCTCCTGCGGATATTCGCGGAACGGCGAACGGCCGGACAGGGTGCGGGCGTAACGGCGCACGGCGTCGGCTTCGGTCCGGCACCAGTCGCGCAGCGCGTCGCGGAACTGCGGATGCGCAACCCAGTGCCGGCTGTGGACGAAGCTGGGCAGGAAACCGCGCGCCAGCTTGTGCTCGCCCTGGGCGCCGGGTTCGAAGCGGGTCAGCCCTTCGCGTAGACAGTATTCGATGCCCTGGTAGTAGCAGGTCTCGAAGTGTAGGCCCGACAGCCGGCTCCCATCAGGCATGCCATAGCTTCCCCAGTAGCGCCCGTACAAGGTGTCTCCACCACGCAGATACAGCGCACCGGCGATGCAGCAGCCGTCCAGCTCGGCAAACACCAGCACCAGCTGGCGTGGCATGGCCTTCGCGAGGTGCTGCAGGAAGGGCAGAGTCAGGGCCGGGTGGTTGCCGTATTCGGCGAAGGTCTGCAGGTAGAAGCCATGGATCGTCGCGAGGTCGGTCGCGCTGGCCTCATCGCCATGCACGGTACGGAAGGTCACACCGGCACGGGCGACCTTGCTGCGCTCCTGGCGGATGTTCTTGCGGTGTTTGTGGTCGAAGGCGCCGAGGAAGTCGTCGAAGTCGCGCCAGCCGGCGTCATTGCGCCAGTGGTACTGCACGTCCAGGCGCGCCAGCCAGTCACCGCCAAAAACCGCCAATTCCGCCTCGGGCATGAAGTTGACGTGGGCCGAAGACAGGCCGTCGGCGGCTGCAAGTTCCACCATTGCCGAGACCAGGGCCTGGCGTCCAGCGTCATCCGAGGCCAGCAGCCGCGGCCCGGTTACCGGCGAGTAGGGCACCGCGCACAACCATTTCGGGTAATAGCCTGTGGTGGCGGAATGTCCGAGGCCCTCCCGCCGATCGAGCCCATACCGGTCCCAGGCATGAGCCCAGGCATGGTCGAACACGAATTCGCCGTGCGAGTTGTGCTTGAGATAGCCTGGAGCGGCGGCGACCAGGGTGCGGCCGTCCCACAGGGTCAGATGCCGCGGCGTCCAGCCCCATTCCCCGCGCAGGCAGCCATGCCGCTCGAGCCCGGCGAGGAAGGCATGGCTGACGAAAGGGTTGCGGCCATCGTGCAACGCATCCCATTGCCCGGCTTCGACCAGCGCCAGTGAATCTAGGATGCGTGCGGTGGGCATTGCCTCGCCGCGGTTACTCGCTTTTATCCAGGAACTTCTCGGCGTCCAGCGCAGCCATGCAGCCGAAGCCGGCCGAGGTGATCGCCTGGCGGTAGACCTGGTCGGCGACGTCCCCTGCGGCGAACACGCCCGGGACACTGGTCGCGGTGGCTTCGCCGGACAGGCCGGTCCGGATGGTGATGTAACCGTTCTTCATGTCCAGCTGGCCTTCGAACAGACCGGTGTTCGGAGTGTGGCCGATGGCGACGAACAGACCATGGATGTCGAGGTCACGAGTCGAGCCGTCCTGCACCGACTTCACCCGCAGGCCGGTCACACCGGCATCGTTGCCGAGCACCTCGTCGACGACGTGGTGCCAGACCGGCTCGATCTTGCCGGCCTGGATCTTGGCAAACAGTTTGTCCTGCATGATCTTCTCCGCACGCAGGGTGTCGCGGCGATGGACCAGGTAGACCTTGCGGGCGATGTTGGACAGGTACAGGGCCTCCTCGACCGCGGTATTGCCGCCGCCGATCACCGCCACGTCCTGGTCCTTGTAGAAGAAGCCGTCGCAGGTCGCGCAGGCGGAGACGCCACGGCCCTTGAACGCCTCTTCCGATTCCAGCCCGAGATACTTGGCGGTCGCCCCGGTGGAAATGATCAGTGCGTCGCAGGTGTACTCGCCGTTGTCGCCGACCAGCTTGAACGGACGCGTGGACAGGTCCGCGGTGTGGACGTGGTCGAACACCACCTCTGTGTCGAAGCGCTCGGCATGGGCCTGCATGCGCGTCATAAGGTCCGGGCCCATGAGCCCGTGGGCATCGCCCGGCCAGTTGTCGACCTCGGTGGTGGTCATCAGTTGGCCGCCCATCTGCAGGCCGGTGATGACGACCGGCTTCAGATTGGCGCGGGCCGCGTAGACGGCCGAGGTCCAGCCGGCGGGGCCGGAACCGAGGATGACGAGGCGGGCGTGCTTGGGAGGGGTCATGGATATAATCACGGCGAATGAGGTGCATAGCTTGGAGGCGGCATCCGGGCAAAACAAGACACGGTTCGCGATGCAGCGTTCCGATGAGGGAAGGCGGCGGGCATGGGGTTGCGTGACACGCCGTGAACCCGTCCATGGGGGCTCTTCCGAAACATCCATGTTTCGGAAGGTCACGCAAACCCATGCCCGCCGCCTTCTGGAGAGTTGGTCGGTGCCTCTGTAAACGACACGGGCAGCCCGGGTAAGCGGAGCGCACCCGGGGCATTGAAGGCAAAGGGCTCCGCGGCCACGGTCTTGCCTTACCCGAACTGCAAAATTGCTGTATCTTCAAAGACTAACGGAATCGAGTTAAGGCAGAACATCACGGTGGCGTCCACAGCGAAAGCAAGCCGCAAGAAGATCAGGCCCGACAATGCGGGTCGCGAGCCGTCGCCGCGCCGGCAAAGGCTGATGCGCGACATCGCGCTGATCCTGATTGCGCCATTCCTGCTCTACCTGCTGGTCAGTCTGTTCACTTATTCGCCCGAGGATCCCGGCTGGTCGCAGTCCGGCAGCGTTACCGCGCCGTTGCACAATTCGGGCGGGCAGGTCGGGGCGTGGATCGCCGACGTGCTGCTGTACCTGACCGGCTACGTGGCGTTCCTGTTGCCGCTGATGCTGGGTGCGATCGCATGGATCGCGCTGTTCGGCATGGACAGCGATGGCGACGGACAAGCCGACCTCGGCCCGGCGCTGAGGCTGGTTGGCATCGTCGGTTTCCTGGTGTCCTCGACAGGCTTCCTGCACCTGCGAATGGGCGTCGTGCCGGAGTTCTCGGCTGGCGCAGGCGGCATCCTCGGCCGGCTGGTCGGCAATTCGCTGCTCAGTGGCTTTGGCGCAGTCGGCGGCAATCTGTTCCTGCTCGCGTTGGTGCTGGTGTCGGTGACGCTCGCCACCGGAATCTCGTGGCTGGCGGTGATGGATCGGATCGGACAGTGGGTGCTGGCGCTGGGCCCGACGCTGTCGCAGTTGTTCCGCCGCGGCAGCCAGCAGGCCAGCCAATGGCAGCAGACCCGGGCCCTGCGCGAGGAACGCGAGGAAGTCCGCAAGGTCGACACCGAACTGCGTGCCAGGCGCGCACCGGTGAAGATCGAGCCGCCACCGGCGCCGGTGGTGGAGAAGAGCGATCGCGCCAAGCGCGAACAGCAGATCCCGCTGTTCCATGTCGGCGATGGCTCCGGCATCCCGCCGCTGGCCCTGCTGGACGATCCGAAGCCGCAACCGAAGGGCTACGACGAACAGACCCTGGAGACGCTGTCGCGGCAGATCGAGTTCAAGCTCAAGGACTTCCGCATCGACACCCAGGTGGTCGGTGCCTACCCGGGGCCGGTGATCACCCGTTTCGAGATCGAGCCGGCGCCGGGCGTGAAGGTCAGCCAGATCAGTTCGCTGGACAAGGACATCGCCCGCGGCCTGTCGGTCAAGTCGGTGCGCGTGGTCGACGTGATTCCGGGCAAGTCGGTGATCGGCCTGGAGATCCCGAACACCTCGCGCGAGATGATCTTCCTGTCCGAGCTGCTGCGCTCGAAGGAATACGACAAGGCCGCCAGTCCGCTGACCCTCGCACTGGGCAAGGACATCGCCGGTCGGCCGACGGTGGCCGACCTGGCGCGCATGCCGCACCTGCTGGTTGCCGGCACCACCGGCTCGGGCAAGTCGGTCGCGGTCAACGCAATGGTGTTGAGCCTGCTCTACAAGGCATCTTCGAAGGACCTGAAGATGCTGATGATCGACCCGAAGATGCTCGAATTGAGTGTCTACGAGGGCATTCCGCACCTGCTGGCGCCGGTGGTCACCGACATGAAGGAGGCCGCCAACGGCCTGCGCTGGTGCGTGGCCGAGATGGAGCGTCGCTACAAGCTCATGTCGGCGGTCGGCGTACGCAACCTGGCCGGCTTCAACAAGAAGGTCCGCGACGCACAGGACGCGGGGCAGCCGTTGATGGACCCGCTGTTCAAACCGAACCCGGAGATCGAGGAAGCCCCGCCGGCGCTGGAGCCGCTGCCGTACATCGTCGTCTTCATCGACGAATTCGCCGACATGATGATGATCGTCGGCAAGAAGGTCGAGGAGCTGATCGCGCGACTGGCGCAGAAGGCGCGCGCCGCCGGCATCCACCTGATCCTCGCCACCCAGCGCCCGTCGGTGGATGTCATCACCGGCCTGATCAAGGCCAACATCCCGACCCGGATCGCGTTCCAGGTGTCGAGCAAGATCGACTCGCGCACCATCCTCGACCAGTCCGGCGCCGAAACCCTGCTCGGCAACGGCGACATGCTGTACCTGCCACCGGGCACGGCGATGCCCGAACGTGTGCATGGCGCGTTCGTGTCGGACGATGAGGTGCACCGCGTGGTCGAACACCTCAAGCAGTCCGGCGGTGGCCCGGACTACATCGAGGGCGTGCTCGACGAAGTCCAGACGATGGGCGACGGCGTACTGGTCGGTGCGACCGGCCTGCCGGAATCGGGGGGCGGCGGTGATGAATCCGACCCGCTCTACGACCAGGCCGTGCAGATCGTCACCGAGACCCGCCGGGCCTCGATCTCGGGCGTACAGCGGCGGTTGAAGATCGGCTACAACCGCGCCGCCCGGTTGATAGAGGCAATGGAAGCCGCCGGCGTCGTCACCCCGCCCGAACACAACGGCGACCGCCAGGTGTTGGCGCCACCGCCGCCCAAATGACAGTGAAGAACTGTCGACTCGCTTCGTGTTCATCCGGCCTGCGGCACACTTCGAACATCGCGATACGCATCCTCCGGTAGAGGTACCCCATGCGCCTGACCCATCTCTTCGCACTGGCGGCCGTCATGTTCGCCTCCACGGCCATAGCCGGTGCCCGTGACGACTTCAAGAGCTTCACCGCGGGCCTGAAAGGCCTGGACGGCGAATTCACCCAGAAGGTCTTCGATGCCAACGGCAGGCTGAAGGAAACCTCCAGCGGTACCGTGGCGGTGTCGGCACCGCGCCAGTTCCGCTGGGAGTACCTGACCCCGTACCCGCAGTTGATCGTGGCCGACGGCAAGACGGTGTGGATCCATGACCCCGACCTCGAACAGGTGACCCGCAAGCCGCAGGGTGTCGAGGAGCAGAACAATCCGCTGGCTGCACTGATCGACCCTGCGCGCCTGGATGCCCAGTACAACGTCGTCGAGGAGGGCGAGGCCGACGGCCTGTCATGGCTGACCCTGGCCCCGAAGACCGAAGGCGATGCCAGCTTCAGCTCGGCTCGTCTCGGCTTCCGCAGTGGCGCGCTGGCGAAGATGGACGTGGTCGATGCGCTCGGCCAGCGCACCGAGATCGAGTTCAGTCCGTGGATCCGCAACCCGAGTTTCGCCAGGGGCACTTTCAGCTTCACCCCGCCGCCGGGGACCGATGTCATCGGCGAGGGCTGAACCGGCCGCGCACAACCCGCCTCGATGATCGGCCCGGGCATGCCCGGGCCGATCCGTTTGCAGGGCAGGGGAGCGGCTCAGAAGTAGCCGCAGGTGTCGGTCAGCGACCCACCCTGGCCGTCGACGCCGCCATTGGTATCCCACGCGAGATAGATGCCCGAACCCGTTCCCTTGACGGTAACCTCGGCTTTTGCCGAACCAGTGAGCTTGTGCGCGCACTTGGTCTCGGAAACCGCCTTGCCTTTGCGTCCGCTCGTACCGGTTGCGTGCTTCCTGCCGCAGTTGACGCTGTAACCGAGGTTGCCGTAGCCGCTTGAGGCGTTGCTGTAACCGTACATCGCCGGATAGCAGCTCGAATTGCAGGTGATACCGACCTGCTGGCCACCGAGCGTTTTCTGGACCATGGTCATGCCGTAGACGTTCTTGTACGTGACCGTGCGCGAACTCCAGGTCAGGGAACGACCGATGATGTTCCTGTTGCTGGCCAGGCGGCACACCGCCTGTATGCCGACCCCGTCACCGGCCGCCACTGGCTGTTCATGGACCGGCTGCTCATGGATTCGCGGGCCGTACCCCTCGGCCTTGGCCTGACGGTAGTTGTTGACGACCGAATCCAGGAATTCGATCTGCGGGTCGTAGACCACGCAGTGACCCAGCGAGTTCCAGCAGAACTCCAGGGCCCGGTGCTCATTGGACTGTCCGTTCGCAGTGACCCGCACCGAAAGCAGACGATAGCTGGCCTTGTCGACTGGAAGCCCGACCACGTCGAAGCCTTCAACTCCTCCGTCCAGCTCGGTCCGGTCGACGGGCCCGGAAAGCGGTGCCAGGGTCGGAGCAACGATATTGCTGGAACGGGTCTCCTCGAATTCCAGACGGTAGTGCGGCTCGCCGATCAGGTCGGCGAACGGCAGGCCTTCCAGCTTCTTCGCCGGCCCTCTGGCCAGCGTCCTGGTTTCGAATACCACCTCATGGTCCGAGGCCAGGGCGAAGTCGGAATAAATGCCTTCCGCGTACTGGTTCCTGTCATTGCCGGGTGATGCGGAAAGGGCGCCAGCGGAACAGATGGCGGCGAGAATGGCGACTGCGAGAGCGGAAGACTTGACGATCGATTTCATGAGGAACACTCCTTGTGTCGTGGAACGTCTATGTCCGCGGCATCGGCCTTTCCGATACCGGATGGACCTGGCATGGCCCCCCTTGATCCAGCACTCCCACCACTGGATCGCCTGTACTGCGCGACTGATTCCCGGATTGGCAGCAGCGGCGACGGCCCACTGCGGACAGGCACGCCCGTCATGTTCGAAAGCCGATGCGTCAACCGTTCGCGGATTCACCCATGGCAACCCCGGGGGTGAACGTGATGGAAATCGCAGAACCCTTTCAGGACCATGGCAGCCAATGCGGGAAAGCGACCGCCGTTCCAGTCCGGCGGCGCGGACTCGTGCGTCCTGCCAGACCGTTGGTGCAGGGGCGTCTCACCCGATGCGAGGCCGGCTTGGTATCGTGGTGCCCGGTCCCGCTTGATGAATCGCCGATTTGGTCCGCCGCGCTTCCGTACCCCCTACCGACACCCCGACCTGCTTGATGTCAACCGCGACGCCATGCGCCCGCTGGCCGAGCGCATGCGTCCGGTGACTTTCGATGAGATGGTCGGTCAACGCCGGCTGCTGGCCGAAGGCAGCGCGCTGCGGCGGGCGGTCGAGGGCGGTCACGTGCACTCGATGGTGCTGTGGGGCCCGCCGGGCTGCGGAAAGACCACGCTCGCGCTGTTGCTGGCCAGGTACGCCGATGCCGAATTCCGGGCGATCTCGGCGGTGCTGTCGGGCTTGCCCGAGGTGCGCCAGGTGCTGGCCGAAGCCGCGCACCGCTTCGCCGAAGGCCGCCGCACGGTGTTGTTCGTCGACGAGGTCCATCGATTCAACAAGACCCAGCAGGATGCATTCCTGCCGCATATCGAACGCGGCACCATCGTGTTCGTCGGCGCGACGACCGAGAATCCATCGTTCGAACTGAACTCCGCGCTGCTGTCGCGCTGCCGCGTGCATGTACTGGAAGCAGTGGCGCCAGATGACATCATCGTCACCCTGCGGCATGCGCTGGCCGACGAGTCGCGCGGCCTGGGCGGGCAGGGGGAGGGCGGATCGAAGGTCAGCATCAGCGACGAGTGCCTGGCCGAGATTGCCCGTGCCGCCGATGGCGACGTGCGCCGCGCCCTGACCCTGCTCGAGATTGCCGCCGAACTGGCCGCCGACGAGGGCGGCGAGATCACCGAGCAGACCCTGCTGCAGGTGCTGGCCGATCGCACCCGCCGTTTCGACAAGGGTGGCGAGCAGTTCTACGACCAGATCTCGGCCCTGCACAAATCCGTACGCAGCTCCAACCCCGATGCCGCGCTGTACTGGCTGGCACGCATGCTCGACGGCGGCTGCGACCCGATCTACCTCGCGCGCCGGCTGACCCGGATGGCGGTGGAGGACATCGGCCTGGCCGATCCCCGCGCTCTTCAGATGGCGACCGATGCCTGGGATGCCTACGACCGTCTCGGCAGCCCGGAGGGGGAACTGGCGCTGGCGCAGCTGGTGATCTATCTGGCCAGCACGGCCAAGTCGAATGCGGCCTATGCCGCCTACAAGGCGGCACGCAGGGATGTAGCGGAGTACGGCACCCAGGAGGTGCCCATGCACCTGCGCAACGCGCCGACGAAACTGATGAAGTCGCTGGGTTACGCCAAGGGCTACCAGTACGACCACGATGCCGAAGGCGGCGTCGCCCTGGACCAGACCGGTTTCCCGAATGCGATGGGCGAGCGCGTCTATTACCAGCCGGTGGAGCGGGGCATGGAGATCAAACTGAAGGCGAAGCTGGACCGGTTACGGCAGGTGAGGACGGACGCGCGGCGGAAGCCTGGTGGGGAATGAGGGCAAGCAGAGGATGCTCATGTAATCTCTCTATTTGTCCATCATGCTATTGAATTAAAAAGGAATGCGCAATGCACCCTTCTATCTGGTGGTATCAGCTGCTGCTGGTGATGTGCGGCGGCGCGCTGGGCGCAGCCGGACGCTACTGGCTGGGCGGTGTACTGCTTCGCCAGCTTGGCAGTGGCTTCCCGTGGGGGACGTTCGCGGTCAACCTGATCGGCTCGTTCGCGGCCGGCTTCCTTGCCATCTGGCTGGAGGATCGCGGCCCGGCGGGCCTGTACTGGAAGGCCTTCCTGATCGTCGGCCTCATGGGCGGACTGACCACGTATTCGGCATTGATGCTCGAGTGCCTGCTGTTCGCTCGTTCCGATCGCACGCCGCTGTTGCTGCTCTACCTCGGCCTGACCCTGGCCTGCGGGCTACTGCTGGTCTGGGGCGGGGCGCGCGTCGCCATGCTGTTGAGGGGTTGAGCTGTTGAGGGGCTGAAGGAGGCCTCAGCAGGTTCCGAGTTCCTGCCACTCGTTGCCCTGCTTGCCGTACAGGACCCCTTCGATGCATTTTGCGCCGGCCGGGGCTTTCCGTTCGCGTTCGCGCTCGAATGCTTCGCGCTGGGCCCGTTCGGCCTCCGCGGCAGCCGCGCTCTTGCGGCGGATCTCGTTGAGCGCCGCCTCGCGTTCGGCCCGGGTCAATTCCTGCGGTTGAGCCGACGCTGCCTCCACTTGCCCGATGGATGCCGGATCCACCTGCGTAGCTTCGGCCTCGACAACGGGCATGGACCCGGGTTCCGGGGTCGTCGCCGAACAACCGGCCACTCCCGCCAGCAGGACAACGGCCCCGGCCAGGGCAAACTTCTTCAATGAAATGCAGCGTGGCTCCATGGCTCCCCAACCCGACATGCGCTTACGCGCCAATCCGCAATACTAGCCGGAACACGCTCGGGGACGGGGCGACCGGTGCCGCGATTTTCTGAAGTTGCCCAGCTGCGGTGGCATCGACACCTTCATGACCTGGCGCATGCTAGCGTCGCCTCGTGAGTGCGGTGGTCCAGTAACCATTCCCCGGGGAGTACGTGATGGGCGAGCCAGCCGACGCGATAAGCGAGGCCAGCAAAGCACGGGAGCGCACGGTGTTCCTGTTGCTGACCGTAGTGTTGTTCCCGCTGCTGGCGGTGCTGTTCGTGGCCGGATACGGTTTCCTGGTCTGGATCTGGCAGATCTTCAATGGACCACCGACGGGACATTGAACGATGCCGGCCGCACACGATCCTGCCCGCAGGCGTCTTCTGCTCGGCCGTCCAGGCGAACCAGCGCCGCTGCGTCCGCCATGGGCACTGGGCGAGACGGCCTTCATCGATACCTGCACCGGCTGCAATGCCTGCGTGGAGCGTTGCCCGCAGCAGGTACTGGTGCGAGCGGATGGCGGGTATCCGGCATTCGATCCTCATCGGGGCGAATGTACCTTCTGCGGTGAGTGCGTCGACAGTTGCAGGACCGGTGCGATTGCCCGGCATGCCGGTGCGCCGGCATGGTCGCTTCGTGCGCATGTCGACGCCGGATGTCTGGCCCGGCAGGGTGTGGTCTGCGCCAGCTGCGCCGACGCCTGTCCGGAGCGGGCGATCGCTTTTCGACCCGCGCTTCCGGTATCCACGCCGGCCGTCGATACCGCCCGTTGCACCGGCTGCGGGGCCTGCGTGAACAGCTGTCCTGTGGACGCCATGGAACTGCTGCCAGAGGCGGGGAGGGCTTGATGAGAAATGCGCAAACCATAGCCGACACAGCGGCGCCAGGGGACGAATGGCATGTCGCCAGTTTCATCGTCCAGCACCGGGCCGATGCGAGCGGGGAACTGGATGCCGGCATTGCCCGGCTCCCGGGGCTCGAGCGCTTCGACGGCGACGCGACCCGCAGCATCGTGTTGTGCGAATCATCCCATTCACGCGCCCTGATGGACGGCATCGAAGCCCTGCGCGCGATCTCCGGTGTCATCAACGTATCCCTCGTCTATCACCATGTCGAACCGCGTGCGGATCTCGACGCACGCATCCAGGAATACCCATCGCCTGCGCCTGTCGGAGGAACGGAGCCATGACCACCCGCCGCGAGTTCATCCGCAATACGGCGATCGCCACGGCCGCCGCCGCGGCTGGCCTGCCGGCCACGACCGGCGCCCAGAACGTGTTGCTGGAAGGCGACCAGGTCAAGCTCAAGTGGGACAAGGCGCCATGCCGCTTCTGCGGCACCGGCTGTGGCGTCAATGTCGCAGTGAAGGATGGCCGTGTGGTCGCCACCCACGGCGACGTGCATGCCGAGGTCAATCGAGGCATCAACTGCATCAAGGGCTACTTCCTGTCCAAGATCATGTACGGCGCCGACCGCCTGACCCGGCCAATGCTGCGCAAGAAGGACGGCGCCTACGCGAAGGACGGAGAGTTCACCCCGGTGTCGTGGGACGAGGCCTTCGATGTGATGGCCCAACAGTTCAAGCGCACGCTGAAGGAAAAGGGGCCGACGGCGGTCGGCATGTTCGGCTCCGGCCAGTGGACGATCTGGGAGGGTTACGCGGCCAACAAGCTGATGAAGGCCGGATTCCGCAGCAACAACCTCGACCCGAATGCACGGCATTGCATGGCCTCGGCAGCGGTCGGCTTCATGCGCACCTTCGGCATGGACGAGCCAATGGGCTGCTACGACGACATCGAGGCGGCCGATGCCTTCGTGCTGTGGGGCTCGAACATGGCCGAGATGCACCCGATCCTGTGGACCCGGGTCACCGACCGCCGGCTGTCGCACCCGCACGTGAAGGTTGCGGTGCTGTCGACCTTCGAGCATCGCAGCTTCGAGCTGGCCGATATCCCGATCGTGTTCAAGCCGCAAAGCGATCTGGTCATCCTCAACTACATCGCCAATCACATCATCAGGAGCGGGCGCGTCGACCGGGACTTCGTCGACAAGCACGCCAGTTTCAAGCGCGGCAACGACGATATCGGCTACGGCCTGCGCCCGGATCATCCGCTGGAGACCGGGGCGAAGAACGCCAGCGATCCTGGAGGCGGCACGCCCATCACCTTCGACGAGTTCGCGGCGTTTGTCGCGCCGTACACGCTGGAACGCGCGGTGGAAATGACCGGAGTGGAGCGCGGCTGGCTGCAGAAACTGGCCGAGCTGTATGCCGATCCGGACATCAAGGTCACTTCGTTCTGGACCATGGGCTTCAACCAGCACACGCGCGGAGTGTGGTGCAACAACATGGTCTACAACATCCATCTGCTGACCGGGAAGATATCGACCCCGGGCAACAGCCCGTTCTCGCTGACCGGCCAGCCCTCGGCCTGTGGCACCGCACGCGAGGTGGGAACGTTCTCGCACCGGCTGCCGGCCGACATGGAAGTGACCAATCCGGAACACCGCAGGCATGCCGAGGAGATCTGGAAGGTTCCACACGGGATCATCCAGAACAAACCGGGCCTGCATGCGGTGGCGCAGAACCGTGCGCTGCGCGACGGCACGCTCAACGCATACTGGGTGATGGTCAACAACAACATGCAGGCCGCGGCCAACCTGCGCGAGGAAACCTGGCCCGGCTATCGCAACCCGGACAACTTCATCGTCGTCTCCGATGCCTACCCGACGGTTACCGCCCAGGCCGCCGACCTGATCCTGCCGGCGGCGATGTGGGTGGAGAAGGAAGGCGCCTACGGAAATGCCGAACGTCGCACCCACTTCTGGCACCAGCTGGTCAAGGCACCCGGCGAGGCACGCTCGGACCTGTGGCAGTTGATGGAGTTCTCCAGGCGTTTCACCACCGACGAGACTTGGCCGGAGGAGATTCTTGCCGCGAACCCCGAGTTCCGTGGCAGGAGCCTGTTCGATGTTCTGTTCCGCAACGGCAAGGTCGACGCGTTCCCGGTCGAAGACATCGCCGAGGGCTATGCCAACGACGAGGCCGGGCTGTTCGGTTTCTATCCACAGAAGGGCCTGTTCGAGGAGTACGCGGAGTTCGGACGCGGACACGCTCATGACCTCGCGCCGTTCGACATGTACCACGCGACGCGCGGCCTGCGCTGGCCGGTGGTCGATGGCAAGGAAACCCTGTGGCGCTACCGCGAGGGCGCCGATCCATACGTGGAGAAGGGCACCGGCTTCCAGTTCTACGGCAACAAGGACGGCCGCGCGGTGATCTGGGCGCTGCCCTACGAGCCACCGGCCGAATCGCCGGACGAGGAGTACGACATGTGGCTGGTCACCGGCCGGGTGCTGGAACACTGGCACTCCGGCTCTATGACCATGCGGGTGCCCGAGCTCTACAGTTCGTTTCCCGCGGCGGTGGCGTTCATGCACCCGGACGATGCTCGCGAACGCGGGCTCAAGCGTGGCGACGAGGTGCGCGTCGTCTCCCGCCGTGGCGACATGCGTACCCGCGTCGAGACCCGCGGCCGCAACCGGATGCCGCGCGGGATGGTGTTCGTGCCGTGGTTCGATGCCGGCCAGCTGATCAACAAGGTCACCCTGGATGCGACCGATCCGATCTCGAAGCAGACCGACTACAAGAAATGCGCGGTCAAGGTGGTGGCGGCATGAACGCAGGCTCGCCGATGAACATCAGGGGCATAGGTCGAAGGGCAGGGCAGCGGGGCGCGGTCGACAGCCGGACCCTGGTCGTGATCCTCGGTGGAGCGGTGGCGGTACTGCTCGGCATCGTGATCGTTCTGCTGTTCCGGTCAGAAAGGCAGGCGCCTCGGCCCCATGCAGGCATCCCGGCCGCGGAGCCCGTCCACACGTTGCCGCAGACCGGTCAGATCGACGCGATCCGACGTGGCATACCGGTGGACGAGGAGGGCATCCCGCCGCCGATGGCGCGGGTACAGAACGTCGACATCAAGCGCGAACGTGCCTATCCGATGCAGCCGCCGACCATCCCGCATGCGATCGACAACTACCAGGTCACCGTCAATACCAACCGTTGCATGCTGTGCCACGCGCGTTCCAACGCGGCCGACTTCCAGGCTCCGCCGGTCAGCGTGACCCACTACATGGACCGCGACGACCAGTTCCTCGCGACCATTTCGCCGCGACGCTACTTCTGCAGCCAGTGCCACGTGGTGCAGACAGATGCCAGACCGCTGGTGGCGAACGGCTTCCGTGACATCGACACAGTGCTGGCCGACGAACAGGCCAGACGCGGACAGGCGAACTGACATGTGGACGCGGGCAAAGCACAGGTTTCTCGAACTCTGGAAGACCCTGCGCAAACCGAGCCGGCACTACAGCCTCGGTTTCCTGACCCTGGGCGGGTTCATCGCCGGGATCATCTTCTGGGGTGGATTCAACACGGCGCTGGAAGCGACCAACACCGAAAGCTTCTGTACCGGTTGCCATGAAATGCGCGACAACGTCTTCGAGGAGTTGAAGACCACCATCCACTACAACAACCGTTCCGGTGTGCGCGCGACCTGCCCGGATTGCCACGTTCCGCACGACTGGACCGACAAGATTGCGCGCAAGATGCAGGCTTCGAAAGAGGTCTGGGGGAAGGTGTTCGGCACCATCAATACTCGCGAGAAGTTCCTCGATGAGCGCCTGGTCCTCGCCAGTCACGAATGGGCACGGCTGAAAGCCAACGATTCGCTGGAATGCCGAAACTGTCACGACTACGATTCGATGGACCTGACCCGGCAGGCGCCGCGGTCGGCACAGATCCACCAGCGCTGGCTCGGCAGCGGCGAGAAAACCTGCATCGACTGCCACAAGGGCGTCGCTCACCAGTTGCCTGACATGCGGGACATCCCTCAGGGGTAATGCTTCCAAGGCGTCGTCGATCGTTTATGACAGACGCAGGGCAGAAGGCTGCAACCGACAGATTCAGTATTAATTGACACAGGTCAACAGGCGTCTGTGGTAATGGTGCGTAATGGGCATTACAGCCATCACCGGATGCCATGGACATGATCAAGGATCTGGTACTTCCCCTCACCGACACGCCCGGTGACGCCAACGCGTTGGATGCGGCGCTGATCCTGGCCGACTACACACAGGCGCATCTCACCGTGGTGGGGACAATCTATCTTCCGTCTCCGGCATACGGAGCCTGGGGAATGACCCTGGACGCTTCGTCGATGCAGCGGGTCCACACCGAGGCACGTGCCATGGCGGAAGCCCAGGCTGCGCAGTTGCGCGAGCGTCTCAACCGGGAAGCGGTCTCATCGGAGTTGCGCCTGGTGGAGACACTGGTACCCAATTCGCAGCGTAAAGCGTTACTGCACGCACGCTATGCCGATCTCGTCGTGATGACGTCTGCCGAGGATGGAACTGGCGGGAGCCCCTCCGTCCACGCCTTCTTCAGCACGATGCTGCTTGAATCAGGACGGCCGGTGCTGGTTGTTCCGCCCAGCTGTCGCCTGAAGATGCCACCACGGCATATCGTGGTGGCATGGCGACCCACACGGGAAGCGACGAATGCCCTGCATGCGGCGATGCCGCTGTTGCGCACCGCTCAAACGGTGGATGTGCTGGAGATAGAGAGCGGGCCGGAGGAACGTAGCGAGGATGGAGAGCAGCCAGGTGCGGATATTGCAACGCACCTGGCCCGGCATGACCTCAAGGTGCGTGTTGTGGTCAAACAGCAGCACGGTGATCCAGTGGCTACGGCACTGCTGCGACACTGCAATGAATCCGATGCCGAGCTGTTGGTTGCAGGCGGATATGGTGGTTCGCGTTTCCGTGAATGGATGCTCGGTGGAACGACCCGTCAGCTGCTGCAGTTCGCGCATCTTCCGGTGTTCTTCTCGCATTGAGGTTCGGTCCTCTTCGGGTCAGGAAGGCCCATCCCGCTCGGGTTGGAGTGTCAAGGACCAATGGAATGACGGCTTCGTCCGACTTCAGGTGATGACAGGTACCGGAGAAAGCCGAGCCTCGAACGGGAGATACACTCATGCATCAACTAAATACCAATCGCATGCGCCGCGACCTGCGCAAAATCGTCGACGATGTCGAGCGAACCGTGCAGAACATGGCCGGCGCTGGCGGAGAGCAGTTCGACGAGCTGAAACTGAGTACAGGTCGCCGGCTGCGAAAAGTCAGCTCACAACTGGCTGAACTCGAGCACGGTGCGATCGACCGCGCACGGGCTGCGGGAAAGCACACGCGAGATTACGTGCACAACCACCCGTGGGTTGTGGTTGGAAGCCTGGCGGCTCTGGTGATCGCACTAGGTGTACTGACTCGAAGGCGGCGTTGAAACGTTTCATGGCCATCCCGTGGACCGCGGCCGCCAGGCAGGATCTGAGCGTGGCTGCAGGCCGCTGAAGTACATCGATGGGAGCCTTCCATAGGCTCCCTGTTCGCCTTCTCCCATTGCTTGCGGGCATCGTCGCGTCATTCGCGCCTTATAGCCTTTTCGCGATGGAATTTTGTCGCGTGTCAGGCACCGCGACGCCCGATGCGGGCTCCTGTCTATCGATGCCCTTCATCGTCATGCTCTTCATCGACCGCTTCAGTCTGAGCCGGTTGCATGTTCTTCCGTACTTTGGACGCAGGGTGCTCGCCCATGCCGTCCATACCACGATGACGCATCTCCATCCCTGATTCCATCATTGGATTCTGGCCAATGAGGTGCGCCGGATAGGCGCGATCGAAATCGCCCTGTTGCATGTACTTGACCATGTAATAGCCGGAACAAAGAGCGGTCCCGATTCCAACCACCAATGCAAGCACGCCTGCCGACAGGACCAGCGAGCTCGACTCGGTACGCCCGCGTCGGATAAGTAGCAAGCCCCACACAGCCAATGTGATGGAAGCGAGTACAGTCAGATCGCCGAGAAACTCAGCCATTGTCATGCTCCTCGAAGAGTTGTGCCAACCAGCGTGATCGATCGATCAATCGCCGTATTGATCTGGATCAGCAAAGCCACATTCAGGCAAGGGAAGCGGCCTCAGCCACTCATCGGCAATTTCGACTCGATGGAGCTTGACGCAGGTCAAGTCGCTACCAGGGTTTGCGTCCAACATGATCGCCGACCCCAGCGTAAGACGACCGGTCTTTTCAGGCTCCCAAGCCAGACAGGTCTTCGACGCGACCCATCAAGGATCGGCGCTTGACGACACAGGCTCCCCAGAGCGGCCGCCAGGCACCAAGCAAGCTGAGGCAACTGCAATGGACAAGCCGGAAGACACCCTGCCATCGCACCCCATCGATCCATCCGGGGAGCGTCGATCCCTGCAATTGCTGGTGCCTGGAATGGGCAGCGACCATTGTGCCGGGCTGATTGCCACCTCCGTTGAGCGGCTACCGGGCATCTTCAGCCTCAACACCAATGTCGCCAACCACCACGTCACGGTTGAGTTCGATTCGGGCCGGCTTGGTGATGGCGACATCCGGAATGCCATCGAGCGGGCAGGCTACGAAGTGGCCAGAGTCGGCGAATACCCGGCGCACGCCGGCACGGACGGGGATGAAGCCGTAGAAGAACGCTATCTCGACCAGGCCTGGCAGCGCCTGTGGTTTGCCGCCATACCCACCACCCTGATCATGGCGCTGATGATGGTGCACATGTTCTGGGTGCCGGTGCCGGGGTACCTGGCCCTGGTGGCCCTGCTCGCATTTCCCGTGGTGTTCATGCGGGGTGGTTGGGCCACCCACCGCTCGTCCTGGCGATCCCTTGCCAACCGTACCGCCAACATGGATGTGCTCATCTCCATGGGCAGCCTGCCTCCCTACCTGATCGGGTTGGCGGGCTTCGTCTACCCCATGACCTCGTTCATCGAAATGGCCGCCACCATCATGAGCTTCCACATGCTGGGGCGTTATCTGGAGACCCGGGCCAAGGGCCGCGCATCGCAGGCGATCAAGAAGCTGCTCAAACTGGGCGCAAAGACCGCATCCGTGTTGCGGGACGGGCGGGAAACCGAAGTGCCGGTCGCACAACTTCAAGTGGACGACATCATGGTGGTGCGCCCTGGCGCCAAGGTGCCCACCGATGGCGAAATCGTCGCGGGCAGCAGTCACCTGGATGAATCCATCGCCACGGGCGAGTCCGTGCCGGTGGAGAAAGGTCCGGGCGATGCGGTGATCGGCGCCACCATCAACAAGGAAGGCATGCTGCAAGTGCGCGCCACCCGGGTGGGCGCCGACACTTTCCTGTCCCAGGTTGTCCGGCTGGTGGAACAGGCCCAAGGCTCAAAGGTGCCGATCCAGGAATTCGCGGACAAGGTGACTGCCAGGTTCGTTCCGGCGGTGATCCTGATCAGTTTGGCAAGCCTGGTTACATGGCTGCTGTTTGCCGATTCGCTGAGGCCGGTTCTCTACTGGGGCGCCGGCTTTCTGCCATGGGTGGACCCGGAGTTGTCGCCGTTGATGCTGGGCCTCCTGTCCGCCGTAGCGGTGCTGGTGATCGCCTGTCCGTGCGCCCTTGGGCTCGCCACGCCGACCGCCATCATGGTGGGATCGGGGCTGGGCGCCGAGACCGGGGTGCTGATCCGCTCGGGTGAAGCGATTCAGTCCCTGAAAGACATAAAGGTCGTGGTGTTGGACAAGACCGGCACCATCACCAGGGGAGAGCCCTCCCTTACCGACGTCATCGCCGTCGGCGGGTTCGCCGAGGACGACGTCCTGATGTACGCGGCTTCGGTGGAAGTCGGCTCGGAACACCCGCTGGGACAGGCCATCGTCAATGGCGCCCGGCAGAGAGAGCTGGACATACCCACCGTCAGCCATTTCAAGGCGGTTACCGCCCGCGGCGTGGAAGGCCGCGTGAATAGCAGACTTGTCCACGTCGGCAGTCGCCGCCTCCTCGATGAAGAGGGAATCGAACTGGAGGAGCTTGAAGACGCTCTGGTCAGACTGGAGAACGAAGGCAAGACCGCGATGCTCGTCGCTGCCGACGGTCGTGCCGCCGGTATCGTCGCTGTCGCCGACACCATCAAGGACGAGTCGAAAGCCGCCATCGCCGCCCTTCATGAGTTGGATATTCACACGATCATGATCACCGGCGACAACGAGCGCACGGCACGCCATGTCGCCAATCAGGTAGGTATCGATGAGGTGCTGGCGGGGGTCCTGCCGGAAGGCAAGGTCGAAGCCATCAGGAAGCTGCAGGAAATGCATGGCCAGCAGGTGGCCATGGTAGGCGACGGCATCAACGACGCGCCGGCCCTGAAACAGGCCAACGTCGGCATCGCCATCGGCGCCGGAGCCGATGTCGCCATCGAGGCGGCTGACGTCACCCTGGTGGGGGGTGAGTTGACCAAGGTGGTCGAAGCTATCCGCCTGTCCCGTGGCACCTTCCGCAAGATCGTGGAAAACCTGTTCTGGGCCTGGTTCTACAACGTGGCCGCCATTCCCATCGCTGCCGCTGGCCTGCTGCATCCCATGATCGGTGTGATCGCCATGACTGCCAGTTCCCTGTCCGTGATCGGCAACTCCCTCCGTCTCAAACGGCTGAAGCTGAACGTGGACAAATGATCTGTTTCGACTCGATAACGCTGCCGCGGCAGCCGGCACAGGAGAAACCCACATGGCCACCAAGCCCGGATACTGGACAAGCCTTCACGGCCTGGCAACGCTCATACTCATTGGCGCGGCGCTCTATTTTCTCTTTGTGGAGCACGCTGCTCACGTCCTCCCGTATCTCCCCGTCCTGATCATCCTGCTGTGCCCGCTGATGCATCTCTTCATGCACAAGGGCCATGGCGGGCACAGCCAAGGCGGAGAGCAGCACCATGATGCGGAAGAGGCTTATCGGCGCGGCCTGGAAGAGGGACGAAAAGAGACGGGCAAACGCTTGTGACTTCTTGCGAAGGAACGGTCGTATGCAACGCCCTGCAGCAGGCGTAGCTTCTCAGCGTTGCGTTAGAGGCTCTGCAGGTAGACGATCAGGGCGTCGATATCCTCCGGCGGCAATGAGCGGTAGACGCGTTTTGCGTTCAGGGCAGACGGCGACAGTCCGTCGCGGACGGCATCGGTGCCGAGAATCCAGTCTCGCATCTCTGCGGCGTCCATGTGCCTGGCGATGTCATCCAGGGGACTGCGGCGACCGCCCACGCCACCGATCGAATGGCAGCGTACGCAATCTTCCTCGCGGAACAGTTCGCGCCCGCGGGCGATCTGTGCCTGTTTACCGGCGCCCGCCGCGGTCGGGGCGCCCCCGGCATCGTCGCCGACGGATGGATTCATCACGGCCGCGAAGGTGGCCGACAGGACTACAACCATGATGCCCGAGAGCACGGCGAGGGTTCTTGCCAGACGTTTACGCATGATGATTCTCCTTCAAGCCAGGTCGAATATTTCCGAGTGCATCCGCGTAGCCGGAACATCCAGCGAACGCAGGCTGCGTTCGGCAAGCTGGATCATCGGTTTCGGCCCACAGATGAAGTAATGGAACCCGTGCCGTCCGGCCGGAAGATGGCGTGCCAGGACCTCGCGGGTGATGAAGCCGCGCTCTCCGGTCCATCCATCCGGCGGTTCGCCCAGCACGTGCACGACATGCAGGTCCAGGTGTCCGGCCATAACATCGAGTTCTTCCCGGAACACGATGCGCTCCCAGCGACGGTTGCCGTAGAACAGCCATAGTGGGCGGGTATCTCCGCGGTCGGCGAGTGCCCGCAACATGCTGACGATCGGCGCGATGCCCACACCGCCGGCGATGAACACGTGCCCGGTCGCGTCCGGATGTCTGTCGACTCCGAAGGCGCCATAGGGACCGTCCACCCACGCGGCCATACCGGGCTGGAGGTCGCCGATGGTCGCGGTGAAGTCGCCCAGCGCCTTGATGGTGAACTCGAGGCGCCCCGGCCGGGTAGGGCTGGAGGAGAACGAAAAAGGATGCTCGCGCATTGCCAACGGTGAGGCACGCAGGCTCAGCCAGGAAAATTGCCCCGGCTCGTAATGGAAAGCCGCTGCATGCTGCGGTTCGACAGCCACGGTCCAACTGCGTCCCCGCTCCTGACGGATCTCGGTGACCCGCCAGGGGTGCCGCTGCAGCCACCACGGACGGATCACGCGGACATGGACGACCAGGGCGATGGCGGACAGCGCCAGCGTAATCCATAGCCCGCGTTTGAACGGCGTCAGCAGGTAGCTGGCCGAACCCAGGATGTGCAGCAGCGCGAATGCGATGCCCAGCACGGCCAGGACCGTGTGCATGCGGCGCCAGACGTCGTAGTCGATGCGGAGCTGCTTGCGCAGCAGTGAGGTAACCATGATCGATACGAACGCAAGCATCGCGAGCCAGCCCAGGGTCATGTATGCCGGCGCCTCGCGCGGGTCGATGCTGCCGACAGCCTCCGGACGGATCGCAACCAGGAGGGCCGCATGCAACAGGAGCAGCATGAAGGCGATCACCGCCAGATAACGGTGGAAGTAGTAGATGATGTCGATGCCGAAGGGTGCGGTGGCGCGCTTGAAGCGGGCGGTCAGCGCGAACTGCACCGCCATCATGGCCAGGCCTGCGTAGCCAAGGGCGAGGGCGAAATCCCACCCGAACCCGCCGCCGCCGGGACGGTCCCCGAGCAGCAGGACGAGCAGGGGCAGGGCGATCAGGGCCAGGTACAGGGCGATCCAGGTGCCTGGCTGTATCCACCTGCCCAGCGGGCTGGCAGCGATCGGTTTGATGGCGAGTCTCCGGCGACGATGTGTTCTGATCATCGGCTGGGCTGCGGAGACATTATTGATCGAAGTCAATGACTGTGCACGGACGGACCGATAACGTCGGTGCCAGGAATCCCTGAGATGCGGAGTTCCTTTGGGGGGAGCAGAGGCCATCATGCGGAAGACGAGACTGGATCTCATTACCCTCCTTGTCCTGGGCATCGCAGGAGTCCTTGGGGTCTCGACGCTGATGTCGCCCTCGGCGGGAGCCGCGTCCGAGGCGCAACCTGCCGCACTGCCGCCAGCTGCCGAGACCTGCCTGTCCTGCCACGACGAGCCGGCGGTCACCCCCATCCTCGGCACGCCGCACGCGGTGGCGGCGGACCCCCACAGTGGATTTGCCGAACACGGCTGCGCCACCTGCCATGGGCCGAGCCTGGCGCATATGCAGCGACCCGAGCGCGGCAGCCGGCGGGCGCCCCCGGACAAGGTGTTCGGTGCGGCCTCGACAACGCCCGCCGAAGCGCAGAACGCGACCTGCCTGGATTGCCATCGCAGCGGTGCCGGCATGCATTGGCAGGGCAGTACGCACGACCATGAGGGGCTGGCCTGCGCGACCTGTCACCGCGCACACACCGGCACGGATCCGATGCAGGACGCAACCGCACAGTCGCAGACCTGCTATGGCTGCCACCGTTCGGTGCGGACCGAATCGCTGCGACCGTCCCATCACCCGCTGCACGATGAGCGCATGGCCTGCAGCGACTGCCATGCGGTGCATGGCTCCAGCGGTCCGTCCCTGCTCACCCGGGGCACGGTCAACGAAACCTGCTACCAGTGCCACGCCGATCTGCGCGGGCCGTTCCTCTGGGAGCATCCACCGGTGCGCGAGGACTGCCTGCTCTGCCATCGTCCGCACGGCTCGGTGCAGGCCTCGCTGCTGCGCCAGCGCGGCCCGTGGCTGTGCCAGCAATGCCACATGGCGCAGTTCCACCCCAGCGCCGCGCTCAGCGGCACCGGCCTGCCCGGTGAGGCGCTGCCATCGGGGTCGAGTTCGATGCTCGGCCGCAACTGCATGAATTGCCACAGCCAGGTGCATGGGTCGAACCATCCATCAGGCGCCGGCTTCACGCGCTGACCCATCGATGGGCGGACACGGGACATGGGCAGGATTCTCCGACTGAGGCGACGACCGCAACAATGGTTGCCGCTCGTCGCGTGTCCGTTCCTGCTGGCGACAGGCGCCATGGCGCAGGAGACGCCCACGGGCGGGGAAGCGTATTGCCATGAGACGGAGCTGATGTTCGGCCATCTCGGCAGCGACGATTTCAGGTTCGGACGCTATGCAGGGGAGGGCGGCGGCATGTTCGCGGCGCTCGACATCGATGCCTGTCGCCGACTTCATCCGGGTGCAGATGGCGCCGAGTACTGGTTCCTGCGCGGCAGAGATCTGGGATTGGCGACGCATACCCTGGCCGTCGGCGGAGGCGAGCAGGGGCGTTTCAATATCGAAGCGGAAGCGCGGCGCCTGGCTTCGCCCCGGGTCAGTGGCTGGACGCCGCTGTTGGAGCAGGGCAGCGACGGTGCTCGCCTGCCTCCGGACTGGGTGGCCGGAACCAGTACCGTCGACATGCCGGGGCTGCGCCTGCCCGAGCTGGGAGAGGTGGACCTCGAATCCATCCGCCGGCAGCGCATGGTGGGCCTGGCGTTCGCGATGCCACGCAACTGGCGCATCGAAACCCGCTATCGGCATGAATCCCGCCAGGGCAGGCGCGGCTTCGGCGGCGTCATCGGCAGTACTGGCGGCAACGCCCGCGCCATCGTCCTGCCCGAGTCCATCGACCACCTGACGCGGCAGGCCGACACCACCCTGAGCTATGCCGGCGAACGCCTGCAGTTGCGCATCGGCCATCATCTTTCGCAGTTCGACAACGGACACTCCACACTGCGATGGCAGAACCCGTTCGCCGGCGTCGCCGGCTGGGCGCCATCGGCAAGTCACCCAAGCGGTTTCGGACAGGCGCAGCCGGCGCCGGACAACCGCTTCCAGCAGTTCAGCCTGGCAGGCGCCTACAGTCGTTCGGCCGCGTTTCAGATCAATGCCGATCTCGCGTTCGGCCGCATGACCCAGGACCAACCATTCCTGCCGTACACGATCGACCCGGTGCTGGCAGCAGAGATCACCCAACCACTGCCGCGCGCCTCGCTGGATGGCAGGATCGACACCACCGTGGCGCACCTGCGCCTGTCGGGACGGCCACATCCGCACTGGCGATGGAGCGCGACGTATCGCCTCGACGACCGCGACAACAAGACCGCCAGCGACGAGTACGTCGTCATCGGCGGCGATTCGCAGCAGCAGAACGCCACCCCGGCCAGCGGGCAACGCCGCTACAACCTGCCTTATGGCATCCGCGAGCAAACGCTGAGTGCCGACACGGGCTACCGTCCGACACGCCGGTTCGATCTTGGTCTGGGTTTCGAACACAGGCAGACCGACCGGACCTGGTCGTCACGCGCGGACAGCGATGAAACCCGCCTCAAGTTTGCGCTGCGCAGCCACTTCGGCGAGATGTTCGCCGGCGGTGTCCGTGTCGACGGCAGCCGACGTTCGGGTTCGACCTATGTCGGCAACCGGGCCTTTCTCGCCAGCCACTCGCAGGCCTATGTCGAAACCGTGGCTGGAGGATTCGAGAATCTTCCAGCCCTGCGCCAGTACCACCTGGCCGACCGCGACCGCCGACAAGTCCAGCTGTTCGCCACGCTCACGCCCACCGCGGCACTGAGCATTGGCCTGGAGTACGGAAGTACCCACGACGACTACCGACGCTCCGAGCTCGGCTTGCGGCGCAGCCGGATCGACAACGTCGGTCTTGGTGTCGACTACGCATCGATGTCGGGTTGGTCCCTGCATGGCTATGCCGAACGCGCACGGTTCTCGTTCGACCAGGCGGGACACAGCTTCCGCGGCGGCGGCGCCCGGCTCGACGAGGCCGCCGATCCCGATCGCGACTGGTTCGCACAGCACCGCGACAGGGCCGACAGCATCGGCTTCGGCATCTCTCGTGAACTGTTCGAAGGTCGCCTGAAGCTGCGGGCCGACTACAGTCACGTCCGCAGCACGGGAGCAGCCGATGTCACTGCCGGCGCGGCACTGGAAGTGGGGCCGTTGCCGGAGACCGTCGCCCGCCTGCAGCGGCTCGATCTCCTCGCCGATATCCGTCTGCGCGACCATGTGAACCTGCGCCTGCGCTACGGCATGGAATCGTTCCGCAGCACCGACTGGGCATTCGATGGTGTCGGGCCGGATACCCTGGCCGGTGTGATCCTGTTGGGCGAACAGAGTCCGGACTATCGCGCCGACGCGGTGATGATGTCGATGCACTGGCGCTTCTGATCGGCAGCTGCCGTGGACACCGCGGACAAATTACGCATGTGCGGTGTCGTAACGATGCCGCTACCGGACGGCCGATACGCTTTGTGGAGGGAACGCTGGTGCGGCATCCGCTGACTCCGGACAGACAGGACCTTCTGCGGGCCACCCCGGAAGGCCTGAGCGGAGCGCAGGCAGTCGAGCGGCTGCAACGCTTCGGTGCCAACGACATCCTCGGCGAAGTCGTCAGCGGATGGAGGGATTCGGTGCGCGACACCGTGCGCGATCCGATGATCTGGTTCCTGATCGCGGCGGCAATACTGTTCGCGGTACTGGGCGATGGCCTGGAGGCGGCTGTACTTGGGCTGGCCCTGCTGCCGATCGCAGGAATGGACCTGTACCTGCATCGCCGCACCCGGGCCAGTCGCGAGGGCCTGGCCGGACGACTGACGACCCACGCCCGCGTGGTGCGCGACGGCGAGGTCTGCCAGGTCGCCAGCACGTCGCTGGTGCCGGGCGACCTGGTCGTACTCGACGAAGGTCAGCCGTTGCCGGCCGATGGCGTGATCGTACGGGCGGAGGCATTGCAACTCGACGAGTCCGCGCTGACGGGCGAATCGCTGCCGGCCTGCAAGCATGCCATCGACCTGGCCGACCGTCATGGCGCGGTGGCCCATGCGCACTGGGGAGCGGCCGGTACGCGGGTGCTGGCCGGGCAGGGCCGGATGCTGGTCATGAACACCGGCGCCGACACGCTGTACGGCGAGCTGGTCCGCTCGGCCCGAGCCGGAGCGCGCGAACGCACGCCGTTGCAGCGGGCAGTAGCGTCACTCGTGACCGTGCTGCTGGTGGCGGCAGTGGTGCTGTGCCTGGGGCTGGCGGCGACCCGCTACGCACAGGGACATGGCCTGCTCGACGCCCTGTTGAGTGCGGTCACCCTGGCGGTGGCGGCGTTGCCCGAGGAGTTTCCGGTGGCGCTGGCATTCTTCCTCGCGGTCGGCGTATATCGCCTTGCTCGGCGGCAGGCGCTGGTGCGGCGCGCGGTGGTGGTCGAGGACATCGGCCGGGTCACCTGCATCTGCACGGACAAGACCGGCACCCTGACCGAAGGCAATCTGCAACTCCGGCATGTGGAACCCGATACATCCGTGTCCGCGGCGGAGTTGATGGCGACGGCCGCGCTCGCTTCGCGCCATGGCAGCAGCGACCCGATGGATCTGGAAATACTGGAGAAGACAAAGCCGCCACCGCGGGAGTTCATCGCAACGTTTCCGTTCACCGAGGATCGCCGCCGCGAAACCGCCATCGTGCGCGATGGGAGTGGTGCGCCGAACGCAGTCGTGAAGGGTGCCCCGGAAACCGTGCTCGACATATGTGCGATGCGTGCTGCGGATCGCGAGCGCTGGCTGGATCGGGCGCGGGAACTGGCCGGGACGGGCCACAAGGTCATTGCGTGCGCGCGCCGCCGGCTCGACGCCTGGAACGGAGTCGAACCGGATCGGGACTTCGAGATGCTGGGCCTGCTCGCCTTTGAAGATCCCCTGCGTGCCGGTGTGGCCGATGCCGTCGCGGAAGCGCGCGATGCCGGCATCCAGGTGATCATGGTCACCGGCGACCATCCTGGTGCGGCCGCTGCGATCGCCGCCGAGGTCGGGCTGGGGGAGGGGAGGCCGCGCGTGATCGAAGGCGACGGACTCGATACGTGGTTGGCGAGTCCACCGGTGCAAGGGGCGGGTGTCCCGTTCGACGTGGTAGCGCGTTGCCTGCCGCTGCAGAAGCTGGCGCTGGTGACGGCGTTGCGACGGTCCGGCGAAGTGGTCGCGGTGACTGGCGACGGGGTCAACGACGTACCTGCACTGAAAGGGGCCGATATCGGCATAGCGATGGGCGAGCGGGGCACCCGTCCGGCCCGAGAGGCCGCCTCGATCGTACTTCTGGACGACAACTTCCGCACCGTCGTTGCGGCAATAGCGGAGGGACGCCAGGTGTTCGCGAACCTGCGCCTGTGCTTCGCCTACCTGCTGCTCGTCCACATTCCGCTGGTACTGACAGCGGCGCTGCTGCCGTTCGCGGGCTATCCCTTGCCCTATCTGCCCACACATATCGTGTGGCTGGAGTTGGTGATCCACCCGACCGCAATGCTCGTGTTCCAGCAGGCGGCAGGTGGCGGCCGCCTGCGCCGGCAGCCGCCGCAGCCGCGGGTGCGGTTCTTCTCCGCTGCGGCCTGGTCCGTCATCGCTGCCACGGGAGCACTGACGACCGTCATGGCCGGGGCGGGTTTCGTCATGAGCCTGGGCAGCGATGCCGATGCGGTCGCTGCGCGCAGCCTGGCACTACCGATGCTGCTGGCGGTTTCGGCCGGCGCGGCGCTGGGCCTGGGCGGCCTCCGTCATCGGCCGGGCTGGATCTCGCTCGCGCTTACCACGGCTTCCGCGGTGGTGCTGATGGAGGTACCGATGCTGGCCGGGCCGCTGCATCTCACTTCCCCCGGTGCGAGTGGATACGCACTGGCGACACTGGTCACGACCGTGGTCGGGGCGATCTGCCTCGGATTGCGGCGACACTTCGGTGCAAGTGAAGCAGGTGGAGCAGGGGAGGCGACGCGCGACTGAATGCCGGATCCCGGCAGGTGGGCGGGGGCTCAGATGGCCGGTCCTGGGGCCATGCTGGATGCTAGGAAATGCCTATCATTTCTACTTGACTTCCCGCGCCAGCACGGGGGATGCTTTATGGCTGGGAGGGGCGAGGAAGGCCACCAACAGGGAATGTGCCAATGACAGGGGGAAGTGCGGCCCTTTCCGTGGTGGAAGGCGGTCCTGCTAATGGCCAGCCAGACTTGGCCCTGAAGGGACTGGTTCTGCTTGCGCAGTTCCATGGCGTATCTGCTGATGCTGCGCAGCTGGCGCATGAGTCCGGGCGCAACGGCGAGCCTTTCGACGAGACTGCGTTGCTGTTGGCCGCCAAGAAGCTCGGCCTGAAGGCCAAGGTCGTCTCCCAGCCCGCATCCCGCATCGGGATGGCCAGCCTGCCAGCCATGGCCCTTGTGCCCGAGGGCGATGCCTTCATCGTTGCAAAGGTCAGTGGTGACCAGGTCGTGATCCACGATCTGGCAGAGAAGCGGCCGCGAGCCGTCTCGCTCGATGAATTCGAGAGCCGCTATGCTGGCCGCCTATTGCAGATCGCTTCCCGTGCCTCGGTGCTTGGCGAACTGGCGAAGTTCGACTTCAGCTGGTTCATCCCGGCAGTGGTCAAGTACCGCAAGCTGCTGCTGGAAGTTTTCATCGTCTCTTTCTTCATCCAGCTGTTCGCGCTGGTCACGCCGTTGTTCTACCAGGTGGTCATGGACAAGGTGCTGGTGCACCACGCCATGACGACGCTGCACGTCATCGCCATCGGCCTGATTTCGATGGCGGTGTTCGATGTCGTGATGACCGGGCTGCGCACCTACGTGTTCGCCCATACCACCAGCAAGATCGACGTGGAGTTGGGCGCACGCCTGTTCCGGCACGTGCTCGCGCTGCCACTGGCCTATTTCGAATCCCGCCGGGTGGGCGACACCATTGCCCGTGTCCGTGAGCTGGAGAACATCCGCAGCTTTCTCACCGGCCAAGCGCTGACTTCGGTGCTGGACCTGTTGTTCACCGGGGTCTTTCTCGCGGTGATGTTCTGGTACAGCGGCTGGTTGACCCTGATCGTGGTGCTTTCGCTGCCAGTCTATGCGCTGATCTCGGCTGGCGTCACGCCGGTCCTGCGCAAGCGTCTGAACGAGAAATTCGCCCGCGGTGCCGATAACCAAGCCTTCCTGGTCGAAACGGTCAGCGGCATCGGCACTGTCAAAGCCATGGCGATGGATCCCCGGATGACCCGCACCTGGGACAACCAGTTGGCCGGGTACGTGAGCGCCGGCTTTGGCGTGACAAAGGTGGCGACCTTGGGGCAGCAGGGCGTGCAGTTGGTACAAAAGCTGGTCAGCGTGGCGATTCTGGTCTGGGGCGCACGCTTGGTCATCCAGGGCGAACTGTCGTTGGGCCAGTTGATTGCCTTCAACATGCTGGCTGGTCAGGTGGCGGCGCCGATTGTCCGTCTAGCCCAGCTTTGGCAGGACTTCCAGCAAGTTGGCATCTCCGTTGAGAGGTTAGGCGACATTCTCAACACCCGTACCGAGCAGCCTGGCAGCCGCTTGGCATTGCCGCCGATCCAGGGACAGGTGACCTTCGAGCGGGTTTCGTTCCGCTATCGCCCTGACACGGCCGAAGTCCTTTCCGACATCAACCTGGACATCCGTCCCGGTGAGGTCATCGGCATCGTCGGTCGCTCCGGATCTGGCAAGAGCACGCTGACCAAACTGGTCCAGCGGCTCTACACCCCGGAGCGGGGCAGGGTCCTGATTGACGGCCATGACCTGGCTCTGGCCGATCCGGCCTGGCTTCGCCGCCAACTGGGCGTGGTGCTGCAGGAAAATTTCCTGTTCAACCGCAGCATCCGCGAGAACATCGCCCTGACCGATCCGGGCATGCCGCTGGAGCGGGTGATCCACGCCGCCAAACTGGCCGGTGCGCATGACTTCATCGTCGAGTTGCCCGAGGGCTACGACACACGGGTGGGCGAGCACGGTACCGGCCTGTCCGGCGGCCAGCGCCAGCGCATCGCCATTGCCCGCGCCCTGATCACCGACCCGCGCATCCTGATCTTCGACGAGGCCACCAGTGCGCTCGACTACGAGTCCGAACATGCCGTCATGGCCAACATGCGGGCGATCTGCCGTGGACGCACGGTGTTGATCATCGCCCACCGGCTGTCCACGGTCCGGCAGGCCAATCGCATCGTCGTTGTCGAGAAAGGGCGAATCGTCGAGTGCGGCACCCATGCCGAGCTGGTCGACCGGCCGGACGGCCACTATGCCCACCTCCATCGATTGCAGCAGGGGCCGGCATGAAACATGTCTTCCAGGGAGTGGGAGATTTCGTCTCCCGCTACGTCGGGGTGTTCAAGTCCGCCTGGTCGGTCCGCCACCAGCTGGAGCCCGTCAAGCGCACACCGGATGAATTGGCCTTCCTGCCAGCCCATCTGGAGTTGATCGATACCCCGGTATCGCCTCTGCCGCGCTGGACGATGCGGGTCATTATCGCGTTCTTCTGCACGGCCCTGCTGTGGGCGATCCTGGGCCATCTGGATATTGTGGCGGTAGCACCGGGCAAGACCGTGGTCAGTTCCAGGACCAAGGTGGTGCAGCCGGCCGAAACCGCCGTGGTTCGCCGCATCCTCGTGCAGGACGGCGAAGCGGTGAAGCAGGGCCAGGTGCTGATCGAGCTCGACGCCACCGCCACCGGGGCCGAATACACACAGGCCAGCGAGTCATTGATCAACGCACGGTTGGCGGCCCTGCGTCTGTCGGCATTTGCCGGTGCAATTGACGCCGGGCAGCCACCGGAATTGGCCGATGCGCCGGACCTTCCGGCGACGCGGCAGGAAGCCGAACTGGCGCTCGTCACCAGCCAGTTCGAGGCCTACCAGGCCCGCAAGCAGGGGCTGAGCGCCGCAATTGCCCAGCGCCGGGCCGAGTTACAGACCCTTCAAGCCACCCTTGCCCCATTGGACGAAACCGCCCGCATCGCCCGGACCCGAGCTGAGGACTATGCCCAGTTGCTGGAAGGCAAGTATGTGGGCCGCCATGAGTACCTCCTGCGCGAGCAAGAGCGGATCGCGGCCGAGCGCGATCTCGCCACCCAGCGCAACCGCATGCAGGAAGTGCGTTCGGCCCTCAGCGCGGCGCAGGAAGAGTTGCGCCTCCTGATCACCGACACACGACAACAGGCCCTCGATGGCCTGCGCCAGGCCAACGAGCAGGTGGCGCAACTGAGCCCGGAGGTCAGCAAAACCGGTCAGCGTGACCGTCTGATGGAACTGCGTGCCCCGGTGGACGGCACGGTGCAGCAACTGGTCGTGCATACAGTCGGCGGCGTGGTGACCCCGGCACAACCGCTGCTGGCCGTGGTACCCAGTGAGGAGGGGCTGGAAGTCGAGGCCACCATCCTTAACAAAGACATCGGCTTTGTCCGCCCGGGCCAGTCGGTGACCGTCAAAGTCGAGAGCTTTCCCTTCACCCGCTACGGCTATCTCGTCGGCACGGTCGAAAGCGTGTCGCACGATGCTGCGCAGGATGAGCACATGGGCTTGGTATTTCCGGCCCGGGTCAAGCTGGACAGCACGCAATTGACGATCAACGGCGTGCCGGTGCAACTGACCGCAGGCATGAGCCTGAGCGTGGAGATCAAGACCGGCAAGCGGCGGGTTATCGACTACATCCTGAGCCCGCTGCGGCGGCATGCATCCGAAACCTTCCGGGAGCGCTGATCCGATGAGCGAATCGATACGATCGGACCAACAAGAGTCGGTACCTGCCGTAGCGAGCCCCGGAGGGCCTTGTCAGACGTCCGACTCCCGGCGCATGCCGCGTCCGGGAGAACCCGCCCCCTGGTTCAAGGCACGCTCGCCGGTCAATCCGAATTTCAGTTTTGACACTGCAGCCGGACGCAGGATCGTGTTGTTCTTCTTCGGCTCGGCCGCCGATATAGGGGCACATCGGGTACTTGAAACGTTACTGGCCTGCCGTGAGCGGTTTGATGACCGGGATTGCGCCTTCTTCGGTGTGAGCGTCGATCCGGAGGATGAGCGCTCGGGCCGGATCCAGGAGCATCTTCCGGGCTTCCACCTGTTCTGGGATTTCGACCAGGCTGTCAGTCGACTGTACGGTGTGACGGGCGGCACCGGATGCGGAAACCGCTATCGCCCGACCTGCTTCGTATTGGATGAACGCCTCCGGGTGGCGGCGGCCGTCCAGATTGCCGGATCGCCCGAGCGCATGGTCGAACAAGTCATGCAGGCACTGGGCGCGCTGCCGCCGTTGCAGGCCGAGCAGTTGGTCGATGTGCCCGCTCCGGTGTTGATCGTACCGCGCATATTCGAGCCCGGGCTATGCCGGACGCTGATCCAATACTACGAGGAGCGGGGCGGCGAGCCGTCCGGGTTCATGCGGGATATCGACGGCCAGACCGTGCTGGTGCACGACGCGCGCCACAAGCGTCGATGTGACCGGACGATCGAGGACGAGACCCTGCGCCAGGTGTGCATGCATCGCATCCATGACCGCTTGCTGCCGGAGATCGAGAAGGCTTTCCAGTACCGGGCCACACGGATCGAGCGCTACATCGTCGCCTGCTACGACGAGCAGAACAGCGGTCACTTCCGTGCCCATCGCGACAACACCACGCGCGGCACGGCCCATCGGCGCTTTGCCGTATCGATCAATCTCAATGCGGGCGAATACGAGGGCGGGGTACTGCGTTTTCCCGAGTTCGGCTGGCAGATGTACCGACCACCAACGGGTGGGGCGCTGGCTTTCTCGTGCTCATTGCTACATGAGGCCACGCCGGTGACGCGCGGTAAGCGTTATGCCTTCTTGCCATTTTTGTATGACGAACAAGCCGCTGCGGTGCGAGCGAGCAATAGTCGAAGTATGCAGTTGGAGACCCCATGAGCGACCCATACAACTCCTACGGATCGTCCCTGCCACCCGTGGCGCCAGCCGCCCCCAGAGCCGTTGCCATGCCGCAACCACACCTCGACAGAATCTCGGAACTGAATGTGTCCGATAGCTGGAAAAGAAAACTCAGGCTGATCGAGAAGGCCGGCGGTCCGGACTTTCCGAATCGCCGCAACCTAACCGCTCGTGAACGCCTTTCGGCTGGGTTCAACGTTCTCGCGTTTCTCTTCGGCCCGATTTATCTCGTCATCAAGGGGCTTTGGCGTCAGGCGATTGTGTATGTATTGCTTGTTATAGCCTTGGCTTTGCTGCTTGAAATGATGGGGCTTGGCAAACTCATGCGTGGTATTGGCTCCACCTTGAGCATCATTTTCTCGATGAGGGCGAATGCCGGTTATTACGCAAAGGTCGTGCTGGGGAAAGCCTCTTGGGTGTAGTGATTTTCCTTCTTTCTAGCTGCGTGGGCGATTTAAATGATGAGTTCCAACGATAAAGACATGGTGACTGCCTCCTTAAAGATCTATTTGGTCATGTGTTTAACTTTGTCTGTGCTAGGGGTTGGGCCGGAAGCTGTTGCCGACATGGTCGCTCGTGTAACGGAAGGTAAGACCATGAAGACGCTCGCGTTGATCAACGGAGACCTGTCATACCTGCCCGGCTATGTCGGAACTATTGCCTTGGCGTGCCCCGTCATATTTGCGATTTCTTTAGCTCACTTCATTCGAAAATCAAGAACAATTCCGATTAATGCAAATGAAAAGTGGCTCGTCGCCTTTTTTATTGTTGGCATTGCTATGGCCGCATGTGGAATCTACGTTCCAATCGAAGGAATTAACGATGCGACTCCGCACCCGCGCCTGATAAGGATGCGCATATTTATCGATGCAATCTCTATGAATAGAGTGTCAGCAGGGATCTTTTATTTCGTATTTTTCTTCGGCGGCAGTGTGTTTGGAGCAATGTCCTGCCTGTGCATAGTGGAATTAAAGAGGCGCATATGGAAAGAGGCGGCGGCGCGAGGATAGACGGCTCCAGAGACACTTTCTGAAAGCTGAGCGCGGGAATTCCTGACATAGGATGGGACAGCTCCCTAATGTCAGGGAGTGGTCGATATTCAATGCTCGATAAGCGTCAGAGACAAAAGGATTGAGAAATGATGCAAGACAGTGCCACATGGATCGAGCGCCACATCATGCAGGCAGCCTTGGGCGCTACAAACACGCCGCAATCACACCCTGTGCAACTGCAGTTCGGCCTGGGCGCGGACCGTTTCCGTGCTAAAATGGAAGCCAAACGGAAAAGGTTCGCGGATGTACATCCTGCGCCTCGGCCGCGTAAGCAGACCAGGGAGAGTGTGCGATGAGACGATTCACGAAAGTGTCTCTGGCACCGTTTTCTTGTCCTGGCGTTTGGTTGACCCTGATTGTCGGAGTCGTATGGCTTGCTGGCTGCGCAAAGCACGGAAATCCTGAGCCTCCGGAATACGAAATAAATCCAGCGCCGACGGAAGAATACAAGATTACTGTTGAGGCTAGCGAGGCGATCTTGCATGGAGCGATAGTTGAAGCGCAGTACGTCATATCCAATAACAGGGAATGCGCCCCATAGATCGTGGAGCGGCCGTCGGCGGCCTCAGGGTTCAACATCGAGCGCGTCTTGAAACTAATTCTCTTGTAGGCCCCTCTGGAAAATCGATACACCTGCGGATATTCAGCGATAAGATCACGCCATCTGATTACTGGGGGCTTGGCGTGTGTAGTTGGAAGCTATTAGCACTTCAGGTTAACAGTAGAGATGGCGCTGAGCATCTATTAAACATACCTGGCGATGATGTTATATATGAGCGCGGGGTCAAGTGGATTTGCCATCCTCGGACCCAGTCGCGCCCTACCTTCAAATGTTTTATGCAAGGAGACGGGGCTGGCTCACGTGAATTATCTGACCCTTTCGGTAATAGAATTGACGGCATAGCGATCGTTTCAATATCAGAGAGAGTCCAGGAATGACTGTTTTACTGACGTTTAAGCAAGCTTTTCGAATGCGGCCTACGATTCAAGCCTAAAAAGACACTTTTGAAGGCAGAGCGCGGATGAGATGGGACTGCTCCCTGATGTCACAGTCGCAGGCGATGGAGAAAGCTGGTTGCATGCAAGCCCCGACCTTGCCGGCGTACTACAGCACGTGGTCCAGCAAAGATGTCCAGCTTCGAAGGGTCGATCTCACGGGACTCGGCTTGGCTGAACATGGCGCTAATTAGGATCGTCTATCAGTGCCGGGAACAAAGGAGTAGGTGAATGATGCGAGCCCGTGTTGGAATTTTCGAAGCTCCCAGGCCGGCAGGGCGGAGTAGGGGAATCAACTTAGTTCGCCTCCTTTCATGCTTCGTGGCCATTCCGATTATCGTGACTGCCTGTGATGATGCGCGAGAACTCAAGAAAGCGAACAAGGAAATGGAAACATGCGTGATGTCACTCGGCCTTAAGAATCGCATTATAGAAAAAGGAATTCACTCCAAAGATGAGGTGGAGGCCGTTCTGTCCAGATATCGTTACGATGCCGATAGGGCGTGCTTTGCTCAGCGATGGTCTTTCCCTGAAGGGGTCTACGCCTCTGTAACAACAAGCAACTGGATGTCCGGGGAATCGCTCAGAGTATCTTTCATGAGGTTTGACCCGGCACTATCCATGCAGACTCGAGACAGTGTGCTTATAAGGCCGGTCGGGGGGCATCTGGAATTTTCGAGTATATACGAGTTGGCCTTTCAGGAAAGGGCTGGGGAAAAGATCGCCGTCATCGGGGACGGAGTTGACGTGTATCAAAGCAAACTAAGCAATGCAAGCACATGGGTTCATATTGCTGTCGAACGAGAGCTTTATGCAACCGCAGTATTCGAGAAGGGTGAGGTTCTGAATTTTGCGTCCGCCAAAGGTTTGGCTCAGGTAGGTGCAGATTTTAAACCTGGCTACGAGATTCGATACAAAATACCAGCTAAGCATGCGCCATTCATCAGAGAGATAAACTCCAGCATCAAGGAGTCAATCGAGTCTTTCATGCTACCGAAAGAATGATCACGGAGGTCATACGGCATGTCCCTTGGAACCACGGAAACAACCATCAGCGCAGAGCAGTACGAAGAGCTTCATAAACTCATAGACAACTAATAGACAACAATGATGCGGCTACGGAGACCTGGGCATCGCCAACAAGCCCGTCCCGCCCCCTGATGACCCGCTTTTAGCAGGGCTCTTTCAGCTGCTCCCATCCATTTTCGAGGCGCTTCATTCGGCGACCCTGCATGCACTTTTCGCCGGGCCGTAGTGGGGCAGGTTTGGCACGGGCGGGGCGTTGGGGCACTGGTGCTGCGACTGGCAAGCTTTGACGCATCTGAGTCTCTATGCGTTGTGTTTCGGCCTGCAGTTCGGCTAACGCTCTGTTGGATTGAACGCGAAGGTACGCGCCGACCACAATCGAATGCAGCAGCATGCCGAGGAACACGCCCAGGGCGATTTGCCACCAGATGTGCGGGGTGCTCGTTGACGAGGTTGATTGGGTGACGCTACGACTTCGGAATTCCAGCCGTTCGGCTTCGGCTGGGTTAAAGGTTGGTTCTGGCATGGTTCCCCCTGCGGCCTCCGTGGCCGCGATGAGGTTACCTCAGTCGGTGAACATGCGGCCATGCCGCCAGAGCCACCTATCGAGCAAGTGCGGCGGCACCCAGTCGCCATGGGGCGACACCAGCCGGGCGCGTGTGGTTGTTGTAGATCACGCGGCGATGCAGCTGCGCGGCACAGTGTTCGGCCCGGTGTCCAGCACGGCGGCCTTAGCAGTAGGTCATCCATGGAATCCGCCCCCTGAAACGGACCGGGGACCGTATCGGTCCCCAGTGCGTATTGCTGTTGGATCAGGCCGCAAGGGCGGGTCGGAAAATTCCTACCCACAGCATCCGCCACAATCGGCGAATACTTCGCATAATGCATATTATGTAAATTATGTAAAATATGTTCAGTCTCCGGCCATCAGGACCGCTTCCGGTCTCGGCGGATGATCCCGCGCAAGGCTATCCTTCCCGCTTCCGCCGGGCATGTCCCGGCGAGTTCCTTCCCGGGTTCTCCGCAGGTCCGATTCTTGATCGAGAGCACTTCAACGCCACCGCTTTTCACCGTGTTGCCGGACGGTCTGTTCGGGCCACTGGCGTCTCCCAACCGTCATCACCACTGGCATCTGTTGTGCCGGCTGTTCGAGGAGTTCTTCGGGCCGGACGCGCCGATGCCGCCCAGCATCGGCCTGCAACGGCGTGAGATCACGTCCGCGATCGAGCGCTATCTGCTGACCGACGACCCGTGGGAAGACGAAGACGGCGTGACGCCGGATACGCCACTGGCCATGCGGGCGGCCAACCTGTACGACCGGTTCCGCGATGCGGGCTGGCTGCGCCAGGAGCGGATCGGCGCGCGAGAGATGGTGTCGATGACACCAGTCGTATCACAGTTCATTGCGACGCTGGTCGAGTTTACCGAGCGTGGACCGACCTTCCTGAGTGCGAAGATCCGTTCGATCGAATTGCAGTTGCTTCAGGTCGTCGAAGGCAAGGCCGGTGGCGACATGCTGGACGAGGCCGCGCTGCAGGCCCGCCAGCTGTTGTCCAACGTTGCCGCCATCAGCGTGCAGGTACGCGATCTGATGCCGGAGTTGAGCAGGGCCGAAAGTACGGCCTCCTTCGCCCGGCAGCTGTTCGAACGCTATGTCGGAAAGCTTTTCGTCGGCGACTATGCGGACCTGCACAAGGATGACCATCCCCTCGCCCGCCGCACTTCGATCCTGACGATGGCACGCGAGATCGAACACTCGTCGCTGCGCGGCAGCATGATCCAGTGGTACAGCGAACGCACCACGGGCGGCGACAGCGTGCGTGCCGAGCAACGCCTGCTGCGCAACCTACGCAGGCTGCAGGAGATCGACCGCATCGACGAGTATCTGCAGAGGCTCGACGATGACATCCGCCAGGCCAACCGCCGAGCACTGGCCTTCCTGGACTACCGTCTGCGCACTCCGGACCGGCTGGACAAGCTGCTGCGCCGGGCCTGCCGTGGCGTGCTGTCCGCGCCTGGGGAGGCGTTGCGCCTGCCGGTGGCACCGGGTCACTTGTTGGAAGAACGCCGCCTGCGGCCGCCTGTCCGGCGTCCGCAGCCGATTCCGCGCACGGCCAACAGCACCGCACCGCCAACGCCCGAACAGATCGCCCGGCTCAACCTGCTGCGACAGATGAAGCGGGTTCGGCTGGTGTTGCCCGAAGACCTGGTCCGCTATCTGGACCGGCATTGGGACAGTTCCGTCCGCCTCGACTCCCAGTCATTGCGGGTCGACAGCATCGAGGACTTCCGTGCCTACCAGACCCTGGTCACGCTGGCGCTGCGCAGCCATCGTGCCGGAGGATTGCGGCGCGACGATCCACTGCACCGGATGCTGTGCGGCTTCCGTATCGAACTGGTCGACGGTGAACGCATCCGCAACGATCACCTGCACTCTCCCCGTTTCGTCCTGCACCGGACAAGGAAGGCCGCATGAAACGCTCCTGGGCCACGTTGAGCCAGCTCACCAATGGCGTCCACACCCCGCAGGATTTCGAACGCGCCGCCTACCGGCTGGTGACCGAGCAGGTCCTGTACAGCTCGGACCGGCGCTCGCGCACCGCCTACCATCTTGTCGAGAGCTGGTACGACGATTTCAGCGCCGCGCTGGAGCCGCTCGGCATCCGTCTGGAGCGCAACGCGCATTACCGCTATGTCGTCGCCCTGCCCTCGCATGCCGAAGGCGTGGCAGTGACCCTGGACGAAACCCTGCTGGTGCTCGTGCTGCGCCAGCGCTACGACGAAGCGATGCGGCAGGGAATGGTGGAAGAGGATGGCGACGTGATCGTCGAACTGCCCGAACTGCAGGAAGCCTACCCGGTGCTGACCGGTCGGCAGATGCCCGAGATCGGTGCCCTGCGCATTCTGCTGCGTGCGCTCAGGCGCTGGTCGCTGTGCCGGACCGAAGACTGCGAGCCCGACGATCCGCAACCGTTCCGGATACTGGTGCGGCCGGCCATAGTCGAGATCATCGGCGCGCAATGGCTGCAACGGCTCGACCAGCACAATCGCGACGATGATGGCGAGGACGCCGGCGATCCAGACCGGATGGAAGTCGAAGACGCCCAGCAGGAGGTCGGCGATGTACCAGCTTGAACGCGTCCATCTGGTCCAGTTCTTCCTGTTCCAGGCCGAAACGCTGGAGCTGGACCTGACCACCGCGGTCATCGCTCCGAACGGTGCAGGCAAGAGCGCGCTGCTCGATGCCCTGCAGATCGTGATGCTCGGCGGCGACCGCAACCAGATCCGTTTCAACGCCCAGGCCGGAGGCAGTCATCGCGCGCGTACCATCCGCGACTACTGCCTCGGTGTCTATCGCAGCGGAGACGATGGCCACGCAAGGCGCACGGCCACCACCTACATCAGTCTGGTATTCCGCAACAAGGACAGCGGCGATGAGCTGACGGCAGGCATTGCGCTCGGCGCCTCGCAGGCCGAACCGGACCATCGCGTGCATGGCCGTTATCTGCTGCCCCGGGTCGCGCTGACGCTGGAGGACCATCTCGAGGTCGTTGGCGGAGACCAGCTGCCTCTGGAATGGTCGCGCTTCCAGGCGCTGATCACGCAGCGTTGCAAGGCGGCCGGCACGAGAGCCGAGCTGCACCCGGCAGGCGACCGCTTCGTCAAGGACATGCTGCACCGGTTGCGGCCAGGCCCGACCGCGTTCCTCGATGCGACGGCATACCGCAAGGCCTTCCAGAACGCCCTCAACCTGCAGCGCGTTCATGACGTGGACCTGTTCGTGCGCACGCTGGTCGCCGAAGAGCGGCCCACCGAGATCTCTCGCTTCCGCGCCCTGCTCGACGGCTTCCGCCAGATCAAGGAGAAGATCGAACAGGTGGCCCGGCGCATCGCCCAGGCCGAAGACGTCGAACAGCACTATCGAAGGATCGCGCAGCAGGCCGTCCGTGCCGCCTCCTGCCGGGCACTGGGAGCCGAGTATCGCCGCGACCTGCATTCGGAAACGGTGGATGCCGCCGAACAGGCCCTGGAAACTGCCGGCTCCACCCTGCGCGAGAAGCGGCGCGCCCTCGCCCAGGCCCGCAGCGACCGCGAAACCGCGCGTCTGGCCGCGGAAGAAGCCGGCAAGCGCCTGCAGGGCACCCGCGGCTACGGCGAGCAGGCTTCCTTCGAGCAGATGGCGCGCCCGTATCAGGACCAGCTTGCGCAGCTGAAGAGGACGCTGATGCGCGAGGCCGGCTATGTGCGCGATCAGTTGCAGGCGGTCGGCCGGCTGGGATTGCCGGCCGTGGATGCGAACCTGCTGGCGCTGGCCATCGAACCGTGGCAAACACTCTTCCAGCAACTGGCCGTACTTGCCGGTGATGCCGCGATCGCGGCCTCGCCGGATGAACTGCACGCCACGCTGCGTACTGCCATCGAGCATGCGGCGCCCTTCTTCTCCGCAGTGGAAGCGCATGAGCGCGAACGCCACAACGCGCTCGAGCAGGCGAAGCAGCGTGCCGAGTCCACCCGCCTGAACCTGACCCGCCTTCATGCCGGCAAGGCCGAATTGCGGCCCGACGTGATGCGCCTGATCGGCCATCTGCAGGATGCCGGCATTGCAGTGAAGCCGGTCTGCGACCTGGTACGGGTGACCGAGCCGTCGTGGCAGCGCGCCATCGAAGCGTATCTGCGCAGCCATGTCGAGGCGCTTCTGGTGCCGGCCGAACACGAAGAGCAGGCCGTCGCCCTGTACCGCCGCCTGCAGGGCGTATACGGCGTGAAGCTGGCCCTGGCCAGTCATGCACGGCGCAATACTGCCGAGCCCCAAGACGGACAGGTGGCCGCCCTGCTCGATAGCGACAATGCCGATGCCCTCGCCTACCTGCGTCGGCAGTTGGGCGACCTGCGCTGTATCGATACCGATACCGAAGTCGTGCGTGCACGCCACGGGCTCAGCCAGGACGGCCTGGTCGCCAAGGGTGGCGGTGTCGAGCGGTTGCGCCTGCCATCAGCCGGTGAGCTGAAGATCGGCAGCTCCGGCAATCGCGAGCGCGCCCGCCTGCTGCGCGAGGAACTGGAAGCCGATGAAGTCCGGATCCGCGAGCTGGAAGCGCAATGGCGCCCCGTCCACGCCTGCAGCACGGGACTGGGCCGCATCGGCAGCGCCGATGAAGTGGCCGACGCCGCGCATGCTCTGTTGCTGCAGCATCGCGAGGCCGAAGCCCGCTATCGCGCACTGCAGGAAAGCCGTGCCGCGCACGAGGATCCCGACCTGATCCGGCTGAGCGAGCAGGTACGCGACGCCGAACGGCTGCGCGACAGCCTTGATGCGCAGGTCGAGCAACTGGTGCGCGAGGAAGGCATCGCCGAGGACAAGTGCGGTGCCGCCACGCGGTTGCTGGAAGCGTTGCAGGCGCAGGGCGAGACCCTGGCCCGCGAGGCCAGCGAAGCCTTCGGCCATCCCGACGTCGACCCCAACCTGGTCGAACAGCAGCGCGAGGACCTCGACGAAAAACTTCCGGGCCTGTCCGAGCGTGTCGAGCGCTGCCAGGCGCGCGCCCACGACAGCGAGAAGCAGCTCGAACGCCTCAATCCGGAAGCATGGAGCCGTCTGCAGCAATACGCCAAAGACCACGCCGTCGAGCTGGACATGGCCGCGGACGAATGGCGTCGTGCCAACGAGTTGCTGCAGGGCGAGATCGCCTACCTGAAAGGCACCGAACTGGTGCAGCACCAGAGTGCCGCTGAGGAGGCCTATCACACCGCGGTGGACACCTTCCGGGCCAACGTCGCCTCGGCCCTGTACGACAACTTCACCCGGCTCCGGCAGCAGATCAATACGCTCAACCGCACCCTGCGCCGCAGCCCGGCGTTCTCCAACAACGAGCGTTACGAGTTCAGATACGAGGTCGCGCCCGAGTTCCGCGACCTGCACCGCTTCATCGGCAAGGCTGCCGAGGTAGGCGAAACCGACACGCTGTTCGGCACTGCCGGCGAGGTGCCCGCGGCGTTCCGCGAAATCATCGAGGGCGACGTTGCAAAGGGGGCCGGCACGCCTTCCCCGCTCGACGACTATCGTCGCTTCTTCAATTTCGAGGTGGTCATCAAGCAGGAGGACAGAGTGATCGGCACGCTCAGCGAGCGCATGCGTTCCGGATCCGGCGGCGAACACCGCGCGCCACTGTACGTGATCGCCGGTGCCGCGCTGGCCGCGGCCTATGGCAAGGGAGAAGGTCAGTTGGGCGGGATCGGCGTCATCATGCTGGACGAGTTCGGCGACAAGATCGACGCCCAGAACGCGCGCGCGACGACCAACTACCTGCGTTCGCTTGGCTTGCAGCTGATCCTGGCCGCGCCCGACACCGCCCAGGGCACCCTGTCGGGCGTGCTGGACAGCTACATCGAACTGTTCCGCGACGGCCCGCACCTGCAGGTCGAAAGGGTCGGCGTGGAGGAGCGCGGACGCGAACTGCTGGCCAGCGACCAGTTCCTCGTCCACCCGCACCTGCTCGACGAGGAGGTCGCCCGCGTCACCGCCGAACAGGCCGCCACATGACGCCCGCCGAGCAGACGCTCATCCGCCTGTTGAGACGTGGTGAGCGCGCGAGATCCAAGGGAGGCGGCGAGCGGGCAGCCCTTGCAATGACACCGGCCTCCTGCCCGGAGTACGGCAGACTGGAATCGCTTGAAGCTCGCGAAGCCTTCCATGCCCGGATCGCACTGGCCGAACGCGAGGGTGCTATCGAGGTCGAGCGGGCGCGCTTCGGCGAGGAACGCCTGCTCCGGCTGCGCCTGGCGGATCTCGACCGGCTGGCGGCGCATCTGGGCATCCGCTTGCTGAGCGATCGCGTTGGCGAAGCGGCAGCCATGCTCGACACCGCGACGGGCGACTGGCCAATCGTCGCCTCCGTGCTCGAAGCGTGGCGGCTGGGACGCAAGGTCCGTGGCAGCGGGCCCGAAGCCGCACGCGACCTGTTCGACGCGACAACCGTTGCCGGCGACCGCATCCACGAGGAGCGCGATGAGCGCCTCCTGCGCCGCGAGAGCATCCGCCTGTTCGACGACAGCAAGCGGCTCGAACGCCTGACGCCTTGGCTGGATCTGTTGCTGGCCGGCGATCTGGCTCCCTCCGGACTGTCCAGGGAGGAGGTGTGGGCCTCACTGGGCCTGCGTCGCGCACCGCAACCGATGCTGGTTTCCGGCGTCGGCACGGTCGTACTGCGGGGCGAGGCAACGCCCGCCACCCTGCCCCTGGTCAGGCCTTATCTGGGGCTGCCGATAGAAGCGGTGGAAACCGTTGCCGCCCGTGCGCGCTACGTGCTCACCATCGAGAACCTCGCCAGCTTCCACGATGCGGCAGCCGCGGTATCGCTACCCGGGCATGCGGATGGCCTGCTGATCTATACCGCAGGCATGCCCTCGCCCGCCTGGCGGGCACTGTATGGCCGGATCCTTCGTGCACTGCCCACCGGTACAGCCGTACTGCATTGGGGCGATATCGATGAGGGTGGTTTCCGGATCGCAGCGAGCCTGGCTTCGGTCGCCGCCGATGCGGGCCGCCCGCTCCTTCCCTGGCTGATGTCGCCTTCCGACCTGGCCACGAGGCCGGAAGGCTGCACTCCGCCCACTCCCGCAACATTGCGCAGGATGCAGCACTGGGCACGACGCGCTGGCTGGGCATCACTGGCGTCCGGACTGGAACTCGATCCACTCGAACTGGAGCAGGAGGCCCTGGCCCCGGTGTTCCCGATGGCCTGAGCCCAGGCCGCGCGCCTCAACGCCGCAGCCGCAACGCGTTCCCCACCACCGACACCGACGACAGGCTCATCGCCAGCGCGGCGATCATCGGGCTCAGCAGCAGGCCGAACACCGGGTACAGCACGCCGGCGGCAATCGGTACGCCGATGGCGTTGTAGAGGAACGCGAATCCCAGGTTCTGGCGCATGTTGCGGACGGTGGCGCCGGAAATCTTCCGCGCACGCAGGATGCCGCGCAGGTCGCCCTTGACCAGGGTCACCTGGGCGCTGGACATCGCCACGTCGGTACCGGTGCCCATGGCGATGCCGACATCGGCCGCAGCCAGCGCAGGCGCGTCGTTGATGCCATCGCCCGCCATGGCGACCTGGCGTCCTTCACGTTTCAAGCGCCCGATCAGGTCGGCCTTGCCCTCGGGCCGCATTTCTCCGTGGAAGTGCTCGATGCCCAGCGCGCCGGCCACGGCACGCGCCGTCGTCTCGCCGTCGCCGGTGGCCATCACGATATGGATACCAGCGGCTTGCAACGCCTGGACTGCAGGTCCGGCCGACGGTTTGACCGGATCGGCCACCGCGACCAGTCCTGCCAGCCCGGCATCGACCGCCAGGAACATGACGCTGGCGCCCTCGCCGCGCATGCGTTCGGCTTCATCGCGGAGCGATGACGGATCGATACTCAACTCCGACATCAGTGCGGTGTTGCCGAGTGCGACTTCGCGACCGCCGATCCGTCCACGCACGCCGATACCGGTCAGCGATTCGAAATCGCCCGCGGATTCAAGCGACATGCCACGTTCGCGCGCCTCGGTGACGATCGCAGCTGCCAGCGGGTGTTCGCTGCCCTGGTCGAGGCTGGCCGCGATCCGCAGCACCTCGTCGGAATCGAAGTCGCCTGCGCCGATGGCATCGTGGAAGGCCGGCCGGCCTTCGGTCAGCGTGCCGGTCTTGTCGACGACCAGGGTGTCGATCCGGCGGAACCGTTCGATCGCCTCGGCATCTCGGAACAGCACGCCGACGTTGGCGGCGCGGCCGGTAGCGACCATGACCGACATCGGCGTAGCCAGTCCGAGCGCACAGGGACAGGCAATGATCAACACCGATACCGCATTGAGGATCGCGAATGTCCATGCCGGTTCCGGGCCGAACAACCCCCAGACGACAAAACTGGCCAGCGCCACCGCCAGTACCGCCAGCACGAACCAGAACGCGACCTTGTCGGCCATCCGTTGCATCGGCGCGCGTGAGCGCTGGGCCTGCGCCACCAGCTGCACGATCTGCGCCAGCACCGTGTTGCCGCCAACCTCGTCGGCACGGATGACCAGGCTGCCGGTACCGTTCATCGTCGCACCGATGACCTTCGCATCGACACCTTTCTCCACCGGGACCGGCTCGCCGGTCAGCATCGACTCGTCGACCGAAGAGCGCCCTTCGAGCACGGTGCCGTCGACCGGAACCTTCTCGCCGGGACGTACCCGCAACCTGTCGCCGGCCTTGACCTCATCCAGCGGCACATCCTCCTCCTGGCCATCGTCGAATATCCGCCGCGCTGTCTTCGGCGACAGCCCGAGCAGCGCCCTGATCGCGGCCGACGTCTTCGAACGTGCACGCAGTTCCAGCAACTGCCCGAGCAGCGTCAGCGACACGATCACCGCGGCCGCTTCAAAGTAGACCCCGATACGCCCGTGTTCATGGAACGACGCCGGAAAGATTTCCGGCGCGGCGGTGGCGACGACGCTGTAGCCGAACGCCGCCGATACGCCGATGCCGATCAGCGTCCACATGTTGGGACTGCGGTTGCGGACCGACTGCACGCAGCGTACGAAGAAGGGCCAGCCCGCCCACAGCACGACCGGAGCGCTCAACGCCAGTTCCAGCCAGGTGCGGACATCCACGGTGATGAAAGCAATGTGCTGCCCGAACATGGCCAGTACCAGCACGGCCAGGGTCAGCGGCAACGTCCACCAGAATCGTCGGCTGAAATCATGCAGCTCCGGATTGTCTTCCTCGTCGGCCGTCGGCATCTCCGGTTCCAGCGCCATGCCGCATTTCGGACAGGTGCCCGGGCCGACCTGCCGCACTTCGGGATGCATCGGGCAGGTGTAGATCGTGCCTGGAGGCGCTTGATCGATGTTCTTGGTTTGATCCGGCTTCCCCGCCCCGTGACAGCACGCATGCTCCCCGCTTCCATCGTCATTTGCAGCGGCATGATTGGCGCGGTGGGAATTCCGGTCGTTGGCCTGCATGCTCATGCGTCATCTCCCGCAAGGGCACCAAGGATCGGGCATTGCTGCAACGCACCGTGCCCGGGGCATGCGTCGACCAGTTTCCGCAATCCGTCACGCATGCGCGTCAGTTCGGCCAAGCGCCGCTCGACGTCATCCAGCTTCGCCGTGGCGGCGGCTTTCAGGGTGCCCATGTCGTCCTCATGGCGTCCGGACAGGGCCAGCAGCTCGCGGATCTCGACCAGGGTGAAGCCCAGCGCCTTGGCCCGTCGGATGAACCGCAATCGGGCGACGTCATCGTCCGAGTAGTCGCGGTAGCCGGATGCCAGCCGGTGCGGCGCCGGCAGCAGGTCCTGTCGTTCGTAGTAGCGGATCGTATCGATGCCGAGTGCGACGCGCCTTGATAGCTCTCCAATCTTCATGTGAAATCCTGCTGGTTCAATGCTCGCGGCGAGTCTAGGGTCTGGACCATGGTCCAGAGTCAAGCCGATGTCACGGGAAGTTGAATGGGGCATGGCGCGCGCCGCCCCTCGATCTTGCATCTTTGCCCCCGCGGCGCGACCCTATTGCCCCGCCCGTTCCATCGTCCGCTTTGCGATGTCGCTGACTTCCCACCTGTTGCGCCTGTTGCTGATCCTCGCGATCGGTATGAACGCGTGGGCGGCGCCGAAGCATGGGTTCGCGATGACCGGCGCCGGCGCAGCCCATGAGATGGCCACAACGGCAGCCGACTCACACGAAGGCTGTGGCGGCATGGATGCCATGGCCGAGGAGCCACAGCCTGACGAAGGCTGCTGCGCGGGCGATGCCTGCCAATGTGAATGCATCCAGGCGTTCACCATCGCCCCCGGGTTCCGTGGCCTCTCCTGGCCGCTTCCATCATCCGCAGGTGACGAGCCCGTCCTGTCCGCGATCGCCGACACCCGCCTGTCCAGACTCAACCGGCCTCCAATCTGCTGACGTGCCGCTGGGGCCGCATCGCGTCCCCATGCCCGCTTCAATACCCGGACCGCACCCAGGGCCTTGCGCCTTCAGCGGCCTGCCGGGTCGCACTCAGCTACCGGAGTTCATCCATGCATTCGCGTATTCCGCGCGTCGCGCAACCGGCACCCGATGCCGGTCGCAGACGCTTTGTTACATCGACACTGGCACTTGGCGCCGCCGGTGCGCTCGGTCTCTGGCGCTTGCCCGGCGCGGCCGCTTCCGCGCGCGGCCCGCAGACCCTGACCGGCGCCGATTTCGACCTCGCCATCGCCCCCTCCCCCGTCAACCTCACCGGTCGCGCGCGCACTGCGATCACCGTCAACGGCAGCCTGCCGGCGCCGATCCTGCGCTGGCGCGAGGGCGATACGGTGACCCTGCGCGTCGCCAACCGCCTGCGCGACGCGATGACCTCGATCCACTGGCACGGCCTGTTGCTGCCAGCGAACATGGACGGCGTACCGGGCCTGAGTTTCGAGGGCATCCATCCGGGCGAGACCTGGCAATACCGCTTCAAGGTCCGCCAGTCCGGCACCTACTGGTACCACAGCCATTCGCTGTTCCAGGAGCAGGCCGGCCTGTACGGCGCAATCATCATCGACCCGGCGCACGACCGCCCCCTGCCCTATCGTTTCGACCGCGAACACGTCGTGCTGCTGTCGGACTGGACCGACATGGAGCCGGCGGCGCTGTTCCGTCGACTCAAGAAGTACGCCGAGTACGACAACTACTACAAGCCGACCGTCGGCGATTTCATCCGCGACGCGCGACGCGACGGCCTTGCCGCGACCCTGCGAGACCGCAAGGCCTGGGGCGAAATGCGGATGACGCCGACCGACATCTCGGACGTCAACGGCCACACCTACACCTACCTGATGAACGGCCAGGCGCCGGACAGCAACTGGACCGGCCTGTTCAAACCCGGCGAGAAGGTACTGCTGCGCTTCATCAACGGCTCGGCAATGACCTATTTCGACATCCGCATCCCGGGCCTGAAGATGACCGTGGTCGCCGCCGACGGACAGCCGGTGCACCCGGTCAGCGTCGACGAGTTCCGCATCGCCGTGGCCGAGACCTATGACGTGATCGTCGAACCGTCCGGCCAGGATGCATACACGATCTTCGCCCAGGACATGGGCCGTACCGGGCATGCCCGCGGCACCCTCGCCACCCATGTCGGCCTGGACGCACCGGTGCCCGCCAACGACCCGCGCCCGCTGCTGACCATGGACGACATGGGGCACGGCGGCCACGACATGTCATCGATGAAAGGCATGGAAGGCAGCTGCGGCGCGAGCATGAAAGGCATGGAGGGCGGTTGCGGCGCGCACATGGGGCATGGCGGGCACGGCAGCAGTACGGCCATGCAATCCCACCCGGCCAGCGAGCAAGGCAACCCGCTGATCGACATGCAGACGATGACGCCGGCCCCGAGACTCGACGATCCCGGCATCGGCCTGCGCGACAACGGCCGTCGTGTGCTGACCTACGCCGACCTTCGCAGCGCGTTCGACGACCCGGATGGACGCGAGCCCTCGCGTGAGATCGAGCTGCACCTGACCGGCCACATGGAGAAGTTCGCCTGGTCGTTCGATGGCCAGAAATTCATGGATGCCGAACCGTTGCGGCTCAACTACGGCGAGCGCATGCGCATCGTGCTGGTCAACGACACCATGATGACGCACCCGATCCACCTGCACGGACTGTGGAGCGACGTCGAGGACGAGGACGGCAACTTCATGGTCCGCAAGCACACCGTCGACATGCCGCCGGGCACCAGACGCAGTTACCGCGTGCGTGCCGACGCGCTCGGACGCTGGGCCTACCACTGCCACCTGCTCTACCACATGGAAGCCGGAATGATGCGCGAAGTCCGGGTGGAGGAATCCGCATGAAAGCCATGCCGACGAAAAGCGCGGCTCTCGTTCTCGCGTTGCAGATGGCGTTGGCGAGTACGGCTCAGGCGCAACACCATGGTCATCACGGCCACCACGCTCCGGAAGAGGCGAAGTCCTCTTCGCAGTCCGATCCGCATGCGGGACATGAGCCTCCCAAGCAGGCGGCGGCGGACGGCCACCACGACCACAACCAGCACGACCACGCCACCATGCAGCATGCCGACCATGCCGCCATGGGCCATGCGACACCGGCCGGGCAGCCTCGCGAACCGATCCCGCCGGTGACCGATGCCGATCGCGCCGCCGCTTTCCCCGACATCGGCCACAGCATGGAGCACGCGTCGTCGTTCAACACCTTCCTCCTGTTCGACCGGCTCGAAGCCACCCGTGGCGACGGCATCGACGGCCAGGCCTGGGAGGTCACCGGCTGGGCCGGTGGCGACATCAACCGGTTGTGGCTGCGCAGCGAAGGCGAGCGCGAGGGCGGGCGCACAGAATCGGCCGACATCGAACTGCTCTACGGCCGCAGCATCTCGCCCTGGTGGGATGTGGTCACAGGCATCCGGCACGAGACCCGCCCCGGCCCGTCACGCACAGCCGCTGCATTCGGCATCCAGGGACTGGCGCCCTACATGTTCGAAATCTCGGCCACCGCCTACCTGGCTGAATCCGGGCACAGCCGCCTCGCACTGGAGGCCGAGTACGACGTGCTGCTGACCAACCGGTTGATCCTGCAACCGGTGGTCGAAGTCGAATTCAACGGCAAGGACGATCCGACGCGGGAGGTCGGCTCCGGCCTCAGCCGCACCGAGTTCGGCATGCGCCTGCGCTACGAAATAAGCCGCCGCTTCGCGCCCTACATCGGCGTCGTTCGCGAACGTGCGTGGGGCAACACGGCCGACATCCGTCGCAGCCACGCGGAAAGCACCAACGACACCCGTGCCGTCGCGGGCATCCGCATCTGGTTCTGAGGAGATTGATCATGAATGCGATTGGCAAGACCCTCCTCACCACCGGCATCACCATCGGCCTGCTCGCCATCGGCGGCCTGGCGGTCGTCTATTCCGGCAAGTACGACGTGGCCGCCGATGTTCCTCATTCGCGACCGGTGCATGCCCTGCTCGAAACGGCGCGCGAACGCTCCATTGCCGCACGCACGGCCGATCTGCAGGTACCGGCGGACCTGGACGACCCGGCCCGCATCCGCCAGGGCTCCGGCAACTACGACGCCATGTGTACCGGCTGCCATCTCAAGCCCGGGATGACGGAAACCGAGTTGAGCAAGGGGCTGTATCCGCAGCCCCCCGACCTGACAAGGCAGCACGTCGATCCGGCGAAGGCCTTCTGGGTCATCAAGCACGGCATCAAGGCCAGCGGCATGCCCGCGTGGGGCACGAGCATGGACGACGAATACATCTGGAACATGGCCGCATTCCTGCAGGAACTGCCCGGACTCGACAACGCCGCCTATACCGCGCTGGTTGCCGGCAGCGACGGGCACTCGCACGGCGGTGGCGAAACGGGCGGGCATTCGCACGCCCACGACGCGCACGATGAAAACGAAGCCGGCACCGACCATCACGCCCATGAACCGCCGGTGCAGGACAGGCCTGTACCGGAGACGGGAAAAACCCATGTCCACGCCGACGGCAAGTCGCATGTCCATGCTCCGGCCGCGCCAGCTTCGACCAGCGAGACAACGCCGCCGGAGCCTGAGCCAAAACCAGAGCCGGAAACCACCGAGGTCGGACACGACCACCATGATCACCATCACTGACAACGGATACCTGCAGCCAATGATTCATCGATCACTGATGTTCCTGGGCCTGCTCGCCCTGTGCGCCCTGCCTGCTCATGCCCTCGCCCACAACGACGCGCACCCGGCAACGGCCGACAGCACGGTCGCGGATCAGGCAAAGCCCGCACTTGATGTCGTCGAACGATTCTCGACCGCGCTCAGGTCCGGCGACCTGCAAGGCGCTGGGGCCCTGCTCGCGGACGATGTCCTGATCCTCGAGAGCGGCGGCGCCGAACACTCCCGCGACGAGTATCTGGCGGGCCATGCGATTCATGACGCCGCCTTCCTCAAGGACGCCCATGTCCAGGTGCTCCGCCGCACCGCCCGCGCCGAAGGCGACCTCGCCTGGATCGGCACCGAAAGCGAACTGCACGCAAGCAAGGACGGCAAGGCGATGGCCTTGTCCAGCACCGAAACCATGGTGCTCAAGCACACCCCGCAGGGCTGGCGCATCGTGCACATCCACTGGTCCTCGAAGCCCAAACGCTGAGCGTTTGCAGCGCGGTCGAAGAACAGCTTGCCGGGCGGCCTGGGAGGGCCGCCTCCGGAACTCGCACCGAAGCGCTCTCGCAATCCCGTCAAACACGCAGAAAGCACAAGGCCCGCCGAAGCGGGCCTTGTGCGGAAGATGGCGTCCCCACGGGGATTCGAACCCCGGTCGCAACCGTGAAAGGGTTGTGTCCTAGGCCTCTAGACGATGGGGACAGGTGTTGCGGTGTGTACTGCTCTTTCCAGAAAGTTGGTGGAGCCAGGCGGGATCGAACCGCCGACCTCTACAATGCCATTGTAGCGCTCTCCCAGCTGAGCTATGGCCCCACTGCGCTGGAAAGACGGCCATCTTAGGGACCGTTTGCGAAGTCGTCAAGACCTCGGAAGAAGGTTTTTCGCCATCCTTTGAAACCATTCAGATCGCCTCTTTCGAAACGGCCTGCGGTCCCTTCAGGGTGGCGACGCCGTGGCCTCGCCCGGCCAGGTACTCCAGCCACTTGCCGAGGAAGGTGTTCATTCGCATCCGGTGCCCGATCAGTTCGGCCGGAGGCGGATACAGGCCGATCACGTCCTGCCATCGGCGGCCGATGTAGCAGTGCGTGGCCTCGAGCTGACGGGCGTCGTGGTAGACCCGGAGATAGGCCGAGGGATCGGGCTCGCCGGTGAGCGGATCGGGCATCGCGTAGGTGAGTCGCAGCTCGGTGGTGTATCGATGCTGTTCGATCACGTCCAGGCGCAGGTCCAGGCCGTCGCCGACGCGCGAATGGTGCCGTCCCACGGCCAGCGACGCCGGCGAGAACAGGCGCTGGAAGCGCGCGTGGTTCTCCGCATACAGCCCCATCAGCCAACCGAAGCGGTTGAGCCGGGGGATATGTTCAGCGGTGACTGTCAGTGAGGTCATGCAGGCGATGCTACACGCGCGACGCAGGTTCCGGCAGCGTTGACGCCCCGCCCGGGCCGGCATACCGTAAGGGTTCCCCGCCCCGTCCGCCCGGACGCTCCATTGCCGGTCTTTGCCGGCGCGGCGAATTCAGAACATCTCGCGGCGGATCCCCAGCGTCGACATCACCTTGCTCGCGATTTCCTCGATCGAGGTATGGGTCGTGCTGAGCGTCGGGATGCGCTCGGCGCGGAACATCATTTCCGCCGCCACAACCTCGCGCTTGCAGGTCTCGAACTTTGCGTAGCGGGAGTCCGGGCGCCGCTCCTGGCGTATCTGCTGCAGCCGGACCGGATCGATGGTCAACCCGAACAGCTTGTCGCGATACGGCCGCAGCCGCGGCGGCAGGCGGTCATGCTCCAGGTCTTCCTCGGTCAGCGGGTAATTGGCCGCACGCACGCCGTAATGCAGGGCGAGGTATACACAAGTCGGAGTCTTGCCGGCACGGGATACCGCGACCAGGATCAGGTCGGCCTCTTCATAGTTGATGCTGGCGCCATCGTCATGGGTCAATGCGTAGTTCATCGCATTGATGCGGCTGTGATAGGTCTCGAAGTTGACCAGGCCATGCGCGCGCCCGACCGCGTGCTGGCGGGCCTCACCGAACTCCTGCTCCAACGGTTCGATGAACGGAGCGAACACGTCCAGCAACAATGCGCCGCTCTCTGCCAGCACCTCGCTGATCGCGGCGTCGATACTGGAATTGATGACGACCGGCCTGACGCCATGCACTTCGGCGGCCTTGCGGATGCGCACAGCGGCCTCCCTGGCCCGTTCCACGCTGTCGACGAAAGAGATCCGCTCACTGACAAAACGGGTCTCCTGGAACTGGGTCAGGAGGGTATGGCCGATGGTCTCGGCGGTGATGCCGGTACCGTCCGAAACATAGAAAACAGGTCGCAGACCCATGCGGGACCCCTTGCCAATGGTTGCCGTGGACACCAAAAACACCGCCAAATCAACCTTGTAAGCATTCGGCGCAAAGGCGATCATAGCGGCTTGTCCGCGGGACATGTGCCCCGGACGCCCTTGCACGCCCCCTGCCCCGCCGTTCCGCCGTACCTGGAGCCCCCTGCCTTGAACGAGAACATCCTCTGGCTGCACGAGCTGCGCCTGTCCGACCTCGCCCGCGTCGGCGGCAAGAATTCCTCGCTTGGCGAGATGATCGGCAACCTGGCCAACCTCGGCGTATCGGTTCCGGGCGGGTATGCGACCACGGCGGAGGCTTTCCAGGCCTTCATCGCCCACAACGACCTGCACCAGCGCATCTTCGATCGCCTGGCCACGCTCGATGTCGAGGACGTCGCCGCGCTGACCGCTGCCGGTACCGAGATCCGCGGCTGGGTCATCGAGGCGCCGCTGCAACCCGAACTCGACAGGGAGATCCGCGGCGCCTACCGCAAGCTGTGCAGCGAGAACGGCGGAGGAGATGTCGCCGTTGCGGTGCGTTCCTCGGCCACCGCCGAGGACCTGCCGGACGCCTCCTTCGCCGGCCAGCAGGAGACCTTCCTCAACGTGACCGGCGAGGACGATGTCGTCCTGAAGGTCAAGGAAGTCTTCGCCAGCCTCTACAACGACCGTGCGATCGCCTATCGCGTCCACCATGGCTTCAAGCACGAGGACGTGTTCCTGTCCGCCGGCGTGCAGCTGATGGTGCGCTCGGACGTTGGCGCCTCCGGCGTGCTGTTTACCCTCGATACCGAGTCCGGTTTCCGCGACGTGGTGTTCATCACCTCAAGCTACGGCCTTGGCGAGATGGTCGTGCAGGGCGCGGTGAACCCGGATGAGTTCTACGTCTACAAGCCCACCCTCGCCCAGGGCAAGCCGGCGATCCTGCGCCGCGCGATCGGCGCCAAGCAGTTGCGCATGGTCTACTCCGACACCCCCGGCGAACGCGTGCGTACCGAGGACACCCCGGCCGAATTGCGCAACACGTTCTCGATCAGCGACGAGGACGTGCACGAGTTGGCCAGGCAGGCGCTGGTCATCGAGAAGCACTACGACCGTCCGATGGACGTCGAGTGGGCGAAGGATGGCGTCAGCGGCAAACTCTTCATCGTCCAGGCCCGCCCGGAAACGGTGAAGTCGCGTGCCAAGGCGACCCAGATCGAACGCTTCCAGCTCGGCGAGCGTGGCCCGGTGGTCTGCGAGGGCCGCGCGATCGGCCAGAAGATCGGCAGCGGCACCGCGCGCGTGGTCCGTTCGCTCGACGACATGAGCCGTGTGCAGCCCGGCGACGTGCTGGTCGCCGACATGACCGACCCGGACTGGGAGCCGGTGATGAAGCGCTCGGCAGCGATCGTCACCAACCGCGGCGGCCGCACCTGCCATGCGGCGATCATCGCGCGCGAACTCGGCGTACCGGCCGTGGTCGGCACCGGCAATGCCCTGGACACCATCCAGGATGGGCAGATCGTCACCATCAGCTGTGCCGAAGGCGACACCGGCTTCATCTACGACGGTGCCCTGCCCTTCGAGCGCCACACCGCCGACCTCGAGCACATGCCGCCGGCACCGCTGAAGGTGATGATGAACGTCGCCAACCCCGAGCGCGCGTTCGACTTCGCGATGCTGCCCAACGCCGGCGTCGGCCTGGCGCGGCTGGAGATGATCATCGCCAGCCATATCGGCGTGCATCCCAAGGCCCTGCTCGAGTACGACAGGCAGGACGCGGAAACGAAGAAGAAGATCGATGAGCGCATCGCCGGCTACGGCAGCCCGGTCGACTTCTACGTCGACCGCCTGGCCGAGGGCATCGCCACCATCACCGCGTCGTTCGCGCCCAACCCGGTGATCGTGCGCCTGTCCGACTTCAAGTCGAACGAATACGCCAACCTGATCGGCGGCGGCCGCTACGAGCCGCACGAAGAGAACCCGATGATCGGCTACCGCGGCGCCAGCCGCTACGTCGATCCGGCCTTCGCCGAGGCGTTCTCGCTGGAATGCCGTGCGGTGTTGAAGGTGCGCGAGCAGATGGGGCTGACCAACTGCTGGGTGATGATCCCGTTCGTGCGCACGCTGGACGAAGGTCGCAAGGTGGTCGAGGTGCTGAAGGCCAACGGTCTTGAACAGGGCAAGGACGGGTTGAAGATCATCATGATGTGCGAGCTGCCCTCGAACGCACTGATGGCCGAGGAGTTCCTGGAGATATTCGACGGCTTCTCGATCGGCTCCAACGATCTGACCCAGCTGACCCTGGGCCTGGATCGAGACTCGGCGCTCGTCGCGCACCTGTTCGACGAACGCGACCCGGCGGTCAAGAAGCTGCTGTCGATGGCGATTGCGACCGCCAAGGCCAAAGGCAAGTACGTCGGCATCTGCGGACAGGGCCCGAGCGACCACCCTGACCTCGCCCAGTGGCTGATGGAGCAAGGCATCGATTCGGTCTCGTTGAACCCCGACACCGTGGTCGACACCTGGCTGAAACTGGCCAAGGCCAAGGCTGGCTGAGCCGTAATCGGGAAACTGTGAACAAGAGCATGCGACAGGGGCATGGCTGGTGACGGCGTGCTAACACCGCCACCGCTATCCTTCAGTTCCTGCAAGCCACGAAGCCCCGCTCAAGCGGGGCTTCGTATATGCAGCAACAACCACGAGTACACAGCACCACAAGCGCGTGCCAGGGGAATCCTGCACGGCAACGGAGAGAATCGAGATGGCCAATGACGCCTCCAGTGAAACGCTGACCCAGACGTGGCTTGCCCAGGGCATCGATATCGGCATCGAGCTCCTGATCGCTGTCGTGGTGTTCGTCGTCGGGCTGCGCATCGCCCGATGGCTGACCAGCGCATCGGTGCGCGCCATGACCCGCGCATCGATGGACCCGATCGGCATCCAGTTCATGCGCAAGGTTGTCTACATCGGCCTGCTGATCGTGCTGCTGCTGGCCTTGCTCCAGGGGGTCTTCGGGGTTGCGCCCACATCGATGATCGCCGTGCTGGGTGCCGCCGGGCTGGCCATCGGCCTGGCATTGAAGGACTCGCTGTCCAACGTCGCATCGGGCGTGATGCTGGTATCGCTGAAACCGTTCCGGGTCGGCGACGTGGTGACGATCGCCAACCAGACAGGCAAGGTCGAGGAGGTCAGCATTTTCCAGACCCGCCTGCGCGGTGCCGACAACCAGATCATCGTGCTGCCCAACAGCCTGATCACCGCCGACCCGATCGTCAACCTCACCCCGGATGTGATGCGTCGCATCGAACTGGTCATCGGCATCGGCTACGGGGACGACATCGACGTCGCCCGCAGCATCGCACTGGAGGCGATGCATTCCGACGAGCGTGTACTGGCCGACCCGCCGCCCGACGTGCTGGTCTATGCCCTCGCCGAAAACAGCATCAACCTCGGTATCCGTTGCCATGTCGCGAATATCGACTTCTTCGTGACCAAGTGCGAGCTGACCGAGCGGATCAAGAAGGGCTTCGATGCCGCCGGCATCACCATCCCGTTCCCGCAGCGCGATGTCCACATGTATCACCACACGCCCAAGCCGGGAGCCGAGCAGAAAGCGTTGTCGCAGGCACAGGCCTCGTCGGTGAGTCTGGACAGCCCCGACCATCAGCCTTCGGTCGATCCGGAATAGGCGGGCGCTGCCTGGCCCTACCCTGGTGCAGCGTGCCGCTCAGGATCGGCCTGCTGCGAATGCTCCCATATGCTGCCTGTAATGGCGCAGCTCGGCGATCGAATCGTGTACGTCGCTCAGGGCGGTGTGACGGGCCTGTTTCTGTACGCCAGCCAGAATCTCCGGTGCCCAGCGCCGGGCCAGTTCCTTGATCGTGCTGACATCGAGGTTGCGATAGTGGAAATGCCGCTCGACCTGCGGCATCAGCCGGTGCAGGAAGCGACGGTCCTGGCATATCGAATTACCGCACATCGGCGAGGCACCGGCCGATACCCATTCGCGCAGGAACGCCAGGGTCCGGGCCTCGGCTTCGGCCATGTCGACGGTACTGTCCAGCACCCGCTGCCAGAGCCCGGATCCGCCGTGCTGGCGGCGGTTCCATTCGTCCATGGCCTGAAGGCGGTCGAGCGGATGGTGAATGGCCAGTTCCGGGCCCACGGCAAGCACTTCGAGACTGGCGTCGGTCACCACGGTCGCGATCTCGAGGATCGAATCGTTGTCGGTGTCCAGCCCGGTCATTTCAAGGTCGATCCAGATTAGCCGGTCGCCCTTCCCTGATGGGATCGCCCGAGTTGTCGTCGCCCCCGGTGTCATCGCCATGAAGTCCTTCCATCCACTCGCCGTTGTCGGCGCATCGCGGCATGATAGCCGCATCCAACCGCCGGCGGACCGCTAATGCTCAATGACGTCGCTACGCACTACGCCATCCTGACCGCGATGCTGGCGCCCGCGTTCTTCCTGACCGCGACGGCCTCGCTGCTGATGTCGGCCAACAACCGCCTTGCCCGCGTCATCGACCGCGCCCGGGCGCTGCTGGTCGAACTGGAGACCGTGAGCAACGACGACGAGCGTGCACGCATCGAGCAGTTGATCCTGATGCAGCGCCGCCGCAGCAGGATCACCCTGCACGGCAGTCAACTGCTGTACCTGGCGATCAGCTGCTTTGTAGGTACCAGCCTGACCGTTGCCGCCGATGCTTTCCTCGGCTACCGCTTCGTGTCCGCGCCGACGGTCCTGGCCGCGCTGGGCGTGGTGATGATGCTGGCGGCCAGCATCCTGCTCGGCTACGAGTCCTCGCTGGCGGTGCGCGTGGTCAACGAGGAGATGGATCATGGCCACAAGCGCGCGAACGAACGGCGCCTGGTCGGACGCTAGCCAGCTTTTTTGCGCCCGGACCGTCAGCTCACGGCTTCCGCGCCCGTTTGGTACGGAAATAGGCAGTCAGGCGTGCGCCGGCTTCTTCGCCCAGCACCCCACCCTGCACTTCCACGCGGTGGTTGTGGCGCGGGTCGGCGAGCAGGTCGAATACGCTGCCGGCGGCACCGGTCTTGGGGTCGCTGGCACCGTAGACGACCCGCGCGATGCGGGCGTGGATCATCGCCATCGCGCACATCGCGCAGGGTTCCAGGGTCACGTACAGGGTCGCGCCGAGCAGGCGATGGTTGCCCAGTCGCATGCCGGCCTGGCGCATCGCCACGATCTCGGCATGAGCGGTCGGGTCGTGCTCGGTGATGTTGCGGTTCCAGCCTTCGCCCAGAACATCGCCATCGGCCGAGACCAGCACCGCGCCGACCGGGATCTCATCGTCCTCGCGCTCCGCACGCGTGGCCAGCGCAAGTGCATGGCGCATCCAGCACTCGTCATTTGAAGGTGGCATGGTGTCGACGGGAAGACTCATGGGGTATCCGTGTGGGCGGCAAGCCAGGCGATCACGTCGGCGCGCATCTGCCTGTCGCGCAGGCCGACGTAGCCCATCGTGTTGCCCGGCAGGCGGGCTTCGGGATCGCGCAGGAAAGCATCCAGCTCCTCGCGTGTCCAGACCAGCCCGCCGATCGCTGCCGCGCGCAGCGCCGGCGAATAGTCGAAGTCGGCGCGACCGGCGCCGCGGCCGACCACGCCGGCCAGGTTCGGTCCGGGCAGGCCGTCTTCGCCCGGTTGCACGGAATGGCAGGCGTAGCATTGCTGGAAGACACGCTCACCGCGGGCAGGCTCACCGCGGACCGGGGCGCCTTCGCCTGCTTGGCCCAGACCCGCGCATGCGGACAACAGCAGCACTGCCCCCGCCTGCGCAGGCTTCATTCGCCGCTGCCGTAGCGGAACACAATCAGCCGGTCGGTGCCTGACTCCGGCGCCCAGGCCTCTCCCTTGCGGCCCAGCATCTGCCGCACGTTGGCGTTCTCGCGGTCGCTGGGGAAGCTCTCGAAACGTCCGCTTTCAGGATCGAACCGCAATACCGCGTTGGCACCGAAGTCGGTCACCCAGACCTTGTCGGTCTCGTCGACGTAGACCGAGTAGGCCTTGGGGTCGTCACCGGGCAGCTTCCACGCCTTCCATTCGCCCGCAGCGGGGTTGTCGGCGGACGGGGTGAAGCGGCTGAGCTGGCCCGAGTTCCATTCGCTGACCCAGATCCTGCCCTGGCTGTCGGACCAGACCCGCCGTGCGCCCTGCCCTGCAGTGGGCGGCTCGATGACCGTGGCCTCGCCGGTGTCCTGGTCGATGTGGGCGATGTGGCTGCCGGCGAGCGACGCGTAATAGACCTCGCCTGAGGGCGTGGTCGCGATGCCGTACGGGCCACGCCCTTTCGGCGCTTCCCGGACCGTGACTTCGCCACTGTCGGGGTCGACGCGGCCGTAGATGCCGTTCTGGCCAGTGAACCAGACCTTGCCGCGACCGTCGAAGGTCAACGTGTTGAGATTGGTGTAGCCGCGCTCTTCCGGCAGCGGCCAGGTCTTGACCTCGTGGGTTCGCGGATCGACACGGACGATCGCATTGAGGCCGCTGTCGGTGACCCAGGGCGCGCCGTCAGGGCCGACGACCACGCCATGCGGCGCGGAGCCTTCGCCCAACGGGATGTGCTCCCAGTCGCCGGTCTTCGGATCCAGCTTGCCGAGCGCGCCCTGGCGCTGGGCGGTGTACCAGACCGGCCCGTCGGCGGCCGGATCGGCGGCAACATCGTGGGCACGGGCCCCTTTGGACACCTGATATGCCTGCGTGGTGACCTCTCCGGCCACGAGCGATGCCTGGGCCAACATCAAAGCCACGGCCGCGGCAAACAGTCCGCAGCCAGTGCGTGTGAACTTCCGCCAGTTCATCTGCGTCTTCTCCGGATCTTGCGCGCCGGATCGGCACAGAAACAGTTTGCCACCTCGCACCTTCAGGCTTCGTGCCATCGGGCACGGACACGCGCGGCGGCGGTTACGCCGCAATCAAGGATGATGCCGACATCACTCCCACTCGATGGTCGCCGGCGGCTTTCCACTGATGTCATAAACAACGCGAGAAATTCCGCGTAACTCATTGATAATTCTATTTGAAACCCTGCCAAGAAAGTCGTACGGCAGGTGCGCCCAGTGTGCGGTCATGAAGTCGATGGTTTCGACCGCGCGCAGGGCGATCACCCACTCGTAGGCGCGGGCGTCGCCGACCACGCCGACCGACTTGACCGGCAGGAACACCGCGAAGGCCTGGCTGGTCTTGTCGTACAGGTCTGCCCGGCGCAGTTCCTCGATGAAGATGTGGTCGGCCTTCGCCAGCAGCTCGGCGTACTCGCGCTTGACCTCACCGAGGATCCGCACGCCCAGGCCCGGGCCCGGGAACGGATGCCGGTAGACCATCGGCTCGGGCAGGCCAAGTTCGACGCCGAGACGACGCACCTCGTCCTTGAACAGTTCGCGCAGCGGCTCGACCAGGCCCAGCTTCATGTGCTCGGGCAGGCCGCCGACGTTGTGGTGGCTCTTGATGACGTGGGCCTTGCCGGTCTTGCTGCCGGCCGATTCGATTACGTCCGGGTAGATCGTGCCCTGCGCCAGCCACCTGGCATTGCGCAGCTTCGAGGATTCCTCGTCGAAGATCTCGACGAACAGGTTGCCGATGATCTTGCGCTTGGCTTCCGGGTCGGCCACGCCCTCGAGCGCCTTGAAGTAGCGGTCGGCGGCATCGACGCGGATCACCTTGACGCCCATGTGCTCGGCGAACATCGCCATCACCTGGTCGCCCTCGTTCCAGCGCAGCAGGCCAGTGTCGACGAACACGCAGGTCAGCTGTTCGCCGATCGCCTTGTGCAGCAGCGCCGCAACCACGGATGAGTCGACGCCGCCCGACAGGCCGAGGATCACCTCGTCGTCGCCAACCTGCTCGCGCACGCGGGCGATCTGGTCCTCGATGATGTGCGCGGCCGTCCACAGCGTCTGGCAGCCGCAGATCTCGGCGACGAAGCGACGCAGCAGCGTCGTGCCCTGCTTGGTGTGGGTGACCTCGGGGTGGAACTGCACGCCGTACCAACGCTTGTCCTCCAGCGCCATCGCCGCGACCGGGATGCGGTCGGTGGTCGCGGTGACGGTCCAGCCGGGCGGCGCCTTGGCGACGTGGTCGCCGTGGCTCATCCAGACATCGATGCGGGACTCGCCGGGGTGGTCGCTGAGCCCACCCAGCAGCGCGTCGTGGGCGACCAGTTGCACCTCGGCGTGGCCGAACTCGCGTGCGTCGGCGGCTTCGGTTTCACCGCCCAGCTGCGCGGCCAGGGTCTGCATGCCGTAGCAGATGCCGAGGATCGGCAGGCCGGCGTCGAAGACTTCCTGCGGCGCCTTCGGCGCGCCCTCTTCCGTGGTCGATTCCGGCCCGCCGGACAGGATGATGCCCTTCGCGCCCCAGGCAGCGATCTCGGCCGGGTCGTGGTCCCAGGCCCAGATCTCGCAGTAGACGCCGATCTCGCGGATGCGGCGGGCGATCAGCTGCGTGTACTGCGCGCCGAAGTCGAGGATGAGAATCTTGTCGGAATGGATGTCGGCCATGAGGCTGGAGGTGAGTTGTTAGGAGTGAGAAGTGAGAGGTGGACAAGCGGAACGAGGGCTTTCACTCGTTTCTCACTTCTATTCCCTCACTCCTGTTTTCAGCCGGCCCGATAGTTCGGCGGCTCTTTCGTGATCTGCACGTCGTGGACATGGCTTTCGCGGCTGCCGGCGTTGGTCACGCGCACGAAACTGGGCTTCTTGCGCATCTCCTCGATGGTTGCGCAGCCGACGTAGCCCATCGTGGCGCGCAGGCCGCCGGCGAGCTGGTGGACGACATTGCCGAGCGGGCCGCGATACGGCACACGGCCTTCGATGCCTTCGGGGACGAGCTTGTCGGCGTCCGATGCGTCCTGGAAGTAGCGATCCTTCGACCCCTTCTCCATCGCACCCAGGCTGCCCATGCCGCGGTAGCTCTTGTAGCTGCGGCCCTGGAACAACTCGACCTCGCCCGGCGCCTCCTCGGTGCCGGCAAACAGGCCGCCGATCATCACGCTCGATGCACCGGCGGCGATCGCCTTGCCGATGTCGCCCGAATAGCGGATGCCGCCGTCGGCGACCAGCGGGATGCGGTCCTGCAGTGCCTCGGCGACCATGTCGATCGCGGTGACCTGCGGCACGCCGACGCCGGCGACGATGCGGGTGGTGCAGATCGAGCCCGGGCCGACGCCGACCTTGACCGCGTCCGCACCGTGATCCATCAGCGCCAGCGCAGCGTCGCCGGTGACGATGTTGCCGCCAATCACCTGCAACTGCGGGAAGTTCTTCTTGACCCATTGCACGCGCTCGAGCACGCCCTGCGAATGGCCGTGGGCGGTGTCGACCACCACCACGTCCACGCCAGCGGCGGCCAGTGCCTCGATCCGGGCCTCGGTATCGCCGCCGACACCGACCGCGGCGCCGACCAGCAGGCGCTCGCTGCTGTCGTAGGCGGCATTGGGGTTGTCGCGCTTCTTCTGGATGTCCTTGACCGTGATCAGGCCGCGCAGCTCGAAACCGTCGTTGACCACCAGCACCTTCTCGATGCGGTGCCTGTGCAGCAGGTCCAGCACCTCCTCGTCGGAAGCGCCCTCGGCCACCGTCACCAGGCGGTCCTTCTTGGTCATGATGTGGCGGACCGGATCGTCGAGCTTCTTCTCGAAGCGCATGTCGCGGCTGGTAACGATGCCGACCAGCTGGCCGCCGTCGACCACCGGCACGCCGGAGATGTTGCGGGCCCGGGTCAGCTTGAGCACTTCGCCGATGGTGGTTTCCGGCCTGACCGTGAACGGCTCCTTGATCACCCCGGCTTCGAACTTCTTGACCCGGGCGACCTGCGCGGCCTGCGCCTCGGCACCCATGTTCTTGTGGATGATGCTGATCCCGCCCAGCTGGGCCATCGCGATCGCGAGGCGGGCCTCGCTGACCGTGTCCATCGCCGCCGACAGGATCGGCAGGCGGATGTCGAGATCGCGGGTGAAGCGGGTGGTGAGCGACACGTCCTTGGGCAGGACGGAGGAGTGCGCCGGAACGAGCGAGACGTCGTCGTAGGTAAGCGCTTCAGCCTGGATGCGCAGCATGGGCGGGCCCGGGGAGGATGAAGCGCGCCATTGTAACCTGTCCGGAGCCGCTGGCGCTCGCTCCAGAAGCGGGATTTCGTGTTCCGCGGACAGGACGGTTCAGGTGCTCCAGCCCTATCCGGCGGCTTCGGCTGCCTCCAGCGTGTTCTGCATCAACGTGGCGACCGTCATCGGCCCGACCCCGCCCGGCACCGGGGTGATCCAGCTGGCCCGCCGCGCCGCCTCGTCGAAACCGACGTCGCCGACCAGGCGGCCGTCCTCGAGCCGGTTGATGCCGACGTCGATGACCACCGCGCCCGGCTTGACCCACTCGCCCGGGACCAGGCCCGGGCGGCCCACCGCCACCACCAGAATGTCGGCGTTGCGGACCGAGGCTTCCAGTACGTCCGGCGGGGTGAACTTGTGACAGCTGGTCACCGTGCAGCCGGCGATCAGCAACTCCAGCGCCATCGGCCGGCCAACATGGTTGGAGACGCCCACGATCGTCGCGCTCTGCCCGCGTACCGGACGGTCGGTATAGGCCAGCAACGTGGTGATGCCGCGCGGCGTGCACGGCCGCAGGCCGAACTGGCGCAGGGCCAGATGGCCGACGTTCTCGGGGTGGAAGCCGTCGACATCCTTGGCTGGACTGATCCGATGGATCAGTGCGGTCGGGTCGCGGCGATCCGGCAGCGGCAACTGGACCAGGATGCCGTGGACGTCGGGATCGGCATTCAGCTGGTCGATCAGAGCCAGCAGCTGCTCGTCGCTGGCGCCGGCCGGCAGGTCGAAGTCGATCGCACGGATGCCGACCTTCTCGGCCGCCCGGCGCTTGTTGCGCACATAGACCGCCGAAGCCGGGTCGTTGCCCACCAGCACCACCGCCAATCCCGGGCGGGACTTGCCGGCCGCGACCCGCGCGTCCACCTGTGCCTTGAGGGAGTCGAGCAGGTCCTCGGCGATACGCTTGCCATCGAGGATCCTTGCTTTTCCGGTCTGCTCGGGGGCGGATCGGGCGGCGGCGTGATCGGTCATGCGGGGTCCGGGAGCTTCATTTAGAGTTGTAGCGGCGCATTATCCCCCATCCGGCCAGAGCATCCATCCGCCGCGGCCGGCCGCACAGGATGCCTCCACCATGAACGAGATCGACCACGAAACCCTACACCTCGAAGCCGCTGTGTTCCGCCGCCTGCGCGACCACCTGCTGAAAGAACGCCCCGACGTGCAGAACATCGACCTGATGATCCTCGCCGGCTTCTGCCGCAACTGCCTGTCGGATTGGTACCGCGAGGCCGCCGAGACGCGCGGAATCACGATGACGAAGGACGAGGCCCGCGAGATCGTCTACGGCATGCCGTTCGCCGAATGGAAGGCGGAGCACCAGAAGGACGCCACGCCCGAGCAGCTGGCCGCGTTCGAGGCCGCACGCAAGGCCCACGGCTGAGAGCCATGCCCGGTCCGGTGCGTGCATTGCTGACCATCGCCGGCCTGCTCCTGCTGGCGTGGCTGGGCTTGTGTACGTTGATGTTCATGCGCCAGCGCGACTTCGTGTACTTCCCGGCCGCGACCCGGGTGGAGGCCGGCCAGACCGACTTCGCTTTCGACAACGAGGGCATCACGCTGCGGGGCTGGGTGGTCAACCCGGGCCAGCCGCGTGCCCTGCTCTACTTCGGCGGCAATGCCGAGGCGATCCAGCACAACCGCGAGGCCTTCGCCCGTTGGTTTCCGGACCATACGGTGTACCTGGTGGCGTATCGCGGCTACGGTGCCAGCCAGGGCCAGCCCGGCGAAGTCCCGCTGTCTTCCGACGCGGTGGCGTTGCACGACCACGTGAGCGGACAGCACAAGGGGATCGACGTGGTCGGGCGCAGCCTCGGCAGCGGCGTCGCCGCTCACCTGGCCTCGCAGCGCCCGGTCGGGCGTCTGGCGCTGGTCACGCCGTTCGACAGTCTGGCCGGCGTCGGGCAGCACCACTATCCCTGGTTACCGGTGCGCTTGCTGGCGCGCGATCGTTACGATTCGGCCACCCGTCTGACGGCTTTCGAGGGACCGGTGCTGGTCATCCAGGCCGGACGCGACCGGGTGATCCCGGCTTCGAGCACCCGACGCCTGATCGATGCGCTGCCGGCTGCCCGTTCGGAAGTGGTGATGGTGCCCGAGGCCGGCCATAACGATATCGATATGTATCCGTCCTATGGCGAGGCGTTGGCGGCATTCATGCGAGGCGGAAGCGATGGCCGGGGTCATGGCGACGGCGGCGATGCATCCGCAGGGCAGCGCGGAACTCCACCGCCGACCACGCAGTAGACGCAGCATTCCTGCGTCTCCTGAAGGGCCGGAGTCGGCGGCTGCGCCAGCATCGACAGCCCCGGCTTGAGCTTGAGCAGGGCCACCCAGTTCTGGTTGTTGAAACTGCAGGCCTGGGGATTGCCAGGACGACAGCCGGTATTGCGTGCTTGTGGCAGGTTCCAGAAGCGTCCGGCGCGATTGACCGGCAGCATGCGCAGGGTCACGCCCTGGAGGACATTGCCACCGACCAGGTAGGCGCGGCCGTTGCCGCTGCCGTTGGCATCGACGACGACATCGCAATGCATCGGCAATGCAGCGCCGGGGTTCGATCCCAGCCAGGCCACCAATCCGGACAGGCCCTCCAGCCCGGCCCGGGTGCGGACCATGCACAACAGATCGCCGTTCGCGGGCGGAGTGGCAGCCGGGTCGACCAGAGTGAAAGGGCTGCTTTCGGGATTGCGCCAGGCGTCGCGTACGAAATCGACATGGCTCGGCGACGGCCTGAAACCAGGCACCCCCGACTGCACCATCACGTAGGAGACGAACGCCGCCGACCATGGCGTGTCGATCAGGAAGCCGCGGCAGTTGGGAGAGGCGTAGCTGTCATTGGTGGCGTACTCGCAGGTGCTTGCACCGGGCCGCTGCGCAACCGCGCCCAGCAGGCCGCTGCCGCGCCAGTAGTCGACCACCCTCTTCCAGGCTGGGGTGACGCCATCGCTGAGGCGGTCGGTCTCCATCTCGGCCACGGTAAAGCTGACCAGGCGCCCATCGATGTCGATGAAGGGCTCGTACCAGAGGCGGCTTTCCCGGCAGGCCACGGCAGCGATGCGGGAAGGAAGGTCTCTGGCCTGCAGCGGGTCGGCGCCGTCGCAGCCTCCGGCAGTCGCCGTCCCGATCCATGCCAGCGGTCCGACGATCATTGCCAACAGCCAGACCAGGCCCCGCTCCCTCATGCAACACTCCCGAAGGTCGAATCACGAAGTCCGGATCATCCTTCCAGAACCGATGTCGCCGCGCGGTGAGTGCAGACGCTGCGTCCGGTCGGGATCGCGCCAGTTCTGCGGCGGGCTGCGTACCAATGCCCGGTCCGGGACCTTGAAGATACTCGGACCGATGACATTGCCAGCTCCGGGCCGCGTCAGCTTGCGTAGAATCCTTGCGGAATCGACCGGGAACCCACGATGAGCGAGACACCTGCGATCCTGCCCGGTCCAGCCCAGGGATCCGGTTCTGCCACACGTGAAATCCCTTTCCGGGAAGCGGTCCGGGTCTGGGCACGCATCGCACTGCTGAGCTTCGGCGGCCCCGCCGGGCAGATCGCGATGATGCATCGCATCCTCGTCGAGGAGAAACGCTGGCTTGGCGAAAACCGGTTCCTGCATGCGCTCAACTACTGCATGCTGCTGCCCGGCCCCGAAGCCCAGCAGCTTGCCGTCTACATCGGCTGGCTCATGCACAGGACCCGGGGCGGGCTCGTCGCCGGCACGCTGTTCGTCCTGCCCGGGATCATCGCGATCATGGCGCTGAGCTGGATCTACGCAATCTTTGGCAATGCCAGCGTGGTCCAGTCGCTGTTCTTCGGCCTCAAGGCCGCCGTGCTCGCCATCGTGCTTGAGGCCGTGATCCGGGTCGGCCGGCGGGCATTGAAGAACAGTGTGATGGTGGGGATCGCCGCGATGGCCTTCATCGCGCTGTTCGCCTTCCAGCTTCCGTTCCCGCTGGTCGTTCTTACCGCCGCGGCGCTGGGTTATGTCGGTGCCCGTGCCGGGCTGGCGGCGTTCCTGGGCGGAAACGGCCACGGCAAGGTCGGCGACCACCAGGTTGCCGACGTGGACACGGTGCTGGGCGAGAACGTCCCTGCCCATGCACGGCCGCCGCTGGCCTGGTCGCTGAAGATCGGCGGCACGTTCCTGCTGCTGTGGCTGGTGCCCGTGCTTGGCCTGTTGCTGTGGCTCGGCCCTGGCAACGTGTTCGCCGATATCGCGGTGTTCTTCTCCAAGATGGCGGTGGTCACCTTCGGCGGTGCCTATGCCGTGCTCGCCTATGTCGCGCAGCAGGCCGTCGAGGGCTATGGCTGGCTGCAGCCGGGCGAAATGCTGGACGGCCTCGGCATGGCGGAAACCACGCCCGGGCCGCTGATCATGGTCACCCAGTTCGTCGGCTTCATCGGTGCGTTCCGCGCCCCCGGCCCGCTCCATCCGCTTCTGGCCGGCACGCTCGGTGGTCTGCTGACCACCTGGGTGACCTTCACCCCCTGCTTCCTGTGGATCTTCCTCGGCGCCCCTTTCGTCGAAACGTTGCGCAGCAACAAGGCCCTGTCGGCCGCGTTGGCCGCGATCACGGCGGCCGTGGTCGGGGTGATCCTGAACCTGGCGCTCTGGTTCGCCATGCACGTCCTGTTTGGCGAGGTGCGGGTGATGCAGGGGCTCGGGATGACGATCAACGTGCCGGTACTCGCCACCGCCAGCATCCCTGCCCTCCTCCTTGCATTCGCCGCGATGCTCGCGGTGTTCCGCTTCAAGGCCGGCATCCTGCCGTTGCTCGCCGCCTGCTCGTTGGCCGGGATTCTTTACGGATTGCTCTGAGCGGAGCAGAAGCGGGCGTAGTCGATGTAGCCCGGAAAATCCCGGCCCGGCGCGCAGACCAAGCAGTCCGGGTCCGGGCCCAGCCGGGTCTCGCGGAAGCGCATCGACAACGCATCGAAGTGCAGCAGCCTCCCGCGCAACGGCTCTCCCAGGTCGAGGATCAGCTTGATCGCCTCGGTCGCCTGCAGCAGCCCGATCACCCCGGGCAGGACACCGAGCACGCCGGCCTCGGCGCAGTTGGGCGCGGCCTCGGGTGGTGGCGGTTCGGGGAACAGGCAGCGGTAGCACGGCGCCTCGCCGCGCAGGCGGCCGGCGTCGAACACGCTCACCTGGCCCTCGAAGCGATGCACCGCGCCATAGACCAGTGGCTTGCCGAGCTTCACGCAGGCATCGTTGAGCAGGTAGCGTGCGGGGAAGTTGTCGGCGCCGTCGATGACCACGTCGGCATCGGCGATCAGGCGCTCGACGTTGGCGGCGGTGATGCGCTCCGGGAAGGCCTGGATGTCCACCCTCGGGTTGAGCGCCGACAGTGCGATGCGTGCCGACTCGACCTTGGCCACGCCGACCCGGTCGTCGGTATGCAGGATCTGTCGTTGCAGGTTGCTGCGGTCGACCACGTCGTCGTCGGCCAGCACCAGGGTGCCGATGCCGGCCGCGGCCAGGTAGTAGGCGGCCGGCGAGCCGAGCCCACCGGCACCGACCATCGCGATGCGCGCTTCCTGCAGCCGCTTCTGCCCGACCTCGCCGACCTCGGGCAGGCGCAGATGGCGGGAGTAACGGTCGTAGAAGTCATGGTCGCCTGCGGGGCGCTCGGTCGGCAGACCGTCGGCGATCCAGCGCTCGGTGCCGCCCTCGACCGAGGCCACCCGTACGTAGCCGGCCGCGCACAACGCTTCGGCCGCCTTCAGCGAGCGGCCGCCCATCTGGCAGATCAGCATCACGGGTACGTCGCGGTCGGGCAGCGCGGCGGCGGGATCGGCCTCGAGTTCATCCTTCGTGATGCCGCGCGCGCCCTCGGCGAATCCGGTCGCACGCTCGTGCGCCGCGCGTACGTCGATCAGAACGCCACCGTCGCGTTGGCGGCGCAGGGCTTCGGCCGGGGGAATGCGTTCGATGTCCATGCGGGGATTATCGCGCCAATCGCGTCGCGCCGCCCGGATGCAGGCGCCGCCCACCTATCCGGAAGCCCACAATGCCAAGGCCGCGGGCTTCCCCAACACACTTTCCGTCCACGCTACAGCTGCAGCACCTCGACCACCGTGCCGGCGGCCAACGTCTGCGGCCCGTCGGGAATCACGATCAGGGCGTTGGAATCCGCCGCGGCACGCAGTCGGTGCGAGCCGGTGGCCGGGTTCGGCACCGCCGACAGACCGCCGTCCTCGCCGCATTCGAGCCGCGCACGCATGAATTCCCGGCGGGCATGGGGTTTGTCGATCGGCGCCGCCAACCGTGCGCGCAGCACCGGGCGCGGTTCAGTCCTCCCCTGCAGGCCATCGGCCAGTACCCTGCCCAGCGCCAGCCAGGTCGCGAGCACCGATACTGGATTGCCCGGCAGGCCGAGAAACCGGCTCTGGTCGAGGCTGCCGAACAGCACCGGCATGCCCGGCTTGATCCGCACCTTCCAGAAATGCACCTCGCCAAACCGCTGCAGCACGGCCGGGATATGGTCCTTCTCGCCCGCCGATACCGCGCCGCAGGTGATGACCAGATCGAAGGCGCAACCCGCGTCGCGCAAGGCGATCTCGACCGCGCGCGGATCATCGGGCAGACGCGGCCAGGCGGTCGGCTCAAGGCCTTCGGCACGCAACAGGCCCATCAGCAGTTCGCGGTTGCTGTCGTAGATCTGTCCCGGCGCCAACGGCATGCCGGGTTCGACCAGCTCGTCGCCGCTGGTGAACACGGCCACGGTCGGGCGCCGCGAGACGGGCAGCGTCGCCAGCCCGAGCGAGGCGGCCAGCGAAACCCGAGCCGGGGTCAGCACTTCGCCTGCATGCAGCACGGTGTCGCCCTCGCGTACGTCCTCTCCGGCGCGGCGGACGTTGGCGCCCGCCGGGGTATGGCCGGGGACGGCCACACGGTCGCCCTCGACCCGCGCGTTCTCCCTGATCACGACGGTATCGGTGCCTGACGGCATCGGCGCACCTGTGGTGATCCGCAGGCATTCGCCGGGGCCGACGGCCTGCCCCGTTGCGATGCCGGCGAACTGCTCACCGGCCAGCTGCAGCGCAGTCTCGTCGCCCTGCAGATCGGCATGGCGCAGAGCGAAGCCGTCCATCGCGCTGTTGTCGAACGGTGGCAGCGACAGCGGCGCGATCACCTCTTCGGAAAGCACGCGGCCGTGCGCGCGCGACAGCGGCACGATTTCAGTGTCCAGTCGATGCCGCCGTGCGACCTCGCGGACGATCGCAAGGGCATCGTCAAACAGGACGCCGGTCGGGAATTCACTCATGGTCGATGCCAGCCGCGGCCAGGTCTTCAGGTGTGTTGAGGTTGCCGAAGCGTACGCCCTCGAGCCGAACCGCGGCCATGCCCAGGCGGAGCTGCAGACGATGCACCGCGAAGTCGCCTTCCCTGATGGCATCGGCCACCAGCGGTCGCAATGCCTCGACCCGCCACAGCGCGACCAGCGGCTGTGGACCGTCGTCGTCGACCGCGAAGGCGCCGTTGGCGGTGCCCATGCTCTCCAGCGTGGGCAACAGGCATTCATTGACGCCGACCAGGTCGACCGGGATCGTCAGCAGCCACGGGGTCCTGCAGGCGGCGGCCAGGGCATCGAGTCCGGCCAGCGGGCCGAGGTCGCCATCGTGACGGTCGGCTACGGCATCCAGGCCGGCCTGGCGGTAGCGGTCGAGCATGCTGTTCGATAGCGCGCTGTTCGACGACCTGCTGTTCGACAGCGTGATGTTGGCACTGACCAGTACCGCGGCGACTTCGTCGGCGAATCGCCGCTGCCAGCGCACGACCTGTGGCACGCCATCGCGTTCGAGCCAGGCCTTGTCGCGGCCAGCGAGCCGGCTTGCCCGACCGCCGGCGAGGATGCCGAGCGTGGGACGGGATGTGGATGATTCAGGCGGCTTCATCGTGTCGGAGTGTACGCGGCCACTGTATCGCAGGCCTGCAGTCTCAAGCTTTGCGACGTCGGTCGTCGACACTGGCCGCCTCCTCGTCAGGGAGACCGGGGCGGCGCGCGGACTGGGCCTGCGCGTCGCCCTGTTTTGTCCATGCCCTGGACACCGCTGGAAGCCAGCGACACGACATGCGCGCAGAACGCGAATGCCGCCGCCTCACTTCCCGCGCTTGACGTGCCGGATCATCCGTCGCTTCTTGGCGACCTGGCGATCGGTCAGCACGTTCTTCCTGCCTTCGTACGGGTTGCTGGTTTCCTTGAATACAAACCGCACCGGCGTGCCGACCAGCTTGAAACGCTTGCGGAAGAAATTCTCGAGATAACGCTTGTAGGTGTCGTTCAGGGTCCGCAGGCGGGTGCCGTGGACAACGAAACTCGGCGGATTGGTGCCGGCAGGATGGGCAAAGCGCAGTTTGGCGACATGGCCGCGCACGCTGGGCGGCGGGTTGCTGGCGTAGGCGATCTCCAGTGCCTTGTTGACCTCGGTGGTGCCGAACTCGCGGGTCGCGGAAGCATGCGCGCGATGCACGGCACGGAACAGCTCGCGCAGGCCGGAACCGTGCAGGGCGCTGATCCGCACCGCCTCGGCCCAGTCGACGAATCCCAGCTTGCGCGACAGCATCGCCTCGGCCTGCTCGCGCTGGTAGTCGGTCAGCCCATCCCACTTGTTCACCGCGACGACCAGGGCGCGGCCGGCATCCAGGGCCAGCGCCAGCACCGTCGCATCCTGGTCGGTGACGCCCTCGGAAGCATCGAGCATGATCACCGCGACCTGGCATTGTTCGATCGCCTGCAGGGTCTTGATGATCGAGAACTTCTCGACCACCTCGTCGACCCTGGACTTGCGGCGCACACCGGCGGTGTCGACCAGACGATACCGGCGGCCATCGCGCTCCATGTCGATGGCGACCGAATCGCGGGTGGTGCCCGGCACATCGGAAGCGATCATCCGCTCTTCGCCGAGCAGGCGGTTGACCAGGGTCGACTTGCCGACGTTCGGACGGCCAATGAAGGCCAGGCGAATGCGGTCGGGATCGTCGTCGAGCTCGACGCGAGTGCCCTCTTCCGGCAACCGTTCCAGCACCTCGTCGATCAGCTCGTCGATGCCGCGGCGGTGGGCCGAGGACACGTCGATCGCGTCGGCGAAGCCATAGCGGGCGAACTCGTTGAGCGCAGCCTCCGAGTCGAGACCGTCGGTCTTGTTGACCACCAGCAGGGTTGGCCTGGCCGCCTTGCGCAGCCAGGCCAGGATCTCGTCATCCAGCGCCGAGGCGCCCTCGCGGCCATCGACCACGAACAGCACCAGATCGGCCTCCTCCGCCGCGGCACGTGCCTGGCGGGCGGTCGCACCGACCAGTCCTTCGTCCTCGCCGGCGATGCCACCGGTATCGACCACGGCGAAATGCCGGCGTCCCTCGGGGCGGCATACGCCGTAGTGGCGATCGCGGGTCACCCCCGGCTGGTCATGCACCAGCGCGTCGCGCGTACGGGTCAACACGTTGAACAGCGTCGACTTGCCGACGTTCGGGCGGCCTACGAGGGCGACGAGAGGGAGCATGGGTGTACAGCCGGTTGGAAATGGGGCGGGAAAGGCATGGGGCGGAAGACAGGCACCGGGAGCCGGGAACGGCAGCATCGCCGGCGCCTTGCCGTGGCAGCGATGATGCCGACCCGGACAGGAAAAGGGAAACGGCCGGCGATACGCCGGCCGTCCCCTGGTCGGAGTTCCACGGCAGCCTGGCCGCGGACGAAGACCTATTGCAGCCGATAGGCGCTCAGGTCGCCATCGATGTTCTGCACCAGCAGGATGCCGTCGGCAACCACCGGGGCGGCGCGCAGGGCCTTGCGACCAGCACGCACGCGGGCGGCGAATTCGCCGTTGTCGAGCTTCATCCAGTGCAGGTAGCCCTCGAAGTCGCCGACCACGGCGTAGTCACCCTGCACTGCCGGCGCGGTCAGCTTGCGGAGGGCCAGAGCCGGCTGGCTCCACATCGCCGAACCGGTGCCCTTGTCCAGCCCATGGACGTTGCCCGTCGCGTCCGATACCACCAGGCGATCGTGGCTCACGCCGATCCGGCCCGGGCCGCCATACTCGGCAGCCCACATCGGGCGCCCGCTGGGACCGTCGATCGCGAGCGTGCTGCCCTTGAAGCTGGTGGCGAAGATGACCTGGCCATCGAGCACCGGGGTGCCATCGACATCGGCCATGCGATCGAGTTCTGTGCGTCCCTCGGGCTGACCCACCGGGACTTCCCACAAGGGATTGCCGTCGTTCGCGGACAGTGCCGTCAGGGTGCCGTCGTCATTGCCCACGAAGATCAGCCCCGGCCCCACCAGCGGCGCATCGTTGCCACGTACGCTCAGCGGTGGCACATCGTGGCTCCAGAACCAGCGGCGCTGGCCGCTGGCGGCGTCGAAGGCGGTCACCCGGTTGTCGTTGGAACGCACGAACACCAGGCCCGGACCGACTGCCGGTGCGGCGATGACCTCGTTGGGCACTTTGGCCTGCCAGCGCTCGGCACCGGTCTCGGCATCCAGGGCGATGACTTCGCCATCGAGGCTGCCGACCACGACCAGGTCACCGCCAACCCCGGGACCGCCACTCAGGCGCAGCTTGCTTTCGTGGGTCCACAGCTTGCGTCCGCTCTGCAGATCCAGAGCGGTGACGCCGCCCGACACGGCGGCGGCATAGATGCGCCCGTCGGCGACGACCGGCCCCTGGCGGACACCGCTGCGGCCCTCACCCTTGCCGACCCGGGTCGACCACAGCCTGTCCACCGTCTGGCTGGGCGCGAACTCGACCAGTGCCGCCGGCTCGTTCGGCTTGGCCTTCTTGCCGCCGAACCAACCCTTGACGGTGGTGCAACCTGTCAGTGCCACGATGCACATCAGGGCAGCCGTGCCGCGCAGCACATCGCGCGTCCGCACGGAGCATACGTTTGGGGAGAGCGCTTTCATGGCGCGGCGAATGGAGATCATGGGGATGGACTTCATCAGGCCTCGGCCTCGGCTTCGTCGGGCGTGCCGCCGACTTCGGTCAGTTTGAGTTCGAGCATGCGTCGCAATGGCGAGCCGACATCCATCTGCGCGAGAGCCTTTTCATAGGATGCGCGCGCTTCATCGTGCCGCCCGAGCGCAAACTCGGCATCGCCTCGGATTTCCAGCGCGCCGGCCGAATCGGCATCCGCCAGCAGCGCCAATGCGGCCTCGGCCTCGCCGGCTTCTATCTGCAGGCGCGCCAGGCGTTGATTGATGACCGCAGCGAGCGCGGGATCGTCGCTACCCAACCCTTTCAAGGTCGCGATGGCCGCCTCGGTCTCGCCGGCACCGACCTGGGACTGGGCCAGTTCCAGGCCTGCCAGGGTCGACAGCAATCCCGGCTGCAGGCCGGCGGCGAGCTCGGCGGCATTCGGGGCGTTGGCGTCGATGGCATCGACCGCGATGCTGTAGCGGTCGGCCTCCTCGATTTTCACCTGCTGCTGGTGGATACCCCACCACTTCCATCCGCCTATGGCGGCAAGCCCGAGGGCAATGCCACCGATCAGGCCGACGCCGTTGTCACGGAGCCATTGGAGGACGCGCTCACTCTGTTCGTGTTCGTCGAGAATTTCGTCTATTGCCATTGATCAAGTCGCTGTGCCGGGGGCTTCCATGCCGGAACGTCCGGCACAACGCGCCAGACGCGGTATGCATGGACAGGTCCGGAAGCCGGGTGTGGATTCCAATCCGCGGCATGGCCGCGGCCGATCACTCGGCGGGCGGCACCACGGAACCGTCAGAGGATAGCGTAAAGCGCGCGACGTTGGACTTGCTGAACGCAGACAGGTCGACGGACTCTCCGCGCTGGCTGACCTCGACCGCCGAGACGTTGCCGAGCGTCACCCGGCTCACCTGCCCGGGCTCGTAGCTGCGCCGTTCTCCAGCGGCGATCAGGCCCTTCTCAAGCGGCTTGCCCTCCGTATCGAAGACCTCGAGCCAGCTTTCGTCGTTGAACGATATCGACAGGCTGGCGGTCGGCCTCGATGCCGGTTCGGCGCTGCGCGGGTCATCGACGCCACCACCGGGGTGCGCTGCGAACGGCGTGGAACCATGGCCGAGGCCCCGGTACCCGACTCCCCGTCATTGGACTCGCTGCCCAGGACCGGTGACAGGCCTTCGGGCACCTCCAGCGACTGCACTGTCGGAGACGACGAAGGTCTGAGGTGATCGCGTGTCGCCCACCATACCGGCAGTGCGATGGCCGCGGTCATCACGATGTACACCGCGTTGCGGGTCGCCTGTTCAAGTACCCGTCGATAATGGGGCACGTGGCTATGACTGATCAGTTCCGGTGGTGCCACCGGTGGAAGGTTGGCCTCGTCCAGGCAGCCGTCGACATCCATGTCCAGTTTCAGCAGGCGGGCATAACTCTTCAACTGCCCGCGCACGAAGACCGGCGCACCAAGCACTTCCCAATGGTCGGTTTCGAGCGCCTCGACGACTCGCGCCGGCATCTTCAACCTGTGGGCCACGTCCTCCCGGGACAGGCCGGCCTTGAGGCGGGCTTTCTTCAGACGCTGGCCACAGCTGCGCTCTGAACCCGCTTTGATTGGGTCTGGCTGGATCATTGTCTACCGCTTTCCCCCGTTCTCGGAGCCCGGAAAACCCGGAAACTCCGCCCTTAACTGTTGAACATAGCGATCAGCCGCTTCCTTGTCGCCGAGTTGAAGCTCAATTTGTGACGCAAGCACCAACACTTGCGGATCCGCTGGTGCTGCAGCCAATCTGCGCTGGGCAAAGGCCCTCGCCGTGAAAGCATTCCCGGCCCGGAATTCGCGTTCGGCCATCGCCGCCAAGGCGCCTGGATTCTCGGGATCGGCCTGTAGCGCGGCCCGCAGGTACTGCCCCGCCTGCTCGTTCAGGCCGGCCCGGTCGGCACAGGCGCCGGCATTGGCCAGGGCAAAGGACGGCGTCGAATATGTACGATCGGCCAGGGCGCGGTTGAACGCCTCCAGCGCCTCCTGGGTACGCTCCTGTCCGCACAGCCAGATTCCGTAATCATTGAACTGGGCGCCCCGGGGCATGAGCTCGGCCGCACGCCGATAATGCTCGCCGGCCTGCGCAGGCTGTCCACGGCGATCCAGGACCATGGCCATCAGGGAGTGCGCACCGGAAGAGCTGTCATCCTGCCTGAGCGCGCTGCGGGCGGCACTCCCGGCTTCGTCGAGCTTGCCATCGAACAGCGCCCTCCGCCCTTCCCGCACCAGGATCGCAGCACTCGCCGAACGACTGCCCTTGCCACTGTCGCTGACCTCGTAGGTCGGCGCGGTGCGGGTGAAGTCGCGTCGATCCATATCCGGCTTGACGAAGGTCAGCCGGTTGCAGCCGCTGGCAGCCAGGACAACCAGGGCGAGCATGCACAGCAGTAGCGAACGAACGGCGGCCACGGGCCACCGGGACAGGGCATGCGGACGGGCATCACGCCGCGGCATCGCCTGCCCCCGGGCCTGTCGTGTGGAGACCGGTTTTCCTGAGCTGCTCGCGGAAGGCCGCCTGGCGGCGGGTACGGTCGGTGACCTGCCCTTTCAACTGGCCGCAGGCGGCGTCGATGTCGTCGCCACGCGTGCGACGCACCGGTGCGATCATGCCGGCATTGTTGAGCTGCTTCTGGAACGCGCGGATCGCCACGTCGTCGGGACGCTCGAATCGCGTGCCCGGGAACGGGTTGAACGGAATCAGGTTGACCTTGGCCGCATCCTTCATCTGCACGCGACGGTCGAACTCGCGCATCAGCCGGACCAGTTCACGCGCATGCTCAGGCTGGTCGTTGACGCCCTTCATCAGCGTGTATTCGAAGGTCACCGATGTCCCGCGCTTGCGCAGCGCATAGCGCACGCAGGCGTCCATCAGCTCGGCGATCGGATATTTCCTGTTGAGCGGCACCAGCTCGGTGCGCAGCTCGTCGTTGGCGGCATGCAACGAAACCGCCAGCGACACGTCGCTCTCCTCGCCAAGGCGGTCGATCATTGGCACCATGCCGGCGGTCGACAGGGTCACCCGCTTGTTGGCCAGACCGTAGCCGAGGTCGTCGCGCATGATGCTCATCGCGCGCACGACGTTGTCGAAGTTCGCCAGCGGCTCGCCCATGCCCATCATCACCACGTTGGTCAGCCTGCGCTGCTGATGCGGCACGTTGCCGAGGTGGCGGGCGGCAACCCAGACCTGGCCGATGATTTCGGCAGTCGACAGGTTGCGGTTGAACCCCTGGGTGGCGGTGGAGCAGAACTGGCAGTTGAGCGCGCAGCCGACCTGCGAGGACACGCACAAGGTGCCACGGCCCTTGTCGGGAATGTAGACCGTCTCGATCGCATTCTTCGCATCCATGCCGAGCAGCCATTTGTGGGTGCCGTCGGTGGATGCCTTGTCGAACAGGACCTGTGGCGCGTGGATCACCGCGCGCTCCTCGAGCTTGGCGCGCAGAACCTTGCCGAGGTCGGTCATGTCGGTGAATTCGGTGACATGGCGGTGGTGGATCCACTTCATCACCTGGTGCGCGCGGAAGCGCTTCTCGCCCAGCTCCTGCTCGAAGAAATCCTCGAGCGAGGTGCGGTCGAGATCGAAGATGTTGCGGCGGCCGTCGGCTACAACGGCTGCCGCCTTCGACGGCGATGTCGGCAGCGCTTCAACGGGCACGGCGTCCCCGGAGGGGCGGCCGGCGTCGTGCGAATTGTCGTGCTGCATGTTCATCGGATGCGTCGGGTATTGCTCTGATGTGCGGAAGCTCAGCGTGCAAAGACGTCGGTGGCCGGGAAGAAGTACGCGATCTCGATCGCGGCGTTCTCCAGGCTGTCGGAGCCGTGCACGGCGTTGGCGTCGATGCTGTCGGCGAAGTCGGCGCGGATCGTGCCCGGCGCGGCTTCCTTCGGGTTGGTGGCGCCCATCAGCTCGCGGTTCTTCAGCACCGCGCCCTCGCCTTCAAGGGCCTGGATCATCACCGGACCGGAGATCATGAACTCGACCAGCGCGTTGAAGAACGGACGCTCGCGGTGCACGGCATAGAAACCTTCGGCCTCGGCGCGCGAGAGGTGCTTCATCTTTGCGGCGGCGACCTTGAGGCCGGCCTTCTCGAAGCGGGTGTAGATCTCGCCGATGACGTTCTTGGCAACAGCATCGGGCTTGATGATGGACAGGGTGCGCTCCAGCGCCATTTGGGGTGTCTCCGGTCAGGCGGACCACTCGTCGCCGGACACCCACCGCGGACCTGACGGGTCGGCGGCGGCCATCCTGGGTGAGTGCCCGAGAGTAACAGAAAAACCCGTGCAGTGGCACGGGTTTAGCCGACATGGCTGTGGAGATTCTAACGAATCCATGACGCCGTTGTCATCGACCCGTTGCCAATGTGTGCGGTCGCCGTCAGGGAGCCTTCAGTCAGGAGAGCCCTGATCGGGGCCCCGACACCAACACGCCCTGCATGATCGGCGCTCATCGTGGTCGCGGGGCGGTTCCAGCGGGGCGAGCTGCTCGAGCGGAGTTCGTGTGCCTGGGCAGCCGAATCCAGTCCCGGGTAGATGCTCCGATGCTCCATTGACGGGGCCCCGGTTCCGGCCTAGCATCAAACAAGCGTTTGATTTACACGCCCCCGTCCTTCAGAGACCCAGCCCCATGGCGGCCACCGCCCACTTCTCCACCAAGGACCGCATCCTTGGCGCGGCCGAGGAACTGTTCGCCCAGTTCGGCTTCACCGGCACCTCCCTGCGCCAGGTCACCAGCCGCGCTTCGGTCAATATCGCCGCGGTCAACTACCACTTCGGCAGCAAGGAGAACCTCGTCAACGAGGTATTCCGTCGACGCATGGACGACATGAGCGCGCAACGGCTTGCGGCGCTGAAAACCGCCCTCGAACAGTGCCCCGGCGAGCTTGAGCCGATCCTGGCGGCCTTCGTCGAGCCCGCCCTGGCCCTGGCCCAGGACAAGCACGGTGGCGGCGCGTTCGTCCGTGTCGTGGCGCGTGCCTATGCCGAGAAGAACGACAGCCTGCGCAAGTTCCTGTCCGACCATTACGGCCACGTGCTGCGCGAATTCGCCAAGGCGATTGCGGCGGCGGTACCGGGACTGAGCAAGGAAGAGTTGTACTGGCGCCTGGACTTCCTGGCCGGCGCGCTGACCTACGCGATGGCCGACTTCGGCCTGATCAAGCGTCCCGCCGGTGTCACCGAGGCGGCGCATCGTGAGCGGGCTGCCCGTGAGCTGATCCTTTTCGCCGCGGCCGGCTTCAAGAGCTGAGTCCGCAGTTTTTCCTTTTTTAACAAGGACTTGATGGATATGTCTAATAAACTGCTTGTGCGTCGTGCCGCTGTGCTTGGCGCGGGCGTCATGGGGGCGCAGATCGCCGCCCACCTGACCAATGCCGGCGTCGACACCGTGCTGTTCGACCTTCCTGCCAAGGAAGGCGACCCGAATGGCGTCGTCACCCGGGCCATCGCCAACCTCGGCAAGCTCAGCCCCGCCCCACTGGCAGGAAAGGGCCTCGCCGCCCGCATCATTCCGGCCAATTACGACGACGGGCTGGAATTGCTGAAGGATTGCGACATCGTCATCGAGGCGATCGCCGAGCGAATGGACTGGAAACAGGATCTGTATCGCAAGATCGCCCCGTTCGTCGCCGACCACGCGGTGCTGGCCAGCAACACCTCGGGACTGGGCATCAACGCATTGGCCGACGTGCTGCCCGAGCAACTGCGCCACCGCTTCTGCGGCGTGCACTTCTTCAACCCGCCGCGCTACATGCACCTGGCCGAGCTGATTCCGGCACGCACCACCGACAAGGCGGTGCTGGAGGGACTGGAAACCTTCCTGACCACGACCCTCGGCAAGGGCGTGGTGGTCGCCAAGGACACGCCGAACTTCATTGGCAACCGCATCGGCGTGTTCTCGATGCTTGCGGCGATGCATCACACCGAACAGTTCGGCCTCGGCTTCGACACCGTCGACGCGCTGACCGGCCCGCTGATCGGGCGGCCGAAGTCGGCGACCTACCGCACCGCGGACGTGGTCGGCCTCGACACCATGGCCCATGTCATCAAGACCATGGCCGACACCCTGCCCGACGATCCGTGGCACAAGTACTTCAAGACGCCGAAGTGGCTGGCCGCGCTGATCGAGAAGGGCGCGCTGGGCCAGAAGACCCGCGCCGGCGTTTACACCAAGAAGGGCAAGGACATCCTGGTCCTCGACCTGAAGGCGCAGGACTACCGCGCTTCGACCAGCGAGCTTGATGCCGACGTCGCCACGCTGCTCAAGGAGCGCAATCCAGCGAAGAAGTTCGCCGCCCTGCGCGCCAGCCAGCATCCGCAGGCGAAGTTCCTGTGGGCCTGTTTCCGCGACACCTTCCACTACAGCGCCTGCCACCTTGAGTCGATCGCCGACACCGCGCGCGATGTCGATTTGGCAATGCGCTGGGGTTACGGCTGGTCTATGGGGCCGTTCGAGAGCTGGCAGGCCGCCGGCTGGAAGCAGGTCGCCGAGTGGATCGCCGAGGACATCGTGGCCGGCAAGGCGATGAGCACTGCCGCCCTGCCCGATTGGGTGTTCGACGGCCGCGAGGGCGTGCACACCAGCGAGGGCAGCTACAGTCCGGCCCGCAACGACAAGGTGCCGCGCTCATCCAACCCGGTCTACGCGCGCCAGCGCTTCCCTGATCCGTTGCTCGGCGAATCGTTCCCGCAGGGCCACACCGTGTTCGAGAATGACGGTGTGCGACTGTGGGCCGACGAGGGTGACGACATCGCCGTGCTCAGCTTCAAGACCAAGATGCACACGGTCAACGACCACGTGCTCAACGGCATCCAGGAAGCCATCGGCATCGCCGAACGCGACTTCCGCGGCCTGGTGATCTGGCAGCCGAAGGAACCGTTCTCGGCCGGTGCCGACCTGTCCGGTGCACTGGGCCTGCTGCAGGCCGGCGACCTCAAAGGCTTCGAAGCGATGGTCGCCAACTTCCAGGCCACCAGCCAGCGGATCAAGTACTCGCTGGTGCCGGTGGTGGCCGCAGTGCGTGGGCTGGCGCTGGGTGGCGGCTGCGAGTTCCAGATGCATGCCGCACACACCGTATTCGCGCTGGAGAGCTACATCGGCCTGGTCGAGGCTGGCGTCGGCCTGCTGCCGGCCGGTGGCGGCCTGAAGGAGCTCGCCGTGCGCGCCTCCGACAAGGCCGGTGCGACCGGCGACGTCTTCGCCGAACTGAAAACCGCGTTCGAGAGCGTGGCGATGGCCAAGGTCGCGACTTCCGCTGTCGAGGCCAAGGAGTTGAAGCTGGCGCGCGACGGCGACACCGTCGTGTTCAACGCATTCGAACTATTGCACGTGGCCAAGGCGCAGGCGCTGGCATTGGCCGAGAGCGGCTACCGCCCGCCCCTGCCTGCCCGCAACATCCGCGTCGCCGGCGATGTCGGCATCGCCACCTTCAAGATGCTGCTGGTCAACATGCTGGAAGGCCGTTTCATATCACCGCACGACTACGAGATCGCCAGCCGCATCGCCACCGTGATCTGTGGTGGCGAGGTCGACAAGGACTCGCTGGTCGACGAGGACTGGCTGATCCGCCTGGAGCGCGAGCACTTCGTCGCGCTGGCGCAGATGCCCAAGACCCAGGAGCGCATCGCGCACATGCTCAAGACCGGCAAGCCGCTCCGCAACTAAGCGACGACGAGGACAAAGACATGACCAGACAAGTACAAGACGCCTACATCGTCGCCGCCACCCGCACCCCGGTCGGCAAGGCCCCGCGCGGCGTGTTCCGCAACACCCGTCCCGACGAGATGCTCGCCCACGTGCTGCGCAGCGTGGTCGCGCAGGCGCCGGGCATCGACGTCAACCGCATCGACGACGCCATCATCGGCTGCGCGATGCCCGAGGGCGAGCAAGGCATGAACGTGGCGCGCATCGGCGTGCTGCTGGCCGGCCTGCCGAACACGGTGGCAGCACAGACGATCAACCGCTTCTGCTCCTCGGGCCTGCAGGCCGTGGCACTTGCCGCGAACGAGATCCGCCTCGGCAATGCCGACCTGATGCTGGCCGGCGGCACCGAGAGCATGAGCATGGTGCCGATGATGGGCAACAAGGTGGCGCTGAGCCCGGAGGTATTCGCCCGGGATGAGAACATCGCGATCGCCTACGGCATGGGCATCACCGCCGAGAAGGTCGCCGAGGAATGGAAGGTCTCGCGCGAGCAGCAGGACGCATTCGCCCTCACCTCGCACCAGAAGGCGATCGCCGCGATCCAGGCTGGCGAATTCAAGGACGAGATCAGTCCGTACGAGGTGCTCTCGCATGTCCCGGATCTGGCCGGCAACGCCATCCAGCTGAAGAAGAGACTGGTCGATACCGACGAAGGCCCCCGCCCCGACAGTTCGATCGAAGGCTTGGCCAAACTCCGTCCTGTGTTCCGCAACGGCCAGTTCGGCGGCAGCGTGACCGCCGGCAACAGTTCGCAGATGAGCGACGGCGCCGGCGCGGTGCTGCTGGCCTCGGCGCAGGCAGTAAAGGATTACGGCCTGACGCCCCTCGCCCGCTTCGTCAGCTTCTCGGTCGCCGGTGTGCGGCCGGAAGTGATGGGCATCGGTCCGATCGCGGCAATCCCGAAGGCATTGAAACAGGCCGGCCTGTCCAGGGACCAATTGGACTGGATCGAGCTCAATGAGGCTTTCGCCGCGCAGGCGCTGGCGGTGATCCGCGATTGCGAGCTGGATGTGTCGAAGGTCAACCCGCTCGGCGGTGCGATCGCGCTCGGCCACCCGCTAGGCGCGACTGGCGCGATCCGCACCGCGACGATCCTGCACGGCCTGCGTCGCCGCCAGCAGAAGTACGGCATGGTGACGATGTGCATCGGCACCGGGATGGGCGCGGCGGGGATTTTCGAAGCGCTTTGATCATCCTCATATCTGCAGGAACAAAAGGCACCCTTGAGGTGCCTTTTGTTTGGTTCTTCGCCCAGTCGAAGGGAAAGCGCCGGAACTATTGGATGACTGGGGCGCCGGCTTCGCGTTCCAGCATAGCCGCGCGATCCGACGTGGCCGGCAGGTCGCGGCGGGACAGCCAGGTAGCGACTAAACCCGGAGATCGAGCGTAAGCGGCAGCGCCCACACCTTCCTGAAGGTGGGGTCCCCCCTCACTCGGGACAAGAACCCAAGTTTCTCAAGCCATCCGCGTTCCGTTCGGCACCGGCCGCTCGACCGTGGTGACCACCACACCCTCATCGGTCGGGAAGCCCGTCAGCAGGAACTCCGACATGAACGGTCCAACCTGCTTGGGCGCGAAATTGATCACCCCGACAATCTGCCGGCCAACCAGGTCATCGGCTTCATAGAGTGCCCGGACCTGGGCACTGGTCTTGCGCATGCCGTGCGGACCGAAGTCCACCCACAACTTCCAGGCCGGCTTGCGCGCCTCGGGGAATTCCTCGACCTTGACCACGGTACCTGCGCACAGCGCCACCCGGGTGAAATCCTCCCATTCAATCGTCGGCATCGCCTTGGAGTCGTTGCTCATCGTCCGCCCAGCCTTTCCATCCAGTCTTTCCATGCATCCCGGGCCTCGGCCCACCAGTAGCTCAGTTGCGCGCCGATGAGGCCTGCCGGCTTCATTGCCGATACCAGCCCGTAGTCGGCGAACATCTTCCAACGCTCATCACCTTCGGCGATTGCGCTCGCCACCACTTCACCGGCATGCGTGGTCGGCGCCACGCCATGACCGCCGAAGGCCTGCGCCAACCATAATCCCTCGTCGATCCGGCCGATTTGCGGCATCTGGTGACGTGCGTAGCTCATCAGGCCGGACCAGGCATGGTCGATGCGGACTCCTCCAAGTTGCGGGAACACCTTCAACAGGTCGCGGTACAGCAGCCGTTTCACCGCTTCCGGAGGGCGGTCGAGGATCGAGACCCGTCCGCCCCAGAGCAGTCGGGTATCCGGCAGGGCCCGGTAGTAGTCGAACGCGAACCGGGTATCGTAAACCGCTGCATTTGTCCGCATCGCATCATCCAACCGATCGCCCAACGGCTCGGTGACCATCACGTAGGTCGCGATCGGCAGAACGCCAGCATCAACCCGCCCGACCAGACCGGCCAGGTAACCGCCGCAGGCAAGCACCACCGTCTCGGCCCGCACCTCGCCATCGGGCGTCCTGACCACCCACCCTGCCCCGTCTCTCGATAACCCGATCGCCGGACTCCGCTCATGGATGCGCACGCCGGATGAAGCAGCCACACGAGCGATGCCCTGAGCGTACTTCAGCGGGTGGAAATGGAAGGCATGCGGCTCGAACAATCCGGCGTGGTAGCGATCCGTCAACAACCGCTCGCGCAACCGCTCCCTTGTAAGCCACTGCCACTCGACTCCGTACGTCTCGGCCAGCAAGCGTTGCCGTTCCCGCAGTGGCTGTGGGTCGCGGAACCAGTTGGCCCAGATCACGCCACCATCAACGGCGTCGCAATCGATGGCATGTCGACGGATCCGCTCGCGAATCTGCCCGACAGCCGCGGTGGTGCCGGCATACAACTCGCGCGCCCGCTCCGGGCCGAGATCCCGCAACAGCGCGGCTTCGTCACGGGAATAGCCTCCAAACACGAACCCGCCATTGCGTCCGGACGCACCAAAGCCGATCTCCCGCGCATCGAGCAGGACGACATCGTCGACACCACGCTCGGCCAGACCCAGCCCTGTATTGAGACCGGCAAACCCGCCGCCAACGACGCAAACCCGAGCATCAGTGCGACCGGACAATACCGGCCGGGACACGGGCTCGCTCCCCAGGCTCGCCCGGTACCAGCTATCGGCAATGTCACCGAGCATTCGTCATGCGAGTGTCCTCGCAAGTTCGGATCGCGTCGCCTTGATGTGCATGGACGGATCAATCGGGAAATGTTTCATGGCCCCACCCATCCCGGCATGGCGAAGCACTGCGATCATGTTGGACGCAGGATACACGCCGCTGTCGATGGCCGCGTTGTCGGCATCGGCAACTTGATCGATGAATGCGCGATCGTCGCTGTTTTCAGGGTCGAAATTGAAGCCGACCCTTCTCTCCACGAAAGGCATCACGGCTCCGCCGTAGGTCAGGAACAATTCGAAATCAAAGTGCTTGACCAACTCACAGACAACATCCTGCGCTCTGATCCCTTCGTTGGAATACGCCGAATGATCGACAGAGATGTAGCGTCTCTTCCTTGCGGAAAAATAACGATCGAACTGTCGGTCAGGACTCAGTTTTTCCCAGACAGCCTGGACCCGCTCGCTCACGCTGGGCCACAAGGCATGGCCGTTGCGCCCGACCACGTCGCAAGTCAGGGCGGCTCCACCGGGTTCGAGGACCTGGCGAAGCATTGAGCAGAAGCCCTCCATGTTCTCGACATGGTGGAAGAACTGATTGACGATGATGATCTGGTGTCGCCCGACAACACTCGCTCCGACGCTGTTGCAGTCGGCCACCAGGAACCTGAAATTCCCGTTCAGCCCCCGCTCGGTAGCCGCTTTTTCGGCTCTCTCCTTCAGATGTCGGTTGAAGTCGATGCAGAGAATATTCGCATTCACCCCAACGGCCTTGAGCCGGGCCAGCAGATCAAGCTCCAGTGCCCCTGCGCCGGAACCGAAGCTGGCAATCGACACCTCGTCCGAACCGGAAGAGTCGGCCCATTTCCTGATTTCGCTGAAGTACAGCCCGTCCGGAGAGTCGTACCCGAACCTCGCCAGCAGCGGAGCTACATTGCGCCTGGACCAGTAGTGGAAGATTGGCGGCAAAGTCTCACCCTGATATTCCGGGACGACCCTGAAAGACACCTTTCCCGCAATCGAAGACAGCTTCCTGGAAAGGAAAGCCGGAGCATGCCTGTTGATGAAAGCCAATAGCTGCTTCGCAAGGTATCGATGCCTGTAGACGAAGCCGGGTACAACGCGATCAGTGGTCATAAATGGCAGCCCCCCCCTGTGCCATACGCCCATTAACCCGTCGACTTGAGACCGGTGTCGAAACAGGCCCCGTACTGGCCGCCCAGAATACTCCGCAAACCTTCTGCCGGGAAATATCCCGGGCGGCTTCAGGCGTTCTCGTGGACGCCCAACTCGTCCAGCGCGCTTTGCATCATCCGCGCAGCGGCTTCACTGAGTTTCTCGTGGTCCAGAGCGTAGCGGATCGTGGCCTCGATCAGGCCAAGATGGGTACCGCAATCGAAACGGGTGCCACGGAAGCGATAGGCGTTGACCGTCTCCTCGGCCAGGAGCGATGAAATCGCGTCGGTCAGCTGGATCTCGCCGCCGGCACCCGGCGCGGTGGACTCGAGCAGGCCGAAGATCCGAGGGGTGAGCACGTAGCGACCGACCACGGCCAGCGTGCTCGGCGCATCCTCGGGACGGGGCTTCTCGACCATCGCGCTTATCCGACCCTCGCGATCGGCGAAGTCGTCGGTGGCGACGATGCCGTAGCTGCCGGTCTGCTCGCGCGGGACGTTCTGCACGGCGATTGTGCTGGCCCCCGAGGCTTGGGCGGCGTCGGCCATCTGGCAAAGGGCGCCCGGGCCACGGTTCCAGATCAGGTCATCGGGCAACAGCACCGCGAACGGTTCGTTGCCGACGACGGCTTTTGCGCACAACACCGCATGGCCCAGCCCCTTGGCCTCCGTCTGGGTCACGAACACCGCCCGCACACCCTTTGGCAGCACGTGCCGGACCAGTTCGAGCTGTTCCTGCTTACCGGCCTTCTCAAGCTTCTGTTCGAGCTCGTAGGCCTTGTCGAAGTAGTCCGCCACCGCATGCTTGTAGCGGTTGGTGATGAACACCAGGGTGTCGCAACCAGCCTCGATGGCTTCGTCGACGGCGTACTGGATCAGCGGCCGGTCGATCACCGGCAGCATTTCCTTGGGAACGGTCTTGGTGGCCGGGAGAAAGCGGGTGCCGAGTCCCGCAACGGGAAAAACGGCCTTACGGATACGAGGGTACTTCTGTTCTTGGGACATCAAACCTTCCTGGCGCTGCGAGCGGGAAACGCGACCACCGTGTTCGAGCCGCCCGGCTCCGCTTCTGCGGCGCCTTCGGGCTGGAATTCGGGTACGGCCGTCCGCAACAGGGTAGCAAGCGCATCGCAATCGTACTTTGCGGACGCCGCCTGCAGGGCCTGGATTGCCGATTCGATCTCGCCCACGATCACGCTGCGCGGAGCGGCCTGCAGAATCTTCGGATGCCCCGTCGGGCGATATCGCTCGTCGGCGTGGAACAGCGTCTCGTGCAGCTTTTCGCCAGGACGCAGACCGGTGTAGACGATGGCGATGTCCCGTCCCGGCTGCTTGCCCGCCAGCCTGATCATCTGGTCGGCCAGCAGGCGTATCGGCACCGGTTCGCCCATGTCGAGGGTGTAGACCGCCTCATGGGTGCCGATTGCCGAAGCCTGCAGGATCAACTGGCAGGCCTCGGGAATGGTCATGAAGTAGCGGGTCACCTCGGGATCGGTGACGGTCACCGGCCCGCCCTTGCGGATCTGTTCGCGGAACAACGGCACCACGCTGCCGGCCGAATCGAGTACGTTGCCGAAGCGGACAGTAACGAACCGGGTCGAGCGCTCGCTGGCCAGAGACTGGCAGACCATTTCGGCCAGGCGCTTGGTCGCGCCAAGCACGTTGACCGGGTCCACTGCCTTGTCGGTCGAGATCAGCACGAAGGTGCCGACATCGGCCTCACGGCAGGCCTTCGCCACGGTCGTGGTCGACAGTACGTTGTTGCGCACCGCTTCGCGCAGCTGCCGCTCCAGCAGCGGCACCTGCTTGTAGGCGGCGGCATGGAAGACCGCCTCGGGTTCAGCCAGCCGCAGCGCATGCTCCATCACCGCGGGGTCGCCGCAGTCACCAAGGACCTGGATGTATTCGAGGTCCGGGAAGTCGCGCCTGAGTGCCGCCTCGGTAGTGGTCAGGGCCAGCTCGTCGATCTCGACCAGGGCAATGCGGCGGGCACCATGCCGGGCGCACTGGTGGCAGAGCTCGGAGCCGATCGAGCCACCGGCGCCGGTAACCAGGACCGAGCGGCCACCCAGCCAGTGGCGGATCGCCTTCCAGTCCGGCAGCACCGGCTTGCGGCCGAGCAGATCCTCGATCGCGACTTCCTTCAGCTCACCCGGCAGCGAGCGCCCCTCCAGCACATCGGCCAGGCGCGGCACCATCCGGAACGGCAGTCCGGTGCGCTCGCAGGCGATCACCACCCGCTGCATGGCGATGGCATCGGCCGACGGCATCGCGATCACCAGCAGTTTGGCCGCAGTTTCGCGGGCGATCTCGGCGACATCGCTGACCCGGCCCAGCACCGGCACGCCCTGCACCTTGGTGCCGCGCATGCGCACGGCATCGTCGAGGAAGCCCACCGGCTGGTAGGTACCGAAGCGGCGCAGGTCGCGGACCAGTGCCTCACCGGCATGGCCCGCGCCCAGGATCAGGATCCTCACCGAGGCCGCATTGGTACGCTCGCTCGCACTGTCCTTCCAGGCCCGGTACAACAGCCTCGGCGCGCCAAGCAAGGCCATCAGGCTGAGTGGATACAGGACCAGAACCGTGCGTGAAACCAGATCGAGACGGTTGTAAAGGAACAAACCCAGCGCAATGGTCAGCAGGCCCAATGCACAAGCCTTGAAGATGTTCCACAGGTCGGGAACGCTGGCAAACCGCCACAGACCGCGGTAGAGGCCGACCTGCCAGAACACCAGCCCCTGGGCCAGCAGCACCAACGCGATCTCGGTCGACCACAGCGGCATTTCCGGCGGATTCGGAAGAATACCGAAACGGAGCCGATGCAGCCCCTGCCAGACCAGCCACACCATCGCCAGGTCGTGCGTGACCACTGCTACGCGCGGTGTGATGGCGCTGAATCGATCCCGCCAGGAAGTCATGAGTTATCCGTTCTCCTTGTTGGACGGGTCGGCGCCATTTCCAGGTGCGCCCTGCGTTTCCCGCATGTTGCGCTGCAACCAGACCCATAAAATCGCCGCGGACATATACCACGCCAATATGGAAGAGGCGATGAAGGAAGGGGACCTGCCCAGGGCGCACCAAGCCAGCACCGCTCCTGCCACGGTGACACAGGCATACCCCAGCGTGACCGGAGCATGGCCGAGGCGTCGAGCACAGGCCTGGTAGGCGTGCTGGACGTGCGCGGTCCACCAGCGCTCGCCACGCAGCACTCGTCGGAACAGAGTCAGGCCTGCATCCACCAGGAACGGAGCCAATGGCAGCAGGATCAAGGTCGCATCCGGCCGGTCCGGCGCCAACGGGCGTTGCAGCATGAGCACGGCACACAGCGCGCCGATCGCGTACCCGATCGCACCACTGCCGACATCGCCCATGAATATCCGGGCGTTGGGGAAGTTGAAAGGGAAGAAGCCGGCCACCGCGGCCATCAGTGCCAACGCCACGAAACTCCAGGCCCCATCCAGCCACAGCATCAATACGGCCGCCAGCAGCAACGCCTGGCTCGCGGCAAGACCGTTGATCCCGTCCATGAAATTCCAGATGTTGGTCAACACCAGCGGCGCGATGAAGCCGATCACGACCAGCCAGCCCCCCGCTCCCATGACATGGAGCGCTGCCGCGAACATGGTGCTGGCGAGGATATGGACGAGCAGTCGCAATGCCGGCGACAACGGCCGGTGGTCATCGATCCAACCGACAGCCGCCACCAGCAGCAGGCCGGAGGCGAACACGGACAGCAGGGCACCCTCTCCTGCCTCCAACGGCGAACCCCAACCAGCCAGCAGCATGCCCCACGCGATCAGCATGGCCACGACGATGGCGGCACCGCCTCCGCGCGGCGTCGCCACCTGGTGGCTGCGACGCTCGCCCGGCTCGTCGAGCAGGCTGCGGGCGACCGCGTAGCGGCGCGCCAGCCAGGTGCCGGCCAGCCCGATCAGAAAAAAAAGTACTCCCCAGGAGGCCACGCCGGAGTCACACCACGGCGTAATTCAATAGCGGTTTCACCGAGCCCCACTCCTTGCAACTCGGACATTGCCAGTGATGGCTGCGTGCGCCGAAGCCGCATCGGCCGCAGCGATAGCTCGGGTTGCGGACCAGCAACTGGTCGGTGATGTGCTTGAGGTCATTCAGGGTCGCCAGCGGGTCGGCGCCCTCGGCCAAGGTCAGGTCGATCAGGGCCGCCTCGCCGCGCACCGATGGCCGGTCCTTGAGCTGCTGGGCCAGCCAGGCACGTGCCGCCGGCACGCCGTCCTGGGCTTCGATCATGTGGGTCAGCGCCAGCACCGGGGCGATGCCGCGGTAGTGTTCACACATCTCGGACAGGAATGCCCGCGCACCGGTGCTCTCGCCGGTGCGCTCGTAACAGGCCAACAGCGCAGGCAGCACTTCCGGCAGGTAATCCGGATCGCTGCGGGCAACGCGCTCGAAGGCTCGGATCGCCGCCGCATCGTTGCCGGCCTCGACCTCGATCCGGCCCTCGATCATTCCGGCCCTTACAGAATTGGCGTCGGCTTCGTAGGCACGGGCCACTGCGGCGCGAGCAGTAGCAGCATCACCGCTGGAAAGTTGGCGGTTTGCCAGCTCGCACTCGAACTGGGCGATCAGCTTGCCCATCGGCTCGCCAGTGGCGTCCTCGTAACGCCGGGCATTCTCGATCGCCTTGTCCCAATCGCGTTCGGATTGGTAAATGCCGATCAGATGGCGCAACGCCAGCGGCGCGCGATCGAGCGCGACCAGGTCGCTGAATACGGTTTCAGCGCGGTCGAGCAGGCCCGAACGCATGTAATCCTCGCCCAGTGCCAACAGCGCCTGCACCTTCTGCTGGTCACTGAGGCCGGGGCGCTGCACAAGCGCCTGATGGAGGCGGATCGCACGGTCGACCTCGCCGCGGCGGCGGAACAGATGCCCCAGCGCGACCTGGGTTTCGAAAGTGTCCTTGTCCAACTCGGCGATGTGCAGGAACAGCTCGATCGCCTTGTCCGGCTGCTCGTTGAGCAGGTAGTTCAGGCCACGGAAGTAAGTCGTCGACAGTCGGCTTACCTGGGTATCGCTATGGCGCTGACCGCCACGCCGACCGACCACCCAGCCACTGAGGGCTGCAATCGGCAGAAGCAGGAAGAACCAGAACCATTCGCTGACGAAATCCATCATCCGGTGTACCCGTCCTCGTGGCCGGCTTCGCCGCCAGAGAGCGTCGGTTCAACATGATGCCTGTCGGTCGCAAGCTGCTTTTCGGCGCGCGCCAGACGTTTGCGCAGCGGCAGTACGATGCCGGCGGTGATCGCCAGACCGCCAAGCAACACCCCTGCCAGCAGCGAGACCAGCAGGACCACACCCAGGGTCGTCCCCACCTGGGCAACTGCAAAGTCGACCGTGACCGGGCCACGGTTCAAGGCCCCGACGATGGCCCCCGCCATCAGGCAGGCAATGGCGATGAACAGGCGGATCAAGCGCATGTCGGCCTCTGTCGATCAACGGATACGGCGCCTAAGCTTAGCCGAGGTCCGTATGGGTTCAGAAGAAGATGGCGTGAAGGCACGCGGGCAATGCACGCATATGGGTGCCCGCACTCAGCTGGCGTTGTCGCCGGTCGGTATCACGTCGCTTACGCGTTCACGCAGTTCCTTGCCGGGCTTGAAGTGCGGGACGTGCTTGCCGGGAAGTGCCACCGACTCACCGGTCTTGGGGTTGCGCCCCATCCGCGGCGGCCTGTAATGCAGCGAGAAACTGCCGAAGCCGCGGACCTCGATCCGATCGCCATTGGCCAGCGAACCGCTCATCATCTCCAGAAGCGCTTTTACCGCCAGGTCGACATCGTCGCCTTTCAGGTGGGCCTGGCGCTGGGACAGGATCTCGATCAGTTCGGATTTGGTCATGGACAATACGGCCACTCGCATTTGACTGCCGGAAGAGACGGACACCGGATTCCCCGAGCGGGCACCCCTACCCAGCCTACACCTTGGAAAAACAAGGCGGCCCGGCCAATGACCGGGCCGCCTTGGGTACAGCCTTGCTGCAGTGCCCCGGGAGGTTCCCGGGGCACTGCGGATCACTCGGACTTGTTGCCCAGCTGTTCGCGCAGCAGCGCACCCAGCTTGGTGGTGCCGCTGGCGGCGTCGGCATTGGAACGGTTGTAGTCGGCCACGGCCTCCTGCATCTCCGCTGCATCCTTAGCCTTGATCGACAGCTGCATCACGCGGCCCTTGCGATCCATGCCGATGAAGCGCGCCTCGATCGGATCGCCGACCTTGAGGTGCTTGCCGGCGTCGTCGACGCGCTCGGCGGCGATGTCGCGGGCGGCGATATAGCCTTCCACGCCATCGGCCAGCTCGATCACGGCGCCCTTGGCGTCGACTTCCTTCACGGTGCCCGAAAGCATCGAGCCCTTGGCGTTGGATGCCATGAACTGGCCCAGCGGATCCTGCTCAAGCTGCTTCAGGCCGAGGCTGATGCGCTCGCGCTCCGGGTCGACCGCCAGCACGACGGCTTCCAGGGTGTCGCCCTTCTTGAAGTTGCGGACCACGTCCTCGCCGGTGGTGTTCCAGCTGATGTCGGACAGGTGGACCAGGCCGTCGATGCCGCCGTCCAGGCCGATGAAGATGCCGAAGTCGGTGATCGACTTGATCTGGCCCTCGACCTTGTCGCCCTTCTTGTGGATGACGGCGAAGGTCTCCCACGGGTTGTTGCTGACCTGCTTCATGCCCAGCGAGATGCGGCGACGCTCCTCGTCGACGTCCAGGACCATGACCTCGACCTCGTCGCCGACCTGCACCATCTTCGACGGGTTGACGTTCTTGTTGGTCCAGTCCATCTCGGACACGTGCACCAGGCCCTCGACGCCCGGCTCGATCTCGACGAACGCGCCGTAATCGGTGACGTTGGAGACCTTGCCGAACACGCGGGTCTGCGACGGGTAACGGCGGGCGATGTTGTCCCACGGATCCTCGCCCAGCTGCTTGAGGCCCAGGCTGACGCGGTTGCGCTCGCGGTCGTACTTGAGCACGCGCACTTCCAGCTCCTGGCCGACTTCCACCACCTCGGACGGATGGCGCACGCGCTTCCAGGCCATGTCGGTGATGTGCAGCAGGCCGTCGATGCCGCCGAGGTCGACGAATGCACCGTAATCGGTGAGGTTCTTGACGACGCCCTTCAGGACGGCGCCCTCGACCAGCTTCTCCATCAGCTGCTCGCGCTCGACGCTGTACTCGCTCTCGACCACCGCGCGGCGGGAGACGACGATGTTGTTGCGCTTGCGGTCCAGCTTGATGAGCTTGAACTCCAGCTCCTTGCCTTCCAGGTACGCGGAGTCGCGGACCGGACGGACGTCGACCAGCGAGCCCGGCAGGAAGCCGCGCACGTCCTTGATGTCGACAGTGAAGCCGCCCTTGACCTTGCCGCTGATGCGGCCGGTGATGGTCTCGTTGTTCTCGAGCGCCTGCTCGAGCTCGTCCCACACCATCGCGCGCTTGGCCTTCTCGCGCGACAGCACGGTTTCGCCGAAGCCGTTCTCGATCGAGTCGAGGGCGACCTTGACCTCGTCGCCTTCGGCAACGTCGATCTCGCCGGCGTCGTTACGGAACTGTTCGATCGGCACGATGCCTTCGGACTTGAGGCCGGCATTGATCACGACCACGTCGCCACGGACCTCGACGACGGTACCGGTGACGATGGCGCCGGGCTTCAGCTTCGCCAGGTTCTGCTGGCTCTGCTCGAACAGTTCTGCAAATGATTCGGTCATTGTTGGATACTCGGTTGAACACACGGGTCGGATGCGTGCCGGCTTGATGACAAGCTCGCGGAGGCACTCGGATGCGTCCGGCCCACTCTTTTCAAGATATGGCGTGGTGTTGCTGCGCCATGTGTTGGATGGATGGATCCGCCATGGACTTCAGTGGCGAAGCCCGCGACGGGGTTTTTCTGCTTCGGGATGTTCCAAGGAACCGACCGGGAACCCATCTTCCTGCGGACTTCCCGTTGAAGGAGGAAGGAAACAGGCGCAATCTGAGGTTACGGATTCACGATTTCCAGCACCCGCTCGACGACGTCTTCGATGCCAACACCGGTGGTATCGATGTGGACGGCGTCTTCGGCCGGCCTCAACGGCGCCACCGCGCGCTGGGCGTCGCGGGCGTCACGGGCGAGAATCTCCCTTAGCAGACCATCCAATGTAACCGAAACCCCCTTGTCATTCAACTGCTTATAGCGTCTCTGCGCCCGCTCCTCGGCGCTGGCCGTCAAAAACACCTTGAACCGGGCGTCAGGGAAGATCACCGTTCCCATATCGCGCCCGTCCGCGACCAGGCCCGGTAGCTGGCGGAAACGGCGCTGACGATCCTTCAGCGCGGCCCTGACCTCGGGGATCGCGGCGATCGCCGAAGCCGCGGCGCCAGCGGTTTCGGTACGCAACTCGTCGGTGGCATCGGTGCCGTTGACCAGCACCCGCAGTTCGCCCCGCCCATCGTCCCGGAAGCCGACCTCGGTATCAAAGGTGCAGCGCACCAGCGCGCCATGATCGTCCAGGTCCAGGTCGGCCCAGCCGGCGGCCACGCCGACGGCACGGTACAGCGCACCGGAATCCAGGTAGTGCCAGCCCAGGCGCTGGGCGACCAGGCGGCTGATGGTGCCCTTGCCGGAACCGGAGGGACCGTCGATGGCAAGGACCGGAGCAGAGAAATCAGGAGCGGCGGAGGGCCGGGGGTCGGTATTCATGCGGCCATTATGAACGGGAGCGGCGCGCAGATGGGGAGCCGGAACCCCGAGCGAGATAACGGCTTGATCTTCCTGGAAATAGCCCGCTATAATCGGCGGCTTCGTTCATTCCACACCAATTGCCGAGGCTCTGTCATGAAGGTCCTGTCCTCCCTGAAGTCGGCGAAGACCCGTCACCGCGACTGCAAAGTCGTCCGCCGTCGCGGCAAGGTCTTCGTGATCTGCAAGTCGAACCCGCGTTTCAAGGCGCGCCAGCGCTGATCGCCAGCTCGACCGGCAGGTTGTAGACCAGAGGCCGCCGCGAGGCGGCCTTTCTGTTGCAGCCGTTCGAAGCGGCAGGCCCTGCTTTTGCCATTCCGTGACGCGATTGCTGCTGAACCGGGACTGTCTGTGCCTACAATCGCGCATCCCAAGCAAGGCGATACCACGATGAAGCACTTCCGCACCTCCCTGCTCGTCCTTCCTTTGCTGTTGACCCTGGCAGGTGTCGCATCGGCCGACACCCTGCTGATCGAGCGCGTGCAGAACACCGCCACCGCCAACCTGCCGACCCGCGGCATGACCATGGCGCAGGTGGAAGCGAAGTTTGGCGCGCCGTCGCAACGCATGGATCCGCGGGGCGGACAGAAAAGACAGTGGCCGACCATCAACCGCTGGGTCTATCCGGAGTTCACTGTCTACTTCGAGAAGAGCCGGGTCATCAACAGCGTGGTCCACCAGGCCAGCGCGGACGAGATTGGCCCGAAGACACCGATAAACTGATGCCGGGATTCAGGGAAGAAACCCAGGCTTCGTTCCTGCTGGAGCAGCCTTCCTGATGTCTTCCGGATTGCGTTTTCCGGCGGAGTGGGAACCCCAGTCCGCCATTCTTATCGCCTGGCCGCATGCCGGTACCGACTGGGCCGAGCGCCTCGGAGAGGTCGAGGAAACCTATATCGCGCTGGTTGCGGCGATCACCCGCTTCCAGCCGGTGGTGATCTGCGTGGCCGACGCGGACGTGGAGACCTACGCCGAGATGCGCCTGCGCTCCAATCGCGTCGACATGGAGCGCGTCCGCTTCGTCGAGGTGGGCTATGACGACACCTGGCTGCGCGATTCCGGCCCGGTGACTCTTGTGTCCGGGGCCGGGCATCTCAAGCTGCTGGACTTTCGCTTCACCGGCTGGGGCGGCAAGTTCGAGGCCAGCCGTGATGACGCCTTGGTCAGCGAGCTTGAAAAGCTTAAGTTATTTGTCAACAGCAGCCATCAAGTCATTGATTTTTCGCTTGAAGGAGGCGCCATCGAGACCGACGGTGATGGCACCTTGCTGACCACCTGGCAATGCCTGCACGAACGCCATCCTGAGGCCAATCGCGATGAGTTGAGCAGAAAGCTGGCGACCTGGTTGAACCAGGATCGCGTGCTCTGGCTCGACCACGGCTATCTGGAAGGCGACGACACCGACGCCCATGTCGACACCCTCGCCCGCTTTGCCGGCCCGGATGCGATCGTCTATCAGGCCTGCGACGACGAAACCGACAGCCACTTCGACGAACTCAAGGCGATGGGCGAGGAACTGGCCGCGCTGCGCACGAAGGACGGCAAGCCCTACCGCCTGTTTCCGTTGCCGTGGGCGCGGCCGGTGATCGATGATGGGCGCCGCCTTGCTGCCAGCTACGCCAACTTCCTGATCATCAACGGCGCGGTGCTGATGCCGGCCTATGGAGATCCTGCCGACGACAAGGCCGCCGCCGTACTGGCCGAGGCATTCACTGATCGCGAGATCGTGCAGGTCCCGTGCCGGCCGCTGATCTGGCAGAACGGCAGCCTGCACTGCATCACGATGCAATTGCCGCACGGACTTCTGGGCTGACGCCTGAAGTCCCCCAAAGTTTGGTTCTTCGCCCAATCGAGGGTAAAGCGCCGGGGCTGTTGGATGACCGGGGCGCCGGGGGCGAAGGCCCTTGGATGCGAATGCCCCCGGCACCGGCCAGGGCCGGCGCCTCCTCCTTGATTTCGCACCCAAGGGCCTTCGCCCCCGGCGTTCCGACATGACTGATGGTCCTGAAAGCAGACTCCCGGGGAGCGCCAGATAGCGGCGAAAACCGGCGATCGAACGCAAGCGGAGCGTCCACACCTTCGCTGAAGGCGAGCTCCCCCTCACTTGGGAGAAGAACCCGAAGTTGGCTGCGCAGACTTCGGGCCCTGATTCCGCTCTTCCAATCCCCATTCGTGACTCCGACACGAATCGCCCCCTACCAAGGGGGCTACTCCACTCTACAATCACACCATGAACACCCGAACCCTGCCTGTTGCCCTGATCCAGGAAAAGAACCACGGCGGCACCGAGGAAAACCTCGCCGTCATCGAGCAACGCGTGGGCGAAGCGGCAGCGGGCGGCGCAAAGCTGGTGCTGCTGCAGGAACTGCACAACGGCCCGTATTTCTGCCAGCACGAATCGGTCGACGAATTCGACCTCGCCGAGACCATTCCCGGCCCGAGCACCGAGCGCCTTGGCCGGCTGGCGAAACAGCATGGCGTGGTACTGGTGAGCTCGCTGTTCGAGAAGCGCGCAGCCGGGCTGTACCACAACACCGCGGTGGTGTTCGACGCCGACGGCTCGATCGCCGGCAAGTACCGCAAGATGCACATCCCGGACGATCCGGGTTTCTACGAGAAGTTCTACTTCACGCCCGGCGACATCGGATTCGAGCCGATCGACACCTCGGTGGGCCGTCTCGGCGTGCTGGTGTGCTGGGACCAGTGGTACCCGGAAGGCGCGCGGTTGATGGCCTTGGCCGGCGCCGAACTGCTGCTGTACCCGACCGCGATTGGCTGGGACCCGGACGACGCGCAGGACGAGAAGACCCGCCAGCGTGATGCCTGGATCCTGAGTCACCGCGGCCACGCGGTCGCCAACGGCTTGCCGGTACTGAGTTGCAACCGGGTCGGCCATGAGCCCTCCCCGCTCGGGGCGTCAGGCATCGACTTCTGGGGCAACAGCCACGTGCTCGGCCCGCAGGGCGAATTCCTCGCCGAGGCCGGCGGCGAACCGACGATCCTGATGGCCGAGGTCGACATGCAGCGCAGCGAGCACGTGCGCCGGATCTGGCCGTTCCTGCGCGACCGCCGCATCGACGCCTACGGCGACCTGCTCAAGCGCTATCGCGACTGAGCCATGACGGCCGGAATGGTGCTGCGTGCCGCCGCCGTCGCCGATATCCCGGCGATCACCATGCTGTATGCAGATGAAGTCCGCCACGGTTTCGCCACCTACGAATACGACGTGCCCGACGCCGCCGAAATGCAGCGCCGTTGGGAACACCTGGCCCGGCATCGTTTTCCGTACCTCGTCGCCGAGTTCGACGGGAGCTTCGCCGGCTATGCCTATGCCAGCCCGTACCGGGGCCGCATTGGCTATCAATGGACAGTCGAGAACACCGTCTACGTGCACCCGGACTTCCAGGGGCGCGGCATCGGACATGCGCTGATGCAGCGGCTGATCGACGACTGCACCGCACTCGGCTTCCGGCAGATGGTTTCGGTGATTGGCGACGCCAGCAATGCTGCATCGATGACACTGCATGAACGGCTGGGCTTTCGCGTCGTCGGCGTATTCCACGGGCTTGGTCGCAAGCACGGCCGATGGCTGGATACCGTGCAGATGCAGAGAGCGCTGGGTGATGGCGATACCAGCGCTCCGCCCGGTCCTGCGCTGGACTGGCCGGACTGACCGCCTCCACGGAACCGACGAACGGTCGTTCTATTTTCGAACGAGCGTGCTAATTTTGTCGCATGAATGTACTCACGGCGACCCGCAAAGGCTCCGCGACCCGCGAGGCGATCATCGACCAGGCCTACGCCATCGCCTGCGTGGGCGGCATGGAAAGCCTGTCGATCGGCACGATCGCGCAGGCGGTCGGGATGTCGAAGAGCGGCGTGTTCGCCCATTTCGGCTCGCGCGAAGACCTCCAGCTGGCCGTGCTGGACGATGCCGGCGAGCGCTTCGTCAATGCGGTGCTGCTGCCTGCCCTGTCCGCACCGCGCGGGCTTGGGCGCCTGCAGGCCATCATGGAAGCCTGGTTCGACTGGGTCCGCCAGAACGAGGGCGGCTGCCTGCTGGTATCGGCCGTCAGCGAGTACGACGATCGGCCCGGCCCGTTGCGCGACCGTATGATCCAGCACCAGCAGCGCTGGAGGCAGGAGCTGGCACGGGCCATCGATCTAGCCATCGAAACCGGTGGCCTGGCACCTTCCACGGACCGGGACCAGCTCGCTTTCGAACTGTTCTGCCTCGCCTTGGGCGTGCACCACGACGCCGGCCTGTTCGGATACACCGCTGCAGCCGCACGCGGTCGAAAGGGGCTGACCGGGCTTCTGGCCAGTTACGCCCTGCCCGCTTCCTGAGCTGCTGATTCACCCCTCCCTCCCCCGCAAGGTGATGCCATGCCACGTAAGCCGCACAAAATTAGCACGACCGTTCGATCTAAACTTCAGATGATGACAATCCGGCTGGGTTTCATGGCCGGCAGCTGGTTGGCACCGGCGGCCACCGCACAACGGGCCGGCCGGCTGTTCTGCACGCCGATGGGCAGTTCGCGGCGGCGCGCCCGCGAGGCATCGGAGCATGCCGCGCAACGGGCCGAAATCGGCGTCGATGACCACGCCATCGCCGCCTACGTCTGGGGTGACCCGGCCCGGCAGCCGTATGTGCTGTTCGCCCACGGCTGGTCCAGTCATGGCACCCGGATCGCGAGCTGGCTGCCTGCATTGCGGAATGCCGGCTACGCCCTGGTGGCATTCGATCAGTTCGCACACGGACGCAGCCCGGGGCATACGGCGAACCTGCCGGTGTTCCGCGATCACCTGCTGGCCGTGGGCAGGCATTTCGGCCCCGCGGTCGCGGTCATCGGCCACTCGCTCGGCGGCGCGGCGACGATGCTCGCGCTCGATGCCGGCCTGCAGGCAGGCCGCGCGGTGCTGATCGCGCCGGCGGCGGATCCCGTCGATGCCAGCCTCCGCTTCGCGCGCATGATCGGACTGGCCCGGCATGCATGGCGTCGCATGCTGGCGCAGTTCGAAGCCCACCTCGGGATCCGCTTCGATGAGATGCAAGCCCATGCGGTAGTGCCACGACTGGCCACGCCCGCCCTGGTCGTCCACGATCTGCGCGACCGCGAGGTTCCCTGGGCCGAAGGTGAGCGCTATGCGCGCTATTGGTCAGACGCACGATTGTTGAGCACGGACGGATTGGGCCACCGCCGCATCCTCGACGATGCGGATGTGATCGCATCCGGCATCGCTTTCATCCAGGGACGAGTCGTCGGCGAGCGCGTGGTGTCGTCGCCGGACCTGCCGTTCGGGTACGCCTGAGGGAGGTTCGATGGCCTGTTCAAAGACTTGAGCTGTCGGTCCGGGCTTGTCTCGCGCATCATGGTCCCCAGATCAGGGCATTCGGGCCCGCCACCATGAAGACCGCCGAGCATGACCCAAACCAACCCTGCCACGCCGATCGACTGGCGCAGCCAACCGCATGAGATCGTCGAACGCGACGGTGTGCGCTATACCCTGCTCGGGACCGCCCATGTCTCGCAGGCCAGCGTCGAAGCGGTGCGGGATGCCATCGCCGGTGGTGGCTTCGACGCGGTGGCGGTCGAACTCGATGCCCAGCGCCTGCAATCACTGAGCGATCCGGACGCGCTGGCGAAACTCGACTTGGTGCAGGTGATCCGCAATGGCCGTGTCGCCCTGTTCGCCGCCAATCTCGCCCTGGCCGCCTACCAGCGCCGCCTGGCCGAGCAGCTCGGCATCGAGCCCGGGGCCGAACTCAAGCGCGCGGTGCTCGATGCCCGCGAACGCGAGCTGCCGGTGCATCTGATCGACCGCGAGGTCGGGCTGACCTTCAAGCGCGCCTCGAAGAAACTCGGCTTCTTCGGCAAGGCCAAGCTGATGGCCGGGCTTGCGATCGGCCTGTTCGCCTCCGATGAAGTCGGTGAGGACGAAATCGAGAAGCTCAAGCAGGGCGACATGCTGGAGGCCAGCTTCAGCGAATTCGCCGGCGATAACCCGGCCCTGTACGAAACCGTGATCACCGAGCGCGACCGCTACATGGCCGCGCGCCTGCGCGAGACTGCTGGCGATGCGCGCGAAGTGCTGGCGGTGGTCGGCGCCGGGCATCTGGCTGGGCTTGCACGACACCTGGCCGAGGAGACAGCCGCCCCTGCCACGCTGCGCGAATCGCTCGAACACGTCCACGCCAAGCGCAGCATCCCGTGGTTCACGCTCGCCCTGCTGACGGTGATCCTGGCCGGCATCGGCGTCGGCTTCTGGCGCGGCGGCTTCGAAATGGGCGCCGGACTCATCGGACTGTGGGCGCTGTACACCGGCGGCCTCGCTGGACTGGGTTGCCTGCTCGCCGGCAGCCACCCGCTGAGCATCCTCACCGCGATCGTGGTGGCACCGTTCAAGCCGTTCCGCCTCAGCATCCCGACCGGCGCCTTCGCCGCATTGGTGGAAACCCACATGCGCAAGCCGGCCTACGGCGACTTCCTGTCGCTGCGCGACGACGCCCAGACCCTGCGCGGCTGGTACCGCAATCGCGTCACGCGGGTAGTGCTGACCTTCCTGTTGACCAACCTCGGCAGCAGCCTGGGAACGTGGCTGGCGGGCTTCAGGATTTTCGGCAAGCTGGCTGAATAATGCCCTCGCTCCAGCTCCTCGACCCCAAATAGGAGGGGAGCTCAACAACGGTTCTTCTCCACCTCCAGCGAGAACGACTCCGGGTGGCTTTTCCCCGAGCGCCGGTCACCTGTCCAGAAGCCGGTGGCTCTGCCTTTGCGGGACCGTCCGCGACATGGATGTCGTGGAAGAGCTCCATGGATGGATTCACGCGTGTCCCGCAAAGGCAGAGCCACCGGCTTCCTCCTCAGCCAAGCCCTACTCCGCTGTCAGCGCCGCAACTGACGCCGCTGGCACGGCGCCCTCACTCTTTCCTCGCGCCCGCCGGATTATCCGCACCATTCCGTTGCGCAGGTCGTCGAGGATCGCGTAGATCGTCGGCAGGAACAGCAGGCTGACCACGGTCGAGAACGCCAGCCCGCCGGCTACCGCGCGTGCCATCGGCGAATACTCGGCGCCGCCCAGCACCACGGTGTCGCTGAGCGAAATCGGGATCATCGCCAGGATCGCGGTACCCATGGTCATCATGATCGGACGCAGGCGCTCGCGACTGCCCTCGACCAGCGCGTCGGTACGCGACAGGCCGCGCCGGCGCAGGTTGTTGATGTGCTCGACCATCACGATGCCGTTGTTCACCACCACGCCCATCAGCACCAGGATGCCGATGAAGGCCATGATGCTGAACGTGGTGCCGGTAATCCAGAACAGCCAGAACACGCCGAATACCGAGAACAGCACGCAACTCATGATCGCGGCCGGGAACAGCAGCGACTCGAACACCGCCGCCATCACCACGTAGATCATCACCAGCGCCAGCAGGGTGTTGAACATCATCTGCTTGGCGGCTTCGTCGTCACGCTGGAAAGCGCTGCCATCGAACGAGTAGCTATAACCAGGCGGGAGCGCGACCGTGTTGAGGATGTCCTCCATCGCGCGGCGCGCATCGGGCGGTGTCGCCTCGCCGGCCAGGTTGGCGGCGATGGTCACCGTGGTCTGGCGGTTGGTTCGGCTGATCTGGTTGGCCGCCGGCACCACCTTCGCATCCACCATCGCCAGCAATGGCACCGATCGCCCGTCGGCGGCGCGGACCATGAAGCCGGCCAGGTCCTCGGTACCGAACTTCTCCGCTCCGGCGAAGCGCACCCATACCGGCACCTCGGTCTGGCCGCGGCGGAACTCGCGCAACTGCGCACCGCGCAGGGCCAGGCCGACGAAGGTGGACACCTCCTCGACACTGAAGCCGAACGCGGCCGCACGCTCGCGGTCGACTCTGACGATCAGTTCGCTGTTCCGGTCGCCACCATCGATCCGCACATCGCGCAACTCTTCGCGGCTGGCCAGGATCGGCACGATCTCCTCGGCCAGACCGGTCAACACCTGGGTCGAATCGCCGACCAGCTGCACCTGGATGCCCTGGTTGCCTCCGTCCCGATTGCCCTGGCCGCGGATGCCGACCTTGACCCGTGCGGATTTCGGCAACTCCTTGCTGATCGAATCGGTCAGCGGGCGAATGTCCCCGACCGAATCGTCGAAGGTGATCATCGTGGCCGCGTTGCCCTGTTCGCTGTACCAGGAATAGATCTGCTTGATCTGCAGGCGCTCGCGATTGGCCTCCAGGTACTGTTCGACGCGCAGCACCTCATCCGAGATCTGTTCCTTGGTATAGCCGCCGTTCCACTGGTACCAGACCTGGGTTTCCTTGCCACCGCCGCCGCCGAACATGTCGAACTTGGTCATCGTCATCGGCACGACACTGACCGCGACGATCAGCAGGATGCCGAGCACGCTCCAGCCGCGGTGTCCCAGGGTCCAGCGCAGCACGCCGGCATAGCGACGTTGCAGGCGGGCGATCAGGCCCTTTTCGTTCATCACCGCGGGCGGGGTCTTCATTCGCGCCGACAGCATCGGGATCAGGCTTACCGCGACCAGCCATGAGGCCAGCAGCGACACCGAGATGGTGATCGCGATCTGGGCCATGAAGATGCTGATGTTGTTGGTCTCGCCGAGCAGATTGGGCAGGAATACGATGCAGTGGCAGAGCGTGCCGGCCGACAGCGCGATGGCCACGTTGCGGGTACCGATGATTGACGCCTTCACCGGCTCGCCGGGCATGCGCTCACGCTCCTGGTAGATGCTTTCCACTACCACCACCGCATTGTCGACCAGCATGCCTACCGCAAGCAGCAGCCCCATCAGGGTCAGCACGTTCAGGGTCACCCCGGCGAAGTGCATGAAGCCCAAGGTCATCACGAAGCAGATCGGGATCGCCAGCGTCACCATCAGCGTCGACGGCCAGTGGCGCAGGAAGAAGAACAGCACCGCGATCGACAGCAGCAGGCCAATCGCACCGGCCTCGGCCAGTTCGGTCAGCGAATCGGTGACTTCCTTGCCCTGGTCCTGGATCACCTTCAGATCGATGCCTGACAATTCAGGCGATCCACGGGCGTCCTCGACCGTTTCCATCACCAATCCCGATACCTCGACCAGGTTGGCATTGCGCTCCTTGTAGATGTCCAGACCGACCGCGGCGCGACCGTCGAGGCGACGCCCGTAATCCATGCGCGCGGATTTCAGGCGCACGTCGGCGATGTCGGACAGGCGCAGGCCACGGTCATTGATGACCAGGTCGCGCAGTTGCGTCAGCGTGCTCAGTTCCCCGATCGGCTGCACCCGCAGGCGCAGGCCGGCGTCATCGATGGTGCCGGCCGAGACCGAAAAGTTGACCGTGCGCAAGGTGGTGTTGAGATCGTTGAGGTTGACGCCGTGCGCAGTCAGGCGCTCCGGATCGATCGCCACCTCGATTTCGTTCGGTGGCGCACCGCTGATCTCGACCCGGGCCACGCCGGGCACGCGCTCGATGCGCCGTTTCAACTCGCGGTCGATCAGGTCGTAGGCATCGGTAAGGTCGACATCGGCCGCCAGGCGGATGCGCAGGAAGGCCTCGTCGCTGGTCGACCACTTGTGGACGAAGTAGCGCCTGAAGTCGTCCGGCAATTCGTCGCGGATCGCGTCGATACGTTCGCGCGCTTCCGAGGCGGTGATCGAGATGTCCTTGTTCCAGTCGGAGAACTCCATGAACAGATAGGCCCCTTGGGCCTGTGCGCCGCCACCCATGCGCTTGACGCCATTGAGGGTCGCCAATGCCTCCTCGACCGGCCGCAGCACGGTACGTTCGACTTCCTCCGGGGTCGAGCCTTCGTATGGCAGTTGCACGAACAGGAACGGCGCCGAGACGTCCGGCAACGCTTCCAGCGGCAGCCGTACCGATGCGATCAGGCCGATCGCGAACATCGACACGAACAGCATCACCGTGGAAACGGGACGCTTGAGGCTGAGCTCGGCGACGGTCATGCCGGCTGCTCCCCGGGTTGCGGCTGCTCCTGCGTATCGGCCGGGAGCGCTGCGCCGACGTGCAGACCGCGCGCACCACGCTCGCGGTAGTACGCATCGCCGCGACGGTCGAGCAGGTCGTACACGACCGGGATCACCACCAGGGTCAGCAGGGTCGACACCACCAGGCCGCCGATCACCGTGATCGCCATCGGCGAACGCACTTCCGCTCCCTCGCCGAAGGCCAGCGCCAGCGGCAGGAAGCCGAACAACGTGCACAGCGTGGTCATCGTGATCGGGCGCAGTCGCGAGCGAGCGCCTTCCACCAACGCCTCGCGCTTGGCCAGGCCGGCCTCGCGCAGCTGGTTGACCTTGTCGATCAGGATGATCGCGTTCTTGGTCACCAGGCCGACCAGCAGGATCAGGCCGATGAACACCACCACCGACACGGTATTGCCGGTCAGCAGCAGCGCCAGGACCGCACCGACCATCGCCAGCGGGATGGTGAACAGGATCACGAACGGATGCAGCAGGGATTCGAATTGCGAAGCCATCACCAGGTAGACGAGGAAGATCGCCAATCCGAACGCGAACAGAAGTGAGGCCACCGACTCGGCCAACTCCTCGCCCTGGCCGCCGATGTGCAGGCGCACGCCGGGTGCAAGCGGATTCTCGGCCACCATCTGTCGCACTTCGGAGACCGCGGTACCGAGGTCGATGCCGCGCAGGTTGGCCGAAACCACCGCCACCCGGATCTGGTCGGCCCGGTGGATCTCGCTCGGACCGGTGGTCGCCGTCACTTCGGCCACCGACTCCAGAGGCACCGGCCGATTGCTGCCGGGATTGACGATCAGGCGGCGGATGTCCTCGACCGAGGCGCGATCCGATTCCTGCGCACGCACCAGCACGTCGATCTTGCGATCGCGGAAGCTGTAGCGGGTCGCGACCTCGCCGCGCACCTTGCGCACCACCGCGTCGGCGATCTCACGCGTGGTCAGGCCGAGCGCGCCGGCGCGCTCCTGATCGAAGCGGATCTGGATCTCCGGGAAGCCCTGCTCCACCGTCGATTTGACGTCGGCATAGTTCGGGTTGTTGCGCAGCAGTGCCGCCATCTTCCGGCCTGCCTCCTGCAGCACGTCGAGGTTCTCGCCGCGCAGCTCGATCTCGAGCGGAGTCGAGAAACTGAACAACTCGGGGCGACTGAAGTCGATCTGCGCGCCCGGATGCGCCCGCATGGTCTCGCGCAGGCGCTCGGTCTCCTCGGCCTCGATCCGCTCGCTGCCACCGCCTTCCATGACGATACTGATCTTGCCGATGTTCTCGCCGCTCTCTGTCGGATTGGCGTCCAGCCGGGTTCCGCTGCCGGACACACCGAACATCGCCCGGACGCCGGGATCGGCGCTGTGCTTGCGCTGGATTTCCTGTACCAGCGCGTCGGTGTCGCGCAGTGGAGTGCCCGGTGGCAGCTTCACCGTCATCTCGAAGCGGTCCTGGGCCAGTTGCGGGATCAGGTCGGTACCGAGTATCGGCACGATGGCCAGCGCCCCGAAGAACGCCAGCGCAGCGACCGCCAGCACCTTGCCTGGCCGCTCCAGCGCGGCCGGGAGCAGCTTCAGGTAACCGCGTTCGGCGCCGGCGTACGGCGCCATCGCGATATCGCTGGCCTTGCGCATGACCGGCCCGATCACCACGACAACCCCACGCCAGACACGCACGAACACCCAGGCCAGGCCGAACAGCACGCCACGGATCGCCGCGCCGATCCCTCGCCCTGTCGCCGCGACAGGCTTTTGCAGCTTCGACTTCGGGTGCCAGCGCGGGTGCGGCGGCTCCTCCGGAAAGCCCATCGGCGCGCGGCCCTTCAGCGAACTCAGCATCGGGATCAGGGTCATCGACACCACCAGCGAGATGCCGATCGCCAGCGCTACGGTCAATGCCTGGTCGCGGAACAGCTGGCCGGCGATGCCTTCGACGAACACCAGCGGCAGGAATACCGCGATCGTGGTCAGGGTCGAAGCGACCACTGCCATGCTGACTTCGCGGGTACCGGCAATCGCGGCCTGCAGGATGCCCACCCCGCGCTCTCGCGCCTTGGCTATCGATTCCAGCACCACGATCGAATCGTCGACCACCAGTCCGGTCGCCAACGCCAGGCCGCCAAGCGACATCACGTTCAAGCTCAGATCCATCTGCCCCATGAAAAAGAACGTGGTGACGATCGAGACCGGCAGCGACAGGCCAATCACGAACGTGCTCCAGCCGTCGCGCAGGAACAGGAAGATGACCAGGATCGCCAGCATGCCGCCGATCACCGCATCGACCTTGACGTCGCTGATCGCGTTGCGGATGAACTGCGACTGGTCCTCGATCACGGTCAGCTCGAACTCGGGCGGCAGGTTCGACTCGATCCGTCGCAGCTGTGCCTGTACTTCATCGGCGGTCGACACCGTGTTGGCATCGCCTTCCTTGTAGATCGCCAGTTCGACGGCTTCTTTGCCCGCAAGGCGGATGATCGCTTCACGCTCCTTGTAGCCTTGGCGCACCGTGGCCACGTCGCGCAACCGCACCGGCATGCCGCCGGCAATCGCATTCTGGTTCGACGATGAAGCGCTCTGCACCGAAGCGGCGGCAGCCATCGCACTGGCATCGCCGCTGGCCGCGGCAACCCGCGCCATCTGCTCGGCGGCGCTGGCCGCGTCGCTGGAGCCTGTCCGTTGCGCGGCGACCAGCATGTCGCGGATCTCCTCGACATTGGCGAACTGGTTGACGGTACGCACCAGGTAGCGCTGCGAACCCTCCTCCAGACGGCCGCCGGAGACGTTGACGTTCTCTTGTTTGAGGCGGTTGATCACCGTCTCGATCGGCAGGTTGAGCTGAGCCAGTTTCTGTTGATCGATGTCGACCTGGATCTCGTCCTCCAGACCGCCACCGACCTTCACCGCGGCCACTCCGGCGACCGGTTCCAGCTTCTTCTTCAGATCATCGTCGGCGTAACGGCGCATCTCGGTGAGATGGCGGATCGTGTCGCCGTCCTGCTTCGCACTGAGCGCGATGCGCATGATCGGCTCGGTCGTGGGATTGAAGCGCAGCAACACCGGCTGCCTGACCTCCTGCGGCAACTGCAGGGACTCGATCTTGTCCCGCACCTCGAGCATGGCCTTGTCCATGTCGCTGCCCCACGCGAACTCGAGCACCACGTCGCTCTGCCCGGTGCGCGAGACGGACTTCAGCTTGCGCAGTCCCTTGACCACGCCCACGGCCTCCTCGACCGGCTCTGTAACGAGAGTTTCGATCTCGCTCGGCGCGGCGCCGGTGTACTCGGTGCGTACGGTCAGGGTCGGGAAGCTCAGATCCGGCAACAGGTTGACCTTGAGGCTGCCGAGCGAGATCACGCCGAACAGCAACAGGCTGATTGTCACCATCGCGATCGTCACCCGTCGGCGGGTGGAGAATTCGACCAGGTTGAATCCGCGCGACTCCGTGGAAGCATTGTTCATCGCCGGGCCGCCTTATTGCCGCGTCGCAGTGTCGTCTTTGGAGTCATCCGCCGCCGAGGCGTCGGCTACCGCCTCCACCTCCCGCGCACCCGACCCGCCGACCACCTGCACCTGACTACCTTCGCGCACGGCGCCCTTGCCGGCAGTCACCACCCGGTCGCCCAGTTCCACACCTTCGAGCACCTCGACCCACTCGCCGTCGACATAGCCCAGCCTGACCGCCACGCGCGCGGCCTTGCCGTCGCGCAGCACGAACAGCGCCGGATCGCCCTCGGCATCGACGATGGCATTGCGTGGCACCACCAGCGCGCTGGCCCGCTGGTCATGGTCGATGCGGATACGGCCGAACATGCCCGGCTGCAGCACACCTTGCCGCGGCGCACCCGGCTCCTGGTTGCTGCCGCCCTCGAAGGCGCAGATCACCCGGAACGTGCCGCTGCCGGCGTCGACCACCGGAGCGACCCGGTCGACGGTGCCGATGAAGACCTGGCCAGGCAGTGCATCGACCTGCAGACGCACCGGCTGCCCCGGCCTGAGCGTGGCGAGCTCGCGCTCGGGCACGTTGAGGGTCGCTTCCAGCTTCGATACATCGACGATGCGCAGGATCGGGGTGTTGATCTGGACGAAATTGCCGGGCTTGATCGAACGCGAAGCGACCACGCCCGAAATCGGCGCGGTCACGTTGGTATAGGACAACTCCAGGTTGGCCAGGCGGTTGGCCGCGCGCGCGTTCTCCAGGTCGTATTTGAGCTGGTCATGATCGCTGGCGCTGATCAGGTTCTCCGCAGCCAGCTTCTGCGCACGGGCAAAGCTGTTCTGCAACTTGGACATCTGTGCGGCCGTCTGGGCCACCTGCAGGCGGGCGCGGTCGGCATCGAGCCTGACCAGTTGCTGGCCGGCGCGGACCTGGTCGCCCTCCTCCACCATCACGTCCAGCGCCACGCCCGAGGTCTTGGCGATCACCTGCGATTCGGCCCGTGCCTCCAATGCGGCAGTGCCCGTGTAGCTGGCCGAAATCGATCGGTGGGTCGCCTCGACCACCTCGACCGGGACCGCATCGACTTTCTTCTCGTCACTGGCCTTGGCCTCGCCGTTGCCGCCCTTGCAGGCAGACAGGGCAAGCAGGCAGGCCAGGGTCAATACGACAGCCCGGGCGCCGGAGACGCTGGAAGAATGCAACTGGGAAGACATGTTCGGGGTCCTGGAAAGGTTGGAAGGCATTGGGGAGGCGCTGCAGACGGAGGTTTTCCGCGCATACCGGTGTTGTAGATATGTATATCACCAGTTCTCAATCAGGCATGCGCCGAAGGTCATGGTGACTCCAGCCATCCCCACCGGTTGCCGGCACGGCGAGCCTGTCAATCCCTGATCACTGACCCGCCCTGGATCCCGTTGTTCCGGTATGCACACGGGCATCTCCAGGAAAACCGGCCCGATCGCCAGCTCGACGTCAACGGCCACGACCATCGGAAGTGATGCAGGATGGCGTGGTCTGGTTGCGAATTGCATGTACCGCAAGTCGTACTTTCGATAAACGGCATACCAGGCAAGGCCGGCCGTCGGGCTGCGGCGCAAGACAAAACTAAACAGACCCGGGATCGCAGGCTATACTTGCGGACTTGTGCGTGGGTCGGGCGTCCAAGCCGGCACCAGGCCCGCCCGCCAGCCATTCCAGCCAGCCATTCGAGATTGCGGACATACATATGATGCGACCGCTGACGATCGCCGCCAGCCTTGCCCTGGCCACCGCCATCGCCTTCGTGCCCAGCCGTGCCGAGGACGATGCCGGGACTTCACCGACCACAGAGGCCACCGCCGCCGCGTCTGCCCCGATGGGCGATGCCGAGAAGGGTCGCATGCTGACCTACACCTGCCAGGGCTGCCACGGCATCACGGGCTACAAGAACGCCTACCCGAGCTACAAGGTGCCCAAGATCGGCGGCCAGTCGGAGGAGTACCTGGCCAACGCGCTGCGCGAGTACCAGAAAGGCACCCGCAAGCATCCGACGATGGAGGCTCAGGCGCAGAGCTTCTCCGACCAGGACATCGCCGACATCGCCACCTTCCTGTCCAGCATCAAGTGAGTGAGCAGACGCCCATGACGAACAAGACCAACACCGTCAAGATCAGCGCCGCCGCTCTGCTCGCAGTCATCATCGTCGCCGCCTGTTCCGGTGGCGAAGAAGCCGGCCACACCGCCGGTGGCGCCAATGCCGCTCCGGTCTCGTCCTCGGCCGGCCTGCCCTCCGGTCGCATCGGGCCCGGCGAGGAACTCGCCGCCGTCAAGGGCGAGGCGACCGGCCAGTCCTGCATCGACTGCCACGGTTCGGAAGGCAACGCCCCGATCGACGACACCTATCCCAAGCTCGGTGGCCAGTACGCCGACTACCTTGGCCATGCCCTGCAGCAGTACCGCAGCGGCGAACGCGACCACGCGCTGATGTCGAACCAAGCCAAGGGCTTGACCGACCAGCAGATCGCCGATCTGTCCGCCTACTTCGCGTCCCGCGAAAGCCAGCTGCGCGACCTGCACAAGGTGCACTGAAGGGCGTAGGGGAAGCCGGCCGCGACCGGCACGAGGACAAGGAAAGGCCCGCCGCAAGCGGGCCTTTCCTGTTTTCGGGCCCATGGCCTCCAGCGATGCCTGCGCGCGTTCCTCCAATGGTGGTGGTTGCCACACGTTCCGGAGAACGACATGCCCAAGTACGTAATCGAACGCGACATCCCGGGAGCCGGCCAATTGAGCCCGCAGGAACTACAGGCAATCTCGCAGCGATCCTGCCAGGTGCTGGGTGCGATGGGACCGCAGATCCAATGGCTGCATAGCTACGTGACCGGCGACAAGGTCTACTGCGTCTATATCGCTCCCGACGAGGAAAGCATCCGCGAGCACGCCAGGCAGGGCGACTTCCCCGCCAACAGGATTTCAGCGGTCACGACGACGATCGACCCGACCACGGCGGAAGTCTGATCGCTCAGGCGCCCGCTTCGGCCTGTTCGTCGGGCCTCACGCTGCCGTTGTCTTCCTGCAGTTCCGGCTTGAACGGAATATCCGGCGGTGGACGTGCCTCGGCCGGTTGCTCGTTGAGGTTCGGGTCGCTGATGCCGCAGCCGCCACCCAACTGCAACAGCGAAACCACACAGCGGATCTTCTTGCTGGTGCCCGGGACGGAAACCTCCATTTCCCGGACGCCGCGGCGCACCCACTCCTCCAGCAGGCTCTCGTTCGGGCGCCAGTAGCGATCGAACAACGTCGGCTCGTAGCCGATCGGCGGACGCTTGAGCCACGTGCCGCTGCGATCCAGATCGGCGATCTCCTCGGTGTAGGTGCCCGGTGGCTGCCCGGGCGCCGCCGATCCCGGCGGCTCGCCCAGACGCACGCGCCCCTCGCTGTCATAGATGCCCTGCTCCTCGCCACGCTGCCCGCCGGGGACGTTGCGTGTCGATGCGCCCCAGTCGTCGCTCCGGGCCGGAGACGGCCATCCACCCGGCGCAGGCTCGAGGCGTGGACCGCTGCCCGGGCGGGTGGCCGGCCCGGTGGAGGTCGTTGAGGGAGCCCCGGCAGTGCCGGGAGCGGCCTGCGCCGCCGCGGATGCCGCGGGCTCTGCGCGCTCACCGGCAGCAGCGGTTTCCGCGCCAGCCACGGATTCGGGCGCCGTTCCCGCCTCGGTTGCGCTGGCCGCTGCGCGGGTCGGCGTCGGAACGCTCCTCTCCCGCGCCAACGTCGTGCGCGCCTGCAACTCCGGGGTCTGGACCGAAGGCGCCGATATCGCCGGCAACTCCGGACGTCGCACCGGCGCGGAAATTTCCCGCGTCGCCACCTCGGGCATGCGGGCGCTCACCTCGGGAGCCGCCGGCGTGGCCTGGACCTGGATGTCCAATGCCGGTCGCGACGGCGCCTGCATGGGTGTCGGCACGTCGCGATTCGGAATCGCGGCTGTCGACGCTTCAAGTTCCGGCGCCGCCAGCACCGGCTCGGCCACGGTCGGGGTGGGCGGCGGCAGGAAGAATTCCCCAGTGGTGTCGGGCGCCGGTTCACTGACCGTCAGCGGCTGCTCGATCTCGGGTTCGGAGAGTTCAGGCATCGGGATATCCGGCGGCGTGACCGTTGACGCCACCTCGAGCGGCGCCGCCGCTGCAGGCAGCGGGACTTCGGCACGTTCAATCGCCGGAGGCTGGACCTCATCCGGCTGCGGCTGCGGCGTGTCGACCACGGGGCGTAACGGCTCGGCCGGCGCCCCGCTATCCATTGGAGAGGCCTCGGGTTCTGCCTCGGGCTCGACCGCAGGGCCGCCGCCGACTTCGTCCGGCGTCCCCTCACCGATATATTCGATCTGGACCACCATCTCGCCTTCAGGCGGCGCATACCCGTAGCGAGGCGGTGCGAACAGCAGCCACAGCAACAACACCCCGAGCAGGATGTGGATGACCGCCGACAGGCTGCCGGCGAGCCAGCGCAGCCCACGCTGGTCTGGTGAGGGTGGATGCCATTGCTGGCGCCAGATGGACGTGAACGCCTGCCAGCGCGTCAGTTCTGCCATCGGCTGCGATGGCAACCGGACCGCCGGGCGGGCCAGCAGCACGGCCAGCATGGCCTCTGCCGTGGCTCCGGTGACTGCGCCGGGCAACTCGCGCATCCGCGCCAGCCACTCGTCCCATCCGGGCGGAAACTGGCCTGGTGGATTCAGACGCCATTGTGTCAGGCGCAGCCTGCGCTGCACGGCCTGGATCAGATCGGCGGCAGAGAACATCCCGGCCGCGCCGTGCTCAGCGGGAAATGTAGGGTGCGGTGCCGGTTTCGTGATCGGTCGCGTCGCGCACCACCGTCACTCCATGCACCTTGGACATCAACGTCTTTTCGATGCCCTGCTTGAGGGTGACATCGACCATGCCGCAACCATGGCAGCCGCCGCCGAAACGCAGATACACCTCGCCTTCGGCAGTCACCTCCTCGACTGCAACGTGACCGCGATGCTGGGCGAGCTGCGGATTGACCTCCTGCTCGACCACCCAGCGCACCCGTTCGACCAGTGAGGCCGATCCGTCTGGCGCCTCGCCCTTGATCTTCGGTGCCCGGATCTGCAACTGGCCGCCAGTGTTGCTGATCTCGTAATCGATCTGCGCGCCATCGAGATAGCGCGTGCTGGAGCCGTCCAGCCACAAGGTGAAGCCCTCGCAGTCCACCGCCCACTCGTCGCCGTGCAGGTCGCCCGGCTCGGCGAACTCGAGGCGGACGTCAGCCTGCGGCGTGCCCGGACGAACCGCCGACAGCCGCACGCCCAGGCCCGGCAGGGCCTCGCGTTCGATCAGCTTGCGGAAATGCGACTGCGCGGATTCGGAAATCTGGATCATGGGGCTATTCTAGCGGGGTAAACCCCGTATGGCGCCGCGCATGCCGCACGGCCGTCATCCGCACATACTCCGTTCATCCGGGCATCGCCCGCCCGGACACGAGAACCGCCCGACAGGATCCGCCCGCCATGAACGACCTCATCCCCCTCGCCCAGGCCCACTGCATCCCACGCCGCGGCAAGGAGCACCGGCTCAACGAAGCGAGCATCCGCGAACTGATGCCGCAACTGCCCGGCTGGGAACTGGTCGAAAACAGCCATGCGCTGACCAAGACCTTCAACTTCGACAATTATTACGAGACGATGGCATTCGTGAACGCGTTGGCCTTCGTCGCCCATCGCGAGGACCACCACCCCGATCTGGGCGTGCACTACAACCGCTGCGTGGTCCGTTTCTCCACCCACGATGTCGGCGGCCTGAGCGAGAACGACTTCATCTGCGCGGCCAAGGCCGACAATCTGGCCGACTGACAGCGCACTTTCCCCGAACCCCCGACGATCGGGAGGTCATCATGAAACAGCAAGTCACGCTTGTCCTGATATCCATCGCCGCAGTTGCGGTGACCGGCTGCCGGGCGCCGCCGCCACCGGCGGATCCGGATCAGCCCACGACCGAGGTAGCCGCCGTCCGCACCCCGCCGCCGGACTATCCGCTGGAACAGGCCTGCGACGACATCGGCGGCCAGGTGGTGATGCAGGTGGTCATCGGCCCGGAGGGCCGGGCCACTGAAATCCTCGTCGCCAATAGCAGCGGCGTCCCGGCGCTGGACGAGGCGGCCCAGGCCGCAGTGCGCGAGTGGGAGTTCAAGCCGGCCACGCATCGCGGCAAGCCGGTATCGCAGACGATCCAGGTGCCGATGAGTTTCACTCCGCCCGAAGAGCCGTCCGAGCTGTGCCTGGAACGCGAAACGCGCGCGCCTGACCAGCTCTGACAGGCACGCCTCGGCCACCGCGCGTTCGGGGTGTTTGCGAGCCAACGGCCCGCAAGCACTTTTTTCAGCCGAGTCGATCCAGGACTTCCGTCAGTTCCGATGGCAACGGGGCGTTGAGCAGGTACGGCGTGCTGCCATCGTCCAGTGCGAACTCAAGCGTCGAGGCGTGCAGGAACATCCGCTTCAACCCGGCCTGTTCGCGCAGGCGCCGATTGATGTCGGCATTGCCGTATTTCGGGTCGCCCGCGACCGGGTGGCCGATGTGCTGGGCGTGCACGCGGATCTGGTGGGTGCGGCCGGTCTCGATCCTCACCTCGCAGTAGGACTGCCCGCCGCGGCGCTCGATCACGCTGAAATGGCTCAGTGACGGCTTGCCGCCGGGATTCACCTGCACGTGCCGCTCGCCACCTTGCCGCAGGCCGACGTGCAATGGCGCGTCCACGCTCATCACACCATCCGGCATCCGCCCGGCAAGCAGGGTCAGATAACGCTTGGCGATCCGCTGCCCCTTGACGGCAGGGTCTTCCCGCAACAACGCCTGCAGTTCGATCAGGGCCGAGCGCTTCTTGGCCACAACCAGCAGGCCGGAGGTATCGCGATCGAGCCGGTGCACCAACTCCAGCGTCTGCCCGGGGCGGAGCGCGCGCAGGGTTTCGATCGCGCCGTGGCTGATTCCGCTGCCGCCATGACTGGCGACGCCGGCCGGCTTGCTGATCGCCAGCAGACGGGAATCCTCGAACACGATCGCCGCCTCCATGGCCGCCAGGAACCCCTTCGGCGGCGGCGCCGTCTCACCGGTTTCAGCGACACGGACCGGCGGGATCCGCACCTCTTCGCCGCCGGCGAGCTTGCGCTCGGCTTTGGCCCGGCCGCCGTTGACCCGCACCTGTCCGGAGCGAACCAGCTTGTAGATCAACGACTTCGGCACGCCTTTCAGGTGGCCGGCAAGGAAATTGTCGAGTCGCTGGCCATCGCGATCATCAGGAACCCGGACGATGCGGGCGCCGCTTGAGGATGGGCTGGGTGAACCGCTTGCTGGACTTGGGGCGTCTGAACGAGGCATTTGACAGGGCTTATCTGATACACTCGCGACGCGAGCTAAGGTTTTGATTTCGCAGGAAGTCGCTGCCCGGGCATGCCCGGACCGCCCCCAACCGACCTGCCCCGCAAGGGCAGGTTCTGGCGCCGGGGTTCGATCCATGGCAGCGACCCTTCTGCGAATCCGCTCCGCGTGCGATGGCAAGCCACGAACCGATCACTACCGGTTCGAGGCCGCCATGTTAGCAAGGGCGGACGGCGGAACCCGCACTCGCCGGGCGGGTCAAACCGCCAGTTCCACCCGGATTGACCACCCAGATAGACCATTCTGACTAGAACACACCCGCGTGGCGCGACGGCCTGTCCGGAAGCGCCGCCGGATCCCCGTCCCGGGGGCACAGGCACTACCCGTACCTGCACCACCGGGACTCCAACCGGAAGCAATAACAAGCGCTCCCGCGGCGTGCCGTGGTGTCGTAGCGCTGGAAATTGAAACCTTGCCGGCGCCCGCCCCGTGCGTGGCGACGGCATGGACGCAGTGTCCAGAGGCGAAACGCCATGGCGTTCCGCGGTTGCAGAATGCATATGCATTCCGCACCGACCACGCGCAGGAGCGCGCGAGGAACGCAACAATGAAGCGAATGCTGATCAACGCAACGCAGGCCGAAGAACTGCGCGTTGCAATCGTGGACGGCCAGACCCTGTACGACATCGACATCGAACAGCCGTCACGCGAACAGAAGAAGTCGAACATCTACAAGGGCAAGATCACCCGCCTCGAGCCCTCCCTGGAAGCCGCCTTCGTCGAGTACGGCGCCGAGCGCCACGGCTTCCTGCCGCTGAAGGAAATCTCCCGCGACTACTTCCAGTCCGGCGTCGACCACAACAAGGCGACGATCCGCGAACTGCTGCGCGAAGGCCAGGAAGTGGTCGTGCAGGTCGACAAGGAGGAGCGTGGCAACAAGGGCGCCGCCCTGACCACGTTCATCTCGTTGGCGGGCCGCTACATGGTGCTGATGCCGAACTCGCCCACCGCCGGCGGCGTCTCGCGCCGGATCGAGGGCAGCGACCGCACCGAGCTGAAGAAGGCGATGGACTCGCTGGCGATTCCCGACGACATGGGGGTGATCATCCGCACCGCCGGCGTCGGCCGCGACGCCGAAGACCTGCAGTGGGATCTGGATTACCTGCTGGGCATCTGGAAGGCGATCACCGACGCTGCGCTGAGCAAGCCCTCGCCGTTCCTGATCTACCAGGAATCGCGGCTGATCGTCCGCGCCCTGCGCGACTACATGCGCCCGGACATCGGCGAGATCCTGGTCGACACCGACGAGATGTACGCCGAGGCGCGCGAGTTCGTCGAATTGGTGATGCCGCACAACCTGCGCAAGCTGAAGCACTACACCGACGACACCCCGCTGTTCAACCGTTTCCAGATCGAATCGCAGATCGAGAGCGCCTATGAGCGCGAGGTCCGCCTGCCCTCCGGCGGCGCGCTGGTGATCGACCAGACCGAAGCGCTGACCGCGATCGACGTCAACTCCGCCCGCGCCACCAAGGGCGGCGACATCGAAGAGACCGCGTTCAATACCAACCTGGAGGCGGCCGAGGAAGTCGCCCGCCAGATGCGCCTGCGCGACCTCGGCGGCCTGGTGGTGATCGACTTCATCGACATGTCGTCCAACCGCCATCAGCGCGATGTCGAGAACCGCCTGGCCCAGGCACTCAGGCAGGACCGTGCGCGGGTCCAGGTCGGCCGCATCTCGCGCTTCGGCCTGCTCGAACTGAGCCGTCAGCGCCTGCGCCCGTCGCTGGGCGAATCCAGCCAGATCGTCTGCCCACGCTGCGATGGCCATGGCCGCATGCGCAGTGTCGAATCGCTGTCGTTGTCGATCCTGCGCCTGGCCGAAGAGCATGCGATGAAGGACAACACCGGCCAGGTGCTGGTGCAGGCACCGACCGAGATCGCGACCTTCCTGCTCAACGAAAAGCGCCGCGCACTGATCGAGATCGAGCAGCGCCACGGTGCGCCGGTGTTGATCGTGGCCGATGAGCAGCTGCACACTCCGCACTTCGAGGTCACCCGCATCCGCGAGAACGAGCTCGAAGAAGAAACCAGCAAGCCCAGCTACCGCCGCGGCACTCCGCGCAAGCTGCCGACCCACGCGCTGACCAAGGCGCATCTGAATATTCCTGCCGCACCGGCGGTGACCGGGGTCAAACCGACCCGCCCGGCCCCGGTGCGTGAGCCACGCGAAGCCGAGGTGCCGGCAACGCCTCCCGCCCCAGTCGTGCAGGCGCCGACCCATTCGATCGGCATGGTCGAGCGCATCCTGCGTTTCTTCCGTGGCAGCAAAGCGGTCGAGACTGCCAGGCCGGAGACCAGGCCCGTTGAAAAGCGCAGCCGCGATGATGGCCGTGGCGAGCAGCGGGCCGACGCTCGCAATGGAAGCGGTCGCCGTGGTGGCAAGAGCCATCGGGGCGAGCAGCGTCGCGAAGACCAGCGCCGCGGCCAGGGTCGCGGTAGCGAGCGCAAGCCCGAGCGTACGGCCGACCAACAGGCCGCCTGGGACGAGGCCCAGAAGGAAGCCGCCCAGACGCGTGCCGGCAAGAGTCAGAAACCGAAGCAGGACGACAAGGAGCAAGCTGCAGGCAGCAACCGTGGTGGACGCAAGTCGCGCACCCGGGACAGGGACAAGCAGGACGACGCCCGGACCAAGGCGGATACGCCAGCAACGCCATCGTCAGCGACCGGGGCCGACAAGGGCTCCGCCGCCGTCGCCGCACCGGTTGCTGCGGAAGCAGTAGTTGCTTCCGTTGCCCCGGCCTCCGTTGATGCCAGCAACGTCAAGGACACACAGAACGTCAAGGACACGCAGCTCGCGGCCCCCGATGCGGCAACCGACGGTGACGATACCGGCGAAGGCACGGGCAGGCGCCGCCGTGGGCGTCGCGGTGGCCGTCGCCGTCGCCGCGGCAGCACCGCCACTGGCGGCGCTATCGCCGCCGACAGCGGCAACGAAAGTTCGGGCGATGATTCACAGGGGGGCTCCGACGGCGTTGCCGATGCCGATGCCGGCGACAACAAAACCCACGACGACAACAGCGACAAACAGACCGCTGAAAGCGCTGCCGTTGTGACCACGGCCGTCAAGGCTGCTCCAGCACGCATGCAGCCGGAGCAAATCGAAGACACCCCGATCGCTGCGGTCAATCGCGACCAGCCGGAGTTCGACTTCGACGATATCGAGCTGCCCGCCGCCAAAACCGGCACCGAGCCGACATCGTTCGCCAGCGACAAGGTCGTTGAAACCACGCCGACCGCGGCCATTGCCGAGCTGGCAGCGGATGACGACAAGGCGCCCGCACCGCCGGCAGTCAAAGCCGAAGCCGAAGCCGATTCTCCGGCACCTGCCACAGTTTCGGATGTTGCATCTGCCACCAGCGAACAGACGGCGACGCAAGCGGCTGAAGAGCCGTCTGCTACCGGCGGTCCGCTCGTCGAGGAAGCGACCGCAGAAGAAGCGTCCGTTGAAGAAGTGTCCGTCCACGAGCAGCGTGTCGACGAACAGCTTGTCGACGAGCAGCCGGCCCCGGTGCAGCCCGTGCAGCCGCTGGCGCCTCCGGCAAGCCTTGCGGTCGTCGGCAACACCGACGTCAGTGAGGAATCGGTTGCCAGGATCCAGGCCCCCGTGCAGTCACCGGCCGAAGCGGATACCCGCCAGGTCGGCCTGTTCGAGGCGGAACCGACGGCAGAGGACGAAGCCGCGGCCGAACCGGAAACCGGATCGGCCGAGGACACGCAGGACGCCGACAAGCGTCACGCCTGACCGGCGCGGCTACCACGCAGACAGAACGGGCCGCCTTCGGGCGGCCTGTTTTTTTTGGGGGTTCTTCTCCCAAGGGAGGAGGAGCTCGCCTACAGCGAAGGCGTAAGCGCTATCGCTTGCGTTCGATTACCGGTTCTCGCCGCCCCGACGCGAGCTGCCGGCCTTGACGGCGAATGTCCCCCGGCCGCCGCCCGTGGCGGCGGCCTCCTCCTTGATATCGCCGTCAAGGCTGACAGCTCGCATCGGATCGCGCGGCCACGCTGAAACGCAAAGCCGGCCCTGGCCGGTGCCGGGGGACATTCGCATCCAAGGGCCTGCGCCCCCGGCGCCCCAACCATCCGACAGACCTGGTGCTTTCCCCTCGACTGGACGAAGAACCTTTTTTGCTGGGGGGACGCCTCCGCTGGGCGTATTTCCCGCTCTAAGCGCGCGGCGCGGATCGCTTTTGCGCGAAGCGCCGCTTACAGTGCGGCGGCCGGGTCCACCAGGCCGTACTGCCCGGCCAGCCGGGCCAGGCCGACGGTATCCTCGACCCCCAACTTGTCGAACAGCCTCGACTTGTGGGTGTACACCGTCTTCGGACTCAGGCTCAGGCGCCTGGCGATTTCGTCCTGGCGGATGCCCTGCACCAGCAGCATCGCCACCTCCAGCTCGCGCACAGTGAGGCCATCGAACGGCGACTGCCCGGCCACCAGACCTTCCATCGCCAGGTGGCGAGCGACACTGCTGGCGAGATAGCGCTTGCCACGGGACACGTCACGCACCGCACTCAGCAGCTCGGTCGCGTCGCCGCCCTTGCCGACGTAACCCGAGGCCCCGGCTTCCAGCAGGCGGCGCGGCATCGGCCCGTCTTCAAGCACCGACACGATGATCACCCGCGACAGGTCGCCGCCGACGATGCGTTCGGTCAGCTTGAGCCCGCTCATGCCCGGCATGTGCAGGTCGCACAGCACCACGTCGGGCTTGAGCCTGCGGATCTCGGGCAATGCCTGCTCGCTGTCCTCGGCCTCGCCGATCACTTCGATATCGACTTCCGACGACAGGATCATGCGCATGCCCGAGCGCACCAGTGCATGGTCGTCGACGATGAAAACCCGGATGGTCATTCCCCTGCCCTCCGTTGGCCCCTGCGGAGCTGCCCTTGTGGTACGGCCTCCCCGTCCACCTGCGAGGCTACGTGCCCGCCCGGCCACATGCAAGCCGGGCCGTGCGGGAAGTACTCCGGATGCATCACACTGCGGCATCCAATCGACCACGCCAGACGCATGCGCCATCTCAATGCCTTCACGGCCACCGCGGTCCTCGTACTGCTCACCGCCTGCGCCAGCCGACCTGTATCGCACCCGGCACCCGCGCTCTCGCCAGCCGCTTCCGGCTGGCAGGCCGCCGTAACCGCGATCGCCGCTGGCGGCGACAACGGCGGGCGCGGCCAGGCCATCGTGCAACGGCTCGATACGCTGGGCATCGACTGGAGACGACAGGATTTCGAGATCGATGGCTTTCGTGGTGCAAACCTCCTTGCCGACATCGGCGGCCCGGCCGACGCTCCGGTGCTCCTGCTTGGCGCCCACTTCGACAAGGTCGATGCCGGTGACGGCGTGACCGACAACGCCTCCGGCAGCGCGGTGGTACTGGCGCTGGCGGAACGCTTCCGACAACAGCCGCTGGTCCGCCATCAGGTCGCAATCGCATTCTGGGACCTGGAGGAGCGTGGCCTGCTCGGCTCCCGCGCACATATTGCCCAGGGCAGCGAACAGCCGGTGCTCTACGTCAATTTCGATGTGTTCGGTTGGGGCGACACGCTGTGGATGATGACGCCCGATCCCGACTCGCCGCTCACCGTCTCCACCCGTACCGCCGCCAATGCCGCCGGTCTGGGCCTGACCACAGGCGGGCAATACCCGCCGACCGATCACGAAGCCTTCCTCAAGGCCGGATGGCCGGCGAACTCGTATTCGCTGGTCGACGCCGACGAAATCGCCGGCATTCTCGCCATGTACAAGGGCGACACGCCCGGCCAGGTACCAAAAGTGATGGAGGTGATCCATAGCGACGGCGACACGCTCGCGGCTGTCGACCCGGAGGCCGTCGCTCGCGGCATCGACGTGGTCGAAGTGGCATTGCGGAATTGGGATGCGGAAGGCGGAACCACAGGCGCGAACGACTGACCTGTCCCCGGGGTATCTTGGTCACTGCGGCACTCCGCGGACGTCCCCCATTCCCTTGCGCTTACGCACCGGGCAGTCTGAATGCCGCCCTCGCCCGCTCGACCTGGGTCCGGGTCACGCAACCTTCGACGTGATCGTTGATCAGTCCCATCGCCTGCATGAAGGCGTAGGCGGTGGTCGGGCCAACGAAGCGCCAGCCGCGTTTCTTGAGGTCCTTCGACATCGCGACCGACGCCGGCGAGGTCGAAGCGGTCTGCGGGCTCGCGAGCGATGCGGGGTTCGGCTCCCAGCGCCAGAAATACGCCGCCAGCGAGCCTTCCTGCCTGGCGAGCTCCACCGCCCGCCCGGCGTTGTTGATCACCGCTTCGATCTTGCCGCGATGGCGCACGATGCCGGCATCCGTCAGCAAGCGCTCGACATCGCGCTCGTCGTATCGGGCGATACGGGTGAAATCGAACCGATGGAAGGCCGTGCGGAAGTTCTCGCGCTTGGCAAGGATGGTGCGCCAGCTCAGGCCGGACTGGAAACCTTCCAGACACAGCTTCTCGAACAGGCGCCGGTCGTCATCGACCGGGAAGCCCCACTCGTGGTCGTGGTAGTCGAAGAACTGCGGCGAGGCGGCACACCAGCGGCATCGCGGTTTGCCGTCGGGGCCGGGGATGGTTGCGGTCATGCGTCAACTCCATTTGCGGGCTGGTACACACGATACGCAAAACGGCGCGCATGTCCTCTGAAAGCGGGGGTGGGATGGACTCAGGCCCGCGGCACGGAGTTCTCATCAAGGTCCGACAACCGCACGTGCGCGTTTCCGGGGTATAGGGATCGCGCCCCGCTCGTGCGACAATACGGCGCTTCGGCCGCATCTCCGGCCGGCAACAATCAATGGATGGGTGGCCGAGTGGTTGAAGGCACCGGTCTTGAAAACCGGCAACGGGCAACCGTTCGTGGGTTCGAATCCCACCCCATCCGCCAGATACGCAGAGCGCCCCGAAAGGGGCGTTTTGCGTATCTGGCGGATGGGTCCGCTCAGGCCTTTGCCGGTATCGCGTTGCGGGCAAGCTCGAGCGTTTCCTCCTGGCTGCAGGGGCGGCCCTTGATGTCGACACACTGCAGGCGATCGGCCTCGACCAGACCCGGCACCTTCTCGGCGAGGAAGTCGATGAACACCCGTACCGCTGGCAGCATGCCGCGGCGCGATGCGAACACCGCGTGGAAGATGCCCTGCGGCAGGCGCCAGTCCGGCAGCACCACCTCCAGCTCGCCGTTGCGGACAGCCTCCGAGCAGATCGTCTCCGGCAGCATGGTGATGCCCACACCCTGCTTGGCCAGCGCCATCAGCATCGGGAAGTCGAAGCCGGCCACGCGCGGCTTGATCTCGACCCGGCGCACCGCACCATCGGGTCCGTGCAGTTCCCAGCGCTGGCGCGCTTCGTCCTCATCCATGCTCAGGGTGATGTGGTCGGCCAGGGAGTCGGGATCGCCCGGACGCCCCATCTTGCGCAGATAGTCGGGACTGGCGACCAGCAACTCCTGGATCTGGCCGAAGCTGCGCATCACCAGGCTGCCGTCGTCATCGAGTCGCGAACGCACGCGCAGGGCGACGTCGATGCCCTCGTTGATCACGTCCACGCGCCGGTTGGTGACGTGCAGTTGCACCCGCACCTTCGGATGCAGGGCCAGGAACTCGGGCAGCAACTTCGGCATCATCTGCTGCGCCGCACTGACCGGCACGCTGACCCGGATCACGCCGCGCGGTTCGGCACTGAGCCGGTCCACCGCCTCGCGCGCGGCCTGCGCTTCGGCCAGCATCGCCTGGACATGGCGGTAGACGCTGTTGCCGACATCGGTCACCGCGAAGCGGCGCGTGGAACGTTGCAACAGGCGTACGCCCATGTCGGTCTCGAGCTGGCTGATCCGACGGCTCAGGCGCGATTTGGGGATGCCGAGGGCACGCTCGGCGGCGGCGAAACCTGAATGCTCGACCACCATCGCGAAGTAGTAGAGGTCGTTGAGATCGTACATGGCCATATTTCCGAAAATAGAACGATTCGTGGCATTTACCTATATTAATCCCGAAATTGCAACATCATAGAGTGACCTCACCGCGGCACCTGCCGCACCCGACCAATCGAGGCCCGCCATGAAGCTCCTGCACATCGACTCCAGCGCCCTGGGCGCCAACTCGGTCACCCGTGAACTGTCCGCCGCCGTCGCCGGGCGCTGGCGTGAGTCCTTCCCGGACATCCAGGTCGAATACCGCGACCTCGATGCGGCCCCCCTGCCCCACCTCACCGGCGGCTCGCTGGCCCGGGCCGATGCCGACGAGGCCGCCGAAGCCGGCCGCGTGCTGGAGCAGTTCCTCGCTGCGGACGTGATCGTGATCGGTGCGCCGATGTACAACTTCAGCATTCCATCGACGCTGAAGGCCTGGATCGACCGCGTCGCCATCGCCGGCAAGACCTTCAAGTACACCGAGACCGGCCCGCTCGGCCTGGCCGGTGGCAAGAAGGTGATCATCGCCAGTGGCCGCGGCGGCATCCATAGTGGAGCTCCGACCGATTTCCAGGAGCCCTACCTGCGCCAGGTTTTCGGTTTCCTCGGCATCGACGACGTCGAGTTCGTGCGTGCCGAGGGCGTCGCCTACTCGCCGCAGCATCGTGCTGATGCAATGGCTGAAGCGCATCGTTCGATCCCACGTCCGATGGCGCTGGACAAGGCCGCGTAGCGCATCCAACACCCCCGGTAATCGTCGCGCGCGCTATGCTCCGGCAAACACGGGGCAGCGCATGGACGAATCCAGCGACATCACGCAGCTTTTACAGCGTCACCACCGGGGCGACCGCGAGGCTTTCGACCGCATGGTCCCGCTGGTGTACGAGCGCCTGCGTATCATCGCCCGCGGCCAGTTGGCCCGGGCCGGGCGGCGCGGGCAGACACTCGACACCACCGCACTGGTACAGGAGGCCTACCTGCAGTTGGTCGATGTCGACAGCGTCGACTGGCAGGACCGTGGCCATTTCTTCGCGATCTGCGCACGCGCGATGCGGCGGATTCTGGTCGATTACGCCCGCCATCGCCAGGCCGCCAAGCGTGGCGGTGGCATCGCCCCGCTGACGCTGGAGGCCGACATGGTCGCCGCCGACAGCGAGTCGGAACTGGTGCTCGCGATCGACGATGCATTGAGGGGACTCGAAGCCTTCAACGAGCGTCTGGCCCGCGTGGTCGAGTGCCGCTACTTTGCCGGCATGACCGAGGAGGAAACCGCCCGCGCGCTCGACTCCTCGCTGCGTACGGTGCAACGCGACTGGATGCGTGCCCGCGCCTGGCTACTCAAGGCTTTGGCCTAGAGTCCTGGGAGAAAAGCCCGGTGGCCAGTCCCGATCCACGCCAGCGTATCGATGCCCTGTTCGAGCAGGCGCTGGACTTGCCGGTCGACGCTCGTGCCGCCTTTCTCGAACAGCAGGCGGCCGATGAACCGGGCCTGCGCGCGGAGGTCGAGGAACTGCTTCGGCTGGCGGAGATGGACGCCCCGCAACTCGATCCCGACGCACTCCGCGGCGGCGCCCTGTACCGGGCTGTAGCCGCGTCGCAGGATCACGGCGACACACAAGCGGACGAAGATGCCAGCGGCCGTGAGGTCGGGCAGTGGCGCTTGCTGCGACGGCTTGGCCATGGCGGTATGGGCACGGTCTACCTGGCAGAACGGACCCAGGGCGGGTTCCAGCAATTTGGCGCACTCAAGCGCCTGCACCTGGCATTGGGCTCCAACGAATTCCTGCGCCGTTTCGAACAGGAGCGACAGATCCTCGCTTCGCTCAACCACCCTGGCATCGCCCGCCTGCTCGATGGCGGCCGTGATGGCGACGGCCGGCCCTATCTGGTCATGGAGTACATCGAAGGCGAGCCGATGGACGACTGGTGCGATGCGCGCCAGCTCGCCATCGAACGGCGACTGGAACTGTTCACCCGTGTCTGCGAAGCCGTCGCCCACGCACATCGCCATCTGATCGTCCACCGCGACATCAAGCCATCCAACACCGTGGTGACCGCTGGCGGCGAAGCGAAACTGCTCGATTTCGGCATCGCCAAGGTACTTGGGGACGCCGATGTTGCGTTGCAGCCGCTCACGCGCACCGCCATCCGTGTGTTCACGCCGGAGTACGCGGCCCCGGAGCAGATAAGCGGTGAACAGGCGACCACCGCGACCGACGTCTACCAGCTCGGCCTGCTGCTGTATCGGTTGCTGACCGGCCAGCATGCGCAGACTGCGGACAGTCAGGCCGCACTCGAACGCAGCATCCTCAAAGCCGAACCACCCCGCCCCAGCCAGCGCGTCGAAGGCGACGAAGCCGCCTCCACAGCGCGTGGCACCACACCCGCGGCGTTGCGGCGACGGCTGCGCGGCGACCTCGACAACATCGTGCTCAAGGCCCTGCGCAAGGAACCGGAACGCCGCTACGCCTCGGTCGCCGCACTGGTCGATGATATCGAGCGCTGGCGCCAGCGCCGTCCCGTGCAGGCGCGCCCGGAAAGCATCACCTACCGTACCGGCAAGTTCGTGCGCCGGCACCCGTTCGGCGTGGCCGCTTCGGCAGCGATGCTCGGATTGCTTGTCGTCTACGCCGTCACCGTGACCCACCAGGCCGCCACCATCGCACATGAACGCGATCGAGCCCGCGCCGAGGCGACCAAGGCCCGGCAGGTGCAGGCATTGGCATTGAGATTGTTCGAGGGCGCCGACCCGGAACGCTCCGGTGGCATGCAGCTGAGCGCGCGCGAACTGCTCGATCGGGGCTGGGAAGGCATCGAGCGCGAACTCACCGGACAGCCCGATGTGCAGGTCCAGCTGATGGACACCATCGGCACCGCCTACCTGCAGCTGGGCGAGTACGACCGTGCCGCTCCGCTGTTCGCGCAGGCGCTGGAAATCGCGCGCAAACGCACCGACATCGATCCCCTGCCGCTGGCTCGCGCGTTGCGCAGCCAGGGACGGCTGCATCGCGACCGTGGCGAACACGACCAGGCCGACACTCTGTTGCGCGAGGCGCTGGCGATCTACCGCCCGGCACTTGACGAGCCGCACGCCGATATCGCCGATACCCTGTCCGACCTCGGCTTCAACCTGACCCTGTCCACCCGCTACCGGGAAGCCGAGCACGTCCACCGGGACGCGCTGGCAATGCGCCGCGAGCTGCTTGGAGACGAGCATCCCGATGTCGCCGACAGCCTGGTCAAGCTGGGCATGGCGATCCGCCTCACCGGCAACTATGCCGCCGCCGAACCGTTGTTGACCGAGGCGCTGGCAATCCGCCGGCGCCTGTTGCCGCCTACCCATCCACAACTTGCGGCCAACCTGTCCGACCTGGCCGTGCTGCGCAACAACCTGGGCCAATACGACTCGGCCGAGGCGCTGTACCGCGAAGGGCTGGAGCTGATCGCGCGCAGCCGCGGCGACCGGCATCCGGACGTCGCCACGGTGATGAACAACCTGTCGCGGGTGCTGCGCACGCAGCGCCGTTTCGACGAGGCCGAAGCGTTGCTGCGGCAGGCCCTGGACATCCGCATCGAAACCCTGGGGCCGACCCATCTGTACGTGGCGATGAACTTCAACGACCTCGGCCAGGTACGCGCCGATGCAGGCGACCTCGACGCCGCGTACGACTTCTACCAGCAGGCGCTGTCCACCTATGCCCCGGGCCACCCCTGGCGTGCCTCGACCATCTCCAATCTCGGCGAGCTGGCACACACCCGCGATCAGCCGGCCGAGGCCGAACGCCTCTATCGCGAGGCGCTCGATGGTCAGCGCGGCTACTACGGCGACGATCACGACCGGGTGGCCGACATCCGCACCCGCCTCGGCATCGTCCTGCATCAACAGGGGCGGGAAGAGGAAGCCGAAGCCGAATTGCAGCAGGCGGTGGAGATCTACCGCCTGCGCCTGCCGTCCGGCCATCCGCAACTGGCCGGAGCGCTGCTGCCGCTCGCTGTGTTGCTAGCCGAGCGCGGCGCGCGTGCCGATGCCATCGCCCTGCTCGAAGAAGCCTTGCGGATACGCAGCGCCGCCTACGGCAGCGACGACGCACGCACTGAAGATGTGGCCCGGGCGCTGGTGGCAACCCGGACCACGGACTAGCGGGAGCAGGCTCTCAGGAGAACGGGCTCTCAGGAACAGGCTCTCAATTGCCGCGCGGCGATGCCGCCAGCTGATCGGGCATGCAGCGCATCATCCGGTTGACTTCCTTCGGCACCGGCTTCCAGCCCGTGGGGCAGCCGATCGGCGGCACCGGAGCCGCCGGCCTGCCGGTGTTGGCCACGATCTGGTTCGGCAGGCAGCGCAACAGCGCCACGTCCGGCGGAGCCACGCTCCAGCCCTGCGGACACTCGAGCTGACCCGGAACACCGCCCGGGCGGAAGGCCGTCATCGGCGGCTGACAACGCATGATCGCGTTCTCCTGCACCGACAGTTCCGTCCAGCCCCTCGGGCACGGCTCCACCTTCACCTTGGCGACAGCGGGCCTGCCGAGCGCGGCGACGTAGCGGTCGGGCAGGCAGCGCAGAGCCGGATTGACGCCCGGGGGCACCGGCTTCCAGCCGTTCGGGCAGCGCGGCGGTCCCAGCTCGGCCGGCATCTGCGCAGGGCGGTCGGGATGCACGCTGGGTCTCGGATTCGGCATCGGCGCGATCCGGCTGTTCGCCGGCAGCGACTTCGGGCGGTCCGGGTGCACGCTCTCGGATTCCGCTTGCGGACGATCCGGGTGCACGCTCTCGGGTTCCGGCTCCGACTGGGGGCGGTCGGGATGCACGCTCTCGGGTTCCGGCTCCGACTGGGGGCGGTCGGGGTGCACGCTCTCGGGCTCCGGTTCGGATGCGGGACGATCGGGGTGGACCGTCGGCTCCTGCGGATCATCCTGATCCTGCCCCGGTTGCTCCTGCGCGGCGACGCCGCCCATGAAAGCCAGGCCGATGGCTGCAATAGCCGTTACCGCGATTCGGGTCGTTCTGGACATGTATGCCCTCCTTGTCGGGACATGCGCAACGGAGATCGCCACGCTTCACCGGCATACCGCGGAAACCGCGGCCGGATCCCGCCATGCCCATGCTGCGACGGTTCAGGTTCAGGCCATGTCACGACATCAGGGGCGTCGCCGCCCTTGGGCGGTGCTCCGAGGGTGCCTGCCGGAACCCGGCATCGGGGCATCGTAGCAGGAGGGAAGAGAAGCATCCGGGCAAGAAGGTGGCGGAATTCCATCGCCGCCGACGACTACTCCCATGCGGCCGGCAAGACGCGCGCGTCCCCGCTTCGCACCCGTCCATATCGGAGTACGGCAATGAACCATTCGATCATCCACCGCCACGTCCTCTGGCTCGGCACATGTGTGCTGCTGGCAAGCACTCCGGTCCTTGCCGATGACCCGGCTCCCGGGCCGGCTGCACTCGCCATCGTCCCGATGGAGAAGTCCAAGGGCATCTACCGGATCCCCTATTCCGACGGGACCAAGGTCAGGGTCAGCCGCGACCACAACACGCACACGCCCAAGGGGCGTTACGACATGGGTGGCCAGGGTGGTGGCACCTACAAGATCACCGCTGCGGCCGACGGCCATATCACCCATATCGAGGACAGCTTCAGCAAGCGTCTTGACTGCAAGGATCTGCCGGCAAGCGAGAAGAAGAACAACTACGTCTGGATCAAGCACGCCAACGGCGAGTCGACCAAGTACAGCCACATGGCCAAGGGCTCGACCACCGGCAAGGCCGGACTGAAGGTGGGCCAGTTCGTCAAGGCAGGCACCTATCTCGGTGACGAGAGCGACGTCGGCTGCGCAGGAGGAAATCACCTGCACCTGGAAGCCGCCATGCTCAGGGCCACCGACCCGATCACCACCGTCGGCGGCTTCGTCAACGACAATGCGGGCAGCAAGCGCAACCGTGTCATGCGCATCTGCGGCATCGGCAACGGTGTCTTCGCCGCCGGCCAGACCTATACCGCGCGCAAGGTACCGGGCACGATCAAGTCCGGCTCCAAGGAAGTCGCGCGCCACGGCGTGCCGGCGCAGGACTACCAGTGCCTGTTCGACCAGGCAGTCGCCTCGGGCTACATGCTGGAGTGGGTCGACGGGTTCGATGTCAACGGCAATGTCTACTACAACGCCATCTTCCGTCCGGCCAGCGGTGCCTGGGTCGCGTATCACGGCCTGACCGGCAGCCAGTACCAGCAGCGCTTCAACCAGCACACCGGCCAGGGCTATCGCCCGCATCAGGTCGAGAGCTACAACAGCAAGGCCGGCATTCGCTATGCGGTGATCTTCCGCAAACAGTCCGGCCCGGCCTACTCCGCCTACCACGGGCTCGATGCCAACGCCCACCAGGCCAAGCTCGATTCCCTGGTCAAGCAGGGTTACCGGCCGCGCAATGTCGCGGTGGTCTCCACAGGTGGCCAACGCCGCTATACCGCGCTGTACGAGAAAGCCGACATCGGCAGCTGGCAATCCAAGTCGCAACTGAATGCTGCGCAGTACCAGCAGGCCTTCAACGACAATGCCCAGCAGGGACGCAAGCTGGTCTACGTCAATGCCTACGTACATGGCGGGCAACCGCACTTTTCGGCGATCTGGAGTTCCAAGGCCAACGGCGCGTACAAGGCCCGCCACGGCCTGACCGGCAGCCAGTACCAGAGCGAGTGGGAGGCTACGACAAAGGCCGGTTACCTCACCCGCGACGTGACCGGCTACGCCTCCGGCAACTCGGCACGCTACGCGGCCATATGGCGGAAATGACGTAAGGCAGATGGAACGGGCGCTCCACGGAGCGCCCGTTTTCCATTCCCCGTCGACCGGCGAGCCCAGCAAGTGGCGGGAATTGCCGGCGGAACACGACTACCTGGATGCGCACCCATTGCCGGCCTGCAGCCGGGCCATGGACGCACCGTCCAATTCGATAAGGAGAGTCCGATGAAAGCCCACGTTCATTCCCCCCCGGTCCAGATTCAAGCCATTGCCCAGTCACGATCGCGATGGCGCCGGACATATGCCGTATTCGCCGCATTGGCCACCGCAGGCCTGTTGCTGGCCTCAGCCACACCAGCCTCGGCCGCGGAGTGGGTTGCCCGCCACGGGTTGACCGGCACGCAATACCAGCAGGCCTTCCAGAACTACACCGGCAAGGGCTATCGGCTGATGTCGGTATCCGGCTACGAGCAAGGCGGCGGAGCACGCTATGCCGCGTTGTGGAGCAAACAGGCAGGTCCCGCCTGGGCCGCGCGCCACGGCCTGACCCCGCAGCAATACCAGGCCGCCTTCAACGACTACACCGGCAAGGGCTACCGGCTCAGCTACGTCAACGGCTACGAAGTCGGCGGCAAGCCCTACTATGCCGCGATCTGGCAAAAGAGCAGCGGCCCGGCCTGGCAGGCCCGTCACGATCTGACCGCGGACCAGTACCAGGCCGCGGTCACCAGTCTGTCCGGCCAGGGATACGGGGTGTCGCACGTCAGTGCCTTCAGTGTCGGCGGCTCGCCCCGATTCGCCGCCATCTTCGAGAAGAGCATGCCGGCCTGGGTTGCTCGCCATGGACTGACCGCCGGCGGTTATCAGCAGGCGTTCAACGAGTTCACCGGCAAGGGCTACCGGCTCAAGGTCGTCAGCGGCTACCGCCAGGGCAACAGCGACCGCTACGCCGCAGTCTGGACCAAGACTGGCGGCCCGCAGTGGTCGGCACGGCACGGCATCCCCGCGACCCACTACCAGCACGTGTTCGACAACTACGCCTACCAGAGCTGGGAGCCGCAGTACATCGAGGCCTTCAACTCGGCCAGCGGCGTGCGCTTCAACGGCCTGTGGACGAACACCGTGTTCAAGCCGCAGGACCTCAAGCTGATCGACGACAAGGTGCGCGCCTACATGAAGGCCAAAGACATCCCGGGCATGTCGATCGCGATCATGAAGGACAAGCGTCTGGTGTACGCGGCGGGGTTCGGTCAGGCCGACGTCGAGGCGGGGCTGCCGGTCGGGCCGAAGCACCGTTTCCGTATCGCCAGCGTGTCCAAGCCGATCACCGTCGTGGCGACCCGGCGACTGATCGACGACACCAGTCTGACCCTGAACTCGAAAGTGTTCGGCAGCCGCAGCGTGCTTGGCGGCCAGTACGCGACTCCGTCGGACAATACGCAGATCGAAGACATCACCGTCGATCACCTGATCCGGCACCGCGGCGGCTTCCTGCGGATCGACAAGAACGGCAACGGCAGCGATCCGATGTTCGCCTACACCGGAACCACCCACAAAGGGTTGATCGAGTGGGCACTGGAAAACTATCCGCTCGGCTACGCGCCCGGCACCGATCCCGGACTTCCGGGCGACCAGACCTACTCCAACTTCGGCTACAGCCTGCTCGGACGCGTGATCGAAGCCCGCAGCGGCAAGAGCTACGAAGCCTACGTGCGCGACACCATCCTCAAGCCGGCCGGCGCCAGCGGAATGGTCATCGGCGGCGACAAACTGGCCGACCGCAAGCCCAACGAGGTCAAGTACTACGGCAACGGTGCGTACTCGAGCGTCAAACCGCAGCGCTTCGACTCGCATGGCGGCTGGATCGCCACGCCGATCGATCTGCTGCGCTTCATGCGTCACGAGACCGTACTGAGCAATTCATACGCGCACTACGGTGCGATGGCCGGCACCAAGGCTGTCTATCGGCGCCGCAGCGACGGCTTCGGCTACGCGGCGACCTCGAACTCCGGCAATGGCGGCACCGACGAGATCAACGATCTGCTGAAGGAAATCGTCGAAGGCGTATCCGCCTGGCCGAGCGGCAACCTGTTCTGATCAATTCGTTCTGACCGATCACGATGCCGATGCGGCCGGACCGACAACGGTCCGGAGTTCAGCACTCCGACCCCGTCTCCGGCGCGAAGACGCACTCATCGCAGTCGGCATCGGATACGCCAACGGGCCCGCATCGCGGGCCCGTTTCTTCACCCTGGCATGTTTCGCAATCCAGTCCCACCAAAGTGCTTTCCCGCCCGGAAGGTGGCGGGGTTTGTCACGCGATTGCGACTACACCCATGCGACCGGCGCCCCCTTTGCCGGTTCCGCACCCATCCACACCGGAGAATTCATATGCATTTCCCCCGTCTTTCCTGCACGACCCTGCTCGCCGCCGGACTCCTTTTGCTGTCGGCCAATGCCGACGCATCCTACAAAGCCTGGTACGTCGACGACAATAACGGCTACTTCGAATACGGCGACCTCGCCGAAGGCAACACCAAGCTGACCATCCCCAACAGCGCCTGCGGCCGGCGCTGGACACTCCCGTCCTACTACCGCTGGGTCGACCAGTACGGCAACACCATTTCCTCGGCGGACCTGTACTCGACCGTCGAAATCTGGGTGCCCAAGGCGGGATGCCCCAATGGGAACGAACTGGTATTCCAGACCCAAGCCGGGCACGTCTACGAGCCGGCACTTGGAACGCACTACCTCCAGCTGTACTCCAACTACGGAAGCAGCTGGATCGGTGCCGACGGCAAGCACCTCTCGTGCCTGCCCGGTTGCGTGCCCCTGGGTGGCTGGGGGTACAAGGTCAACAACCACTCGTGGGGCAACGTCGAACTCCTGCTGGAAGACATCAAGCAAGCGCTACCGGACGGGGACACGAGGCGCGCCGATGCGTTGCTCGCCGAGGCCCGGAAGCGGCTGCCCGAGCTGACCCGTCAGATCGACACCCGCATCCAGGAGCGTCGGCGGACCCAGCTGGACGGATTCGAACGCTACATCAGCAGCGTCGAGGACGCCGCAAGCAGAAACCTGCAGGTAAGCGCGAAGCGCTTGCTGGACTGCCAGGGCAATCTGGCAACCCGTTCACTGGAGAAGGCTTATGCGGGTTGCAGCCAGGCGCTGGATACGCTCAGGCATGCCGGCGCCCTGCTCGATCTCGCTGAAGGCGAATGGTCCGACCTTTAAACTCCGGTCCCTTTGACCTCAGCCGCCGTCACGCTCCGGCCCCGGAGCGTGGCGGCACGCGCATCCCGACCCTCAAGCCAGGCGGTCCAGCCCACCCATGTACGGCTGCAGCGCCTCGGGCACCGTGATCGAGCCGTCGGCATTCTGGTAGTTTTCCATCACCGCGATCAGGCAACGGCCGACGGCGACACCCGAACCGTTGAGGGTGTGCACCAGTTCGGGCTTGCCGGTCTCCGGGTTGCGCCAGCGGGCCTGCATGCGACGGGCCTGGAAGGCCTCGCAGTTGGAGATCGAGGAGATCTCGCGGTAGGTGCTCTGGCTCGGCAGCCAGACCTCAAGGTCGTAGGTCTTGGTCGCGGCGAAGCCCATGTCGCCGCTGCACAACAGCATGCGGCGATACGGCAGGCCAAGCTTCTCCAGCACCACCTCGGCGGCGCGGGTCATCGCCTCGTGCTCGGCGTAGCTCTCCTCGGGCCGGGCAATACTGACCAGCTCGACCTTCTCGAACTGGTGCTGGCGGATCATGCCGCGGGTGTCCTTGCCGTGGCTGCCGGCCTCGGAGCGGAAGCACAGCGAGTGCGCGGTCATCCGCAGCGGCAGGCGCTCGGGGTCGACGATCTCGTCGCGGACGATGTTGGTCAGCGAGATCTCGGAGGTGGAGATCAGGTAACGCTTATGCTCGCCCAGTTGCGTGGAAAACATGTCCTCCTCGAACTTGGGCAGCTGACCGGTGCCGTACAGGCTGTCGGCGTTGACGATCAGCGGGACGTTGGTTTCCTCGAAACCATGCTCGCCGGTGTGCAGGTCGAGCATGAACTGCGCCAGCGCCCGGTGCAGGCGCGCGAGTTGTCCACGCAGCACGGTGAAGCGCGCACCCGACAGCTTGGCGGCGGTGTCGCCGTCGAGCCAGCCATGACGCTCGCCGAGCTCGACATGGTCCTTGACCTCGAAATCGAAGTCGCGCGGCGTGCCCCAGCGGCCCTGTTCGACGTTGGCGGATTCGTCGGCGCCGGCCGGCACGCTCTCGTGCGGCAGGTTGGGAATGCCGAGGGCGATCGCGTCGAGCTTCGCCTTGATCTCTTCCAGCTTCGCTTCGCAGGCCTTCAGCTCGTCACCGAAACCGGCCACCTCGGCCAGCAGCGGCGCGACGTCCTCGCCCTTGGCCTTGGCCTGGCCGATCGCCTTGGAGCGGGTGTTGCGCAGGTTCTGCAGCTCCTGGGTGCGGACCTGGATCTGCTTGCGCTCGGCTTCCAGCGAGGCCAGCGCGTCGGCATCGAGCTCGTAGCCGCGCGTTTCGCGCAGGCGGGCGGCAAGTTCGGCGGGTTGCTGGCGCAGCAGGCTGGGATCGAGCATGACGGATCGGATCTCGGGCGGAACGGCCGGTGATTATCGCCGTTCCGGTCGCCACTGTCGCGAACCGTGCGCCGGTTGCGGCCGGATTCATGCCGTCGCATGCCAGAATGCAGGCTCCTGCAAGCCCTCTTACCTGCAAGTTCCTGGAACGCCATGACGCCTGACTCCCCATCGTCATCCGGTCCCGGCCGGTTCGATCCCGCCGCCTGGCTGCCGGGCCGCCGTGTGCTGCTATGGATCGCAGCCGCCTTCGCCCTCGGGCTGCTGCTGTTCCTGCTGGTGCTGTTCCGTAGCCGTGGCGACGATTTCTACCGACCCGACGACGCGGCACCGCCGACCGCGGCCACACCCCGCTACACCCCCCTGCCCGCTCCGGTCGAGGGCGACGACAGCGGCAGTGGCATGGGCGAGACGCCCGAACCGCTGGACGAGCGCGCGGACCGTCCTCGCCTGGTCGAAACCACGCCGCCGCCAACTCCTGGACCGGCCACGCCAGCCGATGCCGCCGCGGGCGCGATGCCGGAGCCTGTCGCCGGTCCCGCCCCCCGATGACCAGCGAGCCGCGTCCGTTGCCCGACCAGAGTCCCCCGCCGAGTTACCCGTCAGCGTCGCTGCGGCGCGGTGAAACCGGCACCGTGGTCGTCCGCGCTACGGTCGGAACGGATGGCAGGCCGCGCCGCACCGACGTCGCGCACAGCAGTGGCTCGAGGCGACTGGACCGAGCCGCCGAAGACGCGGTGCGGCGCTGGCGTTTCCAGCCGGCGCTGGCCAATGGCCAACCGGTCGAGGCCACGGTCAACATCCCGATCGAGTTCAAGCGGTAAGCCATCATCCCGGAAGCAGCGAAGGATCTCCCCTCCAAACTGTCCAGGTACGGCCGGGTATGGCTTTGCAGGACCGTATACGGCATGGATGCCGCATCCGAGCCCCCAGGGACGGGGTCACGGCGTGTCCTGCAAAGCCATACCCGGCCGTGCCCCGACGAAGGAGAACAGCAGATCCTTCGCTGCACCCGGGATGACGTTGAGTCAGGCGTCGATCAACCCCATCCCGGCACCCGTCGCCAGCTCGACGAAACCCGGGAACGAAGTCGCTACGTTGGCGACATCCTCGATCAGGACTTCACCCTCTGCCCGCTGCGCGGCCACTGCGAAACTCATCGCAATGCGGTGGTCCCCGTGGCTGTCGACGCTGCCGCCGCGAAACGGAAGGCGTGCGCGCCCGCCTTCGATCACCGCCCCGTCGGGCATTTCGGTGATGTCTACGCCAAGCGCTTTCAGTCCTGCCGCCATGGTCGCGATGCGGTCGGACTCCTTGATCCGCAGTTCGGCGGCACCACTCACCACGGTCCGGCCTTGTGCACAAGCGGCCGCCACGAACAGCGCCGGGAACTCGTCGATCATGTCCGGCACCAGCGCTTCCGGCACCTCGATGCCGTGCAGCGGTGCGTGGCGGACGACAAGATCCGCGACCGGCTCAGCTCCATGCTCGGACCCGCTCTGGCCCGACGCGCGCTCTTCGCGGATATCGGCTCCCATCAGCCGCAGCACGGCGAGCAGGCCGGTGCGGCGTGGGTTCATGCCGACCGCCCGCAGACGCAGTTCCGAACCCGGCACGATGCTGGCGGCAACGAGGAAAAACGCTGCCGAGGAAAAGTCCGTCGGTACCGCGACCTCGCCACCGCGAAGCACGTGTCCACCGGACAGGCGCGCGAAGCCAGGCTGGAACTCGATCGGCCAGCCAAACGCGGCCAGCATCCGCTCGGTGTAATCGCGTGTCGGGTGCGGCTCGGTCACCGTGGTTTCGCCGCGCGCGTACAGGCCGGCCAGCAACACCGCCGACTTGACCTGAGCACTGGCTACAGGTGATTTGAAATCAATGCCTTGCAGACCTTTTCTTCCGTTAATTCTCAATGGCGGCAACCCGCCCGGTTCGGGCTCGATCAGCGCTCCCATCATCGAAAGCGGGTCGATCACCCGTCGCATCGGCCGCTTCGACAGCGAGGCGTCACCGACCAGCACCGAATCGAACCCCTGTCCCGCCAGCACACCCGACAGCAATCGCATGCCGGTTCCGGCATTGCCGCAATCCAGATCGCCGGTCGGTGTCTTCAAGCCGTGCAGACCGACGCCATGGACGATGCGCTCGCTTGCACTCGGCGTCTCGATGCGCACGCCCATCGCCTCGAACACGCGCGCGGTGGCTCGGGTGTCCTCGCCTTCGAGGAAGCCATGCACATGGGTGGTGCCCTCGGCCAGCGCGCCAAGCATCACCGCGCGGTGCGAGACCGATTTGTCGCCGGGGACGCGAAGTTCGCCTTGAAGGGGCTGGTTGGAGTTGGCGAGCCAGGAGGTCATGGGTTCGTGGTTGTCGGTTTCGTAGCCCGGGTAAGCGAAGCGCACCCGGGAGCTGAGCGATGATCCCGGGTGCGGCCGTTGGCCTTACCCGGGCTACTGAAGCTACTGAAAATCGAGATGGGTCCCGGCTTTCGCCGGGATGACGTCAAAGGCATTCGTCCAGCGCGGCCAGCAAACGCCGGTTCTCGTCCGCATCACCGACGGTGATGCGCAAGCAATCCGGCAGACCATAGCCGCCCATCGGTCGCAGGATCACGCCGCGTTCGGTCAGGGCCGACTCGATCGGCGCCGCCTCGCGGCCGAAGCCGACCAGCACGAAGTTGGTCTGCGACGGGAACACCTCCAGCCCCCGCCCGCGCAGGTCGGCGGACAGCGATTCGCGCTGTTCGGCGTTGCGGATGCGCGCCTGCTCGATGTGCGCCTCGTCGCCCAGCGCCGCCTCGCAGGCAGTCAATGCCAGGCCGTTGACGTTGAAACTCTCGCGCAGCCGCTCCATCACCGCGACCAGCCCCGGCGCACCGATCAGATAGCCCACGCGCAGGCCGGCCAGCCCGTAGGCCTTGCTGAAGGTACGAGTGACGACGACATTGGGATGCGCATCGAGCAGGCCCAGCGCGCTGGCGTAGTCCGGTGCATCGGCCATTTCCGCGTAGGCCTCGTCGACGACGACGATGACCTCGCGCGGAACCCGGGCGATGAAATCCGCCAGCGCTCCGGCACCGAACCAGGTGCCGGTCGGGTTGTTCGGGTTGGCGACGTAGAGCAGGCGCGTGTCGGGGGTTATCGCGGCCAGCAAAGCGTCGAGGTCATGGCCGAGCGGCATTGCCGAATCGCGTGGCAGAGGCTCGGCGATGCGCAAGTGCGCGCCGGCCGCCTGGGTCGCCAGCGCGAACACCGCAAAGCCGAAACGCGGGGCAACCACTTCCGGAGCGGTCCCATCCGTGCCCGGCCCGGCGAACACCTGCGCCATCTGCATCAACAACTCATGCGAACCGTTGCCGAGCAGGATGCGGTCGGTACCTATGCCATGCCTGGCCGACAGCGCGCGCTTGAGATCGCCACCGAGCGGATCCGGATAGCGGTGCAGCATGTGCAGGTTGGCGAGGATCGCCTCGCGCGCACGTGGCGACGGACCATACGGATTCTCGTTCGAGCCAAGCTCGACCAGCCTGCCGTCGCCGCAACGGCGCCGGAAGGCGACCAGATCGTGGCCCGGGTCGTAGGCCTTCAACCCCTGGATGCCCGTCGTCGCCCGCGCGGCGAACCAGGCCTCATCGAGTACCGGCGGCGGCGCATCGCCAAAGGGGGTGTCGTCGACCATGGCGCTCATGCGATCGCGACCGGGTATGAGCCCAGCACCTTCACTTCCTCGACGAAGTCGGTCATCTCCTCGAGCGAGCTGCGGATGCCCTCATCCTCGACATGGCCGGCGACATCGATGAAGAACGCGTACTGCCACAGGCCGATATTGCCCGGACGCGACTCGATCCGGTTCATGCTCAGGCCATGGCGCGCGAACGGGGCGAGGATGTTGTACAGCGCGCCGGGCTGGTCCTTGATGAACACCAGCAGCGAGGTGCGGTCGTTGCCCGACGGCGGAAACAGCTCGCGGCCCAGCACCAGGAAGCGGGTGGTGTTGTCGGCCCGGTCTTCGATCGGGCCGGCGACGTTCTTCAGCCCATAGACCGTGCCTGCGCTGATGCCGGCGATCGCGGCGGCATCGTCGGCGTTGCGGGCGCGGCGCGCGGCTTCCGCATTGCTGCTGACCGGGATCTTCTCCGCGTGCGGCAGGTGCTGGCGCAGCCAGGCCTTGCACTGGGCGAACGATTGCGGGTGCGAATAGACGCGTTCGATGTCCTCGATCCGGCCGCCGCGCGACAACAAATGCTGATGGACACGCAACTCGACCTCGCCACAGATCTTCACGTTCGAGGTCAGGAACATGTCGAGGGTGGACTGGATCGTGCCCTGGGTGGAGTTTTCCACCGGCACCACGCCGAAGTCGGCGGCGCCGGAATCGACCTCCTGGAACACCTCCTCGATGGTGCCCAGCGGCAGGCCGTGGATCGAGTGGCCGAAGTGCTTGTAGACCGCCTGCTGGGAATGGGTACCCTCGGGGCCGAGAAAGCCGATCTTGAGCGGCTCCTGCTGGGCCAGGCAGGCCGACATGATCTCGCGGAACACCCGCACCAGCACGTCATCGTTGAGCGGCCCGGCGTTGCGGTCGACCACGCGACGCAACACCTGCGCCTCGCGCTCGGGGCGGTAATAGTCCACCGCCGCCGCCAGCTTGCCCTTGGCCTGCCCGACCTGGCCGGCGAACTGGGCGCGCTCGGCAATCAAGGCCTGGATGGTGTGGTCGATGCTGTCGATCCGCACGCGCAATTCGGCGAGGTCGGGCCTGGCTGTCGATTTTGCGGCTTTTGCAGCGGCGTCGGGCTTTGCAGCGGCCTTCTTCGCCGCTTTCGGCTTCTTCGCAATACCTTTGCCCTGCTTACGAGACTTTTCGGTCATTCATCTACCTGCTTTCGTAGCCCGGGTAAGCAAAGCGCACCCGGGAAATACACCGCCAGTCCCGGGTGCGGCTTCGCCTTACCCGGGCTACGGTCATCCGTGCTTCTGCTGGAAATCACGCATGAATCCGGCCAAGGCCTGCACACCCGCTTCCGGCATCGCGTTGTAGATCGAGGCGCGCATGCCTCCGATCGCGCGGTGGCCCTTGAGCGAAATCAGGCCGGCTTCCTTCGCTTCGGCGAGGAACGGCTTGTCGAGCGCTTCGTCCTTGAGGAAGAACGGCACGTTCATGCGCGAGCGCACCGCCGCGGCGACCTCGTTGCGGTAGAAGCCGCCGGAGCTGTCGATCACGTCGTACAGCAGTGCCGACTTGCGCGCGTTGCGCTTCGCGAACTCCTCCACCCCGCCCTCGGCCAGCATCCACTTGAACACCAGCCCGGCCAGGTACCAGTTCCAGGTCGGCGGGGTGTTGAGCATCGACTCCTTCGCCACATGCGAGGCGTAGTTGAAGATATCGGCGCGCGGCTGGCCGGCACATTCGAGCAGGTCGCGGCGGATGATCACGACGCTGACGCCGACCGGACCGAGGTTCTTCTGCGCGCCAGCGTAGATCACGCCGTACTTCGATACGTCCAGCGGCTCGGAGACGATGCTGGAGCTGAAGTCGGCCACCAACGGCGTGTCGCCGACATCGGGCGTGTCGCGGAACTCGACGCCGTGGATGGTCTCGTTGGCGGTGATGTGGACGTAGGCCGCGTCATCGGACAGTTGCCATTCGCCGCGTGCCGGGATGTCGCGGAAGCCGCCGGCCTCGCTGCTGGCGGCGATGTTCAGGTCGACGTAGGGCTTGGCCTGCTTGATCGCGGTCTTGCCCCAGTGACCGGTCAGCACGTAATCGGCCTTCTGGCCCGGGCTGGCGATGTTGAGCGGGATCAATGCCTGCTGGGCGGTCGCGCCGCCCTGCAGGAACAGCACGGCGTAGTCGTCCGGAATCGACATCAGCGTGCGCAGGTCGGCTTCGGCCTCACGGGCAACCTGCAAAAACTCCGGCCCGCGGTGGCTGAGTTCCACGATCGACGCCCCTGCCCCATGCCAGTCGAGCATTTCGGCCTGCGCCTGCTGCAACACGGATTCGGGCAAGGTGGCCGGGCCGGCACTGAAGTTGTACGCACGGGTCATCGAGGGGCTCCAAAGACAGGAATGGCTGGAAGGCGAATGGACGAATTTCCCTAGTATGCCGCAGTGCAGCAGCGGGCACGGGGTCGGTTGCGGGCGTAACCTTTCACCATCCGGCAACGTACCTTGAATGGTGCCGCGGAACGGAGCCGTCACTCATGAATTTGCGTAATGCCTTCAAAGCCTGCCTGCGGATTCCTGCGTCGCAGGTCACCGACGAGGCGATCTACCGCGACCGCCGGCGCTTGCTTGCTGCCCTGGCCGCGTCTCCCGCACTGGGCCTGTCCGGCTGCGCCGAAGCCGAGCCTCCTGCGCCCCCCGCCACCACGGTCACACGCGCCGAGGTCGAGTCGGGCTTCAAGACCGACGAAGAGCTGACCCGTTACGAGGACATCACCACCTACAACAACTTCTATGAATTCGGCACCGGCAAGAGCGATCCGTCGAAGGCGGCGAAGACCCTGCGCACCTCGCCATGGACGGTCGCGGTCGGCGGAGAATGCGGCAAGCCCGGCAAGCTGTCGCTCGACGACCTGCTCAAGGGGCTGTTGCCGGAGGAACGCATCTACCGGCTGCGCTGCGTCGAGGGCTGGTCGATGGTGATCCCCTGGCTGGGGGTGCCGCTGGCCGATGTACTCCGGCGCTTCGAGCCGAACTCGAATGCGAACTACGTCGCCTTCACCACCCTCGCCGACCGCCAGCAGATGCCCGGCATCCGCTATCGCTCGATCGACTGGCCGTACCGCGAGGGCCTGCGCATCGACGAGGCCATGCACCCGCTGACCCTGCTCGCCACCGGCCTGTACGGCAAACCGCTGCCGCAGCAGAACGGCGCTCCGCTGCGGCTGGTGGTGCCGTGGAAGTACGGTTTCAAGAGCATCAAGTCGATCGTCGCGATCACCTTCGCCCGCCATCCGCCGCACTGCAGCTGGAATCGGCTGCAGCCGAACGAATACGGCTTCTTCTCCAACGTGAACCCGGACGTCGACCACCCGCGCTGGAGCCAGAAGAGCGAGCGCCGGATCGCCGGCACGGCCAGCAAGTTGTTTGCCGAGCGCATCCCGACGCGGTTGTTCAATGGTTACGCCGACCAGGTGGGTGACATGTATGCGGGAATGGACCTGCGACGCTGGTTCTGAGGCGCCAATCCCCGGGCACACCGAAAACTGCAAGGTTCACCGCACTTCCGGCAAACACACCCCGACATTCCGACGACCGGTCGCCGGGCAGAACCGGATATCACGCTGTCTGTATGACACCCCTCCTACCGTCGGGGACTGCTGTGCCACCCCCGAGGCACAGATCCAGAGGGGACACCAACATGTCAATCAGATCGCATGGAATCAGAACCTGCCTGGCCCTGGGCACCCTGGCCCTGGTGGCCGGCGCGGCCGCCCAGAACGGAACGACCGCACCTCCCGGAACCCCAAAGACGCCGTGACAGCGGCCTCCAGGCAAGGCCCGCAGACCCACATCGTCGTCTTCCGCGAGGCACCGCTGGCCAGCTACCGAGGCGAACGCACCGGCCTGGCGGCCCCGCCGAAACTTGCTGGCAAGAATCGCGTGAACGTGAAGAGCGCCGCCGCCCGCGCCTATGTAAGCGACCTGACCCAGCGCCAGCAGCGGCACGAAACCGAGCTTTCCGCCCGCATCGGCCGCCCGCTGAAGATCAGCCAGCGCATGCAGCATGCTCTCAACGCCGTGGTCACCGAACTGAGCCCGGCCGAGGCCGCCCAGGTCAAACAGAGCCCCGACGTGCTGCTGGTCGAGCCCTACCATGAATATGTGCTCGACACCGACGCCGGCCCGGCACTGATCGGCGCTCCCGACATCTGGAGCAAGGGCGTTGGCCTGCCGCCCGGCCATATCACCGGCACGCCCGGCCCTGCCAAGGGCGAAGGCGTGGTGTTCGGCATCCTCGATTCGGGCATCAATTTCGGCAGCCCGTCGTTCGCCGCGGTCGACAGCCTCGGTTATCCGCACGTCAATCCGCTTGGTGCCGGCAACCATCTCGGCACCTGCGCTCCCGGCGAGGTCGACGAGGGTCGCTGCAACGACAAGCTGATCGGCGGCTACGACTTCGTCTGCGAGGCACCGGCCTTCCGCTGTGGCGTGGCCGGCATCCGCGAGGAGCCCGGCTTCGGCGACACCGACGGCCACGGCAGCCACACCGCCTCCACCGCCGCCGGCAACCACCGCGACGTGGTCTTCCGCGGGGTTCCAACGCACATCTCCGGTGTCGCGCCGCGGGCGAACATCGTCGCTTTCGACATCTGCTACCACAACATCCCGACCGGCCAGGGCCTGTGCCCGAACGTATCGGCGGTCGCCGCGATCAACCAGGCCATCGCCGACGGCGTGGTCGACGTCATCAACTATTCGATCGGCGGCGGTGCCTCGCCCTGGACCGAGGCGGTTTCGCTGGCCTTCCTCAATGCCTCCGATGCCGGCATCTACATCGCCGCTTCGGCCGGCAATTCCGGCCCCGGCGCCGGCACCCTCGGCCACAACGAACCCTGGACCAGTTCCACCGCGGCAGCCACGCATACCCGGCTCGGCTTCGAATTCTTCCTCGACGTGACCGGGCCGGCGCCGGTGCCGTCCGGACTGGAGTCGATCCTGCTGCGTCCCGGCGTCAACGGCGTGAGCCAGACCGCCGCGATTCCCGGCACCACCCCGCTGGTGGTCAGCCCCGGCATCGACACCGGCAACGACGGTTGCGCTGCCTTCGCGGCTGGCCAGTTCCAGGATGCGATCGCAGTGATCCGCCGCGGCACCTGCGCGTTCTCCGACAAGACCAACAATGCCGAGGCCGCGGGTGCGATCGCGGTGGTGATCGCCAACAACGCCGCCGGCATCACCACGCCGTCGGTTCCGGGCACCTCGATCCCGGCCTTCATGGTCTTCCAGGACGATGGCGATGCGGTGCGCGACTTCGCCGCCGCCAATCCCGGCACCACCACCGCCGCCATCGATTACCCGGCCACGGTCATCCCGGGCGATCCGGACGTGCTGGCGGCCTTCAGTTCGCGGGGCCCGGCCGGCTTCGACCTGCTCAAACCCGACCTGACCGCCCCCGGCGTGGCCATCCTCGCCACCATCGCGGGCGACACCCTCACCGGGTTCGAAGACGCCATCGGCCTGATCAGCGGCACTTCGATGGCCTCGCCGCACCAAGCCGGTGCCGCGGGCCTGCTGCGCCAGCTGCATCCGACCTGGAGCGTGCCGGAGATCAAGTCCGCCCTGGTCATGACCGGGCATCAGGACGTGCTGCTGGAAGACGGACAGACCCCGGCCAACGCCTTCGCCCGCGGTGGCGGACGGGTCGAGGCCTACCAGGCGGCCCGCGCCGGCCTCGTGCTGCACGAGACCACCGGCAACTACCTGGCTGCCAATCCGAACAGCGGAGGCGATCCCTCCGCGCTCAACCAGCCGGCGATGAGCCGCGCCGATTGCACGGACGATTGCACGTTCACCCGGACCTTCCGCAGCACCCGCAAGAACTCGCAGGCATGGATTGCCACGCTCGAAGGCCTGCCCGGCAGCGTTTCGCCGGCCCAGTTCAACATCAAGGCCTTCGGCGAGCGGGGAGTGCATATCTCGATAGACAACGGTGCGCTACCGGCCGACGGCTCATGGCAGTTCGGCACCCTGGTGCTGACACCGGAGAAAGCCGACGGTGCCAATGCCTCCCCGGTCCTGCGCTTGCCGATTGCGGTCGCGGTGCTGCCGCCTCCAGTCCCGCTGGAGAACGGCGTGCCGGTGCCCGGACTGGCCGACACCACCGGCGGCGAGTTGTTCTTCACCCTCGAGGTGCCGGATGGCGCGAACAACCTGAGTGTCACCATCAGCGGTGGCAGCGGCGATGCGGACCTGTACGTCAGGCATGGCGAGCGCCCGAACAATGCCCTGTTCGACTGCCGTCCGTTCCTGTTCGGCAACAACGAGGCCTGCAATTTCGCTTCGCCGCAGGCCGGCACCTGGTGGATCCGGCTGCAGGCGTTCAGCAGCTATGACGGGGTCACCCTGACCGCCACCTGGAACTGATGCATCCCGTGGCATGGACATGCCACGAATCAGCGTTCGATCGGGCCCGGAGCAATCCGGGCCCGATGCGTTCGAGTACCCACGAATGGAAAGCGGCCGCAGCGTACCCTTGTCGCTCCAGCATCCGAACAGACATCGAACGTCCCGTCCCCGCCTGAGCACCATGCCCGTCCAACGCTCGCACCTGGTCGCCGCCAAGACCGTTGTCCACCTGCTCGCCCTGACCCCAGCCGCCATCCTGGCCTGGCGGGTCCGCGACGAATATCTGACCGGCGCCAGCGCGCTCGGTGCCGATCCGGTCGCGGCGATCGAGCACTTCCTTGGCCTGTGGGCCCTACGCCTGTTGATGCTGACGCTTGCGATCACCCCGTTGCGCCAGCTGACCGGTCAGACCGTGCTGCTGCGCTTCCGTCGCATGCTTGGCCTGTACGTCTTCGCCTACGCCAGCGCGCACCTGCTCGCCTATCTGGTGCTCGACTTGCGCGGCTACTGGACCCAGGTGTTCGAGGAGATCGTCAAGCGGCCCTACATCACCGTCGGTTTTCTTGCCTGGCTGCTGTTGCTGCCGCTCGCCGCTACCTCCACCCGGGCCGCGATGCGCTGGCTGGGACGCAACTGGGGCCGCCTGCATCGGCTGGTCTACGTCATCGCCGTGCTGGCGGTGCTGCATTTCTGGTGGCTGGTGAAATCGGACGTTCGCGAGCCATTGCTGTATGCGCTGATCCTGGCGGTGTTGCTGGGCTGGCGGGTGTTCAACCTGCGCCGTAAAGCAGCAACAGACTGAGCGCACCGGCGAGCAGCAACGCGGCCAGCAGCAGCCACGGGATCCTCCGGGCCGACCGCGGCATGATCGCGGCGCCATCCGCCGAGCGCGGCGGCATCGTCCCGGCGGGGTCCTCCGGCAGTCCGAATGCCGGCGGCGGCATGGTCGCAGCCTCGACCACGAACCGATGCTGGTTGGCGAACGCCACCTGGGTGCCGGGCGTCAGCAAGGCATGTCGCACCGGCCAGCCATTGACCCGGCTGCCATGTTCCGAGCCCAGATCCCGCAGGACGATGCCCTCGCCCCCCGGCTCCAGTCGAGCATGCCGCTCGGCGAAACCCGGCTCGTCGATGCAGACCTCGCAGGCACGCTGGCGACCCACCAGCAGCGGACCATCGAGCACCAGACTGCGGCCGTGATGCGGGCCGCCGACACCGCGCAGCACCATCGCCGCGCCCGTGGGCTGCGCCATCGCCTCGGGCGCTGGCGCGGGTTCCGGCCCCAGCAGTTCGAGCTGGAAGCCGTCGATGTGCAGGGTATCGCCCATCCTCAGCATCGCCATGTGCCGGATCGGGCGTCCGTTGACGTGCACCCCGCGCACATTGTCGCGCACCTGCAACCAGATGCCGCGGGGGTCGATGCTGAACTGCGCCACGCCTCGCTCGGCATCGTCGACCAGCGCCGGCAGGCCGTCGTCACCACGCCCAAGCACGTGCACCCCCGGCCCCAGCACCAGGTCATTGCGCTCGCGGTTCGGGAATTGCAGACGGATGACATTCACGCGTGCGCAATCTATCACGTCCCCTCACAATAGCTGCGAGTAGAGAAGCACCGAAGAGAGCCCGCATGCCCGACATCGATATCCACCACGCCCACACGCTCCCCGACGACGACGCCCGCCGCGCAGTGCAGGAGGTCGCCGACAAGCTCTCCGAACGCTTCGGCGTCGCATGCGAGTGGTCCGGCGACGACCTCAACTTCCACACCTCCGGGGTCGATGGCAGGATCGCGGTCGCACCCGGCGAGCTGCACGTGACCGCCCAGCTCGGCTTCCTGATGTCAGCCTTCAAGGGGCCGATCGAAAGCGAGATCCGCAGGGTGCTGTCGGAACGGTTTGCCTGAACTTGCGTTCACATTCTCCGGCACGGCTGGTGTGAAAACTCTAGAGCAGCGGCGCATGTTGCCTGTGAACGGGCACAAGCGGCCCACGACACCGGGAGGAACGCATGACCAGCGCGAAGAAAACCACCCGCGGTAAAAGCGCCCGCAAGGGCGCGCCCGAAGTGCAGGCCTTCGAGGATCGAACCTTCGAGGAGCAGCACTTCGAAGAGCAGGCCGAGCGCCTGGCCAAGAGCATCAGCGAATCCGCCCAGCAGATCTGGCTGGCCGGGCTGGGTGCTTTCGCCCGTGCCCAGGCCGAGGGCACCCGGCTGTTCGAAGGCCTGGTCAAGGAGGGACAGGGGCTGGAACAGAGCGCGCGCAAACTGGCCGACGGGCAGACCGAAGCCATGCGCGAGGCAGTCGAATCCCGCGTCGCCCAGGCCCGCGAGCAGACCAGCCACGCCTGGGGCCGGCTGGAGAAAGCGTTCGAGGGGCGTGTCCAGCAGGCCCTGTCCCGGCTCGGCGTACCCGGGCAGGAAGACCTCGCCGAGTTGAGCCGTCGCATCGACGCGCTGGCCGACCAGCTGCCCGGCTACAGAACTGCCGGGGCGTCACGCAAAGCGACGGCGAAGAAACCTGCGATGAAGAAGCCTGCAGTCCGCAAGCCCGCGGTCCGCAAGGCGGTCGCCAGCAAGCCTGTCACGAAAAAGCCCGCTGTAAAGAAAACGGGCGCGAAGCAAACCGTCCGCAGGGCCAGGCCTTCCTAGCCCCGAAGATGCCACAGGAGCGGCCAAGGCTGCTCCTGCATATGGGCACCGCTCAAGCCCGCCAGTCCGCACCCCCGTATGCTCCCCTCCCCTTACGGTTCCGGACTGGCGGGCTTCCTTGTTTCGTCCCCGACCGCACCTGTTCGCTCCTCCTCGCCTGATTGGGCGCTGCCTCACTGACTTCGCGGATCGCAACGCGTATATTTCGCGACGCCCGTGACCCGGGCCCGCTTCTCGAACCGTCTGCAGCGCAACATCCCGACACAGGGGACAGGATGCTCACCGCTTCAACCGTCATCACCTCCCTGGGCATCGCCACCGTCATCGGCATGGCCCTTGCCCTCTACCTCTGGCGGATCCGTCGCCCGCAACTGCTCGTCCAGCGAGGCCTGGCCGCACTCGCCACGATGCGCTGGCGCGAATACTCGGGCTTCATCGTCGAAGCCCTGCATGCCCAGGGCTTCGAAGCCATAGGCTCCGGAACACCACCGCAAGGCGCTGGCAAGACCGACCTGTGCCTGAGCCGCGATGGCTCGAACTGGCTGCTGAGCTGCAGGCAGTCCCCCGATCACGGCATCGACGCGGCCCACCTGGCCGGATTCGCCGGCACCGTACGTGCGCAGGAGGCTGCCGGCGGCATCATCGCCACCCTCGGCACCGTCCAGAAAGACGCGCGCGACAACGTCCATGGCATCGAACTGTTGCATGGCGAGTCGCTGTGGATGCTGGTTGAGCCACTGCTGCCTGCCGGACTGCGTCATGAATTGGCAGAGGCCGTCCGCAAGCGCGCCGTCGTCGAGGCGGTATTGGCCTGCGGCCTGGCCCTGCTGGCCGGTTTCACGATAGCGCTGGCGGTAGCCGGGGTCCCGGCCGATCCGCCGTCCCCGGCCGCTCCCGCGCCGGAGCCGACACCGCAGCCCGTACCAGCCAGCGCACCCCGACCAGAACAGCCGCCCCCTGCCGAGGCCAGTCCGGAGCCTTCGGCTTCGGCCCCGGTCGCAGCCGCAGCCGCAGCCGACGGAGTCGACGAAGAGACCCAGCGCAAGCGGATCACCGAACGGGTCGGAGAGCTGGTCGGCATCAAGCGTGCTGTCTGGTCGACGCGCTCGACCCTGGTCGTGTTCCTGGACGACAGCATTCCAGATGGCCCGGAGCTGACACGCCCGATCTGCGACGTGCTCAGCGACTACCCCGCACTGCGCTCCTCGCGCCTGCAACTGGAGCCGCCGGAGGGCAGCGACCGCCGGGTGCGCTTCCTGCAGTGCCACGCCTGGTGACCCGGCGGAGTCTGTCACACAGGCGCCGGACCTGCGTCCCGCTTGTCACACGGCTGCAACCTGCCTGACAGCGAACCTTAGCGCTGGCCTCCTAGCGTATGACGGCCGGAGCGAATCATCGACGCCGGACGTGATCCGGTCTTGCATGTCCCGGAGGGGGCGGGACATGCAGACCCATGCGCCGGCCGGCCCTGCCTCGCACGTCCCCGTCCATGTCCGCTCCGCGCCCGGCACGCCGCCGGTCCTACCCAGCCATCGCGAGGTGAGGCATGACCGATTCAAATTCCCCCGTTCCGTACGGCGACGACGCCAGCGCGGATTTCGATCACGAAGACAGCAACCGCTCGTCGAACCGCCATTTCAACGACATCCTGACCACCCAGCTCAAGCGCCGGCAACTGCTCAAGGGTGGCCTGGGACTTGCAGTGGCCGGCGGCCTGTTCGCCCATGCCGGCTGGCTCGGCGCCGCGCCTCCCCACGCCAGCGGCAAGCCCGGGCTGGGACACGGTTTTCCCGGAAAGCCCGGCAGACCCATCGAGCTGGGCTTCACTGCAATCGCTGCCAGCCGCGTCGACGACATCGTCGTGCCGCCGGAATACACCTTCGACGTGATCCTGCCCTGGGGCACCCCGATCCTCGGCGATTACCCGGCCTACCTGGATGGCGGCCACAACAGCGGCGTCGACCAGGAACAGCAGATCGGCATGCACCACGACGGCATGCACTACTTTCCGCTCTCGCCCAGCCCGGTCCATGGCAGCCGCCACGGCTTGCTGGTAATGAACCACGAGTACATCGACCAGAGGGCGATGCACGCCAGCGGCCCGACCCTGGTCGACGGCGTCCGCGATGCCGACGAAGTCCGCAAGGAGATCGCCGCCCACGGCGTCAGCGTGGTCGAGATCCGCGAACACCGTGGCCGATGGGAAGTGGTCCGCGGACGCTTCAACCGCCGCGTCACCGCCGCCACCCCGATGGAAATCCGTGGACCGGCACGCAGCCACGTCAAGATGCGGACCGCGTACAGCCCGGACGGCACCCGTACCCGCGGCACCCACAACAACTGTGCACACGGCTTCACCCCGTGGGGGACCTACCTGACCTGCGAGGAGAACTTCGCCGGCTACTACGTCAACCGCGGCGAGCGACCGCGCGAACACGGCCGCTACGGCGTCGCGACCGGCAACGGCCGCTATCGCTGGGAGACGGTCGAACCACGCTACGACGCCACCCCCGGCATCGGCGAAGCCACCAGCGACTTCCGCAACGAACCCAACACCCAGGGCTGGATCACCGAGATCAATCCATTCAGGCCCGGCAGCACCCCGGTCAAGCACACCGCGATGGGGCGCTTCGCCCACGAAGGCATCGTGTTCGCCAAACCCGGGCCGGGACGCCCCCTGGTCGCCTACATGGGCGACGATGCGCAGAACGAGTACATCTACAAATACGTCAGCCGCGAGAACTACATCCCCGGCCGCGCCGGCAGCCACCTGCTCGACGACGGCACCCTGTACGCGGCCCGCTTCAATGACGACGGCCACGGCGAATGGCTGCCGCTGGACATCGACGACGCCGGCTTCCGCGCCGCCGCCGACGCCGCCGGAGTCGCCTTCAGCGACCAGGGCGACGTGGTGATCAACGCCCGCCTTGCCGCCGACGTCGCCGGCGCCACGCCGATGGACCGGCCCGAATGGGGCGCCGTGGACCCAAACAACGGCTGGGTCTACTTCACCCTGACCAACAACAGTCAGCGCGGCAACTCCAGCGAGGTCGACGAGGCCAACCCGCGCGGCCCGAATCCGTACGGCCACATCATCCGCTTCCTCGAAGACGGCGGCCGCCATGACTCGGCCACGTTCACCTGGGACATCTTCCTGCTCAGCGGCACCGAGTCCGACAGCCTCGGCCCGGACGGCAACCCGCTCACCGCCGACAACATCCACGCCAGCCCGGACGGCCTGTGGTTCGATGCCAACGGACTGCTCTGGATCCAGACCGACATGAGCGGCAGTCAGCTGGCCAGCGGTCCCTTCGGCAACAACCAGATGCTGGTCGCCAATCCCGCCACCGGCCAGATCAAGCGCTTCCTCAGCGGGCCAAACGTGTGCGAGGTCACCGGCGTGGTCGCCACCCCCGACCACCGCACCCTGTTCGTCAACATCCAGCATCCGGGCGAAGGCGGTGGCGGAAGCAGCTGGCCGGGCAATGTGCTGCGTCCACGATCGGCGACGGTGGTAGTCCGACGCAGGGACGGCGGTATCGTCGGCACCTGAACAACGCCGGCCCGCCATCTACCCGAAAGGCCCGCCAGTTCCGGCGGGCCTTTTGTTTGACCCACCCGCAGACGCGTGCTATCACCCGTCCATCACGTCGGAGCATCGACATGTCGGACATCAAGGACCGGTTCGAACAGGCCGCGCAGGACGTGCACCTGCTGCCCGAGCGGCCCGACAACCAGACCCTCCTGCGCCTCTACGCGCTCTACAAGCAGGCTACCGAAGGCGACACGATCGGGCCCAAGCCCGGCTTCTTCGATTTCATCGGCAGCGCCAAACACGAGGCCTGGGCACGTCTTGCCGGCATGCCGCACGAGGAGGCCATGCAGCAGTACATCGACCTCGTCGAAAGGCTGCGCGCCTGATGGCCCGGCAGACCCGCCAGCGCATTCTCGATGCCAGTCTCGCCATGTTCAACGCACTGGGCGAGCCGAACGTCACCACCAACCACATCGCCGACGAACTGGAGATCAGCCCCGGCAACCTGTACTACCACTTCCGCAACAAGGACGACATCATCGAGAAGCTGTTCACCCGCTTCGAGGCGTGCATGGACGCCGCCCTCGCGATACCGGAGGACCGCCAGCCCGGGTTGGAAGATATCTGGCTGCAACTGCACCGGGTGTTCGAGTGCATCTGGGACTATCGCTTCCTGCACCGCGACCTGGTCGAAATCCTGAGTCGCAACCGCCGCCTGCGGCTGCGCTTCTCGCGCATCCTCAAGCGTGCCGACGAACAGGCCCACGCGGTCATGCGCGGCCTGACCCGGGCCGGCGTGATGCGCGCCTCCGCCACCGAACAGGCCGCCGCAGCCACCAATGTGCTGCTGATCTCGACCTTCTGGCTCAACTACGCATCCATCCGCGGCGACACCAACGAGCAGGCCGCGATCCACTACGGCATCGTCCAGGTGATGATGCTGATCGCACCGTTCCTGCGCGATGCCGAACGGGTCCACCTGCACCACCTGGTCCGGGCCTACACCGGCTGAACAGGGCCCCGCCCGCGCGGGAATCCGTCCCGCCCCCCTTGCCTGCCGCCCCACCTGTCAGTAAACTGCGCGGCTCGCGACGGGCACCACCATGGCCCCGCGCGCGGGCGGTTAGCTCAGCGGTAGAGCATTGCCTTCACACGGCAAGGGTCGCAGGTTCGATCCCTGCACCGCCCACCATACAAGCCCCTGATTTTCAGGGGTTTTCTGTTTGCGGCCTCCGAGTTCAGGCCGTGCAGGAATCCAAAAGCACTGCAAACCGCTCTCCCCGATCGCACCAATCGTTAGCTACCGCAGGGGGCGACGGTCGTCCCGACCAGAGCCGCTCGTCCTGTGCGGCAGAGTGAAGTTGCAATTCAAGGCCGACCAACCCTACGCACTGAAGGTGGCGGATTTCACCTACACCTCGACCCGGCAAGGTCACGTGTACGGACGAATTCCATTGGTCGTTGCAACATCTCCAAATGGGAGGTGTTAGATGGGGGCGATCGAGAGGTTGAGTGACGCACCAGCAGAAGCCGAAGCGGCCGACTATCGGCGACAAGCCCAGCATGCCATGGCGTTGTGACTCAAATCATCCAGTCTCCAGGATTCCAGGAGCGGTTCAATGCAGACACTCAGGGCCAGCTTGCCTAGTCACCGCCCAACTCCACACGAAGCTTCTCCAGCGCCGACCGATGGAGTTGAGAAATCCGCCCCTTTGTGATCCCCCACATAGCTGCGATGTCGTTAAAGGGAATGTGATTGAAATAGTGCGCCTGGATGATGAACTTCAGGCGATCTGGAAGGCTATCGACGGCGCTTCTCAAATGGTCACCCAACTCCATTGACTGGGCATATGCCAAACCGTCTTGCCTGTCCACGACCGATGCCTGCACGGATTCCAACAGGAATCCCAACCCCAACCCAACAACGCTTTCGATCACGTAATCGAGGGAAGACTCGACGCCACTCTCCTGAAGGTGATCGAGACGGGACGCAAAGCGGCCTTCCTCTGGGGCAGCCCTCCGATCTCCCAGAATGGCCCGGATGCCGTTGAAAACCGAGCCACGCACACGGCGTGTGGCATAGGCCCGGAAAGGGATGCCTCGCTGGGGATCATAACGAGACATGGCCTCAAGCAGCCCAATCGTCGCGTTCTGCACGAAATCATCGCCATCGACCGAGGCCGCCACTATGCGACGGCGAACGTTCCAAGCGATGCCCTTGGCCCAACCGACGTGCTGCGCAAACAGGCTGTCCCGCGCGTTCATATCGCCATGAGCACGGTACCTGTGCCAAAGCTCGGCCTCGGCGACACTCATCTCCATCAGCTATGTCCAATAGCTGCTCAATAATGCTCTGGACACCAGAACCCAACCGTCGATCAGGACGAACAGCATGATCTTCAATGGAAGGCTGATCGTAGCTGGTGGCACCATGATCATGCCAAGAGCCATCAGCACGGCCCCCGCCACGATGTCGATCAACAGGAAGGGCAGGAAGATCACAAACCCGATCTGGAATGCCGTCTTCAGTTCACTCAGCAGAAATGCAGGGAGCAGATGGCTGAAGCGGATATCCTCCACCGACTTGGGCGGTTCTGTCCTGGACATCTCCAGGACCGCTCGCAAATCCGACTCACGGGTCTGACTGATCATGAACTCCCGAATGGGATGACTTCCCCGCTTCAAGGCGACCTGGGCAGGTATCTCGTCGGTCATGTATGGCGTGAGTGCATCCTGGTTGACCCTGTCCAGCACAGGCGCCATGGAGAAGAACGTCAAGCAGATTGCCAGAGTGACGATGACACTGTTGGGCGGCGTCTGGGGCAGGCCCAAGGCATGGCGCAGCAATGCCAGCACGATCACGATACGAGTGAAGGAGGTCATCCCGATCAGGATGACGGGCACCAGTGACAACAGGCTCAAGGCGACGAAGTTGCGCAACGCCGGCGAGTAGTCCTGCTTGAGTACCTGCCCCATGATCTCAGCGGGCACCTGTGCACTGGCAACGCCCGCGATGCCCAAAGTCAACGCAGCTACGATCCACGAACGGACTGTCCTGTGTCGTCTTGATCTAGACATCCGTTTCATCAGCCTTTTCCATCTCATGCAGGGAAGCCGAGGCAGTCGACTCGACGACAAGGTAGGCCTTTCGATCACAGTGCACGCAATAAATCATCGTCCTGGGGCTGAGCCGGAGCCGGTGCTCGACGCGGAGCGGATTCGCAAGCATGGTAGGCGCGCGCCGCGTCCAGCGTTCCAACCACCCGCGTCGCTTCGCCACCCACAGCACAGCCGTCGTGACTCCCAGCAAAAAAACCAGGATCAGCAGGACATCGACGGCAGTTTCGCCAACCGGGTCACTCTCGGGGCGAAACGGAATGGGCTGGACCGTCTCCTGCCCCCCGGGTCGGGAGGTACTCGAAGAGTTCACGCAAGCTCCAGGATGCGCACACCGAAGTGGTCATCCACAGCCAGAAGCTCGGCCGTGGCGACCGCCCGTCCGTTGAGCATCAGCGTCAGTGGGGCATCCAGCAGCTCGTTCATGCTGATGACGTCCCCGGACTTGAGGCCGAACAGGCGCTCCACCGACATCGTGACCGTACCGACCTGCGCTGCAAGCGAGACCTGGACATGTCCAATCAAGCTGATGTCTTTGTCAGTCCCCGTATCACCCTTCGCCTGCGGAAGCGGATGAGCCTCCCTCATCTCTACTGCAAGATTGCTATTCATGTTCATTCCTGTTGGTTCTGTGCACCCATGCAACGAATCGCCCGATGGTCACCATCGGCAGCCAGTTGACCCGCCAGCACCACCGTGCCGTTGTCTGCCACAACTCGGACCATCGCTCCCAGGCGCACATCGCTCTTGACGATCTCACCAGGTCGAAGTGAAAGCGTTTCGGCTAGTCCCGCCCTTCCAAGATCCAGCATCACCGGCAACGACACTTCTTCATGCAAGATCGCGGTACGCCGAGAAGCAAGCGCTGGCGCGACATGACCTGTCACGGGCACCAACGACCTGCACATGGCATCGTCCAGGTGAACGCCAAGATCGATGGTGTCCATCTTCCATGTCATGGAAACAGCGCCATGACGTGCCGCATAAAAAAACGGAGCCGGAGCGTGATCCAAGTGCCTGGGCTCGTCCTGCGCTCCCGCGAGAACCCGCACGGCAGCGGATATCGCCCTCCGGCCGACCCCGAATGCAATGCCGGCCGAGTCCGGCTCAGGCAGTCCCAACAACAAGCAGCCCAACCGTTCGAAGGCGTGGGATGGAAGCTGCAGAAACAGCCGACCCGATGACCCGTCGATGCCGTACCACTCGCCGCCATCTCTGACAAGAGGCCTATCGCCGGAAACGGTCACAGCGGGCACTCGACTCTGGTCGAGCGCCCACTCGCCCCACCATTGCCGGGCCCGTTCTTCAACAAGTGATCGCAAGCGCTCAATACGGCTGGCTCCTTGCCAACGCAGGGCTACCACGTTCATCAGCCGCCCCGAGTGCTGTTGTAGAGTTGCTCCAGCATCTCGTTACTGACCGTCATCACCCGGGAGCTGGCCTGGTAGCCACGCTGGATGATGATCATGTCGGCGAACTCCTGGGTCAGGTCGACGTTGGACATTTCCAGGCTGCCATCCGCGATACGGCCGAAGCGCCCGTCCCCGGGACGGCCAATCTCGCGTTCATTCGTCGCCGCGCCCGACACCATACGGCCTGCGGTCATCCGTAGGGCGCTCTCGTCGGGGAATGTCGCCAAGGCGATCTGCGGTCCTTGCTGCTTCTCCGTTTCCGAATAGATCAGCTGAAGCACGCCCTTCTCGTCGAATGACAGATCGCTCAAGCCCAGCACGCCATGCCCGTCAACGCTTCTTGTCGCAAGATTCGTCGCCATGCCGCTCAACGATGTGGCGCCATCGAGTGCGCCAGGGGTTCCGAAATTCAGGACGACGGACTGGTTCGTTCCGTTGTAGGTCAGATCAAGCGTCAGCTCGCTGAAGCCCGTCAAGGGTGTTCCATCAGTCCGGAACCTGATCTCCCCGCTCCCGACCGTTGCCCCGCTTTCATCCACCACCGTTACCAGAAAGCTGCCCGGCGTAGCGCTGCTGTTGTTGGTAAACGTGGCTGATAGCGTATGAGCCGCGCCTGTCGGGTCATACATCACGATGGAGTTGACCGAGGTGGTGGTCGAACCGGGCGCGAGGTTGCCGGCGAAGCGCACTTGTGTCGATGGTTCCGCAGCCAGGCTGCGATAGGTGTCGATGTCGATGGATACCAAGCTTCCCCCTTCATCCAGGCCCATGACCTCGAAACCTGAGACGGTGTCCACAAGGATCCCGTCGTCGTTGAAGCGGAACTGGCCCGCCCGGGTGTAGTGCAGGTTGCCGTCGGCATCGCGCAGGACGAAGAAGCCATCGCCGTCCACCGCCAGATCGGTGGCATTACCGGTCTGACGAATATCGCCTGCCGTAGACCGCATGCCTTCGCCTGCGACGCGAACACCACGGCTCCCATTGATGTTGGAGAAAAAGGAGTCGCTTCCCCGGAAGCCCGGGGTGTTCATGTTGGAGATGTTGTTGCTGACGGTATTGAGGCTCTTCGAGAAACTGAAGAGGCCCGAGAGACTGTTGAAAAGAGCTTGGAACACGGCGACGTCCTCAACTGATCAAGGCTTGACAAGGGTGACTTGCGAGAGGCGGACCCCGGTGATCACTTGATCTTCGGAATCCCTCACGCTGATCTGCGGCCCCGATGTCGTGAATTGGACTGCAATGACGGTTCCGGACAGGGGCACCCCCATGCCGGCGACATCGACCTGGCGATTGAGCAGGGCGATGGCCTGCGAGGTGGCATTCATCGATAACAGGTCGTTGGTGTTCTGGCTGGTCTGGCGCGACTGTTCCAGCGCCGTGAACTGTGCCAGCTGGGCCAGGAATTCCCGGTTGTCGACTGGCTCGAGTGGATCCTGGAACTGCAGCTGGGCCAGAAACAGCTTGATGAAGTCTTCCTGGTCGATCGTGTTGTTCTGGGTCAACGTCGCGTCCTGCGGGTTGACGACACCGCCAATGGCATCAACAGGCATCAGTATTCCTCCAGTGCCTTCGGGGTTGGTGCCCGCCACAACTCACGGGCATTGATCACGATCCGTCCAACCTCCAACCCCTGCTCGCGGGCGCCTGTACGGATCAATTCGACGACCCGGCGAGCGGTCGCGTCATCCAGTCGGTAATCGCGGACCCAAATGGCGGCATCACCCTCGGGGCGCTCCAGCCACCGAACGAGACGTTCCAGCCAGGAAGCAGCCATGCCCACGCAGTCTGTCCGCGAACGATGGTCTCGGGAGCGTCATTCCCCGCCTGCACATGCATTGGGAACTGCCCGTGGATCGGCCTTCCCGGATTGAGGTTGGTCTGCAAACCGGGAACCGGGCCCGACCTTGGGTTAACGGAGCCGAGCGGCACTCGCGGCATCGACGCTGCATGGCCCTCGCCTACGTCCCCGGATTGTTGCGCGCTGTCGAATGGAAGTCCCATACGCAGGCATTGGGCCAAGGGCCCCTTGGCCACAAGACGCCACGGGTTAGCCGTGAGGATCACATGGCCCTCATTGCCCAATTCGATCTCGACTTCCAACACCGGGTTCGCGCCCGTCGGCTCCGTTGTCGTGCCCGTAGAGGCTGGAGTAGACCGCAATACATTCATGAAATCACCCTGCCCGGCCGACATTGTCGAGCCGGTGGCAGGCGCGGCGGGTTGCAGCATTTCGAGTCTTTCAATCACCAGACAGCCTCCTGGCCGATGCAAGCAGGTCGGCCATGCGATCGAATGTGAGCTTGTCGGTCCGCTCCTGCTCGGCGACAAGCACGCGTCCGTGGCGCGCCTGGACGGCGCGGGTCTGGGCCCGGGCCTCGAGGTGCGTACTACGGCATTGCATTTCATGGACCTGTGCCGCCTCCACGGTCAGGCAGTGCTCATCGAGCACGTCGGCCGTATTGGTTTCAAGCTGGGCAAGCAACTCGATGATCGCGATATCCAGCCGCTCGCCGCGGAGCAAATCGCCGCGTCGAGCCTGCAGGTAGTCGAGGCTTTTCTGCGCCTTCGCCAATGCATCCTGCGCACGTGCGGTATCGGCACGGGCTTGACGGTACTCGCTGGCTGTACCCGACTCCCGGAACTCCCGCCAGCGCAGCAGACTGGACAGCCCCTTCAACGTCGCCTCGCTCACGATGCCTGTCCCCCTAGGACTTTCGACAGCTGCGAGTAGGCTTCCTGGCGACCGGTGAACTCAACAGGACGTTGTTGCATCAACCGGTCCAAGCCCGGTTTGAGGTCCACCGCCTGATCCAGGGCGGTGTTGACGCCGCGCTGGTGGGCGCCCAGCTCGATCAGATCACGTGACGCCGCATACGTCGCAAGGTGGCGTTTGGCCTCGCGCGCCAGTTCGGCTTCGCCTTCGGTTGCAACATGGTCCATGAGGCGGCTCGCGCTGTACAAAGGGTCGATGGCCGGATGATGGCCGCGCGCCGCCAGATCGCGATCGAGCACGATGTGCCCGTCCAGGATCGCCCGCATGTGGTCGGTTATCGGCTCCTTCATGTCATCGCCCTCCACCAGCACGCTGTAGACGCCCGTGATGGCGCCCGAGGTGCGCAACCTGCCGCAGCGCTCCAACAGCTTGGGCAACTGGCTGAAGACCGAGGGGGTATAGCCGCGGAAGGTCGGCGGCTCCCCCACCGCAAGGCCGACCTCGCGTTGCGCCATCGCAAAGCGTGTCATCGAATCGACGATCAACAGCACCGACTTGCCCTGGTCGCGGAAGTACTCGGCCATCGCATGGGCCGCGTGGGCGGCATGGGCGCGCACCAGCGCCGGCTCGTCGGAGGTGGCGACGACCACGACGGAACGCTTGAGTCCCTCGGGTCCCAGCGCGCCGACAAGAAAATCGCCCACCTCACGTCCGCGCTCGCCGACCAGAGCCAGCACAGTCACGTCCGCACTCACCTGCCGCGCCAGCATGCCCAGCAGTGTGCTCTTGCCGACACCGCTCCCCGCGAACACACCCACACGCTGCCCAACGCCGAGCGTCAGTAGGGTATCGATGATCCGCACCCCGGTTTCCAGTGCAGTGTCGATCGGCGCGCGCTGCATCGGGTTGATGGGCTCGCGATACAAGGGGTAATGGCTCGCATGCACGATGGCCGGTCCCTCATCCAGCGGTTCGCTGAAGGCATTCACCACCCGGCCCAGCAGCCCGTCCCCGACTGGGACATTCAACGGCTTGCCCGTAGCATGAATCAGGCTCTCTGTCGAAATACCGCCCAGGTGGCCATAAGGCATCAGCAGCACATGTTCCTTGCGGAACCCGACCACTTCCGCCTGGACCGGAGGCGACGCCTCCCGCGGCTCAATCAGACACAACTCTCCCAGGCGCGCGTCGGGGCCTTCGGCCTCGATGACTAATCCGTTGAACGACACGACACGACCGAGCCTGCGACCCATGGGTGCGGATTCTATGGCGCGGCATAGTCGAGTCGACAGTGGTGTCATGGCGTGGTGGCTCCAGCCCGGACGGCATCAAGCAAAGCCCTCTTGAGCGCTTCCAGGCGGACATCCAGCCCGGCGTCATACACACCTTTGTGGGTTTCAAGGCGACACTGCCCGGGCAACAACCGAGCATCTACCTCAACACTGACACCGCTGATCGCATCAAGCTCAGGGGCCCCATGTCCCGTCAAGGGACTGACGCGCACCACCACCGGCCGCTGCTGGTACTCCTCGAGGGCTTGGCGGGAAACCTGCGCAATCAACTTGTCTTCGACCGCCGCATTGCCAAGCAGTCGCGTGACGCTTGCGAATGTCGCCTCAATCACCACCTGCTCCAGGCGACTTTCAAGCTCATCGACAGCCGCCGGCAGCGCTTCCAGGAGCCCCACCAATCGTTCATTCGTCTCCGCCAGGCGCGTGCGTTCACGGTCAAGGGCTTCCAACGCCTTGAGCTCGGCCCCGGCTACGCGAGTCTGCACCTCGACCTCGGCTTCAGCGACACCCTGTGCATATCCCTCGTTGCGAGCGGCCTGCAGCACACGCTCCCGCTCGACTTCAAGTTGGACCACGGGGTCGGGAGCAGGCATCTGCGCCGGTCCTTGTGCGGACCGGGTTTCCTTCTGGGCCTGTGCTGGCGCCTGCAGGAGAGTTGCCAGACCCTGGATGCGCGAAGTACTCGGGGCAATGCGCTGGATCACGCAGCCTCCCTGTCCGGCTGGACGACATGCATGACTTCCGCCTTGACCGCTTCCAGCAACTTGGGCGGCATGGGTGAGAATCCTTGCAATTCATCCTTCACCTTGTCCGCATATGATGACTCGAGCAGGGACAGGCAGAACGCATGATTCACCCCTCCCCACACGGACAACACGCGCGCAAACCAAAGCGGCGGAAGTTGTCCAGACAATGCCATCAGCTGATTCAGATCGATTGAGGTTTGTGTGGTAAGTCCTCGTACTTCATCGGCCAACAGTATTTGAGCGAGGTCAGAAACAGGCAGCGGCAATGCTTCGAGCTCTGCGACCAGCCTACGCACGGAACGCGCCGAGGCCGCCGGCAGGCGTGCCAGCAGGTGGCGACGATCTCCCTTGCGTAAAGTCACCAACAGCAAGGCGCACTTGCGCTCTCCCAGCGTGCTCACGACAACGTCCCACCTTCGGCTAGCCAACCGCGCAGCTTGCTCAACACAGCCTCACGCTCCTCGGCCCGAAGCTTGCGGGGACGCGATTGCATTGCGATGGCACCGATCACGCCGATCAGCAGTCCAAGCGCCGCGGCAAGGCCCCACACCCAAACTCTGTCCCTCATGGGCTCCGCAGGCGTCAGGACTTCGTCAACGATGACTTCATCAGGAACAGCGTCAAGCTCGGTGGCGGGGATTGGGGCAGTTTGCCAGCCTTCGTGCCGTCCCACGCGGGAAACTTCCAGCCTATCGCCACGCTCGGGTTCGATACCAGCCGAAGCAGCCACCAGAGAGCGAATCCGTGCCACCTGCCGCTCATCCAGTGCAGGTGGCAACAGGACCGCGACTGACAAGCGCTCGATTCGCCCTGGCGCTCGGGAGATTTCCGCTCTGGTCGTGCCATGCACGAACTCGGACTCCTCCTGGCTCTCGCTCACGCCGTTGCCATTGGGTGAGTCCGAAGAATTGACGCGCTTGCGCACCAGAAGTCCATCGCCGCCAAGCCCATAAGTCAGGGGGCGCTCGCTGACCTCATGTACCGCATCGAAGTTCAGTACCGCATCCACCGACACATGGAACTGTTCAATGCTCAGGATACGGCCGAGCAGTTCATTCACCCGCGCCCGGATCCTGGTTTCGAGTCTGGCCTCCTCGTCATCGCGCTCCAACAACCCCTGCCCGCCCGCTACTTCCGATGAACCACCCGCGAGCAGGGCACCCGACGAATCGAGAACCACCACCTGATCGGCCGACAGTCCCTCGACCGCCGAAGCCACAAGATTGCGGATACCGCTGATCTGTTGCCGACCCAGCGACTCGCCCGGATGCAAGCCGACCGCAATGGATGCCTTCGAAGCTTCGCGCTCGCCCACGAACAGCCCGGGGCGCCGGATGGTCAGATGCACACGCGTCGTTTCCACGGCAGGCAGCGACGCAATCGTCCGCTCGATCTCACCCTGCAGAGCACGCTGGAAGTTCACCCTTTGGGCAAACTCAGTCACGCCGAAGTCCGAATCGTCGAACAGCTCGAATCCGACATGCCCCCGCGTGGAACACCTGCAGAAACCAGACGCATGCGAGTCTCGTAAACAAGGTTCGCTGGCACGGTGATGCCCGCTCCCCCATTAACGAACTCGTACGGCACCTTCCATTCCATCAACGACTGGGAGATTTCAGCAGCATCTGCCTCCCGCAGACTCCCGAACAACAGTTGTTGTCGCGGCGACAGCGCCCACCACAGCATTCCGATGGTCAGCAACGCAATCAGCCCGGTGCCGATCCAGAGCCATGTGCGAGCCCGGGGCTCCATGGAAGAAAGAAAATTATTGAAGTCCATGACGATCCAATCAGAGCTGCATGCGCATCAGTTCCTGGTAGGCCTCCAGCAGGCGATTCCGCGCCTCGGCCATCAGGGTCAGGTCCATCCGGGCCCGCTCCATCGTGATCATCACGTCATGGAGGGGGATGTCCTCCCCGGCCGCCAGTGCCCGGAGCTGTGTGTCGGCAGCCCGGAGACTGGTATCGACACGGTTCATGCCTTCACCCAGCACGGCGGAAAAATCCATGCCCGTGGGGCGCTCAGACCGGATCGCGTTGGACAGTGGCAAGTCGCCCCCAACCGGGGCAATGGCCTGGATCGACATCATTTGGCTCCAATCTCAAGTGCACGCAACAGCATGCTGCGCAGCAGGTTGTAGGACCGCACATTGGCCTCGTAACTGCGGCTGGCCGTCATGAGCGTGGTCATTTCCTGCACGTGGTCGGTGTCGGGATAGCGGACCATCCCCGCCTCGTTGGCGAGAGGATGGGATGGATCGTGTACCTCGCGTACACCTGCCGGGTGTTGCACCAGCGCAGCGGGCGCGAGCATCTGCCCGAAATTCAAAGGGCTGGCGTCCACACGCCATTGGTTTGATACCTGGCCCGGCTGTATCGGAACGTTGGCTATCGCGATGTTCCTGCTGGAGGCATCCAGCCGCATCCGCTCGTAGTTCAATCCCGCGCGGGCGGAAGCCAGAATTGCATCGATCGACATCGGTCAGCTCCTGCCTGTGATGGCCAGGCGCATGAGGCCGAAATGGCGGCTCAGTGCGTCGCTCAGTGCCTGATACTTGAGCGCCGCCGTCGACATGTCGCCGATCTGTTCATCCATCCGGATCGATTCCCCTGTAGAAATCGGATGGGCCGAACGCGCTTGGGCTTCGGCATGGCGCAGTTGTGCTGCGGCCTCGGGACCGTTTGAGCGCGCGGCCGCTGCGAGCGCGTTGTAGACTCCGGAAAAATCCGTTCGCATTGCGCTCGCACCAGGCATGCCCGCATTGGCCACGTTGGCGCTGGCTACGCGCGCCTTCAATTCCTGCAGGCTGAGCGCCAGACGTACCGCTTCGATGGTCAGTTCATTGCTCATCATATCCCTCACTGAATCACCAGCTCACCATCCAGTGCGCCGGCGGCCTTGATCGACTGCAATACCGCGATCACGTCACGCGTGCTCAAGCGGATGGCGCGCATCGAAGTCACCAAATCTGCCACCGTGGCGCCTTCGGGCACCTCTACCAACTGTGCTTCCGGCTCCCCGGCACGGATGCTGGTGTGCGGGATCGCGATCGAAGCGATACTGCTGCCAGGTCGCACGAACACTCCCTCCGGTTGCGACACCGTGTAGTCCGTCCGGATCTCGACCTTCAGCTCACCATGGGACACGCTGACCGCACCCAGGCGAACATCACCTCCTGCTACGACCGTGCCGGTCCGTTCGTTCACGACCACCCTCGACTTGCGCTGCAACACGACACTGGCGTTCTCCAAGCGTGCGATTTCCGCAACCAGATTGGCTGGCGGCATTGCGAAGGCCACTGTGACCTTGCCGGCATGCTCGGCACGGACATCCGCTGCAGGCTCGACGGCCTGTATCGCCTCGACCACGCGCTGTGCGTTGGTGAAGTCCGGATCGTTGAGCAGGATGCTGATCGTGCGGCCGTCGCCGGCCACCCTCAACGGCGATGTCTGCTCTACGGTCGCCCCGGACGGGATGCGCCCGACCGTAGGATGGTTTTTCTGCAACGAAGCCGAGACACCTTCGAACTGATAGCCTCCCACCGAGATGGCGCCCTGCGCCATGGCATACAGGCTCCCGTCCGGGCCATACAGCGGCGTTATCATCAACGTACCGCCGGTCAGGCTGCGGGCGTCGCCTGACGAGGATACCTGGACGTCCAATAGCTGGCCGGGCTCGGCAAACGCCGGCAACCGGGCCGTGACGATCACGGCTGCCACATTGCGACTGGCCAGATCCGCCTCGCTCACATTGACGCCGAAATTGCGCAGCGTATTGGCGACCGACTGCAGCGTGGCACGGTTCCGCAACGAATCGCCCGAGCCGGCCAGACCGAACACCAATCCATAGCCAGTCAGGGCATTGTCGCGGGCACCCGCAACGCGGGCGATTTCCTTGATCCGGCTGGTCCCGGCATGGGCCGTGAACCCGCATGCCAGGATCACGGCCACAATGAGAATGCGGATTCCAGTCACATCAACCTCAGCCATTTGAACAGGCGGTAGACCAAGCTCTGACGCGTGGACTCGCTGACCACGCCGACGCCGGTCAATTCAATGTCGGCATCGGCGATTCGATGCGACAGAACGGTGTTGTCGGCCGCGATGTCTTCGGGCCGGATCACCCCGCGCAGGCGGATCTGCTGGCGCTCGCCGTTGATGCGCAGGACCTGCTCGCCCTCGATCCACATGCGACCATCCGGTTCAACCTCGATGACGCGCGACGCAATCTGCGCGCGCACCTCCCCCAGGCGCGTCGTCTGCGCTCCTCCCGTGTTGCTGGCCCCCATACCCAGACGAGCGTTGTAGCGGGTCGACGGCGAGTCCAGCCCGACCCGAACGTCCAGGCCGCTCGCTGCATCGGTCGCGGCCTGCGACTTGGCGCGGGTCGTTTCCAGCACATAGACACTCACCACGTCGCCGACCCGGTACGCACGATGATCGGCTGCGAGATTCCTGTAGCTCGCCGGATCGATCAGGCTCTCTTCGCTTTGGAAGGCCGAAACCATACCGCTACATGTCAGAAAACATGCCAGGGCAATGAACTGGTAGCACCTCATTCCACCCTCACTTTCTGCTTGGCCGTGACTCGGGAACTGATGGCCTCCCGCGAATGCCTGGGACGCACTGCGATACGATCGCCAATGCCTCCATCCTGCAGTGCCACCCCACGGGTGCTCAGCCGGACGGAACCGGCCTGTACCTCGATCGCGACCTCGGACTGCGCCAGCACTGCAGGCACCGGTTCGAAATCCCGCGTCATCACCGGCTGCCCAGCGCGTACGGCGCGTGCCGTCCTCATCTCCTTTATTGCTTCCGGCGACGCAACCTCTGAGTCCGTGCAGCAGGTCATGTCCACCTCGGCCAATTGCAACGACAGCCCCGAAGCCTCTATATCGACAGCCACGTCGGTCGCATAGGTGAGCACGGCACGACGGTCCTCCATCGCGGCCCACACGGTCATCCTGCGTACCGGCCTGCCATCCACCCGGATCTGCACCGGTACACCGACCCGCGGACGCGGCAGCCGTCCGCCGACCGATCCGACATCAATGTCCACCGTGCCGGCAGGAATCGCCTGATCCCCTACTCGCCCTTCGATGCGGACGCGCGCCGTGCTGCCGACAGTGTCCAACTGCGAACGCAGCCCACTGGCGACGGCATGCTCGATTTCCATTGCGGGCAGATGCTGGACAGCCGGCGCATCACCGGAAGCGAGCAGCATTACGATGGCAAGCATCATCGGCATGCTCAACGACGCAGGTTGTTGATGGTTTCAAGGATCTGATCGGCCGCCTGCAGCACGCGCGCATTGAGCTGATAGGCGCGCTGCGCCATCACGAGCGTCGACATTTCATTGATCATGTCGACGTTGGCCATCTCCAGATAACCCTGTTGTACCTGACCCAGCCCCACCTCGCCCGGGCGGCCATACGTTGGCACGCCTGCCTCATCCGTCGCGACGAAACGGTTGTCCCCCACGGAAACCAGCGCATCCGGGGCAGCGAACGAAGCCAGTTCGATCACGCCAAGCAAGGTGCGCTCGCTGTCCCCGGACAGCATCACCGACACCTCGCCGTTCGGGGCAATGCGAAGGTCGCTGGCATCCTGGGGAATCGAGAAACCACGCGCCATCCTCAATCCGCTCACCGACACCAGGTAGCCTTCGGCGTCGAGACGGAATTGCCCGGCCCGGGTGTAGACCACGCCACCGTCCTCGGCCTCGAGTTCGAAGAAACCGTGGCCCTCGATGGCCAGGTCCAGCGGGTTCTGCGTCATGCGCAGCTCGCCTGGAGTGAAAAGGGCAGATACGGACAACACGCGGGCACCATGACCCTCACTGTGGACACCGGTCGCGCCCGACCCCACTACTTGGGAGGCGACCTCGACGAAGTTCGCCCGGCTACGCTTGAAGCCAGGTGTCTGCATGTTGGCTACATTGTTGGAAATCACGTCGATCTGCTTCTGCTCACTGCGCAGACCGCTGGCCGAGATATGGAGTGCGTCGATCATGGTTATTCCCTTCCCTCTCAGTTGTCGCCCAGGCGATTGATGCCAATGTCCATCGCCTTGTCGTAGATCGAAATGGCACGCTGGACGGATTCGGCATGGCGTGTCGTTTCCATCAGGCGGATGGTCTCTTCGGCAGTGTCGACATTCGCTCGCTCCAGCGCCCCTTGCACCACCGTCCCCGTCCATGGCGCGAGAGCCCCTTCGTAGCGATATGCGCCGCCATCCATGGGGCGCAGCAGAGCCGGATCCGCAGCCGTGACCAACTGCAATTGGTCCACGCGCTGCAGGCCTTGCCAGATGTCGCCATTGGCATCCACCCGGACGTCGGCCGACGTCATTTCAATGGCACCCGAAGCCCCCTGGACCCGGTCGCCCGATGCCGTGACCAGTTGCCCCTCGTGATCGATACGAAAGGCACCGCTGCGTACCAGCAACAAGGTGCCGTCGCGCTCGACCACGAAGAACCCGTTGCCACGCAACGACAGGTCCAGGGGACGTGCCGTTTGCGACAACGCACCGTCAGCCTGAGTGGTCACCGTCTGCAGTTGGGCATCGAACGACGGCACGGCACGCACGCCCCGGTAGCCGGGCGTATTGAGGTTGGCCACGTTGTGGCTGATCGTCGCCAACACCTTGACGTCGTCGCTGAGACTGCGGCTGATCGCTTGCAGGGTATCTGTCATCTTGCTAGGCCTGAATCGCTGCAAATGAACGGACGGACAAGCTCGGCGGCACCTCGTTCAGGCCAAGCACTGCGACATACGGCATCGAACGGTGCAGCATCCCGCGCAGCGAACGTCGCACCGGCGACGGGCACAGCAGTACCGGCACGAGATTGCGCCCCATCATGGCCTCGGCCTGCCGGGCCAGGTTCTTCATGAAGCCATCGAGCTGTTCCAGTTCGTTGAACAGCACCGTCTTGGTCTCGCCCGGCTTGGCGCTCGCCAGCAGCTTGCGCTCAACCTCGGGTGCCAAGGTCAGGACGTGCAGGTCGCCCTGCGGATCGCGAAGCCCCTGGCAGATTGATGCGCCAAGCCGCTCGCGAACCCGCTCGGCCAACTCCTCCGGCGCCTTGGTCGTCTTCCCTGCGTCAACCAGGACTTCGAGGATGGCCTCGATATTGCGGATGCTGACCTGTTCGCGCAGCAGCAGCTGCAGGACCTTCTGGATATCGGAATAGCTCAGTACCGCCGGCACGAGCTCGTCGACCAGCGAACCGTGCTGCTCACGCATCCGCTGCAGCATGCGCTCGGTGTCCGCGCGGGAGAGCAGGTCGGCAGCCTGGCGCTTCACCAGTTCGCTCAGGTGCGTCATCAGCACGGTGTCGGGTTCCACCAGGGTGTAGCCGGCCGACCGCGCCGCCTGGCGCGCACCCTTCTCGACCCACTGCGCAGGCAGCCCGTAAGCCGGGTCACGCGTTTCCACGCCTTCGAGTTTGGGGCGCTGCCCGCCAGGGTTGATGGCCAGGATCCGGTCGACGGCCAGTTCGCCCTGTCCGGCCCGGCAATCCTGGAACCGGATTTCGTAGCTCGATGCCGGCAGATCGAGCTGCTGTGCGATCTGCACTTTCGGCAGCACGAAACCCAGTTCGGTCGCCAGCTGCCTGCGCAGGTTGCCGATCCGATCTTGCAGATCGCTGTCCGTCCCGGCGAATGCTGTTGCCAAATCTTTGCCCAGGCGCACCTCGACCGGCTCGATGCGCATGGATTGCCGCAGATCGTCCGACGGCTTGCTCTCGGTCGATGCCGCCTCGGCGGTTTCCGCCGAGTCAGCCGCGTTTTTCGCAACTCGTCCAGTCAGATACAGAAGGCCACCAATGGCCGCAAGCACGACGAGGACGGGCAGCTTCGGGAATCCCGGCAACAATAGCAGGACAAGCAGTACCAGCCCCACGATCATCAATGCCTTCGGACTGGCCAGCACCTGCCGGGGAATCTCAGCACCAAGCTGTGCATCAGCTGCAGCACGAGTAATGATGATGCCCGTCGCCACGGCAATGATCAGCGAGGGAATCTGGGTGACGATGCCATCACCAATGGTCAACAGGGTGAAGCGCTGCACGGCCTCGCCCCATGGCATTCCCATCTGGGCGATGCCGATGGCCAACCCGCCGACGATATTGACCAGGATTATGATGATGCCCGCAATGGCGTCGCCTTTGACGAACTTGGTCGCACCGTCCATCGCGCCGTAGAAGTTGGCTTCCTTTTCGATCAGGGCGCGGCGGCGGCGTGCCTCATGCTCGTCGATCAAACCCATGTTCATGTCGGCGTCGATGCTCATCTGCTTGCCGGGCATGCTGTCGAGGGTGAACCGCGCGGCGACCTCCGCGACGCGCTGCGCACCGCTGGTTACCACGACGTACTGCACGACGACCAGGATGAAGAACACCACAATGCCGACGATGTAGTTGCCTCTGACGACGAACTCGCCAATCGTGTCGATGACCCGCCCGGCATCCGCGCCGTCCAGGATCAGCCGCGTTGCCGAGACGTTGAGCGACAGCCGCAGCAGTGTGGACAACAACAGGATGGTCGGGAAGGTCGAGAACTTGAGCGGTGTTTCGGTGAAGAAGGTCACCAGCAGGATCAGCAGTGCCATGCTGATGTTGATCACCAGCAGGAAGTCCAGAAGCGGCGCCGGGATCGGCACGAACAACACCGCCAGCACGCCCACCACGAATGCGATCAGCACCAGGTCGCGCTTGCCGGTCAACAACTGGGCCATGAGCGCCTTCATGCCGGCACCCCCTGCTTGCCTGCCCATAGAGCACGGTAGATCGGGACCAACTCATGGTAGTGCAGTTCCGGGACCATGCCGTCGATCTCGCATTCGCGATACAGCACCCGGGCCAGCCCGGGAACCCGAACGATCGGCACGCGGTGGCGGGCGGCCACGGTGCGTATCTGCCGGGACAAGAAACCCGCGCCCTTCGCGATCACCAAAGGGGCCAGCGTCTCGCCCGGACGGTAGCGTAAGGCCACCGCCACATGGGTGGGGTTGGTCAGGACGACATCGGCATCGGGCACACGCCCTAGCGCCCGCGCCTTCTTCAGCAGCTCGCGGATCTGCTGCTTCTGCTTGGACTTGACACTCGGGTCGCCGTCGCGCTGCTTGACCTCGTCCTTCAGCTCGCGCCGGCTCATGCGCATCTTGCGCATGTACTCGCGGCGGACGAACAGCAGGTCGGCCAGGGCCACCAGGGCCAGCACCAGCAAGACATAGATCGATGTCTTCACGAAAGTGGACAGCAACAACGATCCGACGCGCTGCGGCAGGGTCATCGCCACTGCTTCGATCAGTGCCCGTCCCTTCCAGACGAAGATCGCGCACACGCCGACCAGCAGCAGCAACTTGAGCACCAGCTTGCCCAGCTCCCACAGGGTGCGTATCGAGAAGATGCGCTTCACGACCTGCGCCGGGTTGAGCCGCTTGAAATCCGGCTTCAACGGATGGGTGGTGAAGATCGGCCCGGTCTGCAGGAAATTGCCCAGAATCGCGGCCACGATCAGCCCCAGCACCAACGGCATCACCGCCTGCCCCATGGGTGCATAGGTTGTCATCGTCCAACCGACGAATGCAGCATCCAGCGCGGGCACATTGCCAGCCAGCTCGATCATGCGTCGCGTTGCCCCGGCCAGCGACATTGCGATGCCGACGCCGGTCAGTGCGACGATGACAGCGAACACGATCATCACCAGACTGCCGGTAACGTCCATGCTCTTGGCGACTTCACCCTTCTTGCGCGCCTCATCGAGCTTGAACGGAGTGGGCTGTTCGCTCTTGTCCTGGTCCTGCGACATCTCAGGCTCCCAGCAAGGCTGGCGCACGCGCGAAGGCGTCGCGATAAAGGCGTTCCAGCAGGAACGGAACGAACGGCAGTGTCGCGGCCAACAGCAGCAACGCCATTGAGATCTTCAGCGGCAGCATCAGAAAATAGATGTTCGCCTGTGGCATCGACCGGGTCGCGTAGGCGACGCCGACATCGACCGCAAACAGCCCCAGCAATACCGGGGCGACGAGCATCAGGGCCAGCAGAAAACTGCTGCCAATCAGGCCCAGGAAAGCGGCCAGATCCAACCGGACCCCGGCTCCACCGAGGGGGAGCACATGCGTACTGGCCACCAATGCCCGGTACAGGTCCAGATGCAGATCCAGGGTGAAGAACAGGACCGTCGCCAGCAGCAACAGGGCGGTTCCCAGCATCGACTGCATCTCACCCTGCGAGCCCGGATTGAACAGGCTGGCTGCGCCCAGGCCTGCCTGCACATCGATCAGCCAGCCCGACATGTGCAGTGCTGCTTGTGGTACCAGTATCACCAATCCGAATGCAAACCCGATGGACAACTCGACCGCTGCCGCCACGACCCATGCCATGGCATGCTGGTGCACAAGCGGGTCGACATCGAGCGGCGTCGCCAACACGGTCAACCAAGCCAGGCCCAACGCCAGCACAATGCGTACCAACGGCGGCGACCAGCGCAGCGGTGTCAATCCGGGCAGCACCACCGGAGGCAGGTAGCGCAGGAACGCGAGGACAAGCAGGCCGGCAAAGTGTTCGATGACATCCATGACTACAGCCCCGCCGCCGTCTCGAACATTCGCTTGGCCAGTTCCACCGCCACTGCCAACATCCACCCGCCGCACATCAGGCAGACGACCACGACGACGACAAGCTTGGGCACGAACGTCAGGGTCATTTCCTGTATCTGGGTAACAACCTGGACGACCGAGATCAACAGGCCGACCACCAGCGTCGCCAGCAGGATCGGAGCAGCCAGCTTTGCCGCCGACAGCAATGTGTCCGTCAGCAGACGGACGGCGAAATCCGCATCCATATGCTTACCGTTGCTGTGCCTTGAGGATCGACTTGAGGCGACCTGCAAAATCGCGAACCGGCATCTGCGTTGCGATATTCCCTGCCTGCAGCAGGTTGGCCAGCATCTCCTGTGATCGCTCGGCATCACCACGCCCCTCAGTCACCAGGCTCTGGGCGTAATGCGCGGTAAAGGCATCCGGATCCAGGCGAAGGGCGCGCTTGATCGCCTCATCCGCCGTCGCATAGTCACCCATCAATGCCGCGACCAATGCAAGCCCGCCATGCGTGTCGCCGAAGTTTCGGTCCAGTGCGTACGCGCTCTGGTAGCTCGACTCCGCACCTACCAGATTCCCCTGTAGCAATTGCGACCATGCAAGCGCGTGCCACGTGCCGATGTGATCGGGCATCGCGCGGACCGCCGATTCGAGCACAGCCTGCGCGCGTGCCAGATCGTTGCGCAACATCCATACCTGGCCGTAGCCCGACAAGGCGCGACCGGAATTGGCATGCTGGGCCAAAGCCTGCTCGAACAGCGACTGCGCCTCATCCAGGTCCTGTCGCCACAAGGCCAGCGTGCCGGCGACCAGCAGCGCTTCATGTTGTTCCGGATTACGCTGCAGGCACTCCCGCGCTGCAATGTCCGCCAGTTCGTGCTCGCCGGAATCGAACAGCGCCAAAGCACGTACGCCGAGTGCGGTGCTGTCATCGGGCGACATCTCGAGCGCATCCGCCAGGCTGGCCAGAGCGGCGGCGTAATCATCCTGCATCAGTGCGATGCGCGCCTTGAGTATCGCCAGATCAACCGTATTGCCGTGCCGCATGGTCGCAGCATCAACGCACCCCATCGCTTCGGCGACATGGTGCTGGCACAGTTGGCTGAAGGCCAGATCGTGCCACAACCCGACGCTATCGTGCCCGGCATCGATCAGATCGCGATAGCGCCCTTCGGCCACGGCATAGCGCCCCGATGCCAGTGCTGCTCGCGCCAGGCGATAACGCACACCTGCCGCTGCAGCCACTTCATCCGGCAGTGCACCGAGAGCGGCTTCCGCATCTGCATGCCTGCCCTGCTCGAACAGCGCATCGGCAAGTTCGCAGGCAAGCTCGGTATTGGAAGGGTCGACAACTAGAAAGTCACGCAGCCGCGCGACTCGCACATCCTTACGATCCATGATCCTGACGTGGCCCCTGGTACATCCATCGCAATGCCGATTCGCACCCATCCCCATAGGTACGGATCAGCCCCCTGTGTCATCACGATGCGCCAATCCTGTCGACTCATCGCGTAAGCGGCCGCACACTATCGCGAGTAATCGATGCAAGTCAACAAAATTTTGTGACGAATGCCGCCAGATCAAGGAAAGCGGTGGTCTGAAACCTAGCGCTGGAGGTCACGAATCAACCGCGCGAACGCGGCACGATGCTGCTCGTTCGCCTCCAGGGTCTGCACCACCGTCTCCAGCATGGGTTGCCAGTCGCGATGCTCGCGCAACTCGGCCCCGAACTCCCACAGCAGTATCGCTCGCACGATCCGGGTCCGAACTGGCGCCAATGCCCGGGGATCCGCCGGATCGACACCCTTGGCGATGATCGCCAACTCGCGCCTCAGAGCTGCAGGGTCACGTTTTCTGGCGGGCGCGCGCTCTTCCGCCCGGGAGGTCTGGCGGCCCTGGGTGCTTCGCTCGCTCTTGCGCGCCATCTCCGCCCGGAGGGCGGCCAACAGATGGCCGGCAGACGATAGCGGGTCGATAGGCACGGATCAGCCCTGGCGACCGTATCCGGTCATGAACATCGGCGCGGCATGAGGCGGCATGCCCGATGCGGCGGTACCCGCCACATCCGCGTCCCGCTGCAATTGCGCCAGCAGACGCTGCATGTCGGCCGCCAGTGCCGGAATCTCCTGCGGCAGTGCAACACCGGCCTGCAATTCGCGGATCGCGGCGACCCTGTCCTCTTCGGCGATGGCCGACAAGGCGCGGGCGTAAGCACCCAGTGCATCCTCCTGCCCCGTCAGCGGTTGCAGGATCCGGCCGGCTTCGCCCCCCAGCCCTTTCATCACCAGCAGTTGCCCCAACTGGAAACGCGCAGCCGGAAGTCCGGGGTCCTGTGCCAGCACGGCCCGAAAGCCCTCCTCGGCGCGGTCGAACAGCCCCATCTGGGCGTGCTGGGCCGCCAGCAGGTAACGGCCGAGGTGGTGCGAGGGCTCGCGCTCGACCAGCGTCTTCAGCATCACCACGGCGTCGGCATCGCGGTCGACGTTGATCGCCTCGAGCGAGAGGCGGAGCAGTTCTTCGTTGTCCAGCTTGTCGTATTGCATGGGCATTCCAGCAGGTGGGCAGGATGGCCCGGGGTGCCCCGGGACCACGGCGCCGCGGTGAGTCGGGGATGCGGCTTGGCACCCCGGGCCACTTACATGACTTCCGCTGCGACAGGCAGGAGTTTAGCCCCAAGCCCCTCGACTTCCGGCGCCATGCTGGCAGCAACGGCATGACCGTCGGACACGACTTCGTCAACGAACTGCGGCGAAATCACGCACACGAGATCCAACGCCTGCGCAAGCAGATCGCCCAGCGGCGTCCCGGACCCGGCCGGAAGAACCGCATCTGGGCCATGGACGGCAGCACCAAGACCGACACGGCCGGCGAACGGCACTTCATCCTCGGCCTGCTCGATCATGGCACCCGCCGCTGCCTCGCCCTGCACCCCCTGCCGGACAAGCGCAGCCTCACCCTCTTGCGCGTCCTGCTCGGCGCCATCGTGCGCCACGGCAGACCGAAGGTCCTGCGTACCGACAACGAAGCCATCTTCACCAGCCGGCTGTTTCGCTTCGGCTTGCAGGTGCTCGGCATCCGGCACCAGACGACGGACCTGCACTCGCCCTGGCAGAACGGTCGGATCGAGCGCCTCTTCGGCACCCTCAAGGCCAGACTCAACCATTGGACGGTGCAGGACTGCAGCGGCCTGCATGCCGCGCTGCTGGAATTCCGCTTCTGGTACAACCACGTCCGGCCCCACCAACATCTGCACGGCCGCACCCCGGCCGAAGTGTGGGACGGCATCGACATCTATCGCCGCCCCGTCAAGCGGCGCGTGTTCTACGAGGCTTGGAATGGATTGCTGCAGGGCGAGTGGTTCATCCACTGACGCTGACGGACGCAACCATCGCTGCCACCGGCCTGTCCGCATTCGCGGAGGGGCCGGCGTGCCCGCATATCCGGAAATCCGGCTCCGGCAGTGCCCGAGGCGCGGCTGGCATCCCTTGTTCACCTCACGTTGACCGGCCTGACGCCTCAAAAGCGCTCCTCGGGCACTATCAATTGCGCAAAAAATGAGCCGCCGCGCATACAGCGGCGCTCATGCAGACAACAGACAGCACACACAACCGAAATCGGCCGCGAACGGCCATAATTCCGGGCTACGGCCGGCAAAAAAACCGGCCGCAGGGAAGGATCGGGGTCAACCTGACAGCTGACAGGACAGTGGGTAGGCTTTTTTAGCAGCTAGAGAAGGGCTACGAATTACGCTCCACTCGGATCAGATCGCCGTAATGGCCAAACTTCGGCTTTGGGGAATAGTTAGCGGCCACATCAGCACTCGATGTTGCTGTTTCGAGCTTATGTGGATTGAAAAACTCCCGCCTTGTCGCGACCACTCCATCTCGGCCAAAGATGTACGAAGTACCGCTAATAACCCTATCCGTATCGCCTTCGAATTCTCGATACGTCGCCATCGTCAGAAAAAGCTTCCCTGGCTCAACTTCCTGAAAGTCATATGACAAGGATTCGCGAAGATGCTCGTCAAGGAAGCTGACGCCAACCGCCTTTTCGGCCACCTCCAAAAAGCAATACGGGTGCTCGATAGCGCCAACGAGAACCGTATAAGGCAATCCCTTCTCATGCGCAGCCTTGGCCTGATCCTCAGACCACATCTCCGTAGGGCTCTTCTTGGCACGAAACCACGACTTACAGAAAAATACGTCCATCAATAAATCCTACCGTTAACGTCACGAATCAGAACACCAGCGCGATTTGCACCATCCAGGACAGATGGCGGAATTGGCCGCACTTGCACCGGCACTTCAAGAATGTATTGACCGCGCAAAATCTGCCCCGACAACTGACCACTAGAGGGAACATTTGCGATCACCCCACCAACGGGGTACTTGGCAGGAATTTCATTAATATACCCCAGCGCGGTTTGCGGCTGGATGTCAGCGAACTGAGTGAACTTACGCGAGACGATTTCACCAGCAGCCGGGCTGTAAGAGTCTAGCCGGTAGTAACCAGCTCCCCCGGGCTTGTTGATATAGACCTCGTTATACGGATACGCCACTGCACGCTCTGCATTGAACGCATTGCCAGCATCAAGGCGCTGTAGCCACTGCGGCCGGCTACTGACTCTTTCGACGCTGTTTGGAACTATACCTCCCTCCAAAGGCTGCCTCGGCCTGACCCGCACAGAGGCAGGACGCAACGCGCTGCCGCCGCGCCCCAAGGTCGCCAAATCACCCGCCGCCATCGCGAGTTCCGGCGGCGCGCCTGCGTCAACCAACGCACCACTTAGCGCGCTAGCCCTGTACGCGTCGACCTTCGCAACGGTCTGTTGCCATTCAATCTCCCGCCGAGCAGCCGCCGCCGAGTCATAAGCCATCATCCGCGGCATGGGCTTGCCCGTGCGCGCAATAGACTCTAGATCGGCCTTGTACTCTGCGTCCGAGTACCGCACGCCAAGACGCTCACCGATGGGCAACTGCCAGTGTTGCGGACCGGTCCGGCGCGCATCCGCCTGTAGTTGCGCCGTGAAGTTCTGCACGCTTGTACTGGCGGTGTATCGCGCAGGTGGGCTGCTCCACTGAACGGCATCGATCCGCCGGCGCTGCACATCGACCCATTGCTGCCTGCTTTGGTTCCAGCCGTAGAAGTACCAGCCGTCAGGCGAGTACCCGTCCGCTACCGCAGTCACCCTGACTTCGTTGCGTATGCCCGCATCGTCGTATGTACCGGGCACGTGCAGGCCGATATCCGTATTGGAGCCCGATATCGGCATATTCATCGGCCCGATGGCATTGCTGCGCGGCGCATCGAAGCTGACCGACACAGTGTTGCTGTAGCCCTCATTGACGCCGCCCATGGCCGCTGTTCCAGCCCCGGCACGGCTGGCCAGCCATTGCTCGGTACCGTGTCCAAGTTCACGTCCCAGCGCATTGCCGAATGCGTCGGCAAACACTGTCGCGTAATCCGACGTGTGCAAGGTTTGCCCGGACGACGAACGCAAAGCCAAACTGACCATGCCCCCGGTCGTCCCGTAGGTGAAGCGGTTGGCAAAGTCGGTCTTCAAGTCCAGCTTGCCGGCGATCATCGGTGCAATCTTGGCCGCGCCCAAGCTGCTCACCGCACTGGCGGCGATGCTGTTCCAGCTGAAGCTGACGTCCATGCCGGCCAACTTCTGGCCGGCATAGTTGGCGCCGGCATTGGCCACGGCCAGGGCCGCGGCCTTGCCCCATTGCGGCGCACCGGACAGGGCGCCGCCTACCGTCCCGAACTGGGCGACCAGACCACCCGTGATCGCGCCGGTGATACCGCCGGCTGCCACCCCGCGCCAGCTGAAGCTGGTCACGCCCATGGCACTGCCAACGGCACTGCTGGCGGCAGCCCCTGCCGCACCTGCAATAGCGCCAACGACCGCCGCCTGACCCACTGAGAGTGCGGAGGCCGCTACACCATACATAGCACCGGCCGCTGCGCCTGCCGTGAACACGGTGACCGCCACTGCCACAACCACGATCAGGATCATCGCCACCGCATTGCAGCTGTTCTTCGGCGGCGGCGTGATGTACGGCAAGCCCGGCGCGGTGTTGCCGATCGCCTCGCTGGGGTTGTACGGCTTGAACGTGTTCGCGTCGTTGCTGCTGACCCGGGTGCTCGGGGCGTTGAGCTGGGTGCCCGCGGTCAGCGGGGTGTCCGGGTCGCCCAGGCCGTTGGCGTCGGCCAGCACGTACCACAGCTGCGGGGTGCCGTAGACGCGCTGCGCCAGGCCGCGCAACGTCTCCCCCGCCAGCACCGTCACCTTGCCGCCGCCGGCCTCGTAACGGCCGCTGCCGCCCAGGCCCTGCAGCTGCGTCTGATCGCCGCGGCTGCCGTAGCGGGTGCGGATCTGGCCGCCCTCCTTCAACTCCGCATGCTGCTGGCCACCGGCATGCACGAACAGGTAGTTCGGCTTCGGGTTGTTCGGCTGGTTCGGGTCGTCCTGGCGGAACACCCCGTCCTCGATCCGGCCCTCGCGCCGCCGCTGCACCTGGCCGTCGCCGGTGTACGCGTAGTAGCGCATCCGGTCGTCGACGTTGTCGTAGTTGGTCTTCTCGAGCTGGCTCAGCAGCCGGCCCATGCCGTCGTAGGTCAGCGTGTTGGTCGTGGTCTTGTAGTCGGGGTTGCTGCTGCTGCCGGTGACCGTGCGCTCCTGGTAGCTGCCCCAGCCCTGCCAGGTGCTGGTGTAGGTGTGCGTCGCCCAGCCGATGTCATGGCCCCGGTAGCGGTAGCTCTGCAGCCGCCCCAGCGTGTCGTAGCCGCTGCTGCCGTCGGCCTTGGTGTACAGCACCTCGCTGCGCAGCTGCAGCACCCCCAGGTCGGTACGCTGGTTGCCCGACGGCCCCTCCAGCGGCGTGCCGAACGCCTGCCACCAGTCGCCGTCCGGGCGGCCCCGGGTCGTCTGCTTCACCACCCGCCCGTCGCCATCGAAGCTGAACTGCTCCGCGCCACTGAGCCAGCCGCCGATCTGCAGGTCCCAGTAGATCTCCTCGGCGCCCTCCCGGTAACTCACCTGCCGGGTCGCGTCGCTGGCGAAGTAGCCGCGTGTCTCCACCAGCCGGCCCGCCACGTCGTAGGTGTACGCCTTCGATACGCCCCGGCCGCTGCCGCCCAGCTGCTCGCGGTGGAACTCCAGCACCTTCTGCCCGCGCAGGTCGTACGCGCTGCGGTACACGTAGCCGACGCCGTCGTGGTAGCGGAACCGCGAGACCTCACGGCCGGCGGCGTCGTAGTGCAGCTCGTACGATTCAGACGCGGCGGCCCGGAGAACCCGACTTGCCCTGCCCTTTACGGGCCATCAGAAGAAATCAATCCGGGAGCGTGCGGGATGGTTTAGGGGCCGCGCGCTAAACCTTCGTCCTGCGGCGCAGGATCAACCCCGGAAGCACAATCCGAGTTCCCCAGTGCATTCCCTGGCATTCCTGCTGCTGTTCCTCTACGTCTGGCTGTGCCGCCTTGCCGACGAGTGGCCTGCGCGGCATCGCGTCCATCGCCCGTTCCGGCGCCATCCGACACCCGTTGCCCTCAGTCCGGGCAACGCCCCTCGGGCCGTTGCCGGCAAGAAGCCCGCATGGGCGACGACCGCCCTGATCCGGCTGGCTGCGCGCACACCCAAGGCGCTCGCCAGTTGCCGCCGCCTGAGCGGTCGATTCAATCGCCGCTTCGCCTCGCGTGGCGTCACCGTCAGCCACGATTGGGTCTGGAAGCAGCTGAAACAGCATGCGCCGGCCATCGCCCGGCAACGCCGACGATGGCGAGCGTGCGGGCCGCGACCACTGCCCGTCAACGACACCTGGGCAGCCGACCTGACCGGTCTCACCGACGCAACCGGAGAGACCCACCTCGTCTTCGGCCTGCTCGACCACGGCAGTCGCGCCCTGCTCTCGCTGCGGTGCCTCCGGCGGAAAACATCGATTACGATCCTGCGGGCGCTGCTCGATGCCTGTGAACGCCACGGCATTCCCCGCGCACTGCGTACCGACAACGAAGCCATGTTCACCAGCGCCCTGTTCCGGTTCGCGCTGCGCTGGCTCGGCATCCGCCATCAGCGTAGCGCCCCGGGCTGTCCGTGGCAGAACGGGCGCATCGAGCGGTTCTTCGGCACCCTCAAGCGTGAGCTTGAAATACTGGTGCCACCCTCGTTGGGCACGCTACCGGCCCGATTGAGTCTGTTCGCCAGCTACTACAACGCCCGCCGCCCACATATGGCACTGAACGACCGCACTCCGGCGCAGGCCTGGCAGGCGGGCGGCGGGACACGTCATCGGGCCGATTCGGGATAGCGCCAGTTCCGGTGGTATCGGCGAGCCCACCGCGCAGTCGAAGCGACAACCCAGAGCACGGACATCGCGGTGTCTGCGAGGAACCGTGCCCGCACGCTGCCGAACGCGCCCGAAAACAGGGCCGCAGGCCCCAACACCCCGCCGTTCGCAACCGAAATCGGCCGCGAACGGCCATAATTCCGGGCTACGGCCGGCAAAAAATACCGGCCGCAGGGAAGGATCGGGGTCAACCTGACAGCTGACAGGACATCAACCATTGTCAGTGCATATAAGTCGCCAGTTACCAGACTGCGCCTCCTCCTCTGTCAACATGACATTCTCAACAGTGGCAAGTGCACGCAGATCGTTGGTCGATATTTTCTTTACGATCTGCTCACCCTCCAAGCTAATGCGCTGCCTAACGCCTTCTTCGGAGATAAGTTCACAGTCACACGCCTTTATTAGCTGGGGGTGATTGGCTACTAGGCCACCAAGAACCGTGCGCCCGTTGGACAAGCGAAATACATTCAGAATCTTCATCTCAAATTTCATTTGATATCCCTTTATAGACCAGCATCTCGGAGCTGCTTAAGGATCACAACGTCCTCGCTGCTTAATCCAAGCATCGACTGGTGGCGAATCATGAAATCTTTGACATGAGTCTCGGCACTGCCGAAACCGCTCGTTCCGAGACGATCAACGACTCCAATTCTGGCCTGGGTGCCATGCAAAAACTCCTCGAGAACCGCTGCCTTACTAGGATTCTCGCGAAGCAAGATGTGGGTAAAGGACTTGCCACCAACATTAGCCTCCGCCTGCATCCAATCCAAATAGGCCATGTCACTCGACCCCGGCTTGGCAAAGACTACCTGGCGACGACTGCTCACATTCGCAATTAGCTCCGGGGATGCCTTTTCAATGCCCCAGCCCAAACTGGAGCTGTTCATGGAGCTAGCTGGCAATCTGTCTGCAACACTCCGAGCATAAGCCGTCGACACACTACGATCCACGCCCCCTGCCCGTCCAAGTCGGCTGGTGCCTGCCGCAAGTCCGGCCAGTGCCGTCACGCCCGCCTGCTTCTTCTCCAGTGGCGTCATGCCATTCCAGGCATCCACAGCCTGCGCCACGGTATCTGACGGCCTCTGCGATAGCACGGTGCCCACGGCGTCGAGCGTGGAAGCCAGCCGGTCTGTGTTGGTGAACAGCCGTCCCAGCCCAATGCCCCCCTGCACGATGTCGGCCACAGTGCGGTTCGCCGCACCCAGGGCCGCGTAGCCGCCAGCACCAGCGGCCGAACTTGCATAGTCACCGGCATGGGTGGACAGGTCGGTGTTGAAGTCGCCCCAACCCTGCACCTTCTGCTCGATGAAGCCCAACTTGCCATCTGCCCAGGCACGGACCTTCATCACCGGGGCGGCCATGCGCTCAAGCGCGCCGTTGATGGCGTTGTACCGGGCCAGGTATGGGTTGGTGCTTGGTCCTGACGTCCGGTTCAGGCTCCCCGCTGGGTAACTGCCCGCGATCCATTGCTGGTGGGCCGGGGCCAAGCGCTGGTGGCTGTCGCTCCAATAGCGCACCTGGTCGGCCCGGTTTCCGCTGGTCGGTGGGCCCGGCTGCCGGTAACGCCGCGACCACGACCACATATCCATGTACCACTGGTTCTGGGCCCGGTCGGCGGTGACTACGACCGAATGCAGGGTGGGCACATTCGGATCGTAGGTCTCCGCCAGGATCGGTCCGATCGCGTTGCTGCGGCGGCGGTCGGCAGCGGCCGTTCCGCCCGTTGCCGGGCCGTTCCCCGTGACCACCGGATCGGGGCCGAAGTCGCCACTGGCATACGCCGTGGACACGCCGCCATTGACGCCGCCCATGGCTGCTGTGCCGGCCCCGGCACGACTGGCCAGCCATCGATCAGTGTCGCGTCCAATTGCATTTCCAAGCGCATTGCTGAACCCATCCATGACCACGGTGCCGTAATCCGACCGGTGCAGTGTCTGCCCGAACGACGAACGCACTGCCGCGCTGACCATGCCGCCGGTCATGCCGTAGGCGAAGTCGTTGGCAAAGTCAGTCTTCAAGTCCAGCTTGCCGGCGACCATCGGTGCAATCTTGGCCGCGCCCAAGCTGCTCACCGCACTGGCGGCGATGCTGTTCCAGCTGAAGCTGACGTCCATGCCGGCCAACTTCTGGCCGGCATAGTTGGCGCCGGCATTGGCCACGGCCAGGGCCGCGGCCTTGCCCCATTGCGGCGCACCGGACAGGGCGCCGCCTACCGTCCCGAACTGGGAAGCCAGACCGCCCGTGATCGCGCCAGTAATACCGCCGGCTGCCACACCCTGCCAGCTGAAGCTGGTCACGCCCGTGGCACTGCCGACCGCGCTGCTGGCAGCAGCTCCTGCAGCCCCCGCCGTCGCACCCGCCGCAATCGCCGTTCCGGTCGCACCAAAGTACGCCCCAAAGTAGCCGGTCGCGGCACCGTAGGTCACGACAGACACCACAATGGCCACCACAACCATCAGCACCATCGCCACCGCATTGCAGCTGTTCTTCGGCGGCGGCGTGATGTACGGCAAGCCCGGCGCGGTGTTGCCGATCGCCTCGCTGGGGTTGTACGGCTTGAACGTGTTCGCGTCGTTGCTGCTGACCCGGGTGCTGGGGCGTTGAGCTGGGTGCCCGCGGTCAGCGGGGTGTCCGGGTCGCCCAGGCCGTTGGCGTCGGCCAGCACGTACCACAGCTGCGGGGTGCCGTAGACGCGCTGCGCCAGGCCGCGCAACGTCTCCCCCGCCAGCACCGTCACCTTGCCGCCGCCGGCCTCGTAACGGCCGCTGCCGCCCAGGCCCTGCAGCTGCGTCTGATCGCCGCGGCTGCCGTAGCGGGTGCGGATCTGCCCGCCCTCCTTCAGCTCCGCATGCTGCTGGCCACCGGCATGCACGAACAGGTAGTTCGGCTTCGGGTTGTTCGGCTGGTTCGGGTCGTCCTGGCGGAACACCCCGTCCTCGATCCGGCCCTCGCGCCGCCGCTGCACCTGGCCGTCGCCGGTGTACGCGTAGTAGCGCATCCGGTCGTCGACGTTGTCGTCGTTGGTCTTCTCGCGCTGGCTCAGCAGCCGGCCCATGCCGTCGTAGCTGAGCGTGTTGGTCGTGGTCTTGTAGTCGGGGTTGCTGCTGCTGCCGGTGACCGTGCGCTCCTGGTAGCTGCCCCAGCCCTGCCAGGTGCTGGTGTAGGTGTGCGTCGCCCAGCCGATGTCATGGCCCCGGTAGCGGTAGCTCTGCAGCCGCCCCAGCGTGTCGTAGCCGCTGCTGCCGTCGGCCTTGGTGTACAGCACCTCGCTGCGCAGATCCAGCACCCCCAGGTCGGTACGCTGGTTGCCCGACGGGCCCTCCAGCGGCGTGCCGAACGCCTGCCACCAGTCGCCGTCCGGGCGGCCCCGGGTCGTCTGGCTCACCAACCGCCCGTCGCCATCGAAGCTGAACTGCTCCGCGCCACTGAGCCAGCCGCCGATCTGCAGGTCCCAGTAGATCTCCTCGGCGCCCTCCCGGTAACTCACCCGCCGGGTCGCGTCGCTGGCGAAGTAGCCGCGCGTCTCCACCAGCCGGCCCGCCACGTCGTAGGTGTACGCCTTCGATACGCCCCGGCCGCTGCCGCCCAGCTGCTCGCGGTGGAACTCCAGCACCTTCTGCCCGCGCAGGTCGTACGCGCTGCGGTACACGTAGCCGACGCCGTCGTGGTAGCGGAACCGCGAGACCTCACGGCCGGCGGCGTCGTAGTGCAGCTCGTACGACTCCAGCGACCCCGGGTCGTTCACCGCCGGCGTCTTGACCACGATCCGGCCGTTGACCAGCGCGCCGTTGTGGATCCGGATCCGGTTCTCCGCGTCGTAGCTGAACCACTGCTCCACCGTCTGGTACGGCGTGGATCCGCTCAGCGGCGCCTGCATCGGCTCCATCGCCGGTGCCGACAGCTCATCCTCGCCCTCCGGTGCCAGCGCCGCCCCCATCTGGAACGACTGCACCGACTGCGTCGACCACGGATCCACGTCGTCCCGCCACACCGTCAGCTTGAACTCGTCGTACACGCTCAGACCCGACGGGTCCTTCGCCGTCACCCGCACCGTGTACACCTGCTCCCCGGTGCTCCACGGCTGGCCGTGCAGACGACGCCCGTCGATCTGCAACCATGACGGCTGACCGCTCAGGGTGTAGGTCAGCGGGTTGTTGTCCGGGTCGGTAAAGGTATCGGCCGGGAAGGTGTAGTCGAAGTACATGCTCGTCGTCGCGAACTGGTCCGGCAGCGGCCGGTTCACCACCGGCGGCCGGTTCGGCGGCGGCGCCGACACCACGCTGATGGTGAACGTCTTCGGCGTCACCCCGCCGCGTTTGTCGTCGGCGGTGATCTTGACGTTGCTGTAGGTACCGGTCGTGGTCGGCGTGCCGCTGATCACCCGCGTGGTGACGTTGAACGACAGCCCCGGCGGCAGCCCCGTCGCCGTGTATGTCAACGGGTCGTTGTTGGCGTCGGTGAATGCCGGCACCGTGTAGCTGAAGGGCTGCCCCTTGGTCGCGGTCTGGTTCGGGATCGTCGGCGCCGACGGCGCGGTGTTGGCCTGCACCGTCAGGGTGAAGCTCTTGATGGTCTTCCCACCGTTGCCGTCATCGGCGGTGATCTTGACCGTGAACGTCCCCGACGCGGTCGGCGTGCCGCTGATCCTGCGGCTGGTCCCACCGGGGTGTGACAGCCCCGCCGGCAGGCCGGTCACGGTATAGGTCAGGGTGTCGCCGTTGGCATCGGTAAAGGCCGGGAAGTCATAGCTCCACGCCAGCCCCGACTTGATGCTCTTGTTGGGCAGGCTCGGGGCCACCGGCGCCGCGTTGACGGCGAGAGTGAACGCGCCCTGCGCCGACGCGTTGCTCGGATCCTTGGCCACGATCCGCAGGCTGTAGCCGTACGCCACCCCATCCGGCATCGGGTACGGATAGTCATCCGCCGTCTGCCGCCACGACAGCGTGCCGGCCGTCCCGCTGATGGTCCCGTTGGAGGCGATGCTCAGGCCCACCCGGGAGGCGTTGACCCACTGCGCCGGCACCAGCCGCAGCTCCGGTTCGCCGTTCACGTACCGGTAGTGCTCGTAGTACTCCGGGACCAGCACCTGCAGGCTGTACGACAGCGGGTCGCTGTTGGGGTCGGTGAAGGCCCCCGACGGCAGCGCCCAGGACACCGATTGCCCGATCTGGGCGGTGCGGTTGGGCAGGCTGCCGGCCGTGTATTTGGGTGGATCGTTGACCACGCTGATCGTGAAGGTGGTGCTGCGCGTGGCCCCGTGCTCGTCCTCCACCGTCACCGTCACCGTCTTGCTGCCCAGCGCGGTCGCCTTGCCGCTGAACTTGCGCGTCGCCGGGTCGAAGGTGATCCCCGTCGGCATCCCCGAGGCCGACCAGGTCAACGTGTCGCCGTTGACGTCGGTAAAGGTGTTGGCCGGCACCGTGAACGACCAGTTCACGTTGCGGCTGACGTCCCTGTTTGCGATCGGATTGGACACCACCGGCGCCACGTTCGGGGTGCTGACCACGAACGACCTGTTGGCCGTGGCCGTGCCGTCGCTGGCCGTCACGGTGACCGTCCAGCTGCCCACCGGGCCTGGCGTGCCGCTGAGCTTGCGGGTGGTTTGGTTAAAACTCATCCATGAGGGAAGCGCAGCCTCATTGACCTGGTACGTCAATTCATCGCCGTTGGGATCGGTGAACGCCGGAATCGTATAGCTCCACGACGTGCCCGCGGCCGCCGTCTGGTTCGGGATCGTGGGCGCCACCGGCGCCTTGTTGGACACCCGCAGGGTGAAGGTCGCCTCGACACTGCCCCCGCGACCGTCGCTGGCCTTGACCTTGACGGTGTAATCGCCCAGCGCCACGCCCGTGCTGCCGGTGATCTTTCCACTGCCGCTCAACGACAGCCCGCTGGGCAGGCCGCTGACCACGCTGTAGGTCAACGTGTCCTTGTTCACGTCGTTGAAATACGGCGCCAGGTCCAGGTTGGCCGCGATGTTGCGGCTGACCGTCTGCACCGGGATGGTGGCGACCGTCGGCGGCGTATTGGTCACGTTGAACGTGAAGGTGCCCGTGGCCGGCAGGCCCTGCGGATCGGAGGCGATGATCCGGGCACTGAAGCTGGTCTGGATGAGATTGGAAGGCGTGCCGCTGATCCGGCCCGTGCTGGAATTGATGCTCAGGCCGATGCTCGACAGGCTGACCCAGTTGCCTCCGACCAGGACCTGCGCGGCATAGGTCAGATCATCGCCATTGGGCTCGGTGAACGCGCCCGCCGGCAGGGCGAAATCGACCGCCGTGCCATGCTTGATGGTGCGGTTGGGCAGGCTGCCGTCGTTGTAGACAGGGGGCGCATTGACGAAGGTGTTCAGGTGCAGGGTGATGTCGCCGTCGGTGCCGACACCCGCCGCCCCGATCTTGTACTCGTCCGCCGCACTGACCCGGTCGCGCGAGTCCACGCCCTTGATGCGGATGACGATCTTGCCGGGCGAAAGCTCCGACGGCACGGTCCCGCTGAAGGTGCGGTTGCCATCGAAATGGAGCCAGGCCGGAAGCGGAAGATAGTTCACCGAGTCGGGGATCGGAACATCGTCGTCGTCCCTGCTGATCATCTCCACCAGCGATGGCTGCAGGTGGACCTGGTCCTCATCCGGATCGGTGAACAGGTTGGCCGGCACGGTGAAACTGAAGCTGCGCCCGATGTCCAGGGAACGGTCCGCCAGGTTCACGCTCGTGTTGCGTACGGGCGGGTTGTCGGTGCCGATGCTGTGGTAGTGGAACCGCGAGACCTCCCCGCACCGTGTACACCTGCGCCCCGGCGCTGCAGGGCTGCCCGGTGGCCGAAGAAGTCCAGGGGCGTCTCAGTCTTCCTGGCCCGGATGCCCGCCCAGATCGAGCACGCCGCAGCATACGGTCACCTCGAACCACCCCCGGAACATCGCCGGGGTCCGTTGCTTCGGCCAGCGCGACCGGTCCAGTTCCCAATCCTCCAGCGCCTGCGCGAAGAAGTGCTGCCAGTGTTGCGCAACGAAATCTTCTCCCTCCTCCAGATCCCAGTCCCAGGTCGGCACCAGATAGGCGCGCAGATCCTCCCGCTGCGCCTGCGCCAAAGTGAAGGCCTTGTCGCCCGTCGTGCGGCGCACCCAGTCCACGTACGGCGCCTTCGGACGCACCAGCACCAGCAGGCGCTGCAGCGGCCCTCCGCGGTGTCCTGCTCACCGGACAGCGACAGCCAAGGCGCCTCGGCGTGGGCCGGTGCCGAAAAGACATGCCTGCGCTCCTTGTCGGAACGCGGCTCGCCAGGACGGCGGCGACGGAACAGGTCGAACACTTTCATCATCAACAACACCGCCCCCGTGCGGACAACAGACAGCACATCTTGGAAAGTCGCATTGACCACAGAAGCATGTCAAAAACTGATGTCTGTCCTTCGCGCATATTTCCCGACCAGAGCAGACTGCGTGGCAAGCTCAGACGTGTTTGCAACTACCTCGTCGACTGAAGTCGCCCGATCAAGATCAGCAAAGCGGCCTTCCTGAAATCAACCTTGACTGATTGAGAACCGGATCCTTCGATTTCATAGCTGTCATCTGAAACTGACGGATCTTGATTCCTATCTCTAAACGCGCGATCAATCTCAGTCAGCGACGAGGTCATATCTCGACCAGCCTGACCGTCTTGCATCAAAGGAATGTATGTTGCCAAACTACTCTCAAGAGCATTTAGCCCCTCTAGCTTCACATCATGCGCCCGTCCTTCACGCAGGCAGCTCAGCGTCAAGGCGTATTCCCTCCAAAAAGGAGTGCTTGCCGAGAGCACTCGTTCGTCTGCCGCGATCGATGAGAGAAAGGCTTCATGTTCTAACTCACCCATCAGACTCCCGAGGTGAGCAAAAACTATGTACTGATAGTTCCCACCCAAAATGGCCGCCGGCGCCGCTCCTCGCTCAACTGACGAAACCGTAGCGCGCAGGTTCTCGACGTAGCTCGTTAGGATCGATGGGACATCACGTGTTCGCATCCAAGTCAGGGCTGATTCCATGTTTTCGCTCTCGGCAAGCGAAATAGACAGATAGTTCATGAGCGCCGTCGACAGGCCCCGAACAACCCACGCCGGCTGGTTCTTCGCCGCCCACTTTCTTGCCGCTTCGAGACCTGCTGCTGCTGATTCGGTTTTTTCATCACATTTCTACTTAACTAAGGTTGCTGCGCCTGGGGTAAGCCTGAAATTTACGTCTGTGTAATAAATCAGGGGGTCGAATTGGAACAGTCTACCTTGCGGGAAGCTGCCTCTAACGATCGGCCCTGAGAACCCCCCATACAGGTCGACATTTCCACTAAGCAGTTCGCTTTGAAGGTCGAGGCGACCGCCACGTTGCAAACGTGTATTGAAGAATTCGAAACTACCTTGTCGAATACCGGCGGCATCAACTGATAGCGAGGACAGACTCGTGGACGCCTTCGCCTCAGCCAACGCGTATCTACCAACGTTGTTGCCAGAGCCGGTAAACCACAGGTCCACACCTTGGTTCCCCCTGTATTTGACCGCACCGCCAAGCTCGAATCCCTGCGATTCAACACCTCGGATGGTGAATTTGATGCCTCTACGCTCAACCGAGGACAAAAGTTTTCCATTTGCGTCGGTAAATACGTCACGAATCGCAGCGCGTCGTGCCAGACCTGCTTCCGCGTTTGCAACACTATTAGCATAGGCCGTGGAGACCGAACGGTCGACCGGCCCCACCCGGCCGGCCCGGGTAGGCGCAAGCCCCAGCCCGAACAGCATTGCCGAGGCATCCTCCAGCCGCTGGCGATCATCCAGGCCAGACCAGTTCGCCCACGCCCGGCTGGCGGTTTTCATCGGATTCTGCACGGCATCCATGACGCCCAGAACCGCCGATGTTCCCATCTCCTGATTCACGACCAACCGCCCGGCCCCAAGAATGCCGGACCCCACCTTGTCGACCATCTGGATCAGCGCGTACTCGCCGGCCGCGATACCGCGCAACACCGGTGAATGGGTGGTGCTGCCCACGCCATCCACACCGTCCACCAGTGAGTGCAGCCATTCCTGGCCTGCAGCCAAGACACCATCAGCCGCCCCGAAGGCGCGGTTCAGCACGCCGTTGACCCTGTCGTTCGCCACGCCGCATCGAACTCCGCCGCACTCATGTAACGGCCCGGCCCGCTGGTCCGGTTCAGGCTGCCCGCCGGGTAACTGTCCGCCACCCACCTGTTGTAGTCCGGGGCCAAGCGCTGGTGGCTGTCGCTCCAGTAGCGCACCAGGTCGGCCCGATTGCCGGTGGTCGGTGGGCCGGGCTGGTGATAGCGCTGCGCCCAGTCCCACATCGACATGTACCAGCGGTTCTGTCCTTCGTCCGCCGTGACCACCAGCGTGTCAAGCGTAGGCACATTCGGATCGTAGATCGGTCCGATCGCGTTGCTGCGGCGACGGTCGGCTGAGGCGGCCGATCCTGCTGTCGGAGACGGGCCGCTGCCCACCGGATCGGGGCCGAAGTCGCCGCTAGCATACGTTGTGGACACACCACCATTGACGCCACCCTGAGCCGTTGCGGCACCTCCTTGCCAGCGCTGCATTCTCCTGACCGCCGCATTCCCCAACGCATTGCCAAATGCATCGGCCGCAATGTTGCGGTAGTTGATGTCATCGCCGAACCCGAACGCCCGCCGCGTGTGCAAGCCCACCGTGCCGCCGATCAGGCCGTTGCCCATGTCCTTCCAGAATGAGCCGCTGCCACCGACGTCCGGGGTTGGGTTCAGTCCCATCGCATCACCCAGCTTGGTGCTGATCGCCGCACTGACCGCGCTGGCCGCCACGCTGCGCCAGCTGAAGCTGGCCTCCATCCCCAGCGCCCGACTGGCCGCGTAGCTGGTGACATTGCCGGTGACCGCAGTGGCCGCCGCCCGCGCCCAGGTGGCGTCGTTGAGCGTCTTGCCCAACGTGCCCAGCTGGCCACCCTGGATCGCCGCGCCCAGGCCGGCCGTGGCCATGGCACTGGCGCCGGCCACGAAGGCGTTCCGCCAGTTGAAGCTGGTTACGCCCATGGCGCTGCCCACCGCCTGGCCGGCGACGCTGCCGGCAAAGGCGCCGACACCCGCGGACATGACCGCCGTGCCCGTCGTCATGACACCGCCACCGCCTGCGAACGCACTCACGCCCGCACTCCAGACCGACGTGCTGGCCGCTGTGCCACCGGCCGCGGCCGTGCTTCCGGCTGCCGCACCTCCGGCCGCCGCTCCACCACCTGTGCCGGCGCCCGCGCCCGCGGCCGCACCTGAAGCCGCGCCGGCGGTGTAGATGCTCACCACGATGATCACCACCACCATGATGACCATCGCCAACGTGCCGCAGCTGTTCTTCGGCGGCGGCGTGATGTACGGCAAGCCCGGCGCGGTGTTGCCGATCGCCTCGCTGGGGTTGTACGGCTTGAACGTGTTCGCGTCGTTGCTGCTGACCCGGGTGCTGGGGGCGTTGAGCTGGGTGCCCGCGGTCAGCGGGGTGTCCGGGTCGCCCAGGCCGTTGGCGTCGGCCAGCACGTACCACAGCTGCGGGGTGCCGTAGACGCGCTGCGCCAGGCCGCGCAACGTCTCCCCCGCCAGCACTGTCACCTTGCCGCCGCCGGCCTCGTAACGGCCGCTGCCGCCCAGGCCCTGCAGCTGCGTCTGATCGCCGCGGCTGCCGTAGCGGGTGCGGATCTGGCCGCCCTCCTTCAGCTCCGCATGCTGCTGGCCACCGGCATGCACGAACAGGTAGTTCGGCTTCGGGTTGTTCGGCTGGTTCGGGTCGTCCTGGCGGAACACCCCGTCCTCGATCCGGCCCTCGCGCCGCCGCTGCACCTGGCCGTCGCCGGTGTACGCGTAGTAGCGCATCCGGTCGTCGACGTTGTCGTCGTTGGTCTTCTCGCGCTGGCTCAGCAGCCGGCCCATGCCGTCGTAGGTCAGCGTGTTGGTCGTGGTCTTGTAGTCGGGGTTGCTGCTGCTGCCGGTGACCGTGCGCTCCTGGTAGCTGCCCCAGCCCTGCCAGGTGCTGGTGTAGGTGTGCGTCGCCCAGCCGATGTCATGGCCCCGGTAGCGGTAGCTCTGCAGCCGCCCCAGCACGTCGTAGCCGCTGCTGCCGTCGGCCTTGGTGTACAGCACCTCGCTGCGCAGATCCAGCACCCCCAGGTCGGTACGCTGGTTGCCCGACGGGCCCTCCAGCGGCGTGCCGAACGCCTGCCACCAGTCGCCGTCCGGGCGGCCCCGGGTCGTCTGGCTCACCAACCGCCCGTCGCCATCGAAGCTGAACTGCTCCGCGCCACTGAGCCAGCCGCCGATCTGCAGGTCCCAGTAGATCTCCTCGGCGCCCTCCCGGTAGCTCACCCGCCGGGTCGCGTCGCTGGCGAAGTAGCCGCGCGTCTCCACCAGCCGGCCCGCCACGTCGTAGGTGTACGCCTTCGATACGCCCCGGCCGCTGCCGCCCAGCTGCTCGCGGTGGAACTCCAGCACCTTCTGCCCGCGCAGGTCGTACGCGCTGCGGTACACGTAGCCGACGCCGTCGTGGTAGCGGAACCGCGAGACCTCACGGCCGGCGGCGTCGTAGTGCAGCTCGTACGATTCAGACGCGGCGGCCCGGAGAACCCGACTTGCCCTGCCCTTTACGGGCCATCAGAAGAAATCAATCCGGGAGCGTGCGGGATGGTTTAGGGGCCGCGCGCTAAACCTTCGTCCTGCGGCGCAGGATCAACCCCGGAAGCACAATCCGAGTTCCCCAGTGCATTCCCTGGCATTCCTGCTGCTGTTCCTCTACGTCTGGCTGTGCCGCCTTGCCGACGAGTGGCCTGCGCGGCATCGCGTCCATCGCCCGTTCCGGCGCCATCCGACACCCGTTGCCCTCAGTCCGGGCAACGCCCCTCGGGCCGTTGCCGGCAAGAAGCCCGCATGGGCGACGACCGCCCTGATCCGGCTGGCTGCGCGCACACCCAAGGCGCTCGCCAGTTGCCGCCGCCTGAGCGGTCGATTCAATCGCCGCTTCGCCTCGCGTGGCGTCACCGTCAGCCACGATTGGGTCTGGAAGCAGCTGAAACAGCATGCGCCGGCCATCGCCCGGCAACGCCGACGATGGCGAGCGTGCGGGCCGCGACCACTGCCCGTCAACGACACCTGGGCAGCCGACCTGACCGGTCTCACCGACGCAACCGGAGAGACCCACCTCGTCTTCGGCCTGCTCGACCACGGCAGTCGCGCCCTGCTCTCGCTGCGGTGCCTCCGGCGGAAAACATCGATTACGATCCTGCGGGCGCTGCTCGATGCCTGTGAACGCCACGGCATTCCCCGCGCACTGCGTACCGACAACGAAGCCATGTTCACCAGCGCCCTGTTCCGGTTCGCGCTGCGCTGGCTCGGCATCCGCCATCAGCGTAGCGCCCCGGGCTGTCCGTGGCAGAACGGGCGCATCGAGCGGTTCTTCGGCACCCTCAAGCGTGAGCTTGAAATACTGGTGCCACCCTCGTTGGGCACGCTACCGGCCCGATTGAGTCTGTTCGCCAGCTACTACAACGCCCGCCGCCCACATATGGCACTGAACGACCGCACTCCGGCGCAGGCCTGGCAGGCGGGCGGCGGGACACGTCATCGGGCCGATTCGGGATAGCGCCAGTTCCGGTGGTATCGGCGAGCCCACCGCGCAGTCGAAGCGACAACCCAGAGCACGGACATCGCGGTGTCTGCGAGGAACCGTGCCCGCACGCTGCCGAACGCGCCCGAAAACAGGGCCGCAGGCCCCAACACCCCGCCGTTCGCAACCGAAATCGGCCGCGAACGGCCATAATTCCGGGCTACGGCCGGCAAAAAATACCGGCCGCAGGGAAGGATCGGGGTCAACCTGACAGCTGACAGGACACGCCCGAAAACGGGGCCGCAGGCCCCAACACCCCGCCGTTCGCAACCGAAATCGGCCGCGAACGGCCATAATTCCGGGCGACGGCCGGCAAATATGCCGGCCGCAGGGAAGGATCGGGGTCAACCTGACAGCTGACAGGACAGTGCCGGCTACTTCTCCAGGAAGACCTCGACGCTTACTGCGCCGGTCCTGCGATCAACTCGAGCTCGGCTAATCACCTTTGCGTCCAAAGGCTGCTCGGAAGGTATGTAAATCTCGAACAAGCCCTCGCTCTCAGCTTCGAACTTACCCAGCGTCCAATTGGCCTGATCCTCTTTAGACGGCTCCGGATATTCACTTAACGCCCGACGCGTAGCCTCCTTGGCGATTGGCTCCATTTCATCCAAGCTCAGCAACTTCTTCTTCACCACCATGGCTTCCACCCATTCAAGCTATCGCCGTTCGGCGTGAACATGCCTCGTTGACCCATCGAATTGAAAATGGCGCTCTGATTGCCGCCCATCGCACGGAGAACCGCTTGGTCACCAGGTGACGAGCGCAACACGCCAATTTCAAATCCTGGATGCGTGTGCGACGACCAGCGCCAACCTTGACCAGATAGCTGGGACGCCATCTCCGGATTGATCGGCACCGAGCCGACATCGCCTCGGAAAATTAGACGCCTACCGCCAGTCGAGAACATGGCGAACTCATCGCCGGTTGCCGCAGTCAATGCGGCCAGGTCTCTCTGCCCAAATCCCTTATGGGCAATCGTGCTGGAGCCGAATTCCGGCAATTGCTCAAGAACCGCCGCCTGGCGCGAATTAAGCGCGCCAAATCCTCGGGAGATGGCAGCCGGATTGCCGGTCGCTGCATTCGCGGCAATCGTTAGCTCACTGTTTGCAACACTTCGAGCATACGCGGTCGACACGCCGCGATCCACAGCACTGACCGAGCCAAGCGTCCGGACACCACTCGCAGCACCGTAGCCAAGCGTTGCCACGGTGCCCAGACCAGTGAAGACCGCCTTGGACCGTAGCGTCGCCGCCGTGACCGGGTCACCGGCCGCTTCATACTGGTCCGCCAGCTTGAATGGTGCTGCCAGTGCATCCACCGCATTGCCGATTTGCTGACCAACATAGCCGCGACCTGCGCGGGTATAGGCCGTATCAACGCCCAGCATGTAGGCGCCATTCGCCGTCCACGCGGCGCTGAACATCAGCCCCTTTCCGACCAGGTCGACCACCCCCGCAGTGGTAGCACCCAGCCGGTCATAGGACGAACGGGTATAGCCATTGTTCATGCCAACTTCGTACAAGCCGCTTCCCACAAAGTCACTGCCCAGCCGGCCGAGTGCCACGGCTGCCCCTATAGTCAGATCGTAAGCTCCCTCAATGACCCCGACGACTCCACCTCCGGTACGCTTCAGCCACGTTGGGGCTCCATGCTTGGCCTCCCACGCCGCATCAGCCTCGGCCACACTCATGTAACGGCCCGGCCCGCTGGTCCGGTTCAGGCTGCCCGCCGGGTAACTGTCCGCCACCCACCTGTTGTAGTCCGGGGCCAAGCGCTGGTGGCTGTCGCTCCAGTAGCGCACCAGGTCGGCCCGATTGCCGGTGGTCGGTGGGCCGGGCTGGTGATAGCGCTGCGCCCAGTCCCACATCGACATGTACCAGCGGTTCTGTCCTTCGTCCGCCGTGACCACCAGCGTGTCAAGCGTAGGCACATTCGGATCGTAGATCGGTCCGATCGCGTTGCTGCGGCGACGGTCGGCTGAGGCGGCCGATCCTGCTGTCGGAGACGGGCCGCTGCCCACCGGATCGGGGCCGAAGTCGCCGCTAGCATACGTTGTGGACACACCACCATTGACGCCACCCTGAGCCGTTGCGGCACCTCCTTGCCAGCGCTGCATTCTCCTGACCGCCGCATTCCCCAACGCATTGCCAAATGCATCGGCCGCAATGTTGCGGTAGTTGATGTCATCGCCGAACCCGAACGCCCGCCGCGTGTGCAAGCCCACCGTGCCGCCGATCAGGCCGTTGCCCATGTCCTTCCAGAATGAGCCGCTGCCACCGACGTCCGGGGTTGGGTTCAGTCCCATCGCATCACCCAGCTTGGTGCTGATCGCCGCACTGACCGCGCTGGCCGCCACGCTGCGCCAGCTGAAGCTGGCCTCCATCCCCAGCGCCCGACTGGCCGCGTAGCTGGTGACATTGCCGGTGACCGCAGTGGCCGCCGCCCGCGCCCAGGTGGCGTCGTTGAGCGTCTTGCCCAACGTGCCCAGCTGGCCGCCCTGGATCGCCGCGCCCAGGCCGGCCGTGGCCATGGCACTGGCGCCGGCCACGAAGGCGTTCCGCCAGTTGAAGCTGGTTACGCCCATGGCGCTGCCCACCGCCTGGCCGGCGACGCTGCCGGCAAAGGCGCCGACACCCGCGGACATGACCGCCGTGCCCGTCGTCATGACACCGCCACCGCCTGCGAACGCACTCACGCCCGCACTCCAGACCGATGTGCTGGCCGCTGTGCCACCGGCCGCGGCCGTGCTTCCGGCTGCCGCACCTCCGGCCGCCGCTCCACCACCTGTGCCGGCGCCCGCGCCCGCGGCCGCACCTGAAGCCGCGCCGGCGGTGTAGATGCTCACCACGATGATCACCACCACCATGATGACCATCGCCAACGTGCCGCAGTTGTTCTTCGGCGGCGGCGTGATGTACGGCAAGCCCGGCGCGGTGTTGCCGATCGCCTCGCTGGGGTTGTACGGCTTGAACGTGTTCGCGTCGTTGCTGCTGACCCGGGTGCTGGGGGCGTTCAGCTGGGTGCCCGCGGTCAGCGGGGTGTCCGGGTCGCCCAGGCCGTTGGCGTCGGCCAGCACGTACCACAGCTGCGGGGTGCCGTAGACGCGCTGCGCCAGGCCGCGCAACGTCTCCCCCGCCAGCACTGTCACCTTGCCGCCGCCGGCCTCGTAACGGCCGCTGCCGCCCAGGTCCTGCAGCTGCGTCTGATCGCCGCGGCTGCCGTAGCGGGTGCGGATCTGACCGCCCTCCTTCAGCTCCGCATGCTGCTGGCCACCGGCATGCACGAACAGGTAGTTCGGCTTCGGGTTGTTCGGCTGGTTCGGGTCGTCCTGGCGGAACACCCCGTCCTCGATCCGACCCTCGCGCCGCCGTTGCACCTGGCCGTCGCCGGTGTACGCGTAGTAGCGCATCCGGTCGTCGACGTTGTCGTAGTTGGTCTTCTCGCGCTGGCTCAGCAGCCGGCCCATGCCGTCGTAGCTGAGCGTGTTGGTCGTGGTCTTGTAGTCGGGGTTGCTGCTGCTGCCGGTGACCGTGCGCTCCTGGTAGCTGCCCCAGCCCTGCCAGGTGCTGGTGTAGGTGTGCGTCGCCCAGCCGATGTCATGGCCCCGGTAGCGGTAGCTCTGCAGCCGCCCCAGCACGTCGTAGCCGCTGCTGCCGTCGGCCTTGGTGTACAGCACCTCGCTGCGCAGATCCAGCACCCCCAGGTCGGTACGCTGGTTGCCCGACGGGCCCTCCAGCGGCGTGCCGAACGCCTGCCACCAGTCGCCGTCCGGGCGGCCCCGGGTCGTCTGGCTCACCAACCGCCCGTCGCCATCGAAGCTGAACTGCTCCGCGCCACTGAGCCAGCCGCCGATCTGCAGGTCCCAGTAGATCTCCTCGGCGCCCTCCCGGTAGCTCACCCGCCGGGTCGCGTCGCTGGCGAAGTAGCCGCGCGTCTCCACCAGCCGGCCCGCCACGTCGTAGGTGTACGCCTTCGATACGCCCCGGCCGCTGCCGCCCAGCTGCTCGCGGTGGAACTCCAGCACCTTCTGCCCGCGCAGGTCGTACGCGCTGCGGTACACGTAGCCGACGCCGTCGTGGTAGCGGAACCGCGAGACCTCACGGCCGGCGGCGTCGTAGTGCAGCTCGTACGACTCCAGCGACCCCGGGTCGTTCACCGCCGGCGTCTTGACCACGATCCGGCCGTTGACCAGCGCGCCGTTGTGGATCCGGATCCGGTTCTCCGCGTCGTAGCTGAACCACTGCTCCACCGTCTGGTACGGCGTGGATCCGCTCAGCGGCGCCTGCATCGGCTCCATCGCCGGTGCCGACAGCTCATCCTCGCCCTCCGGTGCCAGCGCCGCCCCCATCTGGAACGACTGCACCGACTGCGTCGACCACGGATCCACGTCGTCCCGCCACACCGTCAGCTTGAACTCGTCGTACACGCTCAGACCCGACGGGTCCTTCGCCGTCACCCGCACCGTGTACACCTGCTCCCCGGTGCTCCACGGCTGGCCGTGCAGACGACGCCCGTCGATCTGCAACCATGACGGCTGACCGCTCAGGGTGTAGGTCAGCGGGTTGTTGTCCGGGTCGGTAAAGGTATCGGCCGGGAAGGTGTAGTCGAAGTACATGCTCGTCGTCGCGAACTGGTCCGGCAGCGGCCGGTTCACCACCGGCGGCCGGTTCGGCGGCGGCGCCGACACCACGCTGATGGTGAACGTCTTCGGCGTCACCCCGCCGCGTTTGTCGTCGGCGGTGATCTTGACGTTGCTGTAGGTACCGGTCGTGGTCGGCGTGCCGCTGATCACCCGCGTGGTGACGTTGAACGACAGCCCCGGCGGCAGCCCCGTCGCCGTGTACGTCAACGGGTCGTTATTGGCGTCGGTGAATGCCGGCACCGTGTAGCTGAAGGGCTGCCCCTTGGTCGCGGTCTGGTTCGGGATCGTCGGCGCCGACGGCGCGGTGTTGGCCTGCACCGTCAGGGTGAAGCTCTTGATGGTCTTCCCACCGTTGCCGTCATCGGCGGTGATCTTGACCGTGAACGTCCCCGACGCGGTCGGCGTGCCGCTGATCCTGCGGCTGGTCCCACCGGGGTGTGACAGCCCCGCCGGCAGGCCGGTCACGGTATAGGTCAGGGTGTCGCCGTTGGCATCGGTAAAGGCCGGGAAGTCATAGCTCCACGCCAGCCCCGACTTGATGCTCTTGTTGGGCAGGCTCGGGGCCACCGGCGCCGCGTTGACGGCGAGAGTGAACGCGCCCTGCGCCGACGCGTTGCTCGGATCCTTGGCCACGATCCGCAGGCTGTAGCCGTACGCCACCCCATCCGGCATCGGGTACGGATAGTCATCCGCCGTCTGCCGCCACGACAGCGTGCCGGCCGTCCCGCTGATGGTCCCGTTGGAGGCGATGCTCAGGCCCACCCGGGAGGCGTTGACCCACTGCGCCGGCACCAGCCGCAGCTCCGGTTCGCCGTTCACGTACCGGTAGTGCTCGTAGTACTCCGGGACCAGCACCTGCAGGCTGTACGACAGCGGGTCGCTGTTGGGGTCGGTGAAGGCCCCCGACGGCAGCGCCCAGGACACCGATTGCCCGATCTGGGCGGTGCGGTTGGGCAGGCTGCCGGCCGTGTATTTGGGTGGATCGTTGACCACGCTGATCGTGAAGGTGGTGCTGCGCGTGGCCCCGTGCTCGTCCTGCACCGTCACCGTCACCACCCGGCTGCCCAGCGCGGTCGCCTTGCCGCTGAACTTGCGCGTGTCCTGGTCGAAGGTGATCCCCGTCGGCATCCCCGATGCCAAGTACGTCAGGCGGTCGCCGTTGGCGTCGGTGAAGGTGTTGGCCGGCACCGTGAACGACCAGTTCACGTTGCGGCTGACGTCCCTGTTTGCGATCGGATTGGACACCACCGGCGCCACGTTCGGGGTGCTGACCACGAACGACCTGTTGGCCGTGGCCGTGCCGTCGCTGGCCGTCACGGTGACCGTCCAGCTGCCCACCGGGCCTGGCGTGCCGCTGAGCTTGCGGGTGGCTTTGTTAAAACTCATCCATGAGGGAAGCGCAGCCTCATTGACCTGGTACGTCAATTCATCGCCGTTGGGATCGGTGAAGGCCGGAATCGTATAGCTCCACGACGTGCCCGCGGCCGCCGTCTGGTTCGGGATCGTGGGCGCCACCGGCGCCTTGTTGGACACCCGCAGGGTGAAGGTCGCCTCGACACTGCCCCCGCGACCGTCGCTGGCCTTGACCTTGACGGTGTAATCGCCCAGCGCCACGCCCGTGCTGCCGGTGATCTTTCCACTGCCGCTCAACGACAGCCCGCTGGGCAGGCCGCTGACCACGCTGTAGGTCAACGTGTCCTTGTTCACGTCGTTGAAATACGGCGCCAGGTCCAGGTTGGCCGCGATGTTGCGGCTGACCGTCTGCACCGGGATGGTGGCGACCGTCGGCGGCGTATTGGTCACGTTGAACGTGAAGGTGCCCGTGGCCGGCAGGCCCTGCGGATCGGAGGCGATGATCCGGGCACTGAAGCTGGTCTGGATGAGATTGGAAGGCGTGCCGCTGATCCGGCCCGTGCTGGAATTGATGCTCAGGCCGATGCTCGACAGGCTGACCCAGTTGCCTCCGACCAGGACCTGCGCGGCATAGGTCAGATCATCGCCATTGGGCTCGGTGAACGCGCCCGCCGGCAGGGCGAAATCGACCGCCGTGCCATGCTTGATGGTGCGGTTGGGCAGGCTGCCGTCGTTGTAGACGGGGGGCGCATTGACGAAGGTGTTCAGGTGCAGGGTGATGTCGCCGTCGGTGCCGACACCCGCCGCCCCGATGTTGTACTCGTCCGCCGCACTGACACGGTCGCGCGAGTCCACGCCCTTGATGCGGATGACGATCTTGCCGGGCGAAAGCTCCGACGGCACGGTCCCGCTGAAGGTGCGGTTGCCATCGAAATGGAGCCAGGCCGGAAGCGGAAGATAGTTCACCGAGTCGGGGATCGGAACATCGTCGTCGTCCCTGCTGATCATCTCCACCAGCGATGGCTGCAGGTGGACCTGGTCCTCATCCGGATCGGTGAACAGGTTGGCCGGCACGGTGAAACTGAAGCTGCGCCCGATGTCCAGGGAACGGTCCGCCAGGTTCACGCTCGTGTTGCGTACGGGCGGGTTGTCGGTGCCGATGCTGATCGAGACGTTGGCGGTCGCGCCCAGGCCCTCGGCGTCGCTGCCGCGGAGCTGGAAGCTCAGATTGCCGGCTTGCGCATTGCTGGTCGGCCGGCCATGCAGACGGATCGTGCCTGCGTCCTGGTCGACGCTGATGTTCAACCACTGCGGCAGCGTCGAGCCCGTCGGCCAGATCGGTTCGATGAAGACCTGGTCGCCTTCCGGGTCGTTGAACAACGTGCCGACCGGAACGGTGACATCGTAGTGGTCGTTGACGCGAGTCGGCGGGGCGGTCCAGTTCGTCGCCACCGGCGCCCGGTTCTGACGCACGGTGACCGACAGCGTGATCGTGGCCGACAACCCGTCCGGATCGGTGGCCGTGAAGGTGATCGTGTAGGCCGTGCCGTTGGCCACGGTAACCGGGACGTGCCCGGCCAGCTTCATCTGCGGTGTGGCCTGGTCGTCCAGGTACTGGAACGACAGCCAGGCCGGCTGCCCGCTGGCGGTCACCTGCAGGCGATCGCCATCGTTGTCCTTGAATATCTGGGACAGGTTGCGCGTCCAATCGAAGTCACGGCCGCGGATCGCTTCCTGGGCAATCAGCGACGAGACGACCTTCTGCGGCGCGGCATTGGGGGCCGTGGTGACCTGGAAGGTCTTTTCGACATAGGCCCCCTTCTCATCGGTGGCCCGCAACTTGAAGGAGAACGTGTCCGATGTCGTCGGCGTGCCCGTCAGGCGCACCACGGACGGATTGCCTGCATCGACCTGCAGCCAGGCCGGCAGGGCTGCGGCGTTGACGATGCTCAGGGTCAGGCGATCGCCGACGTCCAGATCGCGGAAGTAGTCCGTGACGACCAGTTCCTGGCTCCACATCTGGCCTGTCTTGGCGCGCAATTGCGCCGTGCCGGATTCCACCAGGACCGGTGCCGTGTTGGTCCGCACCTTGACCTTGAAAGTCGTGGACGCCGTATTGGCGGCATTGGCCGTCTCATGCGCGGTGAGTTTGACCGTGATGTCCTGGTCGGACGCACCCGAAGGCGGGTCGGCGATGAACACGATCTCACCGGTGGTGCTGTCGTGCAGGGCCCGCAGCCAGGTCGGCAGGGCGCTGCCATTGGCCTGCGACACCAGCAGCGTCAGGGGGTCCTGCTGGGCGTCCCGGAACACGTCGCTGAACAGGATCCGGAACTCGGACTTGACCCCCTTGCGGACCACCCGGTCCTCGGGCGTGGAGATGCTGACCGGCGCGGTGTTCTCGACCGGCACGGCCGCCACGTCCGGGCCGAAACCGGAGCGGGCCACCACGCGGCGGCGGTTACCGACCGCGTCGTATTCGTAGACCATGTCGAAGACCCGCTTGGCGCTGCCGGCCGACAGGTCGTCCTGGGTGACGCGCTCGACCCGGTTGTGGCTGTCGTAGAGGGTGCGGGTGATGGTGCGGGTCTGTTGCCCACTACCATCCGTGAAGATGACGTCCTCCACGGTGCGATTGCCGGCGGCGTCGTATTCGTAGCGGAATTTGTTGCCATTGCCCTCAACGACTTCCTTGATCCGGCCGTTGGCGTAGTAGCTGATGGACTTGCTGGCCGCCGCGGGCATGGCGAGACCGGAACCGCCCGCCGATGACTCCGCGGTCAGTTGCCCGGTCAATGCGTTGTAGGTGTAGTCGTAGTCGCGTCCGCTCAGGTTGTTGTGGTCGACGACGCGGCCGTGGATGTCGTAGTCCCAGGTCAGTTCGTTGACGCGGACGGTCTCACCGTCGCGATCGGTGAGCGTGGACGAGCCGGAAAACGCATTGCTCTCCCGGATCTTGTTGCCGGCCACGTCGTGGGCAAAGTCGAGCACCACGCCCATCGTTGTCTGGCTGCGCAGCAACAGGCTGCGGCTGTCGTAGTCGTACCGGGCAATGTAGCCCAGCGCATCCTCGACCCTCAGGCGATCGCCGTTCTGGTTCAAGGTGTACTGCTGGAGCAGTGTCTTGCCCCTCACCGCTCCGCTGGCATCGGGCAGGTAGTCGCCGATCGCGACGACCCGGTTCAGGCGATCGTATTCCTTGAACGTCAGGTACCCCATGGGGTCCTGGGCCATGCGCTGGTTGCCGAGGACGTCGTAGGCATGGCGGGTGGCATTGCCAAGCGCGTCCGTCGACTTCACCAGTTGGCCAGCGTTGTCGTACTCATTGGTACGGACGTTTCCATTGGCATCCCGCGTCGCCACCAGGCGCCCCAGGGCGTCGTAGTACCACTGGTTGACCGGATGCACCCAGGTGGACGCGCCGGACTCGGAGACGACCTTCACCAGCGGGCGCTCATCGCGCACGATCTGGTTGTAGTCGTTGTACTGGTAACGGGTCTGGTAACCGCGACCGTCGATGATCTCGATGGCGTTGCCCCAGCGATCCAGTCGCTGGGTCACCACGACGGGATCATTGGCCGCGTTGTAGGCCGGCATCCGCGTGATCACGGCACGTCCCAGCCGATCCGTGGTGTTCCAGGTCACCGCGTCCACGACCTGGGACTGACCGAGGTAGGCCTTGCTCGATTGGCGCACCTGGTGCCCGGCCAGGTTGTAGCCCAGGGTACGGGTGGCACCGCCCTCGTTGGAGGTCAGCAGGCGTCCGGCCGCATCGTATGCGTAGTCCAGCGAGCCGCCGAGTCCTGTCTGGGTCTTGCGCGTGATCTCGCCAAAGGCATTGTATTCAACGGCTTCGGACAGGTCCGCACTTCCCGTGCCGCCCGACACGGGTGTCCGGGTCTGGACATTGCCGACCTGCCGTCCGGTCTTGTCGTAGCTGTAGCGTCCATGGACGATCGTGTCGCGGCTCGTGGCGCTGCCTTCGAGCTGATACCAGACATGCACCAGGTTGTCGGCCGCATCGTAGGCCGAATAGACGAAATTGCCTTCGGCATCCTTGGACATGACCGCGCGCCCCTGGCGATCGTAACGGGTGACCTGGATCTGGTCGCGCGCGGTATCGGCCACTGGAGCGCTTTGGCCCGCCTTGAGACCGTTGGCATAGCGCCTGATCTGCACGACATTCCCGAAAGCGTCATAAGCCATCGCGGTGTACGGCGATACCTGCTGGTACAGTCCTGCCGTCGACAGGTCGTTGGCCGTCGATGCCTTCAGGCTGTTCTCCGCCGACGCCGTCAGCACGGCGCGCTCGGGCTCCTGCACGCTGATCGCGCGGCCCAGTGCGTCATACCGCGTGATGGTGGCGCCGGCATCGGTGGTCAGGCGGGTGACGCGACCCTCGCCGTCGTAGGCAAATGCCGTCTCGACACCGCGCACGCCGGCACTGCCGTCGGCACGCTGGTACCGCCTGACCGCAACCTCGCTGACCTTGCGGCCGAGCGCGTCGTACTCCCAGCGCATGATGCGGTCGTAGCCGGTGACGGCATCGCCCGGCGGCGGCGCGCTGGGCTGGGTGTCGACCGCCAACCCGTCCGTGTCGAGTGCCCGCGCATGCTCGATGGTCTCGACCACCTCCCCCGTTGCGTTGTACCGCGTGGCGGTCGCATATCCCTCCGCATCGACGGTGAGCACGTTGCGGCTCAAGGCGTCGTAGTAATGGAAGGTATCCGCCCAGCGGGCGCTGGACTGGCCCGCCGTACCTTCGAGCAGGACCGATTCCTTGACCACCTCGCCAAAGGCGCTGTAGGTGAACCGGGTGGTCGGTGTGCCGGTGAGCTTGCTGCCTGCGGCGTTGTAGTAGCTGACCTGCGACTGGACCACCTGGGCCTTGTTGCCGCGCGCGTCATAGCTCGTCGACAGGATCCTGTCGGACGTGGACGTGGTCAGTACGCCGCTCGTCTGCAGATGCGACAAGGTGAGGGCCTGGCCCGCGGACCAGCCACTCAGGGCGCCGGTATCGATCCGGGTGGCATGGCGCCGCAGGGTGACCTGTTCACCCAGCGCGTTGTAGCCGTATCCGGTGACATACCCCTCCTGGTCGACCTCGTAGGCAACCCGGCCGAGCTGGTCATGGACCTTGTAGCTGTAGTGGCCGCGCACGTCCTTCTGGACCACCGCCTGGCCCAAGGTGTTGTAGGTCACCTGGATGGTGGGCGCCTGGCCGGTGGCTTCGAGCTCGCCCGTCGTTTCATTGACTTTCCAGGCGTCCGGGAAGGTCGTGCGGATCTGGTGGCCCCGGTTGTCGTAGGCGTACTGGGTCGTGCGGGCCTCGGCGGTTCCCGCGTTCTCGGTTCGCGAAACGACATTGCCGAGTGCGTCGTACCCGATTTCGGTGGTCAGGCGACGCGACACCGTGGCCACATTGCCGGCGGCATTGACGGTGGCAACGCTGGCCTGCGGGCTGATTTCCCGGGTCTTGCGGCCGGCCGCGTCGTACTCGTAGTTCCAGACGTGGCCGTTGCGGTCGGTATACGCCACGACCTGGCCCGTACCGTCGTACGTATATTTTTCGACCTGGTCGAGGGCATCCGTACGCTGCTTCAGCCGGCCGGCGGCATCGTAGGTGAAACGGGTGCTGCGAACGGCTTCAGCCGGCTGTGCCTGCGACCAGGCGGCCATGCCGGCCTCGGTGGGCGTCCCGGCGGGCTTGGGCGCGCTATGGGCAATGGTCTCCACCACCCGTCCGGAAGCGTCGTAGCGCGACTCGGTTACCGCATTGGATGCACCGATTTCGAATCGCAAGCGCCCGGCCGTGTCGTAGACATAGCGCGTGCGGCGCATGACAGCATCGTCCCCGCTGGGGGGCAACAGGGCTGCCAGATCGCCAATGGTGTGCGTGGGATCGAAGGCCACCTCGACCCCGAAGCGGCGATCGGCCACCACCAGGCCGCCGGCGTCATAGACCCGCTCGCTGACCACGCCCTTGTCGGCGCTGCTGCGCTCGACCCGGTAGCGCTCGCGCCCGATCGTGTCATAGACAATGTATTGCGCACGCGCGGCACTGGCCTGCGGCGCCACCCGCGAAGCCAGGGTTGTGGCCTGGAACGTCCCCGCCGCCAGCGCTGCACGATCGGCAGCGCTCAGGCTCAGGGCCGTGGCATAGGCCCAGCTCTGTGTGGCCCGGCCCGCCAGGTCGTAGCGCTGTTCAAGCACCGCGCCATCTGCCTCGACCGTGAAGCGGACCCGGCCGACGGCATCGAGCACGACGTAACTGGTACGATCCCTGGCATTGTCGACAGTGAGAGCAGACGCCACGCTAGCGGGCGTTGCCGTACCGCCTTGCAGGGCTGAACGCAGACTGGTCAGCGACACCGCATTGGCATAGCGCCGCGTGCTGACCTGGCGGCCGGCCGCATCGTAGCCGACTTCGGTCACCGCACCCGCACCGTCGATCGACAGCTTCAGGCGGCCATCGGCATCATGGACGCGATACGACTGGATATCCTTGCCATGCTGGGTCGTCACGCGCCCCTGGATATCCGAGATCGTCGCTGCCAGCCCCAGTCCATCCAGATTGATGGCCTGGGCGTAACCTCGGGTTGCCACCACCCGCCCTTCGACGTCGTACCAGGTGCGGACCACGCCGCCGGCGCCGTCTACCCGGAATACCTCGCGATTGGCCTCGTCGTAACTGAAACGCGTGACCCGGCCCTCGGCATCGGTACGGCTGACGAGGTTGTCATTGCCGTCATAGGTGTAGGTCGTGGTCAGATTGAGCTTGCCCGCGCCCGGGTCGACGGTCTCGTTGGTCCGGCGCCCCAGCGCGTCATAGGCGTAGGCCAGCTTCGTCGCCGCGGCCGTGCCTGCGCCCTCGGTCACCGTCAGTTGGCGTCCCTGGGCATCCCAGGTGTAGACCGTCTTCAGCGCCAGGCCGGCCGCATCGCGCACCGTCTCGCGGAGCTGCCCCTTTCGGTCGTATCCAAAGGTCGTGCGAATGCCCGCGGAGTCGGTGACCGACACCTGCCGGCCCTGCCCGTCGTAGGCATAGGTCGTGGCCCGGTTGAGTCCGGCCGGATCCTCGATGCGCTTGAGCAGACGCCCCGTCGCGTCGTACCGGTAATCGACGCGACGTCCCGTTGCATCCACCGTACTGGCAAGCAAGCCCCGTACGTCATATTCGCTGACGCTCGTACCGCCATCGGCCGCCCGCGCTTCCAGGAGGTGGCCGTCCCTGTCGTACCGGTACTCGGTCGCATGCCCCAGGGCATCGACCACCTTCGATGTTTCCCCATGCCGGTTGCGGTGGGTGGTCAGCGTGACGCCTTCCGGCGTGGTGATCGCCATGCTCCGGGCTGCATCGTCATACGCATAGGTCGTAATCCGGCCGAGCGCATCGGTCTGGGTCAGCACGCGCCCAAACGCGTCATAGCCGATCGACTGTCCTTGCGTCCGGCCAGACACAACCTGGCTTTCGGTGACCTGCCGTCCAAGCCGGTCATATCCGAATGTCACCGTGTGTCCGCGTCCGTCGGTCGCGGAGGTCACACGCCCGAAGGCGTCATACGCCCAGCCCACGGTGCGACTCAAGCCACCTTGATCATCAACCTGGGCCGTGCGCAGGCCACGCCGATCGTATGCAAATCCGGTCGAAACACCACGGGCAACGTCGATCTGCTCGATGAGGTCGCCGAAAGCACTGTAGCGCCACTCCGTACGGTAGTTTTCGGCGTCAATACGCGCCTTCACCAGGCCGCGGCGGTCATAGGCCAGCGTCGTGCGGCTGTCCGTCGCGGCGACATACTGCAGTACCGACACTGCCGCACCCGCGCTGTCCCGGCTGCCCGGCACCCCGATCGTGATCCGCCCGGTATAGGCGATCGCTTCGCGAACCTCACCGAACGCTGTGTAGCGCGTCTCGGTCACCTCGCCTTCGGCATTGGCCACACCCTGTGCGTTGGCCACGCCCCGCACCGTGAACGTCAACCGCCCTACGGCGTCATAGAAGTACCAGGTCTTGTTGCCCTGAGCATCGACGCTTTCGATACGCTGTCCGCGCGCATCGTAGCTGTGGCGCATGCCGTACTGGGCATACACTGCATCCAGCTGCGCCTCGCTCATCCCGCTCAACAGGTGGGTCGCACCTTCGCCCCCCAGCTCACCGATCAGGTTGCCGAACACGTCATAGCGCAGGCGGCCTTCGCGCACTTCGCTGGTGCCCTGTGCGGCCTCGCTCCTCAGCAGCCGCCCCTGCACGTCGTAGCTGTAGCGGGTAACCGTGCCTTCCGGATTGACTTCGATCAGCAGGTTGCCAAGCGCATCGAAGCTGCGACGGGTCTCGCGCACCGCTCCGGCCTGGACCTGCGTTCGCAGCGCCGCCAGGCTTTCGTTGCCGGCCAGCCCGGTCAGTTGCCGCGCATAGGCGCGGACTGCCCGCTCGTTGCGGGCCTCGTCGAACACATACTCGGTCAGGTAGCCTTCGGCGTTCAGCTCGGCCACCCGGTTGCCACGACCGTCGTGGAAGATCCGGGTCACCTGGTCGTTGGCATGGCCGACCGGCCGCAGGTTGGCCAGGGTACCGGAGGCGCGCAGGCTCTGGCTGGTGGCCGTCGCATAGGCCACCGTCCGCACCACGCGGCCCGCCCGGTCATGGCTGTACTCGACCAGGTAACCTTCCGCGTCCAGGCGCGCGACCTCGCGCCCCGCGGCATCGTGGAAGTAACGCGTCACCCGAGCCGATGCCGCCGTGCCGGCGGCATCGGTCATACGCGTCTGTACCAGGCGTCCGGCACCGTCGTAGCTGTAGGTCGTAATCCCGCCTTCGGCGTCGACCGCGGTCAGCAACCGCCCCTGCGCGTCATAGGTAGCGGTGTTCCTGCGGTCATCCGCGTGCGTGGCCGGCTTGACTGCCTGGATGTCCGTCGGAACAACCTGTCCGCCAGCCAGCCAGCTGCTGGTATCCACCCGCGTTGCGTGGCCGGTCGTGGTCACTACCCGTCCCAGCCCATCGCGGCTGTAGACGGTGACCGCACCGGTCGCGTCGACTTCGCCGACCAGCCGCTCTTCCGCATCGTAGAAGTAGTACGTGCGCGCCCCGCTCGCATCTTCCCGGGCCCGCAGCCGACCGCCGTCGTCGTAGTAGCTCCGCGTGGTATGCGTCGTCGTCCCACCCGTCAGCGCCGACTCGATGGTCGACACCACCTGTCCTGCCGCATTGCGCACCTGCAACCGGAGCAGGTCGTTGCCACTGCCGTCGCCGGCCACGCCGCCCTCCACTGTCGCCGACACGGTCATCGCCGAGTCGACATAGCTCCAGACCGTCGTGCGCAACGTCGTTACCGGACCGGATCCGACCTGCTCGGTCACCACTTCCGACAACAGCCGCCCCATCCCGTCATAGGCATAGGCCGTGGTCTGGGCGGTATCGCGACCGTCATCCACCGTCGCCGTGGAGCTGCGTCGCTCGACTTGCTGGCGCAGCAATCCCTGGGCGTCGTAGACGTAGTCGGTGATCGAGGCGGCATCCTCCTCGATCCCGTTACCCGAGGTATCGACCCGGGCGTAGGCCACGGTCCGCGACAGCCGACCCTGCAGGTCGTACATGTTCTGCACCAGCGTGCTGCTGGCGCGCTGGGCGGGTGTCGCCCACGCCTCCAGCGCCGACAGCGTCGTACTGCCGCTGTAGCCCGCACCCAGGTACTGACGACTCTGCGCTATCTGCCCGATCCCGGATCCACTGCCGGCATACGACAGCTCGCGCACATCGCCGGTCGCACCGATCGCGAAGCGCAAGCGGTCCTGGGCATCGTAGACATAGCGCGTGGTCTGTCCGCCGGTCGGAGCCTGGGCGCTGTTCGCCCCATCCGGATCCAGACCGGTAAAGACCGTCTCGGAGGCCAACTGGTGGGTCGAGGTATAGGTCCGCTGTACCGCGCGGGCCGCACCGCCCTGCGACGGATCAACCACCTCCCACTGCCACAGCACATTGCCGTGAGCATCGTACTGGTAGTCGGTCCGGGCCAGCGTGGTCGAGCCCCGCGTCGTCTCGACCCGGGTCACGTTGCCGTCGGCGTCGTAGGTGTAGCTTGTCTTCGCCCTCAGGCCACCGGCCCCTGCCGGCAGATCGATATTGACCAGACGGCCATCGCCATCGCTGTCATAGGTCCAGGTCCGACCGCTGGAGTCGATCACGTTGGCGCGATGGTTTCCCGGATCGTAGGTAAAGCTCAGGGTCTGGCCGACACCGTCGCTGTCGTCGGCATTGCTGTCGCCCCGCGTCAGCGTGGCAATCCGGCCCTCGCTATCGTAGGTGTAGCTGATCAGGGTACCGTCGCTCTGGCGGACCTGAGTGATCCGCAGGCTGGTCGCATCGGCGTAGGTGTAGTCGGTCCGGAACAGGTAGCCGTCATTGTTGGCCGCCACGCTGGCGTCCCAGCTGTCGCGGTCGCCCGGCCTATCTTCCGGGGTCAGGTCGGTGATCACCGATGCCAGACGGCCGACACTGTCGTACCCGTAACTCACCTGACCACGAACGACGCCCGATTCGCGCGTGGACACCGTCGACAGCCGGCCGCTACCGTCGTAGCCGAATACCAGCGCATCGCCCGTCGCCGTGCCGTCCTCGGCCCGCACCTCCGATACCCGGCCATTGCCGTCGTACTGCACCGACCAGGTCACCGGCGCGGTCCCGTCGGACTTCATGTCACGGATCCGGGTCAGCCGCCCCAGCAGGATGGCGTCTGCATGATCTTCATAAATCTCGACGCGACGGGTACTGCCCTCCTGGTAGGACCACGCTCGATTGCTGCCGTCCCAGGTCAGCGTGTCATGGGCGCCCTCGCCTGCCGTGGATCGGTACAGGTTCGGAGCAACGTACTCGAAGTCCTGCGTGGAGCCGTCGCCCAAGTGGCGCCGGATCACGCTGCCAGCTTCGTTCAGAGCCCCGGACAGCAGCTCCACCCGACGCTCGAATCCGGTCATCCATGCGTCCTGGCCGACCTGGTCGATCCGTCCCTGGCTGTTGTAGGTCCGGACCTGGCCGATGGCCATGCCCCGGAACAACAGTTGCTCATCCTGCGCCTGCAGGATCAGGTTGCCGGTGGCAAGGTTCACGTACTGGCGGTCTGCCCCTGGCCAACCCGGCCATCGCCCAGCGGCCCCTGGGCCCAACGCCCATCGAACAGACCCAGTCCATTTCCCGTAAACACTGCTGACATTGCCGTACTCCATGGATATCCGACTCGGGCCGACGGTTCTCGTGGCCCATTCGATAGGGATATCTCCAGCGCATCGGAAGACGGTTTAGGGGGCTGATAGGGCCGCATGGCCCTGAAGGCCCGATTCGGGTTTCAGCATCCAGCTCGGCCATGAGCGACCACTGAGATCTCTATCGTCTCGCGGACAAAGGGATGCAACTGGCGCCCTGCGAGGACTATCGGACGACGCCGGAACGGTCCTCTGGCTGGGTGCAGGGCCGGGCATCGTCCTTGCCTTCCTTTCCCGCAAGGCCGGTATCCTGTGCCACAAAACCGTCCGAACCGGATTCCCGATCCATGTCCAAGCCCACCCTCTACCACAACCCGCGTTGCTCGAAATCGCGCGGTGCCCTCGCCCTGCTGCAGGAACGGGGCATCGATGCGCAGGTCGTGCCCTACCTCGAACAGCCCCGAGCATCGACGAACTGCGGCGCCTGCTAGGCATGCTGGGCCTGGCCCCGCGCGAACTGATGCGCAAGGGCGAAGCCGAATACGCCGAGCTCGGTCTCGATGATCCGTCTCTCGGCGACGATGCCCTGATCCAGGTGATGCACGCACACCCGCGCCTGATCGAGAGGCCGATCTTCATCAACGGCGATCGCGCCGTGGTCGGACGCCCGCCGGAGCGCGTGCTCGAACTGCTGGAATGACGCCTCGTCCGACGGCGCTACGACACCGCCCGGCGACTACGATGCCTTGCTGTGCTGCATCGTCCCGACCCTGCCCGGCGCGGAAAACGAATCACTGCGGGCCTCGGCCCAGAAATTGCGGAACACCTGATGCTCCGGCACGCCGCGCAGCAGCTCGCCGGGCTCGAGGAAGCGGTACAGCGCCGCCAGCGAACGCACCTCGATCGGCGAAACACGCCGCAGGATGTGCTCCGGCCCAAGCTCCTCCGGCCCGCCCAGGCCGGCCGCGCACAGCAGGTCGCGCAGTGCCTTGAGCGTGTTCTGCTGGAATCCGGCCACCCGCACCGCCTTGTCGTCCACGTCCAGGTGCCGCCAGCGCGACGGGTCCTGGGTCGCGACGCCGGTCGGACAACGATCGTTATGGCAGCTCTGCGACTGGATGCAGCCCAGCGCGAACATGAAACCGCGCCCCGCATTGCACCAGTCCGCGCCCATTGCCAGCGTGCGGGCGATATCGAACGCACTGGTGATCCGTCCGGCGGCGGCGACGCGGATGCGGTCGCGCAGGTCCAACCCGACCAGGGTGTTGTGGACCAGCATCAGCGCCTCGTGCATCGGCAGGCCGACGTGGTCGATGAACTCGGCCGGCGCCGCACCGGTGCCGCCCTCGGCGCCGTCGACGACGATGAAATCCGGCAGCAGTCCGGTCTCGTGGATGGCCTTGGCAATGCCGAACCACTCCCACGGATGCCCGATCGCCAGTTTGAAGCCGACCGGCTTGCCGCCCGACAGTTCACGCAGGCGCGCGACGAACCGGACCAGTCCCACAGGCGAGTCGAACGCGCTGTGGCTTGCCGGCGATATGCAGTCCTCCCCGACCGGCACGCCGCGCGCGGCCGCGATTTCGGGGGTCACCTTGGGAGCCGGCAACATGCCGCCATGGCCCGGCTTGGCGCCCTGGGACAGCTTCAGCTCGATCATCTTCACCTGCGGGTCGCGTGCGTTCCCGGCGAAGCGCTCCTCGCTGAAGCTGCCGTCCGGATTGCGGCAGCCGAAGTAGCCCGAGCCGATCTCCCAGACCAGGTCGCCCCCGTGCTCGCGATGGTAGCTGGCGATCGAACCTTCGCCAGTATCGTGGTAGAAGCCGCCGAGCTTCGCGCCCTTGTTGAGCGCCCGCACCGCATTGGCCGACAGCGAACCGAAACTCATCGCCGAGATGTTGAACACGCTGACCGAATACGGCTGTGCGGTGTCGGTGCCGACCAGCACCCGGAAATCATGCGAAGCATGCTCGGCCGGCCGCATCGAATGGTTGATCCACTCATAGTCGACCGCGTAGACGTCCTGCAGGCTGCCGAACGGCCGCACGTCGTTGACCGATTTGGCGCGCTGGTACACCAGTGCCCGTTGCTGGCGCGAGAACGGTACCTCGGCGGTGTCGGCCTCGATGAAATATTGGCGCATCTCCGGCCCGATCGACTCCAGTCCATAACGGAAGTGGGCCAGGATCGGGTAGTTGCGGCGCAGCGTACTGGCCTTCTGCAGCAGGTCCCAGGTCCCGAGCACGGCCAGCAGCCCGAACACCAACGCCGCCCAGATCCCCGCCTCGTGCCAGCGCCAGCCGATCAGCGACAGGACAAACAGCACCAGACTGAGGATGTAGACGGAATAGCGGGACATGTGATGGCGGCTCCTTGCGTTGCAGTGCGCAGAGGATACCCCTTCACGGAAACATGCTAGTCGTCGGACTCCTCGCCAGACTCCGTTACCGGCGATGCATCGGCATCCTGCAGGATCGCATCCGGCTTCGACATCTCGGGCACCACGGCTGCCGGCATCGAATCGCGCAGAGCCTGCAGGATCCGCTGCCCGCCACGCCCGTCGACAGGCTGCTGCCCGAGTCGCTGCTGCTCGGCCTTGATCGCCGCGCGGCTGGCGGAACCGATGATGCCATCCACCTCGCCGATATCGTGACCACGCGCGATCAGCAACGTCTGCAGCTCACGCCGCTCGACGCGCGACAGGCCCGGATCGTCGGTCGGCCATGGCGTCGCGAACGCGCCCTGGCCGCGCAGCCGGTCGGACAGGTGTGCGATCGCAAGCGCATAGCTTTCCGCCGCGTTGTAGGAATAGATCGCATCGAAATTCTTGAACACCAGGAAAGCCGGCCCGTTGCGTCCGGCGGGGAGCAGCAATGCGGTGGGGGTATCGGCAGCAAGCGCGATCGACTGGCTGTCGACGCGCTTCACTCCGCGTCCGAGCCAATACGAAAGCGGCCGCCGGTTGGTACGTCCTGACACCGAAGTGTCGAAACCATCCGGCAGCTGCACTTCATATCCCCAGGGCTGGCCTGTGCGCCAGCCCGAGCGCTTGAGGTAATTGGCGGTCGAAGCCAGCGCATCGGGGATGCTGTCGACCAGGTCGCGGCGGCCATCGCCATCGAAATCCACCGCGATGCGGCGATAGGTCGACGGCATGAACTGGGTATGCCCGAATGCGCCGGCCCAGGAGCCGACCAGCTTCTCCGGCACCACGTCACCGGCCTGGATGATCTGCAGCGTACTCATCAGCTCGCCGCGGAAGAACGGCTGCCGCCGCCCCATGCACGACAACGTGGTCAGGGACGTCAGCAGCGGTCGCTTGCCGAACACCTTGCCGTAGTCGCTTTCGACACCCCACACCGCGACCACGGTTTCCGGGTCGACCCCGTACGCCGCCTGCACGCGTGCCAGCGTGTCGGCGTGCGTCGACAACATCGTCCGCCCTTCGGTCGCCCGTTCCTCGTCCACCAGACCGGCCATGTAGTCCCAGATCGGCGTGGTGAACTCGGGCTGGCGATTGAGCAGTTCAAGCAGCGATGGATCCGGAACGACGCTGCGGACATGGGCATCGAAAGTGGATGCGGAAATGCCCTTGGCCAGTGCCTGCCCACGCAGGGTCAGGACGCATTGGCCGATGTCGGCGGCTGTGGCGGACAGGGCGTGGCCGGCACAGAGCAGGCCGGCGAGGACTGAGGCAAAGGTCACGGTTCGCATCCGTGCAGGTTATGCGCGGAGGCGTGGATGGAAAGTAACGGCAGGTGACTGGCGAAGCCGCCGTGGTGCCCGGAGCCGGAATCGAACCGGCATGGAGTTGCCTCCGGCAGATTTTAAGTCTGCTGCGTCTACCAGTTTCGCCATCCGGGCGGCGCGCTGGAACGGAACGGCGCCAGCTTACTGCAGGAGCACCATGAACCGCGACGGCTGCTGCAAGGATTCCCGCGGGCAATCACAGCGCACCAAACAAACGGGGCGTTCCTGCTGGAGGAACGCCCCGCGTGTCGTACTGGAGGCCGAGGTCGGAATCGAACCGGCGTACACGGATTTGCAATCCGCTGCATAACCACTCTGCCACCCGGCCGGTGACTGTCGGAAGCTTAACGCCTTTGCGGGCGTTTGCGCATCGACTTGCGCTTTTCGCTTTCCGGAAAAAACAAAACCCCACAAGGGGGTTTTGTCTGCAAGGACCGCCCTTGTCGGGCTGCCCTTCATCGAACTGGAGCGGGAAACGAGGCTCGAACTCGCGACCTCAACCTTGGCAAGGTTGCGCTCTACCAACTGAGCTATTCCCGCTGAGGAGCCGCCATTTTAGGGATCGACACGGAACTGTCAACTATTTTTTTCAAAGATTCCGCTCATCCTTCAGGGTCGGCCAGGCCGCTCGCAGATAGGCCACCCCGGACCACAGTGTCAGCAATGCCGCTGCCGCCAGCAACCACTCGCCAATCGTGAAGATCGGCAGGCCGATGAACGGTACCTGGTACAGCAGGCATACCAGCGCGACCATCTGCACGATGGTCTTGACCTTGCCGACCGTGGCGACCTTGACCTTGGCCCGCTGGCCCAGCTCGGCCATCCATTCGCGCAGCGCCGAGACCGCGATCTCGCGGCCGATGATCACCGCCGCCCACAGCGCCATCCACACGGTCGGATGCTTCTGCACGATCAGCATCAGCGCGGTGGCCACCATGAGCTTGTCGGCGACCGGGTCGAGGAAGGCGCCGAAGGCCGAATGCTGGTTGTAGCGCCGCGCGATCCAGCCATCCAGCCAGTCGGTGATCGAGGCCAGGGCGAAGATGAACGCGGCGGCGAAGTTGGTCCACTTGAACGGCAGGTAGAACACCAGCACCAGCACCGGAATCAACAGGATCCGCAGCAGGGTCAGGATGGTGGGGACCGTCAACTTCATGCAGCAATGCTCCGCTATGGGCGGGTGGTGGGGGTGGCGCCGGGCACGTCCAGCCCGTGCAGGGTCGCATAGATGCGTTCGGCAAGCGCGACATTGATGCCATCGACCCGCGCGATCTCCTCGATGCCGGCGGCCTTGAGGCCGCCGAGGCCACCGAAATGCTTCAACAGGCTGGCGCGCCGGCGCGGGCCGATACCGTCGATGTCCTCCAGCCGGCTGCTGTTGCGCGCCTTCTGGCGGCGGCCACGGTGGCCGGTGATGGCGAACCGGTGGGCCTCGTCGCGGACCTGCTGGACCAGTTGCAGAGCCGGCGATTCAGCGCCCGGATGGACCGTGCGCCCGTCCGGCAGCAGCAGATCCTCGTCGCCGGCGCGCCGCTCCGGCCCCTTGGCCACACCGACCAGGGCCACGCCCTGCACGCCCAGCTCGTCGAGCGCCGCGCGGGCACGGGCCACCTGCCCGGCCCCGCCGTCGATCAGCAGCACATCCGGCAGCACCCCGTTTTCGTCCATCGCGCGACGGAAGCGTCGGCCGATCGCCTGCTCCATCGCCGCATAGTCGTCACCGGGTTCGATCCCGCTGATGTTGTAGCGCCGGTACTGGCCACGCACCGGGCCTTCGGCGTCGAACACCACGCACGAGGCCACCGTCGCCTCGCCCATGGTGTGGCTGATGTCGAAGCATTCGATGCGTGCGGCCGGCTCGGGTAGGCCCAGCAACGCCTGCAACGCTTCCGAGCGCAACTTCTGTGCAGCGTGGCCGGTGCGTTCGGTGGCCAGCGCGAGCTTGGCGTTGCGGCGCGCGAGGTCGAGGTAACCGGCGCGTTCGCCTCGCACACTGGTGCGGATCTGTACCTTGCGGCCGTCGCCAGCAGAGGACAGGGCATGCTCGATCAGTTCGCGGTCGGGAATGTCGCGGTCGAGGATGATCTCGCGCGGCGGCGCCTGCTCGCCGTAATACTGCGAGACGAACGCGGCCAGCACCTCCTCGGCACTGTCGCTGCCGTTGGTCTTCGGGAAGAACGCGCGGGTGCCGAGGTTGCGGCCATCGCGGAACGCCAGCAGCAATACACATGCGGCGGCATCCTGCATCGCCACCGCCAGCACGTCGAGGTCGGCGGCACGGCCGTCGACGAACTGACGTGCCTGCAGGCTGCGCACGCCGGCGATCAGGTCGCGCAGGCGTGCGGCCTGCTCGAAATCCAGCCGTTCGCTGGCCGATTCCATCTGCCTTCCCAGTTCGTCGGTCAACTCATCGCTGCGGCCTTCCAGCAGCAGGGTCGCGCGGCGCAGGCTCTCCGCATACTCGCTGGCCTCGACCAGCTCCACGCAGGGCGCGCTGCAGCGGCCGATCTGGTACTGCAGGCAGGGCCGCGAACGGTTGCGGAACACGCTGTCCTCGCAGCTGCGCAGGCGGAACAGCTTGTGGATCAGGTTGAGCGTCTCGCGCACCGCGCCGACGCTCGGGTACGGCCCGAAGTAGCGCCCCGGAATCGCCCGTGCGCCGCGATGCATTGCGATTCGCGGCCACTGCTCCTGGGTCATCAGCACATAGGGATAGCTCTTGTCGTCGCGCAGCAGCACGTTGTAGCGCGGCTTGAGCGACTTGATCAGCTGGTTCTCGAGGATCAACGCCTCGGCCTCGGTACGGGTGACCGTGACCTCCATGCGCGCGACCTGCGACAGCATCGAGGCGATCCGCGGCGACTTGGGCGAGGCGTTGAAATAGCTGGCCACGCGCTTCTTCAGTGCGCCGGCCTTGCCGACGTACAGCACGCTGTCATCGGCCGCGAACATCCGGTAGACGCCGGGTGCGGTGCTGAGTTGGCGGACGAAGGCCTTACCGTCGAACGGTCGGGGCGTGGCAGCGGGCGTCGAACCTGGCATGCGCCCGATTATCCCGTACTGGCGCGTCCCGGCGCGACCACGCAAGCGGGGAAAGCTTCAACTGCGGGTTTCACGGATGAACCCGGATAGCCCCCTCAAACGTCCAGTCCGCGCTGGTCCGCCCTGAACCGATCACCGCAACTCGCCCTGGAGGCGTTCGATGACACCCGCTGCCGCGCGATCGAGCAGCTGGAACACTTCTTCGAAGTGGCTCGCGCCACCGGTGTAGGGGTCCGGAATATCGGCATCCACGCCCTGCCCCGCCCATTCCAGCAACAGCGCCGAACGCGCGCGCGCACCATCCGGGGACATCGCACGCACGTCTCGCAGGTTGCTGCGGTCGGCGCAGAGCAGCCAGTCGAATCGTTGATGGTCGGCGGGGCTGAACTGGCGCGCACGCAGGTCGCCGATGTCGATGCCATGCTCACGCGCCTTGGCCACCGCACGCCGGTCCGGCGGTTCGCCGACATGCCAGTCGCCGGTGCCGGCGGAATCGATTTCGACCCGCCCGGCCAGCGGCGAGGCCGCGATCCGCGCACGCAACACACCCTCGGCCATCGGCGAGCGGCAGATGTTGCCCAGGCACACGACCAGCAGCCGGACCGGCTCAGCCACGAGTCGCCTCGATTTGCGAGGCATGCAGTCGTGCTTCTGCCCGTGCCAGGTCCTCGGGGTATCGACGCCGGGCGGGAACGGTTCGGGCGTGATCGCGACGGCGATGCGGAATCCGGCTTCGAGCGCCCGCAGCTGTTCCAGCGACTCGACCTGCTCCAGCCGCCCCGGCGGCATCGTCGCGAACCGCTTCAGGAACCCGGCACGGTAGCCGTAGATGCCGATATGCCGCAGCCAGTGACCGCCGCCGGGCAACACCGAGCGATCGTGCTGGAACGCATCGCGCGGCCACGGCAGCGGCGCGCGGCTGAAGTACAGCGCGTCACCGTTGCCGGCTCGCACCAGCTTGACCGTGTTGGGATCGAACAGGCTGTCGGCAGCCTCGATCGGCGTGGCCAGGGTCGCCATCTCGGCCCCGCTGTCGCGCAACAGCGTCGCCACCGCACGGATCCCTGCCGCAGGTGCGAACGGTTCGTCGCCTTGCAGGTTGACCACGATGGTGTCGTCATCCCAGCCTGCGATGCGCGCGCATTCCGCGAGCCGGTCGGTGCCGGAGGCGTGGTCGCGGGCAGTCATCGCCACCTGCACGCCGGCGCCATCCAGCGCGGCGGCGATGCGCTCGTCGTCGGCCGCGACCCAGACCTCACGCGCACCGGCGGCGAGCGCCCGGCGGGCGACGTGCAGCACCAGCGGCTCGCCGGCCAGCAGGCGAAGCGGTTTGCCCGGCAGCCGCGAGGCGTCATGGCGGGCGGGAATGGCGACGACGAAGTCCTGACCGGTCATGGCGGCGATTGTGTCAGACGATCCAGCAGTGCGACCCAGAATGCCTCCGGCAGTTCGGCGCTGACCGGAACGCTGTAGTGCAATTCGGTATGGAAGGCCGCGCACTTGACCGCGTCCTTCTCGGTCATCAGCACCGGCAGGCGGCTGCCGAACTCGAAGTCGGCGGCCTCGTACTCGTGGTGATCCGGGAACGCATGCGGCACCACGGCGATGCCGAGCCCGCGCAGCATGTCGAAGAAGCGCGCGGGGTTGCCGATGCCCGCCACCGCATGCACGCGCTGGCCTGCGAATGCGGACAACGGGCGCGGACGGCCGCCGAGCAACGGCAGCGCCTGGCCGAAGCGCAGCTGCATCGGCCATTCGCCAAAGCCGGCCTCCACGCCCGGGTCGCGGCCATCTCCGAGATTGATGACATGGAAGTCGCAGGCCACCGCGCGTTCCACCGGCTCGCGCAGCGGGCCGGCCGGAATCAGGCGGCCGTTGCCGTGGCGGCGCTGGCCGTCGATGACCTCGATCTCGATATCGCGTTCCAGCCGGTAGTGCTGCAGGCCATCGTCACAGATCACCACGTCGCAGCCGGCACCGGCAAGGGCCTTCGCGGCCGAGAAGCGATCCCCGTCCACGCGTACCTTCACCCCGGTGCGGGCGGCGATCAGCACCGGCTCGTCGCCGCCAAGGTGCGGCTCGGTGCCGGCCTCGACCCAGCGCGGCAGCTTCGCCTGCTCGCGTCCGTAGCCGCGGCTGGCCACGCCGGGATTCCAGCCCTCCTCACGCAGGCGTTCGACGATGGCGATGGTCAGCGGCGTCTTGCCGGCGCCACCGGCTGTGATGTTGCCAACCACGATCACCGGCACGCCCGGATGGTGCCGCCTGCGCAGTCCCTTGCGGTACAGCCAGTGGCGCAGCGCGATCACGCCGCCGTAGACCATGGCCAGGATGCGTGCATGCAATGGCACCGCTGCATCCCCGTACCAGTACGCGGGGGCTGTCCGCGCCTGCGGCCCTGCGCCGTGTTCATTGCGTCATGCTCATTACGTCTCGCGGAACTGCAGCCGATGCAGGTGCGCGTACAGGCCGCCGGCGGCGAGGAGTTCGGCATGGGTGCCGCGTTCGACGATCCGGCCGGCATCCATCACCAGCACCTGATCGGCGTGCTCGATGGTCGCCAGCCGGTGCGCGATGACCAGGGTGGTGCGGTTCGGCATCAGGTGTTCGAGCGCATCCTGCACCAGCCGCTCGGATTCGGCATCGAGCGCGGCGGTGGCCTCGTCGAGGATCAGCACCGGTGCATCCTTGAGCATCGCACGAGCGATCGCCAGGCGCTGGCGTTGTCCGCCGGACAGCTTGCCGCCCTTGTTGCCGATGCCGGTGTCGATACCCTCCGGCAGCTTCTCGACGAACTCCATCGCGTTGGCGCCGCGTACGGCGGCCTCCAGTTGCGCGGGCGTGGTCTGCTCCAGCTCGCCATAGGCGACATTGGCCGCCACCGAGCCGTCGAACAGCATCACCTGCTGGCCAACCAGGGCGATGTTGCGACGCAGGTCGGCCAGGCGATATTCATCGAGCGGATGACCGTCGAGCAGGATCTCGCCCGATTCGGATGGGTAGAAACGCGGGATCAGCTTGATCAGGCTGCTCTTGCCGCTGCCGGAACGGCCGATGATCGCGGTGACCGTGCCGGGGCGCGCGGTGAAGCTGACATCGGCCAGGGCCGGCGTCTCCTGCCCCGGGTAGCGCGCGGTCACGTCTCGGAATTCCAGCACACCCTGCGCGCGATCGAGGGCGCGGGTGCCGGTGTCGACTTCATCCTCGGCATCGAGCACGTTGAACAGGCGCTCGGCCGAAGCCACGCCCCGCTGCAGCACGCCCTGCACATTGGTGAGTGACTTCAGCGACGGAATGATCGCTGTCATCGCGATCATCAGGGCGACGAATCCGCCCGCGCTGAGCCGCCCGGCGGCGGCCTCGTGGCCGGCCAGGATCAACAACACGGCCAACCCCACCGAGCCCATCAGCTGCACCACCGCCGAAGACATGGCACGGGTGGACTCGACCTTGATGCTGAGCCGGCGGTGACGCTCGGCCTGCGCCGCATAGCGCTGCATCTCCACGTCCTGGGCGCCGTAGACCTTGACCTCCTGATGGTTCGACAGCGCCTGGTCGGCCGATTGCATGAGCAACCCACCGCTTTCCTGGATACGGTGGCTGATGCGGCGATAGCGCTTGCCGACCTTGTCGATCATCCAGGCCAGCGGCGGCGCGACGACCAGGATCGCCAAGGTCACCTGCCAACTGGTCCACAGCATCACGATCAGCGCGGCGATGATCTGGAAGGACTGTTGCAACATGACCTTCATCGCATCGACCGCGGCCTGCGCGACCTGATCGCTGTCCGAGCCCAGCTTCACCAGCATCGTGGGCACCGGTTCGCTGTCGAAACGCTGGCCGGGCAGGCGCAGGTACTTGTCCAGCACCATCACCCGCAGGTCGCGCGAGATGCCACGGCCGGCACGCGCCATGCCCACATCGGCGATGTAGCCCGCAATGCCGCGAACCATGAACAGACCGACGATGATCAGCGGCAGCCAGACCTTGAGTCCGGACTCCTGCTGGATGAAGGTCTCGTTGACCACCGGCTCCATCAGCTTGGTGAAGGCGCCGCCGGCCGCAGCCTCGATCACCATGCCGGCCAACGCCAGCAGCAGCAACGGGCGGTACGGCCGCGCGAATGCGAGCAGCCGCCGGTAGATCGGCCAGGCGTCTCCCGTGGGCTGGCTCATGGGGCCGTCCCGGCTCCTGCCCCACCCGCGCCACCGTTCTGCGGGGCGGTGGCAATCATCACCCGCTTGAAACCGAGCTGGCCGAGCGCATCGTAGGCGGTGACCACCGCCTGGTGCGGGGTGCGGGCATCTGCACGCAGCAGCACCGGACGCTCGCGGTCGTTGCCGGCGACCTCGGCGACCGTCGCCTTCAACGACTCGATATCGTCGCGGATCACCTCGCGGTCGTCGACGAAGAAGCGACCGTCGGCATTGACCAGCACGCTCAGCGCCTGATTGGATTCGTTCGGTTCGCCGCTGGCCTGCGGCAACTGCAGCTTGAGCACCGAGCGGGCATCAAAGGTGGTGGTGACCACGAAGAAGATGATCAACACCAGGATCACGTCGATCAGCGGGATCAGGTTGATCTCCGGCTCATCGAACGCGCGATGGTCCTGGATACGCATCCGGGCGGCCTCAGGCGGTGGCCTTGGCCGGGACCGGGGCCGCAGGCTTCGCGGCAGGGGTCGCCTTGCCCCGGCCGGCCGGGTCCAGGGTGTCGAGCAACGTGATCGCCTCATGCTCCATCGCCACGATGTACTCGCCGATCCGGCCGCGGAACCAGCGGTGCATCATCAACGCCGGGATCGCCACGATCATGCCGGTGGCGGTGCAGACCAGTGCCTTGCCGATGCCGCCGGCAAGCTGATTGACGTCGCCGATGCCGGAATCGCCGATCACCAGGAACATCTGGATCATGCCGACCACGGTACCGAACAGGCCCAGCAGCGGGCCGGCCGCGGCGATCGTGCCCAGGGTGTTGAGGTAGCGCTCCATGCGGTGCACGAGATGGCGGCCGACGTCCTCGATGCGCTCGCGGACCTGGTCGCGCGGACGGTTGCGCACGTCCAGCGCGGCGGCCAGCAGCGTGCCCAGCGGCGAGGTCCGGCGCAGCGAGTCGATGTGCGCCGGATCGAGCTTGCCGCGCCCGGCCCAGGCCCGGACCTCCTCGCCCAGCCCCGGCGGCAATACCGAGGCACGGCGCAGGGTCCATGCACGTTCAACGATGATCGCCAGGGCGACCAGCGACAGCAGCAGCAGTGGAATCATCGGCCAGCCGCCGGCCTTGACCAATTCGAGCACTCGCAAACCTCCGGCCCCGGGGCCGTCCCAATCCGGCCGATAGGATAGCCCAGTCATGGGACGGCCACGCTCCCTTCCAGTCGCGCCTGGGCGTCCCAGAGCCGTCGCTGTGTCCGGCGTCTCGCTTCCAGCGATGGCCCGTCGGGGCCGAGCCGGATGCGCAGGGCACCGTCGCGTGCGGTATCCGGTACTTCCGCCCCGGCCGCGCGCCAGCGCTCGACCACCTCCGGCCGGGGGTGCCTGAAACGGTTGCCGAAGCCACTGGAAACAACCGCGAGACGCGCACCAGTCGCCTCGACAAAGGCCGGATCGGAGGAATCGGCACTGCCGTGATGACCGACCAGCACCACCTCGGCACGCACCTGCTGCGGCTGCCGCTTGAGCATGATGCGTTCGACCACCGCGCCGATGTCGCCGGTCAGCAACGCGCTGCCGTGGGCGGTCTCGATCCGCAGCACGCAGCTGGCCTCGTTGCCGGAATAGGGGAAGTACGGCGTCGGATGCAGGAAGCTGAACCCGACTCCGTCCCACCACCAGGCGTCCCCGGCCACGCAGCCACGGGCCGCCTCCACGCCCGAACCCGGCGACGCCCACAGGCTGTCGACCGGATACTCGCGCACCACCGCCTCCAGCCCGCCGACATGGTCGTTGTCAGCGTGGCTGACAACGGCGCGATCGAGCTGCCGCACGCCCAGTGCGCGCAGCGCCGGCACCACCGCACGCTCGCCGGCATCGTAGCCATCGCGGACCGCCGGCCCCATGTCGTAGAGCAGGCTGTGGTTGGCGGTGCGCACCAGCACCGAGGTGCCCTGCCCCACGTCGATCACCAGCAATTCGGCCTCGCCCGGCGCCGGCAGGTTGCGTGCGGGCAGCAGCAGCGGCAGCCACAACAACAGGGCCAACGGCCGCCCGGGCAGGCCACGGGGCAGCAACAACCAGAATGCACCGAGCATTGCCAGCGGCAGCGCGAACCAGCGCGACTCGGGCAGCCAGGCCACCGCCATCGGACCGTTGCCCAGCCATGTGAACAGCGGCCATGCCAGGTCGAAGCAGAACGTCGCCAGCCGCCACAGCCACTCGCCCGCACCGACATGCACCGCTTCGAGCAAGGTCCCGACCAGCACCAGCGGGGTCACCACCATCGTCCACCATGGGACCGCGACCAGATTGGCCAGCGGCCCCGCCAGCGAGGCCTGGCCGAACAGCACCACGCCCAATGGCAGCAGGCCGATGGTGGCCACCGCCTGCGCCGACAGGAATCCGCGCACCGGGCTGCGTTCGATATCCGGCAGGCACCAGACCAGCCAGGCGACCCCGGCGAAGCTGAGCCAGAAACCGGACATCAATGGCGACAGCGGGTCGGCCAGCAGGATCACCATCGCTGCGGTGACCAGCGCGTCGGGCAGGCTCAGGCGCCGCCGCAGCACCCGCATCATCGCCACCGTGACGACCATCAGCAGCGCCCGTACCGTCGGCAGTGCGAATCCCGCCACCGCCGCGTACACGGCAGCGGCGATCAATCCCACCATCGCAGCGGCGATCGGCCGCGGCCATCTGCGGCCCAGGGCCGGAACCAGCCACCACACGGCACTGCCCAGCAATGCGGCGAAACCGGCAACCAGGCCGACATGCAGGCCGGAAATCGCCACCAGGTGGGTCAGCCCATCGGCACGCAGCAGCGCCCAGTCGTCATCGTCGAGCCCCCGGGTATCCCCCAGCGCCAGCGCCCGAACGAAACGCGACGATGGCGACTCCACCGCCGCTTCGATCCGTTCGGCCATCGACTCGCGCCAAGCGTTGATGCCACGGCCCGGCCTCAGCCGCACGGCCTGGTCGGGGTCGCGCACATAGCCGTGGGCGGCGATGCGGCGTGCCAGAGCGTATTTCTCGCTGTCGAATCCGCCCGGGTTGCTCAACCCGCGTGGCGCACGCACGCGGACGGTAAAGCGCCAGTGCTGGCCGGCACGCAAGGCCGAACGCGCCTCGATGTCGTCGTCGTACCAGGCCAGCCTGAGCAGGCGACCACGCAGGGCATCGTGCTGACCGCCGTCGCGGGCAACCCGGAAAGCAAAGCGGGTGCGTCGAGGGTCGTGCTCCGGCAAATCGACGATGCGGCCGCTGACCACGATATCCGAACGCTCCAGCGCGACCGGCAACTGCAGCGACAGCGCATGGACCACATGCAACCCGGCCAGACCGGCACCGAGCAGCGCGGCGGCGGCCACCCGGCGTCCGCGCCACAGCAGCGCGAAGCCGACCGCCAGCAGTGCCGCGCACAGCGGCCACGGTGGCATCCGCGGCAACAGCAGCATGGCGGTGATACCGGCCAGCAGCATCGATGCCGTAGCCACGCCGAACAGCGGCACGGAGGGATGTGCCGGTGTCGGCGGGCGGGGTTGGCTAAACGGCGTCCTTGCCGCTTCTTCCATGGTTCAGACCTCGTCCGGTGAGACTTCCCTGAGTTTGCCTTCATGCAGCTCGAGCACACGATCGAGCTTGCGCGCCATGCTGCGCGCATGGGTCACCAACACCAGGCTGGTGCCCTGTTCTCGATTCAACGACAGCATCAGCTCGAATACGGTCGCTGCGGTCTTCTCGTCGAGGTTGCCGGTCGGCTCATCACCCAGTACGCAGGCCGGCTTGTTGACCAGCGCCCGGGCAACCGCAGCGCGCTGGCGTTCGCCACCCGACAGTTCACCGGGTTTGTGGTCGAGCCGGTGGCTGAGGCCGACGGATTCGAGCAGGCCCCGCGCCTGCGCTTCGGCATCGTCATGTTCCATGCCTCCCAGCAGTACCGGCAACATCACGTTTTCCAGCGCGGTGAACTCGGGCAACAGGTGGTGGAACTGGTAGACGAAGCCGAGCGCACGGTTACGCAGCTGGCCCCGCGCGGCGTCGGAAAGGCGACTCATCCTGTGTCCGTCGACGTACACTTCCCCCGCGGTCGGGACATCCAGCCCCCCCAGCAGGTGCAACAGGGTGCTCTTGCCGGCACCGGACGCACCGAGGATCGCGACGGTCTCTCCGCGCGCCACTTCCAGGTGCAGATCATGAAACACGTGCGTGCGCAGCGAGCCCTCGCTGTAGGTCTTGGCCAGGCCATCGCAATGGATGACGGCGGTGTTTCTGATGGAATCTCTGATGGAATCGGCAGGATTACTCATAACGCAGCGCCTCCGCCGGGGCCGTGCGTGCGGCGCGCCAGGCCGGGTACAGGGTCGCCAGGAAAGCCATCACCAGTGCAACACCGGTAATGAGGACGATGTCCATCGCCTGCATGTCCGTCGGCAGTCCGGTGATGTAGTACACGTCGGCCGATGGCAGCAGGTTGAAGCTGGTCATGCGCTCGATCCCGAGCAGGATGTGCTCAAGGTTGAGTGTCAGCAGGATGCCTCCAATCACTCCAAGCACGGTACCAATGATGCCGATGATCGAGCCCTGCACCATGAATACCTTCATGACCCCTTCCGGAGTCAGGCCCAGCGTGCGCAGGATCGCGATATCGGCCTGCTTGTCGGTGACCAGCATCACCTGTGAGGACACCAGGTTGAATGCGCCCAACAGGATCAGCAGCGACAACAGCAGCCCGACCAGCGTCTTCTCAACCTTCAGTGCGTAGAACATGTTGGCGTTCTGGGTCGCCCAGTCACTGACGTTGTAGGGCCCCTCCAGTTTCAGCGCGAGGTCACGAGCGACGTCCCAGGCCCGGTCCATGTCGTGCAGGCGCAAGCGTACGCCGGTGACACCCTCCCCCATCCGCAACAGGCGCTGCATGTCGTTCACATGGGCTACCGCCAGCCCCCTGTCGAATTCCTGGTGACCGATCTCGTAGGTTCCGGTCACGGTGAAGCGCTTCTGCTGGGCAACTGCACCAACCGGGGTACTTCGGATGTCGGAGGTGGTTACGATCACACTGTCACCGATGTCGACGCCGAGCCACATCGCCAGCTCTCGTCCAAGCACGATGTTGAAGCTGCCCGGCGTCAACGAATCCAGCTCGCCGGCCACCATCTTGTCAGCAAGCACCGAGGTGGTGGCCTCGCGTTCCGGCAAGATACCGCGCACCATCGCCGGCTGGTTGCGCCTGCCCGACAACAATGCTTCCTTCTCGATGTACGGTGCAGCGCCGGCCACGCGCGGGTCTGCCAGTGCGGTATCGACCGCGTACTGCCAGTCCTGTAACGGTTCGCCATAGGCGCTGACCGTGGCATGGGCGACCATCTGCAGCATGCGATCGCGGATCTCGAGCTGGAAGCCGCTCATCACCGCAAGCGTGGTGATCAATGCCATCACGCCCAGGCCGATACCGGCGATGGACGCGAACGAGATGAAGGATATGAAGCCATTGCGGCGTTTGGCACGCAGGTAGCGCAGGCCGATGGCGACGGAGATGGGTTTCAACATAGCGGACTATGGTGCCACCGATCCGGCCTCGCGGGCAGGTTCGGCACGCATCAATGCAAGCCGCAGTTCACGTCGAGTCGGGGCCGGCAGGGTGTCGGGCAGCCACAGCCGGCGCTGCATACGCCCTTCGGACTGCCGCCACGACATGAACCCCAGCGGCCCGCGCCAGACTAGCCGGAATGTCTCCACCGGGCGACCATCGATACGGATCGAGTCATTGCCAGTTACTACCAGTTCGAAACCGGGGCGGCGGAACTCCACCCAAGCCAGCCAGGAACCATACGCGAGGGCGGCGCCGGCCAGCGGCCAGGCCATCGTCGCCGGCAGGTCCGATTGCAGGGCGGAAAACGCCGCCAGCGCCCCAAGCAGGGCAAGGATCGCGACCAGGAATCGCGACGGCCTCCATGCGAATCTCCCCTCGCCGACCCAGTCGTCACCGCCACGAATGCAGGAGGCCGGGGATCCCCGTACTTGCGAGGATGACCCTCCCTGTGCCTCAACCGGCAGGCGGGAGGCTTCGGATCCTTTGTACAAGCGTGTCGAGTTCGGCATCGGAAGGCGTTTCGTGGCCCATGAACCAGTGCCAGAGCCTATCGTCCTCGATGTCCAGCAGCCGTAGGAAAACCTCCCGCTCTACGGTCGGCGCTTCCCGCCATGCGCGATCGAGGTAGCGCTCGAACAACCGGTCGAGTTCGCGCATGCCGCGCCGGCAACGCCAGCGCAGACGGGACAGCTCGCGCTCGTCGGCTTCGTTCACTTCAACAGCCCCCACACAAGTACGCCCCACAGCGCCCACAGCACCAGGCCGCCGACCAGATGGGCTTTGAAGCGATGCATGACCTTGTTGTAGGTGCAGTGGATCGCACTGTGCAGCACCCGCAGCGCGACGAACAGCCAGGCCAGCACCAGCACCGCGGTGGTCACCTCCCCGCTCAAGGCGGCCACGCACAACGCCAGGTAGAACAGCACCGGTAGCTCGAACAGGTTGCGGAAACTGTCGGCTGCGCGGCTGTCGGTCAACCGCGCCGTGGCCTGAGCCGAGGTCGCCACCGCCTGAGGGTGGATCCGCTCGCGCTTCATCTGCCCGATGCGCATGAAGTACATGCGGAACCAGACCACGCAGGTCAACGCGACCATTGCTACCGCGGGCCACCAGATTGCCTTGTCGTCCATCGTCATCTCCTTGTTGCCGTGGCGAAGCTTGCCGCAAAAAAGAAAGGGCGCGCTCGCGCACGCCCTCCCGGGATCGAATAGGCGGCGCCGACTCAAACGCGACGCGCCAGCATCAGCTTCTTGATCTCGCCGATCGCCTGCGCCGGGTTCAATCCCTTCGGGCAGGTCCGCGCACAGTTCATGATCGTGTGGCAGCGGTACAACTTGAACGGATCTTCCAGATCGTCCAGACGGGCTCCGGTGTCCTCGTCGCGTGAGTCCGCGATCCAGCGGTAGGCCTGCAGCAGGACCGCCGGGCCAAGGTAGCGGTCACCGTTCCACCAGTAGCTCGGGCAGCTGGTCGTGCAGCAGGCACACAGGATGCACTCGTACAGGCCGTCGAGCTTCTTGCGGTCCTCCGGCGACTGCAGGCGCTCGCGGTCGGATGGCGCCGGGCTCTGGGTGCGCAGCCACGGCTTGATCGACGCGTACTGGGCATAGAAATGGGTCAGGTCCGGGACCAGGTCCTTGACCACTTCCATGTGCGGCAGCGGATAGATCGGCACCTCGGCCTTGCCGCAGTCGCTGATCGCCTTGGTGCAGGCCAGCGTGTTGGTGCCGTCGATGTTCATCGCGCACGAACCGCAGATGCCTTCGCGGCAGGAGCGGCGGAAGGTCAGGGTCGGGTCGATCTCGTTCTTGATCTTGATCAGCGCGTCCAGGACCATCGGCCCGCACGCATCCAGGTCCACCTCGTAGGTGTCGGTGCGCGGGTTCAGGCCATCGTCCGGATTCCAGCGATAGACCTTGAAGCTGCGGATGTTCTTGCCGCCGGCCGCCTTGTGGTGACGGCCCTTCTGGATCTGCGAGTTCTTCGGGAGGGTGAATTCGGCCACGGGTGCTCGCTCCGGATCAGTAAACGCGCTTCTTCGGCGGCACCACGTCGACGTCGTTGGTCAACGTATGCATGTGCACCGGGCGGTAGTCGATGGAAGTGGTGCCGTCCTCGGCCACCGAACACAGGGTGTGCTTGAGCCAGTTCGTGTCGTCGCGCTCGGGGAAGTCCTCGCGCGCGTGCGCGCCGCGCGACTCGGTGCGGTTCTCGGCCGAAACGATCGTCGCCAGCGCCTGGCCCAGCAGGTTGGACAGCTCGTAGGTCTCGATCAGGTCCGAGTTCCAGACCAGCGAACGGTCGCTGACCTTGACGTCGGCGAACGAGGCATGGATCTCGCGGACCTTCTGCACGCCCTCGGACAGGGTCTCGCCGGTGCGGAACACCGCCGCGTTGGACTGCATGGCGCGCTGCATCTTGTCGCGGATGACCGCAGTCGGTGTATCACCACTCGCATTGCGCAACTTGTCGAGGCGGGCCAGCGCGGCATCGCAGGCATCGCCGGCAAGGCGTGCCTGGGCACCGTCGGGCTTGACCGTCTCGGCGGCGCGGTTGGCCACTGCGCGGCCGAACACCACCAGGTCGAGCAGCGAGTTCGAACCCAGGCGGTTGGCGCCGTGCACCGACACGCACGCGGCCTCGCCGATCGCGTACAGCCCCGGGACCACCGCGTCCGGGTTGCCGCCCTTCAGCTGCACCACCTCGCCGTGGTAGTTGGTCGGGATGCCGCCCATGTTGTAGTGGACGGTCGGGATGACCGGGATCGGTTCCTTCTCGACGTCGACGCCGGCGAAGATGCGCGCCGACTCGGCGATACCCGGCAGCTTCTCGTGGATGACCTCGGGGCCGAGGTGGGTCAGGTCGAGCAGGATGTGGTCCTTGTGCTCGCCGACGCCGCGGCCTTCGCGGATCTCGATCGTCATCGAGCGGCTGACCATGTCGCGCGGCGCCAGGTCCTTCACGCTCGGTGCGTAGCGCTCCATGAAGCGTTCGCCGTTGGAGTTGCGCAGGATGCCGCCCTCGCCTCGCACGCCCTCGGTGATCAGGCAGCCGGCGCCGTAAATGCCGGTCGGATGGAATTGCACGAACTCCATGTCCTGCATCGCCAGGCCGGCGCGCAGGACCATGCCGCCGCCGTCACCGGTGCAGGTATGGGCGGAGGTCGCGGAGAAGTAGGCGCGGCCATAGCCGCCGGTCGCCAGCACCGTGCCCTGGGCCTTGAACAGGTGCAGCTCGCCGGTGGACAGGTCGAGCGCGAGCACGCCGCGGCAGGCGCCGTCGGCATCCATGATCAGGTCGAGCGCGAAATACTCGATGAAGAACTGCGCGTCGTGTGCCAGCGACTGCTGATACAGGGTGTGCAGGATCGCGTGGCCGGTGCGGTCGGCGGCGGCGCAGGTGCGCTGCGCCGGCGGGCCCTCGCCCATCTTCGTGGTCATGCCACCGAACGGGCGCTGGTAGATCTTGCCGTCCTCGGTGCGGGAGAACGGCACGCCATAGTGCTCGAGCTCGATGATGGCCGGGATGGCCTCCTTGCACATGTATTCGATCGCGTCCTGGTCGCCCAGCCAGTCCGAACCCTTGACGGTATCGAAGAAGTGGTAGCGCCAGTCGTCCTCGCCCATGTTGGCGAGCGCGGCGGCCACGCCACCCTGGGCGGCGACGGTATGCGAGCGGGTCGGGAATACCTTGGTGATGCAGGCGGTCTTCAGGCCTTTCTGGGCCAGGCCGAAGGTCGCGCGCAGGCCGGCACCGCCGGCACCGACGACGACCATGTCGAAGGTGTGTTCGTGGATCTTGTAGGCAGGCATGTCGGATTACCCCAGCGCGATGCGGATGACGGCGAGCACGCTGGCGATGGCCGCGAGTGCACAGATGAAACGGATGGCAAGCTGCGAGGCCACCGCGAGGCCCGGCGTGTGCACGTAGTCCTCAATGACGACCTGCAGGCCGAGCTGGGCATGCCAGAACATCGACAGCAGGAACGCGACCAGGATCACCGCGTTGCAGGGATTGGCGACGGCCGCGCGGACCGTGGCGTAGTCGGCACCGGCCAGGTGGACCAGCAGGCCGAGCACGTACAGGCCGAGGAACACCAGCGCCACCGCGGTGATGCGCTGGACGATGAAGTGGTGGGTGCCATCCTTCGCCGACCCGAGCCCGCGCGCGGTCTTGAGCGGATTGCGCAGGCGATGGTTGTTGTTGCTCATGCGCCACCCCGCTGGAGTATGGCGATGACCCAGACGATCGCGGTCAGGGCCAGGCTGCCGAACACGCTGACCCAGCCGCTGCGCACGAAGCTTGCGATCGGGTAGCCGTAACCCGCGTCCTGCACCAGATGGCGGATGCCGTTGAGCAGGTGGTAGGCGAACGCCCAGCTCCAGCCGAACAGGATCAGGAAACCCAATGGCGAGGTCGCGCAGGCAGTGACCTTGGCCCAGTGCTCGGGGCCGGCGGCCAGCGCCACCAGGGCTGCGGCAATCAACAGGCTGCCAATGGCGAGGATCACACCGGTGGCCCGATGCAGGATGGAGGTCACCATCTGTATCTGCCAGCGATAGACCTGCAGATGGGGTGACAGGGGGCGTTGGGGACTCGCCATGGGCGTAATGGCAATCTCGGCTGGGCGGCGCGGCCGCGTGGCGGGAAGGAACGTGTTCGCGGATGACCTGGTGATCTGGACGGGGCGCTGAGGACAGCGTCAGAAATCGATGCAGCGGCCGTTCTTTTCCCAATCGCCGTAGCGCGTGGGCTCCGGCCCTTCTCGTCCCCCGACCTCGGCCGCCTTGGCATCCCCGGTGACCGGTGCGCCGGCCGGAACCTCGGGCGTCTCGGAAGCGGGTTCGGGAGTCGTTTCGCCTATCATCTCGGCGACGAAGCTTAATCCCGCACCCCATGTCTGACAAGCCACAGGGCATTCCCGGCCCGTTTTTTGCACTGCCCGACCACGCTCTCGTACGCCTGCACGGGCGCGACGCGATCGCGTTCGCACAGGCCCAATTCATGAACGATGTCAACGCGTTGCAGGACGGACAGTGGCAATGGAGCGGCTGGCTGACGCCCAAGGGCCGCGTGGTCGCCCTGTTCGCCCTGATCCGTATCGATGCCGAAACACTGTGGCTGTGCCTGCCCGATACCGCGCCCTCGACGCTGATCGAGGCACTGGAACGATTCGTATTCCGAAGCAAGCTCGTGCTCGACGTGCCGACCGGGCTGTCCGTATCGGGCGGTTTCGCGGCGCCCGTCGAAGCCGCCGGCAACCAGGCCGCGTGGCTGGCCGACGGCTCGCTGGAGGTCGACTCATTGGAGCTCGACATGGGCGGCGAAGGCGGTCCGCGCTGCCTCCGTATCGGTCCCATGCCCGGCGAACCCGACCCACAGGCCGTCGCCCGCTGGCGGCAGGCCGACCTCGCCCACGGGCTGCCACGGCTGGAAGCCTCCCAGCTGGAACAATGGACGCCGCAGCAACTGTCGCTCGAACGCCTGAAGGCCTTCAGCGTCAAGAAGGGCTGCTACCCGGGCCAGGAAATCGTCGCCCGCACCCACTACCTCGGCAAGGCCAAGCGCGGACTGGTACGTCTTCGCGCTGGAATCCCCCTCGTCCCTGGTGCAGGAGTCATCCAGGACGGGCGCAGTATCGGCAAAGTGGTATCTACAGCCGACAACGGATTTGAGCTACTCGCAATTCTGCCTCTGGATCGCAATGGAGCAATTCTCGATACAGGTGGCACCGCCCTAACCGAACTGCCACTGCAATCGGGACTTGATCGCACTGGTTCCAAAACCACATCAACGGCACCACAGGGCCGGTAATTGCACCGTTACCGGCCCCGATGAAGCACGAACTCAGTGGTGATAGCGGATGACACCCCGGAGTGCGGCCGCCCCGCTTTCACAATGCTGCTCGAAACTCGCATTCAGCTTCGTTACCTCACCCTGTTCGTTGGTAACGATACTGGTGATGGTCAGCTCGCCGGAACTGTTGTTGCAACCCCGGCCGTTGCCACTGAAATCCAGCCCGGCACGAGATTCATCCGCAAAGCGCGCAGTCTCGTACGTACCCTTCCTGAGCTTCTGTCCGGTCGGGGGAGCGATGGTCGCCCACCAGTCGTCTCGCTGCCCCGAAGCCGCAAAGTGTAGGTAGGTATTGGTACCGCTGACGGTAAAAACACTTGTATCCCCAAAATAGGCCTTGTTTATGCCGCCGCCAATATAATCACCTGGCTCACTGACGAGATGCAGGAACTTCGGGGAGGCGTTGTAGCGCACCAGTCCACTCAGTGCCGGAGCCGTCGCTTGCTCGCAGCGCTGCGTAAATCTGGCTTCAAGTGCAGTCACCTCTCCTTCCTCATTGGTCTCGATCTGACGAACGAAAACCGAGCCCCATGTCTCGTTACAACCGCGCCCATTGCCGCCTACATCGACACCAGGTGACAAGCCGGTCCGGAATGGCGCCCGCTCAGCGTGATAATAGCGCCCCGGGCGGAAAGTCTGCCCACTAGGGGCCGCCAGGTTGATGTGCCACCACGCCCCATCATTACCATCGACGACAAGCGTCAGGTATCCGGCATTCCCATGCAGCGTGAATCGTGCATTCCGGGCATCGTACTGCCCATCCGTTCCCAGACCGATGTAATCGCCCTGCTGACTGGTGTACTTGAAAAGCGATTGCGCCTGCGCATCCCCTACTGGAAACGTTAGCGCGGCGACCATGACAACTAGGCTACTGAAAACTTTAAACTTGGACATATCGATAGTTCCTTATCGAAATCGGAGTTCGCCGGCATCGAGCATCCGAAGCTGGCTCCTTAGCTATGCCGTATGTGCTCACGGCAGGCACATTCTACGAAGCAACCAAGTCCGTGGACAGCCCCTTTCGGGACGGCCAACTGGCTCGAATCCGTGCAACCCCAACATCCCGAGTCCGACTCGATGACCAAACAGCAATCGCGCGTCCTGTCCGTCTCATGAAAGCGGCCAACGACCTCGACAACGCCTCCATCCCCGTCGATCCGGCTCTGGTCGATGCGATCCTGTCGACGCTGGCACGCGAGCCCGAAGGCAGCATGTCGCTGCCACGGCTGTGCAAGAAACTGGCCCTGCGCATGAGCGTACTGATGCGCGCATTGGCGTGGCTGGGCGACAGCCCCATCGGTGGACGACCCGGGCCGGGTTGGGTCCGGATGGCGCGCGATGGTGGGCGCGACATCGCTGCGATCACAGCGGAAGGGTGGCACCACCTCGAGCACGCACCCCCTGCCCCACCGCATCCTGCGGACTGATGGACACGGACGATGACGATCAGGAAGCGCAAGCACAGATCCACGGAAGTCCAGACAGTACGCCCGGATTTCCCCGGGTACTTCATCTATCCGTTCTTCATGGTCCACATGCTTGCGTTCGGGCTGTCCGGATTCCTGCTGGCCTACTCGAGCGACGCGCCCGACCTTGGTTTTCTCTACATGCATGGCGGACTCGCCATCGCGGTCTACCTGGCCTTCTACCTCACGCTGTTCGGGGTCGACGAGGTCAAATGGATGCTGATCAACGCCGAGCTCGGCATCCTCGGCATCTACAGCCAGATCGGCTGGATACTCGGGGTCTTCGACAAGAAGATCGAAGATTATCCGTGGTACGTGCACGTCGTCCCGTTCCTGTACTACGTGCTCTACACCTTCCTGCTGCGGCAGTTCCTGCTGGATGTCACACGGTCCAGGGACAATCCCCGGCGGCGCAGCCTGGTGGACTTCGGCTACGTCGGCCTCTCGCTGCTGGTGTACGGGTATCTGCTCTACCGCAACTGAGCAGACCATAAACAGGTCGCGTGACGCGACGTACTGCTCTGGGCGGTGTCGCGGTATCGATCCAAACAACCTTCCTCGCCGGGTTGTCCGCTTTTCAAATTCTGCTGCGTTTGACTCCTGTAACCGGCCTTTCGTCATTCGGGTTGGAGACATCGGCCGGTTTCTTCCCGTCCAGCCCGCTCTTCGAAATATCGGAGCAGTAGCTATCAGGAGCAGTGAAATGGAAGTTCATACGCATGATGCGAGTACTCGCAGCACAGATCGTTCAACCCTGCGGCTTGCGTTGTTGGCCGCGTTGATCCCCCTGACAACGTCCGTCTTTGCCGGTGAAGCCCGCGAAACGCTGGTTCGCACTCCGGATGGTGAAGTTTTGCGCCTCGACGCCCCCAAGGGAGCACAGCAGAGCCTCCGCAAGGGACCGCAAGGGCATCCCTTCGCCACTGCAGAACAACGCAGGGCCACCAAGCCACTCGCCTGGGACGCGAGCATGGAGGCAGCGTCGGAAGCCAGCGATGCGCAGGAAGACCTGCCCCGAGGGCCCGCCGGCGCCGAAGCGGGCGGTGCGGCACCGCCGTTTGCGGACTATCTGGCACGCCAGCACTTCCCCCGGGCATGGGAGGTCATGGAAGCCATGGACGAAGACGAGAAGAAGGAGGCGCTGGATGATTACTCGATCGAGAGTGACGGCAGCTATCCGTATTACCGCTTCACGGGCAATTACTACACCTCGCGCTGGAAGGTGCCGCCGTGGAACAAGGTCGGCAAGCTGTACTTCAAGAAGCCCAACGGCAGCAGCTCCTACTGCACCGCCAACGTTGCCAGCGGCAACTCGGTGATTCTGACCGCCGCACACTGCGTGTATACCCGCGGCCAGGGCTGGAACTCGAACTTCGTGTTCGTGCCGGCCGATCGCTACGGAGAAGCCCCCTATGGCAGCTACGGCTGGACAATGGCCACCGTTTCTCCCAACTGGATCAGCAATGGCGGGCGCCGCTGGGATCTGGCGGCCATCAAACTGGCCAACAACCCGTCGAGCGGGTTGCCGGTGACCAGCTATGTCGGCTGGCTGGGACGAAGCTGGAACCAGCCATACTCGGAGTACCACCTGTCGGTCGGCTACGCCAGCAACCTGAGCACCCAGTACACCCACGCCTGTTATGGCATGACCGGTTATTCCTCAGCCGAGGGCGCCGATGTGCTGGTGCAGGGCTGCGACATGACCTACGGCAGCAGTGGCGGCGGCTGGCTGCGCAACTACACGCACAACTCGCACAGTGGCAATCACGTCAACGCCGTAGTCAGTGGACCGCACATCGGTAGCTTTGGCAGTGCCTACGTTGGCCCGCGCTTCAGCAGCAACAACCTGGTGCCCGTGTGTAACGCAATCGGGTGCTGACATTACCCGGCAACACGCTCAGGACTTGCCTCTCTCCTCCTTGCGGGGAGAGGGGCACTTTCCGTCGCATCCGGGCCCAGCAGCGCTCCCTGCAAGCCGTCCACGAAACGGGAAAGCTCCCGCCAAGCACGACAAGTACGAAATAGCGCTCTGGCTGATCACTTCTCCAGGCTTGCGGCCGCCTCCACGATCGACTCTTCCGACGGAATCACCGCGAACGCCGCACCCGCCAGCGGCGTGTAGGTATCGGCGCCCACCACGCGGCGGAACGGCCGGCTGCCATAGCCGCCTTCGATGATCGCGGTGATGATGCCTTCGCCGACGCCGGCGCTGTGGCGGCCCTCGTCGACGATCAGGATGCGTTTGGCACTCGCCGCCTGCTCGCGGATGTACGACTCGTTGAGCGGTACCAGCCAACGCAGGTCGACGACGCGACACTTCCAGCCGTGCGTCTTCTCGATCGCGCGCGCGGCACGCAGGCTCATCGGCACGCCGTTGCCGTAGGTGAAGATCACCAGATCGTCGTTGCCCTCGCCGTAGACACGCCCCTCGCCCAGCGGCATCGCCTCACCCGGCGACGGGAACGCGGTCAACCAGCCGCCGTCGCCCGCCTCGTACAAATCCTTGGCCATGTACAGGGCGATGGGCTCAAGGAACACCGACACCCGGCCGTCCACTTTCGACAACGCGGTCAACGTGCGCAGCATGGTCACCGCATCGTCGCCGCGCGACGGGCAGCCGACCACCAGCCCCGGGATGTCGCGCAGCGCGGTGATCGAGTTGTCGTTGTGGAAGTGGCCGCCGAAGCCGCGCTGGTAGCCGAGCCCGGCGATGCGCACCACCATCGGGTTGGCGAACTGGTTATTGCTGAAGAACTGCAGGCTGGCCGCCTCGCCGCGGATCTGGTCGCAGGCATTGTGGAAGTAGGCCAGATACTGGATCTCCGGGATCGGCAGCATGCCCATGTTGGCGAAGCCCTGCGCCATGCCGAGGATCATCGTCTCGTCGAGCAGGGTATTGAACACACGGCGCGGGCCGAACGCCTTCTGCAGGCCCTTGGTCACCGTGTAGACGCCGCCCTTCTGCGCCACGTCCTCACCGAACAGCAGGGTGTCGGGGTACTTGGCGAAGGTGTCGTGCAGGGCGTTGTTGATCTGGATCGCGAGGTGGCGCGGCGGCTGGCTCTCCGGCAGCTTCGCCTCGCTGCCGAAGGCCTGCAGGCGGCGCTCGGCGTAGTCGATGCGCTCGGCTTCCGCCTTCACCTTGTCGGGTGAGTACGGCGCCAGCGGCGCGACGACCTCATCGAGTTTTTCCAGCTTCGGGCGGCGGTCGGCCTCCTCGGCGGCAGCGAAGCAGCGCTTGCGGGTCGATTCGTAGAGATCGAGCACCTCGTCCTTCGACATCAGACCCGACTCGAGCGCGATCGCCGCGGAACGCAACAGCGGATCGGCCGCCTCGACCGCGCAAAGTTCCGCGATCGAACGCCACTCGATCTCGAAGTCGGTGCCGGCATGACCCATGATCCGGTTGGTGCGCAGGTGCAGGAAGGTCGGGCGGCGCGTGTTGCGGCAATGCTCGACCGCACGCTGCACGTCGCCATAGCCGGTCGCGAGATCCAGGCCATCGGCGGTGAAATAATCCAGCCCGTCCATGTTGCGGAAGCGGTTGCCGATCCAGCCGCCCGGGGTCTTGACCGAAATGCCGATGCCGTTGTCCTCGCACACGAACAGCACCGGTGCCGGCAGCTTCTGGTAGGCGGTCCAGGCCGCGGCGTTGAACGCGGTCTGCGCGGTGGCGTGGTTGGACGAAGCATCGCCGAACGAACAGATCGCGATGCTGTCGTCGGGCACCGGCAACTCCACGCCCAGGCGCCTGCCGGCCTCGATCGCGACCGCGGTGCCCAGTGCCTTCGGCAGGTGCGAGGCGATGGTCGAGGTCTGCGGCAGCACCCACAACGGCTTGCTGCCCCAGACCTTGTGGCGCCCGCCACTGGCCGGGTCGTCCTTGCTGGCCGCGAACGACAGCGCCGAATCCATCACCGGATCACGCGGTTTACCATCCGTGCCAGGCAGCTTGCGGAACCGCTCGGCCATGAAGCCGCCGCTGCGGTAGTGCAGGAAGGCCGGATCGGTGTGGCGCGTGAGCCGCGCGACCATCGCGTTGCCCTCGTGGCCGGACGAACCGATGGTGTAGAAAACCTTGTTCTGCACCCGCAGCACGCGCGCCATCAGGTCGAGGTGGCGGCTGACCAGCTGCGATTCGAACAGCTCGCGAAAACCCCGTGCATCCAGCGCACTGCCCTCCAGGATGGCTTCGCCGTCGGCCGGGCGCGCATCGGCGCGACCGTCCCAGGCCTTCACGAACTCGCTGAAATTGACATCGCAGATCTCGGCACGGTTGAGGCCGCGCATGCGTGCCGGGATCGGATCGGGAACGGGCTTGAAGGTCATTTCGGTCTGGACAGGAGGCTGGGCGGAAGCCGGTCATTCTCCTATACCGCCGCGTTGCCCGCACGTGCGCGGGACACCATTCGTGATGCACTGCTTGCGCGATGCGGCTCTCCTACCCGGCACACAGCCCACCGCCGGCCAGCGAAGCGGCAAGCGTCACCAGCACGACGCCCACGATGTTCAGGACGATGCCGGCCCGCATCATCTGCCCGATGCTCACGTGGCCCGAGCCGAACACGATCGCGTTAGGCGGGGTGGCCACCGGTAGCATGAAGGCATAGCTGGCACCCAGTGCGATCGCGACCAGCAGCGGCATCACCGGCACGCCCAGCCCCAGCGCGACGGCGGCCAGCACCGGGGTGAATGCAGTGGCCATCGCGGTGTTGCTGGTCAGCTCGGTGGCGAAGATCACCAGCACCGCCACCGCGAATATCACCAGCAGCATCGGCGCACCGGCCAGCCCGTACAGGCCGCTGGCAATGAAGCTGTCGACACCGTGCATGCCGATCGCAGCCGCCAGGGACAGTCCACCACCGAACAGCACCAGCACGCCCCAGGGCAGGCGCACGGCCGTTTCCCAGTCGAGCGCGGCACGGCTGCGCCCGCCCGGCGCACGTTCGCCGGGAAGCAGGAACAGCACCAGCGCGCCGGCCATGGCGATCACCGCGTCGGTCAATCCCGGCAGCCCGAGCCAACTGACGAGTTGCGGCCGCAGGATCCACGCCATCGCGGTCAGCGAGAACACCACCAGCACCACCCGCTCGCCCCGCCCCATCGGCCCCAGGCCGTCCAGCATGGCCCCGATCCGCGCATCGCCCTGCGGCAGTGCTCGCATCCGGACCGGGAACGCCAGCCGGGTCAGGTACAGCCAGGCCAGCCCCAGGAACACCAACATCACCGGCACGCCGAAGCGCATCCAGGCCAGCATGGTGATGTCGCAATCCAGCCGTTCGCGCGCATAGCTGGCAACCACCAGGTTCGGTGGCGAGCCGATCAACGTGGCCGAGCCGCCGATCGATGCCGCGTAGGCGATCGCCAGCATCAGACAGGTGGCGAACGGGCGCGCCTCGTGCTCGGGCACGTCGCTGTCGCGCAGCAACATGCCGATCACCGACACCCCCACCGGCAACAGGATGATCGTCGCCGCAGTATTGGAGATCCACATGCTCAGAAAACCGGCGGCGATCATGAAGCCGGCCACCAGCCGCCGCGGTCCTGTACCGACCAGCAGCAGGATGCGCAGCGCCATGCGCCGATGCAGGCCCCAGCGCTCCATCGCCAGACCGAGCATGAAGCCGCCCATAAACAGGAAGATGATGTCGCTGGCGTAGGGCCGCACCGCCTCGGCCGGCGTGGTCAGCCCCAGCAACGGAAACAGCACCACCGGCAACAGCGCGGTGGCCGCCAGCGGCACCGCCTCGCCCAGCCACCACACGGCCATCCACACCGCCACGCCGGCGGTCATGCGCCCTTCGACCGACAGGCCTCCAGCGGCCTCGTCCGGCACCAGCAGAAAGGCCAACAGCCCGAGCAGCGGACCGGACCAGCGCGCTACGCGCCGGTGCCAACCCGTTCCTGTCTGTATGTCCGCGCTGGACTGCAACCGGCACCTCCCTTCGACGCCGGATCGACCTTATCAGCAGGCTCCGGCCCGGGTCATGCTGCGTGGCGGGAATGCGGCGTGCGGCCGGTCAGCCCGATTCGTCGATGCGACGCATGGCCACCGTATCCGGGGCCGGCATCGGCACGAACCCCGGCGTCGAGCGGACCCGTTCCAGCCAGGCCTGGACGCACGGGAACTGATCCAGGCCGATCCCGCCATGCCCGGCGACATCGGTATAGGCGAACAGCGCGACGTCGGCGATGCCGTACCGTGCGCCGGTGAACCAGTCGTGCGACTGCAGGTGACGCTCCATGACCGCCAACGCCATGCGGCCACGCTCCCGCAATACGGGCAGTTCGGCCCGGCGCGGGGAGTCGAGCGGCGTCCAGCCACAGATGAATCGTGCGACGGCGATATACGGTTCGTGGCTGTACTGCTCGAAGAACATCCAGCTCAGCGCCTGCGCACGTTGCCAGGGGTCGTCGGGCAGGTAACCGGTGCCCTCGGCCAGCCAGTGCAGGATCGCGTTCGACTCGACCAGCACGCGGCCGTCATCGAGCTCGATCATCGGCACCTTGCCGTTCGGGTTCTTCGCAATGAACCCGGGCGTGCGGGTGGAACCATCATCGGACCGGACCTCGACCCAGCGATATTCCCGGCCCAGCTGCTCCAGCAGCAGTCGCACCTTGTGGCAGTTGCCCGAAGGCGAGAAGCCATGGACGGTGATCACGATGCCGCACCCGCGCGACGGGCCCGCCACTCCTCGCGGGTCTGCCCCCAAATGTCTACTTCATGCACGTCGAGCGGCGGCGGCAGGGTCCCCGGTCCCCGCGGGCGCGATCCCAACCGGCGCGCGACCGCCTGCGAGGCGGTGTTGGCCGGCGCGATGCAATGGATCACTTCGGTCCAGCCGAGATTGTCGAATGCCCAGTCGATCGCCGCGGTGCACGTCTCGGTGGCGTAACCCTTGCCCCAGGCGTCGGGATGGAACGAGTAGCCGACCTCGGTGCCGGGCCAGCCATCGGGCTGCCATGGACCGCCCTGCCCGACCCACAGGCCACTGGCCTTCTCGACCACCGAGAACATCGCGAACCCCTGCAGCAACCAGGCGCCGGGCATCTGCAGGAAGCGCCGCCATGCATCGCCACGCAGCAGCGGGCCGCCGATATGCCGTGAACCGTCATGAGCGAAATGTTCGGCATAGCGCTCGAAGTCATCGATCCGCGGCACGCGCAGGATCAGGCGTTCGGTCTCGATGACCGGGCCGTCTTTGATCTCCAGTCCCACTTCGAAGTCTCCCTGTTTCCGCCCGGCCATATGCCATGGCCAGGCCCCGGGTCAGAATGCGCTGATGCCGGTCAGCTCCCGGCCGATCACCAGTTGGTGCACGGTCTCGGTACCCTCGTACGTGATCACCGATTCCAGATTCAGCGCATGACGGATCGCGCTGTGCTCGGTGGTGATGCCGGCGCCGCCGAGCAGGTCGCGGCACTCGCGGGCGATGTCGATCGCCATCCGGCAATTGTTCCACTTGGCCAGCGACACCTGCTGCGGCTGCATGGTGCCGGCGTCCTTGAGGCGGCCGAGCTGCACGACCAGCAGCTGCGCCAGGGTGATCCGGCGGGCCATCTCGGCCAGCTTGATCTGCGCGCTCTGGGTCGCCGCCACCGGCCGGTCGAACAGGATGCGCTCCTTGGAATAGTTCAGCGCCTCGTCGAGGCAGGCGATGGCGGCACCGATCGGCCCCCAGGTGATGCCATAGCGTGCCTGGGTCAGGCAGCCCAGAGGTCCCTTCAGGCCCTTCACGTTGGGCAGGCGATTGGCCTCGGGCACACGCACGTTGTCGAAGTACAGTGCGCTGGTTACCGAAGCGCGCAGGCTCATCTTGTGTTTGATCTCCTGGGCGGCGAAACCGGCCATGCCCTTCTCGACGACAAAGCCCTGGATGCCGTCCTCGGTCTGCGCCCAGACGATCACGATATCGGCCAGGTTGCCGTTGGTGATCCACATCTTGGAGCCGTTGAGGACCCAGTCGTCGCCATCGCGCTTGGCATGGGTCTTCATGTTGGCCGGGTCGGAACCGCCGTGCGGCTCGGTCAGGCCGAAGCAGCCGATCACCTTGCCGGCGGCCATGTCGGGCAGCCAGCGCTGGCGTTGCTCTTCCGAGCCATATGCGTAGATCGGGTACATGCACAGCGAGGACTGCACGCTGACAAAGCTGCGGATGCCGGAATCGCCGCGTTCGAGCTCCTGGCAGATCAGGCCGTAGCTGACCGCGTTGAGGCCGGCGCAACCGTACTGCTCCGGCAGCGACGAACCCAGCAGGCCGAGTTCGGCGATCTCGCCGACCAGCTCCTTCGGGAACCGGCCTTCGTCGAAGCAGTCGCCGATGATCGGCAGCACGCGCTCGTCGGTGAAGCGCGCCACCGTGTCCTGCACCGCGCGCTCCTCTTCGGTCAACAGGGAGCGGACGTCGTAAAGGTCGTACGGGTGCAGGGCCATGATGAACTCACGCGGTTGGGTAAACGGGCATTGTATCGATACCCGCTGCCCGCCGGCACCCTGTCCCGCGCGCAAAAAACGCAGTACGGGGGCGCATCCAGGCAAACGAAAGGGGCCGGATCGCTCCGGCCCCTCGGGATGACTGCATTGTCGCCGCCCCTGCGATCAGCCGCGGCTGGCAGGCTCCGCGGCATCGGCGGTCTGGGTCACGACCTTGCCGTCGACGACCGGCAGGCGATCGCCCGGCTCTTCGTCCATGCGCACGGTGCGCTCCTGGCCCTCGAAACTGTAGGTCACGTCGTAGCCGACCACCACGTCCTCGTTGCCGAGCAGGATGCGCTCGCCCGGCTTGCTGTTCATGCGCTTGGTGCCGGTCGAGCCGTCCGGCGCGCGGTAGGTCACGTCGTAGCCGGTCACGCGGGTGCTCTGCGAGGTGTCGGTCACGGTTCGGCACTGGCGGTCGACACGTTCGACGACTCTGTTGTCGGCGCTCTTTTGCTGGATGGCACGGCCCGCGAAAGCGCCGCCCACCGCGCCAGCGACCGTGGCGGCCTTTCGGCCGCTGCCACTGCCAACCTGATTACCCAGCGCACCGCCGACCACCGCACCGGCTACGGTGCCGGAAACGTTGTTCGGATCCTTGCGCGGAGCCTGCTCGTGCACGACCACATCCTCACAAACCTGGCGCGGAGTGTTGGTGGTGCTGGTCTCGCTGATCGGGCTGGTGCCGATCACGGCCGCATACAACTGCTGCTTCTCGGCTACCGGCTTGACCGAAACGACTTCGGCAAAATCGATCCGGCCGGTGTCCAGCGGAAGCGCGCCGTCGACTGCGGCATCAATGCCCGAATCAGCCATCGCGGGCTCCGCCTCGAGCATCGCCCCGGCGCCGCGATCGCTGCCGGTGAAACTGTTGTATGCCGCAACGGCAATGCCACCGACCAGCACGGATGCCAACGCGACCGCCAACATGCTCTTGTTCATCAGGACCTCCTTCGGCGGGATTCGGCCCGCGTGGTTGATGACTCGATTGCAGCACCACGAACCTGAACGGCCACCGATTTTCCTCACGTTTGCCTGATCGAAGGTGAATGGCGTTCAGAACACGTGATAGCGTTCTCGAATCCGGACACCATCCCGATCAAGCGAGCGTCCCATGGCCAACCCCCTGCTGCTGCCGCTGATGAACTGGGCGCGAGGACTGCGCTACCCGACCCTGTTCAAGATCACCGCCATCCTGTTTGCGATCAGCGTGCTGGTGCCCGATCCGCTTCCGTTCATCGACGAACTGGTGCTCGGGCTCGGCACCCTGCTGCTGGCCAACTGGAAAAATCGCAACAGCAAGAGCCCGCCCCGCTCCAGCGGCAATACCATCGAAGGCGAGCCGCCCCGCCATATCGATCCCTGAGCGCCCACCCAGGGCTTCCGCGTGGCCATGTTGATCGACAGCCACTGTCATCTCGACGCACCTGAATTCGACGCCGACCGGGATGCCGTCGTTGCCCGCGCACGTGCCGCCGGCGTGACCCGGCAGATCGTGCCGGCCATCACCGCCGGCACCTGGCCGGCCCTGAAGGATGTCTGCGCACGCGACCCCGGCCTGCACCCGGCCTACGGCCTGCACCCGATGTACCTGGATGCGCACCGCCCCGAACACCTGTCCCGGTTGCGCGAGTGGATCGAACGCGAGCGGCCGGTCGCGGTCGGCGAATGCGGGCTGGATCATTTCGTAGCGGGCCTGGACCCGGAACTGCAGGCCCGCTATTTCGAAGGACAACTGCGACTGGCACGTGAATTCGAACTGCCGGTCATCATCCACGCCCGCCGCGCGGTGGACGCGGTGCTCGCCACCGTCCGCCGCTTCGCCCCGTTACGCGGCGTGGTCCACAGTTTCTCCGGCAGTTCCGAGCAGGCGCGTCGCCTGTTCGACCGGGGTTTCCTGATCGGCCTGGGCGGGCCGGTGACCTACGACCGCGCCAACCGCCTGCATAGTCTCGCGGCCAGCGTTCCACTCGAAAGCCTGCTGCTGGAAACCGACGCCCCCGACCAGCCCGATGCCGGTATCCGCGGCCAGCGCAACGAGCCGGGGCGGCTGCCACACATACTCGACGCCATCGCCACACTGCGCGACATGGACCCGGCCGAACTGGCGCGTGCGACCACCGCCAATGCGGAACGCTTGTTCGGCCTATCCGCCGATGCAGGAACGGTATAGGCCGCGATTGGCGACTGGCACCTCGCCCAGGCTACATCCGGGGCCGCTTCTTCAACAGTATTTCAATCGCCTTGCCGACCGCGGCAAAGGCGAAGGCGCCGGTGACATGCGTAGCGGCGCCAAGGCCGCCACCGCAGTCGAGCTTGAAGCCGGCCTCGCCATCAACCTTCGGGCGTACGCCACAGACGGTGCCATCCGCCTGCGGGTACTGCACGTTCTCCAGCGAGTACACCGCCGGCACGCTGAAGTAGCGGCCCGGGCTGCGCGGGAAGTTGAACTCGGCACGCAGTTTCTTGCGGATCAATGCCAGCATCGCATCGTGCTCGGTCCGCGAGAGATCGCGCACGCGGACCTGGGTGGCGTCGGTGCGGCCGCCGGCCGAGCCGACCACCACCAGCGGCAACTTGTTGCGACGGCACCAGGCGATCAACTCGACCTTGCTGCGGAAGCTGTCGCAGGCATCGAGCACCAGGTCGAAACCGCCGCCCAGCAGTTCGACGACATTGCCCGCGGTCAGGAAGCTCGGCACCGCATCGATCGTCGACAGCGGGTTGATCGCCCGGCAACGATCAGCCATCGCCTCGACCTTGGCCCGACCGTAGTGACCATCCAGCGCCGGCAACTGGCGGTTGGTATTGGAGACGCACAGGTCGTCGGCATCGATCAGGGTCAGCTGGCCAATGCCGGTGCGGGCCAGCGCCTCGACCGCCCACGAACCGACTCCGCCCATGCCGACCACAGCCACCCGACAAGCAGCGAAGCGCTCAAGCGCACCACGGCCGTAAAGGCGATCGATGCCGGCGAAGCGTTCATGCCAGAGGGGGTCGAGAGTGGTCGTGTCCATGGCGATAGTCTAGCCGCGCCGGGCACATCGACCGCACGCACGTGCATGCTATCGTTCGCGCAGACATCCAGGAGGCCAGGCAATGACCGATACCCAGCCCAGCACAGCCGGCAAGGCAAAGCCTTTCAGCAACGCATCCAAGTACCTTTTCATGTTGATTCTCGGCCTGGTGCTGGGCGTGGTCGCGACGGTGATGTTGCTGCGCGCACTGGAAGCCCGCAAGGATCGTTTCCACGAGAGCGTGATGCATGTGCAGCAATGGCACCTGGACCGGTTGCGGGCGAGCGTCGAGCAGAACCGTTGCAGTGCAACCGACACCCTGCCCCACCTGCGCACCCTGCGCGAGATGGCGAACGACCTGGAACCGGCCTTCCCCGACCTTCGCGACGACAAGCGCTTCGCGAAGGCCGCCAGCGGCATGCGCGCGACGCTCGACAGCGCATTGGCCAACCCGCCGTTGAATTGCGCCGGTGTCGATGCCCTGACCAAGGACGTGGGCGGCGCCTGCAAGGCATGCCACCAGGACTTCCGCGGCTGAATGTTGCAGCAGCCAGGTATCCGGACGAACCCATCCTGAACGGATCCTGCCGGATTCTCAGAGGGTTCACGGTGGAGCTTCTAGCGTGCAAGAGGCGGCAAACGCCGCCTTCCATTCGACGCAGGAGATTGGCATGAACGGGATCGACACCAACTGCCCGAAAAAGCTTCGACTTGTTGGCATCGGCGCCGCCTGCATGCTTGCAGTCGCGGGCGCAGGCTGCGCCACTTCGGGCTACGGATCGGGCGCGGCCGGCTATGGCAGCCCGGCGTCCGGCTATGACGCCCGCTGTTACGACTGCGGCGTGATCACCCGGATCGAGCCGGTCCGGACCCAACGAGCACCCACCGCGACCGGCGCGGTGATCGGCGGCCTGGTCGGTGCCGCGGCCGGTCGCGAACTGGCCGACGACGAGAGCAAGGGCCGTCGCAACACGGCGACAGTCGCTGGTGCTGCAGCCGGTGCCGTCGCCGGCAACGCCATCCAGAACGCGGTGCAGACCCAGTACAACGTCCATGTCCGCATGGACGACGGGCGCACCACGGTCGTCACGGTGCCCAACGTAGTCGGCATGAGCGAGGGTTCTCGCGTGCGCGTCAGAGATGGTCGCATCCATGCACGTTGAACGCACTGATCCGGCTTGAAGCCAAAGAAAAACCCGGCCTCACGGCCGGGTTTTTCTTTGGCTCCGAATGACAGGAACCCGATTACAACGGCTCGACCGCGTCGGCCTGCAGGCCCTTCTGGCCCTGGACGACAGTGAAGGAGACCTGCTGGCCTTCCTTCAGGCTCTTGAAGCCATCGGTCTGGATCGCGCGGAAGTGCACGAACACATCCTCGCCATTCTCGCGGCTGATGAAGCCGAAGCCCTTCGCATCGTTGAACCACTTCACGGTACCGGTTTCACGGCTCGACATTGACTTGCTCCCTGGAACGTTGGTCTGGACATCGCTTTCGCGAAGTGCTGGTTGCAAGCAGGAAGTGAGGTGCATCGATGTAGCGGATCATCGGATCAACCGCATCGGGCCACGGTTCACGGTGACCCTGGCAAGCGCAGCGTCCGCAACTTACCCCGCAGCATGTGAAAATGCAATCCACGTTCAACATGCCGGATATTGCAGGGTGTTCGGCTCCGGTCGCGTGCATGATCGGTGCCGCAGACCCTCCCCATGGACTACATCGAATGGACCTTCAGAACCTTTACTACATGATCGCGGGCGTCCTGATCCTGGTCGGAATCGCCGGCGTCATCCTGCCCGCCTTGCCCGGCATCCCGCTGGTATTCATTGGCATGCTGCTGGCGGCCTGGGCGGGCGATTTCCAGCACGTAGGCTGGTTCCCGCTGCTATTGCTCGGCCTGCTCACCTTGTTGTCGCTGCTGGTGGACTTCGCCGCGACCGCACTCGGCGCCAAGCGCGTCGGCGCGAGCAGGCTCGCGATCATCGGTGCGGTCATCGGCACGTTCGCCGGGCTTCTGTACGGCCTCGTCGGCATCTTCATCGGCCCCTTCATCGGTGCGCTGGCCGGTGAATTGATCCACAGTCGCAAGGCCGGCCATGCCGCCCGGGTCGGGCTCGGCACCTGGATCGGGATCATCGTCGGCGCGGTGTTCAAGCTCGGACTGGCCTTCGCGATGGTCGGGCTTTTCGTCATCGCGTTGCTGTTCTGATCGAGACTCCTGCAGGAATCAGCCATGCTCCAATTTCACATGCCCCAGTCACACATGCTCCAGCCGCGAATACTCCTCATCGGCCTGTTCCTGGTTCCGGCTGTCGGCCTTGCCCAGCAACCGGCTTCCGCCGAAGCCTGCATGCAAGTCGAGGCCGACGCCGAGCGCCTTGCCTGCTACGACGCGTTCCATCGACGCCAGGCACGCAGCGTACGCGATGCAGATGTGGCTGCGCGCGAGGCGCGGGCGATCCAGGAAAACCTGGAAATCGCCGAGAAAGTCATCTCCGACACAGCCCCGTACACGCGTGGCGGCGAGCTCTACCCGAACGAGGACCCGCTGCGGGTGGCCCTGGCCAATGCCGGCAAGGGTTCACTGCTGGACAGCCGCTGGGAGCTGGCCCGCGACTCCAAGCTGGGCGCGTTCAATTTCCGCGCCTACAAACCGACCTACCTGCTGCCGGCATTCTGGACCAGCAAGATCAACGATATGCCGCATTCGCCCAACCCGGACAACACCGTGACCACGCCGCTGGGGCTGCAGGACATGGAGGCCAAGTTCCAGCTCAGCTTCAAGATGAAGGCCTGGGAAAACATCTTCGGCGACAACGGCGACCTCTGGTTGGGCTATACACAGAGTTCGCGCTGGCAGGTCTACAGCCCGGAGATATCGCGCCCGTTCCGGGAGACCAATTACGAACCGGAGGCGACCCTGATGTTCCGCACCCGCTACGACCTGCTGGGCTGGAACGGACGGATGACCGGCATCAGCCTCAATCACCAGTCCAACGGACGCGCCGACCCGTTGTCACGCAGCTGGAACAGGGTCATCGCCACGATCGGTCTCGACCGGGACAACTGGTCGCTGGTGCTGCGCCCGTGGTGGCGCGTTTCCGAGAAGGCCGAGGACGACGACAACTCCGACATCGCGGACTACATGGGGCGAGGCGATGCGACATTGGTCCATGTGCGCGGCGGCCACCAGTTCTCGCTGACCGGTCGCCACTCGCTGCGCAGCGGCGATCGCTCGCGCGGCTCGCTGCAATTCGATTGGGGTTTTCCGATCAACAACAGCCTGCGCGGCCACCTGCAGGTGTTCGATGGCTACGGCGAAAGCATGATCGACTACAACCACCGCGCGACCTATATCGGCCTGGGCGTGTCGATGCTCGAATGGTATTGATGGTTGTGTGGCGGGTGTGGCCACATTGTGCGGGGCAACCTGGGCGATCATGGTTTTCGACTACGGCATCATGTTCCACGGCCGCATATTCAAGGAGGTGAGTAGATGAAGATGCGACGCATCCTGTCCCTCGATGGCGGCGGCATCCGTGGCCTGGTGAGCTGCCAGTGGCTGGCCGGCGTCGAGGACGCCCTCGCCCAGGCCGGCAAGCCCGGCCTGACCAAGCACTTCGACCTGCTGGCGGGCAGTTCCACCGGAGCCATGATCGCCTGTGGACTGGCGATCGGTCTCAGCCCGGCCCAGTTGGCCGAGCTGTACCGCAAGCAGCGCAACGAGATATTCCCGGGCATGGCACAACGGCTGTGGTCGCGGGCCGGACGGCTGTTTACCCAGGGCGTGTCGGCTCCGCGCTACGACGGCAAGGGCCTGGAGAAAACGCTCAAGAGGGTCTTTGGCGACATCACGCTCGGCAAGGCGAAGAAGCCCTTGCTGATCACCAGCTACGACACCATCTCCCGCGCACCGGTGGTGTTCAAGAGCTTCAAGCCCGAACACGCCGACCTGCCGATGTGGGAAGTCTGCCGGGCATCGACCGCTGCGCCGACCTATTTTCCGGCCCACGGCATGACAATCGAAAGACGGAAGCGTTCCTTGATAGACGGCGGCGTGGTCGCCAACAACCCGACCGCCTGCGCGATCGCCGAGGCAATGCGCAAGGATCGCCAGGTCGGCGATACCCATGACCTGGTCGTGCTGTCGATCGGCACAGGCGAACGCAATCGTCCGATCGATCTGAAATCGGCGCGCGAATGGGGAGCCCTGGAATGGGCCGTGCCGATCATCGACGTGCTGTTCGACGGCAACACCGACGCGGTCGACTACATCGCCCGCCACATTGTCGGCGACGGCTACTTCCGCATGCAGACCGAGCTGACGCCGGGGCTGGACGACCTGGACGACGTCAGTGCGACCAATATCGCCGGGCTCGATGCGATGGCGAACAACTACCTGTTGCGAGCGGATACGCGCAAGATGCTGAAGCGGTTGACGGAAAAGCTCTGACCTACGTCCAGTCGGTCAGCCCTTCGCGCGCGTAGACCTCGCGGAAGGATGGCAGCGCCTTCATCCGCCCGGCATGCGCCAGCAGCGCCGGCCAGGTGTCGGTTGGCTTCGGCATGTTGCGCGACCAGCGCATCAGCATGGTGAACACGAAGTCGACCGCGGACATCGAATCGCCAAGCAGGTACGGCCCGCTGGCAGCGAGGTGGCCGTCGACCTGCTGCCAGGCGAACTCGATCGCCTCGCATGCCCGCGCCTTGACCGACTCGGCGTTCTCATCCCCAGCCACCTCGTTCGAGTAGAACCAGGCACGGTAGGCGGGCATCAGGGTATAAGCGCCGAAGAACATCCAGCGGTAGTAGGCTGCACGTTCCGGCGTGCCCACTTCGGGTGCAAGTCCGGCCTGAGGGTGCAGGTCGGCCAGGTGCATCGCGATCGCAGTGGATTCCGTCAACACTTGCCCATCGACCACCAACGTCGGCACCCGGCCTTGCGGATTGAGTTTCAGGTACTCGGGCGCCTTCTGTTCGCGCTTGTCGAAGTCGAGCATCCGCAGCTCGTGCTCGATGCCCAACTCGATCAGCAGCCAGTGAACGACAAGGGAAGCGGTGCTCTGGGAGCCGTAAAGGGTGACGGACATGCGCGGGTTCTCCTGAGGCCTGGAATCGCCATTCCCGCTTTCGCGGGAGTGACAGACGAGAAGCGGAACGACTACGCCGGTTCGACCACTACCGGAATCTTGCCGATCTTCGCTTGCCACTCGCGCGGACCGGTCCGGTGCACCGACTCGCCGGTCGAATCGACCGCCACGGTCACCGGCATGTCCTTGACCTCGAACTCGTAGATCGCCTCCATGCCCAGGTCTTCGAAAGCCAGCACCTTCGACGCCTTGATCGCCTTGGACACCAGGTAGGCCGAGCCGCCGACCGCCATCAGGTAGACCGCCCTGTTGTCGCGGATCGCCTCGATAGCCGTCGGGCCGCGCTCGGCCTTGCCGACCATGCCCAGCAGGCCGGTCTGCTCCAGCATCTGGCGGGTGAACTTGTCCATGCGGGTGGCGGTGGTCGGGCCGGCCGGGCCGACGACCTCCTCGCGCACCGGATCGACCGGGCCGACGTAGTAGATGAAGCGGTTGGTGAAGTCGACCGGCAGCGTCTCGCCCTTGTCGAGCATGTCGACCATGCGCTTGTGCGCGGCGTCGCGGCCGGTCAGCAGCTTGCCGTTGAGCAGGATCACCTCGCCCGGCTTGAAGCTGGCGACTTCTTCCCTGGTGATCGTGTCGAGGTCGACCCGGCGCGCGTTCTGCGGGTTGTAGGTCAGCTTCGGCCAGTCCTCCAGCGACGGCGGGTCGAGTGCGACCGGACCACTGCCGTCGAGGGTGAAGTGCGCATGGCGGGTCGCGGCGCAGTTCGGAATCATCGCCACCGGCAGGTTGGCGGCGTGGGTCGGGTAGTCCTTGACCTTGATGTCGAGCACGGTGGTCAGGCCACCCAGGCCCTGCGCGCCGATGCCGAGCGCGTTGACCTTCTCGTACAACTCCAGGCGCAGCTCCTCGGCGCGGTTGGACGGGCCGCGCGCGATCAGGTCCTGGATGTCGATCGGCTCCATCAACGACTCCTTGGCCAGCAGCATCGCCTTCTCGGCGGTGCCGCCGATGCCGATGCCGAGCATGCCCGGCGGGCACCAACCTGCGCCCATGGTCGGCACCGTCTTCAGCACCCAGTCGACGATCGAGTCGGACGGGTTGAGCATCGCGAACTTCGACTTCGCCTCCGAGCCGCCGCCCTTGGCGGCGACGATCACATCGACGGTGTTGCCCGGCACGACCTTGACGTTGACCACCGCCGGGGTGTTGTCCTTGGTGTTCCGGCGCTTGCCGGCCGGATCGGCCAGCACGCTGGCGCGCAGCTTGTTGTCCGGATGGTTGTAGGCGCGGCGCACGCCCTCGTTGACCATGTCCTCCACGCCCATCGTCGCGTCGTCCCAGCGCACGTCCATGCCGATCTCGAGGAACACTGTGACGATGCCGGTGTCCTGGCAGATCGGGCGATGGCCCTCGGCGCACATGCGCGAGTTGATCAGGATCTGCGCCATCGCGTCCTTGGCCGCCAGCGACTCCTCGCGCTCGTAAGCGGCGGCGAGGTTCTTGATGTAGTCGACCGGGTGGTAGTAGCTGATGTACTGCAGCGCGTCGGCGACGGACTGGATCAGGTCGTCCTGGCGAATCGACACGGGCTGGCGTACGGCGAATGCGTCGGGGGCGGTCGGGATTGCGGACACGGCGGGCAATGGCTGGCAGTGGAAACTGCATATTCTAGCCACCGCGGGCCGTCATTGCCCCGCCGTGGGTGCGACGAAGCGTGCGATTCCCGCGACGAAACGAAATGCCGCGGCGGCGGGCCCGCGCTAGCATGGGGTCCCTGCGTCCCGCCCGAATGCCCATGGCCATCGCCATCCCCGCCCGCTGGGGCTCTCGCACAGACAGTTGTTCTGGGTCCTGCACCTGGGCGGCTGGCTGGCCTATATGGGCCTGGGCTACCTGACGGCGCTTGCCTACGGCAAGCCCGGCGGCTACGCGATGATCCACCTGGCCACAGGAGTGACCGGCGCGGCCGCCACACTGGGGCTGCGCTACCTGCTGCGTGCCTGCCGGGGTCGTCCACCCGTACTGCAACTGGCGATCATGGTGCTGCCCATCCTCGCCAGCTCGGCGCTGATGGAGCGGGCCGGCCGCCACATCAAGCTCGAGTTCTGCCCGGGCTGCACGCCGGAGAACACGCTGATGGTGTTCTCCTATGCGTTGAGCAACATCTATGTCGTCCTGGCCTGGGTCGGGCTGTACCTGGGGATCACCTACTACCGTCAGTCCCAGGACGAGACCCGGCGCGCCCTCGCCGCCCGCGCCATGGCGCACCAGGCCCAGCTGAAGATGCTGCGCTACCAGCTCAACCCGCACTTCCTGTTCAACACCCTCAACGCGATCTCCACGCTGGTGCTGGACCGCGACAACGCCACCGCCAACCGGATGGTGCAGAGCCTGTCGTCGTTCCTGCGTCACTCGCTGGACAGCGATCCGATGCAGCGCGTGACCCTGCGCCAGGAAATGGACGCACTGGACCTGTACCTGGACATCGAGAAGGTCCGCTTCGCCGAGCGGCTGCGGGTCGAGATCGTGGTCGACGAGGAGTGCTGGCGCGCGCTCATGCCCAGCCTGCTGCTGCAGCCTCTGGTGGAGAACGCAATCAAGTACGCGGTCGCGAAACAGGTCGAAGGCGGCCTGCTGCGGATCGAGGCGCATCGCGAAGGCGACCGGCTCTCGCTGCGGGTGGTCGACGATGGTCCGGGCTGCCTGGCGCTCGAGGGCGAGACCCTGCCGGCGGGCACCGGCGTCGGCCTGCGCAACACGCGCGAGCGGCTCAAGGTGCTGTACGGCGACGCCGGCAACCTGTGCGTGCGCAACCTGGCGGGCGGGCTCGAGGTCCGCCTGCACCTGCCATTCGAGACATCGACCTCGGCCAGGAACGACGGGTGACATGACAATGGACGACTCGATTGCGAACGACAGCCGAAGCCCGGCACGGAAATCCCCCGGGCGTACGCCCGATGCTCCGATGCGAGCCCCGATCCGGACGCTGATCGTCGACGACGAACCGCTGGCCCGCCGTGGGCTCGAGCTCCGCCTGGCCGCCCATGACGATGTCGAGATCGTCGGGCAGTGCGGCGACGGAGCCACCGCGATCGCGAAGGTCCACAAGCTGCAACCCGAACTCATATTCCTGGACGTGCAGATGCCCGGCACTGACGGGTTCTCGACGCTTCGCCACATTCCCGCCGCGGAAATGCCGCTGGTGATCTTCGTCACCGCCTACGACCACTATGCGATCCAGGCATTCGAGGCCTCGGCCGTCGACTACCTGCTCAAGCCGGTCGACGACGAACGCCTGCGACAGTCCCTGGAACGGGTCCGCCAAGTGCGCGAGCAGCGCACCGCCAGCGCCAACTGCTCCCAGCTGCTGGAGTTGCTGGGCGGGCTCAGCGGCCGCGCACCACTGGAACTGGACGAGGCCCTGCAACCCGATGCGCTCGAACAGCTGCAGCGCGACGACAGGCTCTCGGTCCGGGATGGACAGCGCACACTGCGTGTCCCGCTCCACAACATCCGCTGGATCGACGCCGCCGGCGACTACATGTGCATCCACACCGACGACGACACCCTGGTGCTGCGCGCGACCATGCGCGAACTGGAGCGGCAGCTCGACCCGCAACGCTTCCCGCGCATCCATCGCTCGACGATCGTCAATGCACGGCGCGTCGCCGAAACCCGCCCACACACCAACGGCGAAAGCTTCCTGCGTCTGGACTGCGGTCAGGAGCTGAAGCTGTCGCGAAGCTATCGCGACCGGCTGTCCCTTTTGCAATGAGCGCCCACCACAATGAGCCGCGTCCGCCACGCGGTCCGCACAACGCTTCGTCGCAGCCTGCACACCTTTCACCGCAAGCCATGACCATCGGACCATAGGGACCGGTTCCGACTCGCGCATCGTGTTCGCGACCCCACGCGGACACACCGATGAAACTCACCGAAGTCTCGCTGCGCAATCCCGCCGCCGTGGCCGCGGCGGTCTGCATGGTCTGCGTGTTCGGCCTGATCAGCCTGTTCGACCTGCCGCTGCAGCTGTTCCCGGACATCGAGCGGCCGCAGATGAACATCCAGACGTCGTGGCGCTCGGCGTCGCCGCAAGAAATCGAGTCGGAGATCATCGAGCCGATCGAAACCGTGATGCGCGGCCTGCCGGGGCTCGAGGAAATCTCCTCGAACATCAGCTCCGGGGGAAGCTGGATCAATATGACCTTCGCCGTTGGCAGCGATATGGACGCCACCCTGGTGGAGGTGCTGTCGCGGATGAACCGGCTCCCGCCCCTGCCCCGCGACGCCGATCCGCCGGTCATCCTCTCCGGCGGCTTCAGCGCCGGCGACACCCTCACCTTCTTGTTCGTGCAGAAATTGCCCGGCACGCCGGGAAGCGTGGACGATCTCCGTCAGCTCATCGAGGACCGCATCGCGCCGCGGCTTGCGGCGATTGACGGCGTCGCCGGCGTCGACGTCAGAGGTGCCGATGCCGATGAGCTGACCATCGCCGTGGACCCACGGCGCGCCGCGGCGCTCGGCATCCAGATACCCGAGATCGCGGCGCTGGCGGCACAGGCCACGGACGTTTCCGGCGGCACGGTCGAGGCCGGCCGCCGCGAGTACGTGCTGCGATTCGCCGGCCGGTATTCCCCCGAGGCGCTGGGAGACCTGATCCTGGCCTGGCGCGACGGCCGCCCGGTGCGCCTGTCCGATGTCGCCGAAATCACGGTCCAGCCGTCCCGGCGCGGCAGCGTGTCATACCAGAACGGCAATCCCGCGATCGGACTGCGAATCCTGCGCGCGAACGGCGCCAACGTACTCGCGACGCTGGACGAAGTGACACGAACCATCGACGAGCTGCGCGAGACCGAGTTGCAACCGCAAGGACTCGACATCCGCCAGAGCTTCGATTCCGGGGTGTTCATCCGGCGTGCGATCAGCCTGCTGTCCGGCAGCCTGGTGGCCGGCCTGGTCCTGGCGGTGGGCTGCCTGTGGTGGTTCCTTCGCGATGCCAGGGCCACGGTACTGATCGCCTGCGCCATCCCGATCTCGATCCTGGGCACCTTCATCGTGCTGAAGCTGACCGGCCACAGCCTCAACGTGATCTCGCTGGCCGGACTCGCATTTGCGGTCGGCATGGTCATGGACGCGGCCGTGGTCGTGGCCGAGAACATCGTCCGCCTCCGCGAGGCCGGGGTGCCGCCACTGCGGGCCGCGCTCGACGGCACACGCCAGGTCGGTGGCGCGCTGATGGCGTCCACGCTGACCACGGTGGCGGTGTTCCTGCCGGTGATCTTCATGGAGGACGTGGAAGGCCAGCTGTTCGCGGACCTGGCGCTGACGATCTCGATCGCCGTGGGCATCTCGCTGCTGGTCGCCCTCACCGTCCTGCCCGCGGCCGCCGGCACCTGGCTGCGTCGCGGAACCGGTCGCGGCGATGCCGGCCGGTGGGAGCGGTTCAGCCGGCGGGCGCTCGCGGCCACGGTCACCCGCCGGCGCCAGTTCGGCTGGATCGCCGGGCTGGTGGTGGCCCCGATCGTGCTGACCGCGCTGTTGATGCCGCGCATCGACTACCTGCCGCCGGTGCAGCGCGCCGCCGCGGATGCCGATATCAGTCTGCCGCCCGGCATGAGCCGGCAACGCGCCGACCGCGAAATCGCACCGCTGCTGCTCGAACGCATGCGGCCCTACATGGATGGCGACCGGCAGCCGAAGCTGAGCAACTGGTATCTCAACTTCTGGGACGGCGGATCGGCCTCGCTCGGTGCCCGCACCGAGGATCCGGAGCGGGTCGACGAGTTCCTCAGGGTCCTGCGTGAGGAGATCATCGTCGATCTCCCGGACACCCAGGCCTCGGTCTTCCGCGGACCGCTGTTCGGCGGCTTCGGCGGCTCGGCCCGTGCGATCGCCATCCATCTTCAGCATCCCGATGCCGACGCACTGCTCGAGGCCGCAGAGATCGGCCGCCAGCGGCTGGAACAGCACTTCCCCGGGGGTCGGGCGCGTACCTGGCCCAACACCGCCGCCGCCACGCCGGAGCTGAGGCTCAGCCCCGATGACCGCCGCCTGGCCGAAGTGGGCTGGCGCCGCAGCGACCTTGCATCGGCGATCCGCACGCTTGGCGACGGTCAATGGCTGGGCGAGCAGTTCGACGGCGACCGGCGGCTGCCGATCATCCTGCGCGGGCAGGAGGAGCCGAGCCTTGAATCGCTGCGTTCGGCGCCGCTGGCAACGCCGTTCGGCGGCACGGTCCAGCTGGGCGAGCTGGCCCGGATCGACACCGTGCTGGCCCCTGCCCAGCTGCGCCGCATCGATGGCCGCCGCACGGTCAGCCTGACCGTCGACCCGCCTGACGAAATGTCGCTGCAGGAAGCGCTCGAGCGGGTCGACCGGGACATCGTGCCGGCGTTGCGCGCCGCAATGCCCACCGATGCGGGTGTGCGGGTGGCCGGCAGCGCGGACCGACTTGGCGAGGTGGTCCGCACGATGAGCGGCAATTTCGCGATGGCCCTGCTCGTGCTCTTCATGCTGATGGCCGCCATGTTCCGTTCGTTGCGGGACAGCGGCTACGTCATGGCGACGCTGCCGATGGCCGTGCTGGGCGGCGTACTCGGCCTGCAGGTTCTCAACCTGGTGTCGGGGCAGAACCTGGACCTGCTGTCGATGATCGGCTTCATCATGCTGCTGGGCATCGTCATCAACAACGCCATCCTGCTCGTCGCCCGGACCCGCGAGGCGCAGGCCGAAGGACTGGGGTTGGACGACGCACTGCAGCAGGCGTTGAGCCAACGCCTGCGTCCGATCCTGATCGCCGCGCTGACCGGGGTGATGGGCGCGCTGCCGATGGCCATCAACCCCGGCCCGGGCGCGGCGATCTACCGCGGCATGGCCGTGGTGACGGTGGGCGGCATCGCCCTGAGCCTGCTGTTCACGGTGCTGCTGATCCCCGCCCTGCTACGCCTGCTCGAATCCCGCCGCCTGCCCCTGACCGAGACGCCGTTGGCAGCGGCCGACGCCTCCCTGGCCTCCCCCCAATGACCACGTCCGAGTGGAGCACTCCCGCATGAAGCCTCCCCACATGAAGCATCCCCGAGTGAAGCACGCCATGCCCCGATTGACGAAAGTCCTGATCGCCGCCGCCGTTCTCGCCTCGGCGCTGACGCTCTACGCATTCCGGGGCACCGACACGCCCGCCGACGCCTCCGCAGCGACTGCACCGAACCGGGACACCGCTGCTTCCTCGCCGGCCGTGGTGCAGGTCGCTCCTGCGGTCGATACCGAGTTCGCCCCACTCCACCATGCCACCGGCAGCGTCATCAGCCGGCGCGATGCGCAGGTGGCCAGCGAGCAGGACGGTCGCGTGGTCCGGGTCGCCGACGTCGGACAGCATGTCGCGACCGGCGAGCCGCTCGCCGTCCTGGACGACACGACACTGGGACTCAGGGAGCAGGAGTTCCGGGCCGAGCTGGCCCGCATCGACACCCTGCTCGAGCAGGCCCGGCGTCAGGAACGGCGTTATGCGCAGCTCGCCGATGCACAGAACATCGCCCGCGCACAATACGAACAGATGCGTGCCGATCGCGACGTGCTGGTCCAGGAGCGTGCCCGTGCCGCCGCGCTGTTGGCGCAGACCCGGCACCAGCGCACGCAGATGATCGTCCGCGCACCCTTTGGCGGAGTGGTGGTGGAGCAGCGTGCGCAGGTCGGTGAATTCCTGGCACGCGGCGCTCCCGTCGCGCGGCTCGTCGATACGGAGGGACTGGAGATCCGGGCGCGCGCACCGGTGACGATGGCGGCACGGCTGTTCGTCGGCAGCCCGGTCCGGATCAGTGCCGAAGGGCTGCCCTCGCGCAGCCATGAGATCACCGCGATCGTACCGGTCGGTGACGAGCTCTCCCGTCAGATCGAGATCCGCATCGCGCTCGACGATATGCCGCTCGCGGTCGGCAGTGCGGTCGAACTTGCCATCCCCAGTGCATCGCCCCGGAAGGTACTGGCGGTGCCCCGCGATGCGTTGCTGCTGCGGCGCGAAGGCAACTACGTGCTGCGCGTCGACTCGGACCAGCGGGCCCGGCGGATCCCGGTGGAGCTGGGCGAGGAGATCGACGGTCTGGTGGAGGTCGATGGCCCGCTGGGGTCGGGTGACCTGCTGGTGGTCATGGGTGGCGAACGCCTCGAGCCCGGCCAGCCCGTGCGGGTCGAACCTGAAATGGCGGTGGCGACATCACGTTGATCAGATATCACCTCAACACTTCATCCCAACACATTATTTCAACAGGGAAAAGTTCATGAATTCGATCAGATCGCTCATGTTCGCGTACGTGCTGGCCACGCTGGCACTGATCACAGGCCCGGTCACGGCCCGGGCGGCCGACCTGACACCCGGACAGATGGAACACCTCGTGCGTGCGGTGACCGCAGCACAGAACCGCTCCACCGCGCCCGGCGTTACCGTCGCGGATGTCGATCGCCTGTTCGCCCTGTACGCCCCCGGCTTCATCTACGAGCATCCGGGAATGGATGATGTCTACACACGCGAACAGCTGTATGGGAACCATGTGCGGGCCGTGCGCGACGGCCGCTTCGAACGCGATGCCAGCGGTCCGGACAACGCGGATGGCTACCAGATCGAGGCGCTGATGTATGGCACCAATGCAGTCGCCGTGCAGCGCCGTCGACGCGACGTGTCCAGAATGGCGGTGTTCGAGTTCGAGGACGGCAAGGTGTCGCGGATCAGGGAGTACTGGAACTACTGACCGGCCGCGGTTCACGGCGAGTTGCTGTGGGCATCCATTGAGAACGGTACACCGGGCGAACAGGCGCCCGCGGGTTTCCATCGCGTTCCGGGCCGCAAGCGCCCAGAATCGTCGCCATGGATACCTTCGTGCTCACCCTCGACCTGATCGGCACCTTCGTCTTCGCGCTCAGCGGCGCGATGATGGGCGTGCGCCGCCAACTGGACCTGTTCGGCGTGCTGGTGCTGGCCTTCGCCACCGCCAGTGCCGGCGGCATCCTGCGCGACCTGCTGATCGGGGCGGTACCGCCTGCGGCGCTCAGCGACTGGCGCTACCCGGCGATCTGGATCAGCGCCGGACTGATCGCGTTCGCCTGGAGCCCGCGGATCGAGCGCCTGCGGCATCCGGTACGGGTATTCGACGCGCTCGGGCTGGCGGTGTTCGCCGTGGCCGGTACCGACAAGGCGCTCGAAGCCGGCATCGGCCCGTTGATGGCGCCCTGCCTCGGCATGCTGTCCGGCATCGGTGGAGGCATGCTCCGCGACGTGCTGCTGGCGCAGGTACCGCTGGTGCTGCGCGCGGAGCTGTATGCCGTGGCCGCGCTGGCCGGCGCCGGCGTGGTCGCGATCGGCGACGTGCTCGGCCTGCCCGGCCAGGCGACCGCGGTGGCCGGCGCCCTGCTCTGCTTCGGCCTGCGCATCGCCGCGCTGCGGTATGGCTGGCATCTGCCGATCGCCCTGCAGGCGCCGCGCAGCCCGGACGAACCTCCTGCCTGACCCGCCTGACCGACCTGACCGACCTGACTGGCCTGTATCGGGCTGTCACGGCCACGCCACCTGTCCCGTCCTGGCTACATGAGCACTGATACTTTCGAAACCCATCGCCCGCGCCTGTTCGCGCTGGCCTACAAGCTGCTGGGCAGCCGCAGCGATGCCGAGGACGTGGTCCAGGATGCCTGGCTGCGCTGGTCGCAGGCCGAGCACGAGGGGATTCGCGATCCCGAGGCCTGGCTGATCACGGCGACCACCCGGCTTGGCATCGACCGCCTGCGCCTGGTCCGCCACCAGCGCGAAACCTATCCCGGGCCGTGGCTGCCGGAGCCGCTGCAAGTCGATGTCGACACCGCGCTCACGCCCGAGCACGGCGCCGAACTGGCCGACCAGGTCTCGTTGGCGTTCCTGACGCTGCTCGAACGACTCGGACCCGACGAGCGGGCCGCGTTCCTGCTGAAGGAGACCTTCGACTACGACTACGGCCGGATCGCGCAACTGCTCGGACACAGCGAGGCCAACTGCCGGCAGATGGTGCACCGTGCACGCACGCGATTGCGGGCGGAACGGCCGCGCTTCACGGTCGCATCCGGCCAGCACCGGCGCCTGCTGGAACGCTTCATGCACGCGACGCAGGCCGGCGACCAGGCCGCGATCATGCAGCTGCTCGACGCGAACGCCCGCCTGGTCACCGACGGTGGCGGCAAGGTCACCGCGGTCATCCGCCCGCTGGTCGGCGCCGAGCGCATCGCACGCCTGTTCTGGGCCGTCGCACGCCGGTTCGGGGACGGGACCGAAGGCCGCATCGGTCGGGTCAACGGCGAACCCGCGCTGCTGCGCTGGCGCGGGGGCCGGCTGTTCTCGATCACCACGATCACGATCGACGGCGGCCGCATCACCCAGGTACTGACGGTGATGAATCCGGACAAGCTGCACGGGCTGCTGAACGCCTGAGTCCGGCAGGGCGATGGGCTATCGATCGGCGGCTGTCACGCCACGACGCCCTGCCCCGTCCTTCCCATACAACGGCCATGGTGGCCGCCTTAAGACAAAATGCCGGAGAAGACGACAATGCAAGCCCCCCACATCGACTACACCGTCCACGCGCCGAAGGCGTTCCAGCAACTGGTTCAGCTGAGCGGACAACTGTACAAGGGTCCGCTGGGCTTGAGCCTGGTCGAGCTGGTCTCGCTGCGCGTATCGCAGCTCAACGGGTGCGTGTTCTGCCTCGACATGCACACCGAAGCCTTGCGCAAGGCAGGCGTGGCACAGCGCAAGCTCGACACCGTCGCCGCCTGGCGCGAAAGCCCGTTGTTCGACGACCGTGAACGCGCTGCGTTGGCCTGGGCGGAAGCCCTGAACGACCTGGGACAGGCCGCGATCCCCGATCAGGCGCTGCAACGGTTGCAGGCGCACTTCGACGAGCGCGAGGTATCCGAGCTGACCTTCGCCGTGGCCGCGATCCGGGCCTGGAACATGCTCAACGTCGGCCTGCGCAAACCACTGCCGGACGTGCCCTACTCGGCCGATACCGGGGCGTGAGGAGCAGGAACCGGCTCGTGACGGCACGGCTCCAGCAGGCTGTCTTTCCGCAATCTGCTAGGGCATCGGGGCGGCGGCACCGGGGCTCCGGCGCTGGAACAGATCCCGATAAGGGTCGCGGAAAGCGTCACGGGCACCTCTGTCGGCGGGCCGGCTCTTCAGCGACCTGGCCATGGCCCATTGGCGGCCGGCTTCGCGCTCATTGCCCATCAGGGCATGGACGCGGGCCAGACCGAGGTGGAACTGTGGTTCGCCGCGATGCAGGCGGATCGCGCGGCGATAGGCGTCGAGGGCGGCTTCATGGTCGCCCCGCCGCTCGTGCTGCAGACCGACGACGAAGTTGCGGTAAGGATCGCGCCGCTCCATCCGCGCCAATCGGCGCTCATAGCGGGCCGCCTTGCCGGCCTCGCCGTGATGTCTGTACAGATTGACCAGGTTGGACAGTGCTGCCGGGTGTTGCGGGGCGGTATCGAGCACGGCCAGATAGGCCTGCTCCGCCGCAACGATGTCGCCGAGGCGGTTTCGGGCCACGCCGATATTGTTCATGCCCGGCACGAAACCCGGCTCCAGCTCGATCGCGGCATCGAAATGACGGAGCGCGGCAGCCATCTCGTCGCGTTCGAGCAGCTCGACACCACGGTTGTTGATGAAGTGCGCCAGCGCGCGACGGTCGCTGATCTCCCGCGGCGGGTTGCGACTGAGCGTGAGCCCGGGCTCGAAATCGACGGTGTAGTGCCGCCCCCGACATCGACGCCGGCATTGACGTGTCCGGCATGGATGACGACGTTGCTGTCCAGGCTGCCGGGCCAGACCAGCACATCGTCGGTTTCCTGCATGTGGGCATCGAAACCCACCCGACGCGCCAACACCACGAAGGCCAGAGTGAAGGACAGGCAGTTGCCGCGTCGGTCGTGCAGGGTCTCGGCGACGGAGCGAGTGGCTTCGTTGTCGTACTCGAAGGCCAGTCCGTCGGAGGCGAACATCCACTCAACCAGTCGCTCGAGCCGCCTGACCGGTTTCGGTTCCGCCGCCACCTGTTCCTGCAGCGGCGCGTGCAGCTCCGCCGGCACGGCGGTGACCTGCTCCCAGTCCGACAGCACCGGCACCGGAGGCGGCGCAGGCAGGTCGAGCGTGGACAGCGCCAGTGCCGCCGCCATCGTCCAGGTCAACATGATGCGCACTCCTTCCCGCGATCGCGGGCCGGATGACCATGGCTTGAGTCTACTCCTGCCCGGGCAGGTATCCTCGCGCAGTCACGGCCCGTGACGCCCGGGAGCCGAGATGCCCCACCCACGCCACTCCACTCCGCTGACAGATGGCCCGCGCCCGAGCCTGCGCGAGCGCTTCAACGCGCTGCGCAACCTGCCACCGTTCCTGCGCCAGATCTGGGCGACCAGCCCGGGGCTGACCGTGATGACGCTGGCATTGCGGCTGCTGCGGGCACTGATCCCGGTGGCGATGCTCTACATTGGCAAGCTGATCATCGACGAGGTGGTGCGGCTGGTCGGTGTCGGGGTGGCAACCGGATCGCTGGCCGATGCCCTGGGCAGCCACCAGTACGACCACCTGTTCTGGCTGCTGGTGGCCGAGTTCGCACTGGCGATCGGTTCGGACCTGATCGGTCGGCTGGTCAGCTACGGCGACTCGATGCTGTCGGAGCTGTTCACCAACGCCACCAGCATCCGGTTGATGGAGCATGCGGCGAACCTGGACCTGGAGGATTTCGAGGATCCGGACCTGCAGGACAAGCTCGACCGCGCCCGCCGCCAGACCATGGGTCGGGCCAACCTGATGAGCCAGTTGTTCGGCCAGGTGCAGGACATGATCACCGTGGCCAGCTTCGCCGTCGGCCTGCTGGTCTACGCACCGTGGCTGATCGTGCTGCTGGCGATCGCGCTGGTGCCGGCCTTCGTCGGCGAGGCGCACTTCAACGCGCTGGGCTACTCGTTGAACTTCGCCTGGACACCGGAGCGGCGCCAGCTCGAATACGTGCGCCAGATGGGTGCCAGCGTGGAGACGGCCAAGGAGGTGAAGATCTTCAACCTCCACACCTTCCTGATCGCGCGCTATCGCGAACTGGCGGAAAAATTCTTCCGCGCCAACCGGACGCTGGCGCGCAAACGCGCGCTCTGGGGCACGCTGCTGGCGGCACTGGGCACGCTGGGCTACTACGCCGCCTATGCCTACATCGCCTGGCGCACGGTACGCGGCGATTTCTCGATCGGCGACCTGACCTTCCTGTCCGGCAGTTTCCTGCGCCTGCGGCAGCTGTTGGAGGGGCTGCTGGTCGGCTTCTCGCAGGTCGCCGGGCAGGCGCTGTACCTGGACGACCTGTTCTCCTTCTTCGAGATCGAGCCGGAGATCGCCAGCCCGGCCGAACCGCGCGACGTGCCGGTACCGATCCACGATGGCTTCGTGTTCGAGAACGTCGGCTTCCGCTATCCGGGCTCGGAACAGTGGGCGCTGCGCGGGCTGGATTTCGAGCTGCACGCGGGCGAGGTGCTGGCCCTGGTCGGCGAGAACGGCGCCGGCAAGACCACCCTGGTCAAGCTGCTGGCACGGCTGTACGACCCCGACGAGGGCCGGATCCTGCTCGATGGGCACGACCTGCGCGAATACGACCTCGACCAGTTGCGGGCGAACATCGGGGTGATTTTCCAGGACTTCGTGCGCTACCACCTGACCGCCGGCGAGAACATCGGCGTCGGCCGGGTCGAGGCGATGCACGACGACGCCCGTGTCCGCGAAGCCGCGCGCCGGGGCATGGCCGACGAAGTGGTCGCCGCCCTCCCCGGCGGCTACGACCAGTTGATCGGCCGGCGCTTCCGTAGCGGCGTCGACCTGTCCGGCGGCCAGTGGCAGAAGATCGCGATCGCCCGCGCCTACATGCGCGACGCGCAGGTGATGATCCTCGACGAGCCGACCGCGGCGCTGGATGCGCGCAGCGAGTTCGAGGTGTTCCAGCGCTTCAAGGAGCTGAGCGACCGCCGCACCGCGGTGCTGATCTCGCACCGCTTCAGCAGCGTGCGCATGGCCGACCGCATCCTGGTGCTGTCCGGCGGCCGGCTGGAGGCCAGCGGCACCCACGATGAGCTGATGGCCGACGGCGGGCGATACGCCGAGCTGTTCGAGCTGCAGGCGGCGGGGTATCGGTGACCGGCAGCGGGTGCCTGCGCATTCGCGTAAAATTGGCAACTTCGATCCATACCCCACCCCCACATGTCCGCAGCCTTCGGCACCGAAACCGTGCTGGACGTCCGTCACTGGACGGACGACTACTTCAGCTTCACCACCACCCGCGACGACGGCTTCCGTTTCGACAACGGCCAGTTCGTGATGATCGGCCTGCAGATCCCGCAGGCAGACGGCACCAGCAAGCCGCTGTTGCGCGCGTACTCCATCGCCAGCGCGAGTTGGGAGGAGCAACTGGAGTTCTTCAGCATCAAGGTGCCGGACGGTCCGCTGACCTCGCGGCTGAAGGAGATCAAGCCTGGCGACACCGTGCTGATCGGCCGCAAACCCACCGGCACCCTGCTGATCCACGACCTGCACCCGGGCCGCAACCTGTACCTGCTCGGCACCGGTACCGGTTTCGCGCCTTGGCTGTCGATCGTCAAGGATCCGGAAACCTACGAGCGCTTCGAGCGGGTCATCCTCTGCCATGGCGTGCGCCACGCGCAGGACCTGGCCTACCGCGACTACATCGTCAACGAGCTGCCGCACCATGAGTTCCTGGGCGAAACCATCCGCGAGAAACTGCTCTACTACCCGGCTGTGACTCGCGAGCCGTTCGAGTTCAACGGCAACGACCATCGCGGCCGCATGACCGACCTGATGGCCACCGGCCAGATGATGCAGCACCTCGGCATCGAGCCGCTGGATCCGGAACACGACCGCGCGATGGTCTGTGGCAGTCCGGCGATGCTGGCCGACTTCCGCACCCTGCTCGATGGCCGTGGCTTTACCGCCGCACCACGCATCGGCACGCCGGGGCAGTACGTGTTCGAACGCGCGTTCGTCGAAAAGTAGGATGGGCAGAGCGTAGCGATACCCATCATCGTGTGATCCCGGCCGTTGCCCCGATGGGCTTCGCCTTCGGCTCTACCCGCCCTACACTTCAGCGGACACACCAAAGGGGGGAAACCGCATTCGGAACGCACCCTGCCCGGCATCATCGATGAACTCCTGTCGCTGTTGCCGGACGCGGTCAAGAACCGGCCGGCCGCCGGCCGATGAGCGCGGCGTAGAATCGACATGAGTCCCGAGAAAGCAGAACGATGAAGATCCTGGTCCCCGTCGACGGCAGTGCGATCAGCCTGCGTGCCGCCCGTTTTGCCATCAAGCTCGGCAAGCAGCTGAACAAGCCGGCGCGCATCACTCTGCTGTCGGTCAACCTGCCGCTGTTCCCGGGCGTGGAGCGCAAGATCGGCACGACCGCCGTGCGCCGCCACTATGCCGAGAACCATGAGCAGATGCTCGCCGAGGCGCGCAAGGTGCTTGCGCGGTCCGGGCTGGAGACCAGCGAACGGACCGAAATCGGTGATCCGGCCGAGATGATCCTCGACGTCGCCGCCAAGGAGCACTGCAACCTGATCGTGATGGGCTCGCACGGCCGCAGCATGGTCAAGGGGCTGCTGCTGGGCTCAGTGTCGAGCAAGGTGATCGCCCAGGGCAAGGTGCCGGTGACGATCGTGCGCTGAGTGCGCCTGTCGAGCGCTCTCAGCCCAGTGCGGCCTCGATGTCGGCGGCCAGCGAGTCGGGCTTGTCGGTCGGCGCATAGCGCTTGACGACCCGGCCGTCGCGACCGACCAGGAACTTGCTGAAGTTCCATTTGATCGCGTCGATGCCGAGGAAGCCGCCCTTCTCATCCTTCAGCCATTTCCACAGCGGATGGGCTGCATCGCCGTTGACGTTGATCTTGGCGAACATCGGAAAGCTGACGTCGTAGGTCAGTGAACAGAAATCCTTGATCTCGGCCTCGCTGCCCGGCTCCTGGTGACCGAACTGGTCGCAGGGGAAGCCGAGCACGACCAGACCGCGATCGCGGTAGTCGTGCCAGAGCTGTTCGAGCCCGGTGTACTGCGGGGTGAAGCCGCACTTCGAGGCGACGTTGACCACCAGCAGGACCTTGCCGCGGTAGCTGTCGAGCGCGACCTCGCTGCCGTCGATGTCGGTGGCGGTGAAATCATAGGCGGTGGTCATGCGCTTGCTCCAGGCGATGGAGCCTCATTGTAGGCGCAGGTTGCCCGAGGCATGCCTCCGTGCCTGAATCCTCGCCCCTCTCCGGTCGGGAGAGGGGCTTGCACAGGATCGGTCAGAACGACGCCTTGAACTCCACGCCCACCAGCCGCGGCTCGTTGATGAAGCCGGTCAGGTTGTTGAAGTCGATGCCGCCCACGGCCTCCACCTTGTCGAGGATGTTGCGGCCGTACACGGCGACGTCGTACCTGCCATGGCCCCAGTTGTAGCCGAGCCGCAGGCCGCCTTCGAGCAGCGGCTTGCCGGTGAACTCCTCCGACTCGTAGAGGAAGAAGTTGACCTCGCTGCGGTAGGCCCAATCGGTGTAGACATAGAACTCGCTGCCGGCAGCCAGCGGCAGGCCCCAGCGCGCGGTCAGGTTATGGCTCCACTTCGGCGCCTGCGGCAGCGGATTGCCGTTGATGAGGTAATTGCCGGTCGGCTGGCCCTCTTCGTCCAGCTCCGGGTCGTTGGTCACGGTGCAGGCGGCACAGCCAGCGACGCTGAGGTCGCTGTCCTTGATCTCGGTGTCGTTGTAGCTGCTGCCCAGGGTCACCAGCAGGTTGTCGGTCAGCCAGGCCTGGAAGTCGAGTTCGAAGCCCTGGCCGACGCTCTTCTTCGCATTGAGCAGGATGTTGGCATTGCCCGTGCTGCCACCCACCGCGGTGAGCTGCTGGTCCTTGACCTCGTAGTAGAAGACGCTGGCATTCAGGCGTGCACGGCGATCCCACAGGTCGGCCTTGATGCCGGCATCGAACGAGGTCGAGGTTTCCGGATCGGCCACCGACTTGGCATTGAACGCGCCCGCGGACTGGATGCTGCTGCCGCGGTAGCCGGTGGCAACGCGGGCATAGAGGTTCACGTCGTCGCTGAGGCGCCAGGTACCGGAGAGGTCCCAGCTGAGCTTGTTGTCCTTGGGCGCGGCCGACAGGTCGCCGTCAGGCTCCTGCGCGGCCAGCTGCGCCAGCGTGCACTTCTCCAGCAGGACGCACGGGACGAAGCCGGTGTTCCAGTAGTCCCTGACTGTCAGCTTCTTCTCGTCCCAGGTGTAGCGCAGGCCGGCGCGCAGCTGGAAGTCGGGGGTGACCTCCCAGGTCCCCGCGGTGAACACCGCCCACGAGTCGTTGGTCTGGCGGATGCGCTGGTAACCGTCCTGCGCACCGCCGGCCAGCGAGTCGTAGCTGAAGCTTTCGACGTCGTAGGCCTCCCTGAAGTAGAACAGGCCGGCCTGCCAGTCGAAAGCGGTGCCGGTGTTCGACTCGATACGAAATTCCTGGGTCCACTGCGAGTGGTCAGGGATGCCGTCGGCGGTCTCGGACGCGAACGGGATCTCGCCCGGGCCGGAATCGGGCAGGAACGAGGCACCGAAGCCGCCGTCGATGTCGCCACGGCTGTAGGTCTCCACCGACTCGTAGCCGGTGATCGAATGCAACGAGTAGTCGCCGAAGTCCCAGCGCAGGCGGGCGCTGGCGCCATGGCTGTCCAGCTCGGAGTGGTTGAGGCCGTCGATCGAGACCTTGTCCGGATCGAAACCGTCGACCAGGTCATTGGTGCCGGGCTTGAAGATGTTGGCGCGGAACAGGCGCGCGGTGCCGTTGAGGTGACGCGCATGGGCATTGAACAGAGCCTCGAAGCCATCGCCCTCGTACAGGAACTGCACGCGCCCGGCGGATTCGTCGTAGCCCTCCAGGCCGTCGTTCGGGCCCGGGTAGGTGTTTTCGACCCAATCGTCGCGGCGCTGGAACATGGCCGATGCACGTGCCGACCAGCGCTCGCTGAGACCGCCGCCGATCGCACCCTCGAAATTGATCATGTCGTCGCTGCCGTACCCCAGCTTGCCGTAACCGTTCAGCTCCTGCGACGGGCGCACCGAGTCGAACTTGACCACGCCGGCCGGACTGTTGCGGCCGAACAGCGAACCCTGCGGACCGCGCAGCACCTCGACCTGCTCCAGGTCGAACACCGGGAAGCCCTTCAGGATCGGGTTCTCCTGCACCACGTCGTCATAGACCAGCGACACCGGCTGCGAGGTGTTGAGGCGGAAGTCGGTATTGCCGTAGCCGCGGATGTAGAAGCGCGGGAAGGCGCGGCCGAACGAGGACTCGATGTTGAGGCTCGGCACGCGGCCGGACAGGAAACGCACGTCGCCGCCGCCCGAGCCGAGCACGTCCAGTTGCTCCGGGTTGATGGCGGTGATCGACATCGGCACCTCCTGCGCGTTCTCGACCTTGCGCTGGGCGGTCACCATCAACGTGTCGAGGGTCTTGGCGTCGCTGTCGGAGGCGCTTCCAGCGGTGTCCTGGGCAAGGGCGGCGGCCGGCAGCATCGCGACGGCAATGGCGGCTGCGAGCGCGCGACGGGCAAAAGCGGGCGTGGCGGAATAGGTGGTCATGGGGGCTCTCGGCAAGTGGGTATCCGACTCATCGTCCCTGCGAACACGGGGAACCATGGACTTTGCTCAATACGCCCATGGGTTCCCGCCTGTGCGGAAACGACAACCTGTGGGTCATGCGGCCGTCCCCTGACGGCCTGGCGCGATCTTGCGCACCATGGCGGGTCGCTTTGCGGGGAAATGTTACAACACCGTTAAGCAGAACGTACCCATGCGAATGCCCGCTGCCCGCCTGCACGGCCATGGCTTTCGTCATGGGTGGCCCCGGGGCCCATCGGTTAGGCTTGAGGATTCCTGATGACGAGGTCCTGTCCGATGAAACATCCTCTTGCGTTGGCCTTGGCCATGGCGCTGACAGCCACCGCTGCCCTTCCCGCCCATGCCCAGTCCGCCAACACCGGTGCCACCCAGTCTCAAACCAATATGGACCAAGCCGCCAATCCTTTCTCCGCTCCAAGTCCGCTGCCGCTGCACTACCCGCAGTTCGACAGGATCAAGGACAGCGACTTCGGCCCGGCCTTCGACGAGGGCATGGCACGGCACCTCAAGGAGATCGAGGCCATCGCAGGCAACCCCGAACCGCCGAGCTTCGAGAACACCATCGTCGCGATGGAGAAGAGCGGCGACGTGCTCGGCCGCGCCGTCTCGGTGTTCTTCAACCTGGTCGGTACCGACACCAACGACACCCGCAACAAGCTGCGCGCCGAGTACGCGCCGAAGTTCGCCGCCCACCAGGACGCGATCAGCCTCAACGGCAAGCTGTTCGAGCGCGTCGCCACGCTCCATGAACAACGCGACCAGCTCGGCCTCGACGCCGAGGGCGTGCGCCTGATCGAGCGCTACCACACCCGTTTCATCCGTGCCGGCGCCCAGCTCAGCGACGCCGACAAGACCAAACTGAAGGAAATGAACGCCGAGATGGCATCGCTCGGCACCCAGTTCACCGACAACGTTCTGAGCGAGGTCAATGCTTCGGCCGTGGTTGTCGACGACGCGACCGAGCTCGACGGCCTGACCGAATCGCAGATCGCCACCGCCGCGCGCATCGCCAAGGAACGCGACCTGGACGGCAAGTACGTCATCACCCTGCTCAACACCACCGGCCAGCCGCCGCTGTCGCAGCTGACCAACCGCGCATTGCGCCAGCGCATCCACGAGGCCTCCGTGGCGCGCGGCAGCCGCGGAGGCGAGTTCGATACCACCGCCATCGTCTCGCGGATGATGAAGTTGCGCGCCGAGCGCGCCAAGCTGCTCGGCTACCCGAACCACGCCGCCTACGGCCTGGAGGACCAGACTGCCAGAACCCCGGAAGCGGTCAATGCGATGCTCGGCCAGCTGGCCCCGGCAGCGGTCGCAAATGCCAAGCGCGAGGCCGCCGACCTGCAGGCGATGATCGACAAGGAACAGGCCGCCAAGGGCGAGCCCTCGTTCAAGCTCGAGCCGTGGGACTGGGCCTTCTACAGCGAGAAGGTCCGCGCCGAGAAGTACGCCTTCGACGAATCGCAGCTCAAGCCGTACTTCGAGATGAAGAACGTGCTGGAGAACGGCGTGTTCTTCGCCGCCGGCAAGCTCTACGGGCTGACGTTCAAGGAGCGTAGCGACCTGCCGAAGTACCACCCGGACACCTGGACCTACGACGTGTTCAACGAGGACGGATCGCAGCTGGCGATCTTCATCTTCGATCCGTACGCGCGCGACTCCAAGCGTGGCGGCGCGTGGATGAACTCCTACGTCTCGCAGTCGGGCCTGACCGGCTACAAGCCGGTGGTCGCCAACCACCAGAACATCCCCAAGCCGCCGGAAGGCGAGCCGACCCTGCTGACCTGGGATGAGGTGACCACCATGTTCCACGAGTTCGGCCATGCCCTGCACGGCATGTTCTCGGACGTGGAGTACCCGTTCTTCAGCGGCACCAGCGTGCCGCGCGACTTCGTCGAGTATCCCTCGCAGGTCAATGAGATGTGGGCCGACTGGCCGGAGATTCTTGCCAACTACGCCAAGCATCACAAGACCGGCGAACCGCTGCCGCAGGCACTGCTGGACAAGGTGATGGCGGCCTCGCTGTTCAACGAAGGCTTCCGCACCACCGAGTACCTGGGCGCAGCGATGCTCGACCAGCGCTGGCACCAGATCACCGCCGACCAGGTGCCCGATGCCGATGGGGTGATGGCGTTCGAAGCCACCGCTCTGGCTGCCGACGGCATCGACTTCAAGCCGGTGCCGCCGCGCTACCGCACGCCCTACTTCAGCCACATCATGGGCGGCTACTCGGCCGGCTACTACGCCTACATCTGGTCCGAGGTGCTGGACGCCAACAGCGTGCAGTGGTTCAAGGAAAACGGCGGCCTGACCCGCGCCAATGGCGACCACTTCCGCAAGACCCTGCTCTCGCAGGGCGGCAGCCAGGACGCGATGAAGATCTTCCGCGACTTCGCCGGTCACGATCCGAAGATCGAGCCGCTGCTGGAGAAGCGTGGTCTGGTGCCGATGGCCGACGACAGCGCCCCACCCCAGTCCCAAGGGGAACTGGAAGGTGCGACCGAGGAGTAATCGGCCTCTACCCGACCGCTGCAATACCCAGCGCCGCCCGGATTCGTCCGGGCGGCGTTTTTCGTGATCCCGGGGCATGGCGCAGCCGCTCAAGCCGACTGCTAGCATTCGCGACATGTCTGCCGTGCTCCCGGACCTGCCCGATGCGACCGATGCCACGCATGCCCTCGGCGAATGGCTGCAAAGGCATGCCCGCCTGCTGGTCCTGACCGGCGCCGGCTGCAGCACCAATTCCGGCATCCCCGACTACCGTGACGCCAATGGCGAATGGAAGCGGCAACCGCCGATCACCTTCCAGGCATTCACCGGCGACCCGCTGGCGCGCGCCCGCTACTGGGCACGCAGCCATGTCGGCTGGCCGGTGATGGGCCATGCCAGGCCGAACCCCGCACACCACGCCCTGGTCCGGCTGGAAGCACAAGGCGGCATCGAGCTGCTGGTGACCCAGAACGTCGACGGTCTGCATCAGCGCGCCGGCAGCCGGGCCGTGGTCGACCTGCACGGACGGATCGACACGGTCGTGTGCCTCGGCTGCGATCTGCGCCTCGGCCGCGCCGACGTGCAGGCCATGCTGGATTCCCTGAACCCCGATTGGCGCGGACTGCACGCCACCACCGCGCCGGATGGCGACGCCGACCTCGACGGCCTCGACTTCGGTCGCTACCGGATACCCGATTGTCCCGCCTGCGGTGGACTGCTCAAGCCCGACGTGGTGTTCTTCGGCGAAAGTGTGCCGCGCGAGCGCGTGGAGGCAGTCAGGGCCGCCCTCACCCGTGCAGATGCGATGCTGGTCGTCGGCTCGTCGCTGATGGTCTACTCGGGCTACCGTTTCGCCCGCGCCGCCCGCGAGCTGGGCCTGCCGCTGGCCATCCTCACTCGCGGTGTCACCCGTGCGGACAATCTGGCGACGTTGAAGATCGAGGACGACGCGACCCTCGTGTTGCCGGCGGCGACGGGGACTTCGTTCTCCTGATCCCTCCCTCCCCTTCCCGGCGGCGATACGGCCTCCCTGCCGCATCGCCGCCCCGCTTTCCCGCAATGTCGTCCGGTCAGTGCCCGCCGCGCGGCGGAGGCGCCAGGCGATTGGCTTCGAGAAACAGTTCGCGCGCCTTCACCCCCAGGTCGGGCTGATCGATGAAGAAACCGTTGACGCCAAGCCCGTACAGCTGCAGCGCTTCGGCCGTCACCGACGACACCTGGCCATTCGGCGACTGCGCAAGGTAGTTCTCTTCCGCGCGCAAGGTATACGGGTGCACCAGCAGGCCCTGCTCCAGCGCATCGGACAGCATCGGGTGCACCAGAGCGGTGCTGCGGGTGGTGACCTGCGCTTCGCCGTCGCCATCGGCGTCGATCGGCGGGTCCAGCGGCAGGCGCGGCATCAGGTTGCCCTTCCACGGGCCGACGCCACTGGCATAGTTCGCCTTCATCCACGCCAGCGCCGGCGCGGTGGTCAGGTCGCCGTAGCGCGTGTCGACGGTAAGCCCGCCGTCCACCACCGTGCCAAGGCCACCGTAGATCGCGCCCAGGTCATTGCCCTGGGAAAAGTTGTAGTGCAGGTCGTAGGGCATCGCGCCATCGAAATCGTCATAGAGCTGGACCAGCGGGAAATCGACACCGGCTCCCGGCATGACGACCTTCTCCAGCTCGATCAGGTTCTCGACCTCGAAGCTCTGGATGAACACCCGGTCCGGATCGGTGAAACCTTCCGCGACCAGGGTCTCGACGATCTTCGCGCCCAGCGAGATGTTGATCGGGGTGCCGTCCAGATGGACGCCTTCGCTGGCGAAGTACGTCGGGTGCTTGGTCTCCGGGTACACGCCGATGCGGCGCTTGCCGCGGCTCTCGCGCTTGGCCAGCTGGACCACCTCGGCAAAGGTCGGTACCGGATACAGGCCGTCGTAGCGGGTGTTGCCCGGGCGGATGCCGGGGATGCGCTCCTTCGCCCGCAGCGTGCGCAGTTCGGCGAGGGTGAAGTCCTCGGTGAACCAGCCGGTCATCTCCCGGCCGTCGATGACCTTGGTGGTCTTTCGGTTGGCGAACTCGGGTCGGCTGGCGACGTCGGTGGTGCCGGAGATCTCGTTCTCGTGGCGGGCGACCAGCACGCCGTCCTTCGTTGCGACCAGGTCGGGCTCGATGAAGTCCGCACCCTGCCGGATCGCGAGGCGGTAGGCCTCCAAGGTATGTTCGGGGCGATAGCCGCTGGCGCCGCGGTGGGCGATGACGATCAGGTTGCCGTTGTCGTGGCGATCGTGGCCCTGCGCATGCGGTCCGCTCATGGCTGCCTCATGCGCGACGGCCAGCGGAGCCAACAGCAATGCCGTGCCGGCAAGGGCCATGCGGGTGAAGATCGCGCGGGCGGGATACGCGCGGCGGGAACTCGTGTCCATCAAGCTGCCTCCAATGGCAAGACCGCATCGCGGCCGGGGATAGTCGATGTGTCGACTCCCCCTGTCCGTCAGTCGACGGGCCCAGATTGATGAACGCTGGTTTCGACCACGTTACCGGAACACGCCAGTTGCATGACCTTGTGACCGATGTCAGTCCCACGTCATGTCAACGCGGCGCGACGTAGCCGCCGGGCACGCCCCCGGGTGACAGCATGATCTGCCAGAGCTGCGCCTTGCGGGTGCGGAAGGTCGCCATCGAGCCGGCCAGGTAGAAACGCCACATGCGACGGAAACGTTCGTCGTAGCGGGCATCGAGCCCGTCCCATGCCGCCTCCACGTTTGCCCGCCAGGCCTGCAGGGTGCGGTCGTAGTCGGTGCCGAAGTTGTGCCAGTCCTCGATCACGAACCGTCCCTCGGCGGCCGCGGCGATCTGCGCAGCCGATGGCAGCATCGAGTTGGGGAAGATGTAGCGGGCGATCCACGGATCGGTCGCGCGCCGCGACTCGTTGCTGCCGATGGTGTGCAGCAGGCACAACCCGTCCGCGGACAGGCAGCGCCGGACCCCCTCCATGAAAGTCGCATAGTTGGCATGGCCGACGTGTTCGAACATGCCGATCGAGAGGATGCGATCGAAGCGCTCGTCGACATCACGGTAGTCCTGCAGGCGGATTTCCACCGGCAGGCCCTTGCACAGCTCCCGCGCGAACGCGGCCTGCTCCTGCGAGATGGTGATGCCGACACCAGCCACCCCATAACGCTCGGCCGCGAACTTCAACGTTTCGCCCCAGCCGCAGCCGACGTCCAGCAAGCGCATGCCCGGGCGCAGGCCGAGTTTGCGGCAGGCCAGGTCGAGCTTGGCCTCCTGCGCGGCGTCGAGGTCGCCGGCATCGCGCCAGTAGCCGCAGCTGTAAACCAGCCACTTGCCGAGCATGGCCTGGTAGAGGTCGTTGCCAAGGTCGTAGTGACGGCGCCCGACCTCGCGGCTGCGGCGCCGGGTCTGCAGGTTGAACCAGCGCGCGCGCAGGTGGTCGACCGCGGCCTGCCAGCCCCTTACCCTGCGGTCGAGCCGCGCCTTCATCAGCCGGGCGATGAAACCGTCGAGCGAGCCCACGTCCCACCAGCCATCCATGTAGGACTCGCCCAGTCCCAGCGAGCCCTGCGACAGCACCCGCGCATAGAAGCGCTCGTCATGGATCCGGGGGTCGGTTTCGTTCGGACCGTCCACCTGCACCCCGGCCCCGGCCAGCAGGCCCAATACCTTGCGCTTGATCGGGGAAGACATTCCGGCCATGACCACCTCGGCTTGCGACAAGATCGATTGCCGTCCAACTCTCCCGGCCCGGCCACGTGCGGTCAAGATCAGTGCAATGGCCATCGCACCGGATGGGCGATCCTACAGATCGGCGAACAGCTTCCGGTACTCCGGCACGATGTGTGGCAACAGGAGCTCCGTTGGCAGCTCCACGACCTGCTCGCCGTCCGAATAGGGCCCGACCTGATAGGGCGGGAACACGAAACGGATCGCGGTCACGCGGCCGTCCGCTCCGGTGACAGGTTCGAACTCGCTGTAATTCTCCGCTTCCGGCCCGGTGCCGTCGTCGATCATGCGGCCGGCATCGCGCATCATCCGGCTGCGCTCCGCCGGCTCAAGGTCATCGGCATCCAGCCGCTGCGACAGTGCCGTGTGCAATCGCTCGCGCACCATCGAGGACACCGCGTCCCAGCCCTCGCCCTCCGCAATCAGGTCGGCAGCCCGCAACCGTCTGTTCTCGCCGGGCAGCCAGACGAAACGGGCCAGCAGTGGCGAACCATGAGCGCCGCCGGTGTAGCTGCTGCCATCGGCGGCGATCGCGAACACCAGCGGAGTATCCGTCACCTGGGTGAAGGTCAGCGACAGGTCGTACATCGAGCCTGTCTCTTCCGGCGACCGCGCCGCCACCGCCTGCATCAGGTCCGCGCGCGCATCGTCGGCATAGCGCTTCAGCTCCGCCGCCAGACCGGGGTACTTCATCGCCGAGGGCGGGAAGCTGATCCCGATGACATAGTCGGCAGTGACTTCCGAGACGTCGTTCAGTTCGACCGGCCCCTCGTCTAGCGGGGCTTCCCCAGGCTCCGGCGACACGGCCCCCGGTGCACCGGCGGCCGCTGGCGTCTCGGGCGCCTTGCCGCGGTCACAAGCGACCACAGCAGCCAGCATCAGGGAGAGGACGATCAGGAGACGGGGAGAGTTGTGCATATCAGGCATCACAGGGGAGTCGATTCGCATACGTTATCGACCCGATTGTGATGCAGGCATCACGAAAACGGTGCGAACCTGCCGGCCGGCCCGCCTCAGACCAGGAGCGAGGCGTACTCCGGGCGCCGTTTGGACCAGGCCTCGGCGTATGAGCACTGGGTGCGAACCTTCAGCCCCGCTTCGCGGGCGTATTCGAAGGCGGCACGGACCAGGCGGCTGGCGATGCCGCGCCCGCCAATGGGCTCCGGCACCCAGGTGTGGGTCACGACCATCGTCCGGCCATCCATCTGGTAGTCCAGGTAGGCCTTGGCACCATCGACCGTGGTGGCGAAACGATGGACGGCGACGTCATGGTGTATCTCAGGCGTGGGGGATTCTTGTTCGGTCATGCAGCAACTCCTTGGGTCGAAACGCCCGTAAGCCGGGGCCCCTTCGGACATGCCATTGGCAGCGGGGGGCACGAAGCCGGCCATTCGGAACAGGTGCCGGTTGCCCGGCGGCCGTGCCCCAAGTATGGCCGGATCACGAAAAAACGCATCCCCCATATCCCGTATGCCTGAAGCCAGCCAAAGGCCGCCGTCTGGCCTGGGACACGACCACAAATGACATATCACGTCACATTTCGTGGCCGATCCGCATCACAAGAAACGTTGTCTAGGCTGGCACGGTATATGCGTGGCTTCGCATTGCCGCCGAATGAGGGGGAACCCGCGATGACCAGCAACCAGATTGCCCTGATCCGCTCCGCCAGCGACTCGATCCTGATCGACCGCCTGTTCGCCATGGCCCGCAGCGAAAGCGCAGACAACGACGAACTCGCCATCATCGACGCCGAGGTCTACGAGCGCTTTGCCAGTTCCTACGAGCAGCCGCTCGACGAAATGGCCGCCGGGAACCACCTGATCGCCTAGCCGGTGGGGCCTGCAGTCGCGTCTACCTGAACGACGGGTTGGCCAGCTGCGCCAGGAAATGGCTGCCCACCCGCGGCTCCATCAGCAGCATGAACAGTACGCCGTAGATCGCGCCGGACAGGTGCGCGCTGTGGTTGACGTTATCGCCGCCGCGCCGGTCCATCCAGAACGAGTACGCGACATAGGCCACCGCATAGACGATCGCCGGCATCGGCAGGAAGAACACGAAGATCAACGACCACGGCGACAGCAGGATGAAGGCGAACAGCACCGCCGATACCGCACCCGACGCGCCCAGGCTGCGATAGTGCGGATCATGCCGGTGGCGCAGGTAGGTCGGTAGGATCGAGATCACGATCGCCGACAGGTAGAACAGCACGAAGCCGACCGGCCCGATCCACTGCGACATCACCTGCTCGATCAGGCGGCCGAAGAAGAACAGCGTGATCATGTTGAACAGCAGGTGCTGCCAGTCGGCATGGATGAAGCCATAGGTGACCAGCCGGTCGTACTGGCGATGGCGATCGATCGCCGGCGGCCACAGGATCATCCGCTCCAACAGCCGCGGTTTCTCGAACGCCTGCCAGGACACCAGCACGGTGATCGCGATCAAAACGTAGGTCAGCATCGGTTCTCGCTATCGGATCGGTGGGCTACGGTTCTGCCCTTCGCACCCGGAAAGCCGGAAGGAGCCAGGACATGAAGCGGCAAGCCTACCCGATGCTGCCGGGCGATGGGATGGCGATGCCTATTCGGCCTCGACCGCCACGCTGCCTGGCACCTCTTCCACCTCCAGCTCGTAGCGGAAGTTCTGCATCATTTCGCGCGGGCCGTGGCGGTAGCCGGCGGCGATTGCGAGCTGGTAACTCCCTGGGGGCAGCGGCTTGAGCATCAGCCAGTAACCGTCGCTGGCCGCCGGTCCGGGCTGGCCCGGGCCGCCCGCGAAACAGCCACCGGATGCGACCCGCATGCGGGCGAGTTCACCCAGCGGGCGTCCATCGATCAGCACCAGACCGGACATGACGTGGTCGGCCGCCTCGGCGGCGATGCGCTGCATGTCGTCGCAGGAACGGCGTCCGTCCGGTGAACCCGGCGGCGGTTGCTCGCCCTCCAGCCAGTTGATCACGGGAACCAGCAGGTACTTGTCGGCCGGGACCCGGCACTTGCGGACCGCATCGAACCGGCCATCGGTGCCGGCCAGGAACCACACCGGCCCGTCCTGGTGCAGTCCGCACTGGCTGCCGTCGCGTGCCTCGAAAGGCCGCTCGCCGGTCGGGAACCGGCCTGCCCACTGCCACCACCGGATCGTCCACTCGGCCTGGCTTTCGCCCGCCACGTCGATCACCCCGGGCAACCAGTAGCCATCGAGCGTTCTCGCCTCGGGCTCGGCCGCGGGGGCTTCGTTCGCATCGATCAGTCCCAGTTCCTTGCCGGCATCCTGGATCTCCCGGCAACCGGCCATCAGCACGACGCCCGCAAGGCACGCCATGCCGAGCATCCACCTGCAGCGCGCAGTCGGCACCATGTCAGCCCCCCTTCTCATCGACGCTGTCCCCCTGATGGGACCTGATCATCGCACGACAGCCCGCGACGGGGTTGGATGCCTGCCTCCATTTGAAAAGGAGATCACGGTTTGATTCGGGTCGTCAGCTGCGGATGCGGATCGGACTGCTGACAGTATCTGTCGGCAGGATCGTGTTTCCGGCCGGGATCGGTGCAGAGCCTCCGCTACCATGTGGCGCTTCACCGACTCGCAGAACAGAGCCGCACGATGAACCCCGTCCGCCCGACCGCCCTTCTCCTCGCCCTGTCGCTTGCCGCCACCCTGGCCGGCCCGCGGGCCGTAACTGCCAGCGAGCTGACCACCGTCTCCGAACGCAGCGGGTTCATGAAGACCGGGCGCTACGACGAGGTGATCGCGCTGTGCGATGCGTTCGCTGCCCGCTATCCGGACGCGGTGCGCTGCGAGACCTTCGGCACCACGCCGGAGGGGCGGCCGATGAAGCTGCTGGTGGTTTCGCGGATGGGCGCTTTCACACCGGAAGCGGCCCGTAGCAAGGGCCTGCCGGTGACCCTGATCCAGGGCGGCATCCATGCCGGCGAAATCGATGGCAAGGACGCCGGCTTCCTGGCGCTGCGCGAACTCCTCGATGGCGACGACGCAACCGGGATGCAGGAGGGCATCCTTGAAAACCAGGTAATGCTGTTCGTGCCGGTGTTCAACGTCGACGGCCACGAGCGCTTCAAGGCCTGGAACCGGCCCAACCAGCGCGGCCCGGAGGAGATGGGCTGGCGCACCACCGCGCAGAACTACAACCTCAATCGCGACTACGCCAAGGCCGACACCCCCGAGATGCGCGCCCTGCTGGCGCTGTACAACGCCTGGGACCCGCTCGCCTACATCGACCTGCACGCCACCGATGGCGCCCAGTTCGAACACGACATCTCGATCATGGTCGAACCGCTCAATGCCGGCGACCAGGCCCTGCGCGAAGTCGGCCGCAGCTTCCGCGACGGCGTGATCGCAAGCCTGGCCGAACACGGCTCGCTGCCGCTGCCGTTCTATCCGTCCTTCGTCGAATACGACAACCCGGCCTCCGGCTTCGAGGACGGTGTTGCGCCGCCACGTTTCTCGCACGGCTACGCACTGACCCGCAACCGGCTCGGCATGCTGGTCGAGACACACTCCTGGCGCACCTATCCCGAGCGCGTGCGCTCGACCCGCAACACCATCATTGCCGTGCTGGAGATGATCGCCACGCATGGCCGTGAATGGCAGGCCGTCGCCCGGGCCGCCGATGGCCGGGCCGTTGCCCTGCCCGGCCATCCGGTGCCGCTGGACTACAAGGCCACCGACAAGGCCCGCACGATCGAGTTCCGCGGTTACGCGTATACGCGCACGCCATCCGAGGTCTCCGGTGCGCTGATGACACGCTACGACGAATCCGTCCCGCAGGTGTGGAAGGTGCCGTTGCGCGACGAGATCGTGCCCGGCCGCGTGATCGCTGCCCCGCGTGCCGGCTATATCGTTCCGGCCGCGCATGCGGACCGGATAGCGGAACGGCTGTCCGTGCACGGGTTGCGCTTCTCGCGCATCGGCACGGCACTTTCCGGGATGGAAGTGGAAACCTTCCGCGCCACGTCGAGCCGCTTCGCCGGGCAGTCGCTCGAAGGCAGCCAGCGGCTCGACATCGAAGGCGAATGGAAACCCGAGACCCGCGACATCGCCGCCGGTGCGCTGTTCGTGCCCGCCGCCCAGGCCGGCATGCGCCTGGTGATGGCGCTGCTGGAGCCACAGGCACCGGATTCGCTGGCGGCCTGGGGGCTGTTCAACAACGCCTTCGAGCGCAAGGAGTACATGGAGGACTATGTCGCCGAGGAGGTCGCCCGCGAAATGCTGGCCAACGACCCGGCTGTCCGCGCCGAATTCGAGCAGCGTCTGCGCGATGACGAGAGCTTCGCGGGGGATCCGCGCGCACGGCTGGAATTCTTCTATCGCCGCCATGAATCCTGGGACGACCGTTTCGGCCTGTATCCGGTGATGCGGGTCGACCACCAGCCGGGCACCGCACGATAACGCGACCACAACAATTCCCGCGGGATACTGGCGCGCCAGCCACATACCCATCTCCTGGAGCCTCCATGTCCCGCCTTCATGTCGCTACCCTGCCCGCCTCACTGCTTTGCGCGACTCTGCTTTGCGCGATGCTCGCCGCCTGCGGGTCGGGCACGCCGACCGGCAACGCCGGCGATACGCCGGAGACAACCGAAGCCACAAGCGCCAGCATCACCGGCACCGTGGTCTATCGCGAGCGGATGATGCTGCCGCCCGGCTCGCGGCTGCAGGTCCAGCTGGTCGACACCCTGCTGGCCGACACACCGCGGGCGGTCGTGGCCGAAACCACGGTCGAGGATGCCGGCGCCTCGCCCATTGCCTTCACGCTCGACTACGACCCGGCAAGCATCCGCGACAACGGCATGTACGGCCTGCATGCCTCGCTGTACGGCCCCGACAACCGCCTGATGTTCGTGACCGACACCCGCCATGCGGTGGCACCGGGCAGCGAGGCCCCGGTGGAGCTGTTGATGCGGCAGGTCCCGGCGGGCGAGGTCGCGACGCCGTCCGGACCGTCGGCCGACATCCGGCGCAGCCATTGGCAGTGCGGCGAACTGCGCGTGGACAGCAGCTTCGACCCGGCGATCGATGCGACGACACTGTCCTGGTCGGGCCGCACCCTGGTGCTGCCGCAGACGGTGACCGCCTCCGGCGAGCGCTATGCCGACGAGCATGGCAACGAATTCCGCAGCAAGGGCGATTCCGCGATGCTGACGCTGTCGGGTCGTCCGCAGGTGCAATGCACCTCCGCGGACTCGCCCTCGCCCTGGACGGAGGCGGCCGAACGCGGGATCGCCTTCCGCGCTGCCGGCAACGAGCCGGGCTGGTGGGTCGAGGTCGGCAGCGGTGCGGCACCGGCAATGAATGCCGTGCTCGACTATGGCGAACGCAGCCTGGAGATCGCCCGCGCCCAGCCGGGCGGCAACGGGTATTCCGGCTCCACCGCCGATGGCGTCGCCGTCAGGCTGTCGATAGAGCGCCGCGCCTGCGAGGACGGCATGAGCGGCGAGGCCTTCGACGCCCGCGCCGAACTCAGGGTGGGCGACAACACCTATACCGGTTGCGGAGCGTTCCTGCGGGATTGATCGGCGCCAGCCTGGCCAGGCCGACAGGCTCAGTCGCGCAGCGTCCAGCGCCCCAGCTCGGTGTAGGCGAATTGTTGCCGCATGTCGCTCTGCAGCAGGCTGAAGGCGGCAACGCGCCAGGCGACCGGCAACGGGAGCGCGGTGTCGGGCCAACGACGCGCCGCATCACGGACCACGGTCACATGCGGTGTCAGTTGTTTCCCTGAAAGCGTGCGTATCGATTCGCGGGCCAGCGCCAGGCCCAATCCATCCCACAGTGCCCGCAGCCCGTCGGGCATGACAGCGCACCCCAGCCAGCACGGTGCCGAGCGGATCGGAAAACTGCCGGCCCGGTCGAGCACCAGGTCGAAGGCCGGAATCCGGATACGCTCCGCTGCCCTGCATGCCGCGTCGACGACCCGGCGACAGTCTTCCGGATGCTCGCCGAGGAATTGCAGGGTCAGGTGATAACGATGCGGCTGGATCCTGCGTCCGCCGCTGTCGAACCCGGCATCCAGGCGCCGGGCCACGGCATCGATACCGGCACGGACGGCAGCCTCCGGCCAGAGGGCGAAAAACAGGCGATAGCGCGGGGTGCTGTCGGTCCGGTCGAAACCGGCGAGATCGAGTTGCTGCATGCCGACAGTCTAGAACCTGTCGAAACCGTCGGTGACGCCACGGCTCCCTGGCAGCGCAACCCGAAGCCGCCCCGATATCACGGCGCGACGGATCGCACGGCTCCTTTGCCGACGGTTGATCCCGATCAAGCCCGCACCCGCGATCACGTGATCCGATGGCCACGCCTTGACACCCCGGACGGTCGGGACAAAGATTGGACCAGTTGGTCCAACCAGTCAGTAAGACCAATCGGTCAAGACCACGAGACAGCCCATGCCCCGCCCCCGCTTCCACAAACTCGACCTCCAGCGCCGCGAACAGATCCTCGAGATCGCCGGCGAGGAGTTCGCCACGCACGGCTACGACCAGGCGTCGCTCAACCGCATCATCGAACGCCTGGGGCTGAGCAAGGGCCAGTTCTATTACTACTTCGACGACAAGATCGACCTGTTCCAGGCGGTCATGGACTGGGCCTGGGCGCTCGGCGTGCCGGAGGAGATCGGCGACTTCAGCCACCTGCAGGCCGATACCTTCTGGCCCACCCTGGAGCGGCTGTCGGAACGTTCACGCGCGCTGCTGCGCGAGCGGCCATGGTACGTCGGCGTCTGGCGCCCGCTGTACCACCCGCCGGCCGATCCGCGGGCACGCCAGGTCGCGCAGGAAAAGATCGAGCAGGTCGACGCGATCCGCATCACCTTCATGCGCCACGGGCAGAAGATCGGCTGCATCCGCGACGACATGCCCGGGGACCTGCTGATGACCGCGATCTTCAGCCTGCGCGCGGCCATCGACCGCTGGTTCGTCGACCACTGGGATGAACTGACGGCCGAGCAGCGCGACACCCTGCCGCGGCTGATGCTGGACATGTTCCGGCGCATGTTCGAAGAGCCGTGATGCCATGTCCCCCGAGCAAGCCACCGCCGCATTCGAGGTCGAGGGCCTCAGCAAGGTCTACACCATGGGCGAGGTCCGGGTGCAGGCACTGGACGATGTCGACCTCAGCCTGCGCGACGGCGATTTCGTGGTCCTGCTCGGGGCCTCGGGCTCGGGCAAATCGACCCTGCTCAACCTGCTCGGCGGACTCGACACCCCAAGCAGCGGCCGCATCCTCTACCGCGGCGAGGTGCTCGATGCCGACGACGAGACCGCCCTGACCCGCTATCGCCGCCACCATGTCGGCTTCGTGTTCCAGTTCTACAACCTGATCCCGAGCCTGACCGCACGCGAGAACGTGGCCCTGGTGACCGAGATCGTCGACAACCCGCTCCCGCCCGAGGAGGCGCTGGCGCTGGTCGGCCTCGAGCACCGGCTCGACCACTTTCCCTCGCAGCTTTCCGGCGGCGAGCAGCAACGCGTGGCGATCGCGCGCGCGGTGGCCAAGCGCCCGGCGGTGCTGCTATGCGACGAACCGACCGGCGCGCTCGACCTGGCCACCGGCGTGGTGGTGCTCAAGGCGCTGGCGCAGGTCAACGTGGAAATGGGCACCACGACCCTGGTGATCACCCACAACGCATCGATCGCCGACATGGCCGACGTCGTGCTGCACATGGCCGACGGCCGGATCGTTTCCTCCGAGCGCAACACGCGCAAGCGCTCGCCCGACGAGTTGAAGTGGTGAGGCCGTGCGCATTTCGGCCCTGAACCGCAAGCTGCTGCGCGACCTGTGGGCGATGGCGGGCCAGGTACTGGCGATCGCGCTGGTGCTGGCCGCCGGCATGGCCATGTGGGTGATGTACCTGTCGAACTTCCAGTCGCTGCAGCGCAGCCAGCAGTCGTACTACGAGAACCAGCGCTTCGCCGACGTGTTCGCTTCGCTCAAGCGGGCGCCCGGGTCGCTGGCCGACCGCATCGCCGACATCCCGGGCGTGGTGCGCGCCGAAACGCGGGTGGTGGCGGACGTGGTGCTCGACGTGCCCGGCCTGCAGGAACCGGCCAGCGGCAGGTTGATCTCGGTGCCCGCGGACCGGCGCCCGGCGCTGAACGACCTGTACCTGCGCGAAGGCCGCTGGATCTCGCCCGGCCGTCCTGACGAAGTGCTGGCCAGCGAGGCTTTCACCCAGGCACATGGCTTCCACGTTGGCGACCGCTTCGCGGCGATCATCAACGGCCGCAAGCGCACGCTCGACATCGTCGGCATCGTACTGTCGCCGGAGTACGTCTACAGCATCCGCCCCGGGGAACTGGTCCCGGACGATCGCCTGTTCGGCGTGTTCTGGATGGAGCGGCGCGCGCTGGCCAACGCCTTCGACATGGAAGGCGGCTTCAACGACGTCGTCCTGAAGCTGGCGCCGCAGGCACAACCTGACGACGTGATCGCGCGGCTGGACACGCTGCTGGAACGCTACGGTGGCCTCGGCGCGATCCCGCGCGCGCTGCAGCCCTCGCACTGGACCCTGGAGTCCGAACTGCAGCAGTTGCGCAGCATGGGTATCGCGGTGCCGGCGATCTTCCTGCTGGTGACCGCCTTCGTCCTCAACGTCGCCCTCAGCCGCGCGCTGGCGCTGCAGCGGCCCCAGTTGGCCGCGCTCAAGGCATTGGGGTATCGCAACGACGAACTGGCCTGGCATTACCTGAAATGGGCGCTGGCGATCGCGACGCTCGGCGCGTTGCTGGGCGTGGCCGCCGGCGCCTGGCTCGGCGCGGGCATGACCGACCTCTACGCGCAGTATTTCAGCTTCCCGCAGACCGACTACCGGGTTTCGCCGGGGGTGGTGCTGGGCGCGATCGCGGTCAGCCTGCTCACGGCGATGGCCGGGGCGTATTCGTCGGTGCGCCGCTCGGTCCGCATCCCGCCGGCCGAGGCGATGCGGCCCGAGCCACCCGCGCGCTACCGGCGCAGCATCATCGAGCAACCCGGGCTGCGCCAGCGGCTGGGCATGGCGATGCGCATGATCCTGCGCAACCTGGAACGGCAGCCGCTGCGTGCGCTGGCTTCGATCACCGGCATCGCGTTCGCCGCCGGTATCCTGCTGTTCGGGTTCTCGCTGATCGCTTCGACCGAGCGCCTGATCTCGCTGCAGTTCTCGGTCGCCGAGCGGCAGGACGTCACGGTCAACTTCGTCGAGCCCGCCTCATCCTCCGCCCACCACGCACTTGCGCGGCTGCCCGGCGTCCTCGCGGTGGAACCCCAGCGCACGGTCCCGGCACGCCTGCGCGCCGGCTTCCGGCACCGGGACCTGGCGATCACCGGGCTGTCCCCGGATGCCCGGCTGCGCCGCATCGTCGACATGGACGGCAAGGCGGTGGCGTTGCCGCCCGATGGCCTGGTGCTGTCGACGATGCTGGCGCGCGTGCTCGACGTCGTCCCGGGCGACCGCGTGGCGCTGGAGGTCCTGCAGGGCCACCGGCCGCAGCTGGAAGCGACCGTCGCCGCGCTGGTCGATGACTCGCTGGGCCTGTCGGCCTACATGGACATCGATGCGGTGCGCCGCATGATGCGCGAAGGCGGCACCCTGTCCGGCGCGGCGATGAAGATCGACCTCGCGCAGGAGCAGGCCCTGTCGCAGGTGCTGAAGTCGCTGCCGAGCATTGCCGGGGTCGCGATCAAGCGCACCGTGATCGAGAACTTCCGCGAGACGATGTCGCAGAACATCGGCCTGATGATCACCATCAACGTGCTGTTCGCCGGCATCATCGCCTTCGGCGTGATCTACAACGCCGCGCGCGTGTCGCTGTCCGAGCGCTCGCGCGAGCTGGCCAGCCTGCGCGTGCTCGGCTTCACCCTCGCCGAGATCTCGCTGATCCTGCTGGGCGAGCTGGTGATCCTGACCGCGGTCGCGTTGCCGTTCGGCGCCGTGCTTGGCCATGGCATGGCGCAGGCGATGGTGAAGTCGATCGAAAGCGAGGTCTACCGCTTCCCGCTGGCCACCACCCCGGCCACCATCGCCTGGTCGGCGCTGGTGGTCATCGCCGCCGCCACCGTATCCGGCCTGATCGTGCGACGCCGCCTCGACCGGCTCGATCTGGTCGGCGTCCTGAAAACCCGGGAATGAACCACGAGGAGTCATCACGATGCCGCGTCCTGGAGCAATGTTCCAAAGGATTCCCGCTTTCCTCCGCCGCTTCGGATTCCTGAAGAAGCGCAGCGTCTGGCTGGGCGGCGCCGTCGTGCTCGCCCTGCTGCTCGTCGCGCTGTGGCCGAGCTCGACCGAGGTCGACCTCGCCACCGTGACCACCGGCGAGTTGCAGGTGACCGTCGACGAGGAAGGCGAAACGCGGGTGCGCGAGCGCTACATGGTGTCGGCCCCGGTGGCCGGCGAGATCCGCCGCATCGAGCTGGAGCCGGGCGATGCGGTCGAGGCCGGGCGCACGGTCGTGGCCCGGCTTCGCCCGTCCGCGCCGGTGCCACTGGACATGCGCGTGCGCGCCGAGGCCGAAGCCGCGATACCGGCCGCCGAAGCCGCACTCGCACGCGCCGAGGCCGAGCGTGCACGCGCGGCGACGGTGGCCACGCGCGCGCAGCAACAGTACGAACGACTGCATGCGCTGCAGGACAGCGGTGCCATCGCACGCGACGCGATCGATGCACAGGAAGCCGAAGCGAAGGCTGCACGCGATGCCCTGCTGTCGGCGGGACACTCGGTCGACCAGGCACGGCATGAACTCGCCGCGGTGCGCGCCCGGCTGATCCACCAAAGCACGGTCACCGAAGAAGCGGCCGCGCAAGAGCCCGAAAACGCCTCGTCCGCCCGTGGCGGCACCGACCTGCTAGTCTACGCGCCAGCGGATGGCGTGGTCCTGCGGCGCCTGCGCGAGAGCCGCGGCGTGGTCCAGGCCGGTGCCGACCTGCTGGAGATCGGAGATGCGCGCCGGCTGGAGATCGTCTCCGACCTGCTGTCGTCCGAAGCGGTGCGGGTGTCGCCGGGCGACGCGGTGCTGATCGAGCAGTGGGGCGGCAGCGACACCCTGCGCGGACGGGTGAGGCGCATCGAACCGGCCGGTTTCCTCAAGGTCTCCGCGCTCGGTGTCGAGGAGCAACGGGTCAACGTGATCAGCGATTTCGAGGACCCGGTCGAGGCGCGCGAAGCCCTTGGCGATGCCTACCGCGTCGAAGTCCGGATCGTGGTCTGGCACAAGGCCGAGGCGACCCGACTGCCGGTCGGCAGCCTGTTCCGGGAAGACGGCGACTGGGCGGTGTTCGTCGCCGACGCCGGACGTGCGCGCCTGCGCAAGGTGGCCGTGGGCGCACGCAACAGCCGCGAGGCGGAGGTGCTGGACGGCCTGGACGCCGGCGAACGGGTGGTGCTCTACCCGGCCGACGACCTGCGCGACGGTGCACGCATCCGGCCACGCGGAAACTGATGGCACGGCTGGCTGCCCCGCGCTCGATCATTGGCACGGACCGCGCTAGTTCACTGCAAATCCGGCCCAGTGATCAGGCGCCGGCATCTTCCAGTTCGGCCCAACGCGCATAGGCGGTGTCGAGCGCGGCCTGGGTCTCGCCGAGCTCGGCGGTATGAGCCGTGACGGTCGCCGGATCCTGCTGGAAGAACGACGGATCGTTCATCGCTTCGGTCAGTTCGGACAACCGGGTTTCCAGTTGTTCGATCCGGACCGGCAGCTGCTCCAGCTCACGCGCGTCCTTATAGCTGAGCTTGCGGCGGGCGGGTGTCGGCGTCGGAGGCGAAACCGGTTCGGCTGCCCGCCTGCCACGCTCCGGTTCGGGTTTCGGCTTCGACCGTTGCCGCTCCCAATCGCTGTAGCCGCCGATGTATTCGCCGACGCGGCCCGCCCCTTCCATCACCAGGGTCGAGGTGACCACGTTGTCGAGGAAATCGCGATCGTGGCTGACCAGCAGCAAGGTGCCGGGATAGTCGGCCAGCATCTCCTCCAGCAACTCCAGCGTCTCGACGTCGAGGTCGTTGGTCGGTTCGTCCATCACCAGCAGGTTGGACGGCTGCGCGAACAGCCTGGCCAGCAGCAGGCGGTTGCGCTCGCCGCCGGACAGGCGGGTGATCGGCGCGCGGGCGCGTTCGGGCGTGAACAGGAAGTCCTGCAGGTAGCCGATGACATGCTTGGACTTGCCGCCGACTTCGACAAACTCGCGACCCTCGGCAACGTTCTCCAGTGCGTTCCAGTCCTCGCGCAGGGTGGCGCGGTACTGGTCGAAATAGGCGACCTGCAGGTTGCTGCCCAGCCTCACCTCGCCTCGCGGCGGCGCCAGCTCACCCAGCAGCAGCTTGATCAGGGTGGTCTTGCCGCTACCGTTCGGACCGATCAGGCCGATCCGGTCGCCGCGCATGATGGTGGTGTCCAGACCCTGCACCAGCACCTTGTCGCCGTAGGCGAAGCCAAGCCCCTTCGCTTCGATGACCTTGCGCCCGGACGCCTCGCCCTGGGCCAGTGCCATCTTCACGTTGCCCTGCTGTTCGCGACGCTCCACGCGCTCGGCGCGCATCTGCTTGAGCCGGCGCACGCGGCCTTCGTCACGGGTACGCCGGGCCTTGATGCCCTGGCGGATCCACACTTCTTCCTGCGCAAGCATCTTGTCGAAGCGGGCGTTCTCCTGCGCTTCCGCGTTGAGGCGCTCTTCCTTCCGACGCAGGTAGTTGGCCCAGTCGCCGGGCCAGCTGGTGACCTGGCCACGGTCGATCTCGACGATGCGGGTAGCCAGCGCGCGCAGGAAGCGGCGGTCGTGGGTGATGAACACCAGCGCCCCCGGCCAGCCCTTGAGGAAGCTTTCCAGCCAGTCGATCGCCTCGATGTCGAGGTGGTTGGTCGGCTCATCGAGCAGCAGCACGTCCGGCGTCGACACCAGTGCCCGGGCCAGCAGCACGCGGCGTTTCATGCCGCCGGACAGGCTGGCGAAGGTCGCGTCGCCATCGAGGTCGAGCTTGTCCAGCGTCTCGGTTACGCGCTGGTCCAGCGACCAGCCTTCGGCAGCCTCGATCCTGGCCTGCACCCGCGCGAGTGCGTCGGTGTCGACCGTCTCGGCATGGCTGAGGTGGTGGAACTCGGCCAGCCACGCGCCCAGCTCACCCAGACCGTCGGCCACCACGTCCCAGACATCGCCTTTGGCGCCGGCCGGCACCTCCTGTTCGAGCCGGGCGATGCGCACGCCCTCGGCGCGGCGCACCTCGCCATCGTCGGGTTGCAGTTCGCCATCGATCAGGCGCATCAGGGTGGACTTGCCGGCGCCGTTACGGCCGATCAGGGCAATACGCTCGCCGGGCTCGATGGACAGCCCGACTTTTTCGAGCAGCAGGGGACCGCCGACGCTGTAGTCGACGTCTATGAGATTGATCAGGGACATCCGCACATTCTAGAGCCACAGCCTGTTCAGCCGCTCCTCGTGAACCAACCGGCGCCGGCTGGGGGCAATCCCCCAGCCGCGGTGGGGGGTTCCCCGGATGGTTTCATCGGATACGGAACCGCAAAGTCATGGCGTTCACCCCATCTTCACGGAGCACACCGATGCGCCTGTCGTCCCCGCTGACCCGTACCTCGCTCGGTCTTGCCATTGCCGCCGGCCTGGCCTTCTCCTCCAGTGTCAGCGCCGAGGCGCTGATTTCCGGCGACCTCCAGGCACGCCTCGCCAGCAAGCCCAGCCATGAGGTCATCGTCACCTTCAGCGACAGCGGCAAGGTCCACCAGCTGCTCAACCTGACCCCCAGCACGCTGGTGATGCAGGAGCTGCCGATGGTCGGCGCCGTGCTGACCAGCGCGCAGGTGCGCGAGGTCGCGAGCTGGGACGGCGTCGAGAGCCTCTACTTCAACGCCCCGCTGAAGTACTTCAACTACGAGGCCGGCGAAATCACCGACGGCCACAAGGTCCACGACCATATCGGCCTGTACGGCAATGGCGTGACCGTGGCCGTGCTGGATTCGGGCGTCGACGCCACCCACCCGGACCTCCCGCTCGGCAGCAAGACGGTCCAGAACGTCAAACTGATCGGCGACCTCGGCCTGGTCGGCGTCAGCACCTATCTGGAAAACCAGCCCAACACCGACACCAGCAGCGGCCACGGCACCCATGTCGCCGGCACGGTCGGCGGCACCGGCGCGGCCTCGGCCAATGATCCGCGTCGCCCGAACTACTACGCGGGCATCGCTCCGGAAGCCAGCCTGATCGGCCTCGGCGCCGGTGAAGCGATCAGCATCCTGTACGCACTGATGGGCTTCGACTGGGCGCTGGCGAGCCAGGACCGCTACGACATCGACATCATCACCAACTCCTGGGGCAGTTCCAACAGCGTCTACGACCCCAACAACCCGATCAACAAAGCCAGCTACGAGGCCTACAAGCGCGGCATGGTGGTGACCTTCGCCGCCGGCAACGACGGCCCCGGCCAGGACACCCTCAACCCGTACGCGATCGTGCCGTGGGTCATCAACGTCGGCTCCGGCACCAAGGCCGGCGACCTGTCCGGCTTCTCCAGCCGGGGCCTGGAAGGCGACTTCTACAAGCACATCGACGTGGTCGCCCCCGGATCGAGCATCGTCTCCACCCGCGCACTCAATACCCCACTGCCCGTGCTCGGCCCGGTCCTCGACCCGACCAACCCGGGCTACACCGCCTACTACGCCGGCATGAGCGGCACCAGCATGGCGACCCCGTTCGTGGCCGGTGTCGCCGCACTGCTGCTGGAAGCCAATCCGGACCTGTCGCCCGACCAGATCGAGCGGATCCTGGTGGACACCGCGACCCCGATGCCCGGCTACGGTTATCACGAGGTCGGCGGCGGCTACATCAACGTGCTGGCGGCCGTCGATCTCGCATCACGCACCGAAGGCAGGCGCACCGAGTTCCTCGATGGCATGACCGCCTGGTCGAGCCAGGGCCAGTGGAACGGGATCTCCGACGGCGACGCCCTGCTCGCCTACGGCGGCACCTGGCAGACGGTAGCCGCCAGCGGCGCGACCGATGGAAGCTACCTGAAGTCCAGAGTCAGCAAGAAGTCGGTGCCGCGCGTGAACCTCTCCTTCAACGGACCGGCGCTGCAGCTGCAGTACCCGCGCGACAACAAGGGCGGCCTGGCCGACGTCTACATCGACGGCGTGTTCCGCGGCCGCATGAGCTTCTTCAACGAAACCGCCGACTTCGGCGGCCGCTTCGCGGTCAACAACCTGTCCTCCGGCATCCACAAGGTCGAGATCCGCGGCATCCAGGGCAACGTCTACTTCGATGGCGCCCTGCTCGATGGCCGGCTCATGGCCAGCAACATCAGCCTGACCGAGCAAACCGAGACCTTCACCGGCCTGATGGGCCCGTCGGCGGAAAACCTGCAGATCGATGAAATCCCGTTCGAGGTCGGACAGGACACCGTTTCGATCAGGGCCGCCCTGGAATGGGATGCGGGCGCCGTGGACCTGGACTTCTACCTGCTCGACCCCCACGGCCAACCGGTCGCCTCGGCCGCCAGCCTCGACAACCCCGAAGTGCTGGAATACGCGGTGACCGAGCCCGGCACCTACACCTACCAGGTGACCGGCTACATCTCGGTGCTGTCGAACTACACGGTGACCAGCACCCAGAGCAAGGCGGTTGTGATCGCCGAATAAGCATCCCGGCCACCTCGCCTACCCCGCCTGGCACATCGTCGGGCGGGCAAGGCGCGATCCTCTGACCTGTCACGGGGCGGCGCATGCGCCGCCCTGTTCCATCTGGGCGCGTGCGTCCTTCCTGTGTGGAGTGTGGAGGATGGGACAGCGGGCTGGCGTGCAGTCGGGGCGGCGTTCGGCCACAAGCGGACATAGACCAACGCCAGAACTAAGCTGAGCCGCGAAGCCGCTTCGGCTTGGCCTTGAGTAGCGTCATCTGCTGCGCTGCTTTGCACACCAATGGCAACGCGCCGACGCGCCCGTCAGTGGCTGGCGGGCCAGGCGCGTCTCCCATCATTGCGTTGCGCAGTCGCGCGACTTTGCACGAACTCCGGGAAGGTCTCCGCTAGCGACGCCGTGTCCGGCAAGATGTAGAACACTCCGCCCCGCTCGAACGTCGGACGGATGATCTCCTCGTAAAACTCGGGTGCGACGTTGATGCAACCATGAGTGATGCGGTTGTCGTCCGGCGAAGGCGATGCAAGGCGTTCGGCGCGTCTCTCGGCCGGGACGCCAGTCGCCGTAGGGTGCATGGAGACCGCGGAATCGTAGTCCACCCACAGGACGCGCCCGGCGTCGGTTGATGGGCCGAATCCGCCCACGAAGCGACCAGCAGGCGTCGTGCGATCCCGGCCCGGAATCTCGCGAAGAGCGAGACCGGCGATGCCGGGGGCCGAATGATCGCCGATCGCCGAGCCAAAGAGCCCAGGCGCCGCGCCGCGAAGCCGGCCGTCGCCGCCGAACACCAGGATCTGTGCAGCGGCCTTGTCCATGACCGCGAACGGATAGCCTTCGCTGTCCCTGGTTGCGACAACCCAGCCCGCGAGCTCAATCACCGTGCCGGACACTTCTTGGCCGCGCGGAAGCAAGTCGATAGCGGCCACCGGTTGCGCGGCGGCATCCTCGGCACTGGCCACGCCGAAGCTCGCGAATGCCAGCGCCAGCGCTAGCGCGCCATAAGCGGCCCGGATCGCAGGGTGTATGCACGTACGGATGGGGCGGCTCCTTGGGTCGAAGACCCGGTGAAGCAAAGAGACCGGTGGCTAGCAAAGGCCACCAGTCACGGCTTCAAACGGTAAAGTCAGGAGTTGTGCAGGAGCGACTAACCGCGTGGCACGCGGCGTGGTGCCGCTTCGAGCTGTTGGACGCGGCCTTCCAATTGATCCAACCGTCGGTTGGCCTGCTGCGCGGACTGATTGGCGGATTCGGCGCTCTGGGCCGCGCCCTGCACCCTCGCGTCGAGTTGATCGAGGCGTGAGTTGATCGTTGCAAACTCGTCACCATAGGTGGCGCAGCCGGCAAAGCCCAGGGCGACGACGATCGCCACGCCGAGCGTACGCGCCATCGTCAGATGTTGCTTGGTCGGAAACATTTCAATGCTCCTCAGTCTCGGGTATCGGAAATACAGGACCCGTTCTCAGCCTACATTGGGAATACGTAGTTGGATTGTGAAGATGCGGCAATTGAGATTTGCTGCATGAGTCCATCAGCCTCCACGAAAACTCACATTGTTTTAACGACTATCGCAAGCTGCGAAGTCACCGATTCCCCACTCAAGGACAACAGGAGACCTAAATAAGGTTCTTCGCCCAATCGAGGGAAAAGCGCCGGGTCTGTTGGATGGCCGGGGCGCCCGGGACGAAGGCCCTTGGATGCGAATGTCCCCCGGCACCGGCCAGGGCCGGCGCCTCCTCCTTGATTTCGCACCCAAGGGCCTTCGCCCCCGGCGTTCGGACATGGCCGGTAGTTCCAGAAGCAGAATCCCACGGAGAACCAGCTTCGCGTTTCGACGTGGCCTGTCGGCCTTGACGGCGAAATCAAGGAGGAGGCCGCCGCCGCAGGCGGCGGCCGGGGGACATTCGCCGTCAAGGCCGGCAGGTCGCGGCGGGACAGCCAGGTAGCGGTGAGAAGTAGCGGCGAGAACCGGCGATCGAACGCCAACGCAAGCGGTAAGAGGCAAGCCCCCCTCACTTGGGAGAAGAACCGCAAATAAGCGCCTTCCGGACCCCTTCAGCCCCTCACGAACTGCACGACAGCATCGAGCAGCCGGCCCGGTCGCGTGCCCAGTCCGGCCGGCGTGCGGCGAAGGCCTCGCGGCCCGGCTTGTCGGGGGAATGCTGGTCGTCGTAGGGGTGGCGCATCACGTCGAGCAGTTCGATGACGCCGTCCATGTCGCCCTGGTGGGCGCGGTCGATCGCTTGCTGGGCCAGGTAGTTGCGCAGCACGTAGCGCGGGTTGGCGGAATCCATCAGCGCCTTGCGGTGTTCGGCCGGCAGCGGGTCGTCGGCGACGCGGGCGACGTAGGTCGTCAGCCATTGCAGCAGTGCCGGCGCCACCGCGTCGCGCTTGCCGGTGTCGTAGAAGGCATCATCGAAGCCATCCAGCGACGGCGCCGACGGATCGACATCCGCCAGTTGGCGGAAGAACAGGGTCATGTCGATCTCGCCCTGCTTGAGCAGGTCGCGCAGGGATTGCATCAGGCCGATGTCGTCGTCGCGGCAGCCCTCCAGTCCGAGCTTGGCGGCGATGTTGCCGCGCTCGGCGGCGTTGAACGCATCGACATAGCGGCGCAAGCCATCCTGCAAGGCTTCCGTTCCATCGAACAGCGGCGACAGCGCGCCGGCCAGGCGGCCGAGGTTCCAGTACGCCACCTGTGGCTGCTGGCCGAAGCGGTAGCGGCCATGGGTCGCATCGGTGGTGTTGGGGGTCCAGTCCGGGTCGAAGTCGTCGATCCAGCCGTAGGGCCCGTAGTCGATGGTCAGGCCGAGGATCGACATGTTGTCGGTGTTCATCACCCCGTGAACGAAGCCGACCCGCATCCAGTGCGCGACCGTCACCGCGGTGCGCCCGCAGACCTCGGCGAACCAGTCGCCATACAACTGTTCGCCCTCGCCGGACAGGTGCGGGAAATCGCGGCGGATGCAGAAGTCCGTGAGTTTGCGAAGCAGCTCGTTGTCGCCGCGCGAGGCGGGCAGCTCGAAATTGCCAAAGCGGATGAACGACGGCGCGACCCGGCAGGTGATCGCGCCCGGCTCGGCCTCGGGGTGGCCGTCATAGAACATGTCGCGGACGACCGTCTCACCGGTACCGACCAGGCTGAGCGCGCGCGTGGTCGGCACACCAAGGTGGTGCATGGCCTCGCTGCACAGGAACTCGCGGATCGAGGAGCGCAGCACCGCACGGCCATCGGCGCTGCGCGAGTACGGGGTCGGGCCTGCACCCTTGAGCTGCAGTTCCCAGCGCTCCCCTGCCCCGTTGATGGCCTCGCCCAGGCTGATCGCGCGGCCGTCGCCAAGCTGCCCGGCCCAGTGGCCGAACTGGTGCCCGCCGTAGTTGGCGGCGAATGGCTGCATGCCTTCCAGCAGGCGGTTGCCGGCCAGCACTTCGGCCGCCAGCGGGCTGTTCATGAACGTGGCATCCAGCCCCAGGCTTGCGGCCATCTCGGCCGACCAGGCCAGCATCCGTGGCGCCGCCACCGGGGTCGGCGCCACGGCCGACCACAGCGCGCCCTCAACCTGGCGGACCCCGGGGCCGCTCTCGGGGTCGGCCGGCATTTCACGTATGAATGAATTGTCGAAGCGTAGTATCGCGTTCGGGGTCGTCGGCATCGGCAAGTCCGGGACGCGGTTCATAGAACCCGGGATTCCATGGTCGCACGTGCCCGCCGCCCGCATGTATCCGGTGCATGCCGCTTGAACAGGGGGACCATGGCCTATGGGCTGGAAGTTTGCATGGCGTAACCGTACCCCGCTGGACGGCTCGGAACTGCAACGGTTCCGCAAGTTCGCCTTTGCCAAGACCCGCCCCGGCCTGACCCTGCTGACCTTTTCCATGCCGCTGCTGTTCGCGGTGGGTTGGGCGCGGGATCTGGCCGTACTGGGTCCGTCCGCACGCTGGACACTGTTGATCCGGCTGTCGCTGGTGATCGCGTTGCTGATCGTCGCCTGGCTGATGCGCAGTGCCGGTTCCGGCCGCCGTATCGAGGTATTCGGGATCCTGTACGCATTCGTCTTCGGCATCGCGATCGCGACCACCAGCGCGATCGAACCCCAGCGACTGAGCCTGACCCACGTGGTGGTGATGCTGCTGATCATCATCCTGCTGCCGTTCGCCCAGACCCGGTTCTCGGCCGCTGGCGTGATCGTGGCGATAGCGCTGCCGATGTTCGGGCTGTTGTGGCTCCTGGACGCCTCACCGGGACTGTGGGTCGCCTACCTGCTGTTCTTCGTCGCCGGCTGTGTGGTCGGCCTGACCCAGCGCGCCGCGCAGATGGCCGCCGCCGCGGAGATCTTCGTCCACCGGCAACGGCTGCTGGAGCGCCTGCACCACGACTCGCTGACCGGCACCATCAACCGCGACGGCTGGCAGGCTCACGCGCAGCGCATGCACCGTGCCCACATGCACTCCGGAGACCCGCTGTCGGTGGTGTTCTTCGACCTCGATCATTTCAAGGCGGTCAACGACGAGCATGGCCATGCGTCCGGCGATGCGCTGCTGCAGGAGGTATCGAGGGTGATGCGGGCCAGCCTGCGCAAACACGATCTGCTGGCGCGGATCGGGGGCGAGGAATTCGTGGCCCTGCTGCCCGATCTCGACGCCGAAGCCGCGATCCGGGTGGCCGAACGGATCCGCAAGGCGGTGGCCGCGATCGAATCGCCGCAGTCGGTCACCATCAGTGCCGGGGTCACCCAGGCCCGCCCGGGCGAGGAACTGAAGACCGTCACCGACCGTGCCGACAGTGCCCTGCTGGCCGCCAAGCGGCGCGGGCGCGACCGGGTTGAACGGGCATGATTGAGCGTGCGTGTCTGAGCGCATGTGAAGAACGGAACTGGAGAATGGGCCTGAGCGAACACTGACGCCCGCCACGATCAGGCTCCGGAGAGCCCCTTCCCCGGCGTACAATGGTCGATTGGCCCTCGCGGGCGGTATCGAGGGTTTACCCGATGAACGACGACATTCCTTCCCCTTCCCTCAAGTTCAGCGATCTGGCCCTGCCCGAGCCGCTGCTCAAGGCGTTGTCCGATGTCGGCTACGAGTCGCCCTCGCCGATCCAGGCCGCGACCATCCCGCCGCTGCTCGAAGGCCGTGACGTGCTGGGCCAGGCCCAGACCGGCACCGGCAAGACCGCCGCATTCGCGCTGCCGGTCCTCGCCCGTGCCAAGCCCGGGCAGAAGAAGCCGCGGGCACTGGTGCTGGCACCGACCCGCGAGCTGGCGATCCAGGTCGCCGAGGCGTTCCAGAAGTACGCCCACCACCTGCCCGGCTTCCACGTGCTGCCGATCTACGGCGGCCAGAGCTACGGGCCGCAGCTGGCGGCGCTGCGGCGTGGCGTCGATGTGGTGGTCGGCACCCCGGGTCGGATCATCGACCACCTCGAGCGCGGCTCGCTGGACCTGTCCGAGCTGGACTGCCTGGTCCTCGACGAGGCCGACGAGATGCTGCGGATGGGCTTCATCGACGATGTCGAGGCGGTGCTGAAGAAGACCCCCGAGACCCGCCAGGTCGCGCTGTTCTCGGCCACCATGCCGAGCCAGATCAAGCGCATCGCCCAGACCTACCTCAAGGACCCGGTCGAGATCGCGATCAAGACCAAGACCAGCACCGCTGCCAATATCCGCCAGCGTTACTGGTCGGTCAGCGGCGTGCACAAGCTCGACGCGCTGACCCGCATCCTCGAAGCCGAGCCGTTCGACGCGATGATCATCTTCGCCCGCACCAAGCTCGGCACCGACGAACTGGCCGAGAAGCTGACCGCGCGCGGCTTCTCCGCCGCCGCGATCAACGGCGACGTGCAGCAGGCCCAGCGCGAGAAGACCGTACAGCAGCTCAAGGACGGTCGCATCGACGTACTGGTCGCCACCGACGTGGCCGCCCGCGGGCTCGACGTGGAACGGATCAGCCACGTGCTGAACTACGACATCCCCTACGACACCGAGAGCTACGTCCACCGCATCGGCCGCACCGGGCGGGCCGGCCGCAGCGGCGAGGCGATCCTGTTCGTGACCCCGCGCGAGCGCGGCATGCTGCGCGCGATCGAGCGCGCGACCCGGCAGCCGATCGAGCCGATGGAGTTGCCGAGCATCGATACCGTCAACGAGCAGCGGGTCAACAAGTTCCTCGATCGCATCGGCGAATCGCTGGAGCGTGCCGACCTGACCCTGTTCCGCGACCTGGTCGAACGCTACGAGCGCGAAAAGAACGTGCCGATGGCCGAGATCGCCGCGGCACTGGCCGGAATGGTTCAAGGCGACCGGCCACTGTTGCTGGACGCCCCGAAGGAGAGGCCACGGCCCGAACGCAGCCGGCCCGGTTTCGACAAGCCCGGTTTCGACAAGCCGGGCTTTGACAAGCCTGGTTTCGACAAGCGCGGTGCCGACAGGCCCGGCAGCGACCGCGCGCCGCGCAACCGTGCCGAAGCGATGTTCGACGACGACGCTCCTCGCCCGCGCCGCGAACGCACCACGCATGAACCCGAAGCCGGCATGGAGACCTTCCGCATCGAGGTCGGCCACGTGCATGGGGTCAAGCCCGGCAACATCGTCGGCGCCATCGCCAACGAGGCCGAACTGGAAAGCCGCTATATCGGCCGCATCGACATCCAGCAGGACCACAGCTACGTCGACCTGCCCGAAGGCATGCCACGCGAGCTGATGGAGCACCTGAAGAAGGTCCGCGTCGCCGGCCAGCCGCTGCGGATCAGCCGTCCGCGCGACCTGCCTGAGGGCGGTCCTGCCCCGGCCCTTCGCGACGGTCGCCCGCCGCGGCGCCCGCACCCGGGCAAGCCGCACGGCAAACCGCACGGCAAGGCCGGTCCGCGCGGACCCAAGAAGCCGCATCGCGGCCGCTGAGCACTCGGTTCCGACGACCGTCGTCCCGGTCATGTAAGTCATGTAGCCCGGGTAAGCGCAGCGCACCCGGGGCCGTTCGTCGCACCCCGAACCAGTCCCGGGTGCGCTGCGCTTACCCGGGCTACGGATCGCGTGGCAGCTGGAAGCAAACGCACAATGGATCCCGGCTTTCGCCGGGACGACGAAGGTCGGCAAGGATGGCCTCCGGTGCCGGATCGTCATGACGACCTGAGCATTCGTCATCTCCGTGATACTCCGGCCCAGCGCCTGGATTTGGCATAGTGGCCGAACCGCGCCGTCCGCCCTGCCGCTCCGCCCATGCCCCGCATCCAGGTCTTCCAGCACGTTGCCGCCGAACCGCTGGGCACGCTCGACCCGCTGATCCGCCGCCGCGGCCATCGCATCCGCTTCACCAATTTCGAGCGCGACCCGGACGCGCAGCCGAACATGGAGCGCTACCGTGGGCTGGTCGTGCTGGGCGGGCCGATGAACGTGGAGGAGAAGGATCGCCGCGCCCACCTGCGGACCGAACTGCATGCGATCGAGCAGATGCTCAAGCTCGGCCGCCCGGTACTCGGCATCTGCCTCGGGGCGCAGTTGCTGGCGCACGTCCTCGGCGCGCCGATCCGCCGGCACCCGGTGCCCGAGGTCGGCTGGCATCCGCTCGCGACCACGCCGGACGGGCGTGAAGACCCGGTGCTGGCCCCCTTGGGCGAGGCCGCGCCGGTGTTCCAGTGGCACCGCTACAGCTTCGAGGTGCCGGGCGACGCGGTGCATCTGGCCCGCTCGCCGCTGTGCGAGCCGCAGGCCTTCCGCTGGGGCGACAACGCCTATGGTTTCCAGTTCCACCTGGAGATGGACGAAAAGCTGATCGAGCGCTGGCTGTCCAATCCGCATTACCTCGACGAACTGGCGGCCTGCGGCCACGCCACCGATGCCGACACCATCCGTGCCCACACCCGCGAGCACATCTCGGCGATGAAGGCGCGCTCGGAGGAGGTCTTCAACCGCTTCCTCGATCTGGTCGGTCGCCCCCAGCGCAAGGTCGCCCTGCCCTCGCGGGAATGGGTCTGAGCCGCTAGGCCTGTTGGCGTTATTGAGATGGGGCCTGGAGCGAAGACCCGCTCAGGAACCGCCGCAGGCTCCCATCCAGCGGATCATCGAACGCCAGCTCGCGCGCCAGCAGCTTGAGCGGCCGCTCGAAATCATCGCCTTCGGCCACCCGGCACTCCGGATACAACGGGTCATTGAGGATCGGTGCCCCCAGCGCCGCCATGTGCACGCGCAGCTGATGCTTGCGGCCGGTCACCGGTTCCAGCCGGTAGCGCCAGACAGCACCGTCCTGCCCGACGGCCTCGATCCGGCTTTCGCTGTTGGGCGGGCCATCCGTCTCGCGCATGCGGAAGAACGGATCGCCACGTTCAAGGCGGGACTTGCGCGTCAATGGAAACACAGCGCCCTCCATCGCCGGCGCCAGCGCTTCGTAGATCTTGCAGATGCGCCTTTGCGGGAACAGCGACTGGTAGCGGGCCCGGGTGGCCGGGTTGGCGGAGAACATCACCAGCCCGGCGGTGCCGCGGTCGATCCGATGCAGCGGCACCAGGTCCGGGTTGCCCAGGCGTCGCGTCAGCCGCCCCAGCAACGTTTCGGCCACGAAGGCACCGGCGGGGGCGACCGGCAGGAAGTGCGGCTTGTCGGCGACCACCAGGTGTTCATCGACATGGATAAGCCCCTCCTCGAACGGAATGGTCGGCTCCTGCGCCACCTCGCGGAAGTAGCGGACCTCCATGCCGATGCGGTAGCGCGCATCCGGCGCCAGCGGCTCGCCCGCGCCGTCGAGGACCCGGCCGCGCGCGAAGCGGTCGCGCCAGGTGTCGCGGCCGATCCGCGGAAACGCCGCGCACAGCCCGTCCAGCACCGTCGTCCACGGCCCCGGCGGCAGCTGGAAACGGCTGGCGCGGACACCATCTGGAATGCCGCCATCGGTAGCGTAGTCGTGCCGGGTCATGCGGGCAGGATAGCCGTCGCCGGCGTCGCAGGCGCGCGCAGCCGCCAGCATCACCCGCGCAAACGCCAGAACGATAGAATGGCGCTCTTTTTCGCGGTGAACCGCACATGGCCCTCAATTCCACCGTCGTCAAGGCGGAGCTGCAGATCAGCGACATGGACCGGCATTACTACGCCACCCATGACCTGACCCTGGCCCAGCACCCGTCCGAAACCGACCAGCGGCTGATGGTGCGCGTGGTCGCCTTTGCCCTCTACGCGAGCGATCGTCTCGAATTCGGCCGCGGCCTGAGCACCGAGGAGGATCCGGACCTCTGGCAGCGCGACTACACCGGCGACATCGACCTGTGGATCGACCTCGGCCAACCGGACGAGTCGCGCATCAAGAAGGCCTGCGCGCGTGCCCGTCAGGTGGTGGTGATCAACTACAGCGGCAACTCGGCCGAAATCTGGTGGGGCAAGATCGCCAGCTCCTTGACCCGGCTGAAGAACCTGACCGTCCTCGACCTCCCGCCCGGGACGGTGGACGAACTCGCGGCCATCGGCAAGCGTGGCATGCGTCTGCAGGCGCTGATCCAGGACCGCGAACTGCAGTTGATGGGCGAACTCGGCAGCGTCGCGCTGCGGCCGGATGTGCGTGTCGCCCCACAGTGATGGCATGACCCCGACGGCGGGCAATACCTGCGACGTGATCATCATCGGCGGCGGTGCCGCCGGGCTGATGTGCGCGCTCACCGCCGGCCGGCGCGGGCTGCGCGTGCGCGTGGTCGAGCATGCCAACCGGGTCGGCAAGAAAATCCTGATGTCCGGCGGCGGCCGCTGCAATTTCACCAATACCGGCACCTCGCCCGCCAACTTCCTCTCGGCCAACCCGCACTTCTGCAAGTCCGCACTGGCGCGCTACACGCCGTGGCATTTCATCGACATGGTCGAACGCCACCGCATCGCGTATCACGAGAAGGAACTCGGGCAGCTGTTCTGCGATGTGTCGAGCAAGCTGATCGTGAAGATGCTGGTCGATGAGTGCACGGATGCCGACGTGCACATCGAGACATCGTGTTCGATCGAGCAGGTGCACCATGACGACGACGGCAGTTCTCATGGGAACTTCCGTCTGAAAACCACCCGCGGGACGTTACGCGCCCCGAAGCTGGTGGTCGCCAGCGGCGGCTTGTCGATCCCGAGCATGGGCGCGACCGGTTTCGGCTACGACCTCGCGCGCCGGTTCGGACACGACGTGCTGCCGACCCGTGCCGGCCTGGTCCCGCTGACCCTCAGCGGCAAGCACCAGGAGCGCATGGCCGACCTGAGCGGCGTGTCGTTGCCGGTCACCGCCAGTTGCAACGGCCAGAGTTTCAGCAACGCGATGCTGGTGACCCACCGCGGCATCAGTGGCCCGGCGATCCTGCAGATCTCCTCGTACTGGCAACCCGGCGACGACCTGCGGCTGGACCTGCTGCCCGGCGAGGATGCGCTGGAATGGCTGCAACACCAGCAGGCCGAGCGCCCGGCCGCGGAACTCAAGACCGTGCTCGGCGAGGTGTTGCCCAAGCGCTTTGCCCAGCGTCTGTGCGAGGTCTGGCTGCCGGGCAATCCCGCGCACCGGCCGATGAGGCAGTTCAACCTGCCGCAACTGCGCGAACTGGCACAGGTGATCGAAAGCTGGCCGCTGGTCGCCAGCGGCACCGAGGGCTACCGCACCGCCGAGGTGACCCTGGGCGGGGTCGACACCAACGGCCTGTCGTCGTCCACGATGGAATCCCGCCATGTGCCGGGGCTGTACTTCATCGGCGAGGTCGTCGACGTCACCGGCTGGCTGGGCGGCTACAACTTCCAGTGGGCGTGGGCATCCGGCCACGCCGCCGGCCTGGCGGTATGACCGCGCGGCACCGGCCGCGCTCAGGGATCAGCACTCCAGCGGGCCGCCCAGCGGCTTGACGCAGTACGTATTCCGGCCCGCCTTTTTGGCCCCATACAAGGCGGCGTCCGCGATCGACATCAGTGTCCTGGCATCGACGGGCACGTGCGCGTAGGCGATACCAATGCTGGTCGTGATCTTCAAGGCCGTGCCATTCACCGGAACGGGCCGGCCCGTCGCTTCGATCAACTTGCTTGCGATCGTTTCGGCGGCATCCGGGACGGCCGCATCCTCGACGATGACCACGAACTCATCGCCGCCAATACGCGCCGGAAGATCGATCGCGCGGACGTTCTCCCGGAGGCGCTGCGCGAATGCGCACAGGATCTGATCGCCCACGTCATGGCCATGGGTGTCGTTGATGCCCTTGAAGTGATCGACATCAAGGTAGATCAGGGCAAGTGGATGCCCGTGTCGCTGCAGACGCTGGAGCGCCAGCGACATGCGTTCCTCGAACTGGCGCCGGTTGGCCAGGCCGGTCAACGTGTCGATACGGACGAGGCGCTCGAGTTCGCGCCGGCTTTCCTCCAGCGCCTCCTCGGCGGCGACCCTGCTGCTGACGTCGCGATTGGCATAGATGATGTCGAATTCACCCTTCCGGTCGGCGCTTGGGATCGGCTGCACCGCCGCTTCCACCCAGACGTAGTGGCCATCCTTGTGGCGCACGCGGTAGACGTCCGTCCTCGCCTGGCCGGAGCTGATGACATCGGCCATCGCCTCGGCCTGGCGCTCGCGATCGTCCGGATGCACCAGGTTCCAGCGCGAGCCGAGCATTTCGTCCGGATCCCAGCCGAGCATGTCCTTGGCCGAAGGCGAAACGTATAACCGTTCGCCGTCCGTACGCATCCGCACCACGACGTCGTGCGAGTAGTCCGCGAGCAGCTTGTAGCGACGCTCGCTGTCGCGCACGCGCGCCGTCAGCTGCCTGCGCTCGCCCATCGCCAGCGCCACCGGGATCGTCATCAGGCAGCCGCCGGCAATGTACAGCTGTAGCAACGCAATGCGTCCGGACGCGCCGATGCCCTCGATCGACCACAGCGGGCCGTACCCCATCGCCGTTGCGACGCTGCCGATGACCGCGAGCAGCATCACCCCGACGGCAACGCCGGCGAAACCGTGCCGGACCGCACCCAGCAGCAGCGGGGGATACGCCAGGAAGAGCAGCGGATACCTGAAGAAGAACACGGTGGTGGCGACCACCGCCAGCAACAGCATCACGCCGACGAAGCTCCCGAGCTTTCCCGATACCACCACCGGTCGCAACCCTTCGCGATGGACGACGAGGGTCGTCGTGGCGAATATCACCATGCCGACGACATGTGCTGCGTACCAGCTGAACAGGCCGCGCAGGAACGAGCCGTCTTTCAGGGTGGCGACGATCGTGGCGGCGAGGATGCCCGACACCGCACAGGCCACCAGCGTACTGCCTGTCGCGATGCCGCCCAACCTGACCCAGGTCCTGGGATCGCCCACATCGGGCACGCGCCACCTGACGAAACCGGCAACGATCAACACCTCGATGACATTGCTGATCCCGATGGCGGCGGCATACGTTGCCGGATCTCCGGTCAGCACGTGCGCAAGAAAGTCGGCGAGGAACCCCACCGCCACGTAGCCCGGCCACAGGCGCGTCGACCTGGACAGCAGCCAGCCCGCAAGGAGGCCATTGCCGATCCAGATCGCAGACAACTCACCGGGTCCGCGCACCAGCACCAGGGACAACCAGGCGCTCACACCAATGAGGAGCGCCAGTACCAGGCGATCCACCCCCAGACGCTGTGGCGTCATCGAATGATCCATGCCAGTCTCCGCCCCGTTCAACGACCCTGTCCCAGTGCGCTTTCCCATATCAGGTGGACCGCGCTTCGTACGCGCAAGATGAAGATTCCCTCGACATGATGACCCCGACGGCCGCTTGGTGATGTCAAGACGCGTTCATCCAGATTCGCGATGCAGGAGCACCTGTCGCAGCCATACCTTGCCGGGGAGGGCCTCGCCGGTCGCCACCCGTGCGCTGTTGAACCCGGAAACATCCACCACACGGGGGTTCATCAGCGCCCATGAGTCCTCGCCCGCGGAACCTCCCCCAAAGCGATGTGGCGACGCGGCCGCTGTTCGACTAACTTCTGCGGAACTCACTGAAGGGGGATACGCATGGAACCTGCGCAGCGCTCGTGGTTCGCCTGGATTTCCGCCGGACTGGGCCTTTCGGCCTTGCTCGGCGTGCTGTGTTTCCATTTCCCCGAACTGCTGACCAGCCGCGATTTTCGCGCCGTCTACAGCGAGCAGTTCGCGCGCCAGCTGCTGTTGGCCGGGCTGGTCGTGGCGTTCCTGCTCGGCACGTTGGCGATCCTGCGCAACCGCAACAAGCGGGTCGCACTGGTCGGGGTCGGCAGCGCGGCGCTGGCGGTGCTGCTGGGCGGCGCCACGGTGCACTTCGATTCGATCGAATCGACGCCGTTCTCGCTGGGGCTGGACTGGTTCGTGATCTCGCTGTTCTTCTCGGCGCTGGTCTTCATCCCGATCGAAAGGATGCTTCCGGTGCGGCCAATGTCGCCGCTCCGGCACGAGTGGCGCACCGACCTGGCCTATTTCTTCATGAGCCACGTGCTGGTCCAGTTCCTGCTGATCGCGGTGACTGCCTCGACCTCGACGGTTGCAGCATTCGCGGCGTTTCCGGCGCTCAAGGCCGCGATCCAGTCGCTGCCGGTATGGCTGCAGTTCCTGATCGCGGTCTTCGTCGCCGACCTGGCACAGGCGCTGCTGCACCGGGCGTATCACAACATCCCCTGGCTGTGGCGCTTCCATGCCGTGCATCATTCGAGCCGACGCATGGACTGGCTGGCCGGATCACGCATTCACCTGGTCGAGATCGTGCTCACCCGCAGCGCGGTGCTGCTGCCGCTGGTCGTGCTCGGCTTTTCGGCCGAAGCGATCAACGGCTACGTGATCCTGGTCGGCGTGCAGGCGGTGCTCGCGCACGCCAACCTGCGCATGGACTTCGGCTGGCTGGAATACGTACTGGTCACCCCGCGCTATCACCACTGGCACCACGCCCGGCACGCCGACTACGTGGACGTGAACTATGCGATCCACCTGCCGTTGGTCGACATGCTGATGGGCACCTTCCGCCGGCCGCCGCGCGGGCAATGGCCGGAGGAATACGGGGTGATGAAACTGGAAACCGTACCGCGCGGAGTCTGGGCACAGGGACTGATGCCATTCTCGCCGCGCAAGGCGTATGCGGACTACGTTGGTGGCAACGGAGCAGCCGCAGACCACGGCGGCCAGGGCAGTCCGAGCAGCGGTGCGAGCAACCAGTAGGCGCACAGCAGCACCAGCCCCCAGACCAGCACCTTCAGCAGGCAGCCGGTGACCTTGAACGCCAGCCAGATGCCCAGCACGATCAGGACGATTCCCAGCCAGCTCACCGCGCACCTCCAGCTTCATTCGTCGTTCGTTTCGCCCTGCTCCACCGGCTTGAGCCGCAGATGATGGAAGTCGAAGCTGAAGTCGGTCAGCGGCGAGATCGCCTCCATCCGTGCCTCGCGGACCTTGCCATCCGGGTTCAGCGAGAAGGTGACGAAGGCATCTGCATTCAACCAGCGCTCATGCCAACGGACGATGAAGGTGTCGTGATGCCAGTGTTCCAGCGAACCGCGCAGCACCGGGGTGTGCGCGAACTGCATCAGCAACCTGCCGTCCTGCATGGAAACGTCGATGTTGCCGTACCACGGGTCGCGATAGGTACGCGCATAGCCCGTCAACGGCAATGAAGGTTTCGACTTCGCATCGCGTGCGGCCAGGTGCTTCCGCCAGTCCTCCCCGGCCTCATCCCGGCTCTTGGCTACCGCTGAGGCATAGGCGGCGTTCCAGTCGCGCGTTGGCTCATGGTGCCCCGGCACATCGAGCATCGCGTCCAGCGCGCGCATGGTGACCGCGTTGAACGCCGCACCGACTTCGGCATTGGTCAGCACGATGATGCCGATGCCCTTCGACGGCACCAGGGTCAGCCGCGACACCATGCCCGGCCAGCCGCCGGTGTGCCAGACCAGCTTTTCGCCGCGGTAATCGGTCAGGCTCCAGCCTTCGCCGTAGCCGGAGAAGTTCGGCATCGCCGGCTCGAGTTCGGGCACCGGCGCCTTGCCGACCGCGCGCGGCGTCACCACCGTCCACATCGCCTGCTGGCGCTTCTCGCTGAACAGCCGTTGCTCGGTTCCGGCCGCATCGCGGTAGGTGCCGCCGGCCAGGTGCATGCTCATCCAGCGGGTCAGGTCGTGGACGCTGGAGTACAGACCGCCCGCACCGGAGACGTTGGCCCAGGCCATGCGCGGTGCCGGCTGCACGTCCTTGAAATCGGCCTTGGCATAGCCGGTGGCGACGTTGTCGCCGGGCTGCAGGCGATCGCTGTTGAAGCGGGTGCCGGCCATGCCGAGCGGGTCGAGGATGCGCTGCTGCAGGAAGTCGGCATACGACTGCCCGCTGGCCGCCTCGATCACCAGCTGGGCGACGCCGTAGAGGATGTTGTCGTAGGCGTACTGGCCGCGGAAGCTGCCGTCGATCGGCACGTCGCGCAGACGTCGCGCCACCTCCTCCGTGCTGTAGTCGGTGGTCGGCCAGTACAGCAGGTCGCCGGCACCCAGTGCCAGCCCGCTGCGGTGCACGAGCAGGTCGCGGATACGCATCTCCTGCGTGATGTAGGCGTCCGACATGCGGAACCATGGCAGGTGGTCGATGACGCGGTCGTCGAGCGACAGTTCGCCCTCGTCGGCGAGGATCGACAGCGAGACGGAGGTGAAGGCCTTGGTCAGCGAGGCGATCGCGAACAGCGTCTGTGGCTCGACCGGCTCGCGCGATTCCAGGCTCTTGAAGCCGTAGCCCTTTTCGAGCACGACCTCGCCGTCCTTGACGATGGCCACGGCGATGCCGGGCACGTCGAAGGTTTCGCGGGTGGCTTCGACGAAGGCATCGAAAGCGGCCAGCGTGCTGGCCTCGCTCGCGGGGGCGGCTTCCTGCGCCATCGAAGGCACAACCGCCATCGACAGCGCCACCCCAAGCATCAAACCGGTGATCGCCCGTCCCATCGCCCCTTGCCCCACCCCTTGCCTGCTGTTCCCCATTCCCGGCTCCCGCCATGCACAAGGCGCTGACATTACCGCAGCCGGGGCGAGAGTCGGCAGCCGGCATAATGTCGGCCCCTGTCCCGATGCCGTCGCCACGCATGCCCTCCATCCCGACCACCCTGCCCGGCCTCGCCGTCATCGGCGGCGGCCCCGCCGGCCTGATGGCGGCCGAAACCGCACGGGCGGCCGGCATCGAGGTCGACCTGTTCGAGGCCAAGGGCTCGGTCGGACGCAAGTTCCTGATCGCCGGCAAGGGCGGGCTCAACCTGACTCATGGCGAGCCGCGTCCGGCCTTCGACACCCGCTACCGCGAGCGCGCCGCCGAGGTCGGTCGCTGGCTCGACGATTTCGATGCCGATGCCCTGCGCGACTGGGCGCGCGGCTTTGGTATCGAAACCTACGTCGGCACCTCCGGACGCGTGTTCCCGGACGACCGCAAGGCCGCGCCGCTGCTGCGCGGCTGGGTAAGGCGGCTGCGCGAGCAGGGCGTGCGCTTCCACGTCCACCATCGCTGGCTGGGCTGGGGTGACGACGGCGCGCTGCGCTTCGAGACACCCGCTGGCGAGATCGCGCTGCAGGCGCCAGCCACGGTGCTGGCACTCGGCGGTGGCAGCTGGCCGCAACTGGGCTCCGACGGCAGCTGGGTCTCATCACTGATGGCACGTGGCATCGACGTCGCTCCGCTCAAGCCGGCCAACTGCGGCTTCGATATCGGCTGGAGCGAACACCTTGCCCGCCACGCAGGCGCGCCGTTGAAGCCCGTGATCGCGCACTGGCGCGATGCCGGCGGCGAACACGCATTGCAGGGCGAGTGCGTGCTGACGGAAACGGGCATCGAAGGCAGCCTGGTCTATGCCCTTTCGGCCGACCTGCGCGAGGCGATCGCCCGCGACGGCAGAGCCAGTCTGACCCTCGACCTCGCCCCGGGCCGCGACCTCGAACGCCTGCAACGCGACCTCGCCCGCCCGCGCGGCAAGCGCAGCCGCGTCGAGCACCTGCGTCGCCAGGGCGGACTGTCCGCGGCGAAGGCCGCGCTGGTGATCGAAACCCTCGGCCCGGAGGCACTCGACGATGCAGGCAGGATCGCCGCCGCGATCAAACGCCTGCCTCTCGTGCTCAAGCAGCCACGACCGATTGCCGAGGCGATCAGCAGTGCAGGTGGCGTGCGCCTGGAAGCACTCGACGACTCTCTGATGCTGCGCCCCCTGTCCAGTCATGATCTGCAAGGTCGTGACCTCTCCGGCATCTTCTGCGCCGGCGAGATGCTCGACTGGGAAGCGCCGACCGGCGGCTACCTGTTGCAGGCCTGTTTCGCGAGCGGCCTGCGCGCCGGTCGCGGTGCGGTGGCCTGGCTCTCGCGTTGAACCGGTAGCAGGAACCCGGCCGCGGCGTCACTCCGCGCCGACGCGGTCGACAAGGAAGTCCATCACGGCGCGCACGCCGGGCAGTTGCCCACGACGATGGGTGGTCAACAGGGTGGTGGTGATCGTACCTGCCTGCCAGTCCGGCAATACGCGGGCGAGCATGCCGGCGGCGATGGCCTGGCGGCACATCGGTTCCGGCAAGCAGGTGATGCCGAGCCCGGCACACGCAGCTCCGATCAGCACGCTGGATTCGTTCGCAACCATGGCCGGCTGCGGGGCGACGGCGCATTCCGCCCCATCGGGACCGGTCAGCCGCCATTCGCGCGCGGTCGGCGCACTCGGCAGGCCCGCGTGCGAGGCCAGGTCTGCCGGCGTGTCCGGCTGGCCACGGTCGGCGAGATAGGCCGGCGAGGCGACCAGGATGAAGGGTTCCACCAGCAGCTGGCGCTGGATCAGCCCGGAATCGGGCAGCGGCATCCGGTGGCAGCGCAGGGCGATGTCGACGTTCTCCTGCAACAGATCCACGAAGCGGTCGGTGACCTCGACCTCGAGCCGCAACCGCGGGTGGGCGCGTGCCAGCACGGGCAGATGCACGGCCAGCACGCCCTGCGCGGTGGGGATGGAGCAGGTCAGGCGCACCACGCCGCGGGGCTCGGCCTGCCGTTGCCGCACCACGCTCTCGGCCGCCTCGGTTTCGATCAGCGCGGCACGTGCATGCTCGTGGAAGTCGCGGCCAAGGTCGGTGAGCACGAAACTGCGCGAGGTGCGGTGGATCAGGCGCGCCGACAGCGCTTCCTCCAGCGCGGCCACGCGCTTGCTGACGGTGGACTTGGGCACGCCGAGATGCCGGGCGGCCGCGGCGAAGCTCCCTTGCTCCACCGCGGCGACGAAGAATTGCAGGTCATTGAGATTGAGCACGGACATCGTCCATGTATGTGGACATTCGAAGTCAATCTAGACGACTACTCAGCCATCGTCCATGTCAATAGATTTCAGGTGCCCCGCAACGCGGGCGAACCCAACCCACACAGGAGCACCTGACCATGTCCCCCATCCTCTTCTACGGCGTCCCCTCCGGCTGTTCATTCGGCTCCATCGTCGCCCTGGAATGGCTTGGCCTGCCCTATCGTCTGTGCCGGATCGAGATGCCCGAGGTCGCCACCAGCGAGGCCTACCGCCGCATCAATCCGGTCGCCGAGACCCCCTCCCTGCTGACCGCCGATGGACACCTGCTCCGCGAGAGCCTGGCGATCCTCAATCACCTCGGTTCCCAGGCCACGAGCAATGGCTTGGCCTTCGCCCAGGGCACGCCGGAGTTCGACCGGCTCAACCAGATGCTGGCCTACCTCAACACCACCTATTTCGGCGCCTTCGCGCCTCTCTGGTACCTGCTGGAGCATTCGATCGGCGACACCGAGAAACAGGCACTGCGCGAGTACGGGCGGGCACTGGTGGAGAAGGCCCATGCGGACCTCGAGGCCATGCTCGGCGATCAGCCCTGGCTGCTGGGTGGGCAGCGCAGTCTGGCCGACGCGTATTTCGCGGGCATCGCGCGATGGACCCGTTACCACGACGACGTCATCGATCTGGCCGACTATCCGCGATTGAAGGCCTTGTACGAACGCCTGCAGGACGACCCCGCGGTCCGGTTCGCGCATGCCATCGAGCACCAGCAGGCAGTCACCAGTGCCGGCGGCTTCCGGGGCGAAGTCACCCTGGCGGAGGCCCTCGATCAGTTGGCCGAGGCGACGCAAGAACCCGTTCAGTGAGCCTGCTCCATATCGCCACGCAATCTGTACGCAACACATCCCTCCCGCAGCAGCGCGGGAGGGATGTGCGAGTCGGGCCATGAGACCGGCACCGGAGCGCCATGACCGCTTGTCGGCCACCGCACAAACATTTCACCAAACGGTTGACATTTGTCCTGCACCTGCGGATAGTCAACCACATGGTTGAAAATAATCCGCAAACACTGGACGCCCTGTTCCACGCCCTGTCCGACCCGACCCGGCGCTCGATGCTGCAGGCGCTGGCCCGGCAACCGCACAAGGTTGGCGAGCTGGCTGCGCCGTTCGAGATGTCGCTGGCCGCGGCCTCCAAGCACATCAAGGTGCTCGAACACGCCGGCCTGGTCCGGCGCGAGATCAGCGGCCGCACCCACACCTGCCACCTCGAGGCCATGCCGATGCACGCCGGCCTGGAATGGATCCGCCACTACGAACGCTTCTGGAACAGCCGCTTGGATGCCCTGGAAGCCCTGCTGAGGGCGGACGATGCCGCCCGCCCTGTCCCCGCGCCTGTCCCTCCCCAGCGGCGCAAACGCAAGAAGAAGGAGTGAGTCGATGAACATGAACAACGATGCCCACGGCACCCTGCTCGCGGCCGACACCATCCGCCTGCAACGCACCCTGCCCGGCCCGGTCGAGCGTGTCTGGCGCTACCTGACCGAACCGGAACTGCGCCGCCAGTGGCTGGCCGGCGGCGCCTTCGGCGCGCCCGGTGATCGTCATGAACTGGTGTTCCGCAACAACTCGCTGACCGAGAACGACGAGCCCGCACCGGCCAAGTACGCCGACATGGCCGACGAGGTACGCATCCATGGGCGGGTGGTCGAGTGCACGCCGCATGAGCGGCTGGTCATCACCTGGAACGAGAACGACGAAGGCGTCGGCTCCGAGGTCGCCTTCGAACTGCAGCCGCGCGGCAGCGAGGTCGAACTGACCCTGACCCACAGCCGCCTGCCAAGCCGCGACTCCATGCTCAGCGTCGCCGGCGGCTGGCACGCCCACCTGCGCGTGCTGATCGCGCGCCTGCGCGACGAAACGCCGCCCGGGCTCTGGGCCAGCTTCAACCAGCTGGAAGCCGAATACGATCGCCTGATCCCGCAGGCCACCGATCCAGCGGCGGCCTGAGTCGCCTCGGCAGGGACAACACGCCGGCCGGCCCCCTCCGGCCGGCGCACGTCGAAGGGCGGCGATGCGATACTGGCCCGCCCATCGTGACCCGTGCCGATGCAGCGCTCCATTCCATTCGCCAGCCAGCTCTTCGCCTGCCTGTTCTTCGCCAGCCTGCTACTGACCCTCTCCGCCTGCCGCGACCCCGGCCCGCCGCCGGGCGGCACCGTCGCCGAACTGCAGCGTATCGACGTGCACGAAGGCGATGGCGCCCTCGCCCGCCCCGGCATGGAAGTGACCGTTCACTACACCGGCTGGAACTACGACGAGCGCCAGCCGGACCGGCGCGGCGAGAAGTTCGACAGCTCGGTCGACCGCGGCGAGCCTTTCACCTTCCTGCTTGGTGCCGGCCGGGTGATCCGCGGCTGGGACGAAGGCGTGGCCGGCATGCGCGTGGGCGGCAAGCGCGAACTGCATATCCCGGCTGAACTCGGCTATGGCAGCCGTGGTGCCGGCGGCGTGATCCCGCCCAACGGCTCGCTGGTATTCGAGGTCGAACTGCTCGACGTGCGCGAGCGCTGATCAGCGCCATGGTTTCGTAGCCCGGGCAAGCAATCGGCTTTCCAGCCAACTGTCCAGACGCGCCCGGGCATGGCTCTGCAGGACCTTCCGCGACATGGATGTTGCGGATGAGCCCCCATGGACGGGTTTACGGCGTGTCCTGCAGAGCCATGCCCGGGCGCGTCCTCATGCACGCACTCAAAGCAGATCCCATGCCCGGAATGACGGGCACGGAACATTGAGGCTTGAAAGCTCGCCGCACGGCCCCATCCAGCGCCCTGTCCACGCACCACCGCGCACAGGAGCCCGCCATGAGCGTCGAAACCCACAAGGAAACCCTCGGCTTCCAGACCGAGGTCAAGCAGCTGCTGCAGCTGATGATCCACTCGCTGTATTCGAACCAGGAGATCTTCCTGCGCGAGCTGGTCTCCAACGCCTCCGACGCCATCGACAACCTGCGCTTCCAGGCCATCGCCCGGCCCGAACTGCTCGAAGGCCAGGGCGAGCCGCGCATCCGCATCTCCACCGACAAGGATGCCGGCACCGTCACCATCGAGGACAACGGCATCGGCATGAACCGCGACGAGGTCGTCGCCAACCTCGGCACCATCGCCCGTTCCGGCACCGCCGAACTGCTGCGCGGCATGACCGGCGAGCAGAAGAAGGACTCACAGCTGATCGGCCAGTTCGGCGTCGGCTTCTACTCCTCGTTCATCGTCGCCGACAAGGTCGAGGTGTTCACCCGGCGCGCCGGCGCGCCGGCCGACGAGGGCGTGCACTGGAGCTCGAACGGCGAAGGCGAGTTCGACATCGCCACCCTCGACAAGCCCGAGCCTGGCACCCGCATCGTCCTGCACCTGAAGGAAGACACCCGCGAGTTCGCCGATGACTGGCGCCTGCGCGGCATCATCAAGCGCTACGCCGACCACATCGGCGCCGCGATCGAGATGCCGAAGCAGGACGACGACGGCAAGGCCGGCGACGAGTGGGAGAGCGTCAACGACGCCAGCGCGCTGTGGACCCGGCCGCGCAACGACGTGACCGACGAGGAATACCGCAGCTTCTACCAGCACACCGCCCACGACTTCGAGGACCCGCTGGCGTGGAGTCACAACAAGGTCGAGGGCAACCTGGAGTACACCTCGCTGCTGTACGTGCCGGGCCGCGCCGGCTTCGACCTTTACCACCGCGACGCCAGCCACGGCCTCAAGCTGTACGTGCAGCGCGTCTTCATCACCGACCGCGCCGACCAGTTCCTGCCCCACTACCTGCGCTTCATCCGCGGCGTGGTGGATTCCAGCGACCTGTCGCTGAACGTCTCGCGCGAGATCCTGCAGAACAGCCCGGTCATCGGCTCGATGAAGACCGCATTGACCAAGCGCGTGCTCGACATGCTCGGCAAGCTGGCCAATGACGACGCGGAAAAGTACGCGAAGTTCTGGGACCAGTTCGGCGAGGTGCTGAAGGAAGGCCCGGCCGAGGACTTCGGCAACACCGAGAAGATCGCCGCCCTGTTCCGCTTCGCCTCTACCTTTGACGACAGCGGCAAACCGTCGGTGGCGCTGGCTGACTATGTCGGACGGATGAAGGACGGCCAGGACAAGATCTACTACCTGATCGGCGAAAGCCACACCCAGCTGCAGGGCAGCCCGCACCTGGAGGTATTCCGCAAGAAGGGCGTGGAGGTGCTGTTGCTCAGCGACCGCATCGACGAGTGGATGATGGGCTACCTGCGCGAATTCGACAGCAAGTCCTTCGTCGACATCAGCCGTGGCGACCTCGACCTCGGCAGCCTGGATTCCAGCGAGGACAAGGCCGCGCTGGAGGAAGCTGCCAAGGCCAGCGAAGGCCTGGTTGGACGGATCAAGACCGCACTCGGCGACCAGGTTTCGGATGTGCGCGTATCCCATCGCCTGACCGAATCCCCGGCGGTGCTCGCCGCCGGCGAACACGACGTTGGTGCGCAGATGCGGCAGATACTCGAAGCCACCGGCCAGTCCATACCCGAGTCAAAGCCGGTGTTCGAATTCAACCCCGGCCACCCGCTGATCGAACGGCTCGACCGTGAAAGCGACGGCGAACGCTTCAGCGCCCTCAGCCACATCCTGTTCGAGCAGGCCTCGCTGGCCGCCGGCCACGGGTTGAAAGACCCCGCCGGCTACGTCGGCCGCCTCAACAAGCTGCTGATCGAACTGGCGGGCTGACCGTGATCTCCCGGGTGCGCTTCGCTTACCCGGGCTACGATCCTGGCGGGCTGATCTCTACCCCACATCTTCCGGATGCGAGTGTGGCTACGGCCACACCCGCAGCATGGAGTGGTCAAGGAGATTTCCACCATGAGCGCCGGCCAACCATCCAGAAGCCGGCTGCCATGCCTTTGCGGGACCGTCCGCAACATGGATGTTGCGGAAGAGCCTACATGGACGTATTCACGGCGCGTCCCGCAAAGGCATGGCAGCCGGCTTCCGCGGGATACGAACCGATCTCACACCATCACTCCAGCACTCCCCGCATCGCCCGCACCTCGCGCCGCGGCGGCGCGCCGAACAGCCGACGGTATTCGCGGCTGAACTGCGACGGACTCTCGTAACCGACCCGGTGCGCGGCCGAGGCCGCCTCCAGTCCCTCGCTGAACATCAACCGCCGCGCCTCGTGCAGGCGCAACTGCTTCTGGAACTGCAGCGGTGACATTGCCGTCACCGCCTTGAACTGGTGGTGCAGCGACGACGGACTCATGTGCACCGCCTCGGCCAGCGACTCGATCCGCAGCGACTGGTCGAAACGCGACCGGATCCACTCGATCGCACGTGCCACCCGCTGCGTCCGCCCATCGTGCACCGCCAGGTCGCGCAGGCGGTGGCCGAGTTCGCCCATCAACACCCGGTAGTGGATCTCGCGGCACGCTGCCGGCGCCAGTACCGGCAGCTCGCGCGGCTCGTCCAGCAGGCGCACCAGCCGCAGCAACGCATCGAGCAGGGCTCCCGACATCGAGGCCACATACAACCCCGGCTCGCCAGCGCCCGCCGTTGCCGTCGCGGCACCGGGACCCAGATCCAGCATCAGCCGCGAGACCTCCTCGGTATCGATGTCCAGCCGCAGGCACAGGTAAGGGCGTTCCGGACTGGCTTCCAGGATCTGCCCCACCGCCGGCAGGGTCACCGACACCACCAGGTAGTTGAGCGGGTCGTAGTGGAACACCCGGTCGCCCACCAGCGCCCGCTTGCTGCCCTGCACGACCACGCACAGGCAGGGCTCGTAGACCGATGGCAGGCCGTCATTGGGCGTGCTGGCCTGGATCAGGGTCAGGGATTCCCAGGCTGAGCCATGCACGCCATCACCTGGCACCAATCGGGCAATCCGTTCGGACAGCTCCTGCTGACGGGGATCGGCGGCCGGCGCAGGCATGGCTTTTGATTTCGTCTGCAATTGCATGATTTTAATGGCAGTTGACGTGCGACCAAGCATACGTCGCGCACTCATTCTCCGCTGAAGCCTGCCGATCAACATGCAGGATCGGGCAAGAATCCTGCGGCAACCTGCTACCGGACCGGGCGCGACCGGACCTAGCCTGCCCGCACTGCCCCAATCCACACCCCCAGGAGCCTGCCATGACCTCCCCCGCCACGACCACCGTTCCACGCCGCCAACTTGGACAAGGCCTCACCGTGTCCACGATCGGCCTCGGCTGCATGGGCATGTCCGACTTCTATGGCCCGTCCGACGAGCAGGCCAACCTGGCCGTGCTCGACCATGCCATCGACATCGGCGTGAACTTCCTCGACACCGCCGACATGTACGGCGTCGGCCGCAACGAGGCGCTGCTGGCCAAGGTCCTCGCCCGTCGCCGCGACGAAGTCGTGCTGGCGACCAAGTTCGGCAATGTGCGCGCAGCCGACGGCACCTTCCTTGGCATCGACGGCTCGCCCAAATACGTCGCCGCGGCCTGCGATGCCAGCCTGAAGCGACTCGGCGTCGACCACATCGACCTGTACTACCAGCACCGCGTCGACCCCAAGGTGCCGGTCGAGGACACCGTCGGCGCGATGGCGCGACTGGTCGAGGCCGGCAAGGTGCGCCACCTCGGCCTGTCCGAGGCTTCAGGCGACACCGTGCGCCGTGCCGCCGCCGTGCATCCGATCGCTGCGCTGCAGAGCGAGTATTCGCTGTGGACGCGCGACGTGGAGAACGACGCCCTCGTGGCCTGCCGCGAACTGCACGTCGGCTTCGTCGCCTACAGCCCGCTCGGTCGCGGCTTCCTCACCGGAGCGATCCCATCGACCGATAGGCTCGCCGCCGATGACTGGCGACGGCAGAACCCGCGCTTCCAGGACGGCAACATCGACGTCAACCGTGCGCTGGTACAGGCGGTGACCGAACTGGCGCAGGCACGCGGATGCACGCCGGCACAACTGGCGCTGGCCTGGCTGCTGCATCGCGGGCCAGACATCGTGCCGATTCCCGGCACGCGCCGGATCAGCCGCCTGGACGAAAACGCGGCCGCGACGACGCTGGCGCTGGACGCCGCCGAGTGGGCCCAACTGGACGAAGTCCTGGCCCACTACGAAGTCGCTGGCACCCGTTATCCGGCGGCAGCCATGGCCAACGTCAACGTCTGAGCCCTCCCGGCCCCATCTCTCAGGCGCCCAGGCGCCGCAACTCCCGCAGCAGGTGGCCTGGCAGCGTCAGGCCGCCTGCCTGCCGGTGCCGGATGCTTCCCGGGCGGCATCTTCCATGTCGTCATCGACATCGCCTGCATCGACCAGCGGCGCCAGTCCGGGATCCAGCGCGACACGCTCGTCGAACACGAAGCAGCGGCCGTCGTAGTGCGCACCGCCAACCTGTTCGAAGTAGCCGAGGATGCCGCCGTCGAGCTGCAACACGTTGTCCATGCCGGTGGCGTGCATCCACAGCGCCGCCTTCTCGCAGCGAATGCCGCCGGTGCAGAAACTGACCACGGTGGCGTCGGCCAGCGCCTCGCGGTGCGGCTCCAGCGCGTCGGGCAGGTCGGTGAAGTTGTCGATCGGCAGGGTCAGCGCATTGGCGAAGGTGCCGTGGCCGACCTCCTCGCGGTTGCGGGTATCGAGCATCACCACCCGGCGGCCGTCGTCGTCATGCCCCCGCTCCAGCCAACGCGCGAGGTCGGCCGGCGCCACCGTCGGCGCACGCCCGACCAGTGGCGAGGCATCCTCGCGGCGGAAGGCGATGATCTCGCGCTTGAGCTTGACCTTGAGGCGGGAGAATGGCTGCGTGCGGCTGTGGCTGTACTTGACGACGACATCGGCGAAGCGCACGTCCTCACGCAACGCGTCGAGGAAGCCCTCGATGGCCTTGGCCGTACCGGCCAGGAACAGGTTGACCCCCTCTCCGGCGACCAGCACGGTACCGCGCAGCTCGCCCGATTCGGCAAAGTCGCGCAGGCGCGCGGCGAGAACGGCCGGATCGTCGACCGGAGTGAAATGGTAGGCGGCGATATTGACGAACATCGGCGGATTCTACGCCGGGTATACGTCCCACGCCCTGAACCCGGATGCTTCACCACGTTCAGTCGCAGCCGGAAGGGGGGAGAGCTATCCGGCTCTTACTCCGGCCGGAACCTGACGCCCTTCGCGTGGTCTGAGTACAGGCACTACCTAGATGGTGCCGGGCGGACGCGAACCGACGATCCGCCCTCCCAAGAACTACAATGGAGGCGCAATGAAGGTACAGATCAACACCGACAGCCACGTCCAGCACGATGAATCCCTGACGCGGCATGTCGAATCTTCCGTCGCGGGGTCACTCGACCGCTTCGGCGACCAGATCACCCGAATCGAAGTCCACGTCCGCGACAAAAACGGAGGCAAGAGCGGCGGCAACGACAAGGTCTGCCTGATGGAAGCCCGGCTCGAAGGCCGGCCGCCGATGACCGCCTCCGAAGACGCCGATACCGTCGCCTCTGCCGTATCCGGCGCCGCCCGCAAGCTGCAGCGCGTTCTCGACCACGCCTTGGGCAAGCTCGCGCACGCACACTGAGACGTCCTCCACTCCCGTTTCACCTTGGCCCGGGCAAGGCCGCAGGCCTTACCCGGGACCGACGGCCAATGAGCGCGAAGACGCTTCGCTTGCCGGGCCAGGGCCCGCCCGGACCACGACGACGCGACGGCCGAAAAACGGCCCGGTCGGATTCTTTCCTCTTTCTCTTCTTTCCTATTCCTCCCAGCGCCGGGCGCCCGCCCCGTCTTCATGCAGGCGGTCGCCCGGGTTGGCCAGCCTGCAACGCTCCAGCGACAGGCAGCCGCAACCGATGCATTCGCCAAGCGTGTCCCTGAGCCGGGTCAGCTGATGGATGCGTTCGTCCAGCTCCTCGCGCCAGCGCGTCGACAGCCGCATCCAGTCCTTGCGCGTCGGTGTGCGGTTGTCCGGCAGCGTGGCCAGGGCCTCGCGGATCGTCGCCAACGGGATCCCGACCCGTTGCGCGACCCGGATCACCGCCAATCGCCGTAGAGTGTCGCGCCCGTAACGACGCTGGTTGCCGGCGGTCCTGTGGCTGTGAATCAGGCCCTTCGATTCGTAGAAGTGCAATGCCGATACCGCCACGCCGCTGCGTTCGGCCACGTGGCCGACGCTGAGTTCGGAGCTTAGTCCCATATCACCGCCTGTTGACCTCAACCAAACTTGAGGTCATATCCTCGCGCTTCCGCCATGCCGCATGCAACCTTAGATGCGAGCGCGTGCCCTGCCACACCCCCATTAATCCAGGCGCCCCATCGATGTCCACCACCCTGGCCACATCGCACACCGACCCGGCCGCTCGCCCGGATGGCCTGCTCTCGCCCCGTTATCGCACCATGACTGTGGCCATCGTCATGCTCGAAGCGCTGTATGCCTTCGAGGCACTCGGCGTGGCAACCGCGATGCCCACCATCGCCACCGCCCTTGACGGACTGTCGATGTATGCGATGGCGTTTGGCACCACGCTCGCAGCCAGCGTAATCGGTCTGGTGGCCGGCGGACAATGGAGCGACGCCCGCGGCGCGCATCCGCCGCTAAGGGCCGGCATCGTGGCTTTCGTGCTCGGTCTTCTGGCCGCCGGACTGGCCACCGACATGCGCGTCTTCATTCTCGGCCGCGCGGCGCAGGGGCTCGGGGGCGGACTGCTGTCGGTCGCGCTCTACATCGTGGTCGCGCAGGCCTATCCGAAAGCGCTGCATGCGCGCATGTTCGCCGCCTTCTCCGCGGCCTGGGTGGTGCCGGCCATGGTCGGCCCGGCACTGAGCGGCCTGATCGTCGAACACCTGCACTGGCGACTGGTGTTCCTGGCGGTGGCCGCGGGCACGGTGATGGTCGCGCCGCTGGTGCTCGGCCCGGTCCGGATTGCCGGCAGCGACAACACCGCGCGTGCAACGACCACATCGTTGTGGCCACGGCTGGCTTGGGCGGCCATCGCCGCCGGCGGCGCCATGCTGCTCCACCCGGCCGCACGGATGGGCACCACTGCTGGCTGGATGTTGTGTGCGTTCGCGATCCTTCTGCTGATGCTGGCCTGCCGGCAACTGCTGCCGGCTGGAACCTTGAGGCTGGCACGCGGTCTGCCGACGGTGGTAGCCCTGCGCGGGCTGGCCTCGGCGGCCTTCTTCGGCACCGAGGCCCTGCTGCCCTTGATGCTCTCGCGCGAACACGGCTTCGCCCCGGCCCAGGCGGGCATGGCGCTGACGCTGGGGGCGATCGGCTGGTCGCTGGGCTCGTGGCTGCGCTCGCGACTGGATGGATGCGAGCCGGTGCGCCTGATGCAGGCCGGGCTGGCGCTGCTGGTGACCGGAACGGCCGCCACCGCGACCGCCGCCTGGGCCGACATGCCGGTGGCGATTGCCCTGTGCGGCTGGGTCGCGGCGGGACTCGGCATGGGCCTGACCCGCCCGACCCTGGCCGTGCTCACGCTGGAACTGGCACCGGATGGCCGCCAGGGCGACAGCGCATCCGCACTGCAGCTGTTCGATGCCTTGTTCACCGCCACCGTGCTGGCCGTCAGTGGCAGCCTGCTCGCGGCCCGGCTGACCACGGCGCCAACCTTGGCCTATGCGTCGATTCTGGGCGTATCCGGCCTGCTCGCCCTGGCCGCGCTTGCCGCCGCCGGACGGGCACGTCCCGTGACGTGAACCCTGCACTCATCCTTCATCGACAAGCCGCTGATAGAGGTCGACCACCCGCCCCATCAGGGCATCCGTGCTCCATGTCATCGCGTCCGCCGGACCCGCGGCCGACAACGCCGCCCGACGCTCCGGCGAACGCAATAGCCCGGCAACATGGCCCGCGAATTCGGCCACGTCCTCGCCACTGACCAGCGCGCTGCAGGTGCCCTGCAACACTGTGGCGGTACCCATCACCGCGGTCGACACCACCGGCACGCCCAACGCCATCGCCTCGGTCAGCACCAGGCCCTGGGTCTCGGTCGGCGAGGCGAACACGAACACATCGCCGGCACGGTAGGCATCGAGCAGTTCGGTACGCCGATCCAGGTTGCCGAAGAAGCGCACGTTGTCAGCGATCCCCAACCGGTCGACCATCTGCTTCAGCCGCGTCGCATCCGGCCCCTCGCCTGCGACGATGAAGAGCAGGTCGGGGAATTCCGGCACCAGCCGCTTCACCACCTCGATCAGGAAGGCGATGTTCTTCTCCATCGCCAGCCGGCTGACCGTGACCAGAGTCGGCCGCGCCGGCGCGATTCCATGCCGGTGCCGGAACGCGGCGCCATCGCCACCCTTGAACTCATCCAGGTCGATACCGGTCGGGATCACTGTCGAAGGCGTCTCCACGCCATAGCGCTCAAGCACCTCGACCATCTGCCGGCTCGGCACGATCAGGTGGTCGACGCCATGGCAGAGGAAGCGCGACACCTGCCGCGCGATCATCCGCAGAAGCCCGCCCGGCAGCCATGGCAGGTAGTGGGCGATGTACTCCTCGAAATAGGTGTGATAGGTCTCGACCGTCGGCACGGCGGTCAAGTCGGACAGCCGCACGCCAAGCCTGTGAGCGCGGAACGGCGTATGGATGTGCACCACGTCCCAGCGTCCCGCCACCAGCTTCGGCAACACCTCGCGCATGGCCGGGGCGCGGATCAGACGATCTTCGGGGTCGAAGAAGATCACCCGCGATGGCAGCCGGATGACTTCCAGTCCCGGCAGTCCGTCATCGTCATCCTGGCCACTGCCCTCGCCGTAATCCGGCACGACCAGGGTGACCCTGTGACCCATCTGCAGCAGCGACCGGGCGAACGTACGGATCGAGGTGGAGACCCCGTTGACCCGCGGGAAGTAGACGTCCGACAGCATCAGGATGTTCATCAGCTGAGGCTATGTCGGTCGGATGACAGTCGGGTTTCATGCATGCCTGCATCCTTCGCCACGGGGCTCCGGCGCGTCAAACCGATGACACGCGACTCAATCGTGGAGCTTGCGCGGGATCGCCAGCAGGGCAAGCAACGTCAGCAACGCAGCGCCGGCCGCATACCAGCCGACCGCCGCCAGTCCGTAGCGGCCGGCCAGCCATGTCGCCGCGTACGGCGCCAGCGACGCGCCGAAGATGCCCGACAGGTTGAACGCCAGCGAGGCTCCGCTGTAGCGCACCTCGGCCGGGAACAGCTCGGCCAGGATCGTGCCGAGCGGCCCGTAGGTCAGGCCCATGACCCCCAGTCCCAGCGCGAGGAACAGCGCCACGCCCACGGTACTGCCAGCGACGAACAGCGGCTCGAACGCCAGCCCGAACACGAGCACGGCCAGCGTCGCCAGCATCATCATCCGTCGGCGGCCGACACGATCCGCATACGCCGCCGCCAGCGGGATGGTGATGGCAAAGCACACCACGCCCGCCATCTGCATCCACAGGAACTGCTCGCGCGTGTAGCCGAGCTGCGAGGTGCCCCAGCTCAGTGCGAACACGGTCATCAGGTAGAACAGCACGAAGGTCGCCAGCGCCGCCACCGTGCCTTTGAGCAGCGCGCCCGGATGCCGGGTCAGCACGTCGAGCATCGGCATACGGACGCGCTCCTGGCGGTCGATCACGCGCTGGAAGGCCGGCGTCTCGCTGATCCGCAGGCGGATCCACAGGCCGAGGAACACCAGTACCGCGCTGCCGATGAACGGAACCCGCCAGCCCCAGGAGAAGAAGGCGTCGTCGTCCATCACCGCGGTCAGCAGCAGGAAGGTGCCGGTGGCAAGGAAGAAGCCGATCGGCGCGCCGAGCTGCGGGAACATGCCGTACCAGGCGCGCTGGCCCGGCGGCGCGTTCTCGGTCGCCAGCAGCACCGCCCCGCCCCACTCGCCGCCCAGGCCGAGGCCCTGCCCGAACCGGCACAGGGCCAGCAATGCCGGCGCCGCCACGCCCCATTGCGCATACGTCGGCAGCAGGCCGATCACCACCGTCGACAGGCCCATCGTCAGCAGCGCCGCGACCAGGGTCGCCTTGCGCCCGACCCGGTCGCCGAAGTGGCCGAACACCGCCGAACCGATCGGGCGGGCGAAGAACGCCAGCGCGAAAGTCGCCAGCGATTGCAGCGTCGACGAGGCCGGATCGGCGGCCGGGAAGAACAGCGCCGGGAACACCAGCACCGCGGCGGTGGCGTAGATGTAGAAATCGAAGAACTCGATGGTGGTGCCGATCAGGCTGGCGAACAGCACGCGCCCCTTGGAATTGCCTGCAGGCAGATCCTGCGCACGGGGGATGGTCACGGCGGCATCGGTCATCGATTAGTGTCTTCAACGGATCGTGGACGGCCGATTGTAGGGTCGAAGGCAACGTCCGCGCGGCTTGGTTTCACGCGCAACATCACCGTTTCTGCGTCAACAGGCGCCGCAGGTTGGCCCGTGCCTTCTGTTCAAGCCGCTTGTGGAAGAATTCGCTCAGGTAGATGCGTTCGCGCTGCAGCAGTCCCTTGATGAAGCGCCTGCGATTGAGCCGGAACAACCAGGCTGGCACGTGGCCGCGATACTCGCTGGCGATGCCGCGGTCATAGGCATCGAACGCGGCCGGCTCGGCGCCGAGGATGGCCATGTCGCAATCGAGGAAGTGACGCACGTCGTCCGCTGCGGAATCGTCGTCGAAGTCCCCGGGCGAGAACGTCCCGTGCCGCGCGGTCAACTCGATCAGCTCGGCCACGCGGGCGGCATCGATACCGGCATCGGGCATCCAGCGTCCGATCTGCTCGACCGCGAACACGGCCGAGCGCGCCTCGTTGTCGCCGCGTCCCGGCTGGTAGATCGCATCGTGGTAGAGCACGGCCAGGCGGACCTCGTCCGGCTGCCGCCAGCCAGGGCCGGCCGCCACCGCTTCGTAGTGCCGCAACACCTCCAGCACATGGCCGAAGTTGTGATAGGCCCGCGGCGGCGAATCGTAGGCCGCCTCCAGCGCCTCCCGCTGGGCATCGGGCAACCCGGTCGCCAGCGCGGGCGGGACTTCGGTCATTTCCCCATCTTGCTGGCCGCCGCGGTGAACACCACATCCGTCGACGAATTCAACGCGGTCTCGCACGAATCCTGCACCACCCCGATGATGAAGCCGATCGCGACCACCTGCATCGCGATGTCGTTGGAGATGCCGAACATCGCGCAGGCCAGTGGTATCAGCAGCAGCGATCCTCCCGCCACGCCCGACGCGCCGCAGGCCGCGACCGCGGCGACCACGCTCAGCAGCAGCGCGGTCGCGATGTCGACCTCGATGCCGAGTGTGTGAACCGCCGCCAGCGTCAGCACGGTGATGGTGATCGCCGCGCCGGCCATGTTGATGGTCGCACCGAGCGGGATCGACACCGAATAGGTGTCCTCCGGCAGCCCCAGGCGCCGGCACAGATCCATGTTGACCGGGATGTTGGCCGCCGAACTGCGGGTGAAGAACGCAGTGATGCCGCTCTCGCGCAGACAGGTCAGCACCAGCGGGTACGGATTGCTGCGGGTCAGCGCGAACACGATCAGCGGATTGGCGACCAGCGCCACGAACAGCATGCTGCCGACCAGCACCGCCAGCAGCCGCACGTAATCGAGCAGCGCACCGAAACCGGACTCGGCCAGCGTCGCCGCGACCAGGCCGAAGATGCCCAGCGGCGCGAAACGGATCACCACCCGCACGATGAAGGTCACCGCACCGGCCAGGTCGGACACCACCGCGCGGGTGCCCTCGCCCGCATGCCGGAACGCGATACCCAGCCCCACCGCCCAGGCCAGGATGCCGATGAAGTTGCCATCGCGCAGCGCGTTGACCGGGTTGTCGACGATCTTCAGCAGCAGCGTCCGCAGCACTTCGACGATGCCCTCCGGCGGCGCCATCTCCACATCCGCACCGGCCAGTTGCAGCGTCAACGGGAACATGAAGCTGGCCGCCACCGCGACCACGGCCGCCAGCAGCGTCCCGACCAGGTACAGGCCGATGATCGGACGGATGCGCGTCGACTGTCCCTGGCGGTGATTGGCGATCGCCGCGGTGACCAGCACCAGCACCAGCACCGGAGCGACCGCCTTCAGCGCCGACACGAACACCGCGCCGAGCAGCCCCACCGAAGCCGCCGCGGACGGCCACAACCAGGCCAGCAGCAGGCCGGCGACCAGACCGACCAGGATCTGCACCACCAGGCTGGTTTCGAACAGGAAGGCGAGGATCCTGCTGCGCGGAGCCAGGTTGCGGGGGGACAGGTTTTCAGGCGAGGTCATTGGGCGTCCGCGTGATCAGATTGCGCCGCATCCTCGCCCGAACGCACGCCCCCCGGCAAGCCCGCGCGTACGGGCCGCCGCGTCCCCGACCGGAGCGGACCGCCCTGCTCCGCCGCTGCGGCCTCAGGGCATTGCCGCCCGCGAACCGGCGGCAAACGGGAATTGCGCGAAGATCGCGGTGACCGCCTGGTCTGCCGCGGCGGAACGCTCCTGCGGTGTGCGCTGCACCACCCGGCCGATCGCATCGCCGGTCCAGACCAGCCGGTTGCGCGCCGCATCGACCAGGTCGACGGTCAGCGTACCTTCGCGGTACCGGCTCACCTGGGTCTGGTCGTACCACACCGGCACCGCGACATAGTGGCGGTGACGATAGCTGTAGAAGTACTGGATATCGGTGCGCGGCACGCTGTAGACATCGGTCTTGTCCTGCACCACGGCCTGGAAATTGACCCTGAGGTCCGGCGACTGCGCGTCGAACACATAGCCGCGAGCCTCCATTTCGCGCCGGATCGACGTCTTGATCCGATCGCTGAGGTAGCTGCCGTAGCCCGACTCCTCCATCGCCAGCGGCTCGTAGAACGCATAACTGCGGTAGCGCGAGAAGTCGGCCTCCGGATCGAGTTCGGCGCGGACGCGTGGGCCGCTCGCGCAGGACGCCAGCATGGCCATCGCCACGAGAGCACAGAGGACATGGATCATCCGCAAGCGGATCGCCTGATATGGAATGTGCATGGCAAGCCTCGTCGATTGGTTCTGGGCCGTTGGGTACACGCTACACCCGGTCGCATCCGGGGGAAACCGCCCGCACAACCGGTCATCCGGCGCGGCGGCCCTCATGGCAGACTGCAACAGATCACGTGAGGATTTCGCCATGATGACGATTCCGTTCAGGAACCGCCCTTCGCTCCCCGGGCTACGTGCCACGGCGGCCCTGCTGCTGGCGGTCCTGCTCGGCGCCTGCGCAAGCCTGCCCAACCGCGACCCGCTCAACATCGACGTGGCCGGAATCGAATCGTTGCCGGGCGACGGCATGGAATTGAGGCTGGCGGTCAAGCTGCGCGTCCAGAATCCCAACGACAGCGCCGTCGACTACAGCGGCGCCGCGTTGCGGCTCGACCTCAACGGCCAGCGCCTGGCCACCGGCGTCAGCAATGAAGCCGGCACGGTACCGCGCTACGGCGAAACCCTGGTCACGATTCCGGTAACCGTTTCGGCGCTCAACGTGGTCCGGCAGATCACCGGCCTGGCCGACTCCAGCCATGAGCCGGCCTGGAACTACAAGGTAAACGGCAAGCTGGAAGGCGGGCTGTTCGGCACCCGCCGTTTCAGCGGTGAAGGCACCCTGGACCTGTCGCGCGCTCCGTGACTCCCGGGCCTCAGGCCTTGCGCAGGAAGCAGGTCTTCAGGACCAGGCCCTTGATCTTGTCGGAGTTGCCTTCGATATGCTCGGCATCGTCCTCGACCAGGCGGATGTTGCGGATCATCGTGCCCTGCTTGAGCGGAATCGACGAACCCTTGACCTTGAGGTCCTTGATCACCACCACGCTGTCGCCGGTGGCCAGCACGTTGCCGTTGCTGTCGCGCACGACCACGCTGCTTTCCGCACCTTCGCCGTCGACGATCGGCCATTCGTAGCCGCAGTCCGCACACACATAACGGGTGTCGTCCACGTAGGTGTTCTCGAGGCTGCATTGCGGACAGGGCGGCGGATTGCTGGACATCGATGAACTCCGTGAATCGGGCCGGCATTTTACACTGCCACCAGGCCCGGGCCGGCACGGGAGCCGCCGTGCGAGGCACGGCCGTTATCCTGACGTTCGTCCTTCCCGTCCACGAACCTTCGCACCCGCCGGGCGTGCCACCGCATCAGGAACCAGAACTAATGACCACAGCCCCCCTGCGAGTCGCCCTGATCGGTTATGGATTCGCCGGCCGCAGCTTCCATGCGCCGCTGATCCGCGCCATTCCCGGGCTCGATCTGTCGATCGTCGCGTCGGGCGATGCCGCCAAGGTGCATGCCGACCTGCTCGATGCCGAGGTGATCGGCGACGCGCTGCGCGCGATCTCGGATCCGCGCGTCGAACTGGTGGTGATCGCCTCGCCCAACGACAGCCATGCCCCGCTCGCCCGCGCGGCACTGCTGGCCGGCAAGCATGTGGTGGTGGACAAGCCGTTCACGCTGTCGCTGCACGAGGCGCGCGAACTGGCTGCACTGGCACAGGAACACGGCCGACTGCTGTCGGTGTTCCAGAACCGCCGCTGGGACACCGACTTCCTCGCGATCCGTCAGGCCATCGACGACGGTCTGGTCGGCGAACCGGTACATCTGGAATCGCGCATCGAACGCTTCCGCCCGGAAGTCCGCGTGCGCTGGCGCGAGCAGGCCGGAGTGGGCAGCGGGCTGTGGTGGGACCTCGGTCCGCACCTGGTCGACCAGGCCCTGCAATTGTTCGGCCTGCCCGACCGTGTGCAGGCTTCTTTCGCTCTGCAGCGGGCCGGTGCGGCCACGACCGACTGGGCGCATGTCGTCCTCGAACACGGTGCGCGACGGGCCGTGCTCCATGCCGACATGCTCACCGCCGGTGGCCAGACCCGGTTCGCCGTGCACGGCACGCTTGGCAGTGCGGTCAAGGCCAAGGCGGACCCGCAAGAGTCCCAGTTGCTGGCCGGCGTCCGCCCGGGCGATGCCGACTGGGGTCGCGACGACGACCCGCTGATGGTGCATGACGGCAGCCACGAGCCACGACCGTTGGCCACGCCTCGCGGCGACCAATCGCGCTACTACGCTGCGATTGCCGATGCCCTGCGTGGATATGGCCGCAACCCGGTCCCGCCAGCGCAGGCGGTGGCGGTGATGGCGGTGCTCGAAGCCGCGGTCGAAGCCGCGGAAACCGGCCGTGCCGTGGCACTGCCGCTGAGCGACGCCGAACGGGAAGCGTTCACCGGCTCGTAGTGGCGTCCCGCGCTATCCGTCGACGCGCAGGGTCCGCTCGAACAGCACCAGCAACTTCGCCCAGGCATCGTTCGCAGCTTTCTCGTCGTAGCGGGGCGTGGTGTCGTTGTTGAAACCGTGCAGCGTGCCCTCGGGCTGGAACAGCTCGTACTTCACTCCGGCAGCCTTCAGCGCGGTTTCGTAGTCGGGCCAGGTGGCATTGACGCGCGGGTCGTCATCGGCCAGCACCACCAGCATTTCGGCCTTGATGCCCGACACGTCTTCCAGTGGCGGTGCACTGCCGTAGAACGGGGCCGCGGCGGCCAGCTCCGGCAGCTGTGTGGCCAGGTAGTTGGACATCAGCCCGCCATAGCAGAAACCGACCACGCCCATGCGCCCATTGCCGCCCTCGATGCCCTCAAGCATCCGTGCCGCGGCAAGAAAATCCTCGCGCACCCTGGCCTGGTCGAGTTCCGGGAACAGCGCGCGCGCCGCATCCTCGTCACCGGGATAGCCGCCGAGCGGGAATAGTGCATCCGGTGCGAATGCGATGTAGTTCTCGAGGGCGAGACGCCGGGTCACGTCCTCGATGTGCGGATTGAGGCCCCGGTTCTCATGCACGACCAGCACCACCGGCAACGGTCCGTCGGCATCGGCGGGCCGGGCCAGATAACCGCGCGCGGTGCCATGGCCCTGCGGCGACGGGAACTCGCGGTATCCGGTGTCGAGCCGGGCATCGTCGGGCTCGACCTGCTGCGCGGCGGCGAAATTCGGGCTCAACGCGGCCAGCAGCCCGGCAGCCCCTGCGGCTCCGGCCGCGAAGCGTGCCGCGCCGGCCAGGAAACCACGGCGATCGATCGCACCATGCACATACTGGTCGAACAGGCGCATGACTTCGGGATCGAAGTCCCGGACCTTCGGGCGGAAAGACTGCGACATGCCTGACTCCTCGAACACGTGGAAACCTGGACGGTACATCAAGGCATGGCCATCATCCGGCCGCCCCGGGACGCCAGCATCGCATCGGCGCGGTCGCGTTCATTGCTGCCGTGCGCATGCACGACGACTGCGGCGTGACCTTTCCGGAGCTCGTCCAGGACGGCGCTGGCGTGGCTGCCACGATCGGCACGCAATCCAAGAAGACGGCCGATCAGCAGCCCTGACAGCGCCCCGTAGAGCACCAGTGCCACCAATGCCACCAGGACCGAGGTCACGATCAGGGTCACGCCGGTGGCCCGCAACAACATGAAAACCGCTGCCCCGGCCAACGCGCCGGCCAGGGCCATGGCAAATTGCGGGCGCAGCGCTGCACGCTTCACTCTGGACCTGGCTCCGGGCCTGACATCCGCCATTCCGGAATCGAGCCTGCGTCCCGGTAGCGGGAAGCGCGGACGGATCACCCTGACTTGGCCATGCCCGAGATGCAGCGCGGTACGCAGCGACGTCGCGGCCGCGCTCGCCGTGGCGGTATCGGCGAATACGGCCACGACCTTGTTGCACACCTTGCCGCCGATCGCGTGGGACAGGGGCATCCATCACTCCGGTTCGACTTCGCTGTCCGCCTGGGCGGGCAAAAGCAGGATCACGTCCTGCAAGTGCGCGATGCGTGAACCCTTCCGGGTGCGATTCAGGCCGTCGTCAGCGCGATGACGGTCCCCATCACGAAACCCAACAGGCCGTCGCGTCGACGGATGGCTGACAGTCGGCGCGATGCTGCACTGCAGCTTGCCCCTATGGACACTGGCCCCGGGTTGCGGGGGATGGATTACTCCAGGCCATCCGTTGCTGCATGGGGAAGCCGATGTCCGTCGTCGCCGAAGTTCCATCCGCAACTCCCACACTCCCCGCTGGTCGACGCTCCGCGCCGGCATTGCAGCGGCGCACGCTGTCTCCACTTCGGCCCCTGCTCGGCCTGCTGCTCGCGATCGCTGCCCTGCCGGCCCTGGCCCAGACCGAGGTCACCGGTTTCGGCAGCAATCCCGGCAACCTCCGGATGTTCAAGCACGTCCCCGCCGGATTGCCTGCGAACGCGCCGCTGGTGGTCGCTCTGCACGGCTGTTCGCAGAGCGCTTCCGGCTATGGCGATGGCGCCGGCTGGCGGATGCTGGCCGAGCGCTGGCAGTTCGCCCTGCTGCTTCCGGAACAGCAAAGCAGCAACAACGCCAGCAGATGTTTCAACTGGTTCAACAGCGCCGACACCAGCCGTGGCCAGGGCGAGGCGCTGTCGATCAGGCAGATGGTCGAGCGCATGGTCGCCGACCACGCCACCGCCAGCGACCGCGTCTATGTCACCGGCCTGTCCGCGGGCGGTGCGATGACCGCGGTGATGCTGGCCACCTATCCGGACGTATTCGCCGGCGGCGCCATCGTGGCCGGCATTCCCTATCGCTGCGCGACCAGCCAGACCGCCGCCTTCAGCTGCATGAATCCGGGCATCGACAAATCGCCCTCCGGCTGGGGCGATCTGGTGCGCGCGGCCAGCAACTGGAACGGTCCATGGCCCATCGTTTCGATCTGGCATGGCGATGCCGACTACGTCGTGCGCCCGATGAACATGACCGAGTCGATGGAGCAATGGACCAATGTGCATGGCATTGCCCCGGTGGCGGACGTGTCCGACACCGTCGCCGGCTACCCGCACAAGGTCTACAAGGACGCAGCCGGCACTCCGCGGGTCGAGACCTACTCCATTACCGGCATGGGACACGGCACACCGGTGGACCCCGGGGGCGGCGAGACGCAGTGCGGCACGGCCGGCGCCTATATCCTCGACGCCAATATCTGCTCCAGCTACCACATCGGCCTGTTCTGGGGGCTGGACAACCTCGACGGCATCCCGCCCGTGGTGGCACTCACCTCGCCGGCCGATGGCGCGACGGTGAGCGGCCTGGTCACCCTGACCGCCAACGCCAGCGACGACATCGGCGTGGATCGTGTCGAGTTCCTGGTCGACGGCAACCTGGTCGGAAGCGATTCGACGGCGCCCTACGCGACGACATGGGATGCCGGCAGCGCGAACGACGGCCCCCATGTCCTGCTGGCCCGCGCCCACGACCTGGCCGGCAACGTCGGCACGTCGGCCCAGGTCAACGTGACGGTGACCGGAGGCAACGGAAACGGCGGCGGCGAGCCGGTTACGCTGACCTTCGACAACGAAGACGCCAGCGACGGCTATGTGAAGGCCTGGGCCAACGGCGACGCGCCCGAGGTCGGCACGCTGGAAGCCTGGATGGGCCTCGCGATCGGTCGGGGCACCGATGGCAAGCTCAATCGCAGCCTGCTGTCTTTCGACACCTCCGCCATTCCCGACAGCGCCACAATCACCGCGGCCACCCTGACCGTGACCTACCGCAGCGCCTACGGCGATCCCTGGGGCAATCCCGCAGGCAACACGCTGCTGCTCGACGTTCACAGCGGCTGCCTGGGCGCCTGCGGCGTCGAGGCTGCCGACTGGACCCACCCGGCAACGGCGCATGGCGTGGCCAGCCTGCTGCCGTTCAGCGGTGGCAGCCAGAGCAGCAACGTCTTCGATGCGGCCGGCCTGGCCGCCATCAACAAGGCAGGCCGCACCCAGTTGCGGCTCCGCTTCGCCAACGACCAGGGTTCGACCCACTATCTGTGGATCGGCAACGGCGCCAGCGCCAGGCTGAGCGTGACCTACGTGCCCTGAGCCGAACAGACGATCACCTGCCGCAACGAAAACGGCGGGGCGGCCAATCTGTCGCCGCACCCGAACACACCGGACAAGGAGAACGGCCCATGCGCACCGTAACCCCGAAACTGCTCGCATCCATGTCGGTCATTCTGGCCGTCGCACTCTTCGCTCCCGCGGCCCATGCCGTCTGCCGCGATGCGGTGGTCCTGGTGCATGGCAACACCAGCTCGCCTGCATCGTGGGACAACACCCGCAATGAATTGCTGGCCCGGGGCCTGAGCGATGCGGAAATTCTCCGCCCGGCCTGGGGCAACGGCAGTTGCGCTGCCTGCAACGACCACAACGGCAGCGAGGAGACGCCGGTGCTCGACGCGCTCGTGGAGGCCATCGCCGTTTCGTGTACCGGAAGGATCGATGTCATCGGCCATTCGATGGGCGCCACGCTGGCCGCGAAGCAGATCATGGACCATGGTCTGGCTGAGTACGTCGACACCTTCGTCGGCATCGCCGGCGCCTTCCGCGGCCTTCGCTCATGCGGCACCTACCCCTACAACGTGGCCAACAGCACCTGTGGCTACTGGGGACTGTCGATCAGCAGCCCGTTCCTCGACGCCCTGTACGGCGAACGCTTCGGCAGTCGCGTGTATTCGATCAAGTCGTGGTACGACCAGGTCATCTGCGCAACCGGCTACTGCACCGTCGGATGGATCCACTCCTCGTCGATCTGGGACGAGGATGCCAGCCATACCTACACCTACGGTCACTTCGGCCTGCAAACCCATACCGCGACCCTGCAGGCCAACCTGATCGAGTGACCTGACCGAGTAGTGGATACCGCGATGCCATCGCAATTTCCTGCTCCCGCGCTCACGAACAGGACAGCCCTCGCCCTATACTCTGCCCTCCTTTCCCTCGCTCGTACCCAGGCATGACCCGGACCCTCCTGTTCTGCACCCTGCTCGCCCTCGCATCCACCCCGGCCGTCGCCAGCAGCATTGCCGGCGCGTCCGCCAGTGCTTCCTCGGCCGGCACCTCTGCCTCGTCCGGCAGCACTTCGGGCAATGACAAGGTCGTGCTGCAGGCACGTGGCGCAGCCGCCGTGTTCGTCGCCAGCGACGGCCGGATCCGCGGCGCGCAGCTGGAAGCGGCGCTGAATCTGCTGCGCGAGCGCGATGCCGATGCCCGCCACGCCAGCGACATGGAACTGGCCCAGGCGATCCTGGCGCTGTAATCCGGTGGAGCACCGGCCACCGCGGCCACGCCGGCGGTGGATGGCCGGTTGCCTGGCACTGTGCAGCCTGCTGGCCGGTACCGCCCCGGCGCAGGCAGCGCTGCCTGCCGACGGCCCGCGGCCGGGGCTTGTCGAGGACGGGCTCACTGCGGCCGAGGTCTCGACCAGCCGGCAACTGCTCGACGATGCCCTCCGCCTCCTGCCACCGCGCTGGAGGCAGGCGCTGGACCCGCGCATCCGGGTCGAATGGCGCGACGATCTGCCCGACGACGTGCATGGCCGCACCCGTGGCCCGCGGCTGCTGCTCGACCGTCGCCTGCTCGACGGCCTGTCCGGTGATGCGACGATGCCGGTTCCGGACGCGGCACAACATACCGCGCTCGCCGCCGTCATCCACGAGCTGGCCCATTACTACGACCGCAGCCGCGGCGGCCGCCTGTCCGGGGATCCACGCCTGCTCGACCTGGCCGGCTGGCAGGTCAGCCCGATGCGGCTGGGCCTGCGTACCTCGCGCAATGCTCTCAGCGACCGCAGCCCTGATCCGTACGAGCTGACCGCCCCGGCCGAATTCGTTGCGGTCAATCTCGAATACTTCCTGCTCGATCCGGCCTACGCCTGCCGCCGCCCCGCGCTGTACCGCCATTTCGCCGCACACTTCGGCGTCGAACCGCCGATGGCGGTGTGCGCCCCGGACCTGGTCTACATCCAGGCGCCGCCCGATGAATCCAGCTCCGCGCTGTTGCGGATCGATCCCGAGCGCGTTCATGCCATCGACTACCTGCTCGCCGAACCCGACCACCGGGTGATGAGCCGCTGGGGCCACAGCATGCTGCGCGTGGTCGTCTGCGCCCCGGGACGCCCGCGCGGACCCGATTGCCGGCTCGATCTGCAACACCACCTGGTGTTGTCGTTTCGTGCCTTCGTCGACGACGTGCAGATATCCAACCTGCGCGGCCTGACCGGCTCCTATCCTTCGCGCCTGTTCGTGCTGCCTCTGGACCAGGTGATCGAGGAGTACACCCGGGTCGAACTGCGCGGGCTGCGCTCGGTTCCGTTGCGACTGCAGCGCGACGAAGTCGCCACCCTGCTCGAACGCGCCGCGCAGCTGCACTGGGGATATGACGGCCGTTACTACTTCCTCTCCAACAATTGCGCGGTGGAAACATTCAAGTTGCTGCACGACGGCGTGCCGCGGCTCGCCAGTGAGCGCCTCGGCAGTATTACGCCCACAGGCTTGCTGCGGCGCCTGAGCAGAGCGGGCATCGCCGACACTTCAGTACTTGATGACGCGGACGAAGCGCTGCGGCTGGGTTATCGCTTCGAAGCTTTGAGCACGTACTACCAGGAGATGTACACGGTTGCGCGGCACGCGCTCGACCTGCCGTCGGCCAACGCACGGGACTGGCTGGCAATGTCGCCTTCCCGGCGGGCCCCATGGCTTGGACAGGCCGACCTGCGCGCCAGTGCCGCCCTGCTGCTGCTGGAACAGGCCGCGCAGCGCCGCGAGGAATTGCAGGCACGCGACGACCTCAAGCGTCGCTTCCTCGGTCGTGGCGCCGCCTCCCGGGACGCGGAGACTTCGGCCGGATTGGAAGCCCTGAACGAGCTGCTGTGGATGGAAGGCGGATTCAGCCGTCCGGCGACCCTGCTGCAGGACGGTGGATATGGCCTGCCACAGCACGAGGAACGCAACGAGCTGGGCGAAACCGGCAACCGGCTGGCGAAGCGATGGCTGGGGCAACGCGCCGGGCTGCATCGAACAGCACACGACCTGTTGTCTACATCCCGACAGGACGCTTTGGCAGCCATCGAGGCCAATATCGATACGCTTGGCCAGCAGCTGCGCCAACTCCACCGCGAAGTCGATGGCTTCCAGTTGCAGGCTCCGCCAACAGTGCCATCGCCCATGTGAATACGTGAATGTCGCCACATAAATGGCATGACATCGCTGCAACAATGCCTCACTAGGATGGACAACTACCGATCGGGGACGGTGGCTGTCCCGATAGACCAAGGGAGGGGAATGTGAGGACACGCATGATGCCTGTCGCCCTGGCAGGGCTGCTGACAGCCCTGTGCGCCTGCCAGGCCCCGGCACAGATGGACGAGGCATCCTCCACGCCCGAGCCTGCTCCGGCTCATCAATCTTCGGCTTCGCCTCCTGCTGTCGCGTCTCGCGATGCAGAGCCCACAGCCCGCCACGAAACCCGCTGCGGCTGGTTCGAGAACCCCACGCCCGGAAATGCCTGGCTGACCGACCGCGATCGCACCTGGACCATCGCCATGCAGGGCGGTGCGCAGGCGGAAGGCGATTGGCCGGGCTTCGATGATGAGCAATGGGTGGCCACCAACGGCCCCCACTACGGATATGGCTGCGCCTGCATGTCGGTGACCGTCGATGCGGGACAGGGCCGCATCCTGACGATCCGTGATGCGCAGGCCAGGCCATTGTCGCTGTGCCGGGCGGATACCGCCCTTGACGAACCGCAATCCTGACGGAGATACGCCGTATCGACGCGGGATCGTGGTGTTCACAACCTTCCTGCCTCACCGATCATTCAAGGACACGAACTTATGACCCTGGCATTACGCTCCATACGCAAGGCTCCACTCGGAGCCATACTGCCCTGTGCCGTACTGGCCGCATCGTTCGCAACCTCCACGCCCGCCATCGCTGCCACCTGTTCCGGCGTGAAGGTCACCGCCTCCACGCTCAATGTCCGTTCGGGCCCCGGCACTGGTTACAGCATCGTCGGCAGCGTCAACTCGGGCGAGACCTACGTCACCACCAGCAGCTCCGGTGACTGGAAGAAGATCTGGTTCAACAACCACGCCCGCTGGCTCCATGCCGGCTACACCTCGTCAGCCAGTCTGAACTGCGGCACGGTCACCGCCGACACCCTCAACGTCCGCTCAGGTCCCGGCACCGGCTACGGCATCGTCGGCACCTCGCCGAAGGGATCCAAGTGGTCGGTCATCGGCAGTTCCGGCGACTGGCGCAAAATCTGGTACGCCAGCGAGGCGCGCTGGGTACATGGCACCTATCTCAATCAGAACGCAACCACTCCGTCGATCGGCCTTTCCGGCGTCACCATCAATGGCGGAGCCGCCTCGACCAGCAGCCGCTACGTGAAGGTCTCGTTCAACTTCAGCACCTCGACCCCGAGCCACTACCGCATCAGCCACAGCTCCACGTTCTCCGGCGCCAGCTGGAAGAGCTACACCGGCAAGACAGTCGACTTCACCCTGTCTACCGGCGGTGGCACCAAGCGCGTCTACATGCAGCTGAAGAACAGCCACGGCCGCCTGTCGAACACCGTGTCGGACACCATCACCTACAACCCGACCAGCACCGCGAGCGGTTACAGGATCGACCGGACCAAGTTCTTCAACCGCTTCGCCTACTACTACGGCACCCCAAGCACCAGCCAGAGGAACGGCATCAACTACCTGATCGACAACATGGAGCAGGACAAGCGCCCCGCGATCAACAACCAGACGGTATGGATGCGCCAGATCGCCTACGTGTGGGCGACCACCAAGCACGAAGTGGCCAACACCTACCAGCCGATCACCGAGTACAGCAACACCCACTGCGTGAACTACAGCGGCGGTTGCAAGTACAAGGGGCGCGGCTACGTGCAGCTCACCCACGACTACAACTACAAGAAGATGTCGCCGATCGTAGGAGTGGACCTGTTCAAGTACCCGGAACGCGCGCTTGAACCGAGGATCGCCTACGTCGTCATGTCGCACGGCATGCACTACGGCATGTTCACCGGCAGGAAGCTGGGCGACTACGTCTATTCCGGCAAGACCGACTACTGGAACGCGCGCCGGGTGGTGAACGGCACCGATCGCGCCAGCCTCATCGAGGGCTACGCGAAGCAGTTCCAGAACATCATGGAACAATCCACCCAGAAGCTGTAAACACACGGACACCGCGATGAAGACCAAGAAACTCGTGCTGGGAGCCATCGGCACGATCTCCGCCATCGCGATCGGTGTACTGGTGGTCCGCGGGCTCGGCGAGCCCGCGGACGCCACTGCAGCGACTGCGGCAAGCGGGCAACAACGGCTCGGGGCGACCCCGTCAACGGGCGATCCACTACCGGGCGAGGCCAGCCACGACCCCGCCGCCGAAACCGCTCCCTATCGGGAAAGCACCGCCTCCGTGGCCGAGCTGAAGCGACTGCTCGGGATTGCGAACCCCACTCCCGAGCAGATCCAGGAACTGCTGGAACTCAAGCAGGCCCTGCTCGACGATGCCGAGAACAACAGCCAGGCCCTGCGCGGTCTGATTGATGCGCTGCGCATGGATCCGACCTCATCGACCGCGGAGCACCTGCTCTCCATCCTCGGCGAGGTACGCGACCCGGCGGTCGAACAACTCGGCCTGGAGATGGCGATCAGCGACGACGAAGAGATGCAGGCCGTTGGCCTCGACCTGCTTGCGCGGCTCGGCATTGCCGGCCAGGACACCTACGAACTGACCAAGCAGCTGCTGGCCGATCCCGACCGCGACCCGGAAGTGCTGCGCTCAGCCATCCATGCGATGCCGGACATCCCGCTGCCGGCCAGCGAAATGGACAGCACGGTCTCGCGGCTCGGCGAGTTGTCTTCCACCCACGCCGACGCAGGCGTGCGCTCGGAAAGCCTGTTCAAGCTCGGCGCAATGGCCAAGGATGCCGGGGACATACGCCCCCTGCTCGACGCCCTCGCCCCTGAACGATCCGTCGACGACCGCATCAGTGCGGCGATGGCATTGCGCAACAGCCAGGTCGTCGACGATGGCCTGCGCAGGCAGTTGCTCAGCCTGATGTCCGACCCGAAGGAACTGTGGGAAATCCGCCGTTATGCGGCCGAGACCCTGCAACGTTTCAAGTTGAGCGAAAGCGACTACAGCCGGTACCAGCGTTTCAACGAGGAACTGGAAGTCATCTCCAGCGGCGGTTGAACGCCTCCTGTCGGACGGCTGACACGGCACCCGCCGTGCCACCGCCCGACAGAAGCGTCGTCTGCGGCCCAGTTGGAAACGAACTGAAGCGGCGCCATAACCCGCGGTTTTCTCATGCGTACCGGCACGCATTTCCCCCGCGGCCCGCTTCCGGGGACAATCGCGTGTCGCAACACCAAGGACACGCAACCGCGCATGACCGAATTCATCCCGCCCGGCACCCGCTGGATCGATCTGCCATCGCCCTTCACGATGAAGCGCGGCGGCGAACTGCATGGTGCCCGTGTCGCCTACGAGACCTGGGGCAGGCTGGCACAGGACGGCGGCAATGCCATCCTGATCGTGACCGGGCTGTCCCCCGACGCCCACGCCGCCGCCAGCGACGACGACCCGCAGCCGGGCTGGTGGGAGGCGATGGTCGGCCCCGGCAAGCCGATCGACACCGACCGCTGGTTCGTGGTCTGCGTCAACTCGCTGGGCAGTTGCAAGGGATCGACCGGGCCGGCCTCGATCAATCCGGACACCGGTCGCGTCTACGCGCTCGACTTTCCCGAGCTGTCCATCGAGGATGGCGCTCGCGCCGCCGCGCACGTGGTCGACACGCTCGGTATCAAACGACTTGCCTGCCTGATCGGCAACTCCATGGGCGGCATGACTGCGCTGGCACTGCTCGCGGAACGACCGGGCATCGCCCGCGGCCACATCAACATCTCCGGCGCCGCACGGGCGCTGCCGTTCTCGATCGCGATCCGCTCGCTGCAGCGCGAGGCCATCCGTCTCGACCCGGAATGGAACGGCGGCAACTACGGTGACGAGCACTACCCCGAGTCCGGCATGCGCATGGCGCGCAAGCTCGGCGTGATCACTTATCGTTCGGCGCTGGAGTGGGACGGCCGCTTCGGTCGCGTGCGGCTGGACTCGGACCGCGCCGACGACGAGCCGTTCGGCCTCGAGTTCGAAGTCGAGAGCTACCTCGAAGCCCACGCCCGCCGCTTCATACGCCGCTTCGACCCCAACTGCTACCTGTATCTGAGCCGGTCGATGGACTGGTTCGACATCGGCGAGCATTGCTCCTCGCGCTGCGGCGACCACGACACCGACGCCCGTGCCGCGCTGGCTGCGATCGGCGCAGGCGGACTGGAGAAAGCCATGGCGATCGGGGTGCACACCGACATCCTGTTCCCGCTGCAGCAGCAGGAGGAGATCGCCGAAGGCCTGCGCGCCGGCGGCTGCGACGCCGCCTTCCTGCCGCTGCCCTCGCCACAGGGACATGACGCCTTCCTGGTCGACATCGACCGCTTCGGGCCGGCAGTGGGCGGGTTCCTGGCCGAGCTGTAGCACGCGATGTGGCACGCAGAGGGTAGCGCGCGCGAGCTGCAACACGCCTGCCGTGACCATGATGCCGCGACCGGCACGCATCGTTCCGCTCATGCGCACCATGCGCACATTGATCGCTTGCAATTACATAGCGCGCTATGTAATTTGCTCGCATGGCAAAGAAGACCTCCCTCCCGGCAAAGCCGGCCGATGCACTCAAGCTGGACCACCAGTTGTGCTTCGCCCTGCATTCGGCCTCGCTGGCCATGACCAAGGTCTACCGAAAGCTGCTTGCGCCGCTCGGTCTGACCTACCCGCAGTACCTGGTGATGCTGGTGCTGTGGGAACAGGATGCGAGGACCGTCTCGCAGATTGGCGAACGCCTGTTCCTGGACTCAGCCACGCTTACCCCGCTGCTCAAGCGGCTGGAGTCCGCCGGACTGGTGACCCGTGCACGAGCCGCACAGGACGAACGCCAGGTGGTCATCACCCTGACCCGCACCGGCAAGTCCCTCAAGACCAGGGCCGCGGAGGTGCCGTACCAGGTGCTGTGCGCCACCGCACTCGACATCCGTCGGGCGGGCCCCCTCAAGGCGCAACTGGAAGCGCTGCGCCACGATCTGATCGAACACCTGCCGGATTGACGACCAGCGTACTGCGCCACGCACCCGACTGGCGGCATATACATAGCGCACGATTTAATCGCTACCAATTGAAGTCGGAGACGACGACCGGCCCCTTTCGTCGTGCACCAGGAGAAACCATCCCATGTCCATCGAAACCGTGCTGTACCGCGCCACCGCCACTGCCACCGGAGGCCGCGACGGCCGCGCCGTCGCCTCCGACAACGCCTTTGACCTCCAGCTCTCCACCCCGCGCGAGCTCGGCGGTACGGGTGGCCCCGGCACCAATCCGGAGCAGATGTTTGCGGCCGGCTACTCGGCCTGCTTCATCGGCGCGCTGAAGTTCGTAGCCGGCCGCCAGAAAATCGCCCTGCCCGCCAACACCGCCATCGAAGGCCAGGTGGGCATCGGCCAGATCCCTGCCGGGTTCGGCATCGAGGTGGAGCTGAAGGTTTCCATCCCCGGCATGCCGCGCGAGCAGGCCGAGGCACTGGTGGCACAGGCGCATCAGGTGTGCCCGTATTCCAACGCCACCCGCGGCAACATCGACGTGACCCTGACCGTGCTCTGAGCCGGCCCGCCCCTCCCCTTCCGGGGAGGGGCATCCAGCGCGTGGCGGACCGTTCCCCGGCCTGGACCGTGCGGCGTCATACATAACGCCAGGTGATAAGCAGGTTACAATCGCTCATATGCATGCCGAAGCCACCGCCCTGCCCGATCTCGACTTCCCCGGCCACGACAAGCTGGTCGAGGCCATCGACATGGCCGTCGCCAGCGGTGACGAGCACGCGATCACCGCCTCGCTGCGCGACACCCTGTGCCGGATGATCCGCGACCGCGATGTCGCCCTGCCCGCCTGCGTCTACGAGCCTATCGACGACCACTACGCCCGCCGCGAGATCTACCGCAGCCCCCGCCACGGCTACAGCGTCGTCGCGATGACCTGGGGCCCGGGCCAGGGCACCCCGGTGCATGATCATTGTGGCCTGTGGTGCGTGGAAGGCGTCTGGGACGGCGAGCTGGAGATCACCCAGTACGAACTGCTCGAACGCGACGGCGAGCGCTTCCGTTTCCGCGCCGCCGGCGGCATGCAGGCCGGCCCGGGCAGCGCCGGCAGCCTGATCCCGCCGCACGAGTACCACACCATCCGCAACACCCGCGACGACTCGGTTGCGGTATCGCTGCACATCTACAAGGCGCCGATGGCGTGCTGCTCGATGTTCGTCCCGCAGGACGGCGAGTGGTTCGCCCGCCTCGACAAGCCGCTGAGCACCGACGAAGCCGCCTGAGGGCACCTGCATCGGCGACGCTGCAACGGCGTACCCGCCCGGGCTGCTGCACCTCGTGAGCAAACTGGCGTCCTTTCGGAGCCGTTCATCTCAAAGTGTGCGTCCGATTCCAGGACAACATGTTTTTCGCGCAACGCAAACCCATCGTGTACGCAATGGGTACTTCCCGCTAACACCCGGCATCCAGTTCATTAACCGTGGTGTGCGTAGGGTCGATGGCACCCGGAAGCACGGGATCCGCCTGCTTCCAGGGTGATATCGATTTCCATTGCAGGAGGGAATCATGAAAGTCCGGATGATGAACACCCGGTTCGTTTCAAAAGGCCTCGTTTCATGCATGTTCGCGGCCCTGCTGTTCGGCGGCGCGGCCCATGCGGCCGGCGCGACACCTGCGATCGCCAATCAGGATGAGCCCGAGATGGAGGAGCAGGCCACGGAGAACACGGCCGAGTCGTCCCAGCCCGTCCGCGACGCCTGGATCACGACCAAGGTCAAGACCGAGCTCCTGGCCAACGACGAGACCACCGGCACCGGGATCAACGTCGAGACCGTCAACGGCGTCGTGCATCTCTCAGGCGAGGTACCCAGCCAGGCCGAGTTCGACAGGGCCGATGAAATCGCTCGTGGCATCGAAGGCGTGCTGGGGGTCGACACCAGTGGGCTGACCTACCCCACGCAGTAACTCGATAGTCAGCAAGCCGTTGCTGGGCAGCCGGGCTGCCCAAGACCTCCAGACCGGGCAGGCCGCACCCTGCCCCTCTCCCGGCGAGTGCGCAGGAAACCCCTGAATCACGGCGCATCGCCGGGGGAGGTCCCAGAAGAGGAGTCCCCATGGCCACCTGCGACGTATGCGGCAACAACTACGACAAGGCCTTCCGCGTCGAAATGCCCGGCCGGAAGGGCACCTTTGATTCCTTCGAGTGCGCCATCCACGCGCTTGCTCCGCGATGCGCACATTGCCGGTGCGCGATCATCGGCCACGGCGTCGAGGATGACGGTACCTTTTACTGCTGCGCCCATTGCGCGCACGAATCCGGAGTCGAGGCACTGCGCGACCGGGTATGACGGCCTCCCCCGCGCGACTTCGCCTACGTCGCGCTAGCGCATCGCCGCGGGCGCACTATGGTCGAGATGGACCGCCCCGCGCTCACCCAGACGCTGCACCAGCATCTGCTGGGTCTCCTCATCCGCGTCGATGACCACCAGGACGCGCCCGGCGTCGATCTCGTCCTTGAACTTGCGCCGGATCGGATCCGGCAGCGCCGAGCCCATCAATCCCGAGGCCCAGGCACCGACGACGGCACCGCCCGCAGCCATCAACGCCAGGCCGGCCATGCCCATCGGCAGGATCACCATGGCCACGATCCCGACCACGATGCCGGCCAGGCCGCCGTACAGCACGCCTCTCAGTACAGCCGGCATGAAATCGGTGTCGGCCTCCTTGCGCTCGTTGGGCACTTCGAGGATCTCGATATCGGAGCGGGCGATCAGGGCGATGTCGTCGTCGGGCACGCCGCTCTCACGAGCAAGCGCGATCACCTCGTTGGCATGCCGCATGTCGCGCGTGCAGAATGCGTGATGCTGTTTCATGGCGCCCTCCCGGGTCCGGAGGCATCGGTTGTCCGACACTTCCTCATGCTGGCAAGCCAAGCATATTCCGGCTTCAGACGAGGCGAAGCCGGCGTGACGGGAACGTTCATGGAGCATGGAGGGGGATCCACGGGCACGCACGCGAACGACGACTCCTGCGGCCCGGAGATGCCCGGCAGCACGCCATTCGGGACTTGCTACGCCCCGGCCATACCGCTAGCGTTTCCGCTCCTACATCAGCGACTCCACCATGCTCACCGATCTGCTGCTCGCCGCCGCCCACCACCTGCTGGTGTTCGGACTTGTCGCCATGCTCGTGACCGAGGCTGCCCTGCTGCGCGGCACAGTGGATAGGGCCACCGCCGGACGCCTGGCCCGCCTGGACGGCGGCTACGGTGCCTGCGCCGTGCTGCTGCTGGGCTTCGGTGTGCTGAGGCTGGTCTACGGCGTCAAGGGTTACGACTTCTACCTGCACAATCCCTGGTTCCACGCCAAGATCGGCCTGTACGTGCTGATCGGCCTGCTCTCGGCCCTGCCCACGCTCAACTTCATGCGTTGGCGACGCGCCCTGCGCGACGACCCTGCCTTCACTCCGCCTGCCGCCGATGTGGCCCGGGCGCGCAAGATCGTCCGCATCGAACTGGCCGCAATCGGCCTGATCTTCATCCTCGCCGCCGCCGTGGCCCGCTTCGGCGGTTTCTGAGCGACCGTCCCGTGCATCGACGCGCCTTCCTCGTCACCAGCATCGCCGGCGTCGCGACGCTGGCACTGGCCGGCCGCGCCTCCCCCATCAATGGAGAACCCGCCATGTACGGACTGATCGGAAAGGTGCGCGCAATGCCGGGACAACGCGATGCCCTCGTCGAAATCCTGCTGGAAGGCACCGCCGGCATGCCGGGCTGCCAGAGCTATGTCATCGCGAAGGACCCGACCGACACGGACGGTATCTGGATCACGGAAGTCTGGGACAGTGCCGACAGCCACAAGGCATCGCTGTCGCTGCCAGCCGTACAGGAGGCGATCGCACGCGCCCGGCCACTGATCGCCGGCTTCGACCAGCGCATCGAAACCGAACCGGTCGGCGGCCACGGCCTGCCCGCTTGACCTGACCGGCGCTACGCCACCTGCGTTTTCCGCCATTCGCGCGGGGACATTCCGCAGTGGGCGCTGAACGCCCGCGACAACGCAGCGGCACTGCCATAGCCCACCGACTCGGCCACCCGCCCGAGCGGGCGGTCGCGGCGCAACAGATCCTGCGCCAGCGCAATGCGATATCCGGTCAGATAAGCCGCCGGGGGCTGCCCCACCGTGGCCGTGAACGCCTCGGCGAAGCGGCTGCGCGACATGCCTGCACGCTCGGCCAGCGATGGCAACGTCCAGGGTTCCGCCGGCGCTTCATGCAGGGCGACCAGCGCCTTGGACAGCCGCGAATCGGCCAGTCCTGCCAGCGCGCCGCCATGGATCCGGCCCTGGTCGAGCAGGCGGCGCAGGATCAGCACCAGCACTACCTCGAACAGCCGGTCCACCACGTGCTGGTGACCGCACTGACGCGAGAACGCCTCGTCGAACAACAGCTCCAGCAGACCGCTCGCGGCCGGCAGTTCTTCCAGCGGCATCACCAGCACCGGTGGCAATGCCCGTGCGACAGGGTTGTCGGGCCGGGCCCCGAGCTGGATATGGGCACAGGCCATGTCGGCGCCCTCGTCGGGGTCGGTGACGAAGCGGTGCCCGAGCGGCCGCGGATACAGCACCAGGCTCGGCCTGTCGACGCGGTCACGGCCGCCGTCGCCATGCCGGATATCCACCTCTCCGCGCCGGATCAGGTGCAGATAGCCCTGGGCATCCGCGTCGTCGAAGTCGTGCAGGCCGCACAGCGGGCCGGAGTGGAACATCCGGGCATTGACGCTGAAGCGTTGCAGGAGGGCGTGCAGTCGATCCATGTTCGGGACGATAAGACAACAAACAAGGACTATACGTCACAAATCAGCCCAAGGGACAGTGGAAAGTAGTCCTGCGCCAGCAAGGCGCGCCATCCCACACAAGGAGATCCAGCATGTCCCGTATCCCCCTCGTCAGCATCGACACCGCCCCCGCTGCCAGCCAGCCCATCCTGCAGGCCATCCACGGCGCGTTCGGCGTCACTCCGGCCATGTTCCGCGCCGTCGCCAACTCGCCCGCAGCGCTGTCGAGCATGTGGAACAGCTTCGGCGCACTCGGCTCGGGCCGGCTCGGTGCCCGGCTGGGCGAACTGATCGCGGTGGCCGTCGCCAACTACAACGACTGCCACTATTGCCTGGCTGCGCACACCGCACTCGGCCGCAAGGCCGGCGCCAGCAGCGCCGAACTGTCCGAGGCGCAGCAAGGCCGCAGCGACGACCCGCGCACCGCCGCCGCACTCGACTTCGCGCTGAAAGTAGTGTCCAAGCGCGCCCAGGTAGATGCAGCCGACGTCGACGCCCTGCGCGCCGCCGGTTTCGACGATGGCGAGGTCGTCGAGCTCCTGGCCCATGTCGCCCTCAACCTGTTCACCAACTACATCAATGTCGCCTTCGATGTGCCGGTGGACTTCCCTGCCGTGGCACTGCGCAAAGCCGCGTGAGCACGCGCCGCCCGCGTTCCCGGACGCGGGCGGCCATCAACCCCGGGACCGCCGGCCAAGTCCGCGCAACCGAACGAACTCGGCCGCCAACTCCACGCACCCTGCCGGCGACAGTGCCGGCACCTCGTCCACCGCCGGCGTGCCGACCCAGGCGAAGGCGACCCGGTTGCTCTGCCTGATCTCTTCCACCACCGCCACCCGCGTCTTGCCGAAACTGCGCCGCAGCTTTTCGATATGCGGTTGCGGGTCCTTGCAATACAAGTTGATCGCCAGCGCCCCGTTCGTCGCCAGCGAGTCGCGGCAGTCATCGTAGAAGCGCTGGGTGGACAACGCCTCCGGGATACCGGTCTCGTCATAGCCGTCGACCAGCAGCAGGTCGTAACGACCACACCGCTCTTGCAACAGGCGTGCCGCATCGCCCGGCACGATGCGAAAGCGCGCATCGTCATCGGGCACACGGAATCGCTTGCGCAACGCGATCACGTGCGGGTTGTTCTCCATTACCTCGACATCGGCCTCGGGCAGGTGCCGGTAGCAGAACTTGGCCTGCGAACCGCCGCCCAGCCCGACCATGCCGATGCGCGATGGCCGCGGCACCAGCAGCAGCGCACCCATCATGGTGCGGGTGTAATCGATCAGCAGCCGGTCCGGCTCGGCGGCCAGCATCCGGCTCTGCCCCACGCCGCGGGCGAATTGCAGCTCGGTAGTGCGCCCGCGCCTGCGGATCACCGGCTTGCGCAGATGCGGCGGCACGTCCTCGTGATGGCTGCGCAGCAACGCCAACAAGCCCTTGACCCGTTGCCACATCCCCCATCCCGCCTGCTGTTTCATCGACTGTCCGCATATCCGCTCCAACCGCGAATGTTGCGGTCTGGTCGCGGAAACGCAAGCGGCGCGGCTCTACCCCGTCAGGCGCATCAGCTTGCGCTCGTGGTGCAGCCCCATCGCCAGACTCACGCACATCAACAGCAGCACGAAGGTGAACGGCAATCCCAGACTCACAGCACCGGCCTGCAGGGCTTTCAGCGCCGCCTCGCCGCCGATGGCCAGCAGCACCGCGGCAACCAGGCCCTCGGTCACCGCCCAGAAGATGCGCTGTACGACCGGCGCATCGACCATGCCGCCCGAAGTAATGCTGTCGATCACCAGCGAGCCAGAATCCGACGAGGTGATGAAGAACAGCAGCACCAGCACGATGGCCATCAACGAAGTGATCGCCGTCCACGGCAAGTGTTGCAGCATCTGGAACAGCGCCAGAGACTCGTCGCCGATCCCCTTGGCCAGCTCGCCGATTCCCGTCATCGACTGATCCAGTCCGTTGCCGCCGAACGCGCTCATCCAGACGATGGTCAGCAGCATCGGCACCAGCAGCACCGCGGTCATGAACTCGCGCACTGTCCTGCCCTTGGACACACGGGCAATGAACATGCCCACGAAGGGCGACCACGAAATCCACCAGGCCCAATAGAAGATGGTCCAGCCATGGTAGAAGGTGTCGTCCGTGCGACCGGCCGGATTGCTCAGCGGCAGGATGTACTCCGCATAGGACAGCACGGTGGTTCCGACATTGCCGGCGAAAGCCAGCAGCGAACCGGCAATGATCACGAACAGCAGCAATGCCGCCGCCAATATCATGTTGATATTGCTCAGCAGCTTGACACCACCATTGATCCCCCGAATCACCGAAATCGTGGCGATGGCGGTGACGCCGGCGATGATGCCGACCTGCAACGCCAACCCGCCCGATACGCCGAACAGGAACTCGATGCCGCCCGCGGCCTGCTTGGCACCCAGACCCAATGAAGTCGCCAGGCCGAACAGTGTCGCCAGCACCGCCAGCGTATCGATGACGTGACCCAGCGGCCCCCAGACCCGTTCGCCGAAGATCGGATAGAAGGTCGAGCGAATGGTCAGTGGCAGACCCTTGTTGTAGGCGAAGAATGCCAGCGACAACGCCACCACCCCGTAGATCGCCCACGGGTGCAGGCCCCAGTGGTACATGGTGGCGCCGAGCGCAGCCTCGCGCGACGTTTCAGTACCGCCAGCGATGTCCAGCGGGGTGCCGTACCACTCGGTGAAGTAACCCACCGGCTCGGCCACGCTCCAGAACATCAGGCCGATGCCCATGCCCGCCGCGAACAGCATCGCAAACCATGACGGTCGCGAGAACTCGGGTTTTGCCTCCTGGCCGCCAATCCGGATGTTGCCTACCGGCAGCACGATCAGCGCCAGGCAGAACAGGACGAAAATATTGCCTGCCGACAGGAACATCCAGTCGAAGGTATTCTGGATCCACACCCGGGCTCCGAGCAGCACCTCGCCCGCACGCTCCGGGGCGGCCAGAGAGAGCACGACGAACAGCAACGTCAGGGCCGCACTGACGATGAAGACGGGGTTGTGCAAGTCGAGGCCGAACGCCTTGATGTTGTTCTGGCCTGCCTCGTAATCGGTCTCGTAGACCTTTTCGAGCGCTGCAATCTGCTGTTCGCTCATGGCGCGTACTCCTCGGTGAAGCTGTCTTCCTCGATTGGACGGATACGGCAAGCGCAGTCGTTGCTGCCGTGCCGCGTCCACGTTCGACCGCGATACGCGGCCCTTCGGCGTCAGAAATAGAAGCCGAGATTGATGTTCAGGCGCGAGCGCCAGCGATCCGATCCGGGCTCTTCGATACCAATGCCGGAGCCTCCGACGAACCACATGTTCTTGCCTGCGATCCAGTCGACATAGGTGAACATCGGCCCCTTCGAGAAACTGCAACCGGTGACGTTCTGCCACGACTCCCGCAGGCCCGGATCGCTGCCGACCGGTTGTGTCGTGCTGAGATTGTTGTAGCAGGTGATGCCGTCGAACCAGCCGGAGCTCGGCAGCGCATAGGCGACGTTGAACGTAGGCACGTCGGCCTCGGCCGCGATCTCGAACGGGAACTCGAACGCCGACATCGCGATCCGCGATTCCGGAATGCGGTAACGGTAGCGCGCCCACTGCAGTTGCACGGTCGTGCCGCCGCGTTTCCATTGCGCATGCACGGCCGCACCGTCGTGTCCGTGCTTGCCGCCATCGATGCGATTCTCGACCTTGCCGCTGAACAGCGAGGCACCCAGCGCAAGCTCGGCGCCATTCCAGTCGCGAGAATTCTCGTAGCGTAAATTCAACCGCTCACGTTCGCGGTACGGCAGGTCATCGGTGGTGGCGACGTCGAACGAATAGCGGTCGTAGCGCGCCCCGGTGCCGTATTCGTCCGCAAGGAAAACCCCGGCATGGAACTGATGCGGGCCTTCGGCACGCTGCCAGACCACGCCCAGGTCGTAGTCGTCCTCGATGCCGAGGTAATAGCCGGAACCGAACCAGAAACTTTGTGAGGCATACGGCAACAGCCCGAACGGCGCCTGCTGGATGCCGACACGGACATCGGAGACATCATCAAGCTTCCAGCCCGCCCACGCGTGATGCACGGCATGGAAACCGTCGTACCAGCGGTACTGGAGGGAGAAGAATGCTGGACCTGCGCTGCCCTTGGCGTCGACACGCAGCAGCTCGAGGTCGGCACCTGGATTGTCGCCGTAGTCGAGCCAACCGTAATTGAAGCGGACCGCACCGCCCAGATCGAACTCGGGATCACCCTCGGCCGCACGCGCCCCGGACATGGACAATGCAAACAGACAGAAACACAAACACACGGAACCTCGCGAAATCACGGGCAGCCCGGACCTCTCTAAGACACTTGGAATCCAAACAGGCTAGCGTCCGCATACGCATGGCGCAAATCAACGGGATGCAGAAAATGGCCTGTTTTTTGCTGTAAAGCGCATCAGAGCGTCCTTTCAGCGAGATCGAGGCGACACGCAGAACTTCACTGAAACGGCACGATCCAGCCGCAATCCGCGCGGCCATCGAAGGATCGCACACATGAAAACGGGGCCGGTAATCCGGCCCCGCGATGGTTGTCGGAGTGTGCGAATCACCAGATCCGTACGCGTTCCTCCGGAGCGATGTAGAGCGTATCGCCCTGCCCGATGCCGAAGGCGTCGTACCACGCATCGATGTTTCGCAGCGGCGCGAAGGCGCGGATCTGGCCGGGTGAGTGCGGGCCGTTGACCAATTGCTGGCGCAGTGCGTCATCGCGCCAGAGCGTGCGCCACACCTGCGCCCAGCCCATGAAAAAGCGCTGCTCGCCGGTGAAGCCGTCGAGTACCGGCGCCGGCTGGCCATCCAGCGAGCGCTGGTAGGCTTCGAAAGCAATGGTCAGGCCGCCGAGGTCGCCGATGTTCTCGCCCATCGCGACCTGGCCGTTGATGTGCATGCCGGGCAGTTCCGGGAACTCGTAACTTTCATACTGCGCACCGAGCTTGGCCGCCTCGGCCTCGAAGCGTGCGGCATCGTCGACGCTCCACCAGTCGCGCAGCACGCCATTACCATCGGACTTGCGGCCCTGGTCGTCGAAGCCATGGATGATTTCGTGGCCGATCACGCCACCGATGCCGCCATAGTTGACCGCCGGGTCGGCATCCGGGTCGAAGAACGGCGGCTGCAGGATCGCGGCCGGGAACACGATTTCGTTCTTCACCGACGAGTAGTAGGCATTGACCGTTTGCGGAGTCATGCCCCACTCGTCCTTGTCGACCGGCCGGCCGAGGCGGTTGCGGCGGAAATCCCAGTGGAAGCGCTGCGAACGCTCGGCATTGCCGAACAGGTCGCCGTTGACGACCTCGAGGTCGCTGTAATCGCGCCACTTGTCCGGGTAGCCGATCTTCAAGCCGAAGCCCTTGAGCTTGTCCCGGGCCTCGGCCTTGGTCTCCGGCCCCATCCACTCAAGCTGATCCAGCCGCGCGCCCATCGCCACCTTCACGTTGGCGACCAGGGCATCCATCTTGGCCTTGGCGTCGGCGGGGAAATACAACTGCACGTAGTCGCGGCCGATCGCCTCGCCCATCGCGCGCTCGGCGAACTCGACGCCGCGCTTCCAGCGATCGCGCTGTTCCGGCTGGCCGTTCAGGAACTTGTTGCGGAACTCGTACTGGGCGTCGACGAAGGCCTTCGACAGCAACGGTGCCGCGGAGTCGGCCGTCTGGAATGCCATCCACGCCTTCAACGTGTCCAGCTCGGTCTCGGCGAAGATCTTCGCCAGTTCGGGCATCGCCGAATCCTGACGCAACACCACGCGCCCGGCGGCCTCGACGCCGGCGGCCTCGAAGAAAGTCGCCCATGGGAAACCCGGTGCATGCGCGTTCATCCCGGCCATCTCGACCGGGTTGTAGGTCTTGTCGCGGTCACGGCTCTCGGCACGGGTCCAGTGCGCCTCGGCGATCTTCATTTCCATCGCCATGATCGCCTTGGCGTTGTGCTCCGGCCGTTCCCAGCCGGTCAGTTCCAGCATCTGTGCCAGGTATTCGACGTAGCGCTCGCGCTGCGGTTCGAACTTCTCGTCCAGGTACATCTGGCGGTCGCCTAGGCCAAGGCCGGACTGGCTCAGGTACAAAGCGTAGTTGTCCGGGTCGCGCTGATCGTCGCTGACGAAGGCGCCGAAAAAGCTGCCGCCAAAGCCGCCATGGGCCCGGCCCATCAAGGCGGCCAGCGCATTCTTGTCCCGCGCGCCGCGGATCGCGTCAAGGTGCGGCTGGAGTGGCCTGGCGCCCAGCGCCTCGACGGCCGCCTCGTCCATGAAGCCCTGGTACAGGGCCGCAACCTTGGCGGCATCGCCGTCGACCGCCGGGTCGCCGAGCGGGTAACCCTCCACCAACTGGCGCACGCGCGCTTCAGACAACTCGCGCAGCAGATCGAAGGCGCCGTACCTGGAGCGGTCTGACGGAATTTCGGTGGTCTGCGCCCAGTTGCCGTTTACGTAGGCGAAGAAATCGGCACCCGGGCGGGCATCGCGGTCCATGCCGCCGGTGTCGATGCCCCACTCGCCCATGCGCGGCGAGGCCACCGTGGCCACAGCGGCACCGGAGCCCGCGTCCGGCGAGTCGAACAGCATGCGCGCGTCGCAGCCGGCATCGAGACAGCGGTCGTGAGCAGTGGCGGTGGTCACCGGGGCCACAAGGCCCAGGACGGCGACGGTGGCGGCGTACAGCAGGGTCTTCTTCAAAACTGTTCTCCCGGATTCGAAATTCCCCGAGGGGGGCGTCGGGTTGTACCGGCCCCAGGCCGGCCCGGACAGTGCCAAGGGTTGGGGGCGGTCGGCCCGTAGCGTGGCGGCGCCCACCTGAACGCGCTGCAGCCGGGACCGCGGGCCCGATCGCCATCCCACGGTTCCCTCGACACCGTTTTCCGCAGACAATTGCGGTTTGATGACAACCGGCACGGTCCGCCGGCCCCGCTCCCACGAGGAATCCAGCATGGCAGGCAGCTTTGTCGCCAATCTTTTCGGTCGTTCGCCGGTCCGGCCGCTGCAGAAGCACTTCAAGGAAGCGGCCGCCTGCGCGCGCGAGCTGACCCCGTTCATGGAAGCGGTGCTGAAGGGCGACTGGAGCGCCGCCGATGCCGCGCGCGAGCGCATCGTGTCGAAAGAGCAGGTCGCCGACGACATGAAGAAAGATGTGCGCCTGAACTTGCCAGACAACCTGTGGATGCCGGTGCCGCGCGCCGACCTGCTGGACCTGCTGATGGTCCAGGACCGGGTGGCCAATACCGCCAAGGACGTATCCGGCATCGTCATCGGCCGGCGCATGACCTTCCCGGTCGAGGTGGGAGACGCGCTCATGAAGCTGGTTCGCCGCTGTGTGGATGCGGTCGACCAGGCCGAGCGCGGCGTCAACGAGCTGGACGAACTGTTCGAGACCGGTTTCCGCGGTGCAGAGGTGGACCTCGTCGAGGAACTGATCGACCAGCTCGACGCGATCGAGGACGACACCGACCAGTTGCAGGCCGAAGTGCGCGCGGCGCTGTTCCTCCGCGAAAAAGACCTGCCGCCGGTGGACGTCGTGTTCATGTACCGGGCGATCGAGTGGATCGGAGAGGTCGGCGACTACGCCCAGCGCGTGGGCAGCCGCCTGCAACGCCTGCTGGCGCGCTGAGGAGAACGGCATGGAGCAGATGACCCTGTACATCGCGCTGGCTGCGATCTTCGGCCTGTACATGGCGTGGGCGATCGGCGCCAACGACGTCGCCAACGCCATGGCCACCTCCACCGGCGCCAAGGCGATCAGCTTCAAGCAGGCGGTGATCATCGCCGCGGTGTTCGAGTTCGCTGGCGCGGTGCTGGCCGGTGGCAGCGTCACCTCGACCATTCGCAGCGGCATCGTCGACGCCAGCCTGCTGGCCGACACCCCCGAGCTGATGATCTACGGCATGCTCGCCGCGCTGCTGGCGGCGGCAGTCTGGCTCAACATCGCCTCGAAGATGGGCTGGCCGGTGTCCACCACCCACTCCATCATCGGCGCGATCGTCGGTTTCGCCGCGGTCGGCATCGGCACCGAAGCGGTCCACTGGGGCAAGGTCGGGCAGATCGTGATGAGCTGGGTGGTGTCGCCGGTCGTCGCCGGCACCTTCGCCTTTTTCATTTTCCGCAGCGTGCAGGTGCTGATCCTGGATCGCACCGATCCGATCGCGCGGGCGCGCCGCTTCGTGCCGGCCTACATGCTGGTCGCCGCCTTCATGATCGTCATGATGACCCTGACCAAGGGGCTCTCCCACGTCGGGCTGGACCTGACCACCCGGCAGAACCTCATGATCTCGGTCGCGATGGCCATCGCGGTGGCCATCGCCGGCAAGCTGATCATCGACCGCATCCAGGTCGATCCCAAGGCCGACCGCAAGTTCCGCTTCGCAACGGTCGAGCGCATCTTCGGCGTGCTGATGGTCATCACCGCCTGCTCGATGGCGTTCGCGCACGGCTCCAACGACGTCGCCAACGCGGTCGGCCCGGTCGCCGCGGTCATTTCCGTGGCTTCGACCGGCATGGTCGAGGGGCGCTCGGCGGTATCGCCGTGGGTCTTGCTGCTGGGCGGCGGCGGCATCGTGCTGGGCCTGGCGACCTACGGGCGGCAGGTCATGCGCACTGTCGGCCAGAAGATCACCGCGCTCACCCCCAGTCGCGGCTTTGCCGCCGAGATGTCGGCGGCGAGCACCATCGTGCTGGCATCGAGTACCGGGTTGCCGATCTCGACCACCCACACCCTGGTCGGCGCGGTCCTGGGCGTCGGCATCGCCCGTGGCATCTCGGCCATCAATCTCACCGTGATCCGCAACATCTTCCTGTCGTGGCTGATCACCGTGCCCGCCGGCGCGGTGCTGGCGGTGATCTTCTTCTTCATTTTGCGCGCAGTGCTGTAAGGGAACCTCTGAACAAGTCCTTCGATACCCTTGTTCAGACCTTCCCGAGGGTATTCCGACAAGCGGCCTTCACTGAGTCATGACAATGACCCGCCCCGGGTCGTTTCAGCCGGGATTAACGCCGGAAGGTTGATCGCGTCGTTGGCGACTACGGCCGATGCCATGGCGCCGGGTGGATCACCTCACCACCGCGCACGGTGTAGCGCACACCTGAAAAGGCCTGCGGGTCGTCGGCGGGATCGCTGCCGAGCACGACCAGGTCGGCGTCCATCCCCGCCTCGATGCGCCCCTTGCGCGAATCCTGGCCGAAACGCCGGGCCGGCGCGGTGGTAAGGCTGGCGAGGATCGCGCGCCAGTCCATCCCCGCACCGGCCATGCGTTCGAACTCTCGGCGAGTGTCGGCCTGGTCGCTGTAGCCGATGTCGGTGCCGAACAGCACCTGCCCGCCGGCTTCGTGGAACACGCGCAACTGCTGCTGGGCGATGCCGGCGATCCTCTCCACGACCGCCTCCGGCGCATTCTCCTTGCGCACCTCGATCTCGAACAGTTCCAGCGTCGGCGTCAACGCGACACCCTCTTCCACCAGCCGTCGTGCGAGCTCGGCACTCCATGCACCGGAAGCCGGCGTGGGATGCGCGAGCACGTCGACGCCACCAGCAAGCGCGATCTCGATGCCCTCCAGCGTGGTCGGATGGGCGAACGCGGGCTTGCCGGCGCGATGGGCCTCTTCGACGACCGCGCGGACAATTTCCAGGTCCATCAGCCTCACCCCCGTTCCGTCATCGACGATCGCACCGATGAACAGTTTCACCCCGTCGGCACCATCAGCCAGCTGTCGGCGTGCACGCTCACGGGCCTCGTCGGCCGTCGCGACCTCGGCACTCGGCGCAGTCATCGAATCCAGCAGGTCCTTCACGTAGGACGGTGTGCCATCCGCGGGGAAGAACGGCATGTCTACGGTCAGCAGCGATGGGCCTGCCACCTCACCCGCGTTGATGCGCCCGCGCAGCGTGGCGGTATTGCCCGACGGAAACGAGGCGATATCGAACACCGTGGTGAAACCCCAGCGAGCGAACATCTGCCGCAGCGCGAACTCCAACTCGGCCGGCGAGCGTGTCGCGGCCTCGCGCAACGGCAGCGGCAGCGGGTGCACGTGGCTGTTCCAGAAGCCGGCGGTGACCGTGTCGCCCCCGGCATCGATCACCATCGCGCCATCCGGCACCTCCACGGCGGTGCCGACCTGGACGATACGGCCGTCGCGCACCAGCACCGTACCGTCCGTGATCGGCTCCGCGTCGGGAGATGGGTAAATACGCGCATTGACGATGGCAAGATCACCCGCCCGTACAACACCGGCCAGCAACAGCAGCGGCAGGACCATCAAGGCCAACAACAAACGCATCGGAAATCTCCCGGGGCCCGATTGTCCGGGCAGTGGCATGGGCAGGCCGTCAGTGTCCGCCCGGGCACGATGATAGGCGACCAGCGCATTGGCATGCCCATGGCCGATCCCGTGCCCGGACTTGAGTGCGGCCACCATTTCCATGTGCTTCTTTCCCTCCATGGCATCCAGCACGTCCAGCCAGTGGTTGATCGGCTTGCCGTAGGTCTTCTCGATGGAAGGAAAATAGGACGCCGGTCCCTTCACCGTGTTGTCGCCGGCCATCTCAGCGACCTCCCTTCGCCGCGGCCTCGATCGCCGCCACGTCGAACTTCTTCATATCAAGGAATGCCTGCGTCACCCGCGCCACCTGGTCCTTGTCGCCCGACGATATCAGTTCGCCAAGCACCGCCGGGGTGACCTGCCAGGACAGGCCGTAGCGGTCCTTGCACCAGCCGCATTGCTCGGCTTCAGGCACGGTGGACAGCTGTGCCCAATAACGGTCGACCTCCGCCTGGTCGCGGCAATGGACCATGAAGGAAACCGCTTCGTTGAAGCCGAAACCGTGCTCGCGGGCGCTGTCCATCGCGACGAACCAGTCATCGTCGAGGCGGAAGTCGGAGAACATCACCGTCCCCTCCTTTTCCGGCTCCATGCCGGCCGGATAGCGGACAAGTTGCCCATCCCGCGAACCGTCGAACACCGACCGGTAGAACGCGCCCGCCTCCTCGGCCTTGCCGCAGACGTCGCCGGTGAACAGCAACGCCGGCATGATGTCCGGCCGCGGCTCGCCGGCCTGATCGGTCAGGATCAACTGCCACGACAGGCCGTAGCGGTCCTGCACCCAGCCATAGCGCGGGCTGAAGGGGTACGCGTCGAGCGGCATCAGCGCCTGCCCGCCGTCGATCAGCTTCTCCCACGCGGCGTCCAGATGCTCGCGTGCCTGCGGGTCGCGCGAGGGGTCGAAGTTGACCATGAACGAAACCGAGGGATTGAAGCTGAACAGCGGTCCGGCGCTGATCGCCATGAACGGCTGCCGGCGCAGGCTGAAGGAGATCACGTCGCAGTCGCCCGAAGGGGTGTCGTGCAAGGTGGTGACAGACTCCATCTGCGAGTCCGGGAACACGGAGCAGTAGAATTCAGCGGCCTCCCGGGCCTGTTTGTCGAACCACAGGTGCGGGGTGATGGGCTTAATGAGGGACATGCGGTTTCTCCAGTATCGAGGGACCTCGATCCATCGACGATCCGGGCCGATGGAAATCGACACGGGAGACATGATGCCTCCCTCCTCAGGTATCTGCAGGTGCCGACCGAAGCGGCGCGTCCATGCGCGGATTCCGGCTCCATCCTCAGGCATGCCCAGGCGGCGACCCGGAGTGCACCATCAGGCCAGCGCAGTCCGCCCCTGCCGCGTGGCGTGCAGGCCCATCCAGCCCAGTTCGGCGAAGACCAGGACCACCAGAGCCTGCGCGCATACAAAGACGATACCGAACCCCGTCGGCTGCCAGACCGGGCCGAAGGCCACCCAGGCACTGGCCGCCACCCAGGCGAAGTTGATCGCCACCACCGCGACCATGGCCAGGCGCGGCACCCGGGCATGACGCGACAGCAGCAGCACCCAGGCCACGAACGGTACGCAGATCAGGCCCGCGATGCGCAACAGGCCGGCCGGCAATGCCAGCAACGGCGCCAGCATGTCCGCGCCGGCAATCAACAACAGGGCCGTCGCACCGGTGGCCAGGCCATCGACGCGCAACAGGCGGGGCAGGAATCCGGGATTCGCGAAGCGGTGTTGCATCGACATGGCAGTTCTCCTCGTGGTTGGGTCGGGAGGCATGCTGCCCGCGCCCGTGCACCGGAACCATTACCTGGCAGGTAATGCACTAGCTTCCCTGTCTTCGGCTATGGTCTGCAGCCATGACCGTCCACGAACCCATGCCCCCCTTCGGCGATCAACTGCGCGAATGGCGCCATCGCCGCCGGCTGTCGCAGGAAGACCTGGCCGGCCTGGCCGAGATCTCGTCGCGGCACCTGAGCTTCCTCGAAACCGGCCGCTCCGCCCCAGTCGCGCCATGTTGCTGCGGCTGTCGGACCGGCTCGACGTTCCCCTGCGCGAGCGCAACCGCATGTTCACCGCGGCCGGTTACGCGCCGGTCTACGGGGAGCGCCCGCTGGACGATGCCGGCCTGGACGCGGCACGACGCACCATCGAACTGGTGCTGCGCGGCCATGAACCTTTTCCCGCTCTGGCCGTCGACCGCCACTGGCGCATGCATGCGGCCAATCGCGCGGTGGCGCCGTTCCTGCGCGGCGTGGCGCCAGAATTGCTGGAACCGCCAATCAACGTGCTGCGCCTGAGCCTGCACCCGGAAGGGGTGGCGCCGCGCGTGGTCAACCTCGGCCAGTGGCGCGCGCACCTGCTGCACCGCCTGCGCCAGCAGGTCGAAAGCACCGGCGACGGCACGCTGGAAGAGCTTCTGCAGGAACTGCAGGGCTACCCCGGGCCGGAACTGGAGGAGGAACTGGAACCGGACGCGATCGCCGTGCCGATGCGGCTACGCAGCGAGTTCGGCGAACTGTCCTTCCTCAGCACCACCACCGTGTTCGGCACCCCGGTCGAAGTGACCCTGTCGGAACTGGCGATCGAGTCCTTCTTCCCGGCCGATCCGCGCACCGCCAAGGTGATGCGGACCATGTCCCTGGTCGGGCGCATGCTGCGTTTCAAGCTGCCACGACTGAAATAAGCTTGCCGGGATAAGCCTGCCGAGATAAGCCCGCTGAAACGGGCCTGCTGAAACAAGCCCGCCGAATCGAGCGAGGCTGAAGTATCGCGGCATAAGCAGACCAATCCGCCATCGGCAGGTTCCATGCCCCTGCCGATGCGCAACCGCCACAACCGGCGCAGCCCGTCCGGGCGGCGCCGCATGGCGACATGCCAGCCCCTCTTCAGGGCATCAGTATTTCACGGTGCAGCCATAGGGCTGGGTCGCCGGGATGGAAACCTGCTTGCCGCTCATGGCCTCGTCCAGCGCCGCGGTCACGTAATTGGTCGCCCCCGCGATCGTGGCCGGATTGGCTGAGTTGTTACTGTCGATTGCGCCGGCATAAACCACCGTGCCCTGCGGATCGATGATGTACATATGCGGTGTGGTCTTGGCCCCATAGGCCTTGCCCACCGTGCCGCTGGCGTCGAGCAGGAACGGTGCGCTGGCGGCCAGCTTGTATTCTCTGGCCACGTCGAGTGCCGCAGCCGGGGCCAAATGACCTTGCTTGCCTTCGGCCGAGGAGATCACCGTCAACCATTCGACGCCTTTCGCGGTCGCTGCCGCCTGGGTTGCCTGCATGTTGTCCGAACCGAGATAGTGCTTCTTCACGTACGGGCAATCCTTGTTGAACCACTCCAGCACCACCCACTTGCCGGTGTAGTCGGACAAGCGGTGGGTCTTGCCGCTCGCGTCGACAAGGCTGAAGGCTGGTGCCGGCTGGCCCGGCACGGCATCGGCGAAGGCGACGGCCGGCACCGCCACCATGACGGCAAGCAGCAGGCCGGGGATCGATTTGCGGAAGTTCATGAGCTGTCTCCTGTGGAATCGGCAGGGAAAAGATCGCGGATATCGCCGCGACCGAGAATCTGGGGCAGCACCCGCTCGGCGCCACCGTTGGCCGGATAGAACACGTACACCGGCACCGAGTTGCGGCCCAGTTCGGCCAGTGCAGCGGTAATCGCCGGGTCGTAGCGGGTCCAGTCGGCACGAACGCGCAGAACGTCGTGGTCGTCGAACAGTCGCAGGGTTTCTTCCGTATCCAGCACCACCGCCTTGTTCACCTGGCAGGTGATGCACCAGGCCGCCGTGTAGTCGATGAACACCGCCTGCCCAACGGCACGCGCCGCATCGATGCGGGCCCTGTCGTAAGCCTGCCAAGCGGACGCAGTGGCGACCGCTGTCGCCGGCGCCGACAGGCGGTCGGCATCGCGCACAGCGAACCCGAGCGTGGCCACCGCAAGCACCACGGCCGTCCAGCGCAGGCCACGACGCCGACTGCGCAACAACCACAGCGCGAACGACAGCGACAGCAGTGCGATGCCACCGAGCAACCAGCGGCCCTCGCCGCCGAGCCGGCCCAGCACCCACAGCAGCCACAGCACCGTGGCCAACAGCGGGAAAGCCAGCAGCTGGCGCAGGGTATCCATCCACGGCCCGGGTTTCGGCAGTCGTTCGACCAGTGCCGGGGTCGCCGCCAACAGCAGGAACGGTGCCGCCAGGCCCGCACCGAGGCCGAGGAAGATCGCCATCGCCTGCTGCGCCGGCAAGGTGGCCGAGGCTCCGAGCGCCGCCCCCATGAACGGCCCGGTGCACGGCGCAGCCACAAACACCGCCAGTACGCCGGTCGCGAACGACCCGCCCCCGCCTTTGCCCGCCAGCCGGGTCAGGCCGTGGCCGAGCTCGAACACGCCCAGGAACGCCAGCGCCATCGTCCAGAACAACAGCACCAGCAACAGCACCACCACCGGCGACTGCAACTGGAAGCCCCAGCCCACCGCCGCCCCTCCGGCGCGCAAAGCCAGGAACACTCCGCCCAAGGCAGCGAAGGTGGCCAGCACGCCGGCGGTATACAGCAGTCCTTCGCGCAGGCGCGATTGCAATCCCGTCCCACCGGGCATCCCGATCAGGCTGAACAGCTTGATCGCCAGCACCGGGAACACACAGGGCATCAGGTTAAGGATCACTCCGCCGGCAAAGGCCAACGCCAGCAGCCATCCGAGCGCGACCGCCCCCTGCGCGCCTCCGTCCGGCACTGCGGCCACGGCCCCGGATAACGTTGCGATGCCATCGAAGTCCCAGCTTTCATCGCCCTCGACCAGCACGAAACCCAGCGCATCCGGCGCCTGCATGCCCGCCTGGGTCGCAAAACGGAACCGCCAACCGTCCCCGCTGCGTTCGACCCGTGGCTCTGCCGGCGACACAAAGGCCCCGTCCTTCGGGTACAGCTGCGGCGGCGCCTGCCCCGATCCGCTCGCATCCAGCGAGAGGCTGCCTTCATCGACATGCGCCGCGCCGAGCGTCCAGCCGGAGCCGGCCCCGGGCTTCGGCACCCGTGCGGCGGCGGCGTCGCGCCGCTGCAGCGTCTCCGGCCGCCATTGCCCGCTCTCTCCGAGTGGGCGGTTCAAGCTCATCGTGGCGAAACCCGGGATGCATTCCTCCTCGCACACTAGCCATTCCAGGTCGACGCTCAGTTCGACCTGCTGCGCACCCTGCGCCGGCGTGACCTCGAACAGGTAGGCCACGCTCCCTTCATAGCCGAGGTTGGTCAGGTGCGCGACCGGCAACCGTGTCGGTGCCGGCCACTGTGGCGGCCCGACGGTCGCGTTTCCGGAGAAATCGAACCGCGGCTCGGCCCCCGAATCGCCGGGATTGAGCCAGTACACATGCCAGTGCGGATCGACCTCGAAATGCAGCCCGATCGTCTCCGGCTGCGGGCCGAAACGCTCCGGTACCAGCCAGGTCACCTTCACGTGGTCGCCTTCGGCCTGTTCCTGCGCCGCCAGCGGCAGCGGCAACAGGCAGAACAACAACAGCAGGGCTCTGGCGGACGTCGCGAAAGTCACACGGGCACCGTATGGGGCGGACTATTCCGAGTCTAACGTTCGAGCACGCGGTCAGGTTGACAGGCGCGATCGGATCACGGCTCCGGCCAAAAAACCGACGATGTCGCGGATGACGACCGCGCTCGGGGGGCGGAACCGTTCAATGCGCCAGCGCGTACCCGATCGCTGCACGCACCGCGGCCACCTGGGCGTCGTTGCATTGCGCGGGCGTCGCGCGCGGGCTGTCCGGATAGACCTCGGTGGTCGTGGTGTAGCGGGCGCCGGTGATGCCGGCACACAGGCCAAGCGACTTCAACGGGTATCGGATGACGCCGGGGGCGACCACGGGCGAGCCGATGATCTCGCCCCTGGCATCGGCCGGAGCGATGTGGGTGACCTGCTCGACCGCCGCGATGATCGCCTGCTGGAATTCCGGCTGCGGGTTCTCGCTGTCGTCGACCAGGTAGAAGCCGTCCGGGATCTCGCCCGGTTCGAACGGCTTGCCGTCACGCGCGGCCAGCGCCGGGCGGAACTCGGTCTCGTCGCTGTCGGTGGTCTCGTGCAAGTCGATATGCAGCACGAAACGGCCGAGCAGCGGCGCGACCAGACCCAGCAACGCCGCCGACTCCCCGGCAGGGCTGTTTCCGCGGAACGACCGGTTCGGATCGATTGCACCCGGATTCCAGCGAAGGATGCGCTCGTATGCCCATGGACTGACGCATGGTGCGACCAGAAGATTGGCCCGGCCGTCGTAGTCCGCACCATGCTGTTCGACGAACTGCAGCGCCCCATGGACGCCGCTGGTCTCGTAGCCATGCACGCCGCCGGTGACCAACGCCATCGGCAGGTCGTCGCGCCAGTCGGGATTGCGAATGGCGCATAGCGGATACATCCCGTCAGCGTAGTCGAGTCGACCGTACTCCTCCACGTCGAAGCGTCCGCGAAGGCGCTCGATGCGGGCAAGCACCTCGTCCGCGTAGCTGCGATGACGCACCTGCCGCGACAACCATTCCTGCTTCTCGGTTTGGCCCCAGGGTACGCCGGAAGTGCCGATCGGGTAGAAGGCGGTGGTGCTGGTCATCGCGTGTGCTCCGGGCGGTCTGATGGCGAGCCGGGCACTCTAGCATCGGGCGCCATCCGCTAGATATCGAACGGAAAGAACCCCCAGCAATCAGCGGTGTCGCGTGCCGTCGGCGCGCCGTGGGCAGCACAGATCTGGCGCGCCTGGACGATGGTGTCCGCATAGGCGGCATCGTTGGTGTCGGCCAGCGCGTGCGACATCTCGTGCAGGATCGTTTCCTGTTTGAGTTCGTCATCGGCGTTCCGGAACCGTACATTGAGCTGGATCTTGAACGCCAGATCCCGGGCGGGCGAGACCGTGAGCGGGACGCCGTTGTGCATGAACACGTAGCTCTGCGTGCCCCGGTTGATGTTGTTGCGCACGTCGGCCCAGGTCGCCTGGAAGCTGTTCGGATTCGCCGGGTCGACCTCGCCGTCGGGGCCCGGAAACACTACCGGCGGCCCGGCCGCCGCGTACTCGCCGGCATCGTGCTCGTCCCAATCCGCGTACTCGACGTAGACCGTCCAGGTATTGAGCGCCGTCGCCATGGCCGCGTACACGGTCTGCAGCGTGTCCACGAAGGTGGTGTCGCCCTGGCTCATCGCGGGCACCGGGCCGGGCCCGAACTGCACTCCGAAATACGTGGTGAGCGCCGTGCGTACGATGGCGGAATCGGCACTGGTCGGGTCCAGGAGCGTGTTGCGGTTGCGCGGCTGCAGCCATCCCGCCGCCGAACGTGCCAGGCCGATGGCATCGATGAAGTAGGTGTCCAGGCTCTCGATCTGCGCCTGCCCACGATAGATTCGCGTCATCTCCGGTTCTCCCGTTCGGGCGACATTGCCCGTCGGTGTTGAGAACGTCATGTGGCGCAGGCTGTGAACCACCCCGGGAAATGGCCTACGAGACCATTGTCCGGCCGGTTATCGACAACGGCTGAAGGCTGGGGCGCTCACCCGAGGCATCCAAGAGCACGCTCGAGGCGTGCACCCTGGACACCTCGACCGGCTGAACAGGCGGCCGGTCGCTTTCTCAGTCCGGCGCCAGCTCGAGCGGGATCGTCCGCTCGTTCCGCTGTCGGTAGGCTTCGCGTTCTTCGCGGCAGTAGGCGCTGCCCATCGCGAACTTGCGACAGATCGCCGGGCGCTGCGAGTAGATGCTGCAACACATGCGATCGCGGTCCACGGCCACGCACCAGCCATCCTCGCTGCGCGCCATCACATCCGGACCGCTCTCGCTGTGTTCGACCATGTGCGGGGGCACGTCGTCACCCGGCATCAGCACTACGGTCAGACGGCAGCAGACCGCATCGCAGCGACTGCAAGATACCGCCGGCTTGCGCGATGACACGGTCATGACGCAGTCACGGCGGCGGGGCGCCGGCAGTACAACAGGCGCCCGGGAAAAGGCTTCGTCTCGGCTTCGTCGAAGCGCATGCGCTCCTCACTGCATTCATAACCTTGGGCACGGATGGCACGAACGAAACGCGAACTCTGGCCGCGGCCGGGATCGACGATCACCAGTTCGGCAGCGGGATGGGCATGACGCAGCATCAGCGCGGAAAGCAGCGCGGCATGGCCGCGCTCGTAGAGAATGTCGCTGCCGATGATCAGATCGAAGTGTCCCAGCGTCGCGTCCGGAGTTGCCCACGGCAGGTCGTGGAAGGCAATCGCGGGCAAGCCATTGAGCGCGGCGTTGTATTCCAGGAAGGAGGACGCCAGCGGATGGTAGTCGCTGGCGGTGATGTCCGCGCCACGCCGCTGCAGCACCAGACTCGACAGCGCCAGCCCGCAGCCCAGTTCGAGGATCCGCTTGCCGGCGATGTCGAAGCTGCTCATGGCTTCGGCCAGCACGCAGCCGGCCGGCCACGGCTGGCCGAACAGGCTCCACTGAGCCGAGGAAATGCCGGCGCGATCGGCAGCACCCTCGCGATCGATGAATTGCTGGCGATCGCTCAATGCACGCAGTCGGTATTCCTCCCCGCCGATATGCAGGGTGAGATTGCGGGTGGTGTAACCCGGCATGGGCGCTCCGGAAGGGGCACTGTTCCGCACAGGGCGAAACAAGGGCATGAAAAGGAGCGAAGCGGGCGACTGGACGGCGGTCGGACGGGACGCGAGATGCAACGACTACAGGTACATCCTACTCCTTCCGACGCCGCCACCGAGGCCCGGCCCGCCGCGGGCGCGCAAAAGGCGCATACTCGGGTGCCACGCGGAGCCGAGCACATGAGTCACCAGACAGCGATGTTCAGGTTCACCCTTGGCAGCGACCAGAGCATAGGTCCGTCCGACCTGAAACGGCTGTGGTCGCGTGCCTGCGGGACCCCCAACGTCAGCGTTGGCCGCAGTCAGGGCCTGTATCCGGCCGACAGGCCCACCTACTCCCTGTATGCGCCGCAGCACCTGGAGAACCTGCCAGAGGTCGAACAGCGGCTGCGGCGGATGCTGGAAGAGAGCAACCTGCGCGCGTCGCTGATTCCGGCCTACCACAAGTAGGTCGCTTCGTTCGGCGCAATCGCGCCGTGTCGGGATGTCGATCTCGGCCCTTCACACTCGTCGAGGACCGGAAGGCGCACATTTCGTGTCAGCCCCGACCTGGAGATTGCCATGTCCTATGTCGACGGATTCATTCTTGCAGTGCCCACCGCCAACAAGGCCAAGTTCATCGAACATGCCCGCACCGGCGACTCGATCTTCATCGAATACGGCGCGCTGCGCGTCCTGGAATGCTGGGGCGACGACGTCCCCCACGGCGAGCACACCGACTTCTTCGGCGCGGTCAAGGCCAAGGACGACGAGACCGTCGTGTTTTCGTGGATCGAGTGGCCGGACAAGGCCACCCGCGACGCCGGCATGAAAAAGATGATGGAAGGCAACGACCCGCGCATGGACCCGGAGAAGAACCCCTGGCCGTTCGATGGCAAGCGCCTGATCTACGGCGGGTTCGTGCCGGTGATGGAGCTGAAGAAGTAAGCCCCGGCAGTCCAGTCCTACCGGCCGTCGTGCGCGACACCGGCCGGTAGGATCGTCCGGCGGTTTCCTCGCCCTACGGAACCTCCAGCCGACTCTTCCCGGCCTGCACGTGTATCGGGCCGGCCGCGCCTGCCCGCAACCAGTTCGCCGCCATTCCCAACCACAGCAGGATGGCCGCGATCTCGGCCTTCTGGAGCAACCCGCGCGGCGCATCGCGCCACAAGGCAAGCACCCACACCCCCGCGAACGCGATCGCCGCCAATCCGAACGCCACCGCGAAACGGTGACGCCAACGAACATCGCCGCGCAAGCGCCACGCCTGCAGCAGCATCGCCACGGTCACGCACAGGAACGCCGCCTGTGCCGCAAGGCCATGCACCAGCGATTCGAGCGTGATCGGGTCTCCACGGCGGCCAGTCTCCGCCACTGCCGTGACCGCAAGCGCCACGCCGGCGCATACGAACAACAACAACGGCGCGGCACTTCGCGCGCCCGGCTGCAGCGCCCGGTACCAGCCGCAACCGAGCAGCACCATGGCCGCCGCCAGCGCAAAGTACGCACCCTGCACCCACAGGCCATGCGGGTCGAGCAGGTAGAAACTCAGCGGTGTGTGCAGCCAGTCGAGGTCGGTCCGAACGAACTGCGCTGCCAGAACGACCAGGGCGAACACGAGCACGCCGGCCAATGCAGCTCTGCCGAGGTGACGCGACAGTGCGGGAGTGGTTTCTGTCATGACAGGAGTATCGCCTGCAATCCTGGTCCAATGCACCACCGAAGCGGATACTTCCCGCCTAGGGCGTACGGTGGTCGTAGCTGAGGGCACGCACGATCTTCCAGCCGGTATCGCCCTGCTCCCATACGTGCACGAACCTGGCGATCTCGATCAATTGCTCCTGTCCGCCCTGCTCCGTGAGATAGAACCGGTGCATACCTTCCTGGATCGCGCCATAGTCGCGCACCGGATATACCTTGAGGCTGCCTTCCACGATTTCGCGCCGCAGCTGCACCTGACGGGAAGCGCAGCGCTCGCGGGTCATCCTTTCCATGCCGCTCCTGCCTCGCGTCAGGCCGCCCTTGTCGTGGTAGAACTCGATGTCCTCCTCCAGCATCGCCATCTGCCTGTCCACCTCGCAGGCGTTGAATGCCGCGAAGAGCTCGGCATCAAGTGCATTGACCCGCTGCGCCAGACTGTCGCTCTGCGCCGCGTCGGCTTCATCCGCCTGAGCCGGTGCCAGATATGCCAGCGCGACTGCCGATGCCAGCATCAGGCGCCAGATCGATTGATATGGGATGGTGCTCATGGGCTCTCCATGGTTGGAGTGGTCGATCGGTATCGCAGAGTGAATCAACCGAACGGCGTTGCATCGTCCCAAACGTCAGAGGGAAATAGGTCACGGGCAACGGGGTCTTGAACAGCTGGGGATTCCATGGCTCCCCGTTTTTGTTCCTGCGACGGTATCGCGTACGGGCCATGAGGGAAGGTGGAAGAACCCCTTCGCACAGTCCGTCAGACCATCCCAGGTTCCCGAAGACACGCATGTCCGCCATCAAACCCATCATGCGTTGGTACCGGGTACCACGCCATCAGGTGAGGACGATGTACGCAGAGAATGCCTGCCTGGCGCAGGCCACTCGCCCCGTCCGTGGGGCGAATGCACGGTGCAATGCCACCGCCGGTACCGCACCCATCACGGTGATGGTCTGTTCAGGCCGTGCCGCGTTGCATGCCACGGTACGCGCGATGCAGGCCGACACTCCCGGAATCCGTCTGCTGGCCGGCCCATGCGATGGCGATACCTGCCTGCGCAGCTGTGCTGCGCCCACCGCGCCCCAGATCCTGCTGCTCGACAAGGACTGGCTGGACATCGCCGGCACCCGACTTCTTTGCCTGCTTCGCGAACGCTGCCCGCGAATGAGGATCCTTCTGGCCTGGGACAGGGTGCCGTCGACGCTTATGAGCGACGTGACGCACCACCGCCTCGATGGCTTCCTGCCGGCCACCAGTCCGCCCGAGGTCTACCGCAAGGCGATCAAGGCGGTCATCCAGGGCGAATTGTGGCTATCGCGCGAGTTGATGACCCGGGCCATCGTAGCGCTGCATATGGAGCTGCATGCTGTCGAACGGAATGCCGATGCGAATGACGATGCGCCGGTTGCCTGTATCGCCGGAACGCTCACCCCGCGTGAGGCCGAAGTGGTCGTTCACCTGCGTCGCGGCTTCACCAACAAGGAAATCGCGCGTGAACTCGGGATCATGGAAGACACCGTCAAGAAACATCTGAAGAACATCTTCGCCAAACTCGGCGTGAACCGGCGCACCCTTGTCGCGCTATACCCGGCCAGCGAGTGCGTCACAGGCTAGTGTGGTGTCACGAGGAAGGCATCGAACAGCACGCTGTCGCCGACACGCAGGTTCCATAGCGGCTTTCGCCCCGGTTGTTTCTTGTAGGGCACAGTGATCGTCGCGCTGATCGTATCAACCGTATCGGTATCCGATTCCAGTACCACGTCGCTCGCCACCGGCCGTGGTCCATTGCCTCCCTCGAACCGGACCTTCATGCCCGGGGTGAATCCGAAGCCGGAAATGGTGACCTGCACACTGGTCCCCATCCTGGCCGAGTCCGGCGTGATCGATGTCACTCCCGTGCAATTGCCGGAGCTGTCCAGAACGGTCACGGTACTCGGGCGGGTGACCGAGAACAGCAGGCAGGACATATTGTCGGACTTGCTTTCCTCGACCAGAAGTTTCTTCGGGTCGATCTCGATCCTGAGCTGGTAGAGGCCGTCCGGATAATTGCTGAAGTCGAATGCCTGGCCATCGAGGTGGGCCCCATAAGTGTCGCCCCAACCCACCGACATGCCTTGCAGTTCCTTGTTGCAACTGGTGTAGAAGGCCGTATCCGACGCGCCCGGAAGTGAGGTATCGACCCGCGTGTTGTCCATGATGCAGAACGTGGTCTTGGCACCTGCGCGCGACGAGCCACCCGAAGCATTCAACGGCTGCAGCGTATACAGCGCGAAGTCGTTGAAATGGATGTGATCGTGCTCTTCGTGGTACTCCATGGAGCCGGAGTAATGCAGTGTCGAACTGCCATCGCTGCTGTACACCACCTGGTAGACCTGCTGCTTGCCCGAACCGGTCTCCACCGGTCCTGCCGCGACCTCAAGCGGGCCACGTCCGTTGTTCCAGCTGGTGGCGGCGAAGCGCAGCCACTCCCGACCCTCCGCGTCCGTGACCAGCGACAAGTCGCTGGCCGGCAGCGATACAAGATTGGGGGTCAACTCGACGACCCGTTGCGCAAGCGCCGGACCTGCAGCCAGAACGGCGCAGATCGCCAGCGCCAACGGACAAAGCCTGCGAACATGAAAGTGAATCTGGTCCATCATCCAGCCCTCGAAACATTGCCAATGGATCGATATGCCCCGCCTGATCGAGGGGCTCCGCAGAGCCCACTCTCACAGGCGTCGTTACCGGTCACTTGCAGTCCGGATCCTTCTTCGGATCGCACGGCGGGGGCGGAGGCGGTGGCGTCGTGCCACAGCTGAAATCGGACAGCACCAGCCTGCCCGGCAGGTCTGTCGAGGCCCCCAGCAGCGCGCCTGACGCGATGCAGTAGAAGTGCTGGTTGTTCTTGTTTACCGACGATGCCGAAACGCTGCACACGTTCCCGGACGACCACATGGCATCAAGCGTGCCCGCGGCTGCGCCACCGGTCTGGTTGTTGACGAAGTGCCAGGTGCCCGTCGCGTCACCGCAAGACTGCCCGCTCAGGTTGCCGATGTCCGCCGCATAGGCCGCTCCACCCATGCACAAGATGACTGCAACAGCCAGGAACCACTGCTTCTGCTTGACCATGTCCAGATCTCCTCGCAGCCCGGTCGTGGCGTTGGCCCGACCCGGGGCCGAAATCCGGCAGCCGACGCCGCTGCCAGGCGGTCGACGCGCCGAGCGACGGCCGACACCTGCAAGGTCCCAGCATCGATGCGGGCAGACAATTCCCCGAAAGAGGAGGAAATGGACGCTGCATTGCCTCGTTTCCCGTCGCCACGCATGGCGTGGCCGGTTCACTGTGGCGAATGCGTTTTATCCGGAAGCACGAAGGCCGGTTCCCCGGCCTTCGTGTCCAGCCATGGTGGCGCCAGCTCAGCGCGGATTGCAGAACAGGCTGCCGTTCTTGACCGCGGACTTCGTGCGTTCGCCCTCATAACTGAACTGACCGTCGCAGCCGATCACCCAGGTGCCGACGACGTTGCCATTCGCATCGAGGAACACACCCATGTCGCCGTTGTTGCCATAAGCGGCGATCGCGGTACCGGCTGCGAGTGCGGTGGCCAGGCCAAGGCCGATGACGAGTTTCCTGCGCATTCGATGTTCTCCTTGTCTCTTGGAAATATCCTGCTCGGTGACCCGACGACCGCTCGGGCCGTGGATCGATGCCAGGCTTGCTGGCGATTGGGACGAATACAACATGCGACGGCCCGCCGACGAGACGGGTTGCACGAAACGACCCGGCACCGGGCCCGGGAGTGACGGTGGTCGCGGTTCGAGGACCGGTGCGATACGCCCGGGTTGTCGCCTCCCGCGGGCTAGCCGGCCCTGGAGGTGTTCAGCGCCACGGCGGCGCGGATGAGGGCCTTCAACGCCTTTTCGTCGATCCTGTCGCCCTCGTGGAAATCGATGGCGCGACGGGTATTGCCTTCGAGGCTGGAGTTGAACAGGTGCGCGGGATCCTCAAGCGAGGCACCCTTGACGAAGGTCATCTTCACCACGTTCTTGTAGGTCTCGCCGGTGCAGATCATCCCATCGTGCGACCACACCGGAACCCCGCGCATCGCGTTCGACGGCTTTCGCCATTTCACCTCCTCCACCACATCAGGGTCGGCCTGCCTGATCAGCATCCGGATCCGGGCAAGCATCTGGTCCCGCCAATCACCCGGATCGCTGACCCCTTCATCAACCGGCCGGGAGGGAGCACTCCCGTTGGCCTTTTCCTGCATGTCGCTCTTCTTCATGGGATTCCGGTCCTTCATCGATGTCGTGTCGTGGTTGCTGCACCGTTCACATGCGTTCGCCAGGCAACTGGCTCGCTTTTCCGGCCTTTGCCGCCGTGTCGTGCACGTTTCTTCCTGTGCTTCTTCTCGCGCTCACACTTCCCCGACGGCCCGCCGCCTTCCGCGCCACCGGATCGCATACGGCAACACGAACAGGTACAGACCGGTCAGCAGCAGCAGGGCGAGTGGCACCAATGCCAGCAGGTAAACCCAGAAGGCAGGCTCCTTGCCGCCGGCCGTGGACACGGCCACCACGTTGACAATGACGCCCACCGTGAATGCCATGGACACCCAGCGGTGGAACTGTCGGATCCAGTTACTCCAGCTCATTGGAATCTCCCTTGACAGCGCATATGGAAGGAACGGGGCCGTGCGGACGGCCCAGCATGGCCATGCGGCTCGTTCAGGCCACCTGGTTGATGCGGACGTGATTGCCGGCGGGGTCACGGAAGGCGCAGTCACGCACGCCATAGGGTTGCTCGGTGGGCTCCTGGATGACTTCCGCACCACTGGCCTGCAGCCTATCGAAGGTGCCGTCGAGGTCGGCGCTGGCGAGGATGATCATCGCGTAAGTGCCCTTGGCCATCATTTCTGCGATGGTGCGGCGCTCCTGGTCAGTCAGGCCGGGCGTGGCGGCCGGCGGGTGCAGGACGATGCAGGTGTCGGGCTGGCCGGGCGGGCCGACGGTGATCCAGTGCAGCCCGTTGTATTCGACATCCTTGCGGACCTCGAAGCCGAGGGTGTCGCGGTAGAAGGCCAGCGACGCGGCCGGGTCGTTGTGCGGGAGAAAGGTCGAGTGGATGGTGATGTCCATGGCGTCACGCTCTCTTCGAGTCGGGCTCGGTGCGAGCCGGGGCCGTCATGCTAGGTCGGGCTTGGAGATCGGTGCTTCTCGATTCCTGATCGGCCGCGTCACCTGCTTCGCCACGCACGACGGCATGCCCGCCGTCGCCTCCGCCGCCTGGCGCCGGTAGACGCTGGGCGGCACCCCCACCAGTTCCGTGAAACGCGTGCTGAACGTGCCCAGCGACGAACATCCGACCTCGAAGCAGACCTCGGTGACGCTGAGCTCGCCACAACGCAACAACGCCATTGCGCGCTCGATACGCCGTGTCATCAGGTAGCTGTACGGCGACTCGCCATAGGCCAGCTTGAACTGGCGGCTCAGGTGCCCGGCCGACATGCCAGCGTTACGGGCGAGCGCCTCGACGTCCAGCGGCCGCGCGTATTCCCGGTCGATCCGGTCACGGACGCGGCGCAACCGGGCAAGGTCGCGCAGGTGTTGCGCCGTAGTGTGTGTGGTGGCCACGGGCGCGATCGTCCCACTTCAAACCAATGTGCTCAAGCCTGCCCAGCATACGGGGCGTATACGGGGGGCCCTACGAAGCTCGCCCCACTCCCGTACACTGGCCACCTGTCCACCCACAGAGTGCCCATGGCCAAGAAACCCAACTACTCGTTCGAAAAACGCCAGCGCGAGCTGGCCAAGCAGAAGAAAAAAGACGAAAAGGACGCCAAGAAGCGGGCCGAGCGCGAGGCGGCGAAGGGCGATGCGCCCTCGTCCACCGACGAATCGGAATGAACGACGCGGCCCCGCCTGTGGCCCGGATCCGGGCCGCACGGATCTGGGTCGATGCCGACGCATGTCCCGGGCCGGTCAAGGAAATCCTGTTCCGGGCCGCGGAACGCACCCGGGTGCAGGTCACCCTGGTCGCCAACCAGTGGCTGCGCACGCCGCCCTCCCGCCACATCAGCGCCCTGCAGGTGCAGGGCGGCTATGACGTTGCCGACGATGCGATCGCCGAGCGGGCAGGTCCCGGCGATCTGGTGATCACCCAGGACATCCCGCTGGCGGCACGCGTGATCGCGAACGGCGCCCACGCCGTCAATCCGCGAGGGGAACGCTATACCGCCGACAACATCGCCGAGCGGCTGTCGATGCGGAACTTCATGGACGAACTTCGCGGTGCCGGCATTCAGACCGGCGGGCCCGCGCCGTTCAATGCCCGCGACCGCCAGGCATTCGCCAATCAGCTGGACCGCTGGCTAGCCACACGGGGCTAGCATCGCGGGGCTCCCATCGGGCGATCGCCCTGCCTGACATCGCTCCGCCACGGAACCAGCCGGGGCCGCTGCATCTACTCTCCCGTATCGTCCAGCAACCCATGCCGGCGATGCCAGTCCTCGAGCGATTCCTCCGGGAAGCCATCGAGATGGATATCGTGTTTGCCCCGCGGCACTTCCACCCAGTTGGCCTTCGAATCCAGCAGGATGTGCACCCGCCCGGGCACGCGCGGCAGGGGCGTGTCGATGGCCGATGCGTGCGGATGCACCAGGTCCGGCCATAGGGGATCGAACAGCCATAGCGCGCTGCCGCAGCCGGTGCAGAAGTGTCGCTGCCCGGAGCTGATGCGGCACTCTTCATCGTCCTCGCCGATTCGGGCGCGATAGACGCCCAGGTGTTCGCGACCCTCGACTTTCAGCGTGTCGGCGCGGGCCCCCAGGTTGATGGCGGCTCCGCTGCCCCCGGCGGTCTTGCGGCAGATCGAACAGTAGCAGTGCAGAAACGGTACGGGCGCATACGCCTGGCAGCGGAAGCGCACCTGGCCGCAATGGCAGGATCCTTCGAGTTGCATGGCTACGAACCGGTGGTGGAGAGGCCGTCACGTTAACGCCTCGCACCTGACGGACGCGTCGAGGGGAGTCCTGTCGAATTTCGCGCCACCCATTCGTCAAGGAAGAACATCCACAGACAGGAGAACTCCAATGAAGCTCTATGGCCTTGGTCCGACCCGCTCGCTGCGCGCCGAATGGGCGCTGCGTGAACTGGGCGTCGACTTCGACTTCATTCCCATCGACCTGCTGGCGGGAGAAGCGCAGACCCCGGAGTTCCTGCGACTCAATCCTGCCGGCAAGCTCCCGGTGCTCGTCGACGGCGACCTGGTCCTGACCGAATCGGCCGCCATCGTCCTGTATCTGGCCGAAAAACATCCCGAACAGGGTCTGCTGCCGCCCGACCTCCAGGCACGCGCGCAGGTCTACAAGTGGGTACTGTTCGCGATGACCGAACTGGAGCAACCGCTCTGGCGCATCGTGAAGCACACATTCCTGTACCCGGAAGAAAAGCGCCTCCCGGCCGACATCGACCTCGCCCGCGAGGAGTTCCGGCAGATGGCCACCATCCTCGACCGCCACATGCAAGGCCGCAGTTTCATCGTCGGCGACACCATCACTGCCGCCGACTGCGTGACCGTCTACCTGATGGACTGGGCCAACGAAGAAGACCTGCTCGGCGACTTCCCGCAGTTGCGCGCCTACATGGATCGCATGTACGCACGCCCGGCGGCGCCCCAGCGCATCGCGCAGGCATTCGCGGAGATCCAGGCTGCAGGGTCCGCCTGACGTGTCGAAATCGGGCCCGTCCATCCGTCGTTGAAGCAAACCCCTGAAAGGAGGACCTGCATGTCCCTGACCCAGCAACTCGCCTGTGCCTGCGGCGAGGTCCAACTGATCGTCGAGAAGACGCCCATCGTCAGCGTTGACTGCTGCTGCGACAGTTGCCGGGCAGCCGGTCTGCGGCTGGAGCGGCTGGCAGGTGCCCGCCCGGTGCTCGATCCGCACGGCGGCACCCGGTTCGTCCTCTACCGGAAGGACCGCGTCCGTTTCATCGCAGGCTTCGAACGGATGAAGGAGTTCCGCCTGTCCTCCGGGGCAGGCACCAGACGCGTGGTGGCAGGGTGCTGCAACACGCCGGTGTTCCTCGAGCTGGAAGCCGGACATTGGTTGAGCCTGTATGGCGGTCTGTGGCCTGCAGGAACGCTACCCCCGCTCCAGATGCGAACCATGACGGGCGATCTGGCGGACGCGTCGATCCTGCCCGGAAACGTGCCCAATTCCGAACGCCACTCCTTGCCGTTCTTCGCCAAACTGTTGAAGGCGTGGATATGCATGGGCTTCCGCAATCCGAAGATCGCCATAAAGGAAGAAATCGATGTCCCAGGCTGACGACAAGATCGAGATCCAGAGCATCACCTCCCCGGGACACATCCAGCGCGTCGACCGGGCGAAGTACATGGCGATGAAGAAGGCGCTACTGGTTGCGCTGCCAAAGGCGGCACCGGGGATCACGGTCGCACAGGCCAAGGAGTCCCTGCTCGCCACCCTGCCCGACGATCTCTTCCCTGGCGGCGCAAAGGCCGGATGGTGGCTGAAAGCCGTACAGCTGGACCTCGAGGCCAAGGGCATCATCATGCGCGGATCGGGCAAGCCGGTCAGGCTGTTCAAGCACACAAGTACCGCTTGAGGTCAGCTACCGTCCTGCTGATGGCCGTCCGCTGTTCCGCTACTCTGCCGCCTCGGGAGCAGAGAGCCCCTTGCCGTAGATCCCCGACCGATCGAAGCAGCAGACGCGACGCTTGCCTGACGCGAGCATGTCGCAGGCACTGGCGACCCGCCGCTCGCGGGTCTCCGCCTTCTTTGCAGAGGTGATCCACTGGATCCAGTCACGTCGCGCAACGGTGGTGATTTCGGACCACAACGCCTTCGCGGCCGGGTCCGCGGCGAGCGCCTTGCGCAGATCCGCCGGCACACTGGGCTCGGCCTGCTTTTCCGCCGGCGTCATTTCGAGGGTGAGGGTGTCGCCAATCGAGGCGCCGGCCGCCTCACGCATCGCCTTGGTCACCTTGAGCCAATGGCTGCCTTGGCCATCCGGCTCCAGTGTGGCCTGGAACGCGTGGCCGTCGAGAGTGCCGTCGACGGTCGTCATGCCGCGCGCCGGCAGCTTCGCGCTTGCGTCCTTCGGTAATACGAAGAAGGCCCAGGTGGCGTTCTTCGGCGTTGCCGGTCGAAGCAGCTTCGCCTTGAAGCGGATCTTGGCAGCAGGCTTTTGCATGCGCGGCATGGTATCGGAATCGGACTTGCCCATGACTCAACTCCCTTCATTCTCTGCGTCCCGTGGGGGGACGCCATCCCGCCAGACGCAGGGAGACACCACGCTAAACCGGGCCTTTCCCCACGGGTCGGTGCCGAGCGTCAGCCGGAAACCTTCGCCTGCGCTCTCCGCCCACAGAAAGTCGTGCCCATCCCCATTCTCCACCCGCTCGCTGACAAGCACCATTCCCCGGATGCGTTTGCCCATTGCCCGCTACCGCCCGCCGCCGCTTCGGAAGATCGACCACAACAGCCAGATCCCCGCTATCGATGCACCGACGAAGCCCAACAGTCCGAAGAACGGCAGCCCCAGCAGCGTCGGCCCACCCTCTACCGTCATCGCGATCGACGAACCGATGATCAGCGCCGCAATCACCAGTCCGCCCGCCAGGCGATTGGCCGAGTGGCTGATCTGTCGATTGAGCTCCGGAAGATCTTCCATCTGCAGGCGGAGCCTGGCATTGCCGCCGCGGACCGAGCGCATGAGCCGCCGCAGTTCCTTAGGCATTGCCGCCAGCACGCTGGCGGTATCGATCAGGGCGTGGATTCCACGACGGGCGATCGCACGGGGACCCAGCTGCGCGGTCAACGCCCGGCGCAGGAAGGGACGCGCCTGGCTTGCCATGTCGAAGTCGGGGTCCAGGCTTCGTCCCAGCCCTTCCAGCGTCAGGCAGACCTTGATCAACAGCGCGAGATCCGCAGGAAGCGCAAGACGGTGCGAGCGCAGCAACCCGGTGATGTCCAGCAGCATGCCAGCCAGGTCGAGATCGCCCAGCGATACCCCGTGGTAGTTGTCGACGAAGGCGTCGATGTCGATGGCCAGCTGCTCTTCGTCGACCTCCGGTTGCAGCGCCCATTCGAGCAGCACGTCGGTCACCCGGTCCGGATCGCGCTCGACCAGCCCGGACAGCAGGCTCACCACCTCCGCACGGCGCGTCGTCGACAGCCGTCCGACCATGCCGAAATCGATGACGCCGATGCGTCCACCGGGCAACACGAACAGATTGCCCGGATGCGGGTCGGCGTGGAAGAAACCGTCCTCCAGCATCATCTTCAGCACGACCTGGGCCCCGGTGCACGCGACCTGCCTGCGGTCCACGCCCGCCGCGTCCAAGGCTTCGATGTCGGCCACCGGAATGCCGTCGACGAAGTCCTGGACATTCATCCGCTCGCTGGTGAAAGGCCAGTGCACCTCAGGCACGACGATCCGTTCGTCATCGACGAAGCTTGCGGCAACACGCTCGGCGTGCCGGCACTCCGCGGCCAGGTCGAGTTCCCGCAACAACGAGGCGCGGAACTGGCGCACCACGCCAACCGGGTGGAAGCGACGCAGGTCCGGGAATCTCGCTTCGATCTTGCCCGCCGCGTACCGCAACAGCCGCAGGTCGGCCTCGATCATCGGACGGATGCCCGGGCGCCGCACCTTGGCCACGACCTCGCGTCCATCATGCAGACGGGCGCGGTGGACCTGGGCGATCGATGCGGCCGCCAGCGGTACCGGATCAAGCCAGAGAAAGGCCGATTCCGGCGAACTTTCAAGTGCCGTGGACATCTCGGCATGGATGGCTTCGAAATCTACAGCCGGTGCCGCACTCTGCAGCCTGCTGAACTCGGCGATCCATTCCGGCGGAAACAGGTCCACGCGCGTCGCCAGCACCTGCCCCAGCTTGACGAAACACGGCCCCATTTCCTCCAACGCCCGCCGCACCCGCACATGCGGCGGCAGCGCGACCAGTTCCTCGAACTGCTCCATCGGCAGCACCCTGCCCATCCGCGCCAGCGCCCCGGCCAGCCCCAATCGCCGGACCAGGTCGCCGAAACCATGGCGGATGAGGATCGAAGCCAGCGCGTGCAGCCGGCCCAGATCCTGGGTTGCGACCAGGGTGTCCCACATGACCGAAGGTCTCCTCTGCCTGCACCCGGCCGGGCCCGCATCCCGAGCATGAATCCCGGCTGCGCTGCCCTGGAATGCCGGTGTCGGTTGATGCTAGCAGATGCACCGATGAGCACTTCACCCAGCGCAGGTCGTCACACCCTTGGAAACGGACTACGACTTCAGTTCTCTCAGCGGACCGTTATCATCGGGCCCGTCCCACCGTCGGCCGATGCCCTGCGAATTCCAGGAGAACGCGATGTACCGAACACTTGCCTTGGTGATGTCACTCGTCGTGCTGGCCGGACCAGCGCAAGCAGCACTGGCACAAGCACCCACGACGGCCGACACCGTGGCGCCGGCGGTGGTGATCGAAGACGTGGAACGCTTCTATCGCATTTACGACGCTGCCGGAGGCATGCCCACTGCCGAGCAACTTCAGCGCGAGTATCTCGACCAGGGCTCGGAAGGTCTGCACCACTTCGCCCGGCTCCGCCGGGTCAGCGGCGAGGCGATCGCCACTACGCTGGACACGCGACCGGAACTGTACGAAGAGGCGCGCAACTGCATGCGGGTGATGCCGCAGGTGAAGCAGCGGCTGGACCAGGCGTTGCGCAAGCTGGCCACGCTGTATCCCGAAACGAACCTGCCACCGGTGACGATCGTGGTCGGTCGCGGCAAGCCGGTGGGCATCGGCTATCCCGACAGCGGCCTGCAGATCGGCCTGGAGGCCCTGTGCGCGGTCGAGTGGATGAACCCCGACATGGAGGACCGCTTCGTGCACGTGATCGCGCATGAGTATGCGCACGTGCAGCTCGCCCCGGAGGCCGCGAAACTCGAACAACCCACGGTGCTCGAGCGCTCGCTGATGGAAGGCGCTGCCGAGTTCGCCGCCGAACTGACCTCCGGCAGCACCGCGTATGCGCATTTCGAGGCATTGACCCGCGGCCGCGAGGAAGAAATCGAAACCGCGTTCCAGGCTGACATGGGCAAGACCGAGCTCAGCGACTGGCTCGACAACAGCAGCGTGGAAAGCCCGGGCGACCTCGGCTACTGGGTCGGTTACCGGATCGTGAAAGCCTACTACCAGAACGCCGACGACAAGCGCCAGGCCCTGCGCGAAATCCTGCGGATGGAGGACCCAAAGAGCGTCCTGGCGGAGAGCGGGTGGTATCCCGGAATCCGGTTCCCGTAGCCAACGAAAAACGGGGCGATTTGTGGCTGAGCTTTCCCAACCCACTGCCGGCGACAGCCGGCTCGTGCTGTTGGACGCATTGCGGGGCTTTGCGTTGTTCGGCGTCCTCCTGGTCAACCTCAAAAGCCTGTCGCTGTACGGCCTGCTGCCAAAGGCGGAGCGCAACGCGCTTCCGAGCGCCGCGTTCGACCGCGTGGCCGACGTCGCCACCTCGATGCTGGTGGACGGTACCGCGATCACTCTGTTCTCGATCCTGTTCGGAGTCGGCTTCGCCATGCAGATGCAGCACGCCGCCAGTCAGCCCGGACGTATACAGCGTTACGTGCGGCGGTTGCTCGTGCTGCTGGCGATCGGCCTGACCCATGCATGGCTGCTGTGGTGGGGCGACATCCTGCGCTATTACGCAATCCTTGGGCTGGCCTTGCTGCCGTTCGCCAGGGTATCGCCGCGATTGCTCGCCGTAGCGGGCGTAGTGGTGGTGGTGGCGCTCCCGCTGGCCCTGCAGCCGGTGCTGCCACCGCTGTTGCCGCCGCAGATCAGCTCCGCCGAATCGGCCGCGCAGTCTCTGGCCGCGTTCGGTAGTGAGCATTGGAGCGAGATGCTCGAGGGCAACTTCGCCCGCGACCTGCGCATGCGGATTGCGGTCTGGATTCTTCCCGCCTATGTCTTCGGCCGCCTCCTCGTTGGCGTGGCGCTTGGAAGCAGCGGAATGCTGCAGGACCCGGCAAACCACCTGCGCTTGTGGAAGTGGAGTTGCGGGGCGACGTTGCTGATCGCAGCTGCGACCATGGTGCTGCTGTTCCTCCACGACCACCGGGATCTGGCCACCACCGTGACCTGGCTGCAGGAGGAAACCGGCAGGCTGACTCTGCGTATGCTGCGCAACCTGGCGCCCTTGAACCTCGCGCTGTTCTACCTGTCGGCGTTCGTACTGCTGTTCCAGCGTCCAGCATGGCGGCGCAGGCTCGCCTGGTTCGCACCGATCGGGCGCATGGCGCTCACCCACTATCTCGCGCAGACCGTGTTGGCCATCGCGCTGTTCTATGGGGTCGGGTTGGGGATTGGCCCGCGCTACGGGATGGCCGGGGTCTGCGTCGCTGCGCTGACCATCTTCCCGCTGCAGGCGGCGGCCGGTGCATGGTGGTTGCAGCGATACCGCTTTGGTCCGGCCGAATGGTTGTGGCGCAGCCTCACCTACGGCCGGATGCAGCCGATGCGACACGATCGCAGATCCTCCAGAACAGGCAACGATGAGATCAAAGAGGCCACTGCATGAAAATCCCCCCCATCGCTACTGCGATCGTCATGTCGCTGCTGCTGGCTGTGTGCGTCGGCTTGAGGGGCAACGCACATGCGGCGTCCGCCGCGAACGAGCCCAGTGCTGATCCGAGTCCGATCGCCTTCGGCCATCCGCTGGTCGCACTGGTGGGCGTGTTGCTCATCGACGGAACCGGCCGCCAAGCGGTCCCCGACCAGACGGTCGTGATCGGTGACGGCCGCATCATCGCCGTAGGCGATTCGGCGACGACACCGGTACCGGCGTCGGCACACAGACTCGACCTGCCCGGCCACACCGTCATTCCCGGAATCGTCGGGATGCACAACCACACCCACATGCCGGGCGTGCCGCTCATGGCATACACCGCGCCGCGCCTGTATCTCGCCTCTGGCGTAACCACGATCGCCACTGCGGGTAGCGCCGATGCTGACGGCGAGATCGCGCTTGCCGCGGCGGTCGCCGCAGGTACGGTGCCGGGCCCTCGGATCTTCCCCTCCGCGCCCTACCTGACCGGGCCGGGCGGCAATGCGCCGATGTTCAAGCCAAGTTCGCCGGAAGAGACGCGGGCCTTCGTCAGCGAATGGGCAGGGCGCGGAGCCACGTGGATCAAGCTCTATCGCCACGTACAGCCGGAGATCGCCGCGGCGGCGATCGACCAGGCGCATGCACTGGGACTGAAAGTCGCCGGCCACGTATGCTCGCTGACCTTCGCCGAAGCCGCGCGGATGGGAATCGACAGCCTCGAGCACGGCCTGCTCGCCGCCACCGATTTCGTCGAGGACAAGCGCCCGGGCGATTGCGTCTCCAACCGCGCCTCGCTTTCTGGGCTGGAGATGGACGGCGATGAGGTCGCCGGGCTGATCGCGGTGCTGGTCAGGGAGAAAGTGACGCTGACCTCCACGCTGGCGATCGGCGAAACTCATTTCCCGCATCGTCCGCAGGCCGATGGCCGCACCCTTGCGGCAATGTCGCCGGAGCTTATCGACGCCTATCGCGCTCGACAGGCGCATCTGCGCGAGAGTCACGACGGCCCCTACCAGCCCGCACTGTTCAGCAAGATGCTCGCTTTCGAGAAGATGTTCGTGGCGGCCGGCGGCAGGCTGGTGGCCGGTCCCGACACCGGGCGCCACGTGCTGCCCGGGTTCGGCGACCAGCGCAATCTCGAACTGCTGGTGGAAGCCGGTTTCGACGTGCCAGGAGCGATCCGGATCATGACCGCGAACGGCGCCGAGGTGCTCGGGATCGCCGACCAGGTCGGTACGGTGCAGCCGGGCCTGCAGGCGGATCTCGTGATCCTGGCGGGAGACCTGGTCCACGAGCCCGCTGCCATCGAGCGGCCCACGCTGGTGTTCAAGCGCGGCACGGCGTTCGACCCCGCCCCCTGCTCGATCGGGTGCGCGGGCGGGTTGGCGGGCGCGAGCGCTTCTAGACCAGATCGGGGCTCTCCAACCCTGCCGAAGAGGCAGCAATCCTTGAGGCCAGCCCCCGCCCCGGCGTGCAGTCAATCCCAGGCGTTCCCGCCGGAGTCCAGGCAATCGAAGATGGAGTTGGCAGCGGGAGAGGCCCATCCAGCGACGGTGTTGCCGGTGCAGAACGAGTTGCTTTCGCTGACGGCCTGGATGCCCCGGCCGACGGCCTCCGGTACGCCTGCGATGACACGGTTGCCGTCTATGGTCTGATGTCCGCCCTGCGCGAGGATTCCGATGGCAGACCCGCCGTCGGCTCCCGGGATCAGCCCGGCAACCCGGTTCCTGCCGATCTGGCTGCCCCGGCCACCACTCCTGATGCCGATCGTGTTGGCTCCAGCCGTATCCGTGAACATGCCTGATACGGTGTTGTCGACGATGTCCGCATCTGCGGCGATCCCGAAGGTACCGCCGCCACCCAGATAGCCTCCGGTGTCGTACACCCGGTTGCGCCTCACCATGCTGTTGTCGGTATCGAACAGCCAGATACCGCTATAGAGGTTGTTGTCCAGCCTGTTGTCCTCGACCAGGTGTCCGGCGCCGCCCACTATCAGGACGCCGTGGTAGAAACCCCGGATGTTGCAGTTGCGGATCACGGCGTTCTGGCGGCCATCGCTATAGATGCCCGTCGCACTCGATCCTGGCCCTCCCGCCAAGCCCCCAATCTTGAAGTCGTTGCAGACGATGGTGACATTGTTGGTGGCGATGGTGATGGCGTACCCGCTGGTGATGGCCGTGCTCAGGTCCTTGCGCAGGCACCAGACTCCCTGGGAACTGATGGTAGTGGGCAGCGAGTCAATGAACCCTTTGCAGGTCTGGTAGGTCTCGCCGGCCTTGGCCGGCATCATCTGCCCGCCGGCCGCCATCAGCACGGCAGCGAGCAGCAAACGAATTATTGTCGTGCACATGTTGTTTCCCCTGTATTCCCATGCAGGGCGATATGCGCCCCTCTTCTCCTGCAACGGGAATCAGGTGTGCGTCCGGCCAGTCGAAACTGTGAAGTGAATTCCGCTATCTCAGGTAGGGGAACGCAAACCAACGCCCGTTTCAGCATCACGGCATGCCCGGGTGCTCTACCCATGTCGGTACGTGAATGGCGACAGCACCCGACTTGCCGTCACTGCTGTCGACGTCCCTTCTTTTCTTTGCCCAGGAGTTTCGGAATGCGCAAGTTCAGTATGTCGGTTCTCGCCATCGCCACCATGGCCGTATCCGGGGTGGCCTTCGCCGCCGACGACCTTTCCCCCGCGTTGAAAGCGGCCATGCAGCGCGACCTGGGCCTGTCCGGCACTCAGCTGGCCCAGTACATCAAGGCCGAGCGCCTGGCCACGCAGCAGGAAAAGCTCATGCAACGACAGTTGGGCCGCAACTTCGCCGGCGCGTGGCTGGAGCGCAAGGCCGACGGCTCGTTCGGCTTCGTGGTCGCAACCACCTCGATCGCGGGCGTCAAATCCACTGCCGGTATCGAGACGCGCCAGGCCCGTCACAGTCTCGCCGCCCTCAATGCGGCCAAGGGACAGCTCGACAGCCAGCTCGCCCGCAGCGTCAGGGTACCCAGGGGCGTGTACAGCTGGTCGGTGGATCTGCCCGGCAACAGCGTGGTCGTGGGCGTCGCCCCGGGCGCCGAAGAGTCTGCCATCGACTTCATCGCCCACAGCGGCGTGGATGCCAGTACCGTGCGTTTCGAGACCATGAATGAGGCCCCGCAGCGACGCATCGCCATCGAAGGTGGCCGCGGCATCCTGCGCGCGCCCGGCGACGGCTACCTGTACGCCTGCTCGATCGGCTTCGCGGTAACCAAGGGTTCCACCCCGGGCTTCGCCACCGCCGGCCATTGCGGCGACACCGGCGAGATCGTCTACCAGGAAGTCTCGCAATGGACACTCGGTGTCAGGCTGGGTTCGTTCGCCGCCTCCGCCATGCCCGACGGCAACCAGACCGGCCCCGACCGCGGCTGGGTCCAGGTCGACAACACCCACACCCTGTCGCCCAACGTCTACGGCTACGGCAAGGGCGATGTCACCGTGCACGGCAGCTCTGAAGCCCCGGTCGGCGCGGCCCTCTGCCGTTCGGGCCGCACCACTGGCTGGCGTTGTGGCTCCATCCTCAGCAAGAACATGACCGTGTCCTACGTGGACAACTCCGGCAATCCGGACGGCACCGTGACCGGACTGACCCGGACTTCCGCCTGCGCTGAAGGCGGCGATTCCGGCGGTTCCTTCATCACTGGCGTCGGCCAGGCCCAGGGCGTGCTGTCGGGCGGCAGCGGCAGCTGCAAGGGGCGGCAGGGACGGACCGGCGGCGGCAACAGCTACTACACGCCAATCAATTCGATCCTCAGCGCCTACGGATTGACCCTGCGGACCAGCCCGTAATCCTTCACGGCTGAACTGCAAACAAGGGCGCCCCGGGGTTCCGGGGCGCTTTTTCGTACCACGGCGACGCACATCGCTCTGGCCGCGAGTTGGTCACTGCTCCTCCACGCCGCCTGTCTTGTAATGACCACCCGGCAACGAAGATATGCGGACGCACCATGGGCATGCTGATCGACGGCAACTGGGAAAGCGGCAAAGACAAGCTGATCGACGACAAGGGCCGCCTGCAGCGTCCGCAATCGGTGTTCCGCCACTGGATCACCGCCGATGGCAGCGCCGGCCCCACTGGCGAGGGCGGCTTCAAGGCCGAACCGGGTCGTTACCACCTCTATGTCGCCCGCGCCTGCCCCTGGGCCCACCGCACCACGATCTTCCGCCAGCTCAAGGGTCTGCAGCCGTTGATCGGGCTGTCGGTCACCCACTGGCTGATGGCCGACGAAGGCTGGACCTTCAAGGACGCCCCCGGCGTCATCCCCGATCCCCTGCACGGCGCTGACAACCTCTGGCAGATATACGTGAAGTCGGAACCGCACTACACCGGCCGGGTGACCGTGCCGGTACTGTGGGACATGCGCACGCAACGCATCGTCAGCAACGAATCGGCCGACATCATCCGCATGTTCAACAGCGCCTTCGACGACGCGGGGGCAATCGAGGGCGACTACTACCCCGCTCCACTGCGTGCCGAGATCGACGCCGTCAACCAGCGCGTCTACGACGGCCTCAACAACGGTGTCTACAAAGCCGGCTTCGCCGACAGCCAGGCGGCCTACGACGAGGCGGTGACCGGCGTGTTCGACACGCTCGACTGGCTGGAGGAGCGGCTGTCGGCCAGCCACTGGCTGTGCGGCGACACCCTGACCGAGGCCGACTGGCGCCTGTTCACTACCTTGCTGCGCTTCGACCTGGTCTACCACGGCCACTTCAAGTGCAACCTGCGGCGGCTGGTGGACTATCCGGCCCTGTGGGCCTACACCCGCCGTCTGTACGCGCATCCCGCGGTCGCCCCGACCGTCGACTTCGACCACATCAAGCGCCACTACTACCAGAGCCACCGCCACATCAATCCCACCGGCATCGTGCCGAAGGGGCCGGAGATCGCCTTCGGGTGAGAATCGGGACGACGGGAAAGCCATGCCCGGAATGCCTCCGGCGCATGCATGGCCCTTCTCCACGGCCTTTTTTTCGACGGCCTTGATCTCGATCATGGGCCCGCCGCACGCGCGGCGCTAGCCTGCCCGGCGACACCCTCGCGGAAAATGCCTTGGACACAGACGTCATCATCGTCGGTGCCGGCCCGGCCGGCCTCTGCCTGGCGCGCGCGCTGGCCGTGCTTGGATTGCGGATCGACATCCTGGAGCGTCAACCGGCCGCCTCCATCGCCAATCCCGCTTTCGACGGGCGCGAGATCGCTCTCACTCACGGCTCGATGCGGATCCTGCGCGGGTTGGGGGTCTGGCAGCACATTCCCGGACACGAAGTGGCACCGCTGCGGATGGCGCGGGTGATGGACGGCAGCAGCGGCGCCGGCTTCAAGGTCGACGCCGGACAATCCGGTCATGCGCAGCTCGGCAGCCTGGTCGCCAACGACCTGATCCGCAGCGCAGCCTGGAAGGAAGCGTGCGGCAGCGCTTCCATCCGCACCCACGCTGGCGTCACGGCGACCGGCGTCGCCACCGACGAGGCTGGTGCGCGCGTGCAGCTCGCCGACGGACACGTGTTGCAAGGACGGTTGCTGGTCGCCGCCGACAGTCGCTTCTCGGAGACCCGACGAGCGATGGGCATCGCGGTGGAGTCGCACGACTTCGGCCGCACCATGCTGGTCTGCCGCATGTCGCACGACGAACCGCACCACGGCACGGCCTGGGAATGGTTTGGCCGGGGCCAGACCCGCGCACTGCTGCCGCTGCGCGAAGAACGGCTGTCTTCGGTGGTGCTGACCGTCACCGGGTCGGAAGCGACGCGGCTGTGTGCGCTGCCACCCACGGAGTTCGCGCGGGCGGTGGAGACGCGCTTCGAGCACCGGCTGGGCAGCATGGTCCTGGCCAGCAGCCTCCACGCCTACCCGCTGGTGGCGACCTGGGCACGGCGCTTCGTCGCGCCCCGCTTTGCCCTGATCGGCGACGCTGCGGTCGGCATGCATCCGGTCACCGCACACGGCTTCAACCTGGGCCTGGCCAGCGTGGAGCGGCTGGCGCACGCAGTGGGCGATTCGCTGGCGCAACACGGCGATCCTGCCCACCCTGCGCTGCTGGCACGCTACCAACACCGTCATCGCGCCGGCAGCCTGCCGCTGTACCTCGGAACCCGCGCCGTGGTCGGACTGTTCACCGACGACCGCCGCCGCATGCAGCCGTTGCGCCGCGCGATCCTGCGTGCCGGCGCTGCCATGTCGCCTCTACGCCGTGCGCTGGCCGCCGGCCTGATCGACGAAGGACCGCTGGACCTGCCGCTCGCCCAGCGGATGTGGAGGGGCTTGCAGCGGCTGGCGTCCTGACGGAAACGGGGGTAGCTCGTTACTTTCGCAACCCCGTTCACAACGTACATGCCGTGTGCGATGCGCCGACATCAGTCCCGCCGCGGGATTTCAGCGAGCAGGAACCCGCTCAACTCGGCCACGACTGCCTGCTGGTGCCCTATCCACACATGCCCACCGTTCTCAAAGCCCACGAATCGGGCATTGGGTATATGGCTGGCGCTGTAGCGTGCGCCATCGAACGTTCCGAACTGGTCATCCCGGACGCTGATCGCCAGTGTCGGGGCTACGATCCGCTCCAGTTCGTAACGGGGAAGATGCGAAGTCACTTCAGCATCGTTGATCAGGCCCTCCCGACGCCTGCTCACCGGCAGGATCATGTCCAGCAATTGCGCAGCGCGCATCTGCTCGTTGGAGCTGGCGTGCGCCACGACCTCGGGAGGCGTCGCCAGGATCGAATCGATCATGCTCCGGCGCGCGACCTTCAAGCCCGCCCACATCCGGAAGTCCGACCTCAACGCGGTGTCGAACAGCAGGCGCGTGCCGGAAGGCGTCTTCAACGGCGGCGCGTTTCCCGGACGCGGCGCGTAGATGGCGGGAACCAGCAGGACGAGTGCCGTTGTCCGCGCGGGATGCCGCAGTGCGAACTGCACCGCCGAGGGGGCTCCCGCCGATACCCCGATCAACGCCGCGCTGTCGATTTTCAGTGCATCGAGCAAGCAGGCATGCGCCTCCGCCTGGGCGACCGCGGAAGCATCTTCCGGCATGGGGGTGCGCAGGTAACCGAACCGGGACATCGCGATCACGCGGTATCCCTGATCCACAAGGTCGTCCGAGAACAGCATGCCCTGGTCGAACCCGCCGCCCGCGCCGTGCACCACCATGACCGCGGGACCTCGCCCGCCAGCCGCGTATTCGATCGGCCCGCATGCCGTGTCCGCGATCCGGCTGCCGGTCGCGACCCGCGCCTGGGCCTGCCGGAGATCCTTCCGGTAATCGATGTAGACCAGCAGCGACAGGACGGCCAATGCCAGCGCGGCAAGCCGCGTGACCGATCGGGCGTTGAGACCTCTGGAGGTGGGCGGACTCATCACCGGCCAGCGCGCCCCAGACCCGTCGCGGTTTCGAGCCAGCGCTTGCGCGCTCCGGCCCGGGGAGATTCAACGGCACCGACCAAGCACTCGCGGATCGGACCGAACCCGCAGAACGCCAGGATGTTGCGTCTCAGCGCCTTGACCCCATGCGCGCCATAGAACCATCGGTAGATCATCGCCGGCATGCCCATCGTGACGAAGACACGAACACTGCGTCCCTTCAGCAGCCTGCGCGGGAAACCGGTAGCGACATCGTGAGCGAAGCCCGGACGCAGCAGCTGCTCCAGGAACGCCTTCAGCAACGCCGGCATCATGCCGAGCCAGAGTGGAAACACGATGACTACGTGATCGCACCAGCGCACGTCCTGCTGTGCCGACTCGATAGAAGGCGGAATCGCGCCAGTGAACGCCGCCTTGCTGTGCAACCACGGAAACTCGAACGTGGCCAGGTCGATCCGGCGGACCTCATGACCCGCGGCAAGCGCACCACTGGCATATGCTTCCGCGAGCGCGCGGCAGTACGTACTGCCTTCATCGGGGTGTCCAAGGAGCAGGAGGATGCGTCTGGCCATGGTGGGGACTCGTCGACTGAACGGAGCCAGCGTAAGGCGCCACCGGACGTGTGAATTGATCCATGTCAATGACACGACAATGAAAAATGGAATCTAGCCAATGGAAGAATGGCGATCCTTCTTCCAGCATTGCCAGTCGGCCATTCGCCCGATCAGCCAGATGAACGCCTCAGCCTGGCCATTCAATACGCATGAGCCCTTGATGATGCTGTCGAGCAGCCCCTGCACATCAGACAGGCACAAGGCGGAGATTGCCCGGCCATCGGTGAGCAGAAGTGAGCAGGACGGTGAATGTGCTGTCTCCTGGGCCACCAGCGTGACGTCGCGTTCGACAATCAGGATCGCGATCCGTTTTTCATTGTCCGGCAGTCCGAACGATACGACGAGATTCGGTGTCAGGCCGGGCGCTCCGGCCAGTGCACCCTTGAGATAGGCACAAAAAGCCTTGGCCCATTCCTCCACGCCGGACCATCCTGGATGTGCATCGCTCGAACTCTGTCCGGCCTGCCGACTCGGTGCGCCACTCTTGATAGTCTGTTGCTGCGCCTCGGCTTCGCGTTCCGCGTCGATCAGTGCCTCGAGGGTTCTGTCCACGTCATCCCGTGTGTGCGAAGCCGAGCAGATGAACCTGAGGCGACCGTGCCCGCGCTCCACGATCGGATACGTGACAGCCGAGGTGTGGATGCCACGCTTGCTCAGGCCCCGGGCAGTCGCGTAGAGCTTTTCACTGTCAGGAAAATGTGGAGTGACGATCGGGCCATCGCCTGTCCCGAGGTCGTAGCCCGCTTCGGAAAAGCGCTTCCTCATGTAATTGGTGATATCCCAGAGCCGCTCTCGCAGTGAATCGTCCGCGCTTAGCCGGCGCAGGGCGGCGAGCGCCGCCGCGATGTCAGCCGGGGTGGATGTCGCCTGGAAAATGTAAGCCGTAGCAGACCACTTCAGGAGGGCGATGTGCGCCTCGCTGGCGGCAATGACACCGCCGAGGCTCCCAAGCGCCTTGCTGAGGGTCGTCATGACGAAATCGACCTGGTCGGTGACTTCCTGATCAGCGCAAAGACCGGCGCCCCGAGGGCCATAGAAACCAAAGGAATGCGATTCGTCCACAAGGACCAGTGCACCGTGCTTTTTTGCCGTGTGCACGATGTCCCGCACCGGTGCCGTGCCCTCCCCCATGCTGTACACGCCTTCCAGAACCACGAGGGTCGTGCGGTAAGGCGATGCTTCGGCCTCGAGGACCGACTCCAGGTCAGACGGGTTGTTGTGTTGAAACGTCCTTATCGTCGCACCCGACAGGCGGGCGCCGTCGACGATGGAAGCGTGACAAAGCTGGTCCATCACGATCAGATCCCTGTCGCCGAGAATTCCTGCGATCACCCCGAGGTTCGCGGTGAACCCCGTGGGGAACAGGCATGCGGCGGGCTTCCCCGTCAGCTCGGCAAAGGCTTTTTCGAACTCCAGGTGGAGATCGGTCACGCCGGATGCGGTTGCGGATGTCCCCATTCCGGTCCCGAAGCGCTCCAGCGCGGATCTGGCTTCGTCGATGACGCTCTGGTCGCGGTTGAGGCCGAGGTAGAGGTTGGTGGTCCATACGATGGACTCGTGTTCCTCGCCGGTATGCATATCGGCAACGGTGCCTCTATGCGCGCTGCCCGTGCGGACGAACTTGCTGTGCGGGTCTGCTCCTGGACGGCTGAGCAGGCGCTTGAGCTCCTGGACGAGCGTAGCCTTGTCGGTAGCGGACCAGGAGGGAGCCTTCGCTGCCAGGAACGGAGGGTAGCCGGACTGAAGCTGGGTCTGGAGACGAGCGAGCGTGTCCGAGGTTCCACCTCGCGCCTTCTCTGTCGTCGTACGCCCTGCGGCGCCGCTCTCCATCAGGTCGAGCAGGTGATCGGCAACGGCAGCGGGCGTCGGGTGCTCGTTGACAATCGATGCGGGCAGCTTTTGGCCCAGGATCGTGGCAAGCCGATGGCTCAGTTCCACCGCGTCCAGCGAGTCGAGGCCGAGGGCTTCCAATGCATGATGCGGCAGTATCTGCTCTTGATCGTGAAAACGAAGGATCTGGGCAACTTCAGCTCTGACGATCGAAAGCAGGGCCGCATGCCGGTCGTGCTTCGAAAGGCCCGCCAGGCGGTGCGCCAGCCCACCGGCGGTACTGGAGGCGGCGGCGCTGGAGGCGACGGTTACGGAGTGGAAGTCGTGGTGCCCATCGTCTTCATGACGTCGTCCGATTTCCGGTGGCGGAAGCTGCTTGCGGTCGAGCTTGCCATTGGGCAGTCGTGGCAGTTCCTCCACATGCATCACGACCTGGGGCACCATGTGCCTGGGCAGCCGGTCCGCCACGTGCGCTCGCGCCGCCTCGCCTGTTACCGCCCTGTCCCGGCTCACCACATACCCCACGAGCATCTTCTTGCCGCCGGCTCCGTCGACGGCCGCCGCCGCTGCAGCGTCCACTCCCTCCATCGACTCCAACGTGGACTCGATCTCTTCCAGCTCTATCCGGAAGCCCCGGATCTTGATCTGCTGGTCGACCCGGCCCAGAAACTCGATCTCGCCGTTCTCGCTCCATTGGCATAGATCGCCGGTTCTGTACAGTCGCTGCTCTGGAATCGGCCCGTCCGGATCCACCTCGACAAACCGCTGCCTCGTACGCTCCTCGTCATGCAGGTATCCACGTGCAAGCTGGTCGCCGGCCAGATACAGCTCTCCGGAGACCCCGACCGGAACCGGCTGCATGGAATCATTCAGGATGTACGACCGGGAGTTCGACACCGGCTTGCCGATCGTGATCGTCTCCGCTCCCACGGCGATCTCGGCAGCTGTCGAATAGACCGTATCCTCGGTCGGGCCATATACGTTGAACACGCGCGGCCGTGGCTCCAGCGCATGCAGCTGCGCTACCAGCGACCGTTTAAGCACTTCGCCTCCAAGAACGATGCACCGGATCCCCTCCGGCCGCCATCCGGCCGCGAGCAGTCCCTGCATCGCCGACGGCACCATGATGGCCGTCCTCACCCGGTTTGCCGACGGCAACTCCAGCAACGCCAGCGCGTTTTCCGCCAGCACCACCGTCCCGCCAAGCGACAACGTCCCCAGAATCTCCATGACCGAGGGGTCGAAACAGACGGAGGCAGCCGCCAGCACCCCCGCCAGTTCCTCGTCGTCCAGCAACTCGCGCATCGACCTGATCATCGCTACGACGCTTCGATGCTCGACGGCGACACCCTTCGGCTGCCCTGTCGAGCCCGAGGTGTAAATGACATAGGCCAGGCCACTCGCCGACGGTCCGGCCATCCCTTCCGGGGTCGACTCCCCCACTTCATCGAGCCGCACGAGCCAGGGTACTTCGCCACAGAGTTCTGCTCCCTTTTCGCTGTCCACGATGGCGGCAACTGCCCGAGCATCCTCCAGCATGTAGCGCACCCGCTCGCGTGGGTACTCCGGGTCCAACGGCACGTACGCACACCCTGCCCGCAGCACCCCTACGACAGCCGCCACGAGTTCCCACGTGCGGCTCATGCAGACCCCGACCAACGTCCCCGGCTCCACACCCCGCTCCACAAGCTCGTCCGCAATCGCGCTCGCCCGTGCCGTCAGGCGCCGGTAATCGATCTCGGCGTCTCCATCGACGATTGCCACCTGCTCCGGATGCGCCCGCGCGCGCTTCTCGATAAGCCCCCAGACCGTTTCCGTCCGATCGTAAGCCAGTGCTGTCCGGTTCCATTCGAAGAGAATGCGGTGTGCCTCATCCCCGTCCGGAAGGGAGACTCCCCCAGCAGACGCGATCGCGTCCGGCATGACATTCTCCAACACACTGGGTCGCTCAAGCCGCTGCATGGCCTACTCCGGGAAGAGATCAGCCTCGCAGCCTATCGGCCTGCGAGATCGAAAAACGCAGAAACCCGCACAAAACGCGGGGTCCAAAACGCAGGATCGGAGTGCCCTTCCCCGCCTCCAGCCGGGACTCGCACCTATGGTGCGGACATCTCACCATCGGCCAGCGTATGTCCTTCCCATTCAGCGAGACCGACCACACGCTCGATCCATGCAGCAGGGCGGATTGCCCTCATCTCCACCATCCATATTCCAGAAGTTCACCATCCGTAGATGAAGGTGGGGGTTGAATGAACCTCATGGATGCCATGCCGCCCCGCGCACAACGCCTGATCGAGCAGATCCTCGATCTGGTCGCGGAGCGCATGCGACCGGACATCGAGCTGCTCATCAAGCGGCTGGACGCAGCCATGATCGAGCGCGCACGTGAAGAGCGCGATGACGACATGCTCGTGCAATGGATAGATTCGCGACAGGCCCTCGGACAACGCGGAGCCGACTTCCATCCATCGTTCATCGATGCCTTGCGGCGCGAGTGTCTTTCAGCCCGCGATCACGCGGCTCCCGCGCTGTCGACCGGCATGCTCCGCGACCAGTTGCGGCCACTGATGCTGCTCGACGAGCACATCGTCGACGAAGATGGCGCACTCGCCGGCATCGCCGCGCGCCACGAGTCGCGCGCAAGCTTCCCGCTGATGCTGCTGGGCCATCGTTTCGCCGTGCTGCTCGAGCGACCGCCGCTCACAGCCGCGTTGCTGCCGGTTGGCCCGCAGGCATTCTGCCGCGCGTTGCGACATGCCGCGCATGAGATTGAACTGCCGATCCACGCCCGCATGGTGCTGTACCGTGTTTACGACACGCAGAACGGTCCACGCTACGAGGCACTCATCGGCGCGGTGAACGAACTGCTTGACAGGGCCGGGATACTGAGCGGCCTGAGCTTCGTGCCACTGCGCGCGCGTAGTGCGCACCCCCACCCCGCCCGTGGACAGGGTCAGGCCCGGGCGGCATCAGCCGACAATGGCCTGCTGTCGGAGGTGGAGGCGATGCGCATAGTGAACGCCACGCTCGACGAACTCACGCCGCCGGGCTCGCTGCCGGAAAGCCGGCTGGCCCAGTATCACGAAGCCGTTGTCGCGATGGTGCACCTGGTGTCGCGCTTCGGCCCGGATTCCGAGGAATGGCTGCGCTGCAAGACGGTGGTCGCCGAGATCGTGGACGCGGTCCGCGCCAACCGTGCCGTCGAACCGGCCATTGGCGACTGGATCGCCGGGTCGCTCGCGCTGGCGGGTTACGCACCAGCCGAACGCGAGCGCCTCGCTGCCGCGCTGGTTCAGATGGGTGGCACCGCGATTGCCGGCGATCTGGAGTCCTCCGCCGCGCGGCGCTGGCAGGAACGCCTCAATTCGCTTCCGAAGGGCGCGCTTATCGCCTTCAGCCGGGACAGCGGTATCGTACGCGTCCGGCTGCGCGACCATCACAAGGACGCCCATCGCGTGTTGTTGGCCAACGAGGACAGCGGCCAGGAGACATGGATCGACGTCGACACCGTCTCACGCCTGATTGCCGACGGCCAGGCGTGGCTGCTTACCGGCACTGGAGGCACGCGATGACTGGCGAAACGACCGGTGATGCGGAAGGCCGTCGCGCGCCGCGCAAGGGGGTCGACATACTTGTCCCTGTGATCAATGTGGTGACCCAGCGTGCGCTCGGCCTCACCCGCGACATCTCGCGCGGCGGTATGAAAGTGCAGGTCGTCGGCCCGCTTGTCGACCAGGCCTTGTACCAGGTGCACGTGGAACTTCAGCTCGGCGACCGTCGTATCCCGGTGGAAGGCGGGGTTCAGGTGGTCCGCCAGAAACGCGAGCCCAGCGGTGCAATCCTCGTCGGAATGCGCTTCATCCACCTCGACGCGGCCAACAAACAGCGCCTCGGCGAATGGCTGGACGCCGCCGGCCAGAACCGGGCCTGAAATCCGGCCGGGCTACCCTGCCCCGAATCCGACGCCTGTGTCGACCCAGCCAGTCCATCACTCAGCGCGCGTTCGTGCCACGGGCACTGCTTTACAGCCCGTTGACCGCTGCGATGCTACGTTCATCCGCCCATGGACGATCGAACCATCACCGTTTTCGGCGGTACGGGTTTCCTGGGCAGCGAAGTCGTCAGGCGACTGGCGTCCTCGGGCATCAAGGTGCGCATCGCCGCCCGCCATCCCGACACGTTCGACCCGGGCGGCCTGACGCCCGAGCCTGAACGGGTGGAGGCGGACATCCGCGACGCATCAGCGGTAGCGGATGCGGTGGCCGGCGCCTGGGGCGTGGTGAACGCCGTGTCTCTATACGTCGAGCGCGGCGACCTCGACTTCAACACCATTCATGTCGAAGGCGCCCGGTCGGTAGCCCGGTGTGCCCGGGAGCAGGATGTGCCCCGGCTGGTGCATGTCTCCGGCATCGGCGTCGACGAAGCCTCGCCTTCCGCTTTCGTCCGTGCCCGCGCTCGCGGGGAGAGCGCCGTGCGCGAAACATTCGATCAGGCGGCAGTGCTTCGACCCAGCACGATGTTCGGACCCGACGACGCATTTCTTTCGAGTCTGGAGCGGGTGACCCGTCTGCCGGTGGTACCCCTGTTCGGGGCCGGCAAGACGCGCCTGCAACCCGCGTACGTCAAGGATGTGGCCGCTGCCGCCGCGGCCGTTTTCGAACGACCTGAAACGCAGGGCCGCGTCTTCGAACTGGGAGGTGCCACGGTCCATACCTATCGTGAGCTGGTACAGGCCGTGTCACACCATCTGGACAGGAACAGGCTGCTGCTACCGATGCCTTTCGCGATCTGGAAACTTGTCGCGGCCGCATCCGGAATTCTGGAGAACCCGCCGCTGACCGTGGACCAGGTCACCCTGATGCAGCGCGACAACGTTGCCAATCCGAGGGCCCAGGGCTTCAGGGATCTCGGCATCGAACCGAGCGACCTGCTATCCATGCTCGATACATGCCTGCCGGCGGAAAGAGAGCGAGGACACTGAGGAGACGGCGATTCGCCCATGAACGCAACGCGCGTACGCATATGCGCGTCATGCAGATGTTCGTTCGCATTAATGAACGACGATCATACGATCCACTATTCGTGACGCCGTCGTTCATGGTGCCGTCGAGCAGACCGCAAAACTTCACGGAACGTCGAATTGCCGCGAGCGATCTTCAGAAAACCCGGATCTCACCGACCAATGACATCTCAGCCATTCGCAATGCCCCGCAAGAGCGCCTCCGTTCCATTGTCTACGTACGCCTGGCGAGACGTTTCAAACAAACGGACAGAATCTTGCAACCGATTGACGCCCCCTTTTCCCCGCACAAGCGCATACTGCATGGACCGGCTGCGACCGCAGTCCGGCGCCACGTGCGCCCAGGAGAATCACATGAGCAAGGGCCTGAACCAGAAAAAGGATCAGAAAAAGAAGCCGGCCAAGTCGATGAAAGAGAAGAGGGCCGAGAAGCGCGACAAGAAGACGACCAAGGGCTTTGCGCCGGTCTGAACCCTGCCCCGCTCAATCGATGAAAGGCCCGGAGGAATCCGGGCCTCTTTGTTCGAGCGAACTTCACTCTGCCCCCTGCTTTCTTCGCCCCTGTTTTCTCGGGACCAATGGCACGTGTCCATGCGGCCGGGGTTGGCATCCTTGCGGCGAGATCTTTCGATGTCCCCCATGCGCAACCGCTGCGCCAGTGTCCGCATGAGTGCCTGCGCCTGATGGGTATGACCCGACTCCTCGGCCCTGATTCGCCGCCGGCGCCCAGGTACGAGCGCTGTTATGAGAAGGTCAGTCTGCAGACGAAGGCCGACTGATCCAAAGGCGAGGACGAAGCCAGGCTGGACTTGCCCCCCTTTCCCAACATGCCCCCTTTGATTGGAAAGTACGAAGGCCGGTCGCCCGGCCTTCGTGTCAGTGCACGGGTGCGTCAGAGCGGCAGGCCGTTGTAGCGTTGCGCAACGGGCTTCAGCGCCAGCAGGGCCTGGTCGGCCTGCACGGAAGCTCCGGCCCTGAACTCCAGCTCGGGCTCGTCCCGGACGGGCGTGAACTGCAGGATGCCATCCACGTCGTTGTGGGCGACGAAGTAGGTCCGCAGGGCCGCTACGTGCACGACGACCGGGTCGGTGGCGCCGGCCGCCTTGCTGGCACGGTCGATCGCCTGGGTGAGCTGGGCGCTGCCGAAACCGGTCGCCTTCCATCCATCGCCGGTGTTCTCCACGGTGATGCCGGAACGGGTGGCGCCGCCGGACACAACCGGGAACATCACCTGCTCCAGTGGCTTGAGCAAGGCAGCGGGATCGCTGCCGTCGTACTCGCGCAGTTCGTCGAGTTGCACCAGGTAGACGGGCATGGGTGGGCCAAGGGTGGCATCGGCGGCTTCCCTGGCCGACTCGAAACCCATGGCGCTGTAGTTGTCCTCGGTAACCAGCTTGGCAAGGGTGTCCAGCGATTTTCCGGCGGCTTCCGTCGCCTGCCGGACGTCCACCTTGGTGGCCTGCTGGTTCATGGTCTGTGCTCCCGCGGCGCCAATCATGCAGCCCAGGAGCAGGATAAGCAGTTTCATGTCGATGCTCCTACTGTTTGGTGACGTCGTAGTAGTCGTTCCAGTGCGTGTAGCCGGAACCACTGACATAGGCATCGTAGGTGATGACGCGCTGGTCACCGACGTTCGGTGCCCACGGGTCGTTGATGGTGACGTAGTTGACGCCGTCGATGGTGACGTAGCCGATCACCACCATCATGTGCCCGCCACCGCCGCTCCAGTGCCAACTGAAGGCGAATGGCTTCTTCCTGCAGTGGATCTGCTTGCGGACGTCTGCCCAGGCCAACGGAGCGTCGGACGTGGTCTTGAAGGTGAAGCCGTACTTGTCGAACTCCGGCCAGCCTCCGTTGACGCACGCATTGGGCACCGGGCTGTTGCAGCAGTCGCTGCGTCCGAACCGGTTGTTGGCCTGCGTGCACTGATTGACGCTGGTGCCCAGGTGCTGCATGACCATCTGGCCACTGGCTGCCCAGCACCACATGCCAGTTTCCTGCGCACGCAGCGTGACCGGCTGCGACCCGATGACCGGCGGCTTGCAACAACCGGCCAGCAGGATCGGCAGCACGAACGTGAAAAACAGGATTCTTTTCATAGCGCCTCCGCGATGGACGTACGCCGGCGCTACGCATGACAACGGCCGTCGTCCGTGATTAGCCCCTGTGTCGGGACCAACGCAGGTGTCGGGCACGGGCGGCCAACATCAGCACACGGAAAGCGTGAAGGCGGTTGCCCGGCCTCGGAATCCGAAGCTGTGGTTGTCACAGACGCTCTAATTGGTGTCGCTTTGTGGCACCCCGCTGCAGCGCTCAGGTGCCCGCAGGCGAGCCCCGCAGCTTGATTGGTGCGTCCGTCGAATAGAGCTGGCCGGGCACCATGGCGCCAATGTGGCCCTTGACCTCACCGCCGTCGGCAGTGCGGCTCTGCCACGGGATCGGCGCGTACGGTCCGGGTACGTAAGCGCGCCATCGGCCGTGCTCCGCTTTCGGAGTCTGGTTCCAGCTGATGAACTCGATCGGCACGCGCACGTCGATCGGTCCCGGCCTGGCGAGCCGTTCCGGTGCAATGCTGAAGGTCCACTGCTTCGCCGCGTCTACAGCGGCCTTGGCGAGGATCTTGCTGAATTTTCGCAACGTCTTTTCATCGGAGAGCACCGTCATGTCGACCCGTTCGACATGCGTTTCGGCGATGGCGCCGTCGGGATTGAGCCGCAGCACGACGTACACGATTCCGCTCATCCCCGAACGATTTGCGAACGGTGGATATTCGGGCGGCGTGAGTTTTCCCTTGGCTTCGACCTGGACCGGCGCCTTCGGGTCCCAGAACGCCGTGTCCTGGATCATGACCCGGAGTTGGTCATCGGCGCCGGGGATGGGTCGCGCCAGCAACTGCACGCTCATCCTGACCGCGGCCGGCGATTGCAACGGATCACCGTCGGCCTTCGCCACATCGAGTTCCCAGCCCGGAACGACTTCTGCGAGCAGTTGCTTGACTTCTGTCGGCAGCGCGTCGGCACGGTCGAGGCTGTACGACTGCACTGCGCCATCGGGCGCGACCACGACTTCGCCGGTAACCAGCATGCTGGCCTCGACCTGCTTGCGCATCGTGTCGTACCGGCCAGCCAGGGCTGCGAAGGCGCACAGCGCCAGCAGCGTGAACAGCAGAATCCTTCGGGCCATGGCCAGTCCCCCCTTAATTTTATCCGGGCGGCGAGATGGTGCTCCCCGCTTTAGTCCGTATCATGCCACCACATGACTGTCCGCCTTCCCGAATTTTCCGACCTTCCGCTCAATCCGGCGCTGCTGCAGGGCCTGGACGCGTTCGGCCACGTGCAGATGACGCCGATCCAGGCCCAGGGCCTGCCGGCCCTGCTCGAAGGCCGCGACCTGATCGCCCAGGCGCCTACCGGCAGCGGCAAGACCGCCGCGTTCGGCCTGGCCCTGCTGCACCACCTCGATCCGCTGCAGATCCGCCTGCAGGCGCTGGTGCTGTGCCCGACGCGCGAACTGGCGGACCAGGTCAGCAAGCACATCCGCAAGCTGGCCACCGGTATCGCCAATCTCAAGCTGCTCACCCTGACCGGCGGCATTGCGCTGGGGCCCCAACTCGCCTCGCTCACGCACACTCCGCATGTCGTGGTCGGCACCCCCGGCCGGGTGCTGGAATTGCTGGCCAAGAAGGCCCTCGATCTGCGCGACATCCGCATGCTGGTCCTCGACGAGTCCGACCGCATGCTCGACATGGGCTTCGAGGAACCGATCCGCAAGATCGTCGCCCGGACCCCGAAGCAGCGGCAGACGCTGCTGTTCTCCGCCACCTGGCCCGACAACATGGGCGCGGTCGCCGACAGCATCATGCGCAACCCGCTGACGGTCGCCGTCGAAACCGGCGAGCCGCACGCCAACATCGAGCAGCGCTTCTTCGAGGTCGACCCGGCGCGCAAGCCCGCCGCCCTCGCCGGCCTGCTGATGGAATACAACCCCGAATCGGCGGTGGTGTTCTGCAACATGCGCCGCGACACCGAGGAGGTGGTCTCTTCCCTCACCCATCTGGGCTTCACCGCCGCCGCCCTGCATGGCGACATGGAGCAGCGCGACCGCGAGGAAGTCCTGGTGCGCTTCGCCAACCGAAGCTGCCAGGTACTGGTGGCCAGCGACGTCGCCGCCCGCGGGCTGGATGTCGAGAGCATCGGCGCCGTCATCAACTACGAACTGCCGACCGATCCGGCCGTCTACGTGCATCGTATCGGCCGCACCGGCCGCGCCGGACGCAAGGGTTTCGCGCTCAGCCTGTGCACCCCGCGCGAGATCGCGCGCGCCCAGGCACTCGAGGTCCAGCAAGGTGCGCCGTTGAACTGGCAGAAACCGCCGATGGCCGCCCTGCGCCCCAACTCGGCCCCGCGCGCCGCCATGGCCACCTTGCGGATCGACGCCGGCCGCACCGACAAGCTGCGCCCGGGCGACATCGTCGGCGCCCTCACCGGCGACGCCGGGCTGCCCGCGGACGCCCTGGGCAAGATCGACATCTTCCCGACCCGCAGCTACGTCGCCATCGCCCAGTCCAAGGCCGGCCAGGCGCTGGCGCGACTGCAGGCAGGCAAGATCAAGGGACGCAAGTTCCGGGTACGCAAGCTGTAGGGAATTGCCGCCTCCTGTTTTGCGGTTGATCGGGTATCGTGTCGCGCCTGATTCACCCGCCGTTGTCCGATTGATCTGCGAGGAAACGCGCTTGCCACAGATGTCTCGTACCGAAGCCCGCCAGCGTTGGCGGCGTGCCGGAAGCATGCTGCTAGTCGCGTGCGCGCTGCTGTTGCTGTCGGCCCCGGTCTTCGCCCAGGCACGACCGATCACGACGTACCACGGCACGGTCGGCGACACGCAGGTGGAACTGCTGCTGATCCACGACTGGCAGCTCGACGGCATGAGCGGCTATCTGTTCACCGAAGCGCAGCGCAAGCCGGTGCCCTTGGAAAAGACACCATACGCCGAGGACGAAAGCCTGCTGATCAACGTACTGGGCGACCCCTTGTTGCCCACGGCCGTGATCGCACTGCACCCGTTTGCACCCGGCGCGAAGACCCTGCGTGGGCGCTCGATCGATCTGCGCAGCCGCGAGCAGCAGGAGGTCCGGCTGGAGCGGGTGACGCGGTTCTCCAGCGACGAGCGCGATGCCTACGCCGGCGACCTGCTGCAGGGACAGGCCGACGAACGTTTCCATTTCCGGGTGCGTGCACGCAAGGAACGAGGCGAACATGGCGGCCGGGTCGACGCCATCACCGTCTTCGATCGCGACAGCGGCGAGCCGGTGCAGGTGCTGGATGGACTGAACCTGTTCTTCTTCGGCACCGACACCCTGCAGCTGGACGACTTCAACGATGACGGCACGCTCGACTTCTCGGTGACGCCGATGCGGCCCGACGACCCTTCGCGTACCGCCGACCACCGGCACTATTACGTCTACCGGCAGGACACCGGCAGCTACGACCGCGAGCCGCAACTGGAAGCGCTTGCCGCGCAGGGCGTGCTGAAATTCGGTTCCGGCGGCAGCGTGAGCCTGCGACCGCAGAACGGCGTCGACTACCGCGCCGGCACCATTCAGTGGCGGCACTACCGATTCGTCACGCCTACCCGGCTTGAGCTGTTCAGCGAGAGCGAGGAGCGTTTCTGATGATGGGACTTCCCCGCAGATGGAACGCATGGCTTGCCGGCCTCGTGCTGCTGTGCGCATCGGCTCCCTCGCTGGCCGGGCATGCGATCTATACCGGCCGCATCGGCAACAGCGAAATCACTTTCGTGATCGAAAGCCGCAATGCGGTGCAGCGGGCGATCTATTCCTACGATCGCTATCGCACGCCGATCCGACTGAAGCCGGCCTTTTTGCACCAGACGTACGACTTCGGCATGGACGAGCTGGACGCGGCCGGGCTGCCGGTCGCGCGGCTGCGCTTCAATGTCGCGAATTTCAATCGCTGGACGCCGCAGCTCACGGGCACCTGGACCGACTACCGCAGCGGCAAGTCACTGCCCCTCGAACTGAAGCTGCTGGCCTACCTGGACTACGACGAGAGCTGGCCGGCGGAGGGCCATCCACTGCTGCAGGCGGCATCGAGCGAACGGTTCTACTTCCAGATCCCGACGGGCCAGGGCTATACGGCGGTGAACACCCTCGAGGTGATGGACAAATCCAGCGGGGAGCGCTGGCAGACACTCGCATTGCCGCAGCCCGGCTGCAATCGCGGAATGGAAACGGTGCAGGTGGTACTGGAACGTGGCCTCACCCAGGTTCGGATGGAGCAGACCGCCCACTGCCCCGGCGCGGTGTTCCAGTGGAACCCGATGGAAGAACGCTTCGAGGACATGCTGCGATAGGAGGACCGGGGCCGGAACAACCGCACCCGATCCGCGAAACCGCTGCGGAAACGCCTGCACCATGGCGGAAGACGCAATCGTTACTCACCAGGGCGTAAAAAACCTATCCTGATTCCATGCGAACCTTCGTCCTCAGAGCACGCGCCGCCCCCACCGACAGCCAGGCCCTGCTGGCGTCCGTCGGCAAGGAGGCGCATACCGAAATCCTGGCACACACGCTGATGAACGCGGTGTTCGTGGCCCAGTCGCATCGCCCGGACGTCACGGTCCACCTGGTGCTGGAAAGCACCCGCGACTTCAGCCGCACGATCAGCTTCGACGCCAACGCCATGCAGGACATTGGCGGCTTCCACGAACAGGCGCTGCTGGGCAAGATCGCGAAGGCGCTGGATGCATCCAGAGGCATGGGCAAGGACGAGGCGCGACCGGTGGAATCGGGCGTCACCGTGCGCACCACGAGTTTCGAGCGGCTGGTGCAGGCGCTGGCCGAAGATCACCAGCTGTTCGTCATGGATCGAAAAGGCACATCGATCCGTGAGCAGGTGTTCGACGGCAACCCGTGCTTCCTGCTGACCGACCACATCCCGATGCCGAAGAAGACCTTCAACAGCCTGGAGCGCCTGGGCGCGAAGAAGATCGCGCTTGGATCCAGAATGCTGTTCGCATCGCAATGCGTGGTGCTGATTCACCACGAACTGGACCAGCGATAGCGCACTCGTCCAGACCGGCGCCCAGACTGGAGACGGAGAGAATCAAGACATTTCCGATTTCAAGCCCTGTCTGGGCGACTCGAGGAATGGGGCCAGCTTGTCCTGCCGACAATGACCTCAGTCTTCCTGCGCGGCGGCTTCGCGGCCCTGCTGGCGGATCAGCGCTTCCTCGCGCGCATCGTTGATGGCATGCCGCACGCTATCGATATCGGGCGCCGATTCATCATGGACGAACTCGCCGGTCAGTTCGCTGTCGGGCCGCAGGGCGCCGGACTCGAACAGCGCCCATATTTCCTCGCCGAACCAGGTCTCCAGCAGTTCCGGTGCCCAGGCGCCCAGGCTGGCGGTGAGGTTGTTGACGTCGCGCAGGAGCATCGTGCGCGCGGCATTGTTGCCGGCGGCGCTGACCACCTGCGGGAAATCGATGATCACCGGGCCATCGGGCGCGACCAGCACGTTGTATTCCGACAGATCGCCGTGGATCAGGCCAACGCACAGCATCTTCACGACCTGCCGCATGAGGAAGCGATGGAAGCCGCAAGCCTGGTCGTGCGACAGCTCCACTTCGCACAACCGTGGCGCGGAATGCCCATCGGCGTCCACCACCAGCTCCATCACCAGTACGCCGTTGAAGTAGCCATACGGTTCCGGCACGCGCACGCCGGCATCGCGCAGCAGGTACAGCGCATCCACCTCGGTGTTCTTCCAGGCGGCTTCCTGCTGCTTGCGCCCGTATCGGGTGGCCTTGCCGATAGCGCGCATCTCGCGGCTGCCGCGCACCTTCCGCCCTTCCTGGTACTGCACGCGCTGCTGGAAGCTGCGCTGCGCCATGTCCTTGTAGACCTTCGCACAGCGCACCTCGTGGCCGCTGCGTACCACGTAGACCGACGCTTCCTTGCCGCTCTTGAGCGGTCGCATCACCGCGTCGATGACGCCATCGTCGATCAGCGCCTGCAGCTCGGTGGGAGTCTTCATAAAAACCCGCCGAGCAGGGCCATCGGCAGCGCCATCAGGCCAAGCAGCAAGACGATCGCGATCACCGTCAGCACGACGCGCAAGGGCTCGGCACGCAGCACGCTCCAGAACGTCTCCGAGGTGCCGTCGCGGACCGCGGCCTCGTGCTCGGCGCGCACGCGCACACGGCGTTGCGCCTGGTAGTCGGCCATCAGGCGCTTGGCCTGGGCGACATCCTCGTCCTCCCTGACATAGATCCCGCCCGCCGAAATGCCCCACATGCTGGGCGGGGTTTCATAAAAATCGATGCGCGCCGCATCGAGCATCGCGCGCACATCGTCGGCCTCGTCATCGGGTACGTTGCGCAGGTTGAGCAGGAGTTTGGCCATACCGGAATGATACCGGACGCCCAGCGCCGCCCCGCCGCACAGATCGTCATGTTCAGGATGAGGACGCTGCCATCGACGATCATGCGCGCGGCCCTTGATCGTTCAATAAACGCCCCTGTTGCAGAACTTTATTCAGCTGCTGCCCCGGGCAGCAGGACACGTCAGCCTACTCAGCTTTGTTTTTGCCGCCATGGCAGGTCACCTGCGCTTCCAGCGCGCCCGATCTCAGGCATTCGCCCAGCAGGCTGCCCTGCCTGGACGGTCGCGAGCGGAACTCGCCCATCTCCGCTACCCCATGCCGGCACTGCAAGGTGGCCCGATCGCGGATGTCGCGTTCCAGTTCGTCACCGAGCACGGCGCAGCGATCGCTGCTGATCAGATAGACATTTTTCTGAACGCGCCGGATACCAACCTCGGGATTGCCCATGCAACCGCTGGCCAGCACGGCCAGGATGATGGTTACGGCCAGCGCTACGCTGGGCGAAGTGGTGTCAGGGATGATTTTCATCGGTGAGGTCCCCTTTGGTCGCTTTGGTCCGACCTCGCCTGCGTCGATCCAGCCAGGCCATCGCGCCGCTGGCAGTCAAGCCGTGGATCAGGATGGACAGCACCACCACCAGGCAGACCACCGCCCACAGTTCACCGGCATCGCGGAACTCGGCGTGATTCACGGCAAAGGCCAGGTAATACAGTGAGCCGATGCCGCGCACGCCGAATACGGCGATGGCCCATCGATCCCGCGTCGTCAGCGACGCGCCGATCAGTCCCAGCCAGCCGGCAAGGGGGCGTACCAGCAACACGAAGACCAGCGCGAACACGATGCCGCGCCAGTCCAGGTCAGACAGGATTCCACTGGCGAGCGCGCCGCCCAGCAACAGCAGCATCACCGCCATCAGCAGTTTCTCGCACTGCTGCGCGAACGTGTCGAGGATGCCGTGGTAGTCGTGGTCCCGTTCTTTCTGCCGCACCATCAACGCGGCCACGAACACGGCCAGGAATCCGTAGGTATGGCACAGCTCGGCCACGCCATAGACGGTCAGCGTGATCGCCAGGGCGGCCAGTCCTTCGCCGCTCTTGGAAAGCGTGGGTTCGCTTTCGCTGCGGAAGATCAGGTGCATAAGGGCGTAGCCCACGAGCACGCCGATCGCCACACCGCCCAGCACCCGCCACAGGACATCCAGGGCCAGCCAGCGGCCCCAGTCCATCGGCTCGCCGGCGGAGGCCAACGCCATGACCACCGCCAGCCAGACGAAGGGAAAGGCCAGGCCGTCGTTCAGTCCGGCTTCCGAGGTCAGCGCGAAGCGAACCGGGTCCTCGCCGCCCTTGCCGGGCGCATGCACCTGGACGTCCCCAGCCAGCACCGGATCGGTGGGCGCCAGCACCGCACCCAGCAGCATGGCCGTGGCCACGCTGTAGCCGAGCCAGGCCTGCCCCAGCCACAGCCCGGCCAGGATGGTCAGCGGCATGGTGATGCCCAGCAACCGCCAGGTAAGCGCCCACCGCCGCCAGCCAAAGCGCGTGTCGATGCGCAGGCCCACGCCCACCAGGGCCACGATGACCGCCAGTTCGGTCAGGTGCTCGGTAATGAGCGGATAGCGCACCGGATCGGCCGGCGGCAGCGGCAAGGGCAGCGCGTAAAGCAACGCACCTGCCGCCACGTAAATGATGGGGAAGGTCAGCGGATTGCGCTTGACGAGATGAGGCACCCACGCGGCGCCCAGCAGTGCCAAACCCACTATCAATATTGCGAGCGCGTAGGCGTCCATCGTCCTTGCAGCGTATCCGGCTTCAGGATCGGGCCGACAAAGCCCGGGGTCGGGATGGCTGATCATACCCGCCCCGGATGTGATGACCCGCCGCGCAGATCGTCATGTTCGGGATGCGGACGCTGCCATCGACGATCACGTACGGTCGAAGTCTTTCGGCGAGCCTCTGTCGATACTCCGCCCGCTGCCCGGGCGGGCTGTCGAGGAACAGGGCGGCAAGTTCCGGAGACACGTCCAGGACGTACTGCGTGCACTCATCGGTGGACGCCCACTCCAGGGTCAGCCTGATCCGTTCGGTGCGTACGTCCGCAAACCCGGCATGGATCATCATCTTCTCCAACGCGTCCTGCGCTGATCCAGGCGGCGCAGGCGCCTGGGGGCCTGGCGCAGGCAGATCGAACATCTCCCGGGCGACAGCCGTCGCAAGGTCCGCCAACGGGCGGCTGTTGGCCCCTGCCCACACAGCCGTGGCGAACGCACCATCCGGGGGCCAGCATGCGGCGTATCGCCGCCAGGGCATCCGGCGGATTCGGCAGCGACGTCACGCCCCACCGACAGAAAACCGCATCGAAGCTGCCGTCGGGGAAATCCAGCTGCCCTGCATCGGCCTGCCTGAACTCCACGTTCGACACCCCCGACATGGCCGCCCTCTCCCGGGCGATATCGAGCATCCGCGATGAAATGTCCGTCGCGACCACCCGTCCCGCAGATCCGACACGGCTTGCCGCCAGCAAGGCGGGCTCGCCAATCCCCGTCGCGATGTCGAGCACTCGCTGCCCGGGTTCAACTTCCGCCAGTTCCAACATGCGTTCGCTGACGCATCGCGCCGCGTTCTCGATCGTGCGCCACCACATTCTTCCAACCGGCGGCAACCCGATCCCACTGTTGGCCTTCCTCATCAGGCATCGGGACTTTGGACGGGGTATTCATGGGTTCGATTCCTCGAAAGCCGGTCAGGGTGGACCACCCCGGGCGAGGAGGCGGAAGGATCGTCTCCGTCCCTTTTAGTCGGTGTTGGATCTCGGCTCCGGCGCCGGCGAAGGTCAGCGGGAGCCGCCGCTTTGCCCGATCCGGTAGTAGTCGAAGTCCACACGGCCGCCGGCGGTCTCGGTCGAAAAATAGAAGAGGGCGAAGCGGTAACCCATGAAGTGCGGGAAGGTGTAGGCCAGGCGCGAGGGACGACCGATGGGGGTCCAGGATTTGCCATCGAGGCTGTAGGAGAAGCGGGCGAGTTCAGGCGCGGGCTCAAATTCGCATTCGACCTTGAGGTGAATGGTTTCTCCAGAGAGGGGAATGGAGGCGACTTCCTCGGGATGTTCGGAGTCGGCGCTCACCATGACGAGAGATCTGACGCCGCCGCTCATCTTTACGCCAACAAAACCATACTGTCTCTGAAAAGCGGCGAGGCCAGCCCAGTCGCCGTCTTTCATGCCGCTCACGTCGATGCGGGTAGTGGCGAAACTGTCAGGACCAAAGGTGCGCTGGGTGAGGGTATTCGGGGCCTCGGGCAGTGCGGAAACGATCCGGCTGGTGACCAGGCTCAGGTAGCCCGGGCGCTTGGCGAGCGACCAGTCACCAGGCTCGGGATTGTGATTCCATTGCCAGGCGAGGGGCAGGTCGGGGTCGCCGGGCCGACGGTCGAATTCGTCGGAGGCGACGATGCCGGAGACGCCGGACACGCCCTGTCCACCAGCGGGGATGTCGAGCGTCATGGGCACCTCGCCGTTTTCGCCGAGCACGGGCCAGCCGTCCTTCCAGGTCACGGGCACCAGATAGGGGATGCGACCGACGGCGGCGTTGTCCTTGAAAAGATAGGCATACCATTTGCCTTCCGGGGTGTCGATGAGGCCGCCCTGGGCGATACCGCGATCATCGAGCGCGATGCGACCCTCGTAGGGACCGTCGATTGCGTCGGCGCGGTGGACGATGACGGTGCGCGCCCAGCGGCTCCCGGGCGAGGCGATGTTGAAGAGGTAGTAGCGGCCGTCGATCTTGATAAGCTGCGAGCCCTCGCCATTGAGACCGCCCAGGTCGTCGCCGAAGAGGGTGTTGACGTTTTCGATGAGGACCTTGTTCACGCCGCCGGGCTTGATTCCGGAGAGATCGGGTTTCAGCTCGGTGAGCATGATGCGACCGCCCCCGTAAACCACGTAAACACGACCGTCGTCGTCGAAAAACAGGCTGTGGTCACCCAGCACGGGCTCGAAACTCGTCTCTTTCCACGGGCCGCGATCCGGATCGCGCGTGGTGTAGACGTGGGTGCGCCCGCTGGTGGCGGAGAAAGTCGAGGCATGGAACACGCCGTCGTGGTAACGCAGGCTGCTGGCCCAGGAGCCGGCACCGTAGGCGTTCTTGCCGTTTTCGAGGCGGAGGGCTTCGTTGTCGGCGAGGGTTTCATAAGCGTAAGAGGCCATGCTCCAGTTGACCAGATCCGTCGACTTCATGATCGGCAGGCCCGGGCTCATGTGCATCGTCGTGCTGCTCATGTAGTAGGTGTTTCCTACGCGGATGATTGCGATGTCCGGGACGTCTGCCCAGATAAGGGGATTGTGGGCTAGATCCGCCAGTGCCGCCTGTGCCGCCGGAAGCGGCTGAGACGCGACGGAAGCACTGTCCGCGGCCAGGTCGCGCTGGGAAAATTGCCAGTAATCGAACTTGAACAGTTCTTCGCCGGCCGCGCCGCGGAACACGAAGAAAAGATCGTTGATGCCGGAGGCTCCGGAGATCCGGGCAGACTGCGGCTTCCATTCGCCGCCGGTTCCCGAGACCGGCAGCGTGCCGATCAACTGGCCGTCGAGCTTGCCCAAACGAATCTCGATCTTCGCCCCGGTGGCCTGCTTCGCCTTGGCCTTGCTGGAGAGGCTGGCCATGAAGGCGCGCGCGCCGGTCGCGCCGAAATCGACATTTCGCACCCGGATGTGGTCCCCGTCATGAATGTCTCGCACATTCTGGCCGCCGGCGCTGCTGGGCTCGATTTTGACACCGGAAGACCAGGCGATGGTCTCGGCTTCCACTCGCTTGTAGGGATCGAGGGTGGCGACCGGTGCCGGCCCTTCCTTGGTCGGCTGCACCATCGGGATCGAGCCATCCGGGTTGAACTTCAACTCATCGACGCGCACGGAACGCTTGAATCCGTCGCCTCCCGGAAGCGCGGCGTCGTGGTAGAAAAGGTAGGTCTTGCCCTTGTAATCCACCACGCCCGGGTGGTTGGTGAAGGCGCTTTGCGGGGCCATGATGACGCCGCCGTAGGTCCACGGACCTTCGGGCGTGGGCCCAGTGGAGTACGCGAGATGCTCAGGGAGGGGGCCTCCGGCAAAAAACAGGTAGTGGAGATCATTGCGCTTATAGAGCCAGGGACCCTCTTCGTAGGATGTGCCGCGCAAAGCAGGCTTTGGCAGCGTAGTGCCTTGTGTGTCCGGAGGGTTGCGCTCGCCCAGGGCCTTGACGGTCATCGGATGGCGAATGATGCCGTTCTCCCCGACGCTGGTGTCGTAGGAAATCATGTCCTTGTTGAGCTTCACCGACCACAGATTGGGGTTGCCCCAGGCGAGATAGGCCTGGCCCTTGTCGTCGATGTATACAGTCGGATCGATGCTGTCGTATAGGCCGCCGGCATGGCCGGCGATCAGCGGTTTTTTGAGGGGATCGGTGTAGGGCCCGAGGGGATTATCCGCCACCAGCACGCCAATGCCCCGGCCTTGCACCGGGGCGTAGAGATACCATTTGCCATCCCGCTCGATCGCCTGGGGAGCCCAGGCGCCGTTGTCAAAACCGTCCCAGCCGGAGATCTCCTTGGCGGCCCAGGGGAAATCCCGGAGGGAGGCGATCTCGCCGTGCTGGGTCCAGTTCACCATATCCGTCGTCGTGGCGAGCACCCAGCTCTTCATGTTGAAGTTGTTGGGCTCCCCGACGTCTTCGTCGCGGCTGGAAAACAGGTAGAGCGTGCCGTCATGGACCATGGGGGCCGGATCGGCGGTATACATCGTTTGAATAACCGGGTTGAGCGCGAATGACGCCGCGGGCAGCGCAGCCAACACGGGCAAGAGAAGGGCAGCGGAGCGGCTTGCTTTTTTCATGAGGAAAATAAGGGTCCAAAAGCGGATATGCGATTTGCGCTTGCGTTCAGCGCGTGCATGCTGAAGGTGATCGCGAGGCGTTTACTCCTCCAAAGCGACCACCATCACGGCCTTGGCCGGCACCTTGATCGACAGCTTGTCGCCTGCGGCACGCGCGCTGAACGCCGCCGGCTTGATCGCCTGCGGATTCTGGAACGTGTTGTGCGCATCCATCGTGGCCGCGGTCAGCACCTTGCCGGCCGCACCTTGCAGCTCCGTGCCGGCGACGTTGACGGCTACATCGACTGCATTGGACGGATCGGTGTTGACCAGCGCCAGGTACAGCTTGCCGTCCTTGGCGCGTGCCGCCGAAGCGCTCACGCCCGGAATGGTCAATGCGCCCAGGGTGTAGCTGGTGTTGTCCTTGATGGCCAGCGGCAGCGACGTGGCATCCTGGAACGGCACATACATCTGGAACGCGTAGTAGGTCGGGGTCAGGACCATCTTCTCCTTGTCGGTCAGGATCATCGCTTGCAGGACGTTGACCATCTGGGCGATGGTGGTCATGGGGACCCGCTCCGCGTGCTCATGGAAGATGTGGAAGTTGAGCGCCGCCACGAGTGCGTCGCGCAGGGAGTTCTGCTGGAACAGGGCACTTTTGGCATCCTTCTCTTCGTCATACCAGGTGCCCCACTCATCGATCATCAGCCCGATCTTTTTCTCGGGATCGTTCTTGTCCAGTACGGCCACGTGATCTTTGACGAGCTGATCCATCTTCAAGGTATTGGCAAGGGTCGAGATCCACTCGCCTTCCTTGAAACCGAGGGTCTTGCCCTTGATGTCCCAGTTTCCGGTGGGGACGGTGTACTGATGGACGCTGATGCCGATCGTGCGGTCCTTCAGTTCCTTGCTCAGGACGTCGGTCCACGTGGTGTCGAAGCCACTGCCGCCGCTGGCGATCATTTTCGGCCTGGACTTCTCGGGCGCCCACAGGAAATGCTCGTAATTGCTGTACAGGTTCGCGTAGTACTCGGGCTTCATGTTGCCGCCGCAGCCCCACAACTCATTGCCGATGCCGAAGTAGGCGACTTTGAACGGCTTTTCGCGCCCATTCTGGGCGCGCAGCCTGGCCAGGGGCGAGCCGCCGTCCGAAGTCATGTACTCGACCCAATCGGACATCTCCTGCACGCTGCCGGTACCGACGTTGCCGTTGACGTAGGCGTCGGCGCCCAGCATGTCGATCAGGTCGAAGAATTCGTGGGTGCCGACGGCGTTGATCGCGTCGATCTCTACTACGCCGTCCGCGTTGGTGTGGACGTTGCTCGGGCGCTTGTCCTGCGGGCCTATGCCGTCGCGCCAATGGTATACGTCGGCGAAGCAGCCGCCCGGCCAGCGCACCAGCGGCACATGCAACTCCTTGAGCGCGCCGACGACGTCGTTGCGCCAGCCCCTGGTGTTGGGGATGTTCGACTTCGGGCCGACCCACATGCCTTCGTAGACGCCGGTGCCCAGGTGCTCGGCGAACTGGCCATAGACGTTCTTGTTGATGACGGCACCAGGCTTGGCCGGATCGATGTCGATGGTCACGGCGGCGAACACTGGCGCGGTCGCCAGCATTGCAAGCGCCAGTACGCTGCTCTTCACTACACTCAAGGGCTTTTCTGCATTCATTTCTTGCACAACTCGCTGATGGCGTTGGGGGCGGTGGCGGTGATCACGCCCAGCCGATAGGGCAGCTCGATGTATTCGTACTTCTTGTCTTTTTCCATATCCAGGCCCTGGTAGAGGAATCTCAGTGGCTGGCAGGGGTCGATGCTCAGCGTCTGATCGACGCCGTCGCGGATCAGTTCGCCATGGGATACGCCTTCGGACCAGATCCGGCCGTTGAATGTGACGTTTTCCGCGCCAGCGAACATGTTCATCCTGGCGCCGGGAATGGGTTGCCACTTGCCGTCCAGGCGATCCGCCGTCCAGGCCCGGAAATACCTGCCGTTGGGCCCAATCGCTTCGATCAGCGTCAAGTACTGATGGGTACCGGTGATCCTGTAGGTATTGCTCGCCTCGAACATGTCGTCGCGCTTTTCCTTCATGACGACGACGGGTTCGGAAAAGCCATGAGGGAAGCGCTCCACTGTTGTTTCACCGCGGAAGAAGCTGCCGTGGTCGTCGGTGAAGAACAGATGGCACTTCTTGTCGTCGCAGATGTTCCAGAAGTCCAGCCAGGCCGCCTTGCCGTTGGCGTCTTTGACACTCTCCGGGATGGTCGGGTAGAAGGGCTGCGGCGCCGTCCATGAGCCGGGATCGGCCAGGTTCCTGGTCGTGGAATACAACGGGTCGCCGCCTTGGTAGATCAGATACCAGAGTTCTTGCGGCGCGAAATAGAAAACCTGCGGCGCTGCGCGGTAACCCGGCCCGATGGGGGACTGGTCGAGCATGAACAGGGGCGCATTCGGCGCTTCGTCCCAGTCCACAAAGCTCGTATAGGCCATGCCCCAGCCCGTTGCCGCGGCCGTGGTGATGAAAACGTGGTATCGGCCGTCGTGATAGACGATGGTCGGGTCTTTGACGCCATGGATATCCTTGGCATCGGCTGGAGGCTTGATCAGGGGCTCGCTGGATTTCCATTCAAAAGGTTTGGCGCGAGTCGCGGGTTCCGCCGCATGAGCGAGCGTGCTCAATGCCAGGCATGACGCGAACCAGAGTGCATTGAACCCGGCAAGGGAGGATTTGTAGTTGTGCATAACTTCAACCACTGATGTTTACAGGGATTCGGCAACGAGAAGGGGTGTCAGGGACAATTAGTCTCGGCCGGCGACCGCCCTGCCCGGCGCAGCCTCGGGAAGTTGTCCTTGGCACCTTTTTTGCGGTTCCGCTACGCCACCAGCTGGCGTTCCAGGGCTTCGCGTTGCCGGCTGCTGCCGTTGTGTCACGAACTGTCATGGATTAACTTCGAGGCGAAGCATAGGCAGGCGCGTCGTGCCATATCCAATGAATTGTTCAGCGCGAGCGATAACTTTTTTTGCGACCTAAAAGGTTCCAGATTCAATTTCACGCTGGATGAGACACGTTCGCCCACGCGGACGAACCTCAGAGCACAGCCCGGCCAGCGATCCGATGTGACGCTGAAAACGCTGGCTGCCATAAACCTTGCCCTGCATCAGGTGCACTCGGATCCCCTCCATCTCGACCGCGTCGGCGCCCTCCGACACCCAGGCTGCGTAACGCGCGCGGCGTGATGCGGGGTCCGCATCGAGTGCCAGCCATGCCGCGTGCGGCGTCACGAGTCGATCGGCATGCCCTTCCGCTTTCATGATGACCCGCCCCCATCAGGCCAAGGGGCGACCGCAGCGGGAACCGGGCACGGAGGTGGGTTGATCCCCTCGGTCCCTTTTGACTGATGACGCAGTTGCCTTCGGAAGCTCCGTCCCACGGCTTAATGGCCTGCGTCCCCTTCAGTCATCTCCGCCCCGCCGCACAGATCGTCATGTTCGGGATGCGGACGCCGCCATCGGCGATCACGTACGGCCGAAGCCTTTCGGCGAGTCTCTGCCGATACTCCACCTGCTGCCCGGACGGTCTGTCGAGGAACAGGGCGGCGAGTTCCGGAGATACGTCCAGGACGTACTGCGTGCACTCATCGGTGGACGCCCACTCCAGGGTCAGCCTGATCCGTTCGGTGCGCACGTCCGCAAACCCGGCATGGATCATCATCTTCTCCAACGCGTCCTCCGCTGATCCAGGCAGTGAAGGCACCTGTGGTCGTGGCGCTGGCAGATCGAACACTTCCCGGGCGACAGCCGTCGCAAGACCCGCCAACGGGCGGCTGTCGGCCGCTGCGCCCCACACAGCCGTGGCGAACGCACCATCGGGGGCCAGCATGCGGCGTATCGCCGCCAGGGCATCCGGCGGATTCGGCAGCGACGTCACGCCCCACCGACAGAGAACCGCATCGAAGCTGCCGTCGGGGAAATCCAGCTGCCCTGCATCGGCCTGCCTGAACTCCACGTTCGACACCCCGGACATGGCCGCCCTCTCCCGGGCGATATCGAGCATCCGCGATGAAATGTCCGTCGCGACCACCCGTCCCGAAGGTCCGACACGACTTGCCGCCAGCAAGGCGGGCTCGCCAATCCCCGTTGCGATGTCGAGCACTCGCTGCCCGGGTTCAACTTCCGCCAGTTCCAGCATCCGTTTACTGACGCATCGCGCCGCGTTCTCGATCGTGGGCCACCACTTCTTCCAACCGGCGGCAACCCGATCCCACTGTTGGCCTTCCTCATCAGGCATCGGAACTTTGGACGGGGTATTCATGGGTTCGATTCCTCGAAAGCCAGTCAGGGTGGACCACCCCGGGGCGAGGAGGCGGAAGGATCGTCTCCGTCCCTTTTAGTCGGGTTGAAATCACATGGGAAGGCCCCAGCTTCTGCAATTCCGCCGTACCACACCGGAGGCACTGTCTTGACCGACTGGTTCAAGGCTCTTACGAGCATCGTCAACCGCCACGAACCTTCGTCCGACCCGCACGCGCTGCCCAGGGCCGCCGCCGCGCTGCTGCTGGAAATGGCGGTCACCGCCGAAGGTGGCGATCAAGTCGAACTGGACGTGGTCCACGAGGCGATGGCCCAGGTCTTCGGCATGGCGCCGGCCGAGCTCGAATCGCTGATGGAGCAGGCCCACCAGGCAAGGCGGGAATCGATATCCCTGCACGAATTCACCCGCGAACTGCGACCCGCACTCGACCCCGAGCAACGCGCCGAACTCGTCGAATGGCTGTGGCGGGTGGCATTCGCCGACGCGCGCCTGGACAAGCATGAGGAACTGATGGTCCGCCGCGTGGCCGATCTGCTCGCCGTCCCGCATTCCGAATTCATTCGTCGCAAGCTTCTGGCGAAGGCGCAGTAACCGGAATTGGGGCTAGTCCGGAGAAAAAAAAAAATCCAATCTACCCCCAGCCTCTTACAACGACACTGACTCCTGCTTCTGTGAGGAGCATATGCAGTTCGTGACAAGCAGCTTCCACCGGAAGCAAGGAACAAAAACATGAGCAAGGAATTTGGCTTTACACGCTGTTCGGTCCTCAATGACAACAAAATGTATGTCGCCGGAGTCGCTGTGGAACTGGAGGACGATGACGTCCATCACGCAATCCTGTTCGAGCATGTCGATGGCGATTGGGACAAGTGGTCTTTCGAGCATCGACTGGCCGGGATCGCCAGTTATGAGGAAAACGGCATCGCGAAGCTCATCACTGCCGGGGTGGATGGGCATATCGAAACGGCAGATTTCGATGGGGCCCAGGAAGAGCGCATCACTGCAGGCGACAATGAAACCGCCCCCGGCCTCCTGTGCCCTCTGCACTGCATCCGGATCATCGGCGATCACGCCTATGTAGCCGGCACGGCACGTCAGGTATTCAGACGGCGGCTCGGCGAGACCGAATGGACGCGCAGCGACCACGGCTGCGTCATTCCCTGCTCAAGCCATGAAATCGGCAGCTTCCACGACATTGACGGCCCAGACGAGAATTTTCTGGTCGCGGCAGGGCTCGGCGGAGAAATATGGCTCTCGACATCTGGAACATGGGAAAAGCTGGACAGCCCCACCCATGTCAGGCTGGAGGCGGTAAAGCATCTTGGCGGTACAGGATTCATCGCTGCCGGAGCCGAAGGCACCATCATCATGGGCGATGGAGAAACCCTGCGCGCACTGGAACAGGATTCCACGAAAGAGACGTTCTCGAGCATCGAGGAAGCATTCGGAAAGATCTACCTTTGCACCGACCAGGGCAATCTGTTCTGCATCGGCCGCGACGGCGCGCTCGGCCGGGTAGACACCGGCCTGCCGGCATCGCCTGGAGGAGGATCCCTCTCGTTCAATGAACGAAGCCTGCTGTTCGCCTGCGACTTCCATGTCGTCCTGTTCGACGGGAATGACTGGCAAGAGTTGCATCCAGCCTGAAGGTGAATCGCCGGAACATGCACAAGATACCCGCCTACATAGACCTCGCAGCGCTGCAACGAAGCCCGGTCGCCTTCCTCTGGGATGACTGGGATCCCTATGCTTCATTGGGCAAGTTCGACCCCGATACGGAAGAGCGCCTCTCGGCGATGTCCGATCGGGCGATCATCGCCTTCACCATTGGCTGTGCCGAATGGGTGGCTGCCCGATTGTGGAGAAACCGGCCCGAACCCACGCCGTTTCGGTTCATGGAGGCCTGCTGGGCCTACAACATGACGGACAACCTGTTCTGGCTTCCTCCCGAGAGCGACGAGCGTGAATGGCAAGGCAAGGAGTTGGCTCCAATCGATCTGGCGCTGATGACGATCCTGAACGCCATCTACGGAACCGAGGATGCAACATCGGCCGACGAAGGTGCCTTGGCCGAACAGATCGCCCTGCGGGTGCTACCCGGGCCTTCCGGCTTCCCCGAATGGCGCCGGGAGGCCTTGCAGCGACTCGCGCAGCTCTGTCCGCGCTTGCCAACTGACTCACTGGGCCCTCCGGTCCCAAAGGAAGCTCTGGACCCCGCAATGCCCCTGCACGCCCTTGATGCGCAGAAGAGCGTTGCGGACTTCCTCGAGGGCCTCGACACGGATCGGAACCCTTACTTGAGAAGGATCTAGGCCGGAAACGGGGACAGCCACGCCGACTTGCAATGTTCAACCGCACCCAGGCCCCGCGTCTGCCACGGAGCGGACAAGTAGACCCAACCTCCCGTCTCACGGCTCCAGGCCTTCTCCCAACGCGCTGCCAGACAGATAAAAATCCCAAGGAGGAAAATCAATGAGTGGTCATTGGACTGGCACTTATTCGTTTGTAACCGGCGCAGTTCGTTTTTCCGATCTGGCCTACATCGCGATGAGTGCCGACGAGCTCGATAAAGCCAACTACCCCCATACCGACTTCGTCGAGTGGGACAACCATGCCTGGCGCGATGGAGGGAGGGTGCTGTGGCCAACTGCCGGCATGAGCATTGCACAGAAGCCGCTGCAGCAGATGTGCGCTGTCGGCATCCATGGAGAGGTCCTGCTGCTGGGGAGTGGCGATCGCCACGAAGAGCAGATCGGCGATAGCCGCGAGGCCATCCAGGCCCGCGGCCCGCTGCGGGGCGTCCGCACCATCGGCGAGACGTCTACGCCGTCGGAATGAACCGCCAGGTGTGGCGTCGGGATGATGCCCAGCAGTGGGTTTCCCTGGACCAGGGCGCAAAACCTGTCGATGGTCACAAGGAAGTCGTCGGTTTCGAGGCAGTGGACGGATTCTCCGAATCGGACATCTATGCGGTGGGATGGAATGGCGAAATCTGGCAGTTCGACGGCAAGGCCTGGAGCCAGAAGGAAAGCCCCACCCCTCTCGTGCTGACCCGGGTACTGTGCGCAGGCGATGGCGCGGTCTACGCATCGGGCCGCAAAGGCCTTCTGCTGCGGGGGTGCGGAAATGCATGGGAAATCATCGATCACCAAAGCATGATCGACGACATCTGGGACCTCGCCTGGTATCGGGAGGAGCTTTACCTCTCCACCATGCACGGGCTGTTCGCGCTCGACGGCGACAAGCTCCTGCCCGTCGACTTCGGCGACGACACTCCCGACAGCTGCCACCGCCTGAGCGTCGCCGACGGCGTGCTGTGGTCCATCGGAGGCAAAGACATCATGGCCTTCGATGGCGCACAGTGGAAACGAATCGACTGACGGCCATGCCCCCCCTTCAATCATCTGTAGTTGCCGGCACGACCCGTGGAGGGGCTGATCCAACACGTCTGCGTTCCGGATGGAACGTGGGTGGGCAGGCATGCGAAGATCGCCGACCGCCTGCGGGCGCCACACCGCGACTTCGCAGGCGAGGCTGCAGGCGGGCTTCTCCATCCGCAATGAGCTGTGCTGAATGTGGCTGTTGCTGCTCTGTGTCTTCGCTCTGCTGGCGGTTGTCTGTTATCGACTCGCAAGCGCGCGAGGCCACACAGTCTCCATCGAGCGGACGCGACAACCGCATGGCTTTGCAAGCTTGCAGCGAAACATGGGCATCAGGCCACACGGCCGCCCCGGATCACGGAATGAATGAACCTGCCCCCTTTTTTCGGAGCGCCGCAGCAGCCGTTCCGGCGCCGTCAACTCCTGTTGACTGCCCTCCCTGGCCTGTTCGGGCTTCCGGAAAACGTATAAGTTGTCGCGCATGGCGGGCACGATGTCCGGCCACCATTCACGGAGAGATGTCATGGGTCTTGTGCAGGCAGTAGCGGGTACGGTCGGCGGCATGCTGGGCGACCAGTGGAAGGACTTCTACACGGTGCCGGACGGCCTGCCGTCAACGGCGGCGCTGTTCGCCGCAGTGCCCAGGGGCACCAATGCCGGGCGCGGCTCCAATACGAGCGCCTCCTCCAACATCATCACCAACGGCTCGAAGATCGTCGTGCCCGAGGGCTACGGCCTGCTGCTGATGCAGGACGGCAAGATCACCGGCTTCGCCGCCGAGCCGGGCGGTTACGAATGGCGCTCCGACGACATCAACTCCCAGTCGCTCTTCGCCGGTGATGGCCTGGTCGATACGCTGATCAGGCAGAGCTGGGAGCGCTTCAAGTTCGGTGGCCGGCCGGGTTCGCAGCAGGCGGCGTTCTTCGTCTCGCTGAAGGAGCTGCCGGACAACCGCTTCGGCACGCAGTCCGAAATCTACTGGGACGACGGCTTCCTCAACACCCAGGTAGGCGCGGTGACCCGTGGCTCGTATACGCTGAAGATCGTGGACCCGATCCTGTTCGTGAAGAACTTCGTGCCGGCCTCATACCTGCAGCCGGGCACGGTCTTCGATTTCACCGACATCGATAACGCCGCGGCCACCCAGTTGTTCAACGAGGTTGTCGGCTCGCTTGCGCCCGCGTTCAGCCTGTACACCAACGACCCGGGCAAGGGCAATCGCATCACCAAACTGCAGCAGGATTCGGTCGGGTTCGCCACGAGCCTGTCCGAAGCGGTGGAAAACGCCTACCAGTGGCAGTCCGAACGCGGCCTGGCCATCGTCAAGACCGCCATCGTCTCCATCGAATACGATCCCAACACCCGCGAGCTGCTCAAGACCGTGCAGCGCGCCGATGCACTGGCCGGTACGCGTGGCAACGTCAATTTGCAGGCCAGCGTGGCGCAAGGCATCCAGTCGGCCGGCGAGAATGGCGGCGCGGCAGGGCTGGTGGGCGTGGGCATGGCGACGGGCATGATGGGCCTGGGCGGCCTGCAGCAGCCCGTGGCACCGCCCGCACCGGCCGCCGACGACCCGGTAGAAAAGTTGAAGAAGGCCAAGGAGATGCTGGACCTGGGGCTGATCACCCAGGCCGATTACGACGCACTCAAGGCCAAGGCGCTGGGCCTGTAAGCCGCACGACGCCCGGCCACCATGCAAAACCCCAACAACCCGCCCCCCGTGCCGCCCTACACCGGCCCGGGGTCGCCGCAGGACGTGCCGCCGCAGCCCGGCAGCACGCCCATCGACCCGGCCACCCTGCCCCCGCCGATCCGCGACGAGTTGCTGGCGCCCGACCCGGTGGCCATCGACACCTCCGCCGAGGAGCTGAAGGACGGCCTCAACCGCTGCCCCAAATGCGGCGCCACCGACATCCGCCACAAACCCGGCAGCGATCTGCTGATCTGCCTGTACTGCCGCAACGAATGGCACGGCCAGCGAGTGGAGGAGGAGTTCGGCCTCGGCACCGGCATCGACGAACTGAGCGGCACGGTCATCGCCTCCGGCGCGCGCAACATCGAAGCCGATGCCGCCAGCCTGATGACCTTCCATTGCAGCGGCTGCGGTGCCGAAGTCACGGTCAACACCGAAAACGCCATGACCGCGCGCTGCCACTGGTGCCGGCACGTGTTTGGCGTCAACGAGCAGGTGGCCAACGGCGCCGTCCCCGATGCCGTGCTGCCGTTCCGCATCAAGAAGGACGACGCAGTCGCGCGCATCCGCCAGTTCGTGGACAAGCGGCGGCTGTTCGCACTGAAGGAGTTCAAGGAACAGTTCACGCCCGAGAACGTGGTCGGCGTCTACCTGCCGTACATGATCGTCGACGGCAAGGCGAGCGTCGACGTGGTTGGCGAGGGCGAAATCGAAACGCGCCGCTACACCAGGGGCAGCGGCGACAAGAAGAAGACCTACTACGACGCCGACGTGTACCGCGTGGCCCGGCACGTGGACTTCACCGTCGACGATCTGCCGCTGGAATCCTCCGCCGAACGGGGCAACCTGGACACTGGCGCCAACACCAACAACATCATCAACACCATCCTGCCGTTCGACACCAAGAACGCGGTGAAGTGGAACGCGTCGTACCTGGTGGGTTTCAGCTCGGAAAAGCGCGACCGCGACGTGGCGCACCTGCACCCGCGCCTGGAGGACCAGCTGCTGTCCATTGGCCGCTGCCAGGTCGCACCCTCGGTGCGGCGCTTCGACCGCGGCGTGCGCTGGGAACGCGAACGCCTGGACGTGCACGGCACGCGCTGGGTATCGATGTATCTGCCGGTGTGGCTGTACTCGTACCACCAGCCGGGCCGCAACGGCGGCATGCTGCACTACATTGCGGTGAACGGCCGCACCGGCGAGACCATGGGCAGCGTGCCCGTGCAGCAGTGGAAACTGCTCACTGCGGCGATCACCGTGGGCACCTTCCTTGAAGGCATTGCACTCTGGATCCTGGGGCACTCGACATGAGCGAAGACGGCGGTCTGTTTCTACTCCTGCTGGGCCCGACCGGCGGCGCCGGGCTGTACTGGCTGCTGTACCGGTACTACCGCAACACCGACAAGTCGCACGCGTTCGAACACGAAACCGATGTCGTTGCCCAACCGGTAACCGGTGCGGACCAGGACAGGAAAATCCGCGAGATCAAGGGCACGCGGGCAACGAGTATCTCCGGCAACAACGTGCGGGCCTATCGCGCGCGCGTACAGCAGATGCAGGGCGACTCCTGACGCGCCACGCCGTTACGGGCGCCAGATCCACACGGGCGCGCAGGCGGGGCGTATCCGCACCCAGCGGCTACGGTGCGCCCGCAACCCGCACGCCATCGGCGACGATCCGGTACTCCACCGGATCCACCGCAAGCCCCTTGCCGCTGTCCGCACTGAAATGCGCGGCCTGTTCCGGCGTGAGCTGCTTGCGCTCCAGCACGCCATGCACCACCGCAGTTCCGCTCGTGTCCTTGGGCAGGTAGAACGCGTGGTTGCCAAACATCACGCGCGCCACCTGGCCGTCGTGCTCCAGCATCATCCAGCAGCCCTTGGTCTGGCAGACCTCGGTGATACGGCCGCTGAAACGACGGGGCTCGCCGGCATGCTCCTCAAACGCCGTGATGGCCTGGGAGACCGGCACCGCCTGGCCGTCGGCAAAGGGCTCGCCATAGGTCGAGGCATCGCCCGCATGGGCGAGCAGCGCAACGGTGGACAGCAGGCAGGCAGCAAGAACGCGCATGATGGGTTCCGGTTCGATGGCGGGATCGACTTCGACGATATCAAAACCGGGGTCGGCGTGGGCTTTTTCCCACCCTCAACCGGCGGAGGGCACTCAGGAAGATACAGGGGATGCCTGCCTGTAGAGCTCTCCTACTTTCCGTCAACAAGGATGTATTCGCTTCCCTTGCTCTTCCACGTCGAGGCATCCTTGTCGAGCCGGATGCAGGGCCGGCCACCGCAGGAAGTGATCTCGACATGCCGGGACGCTTCCATCACTTCCGCCTTGACCTCGGCGGCATCGGCGCGTGCCTGTGCGGCATTCAGGCGGTCGTTCGTCTGCTTCAGCAGGAGCATGCCGCCAGCCAGCAACAGCACCAGCACGCCGGCCACCGCCGCCACGATCTGCCAAGCTCGAACGATCGCCGGACGCAAGGCCGCCTCCATGCGCTGCTGGTGCTCATGGAACATGGCCACCATCGCCTGCTTGAACTGTGCTTCCTCGCGCTCGCGTGCGGCATGCAGCGCCTCCTGGGAGGCCTGCAATTGCCGCTGGTGATCGATGATCAGCTTTTCCAGGCGCCCGAAAATGGCGGTGACCTGATCCAAAGTGCCTTCCATGGTGCGATCCACGTTCCTGCCTCCAGAGGTATTGTCATCAGCGCGATAGCGCCGTTTCCTGCTGCATCTGCCGCTGCTGTGCCTGCAACAGGGCCTGCTCTTCCTGCCGTTGGGTTTCAGCCGCCAGATCCTGCAGGCTCTGATCCAAAGGCTGGATACCGGCCTGGAAGCGGTCGACCGTGCAGTGGCGATCAAGCACGTTATTGTGTGGATGGGTCCAGGTTGCCATCAAGGTCTGACCGTCCCGGCTCAGCGCCAGCCCATCGATACCCGGCATGTGCCTCACTTGGGCCTCGTGAGCCAGCGCGCCGGCCACGCTTTCCATCTGCAACCGATCGAGGTAGCCGCCGACCTCCGGCCCGGCCTTCTCCAATTGCTCCAATGCCTGACCGAACAGCGGATGGTCGCGACCGGACAGCTGTTGCTGCTGATCCCACACCCGCTGCTCCGCTTCGGCGACGATCTGCTGCCCGCGCTCGGACTCGGCGAATGCGATCGAGGCCTCGCGCATGCCCTGCTCGTCGCCAGCCTCCAGAGCAGCCAGGAACTGGCTGACCCGCGGATCGCGGGTCGTCGTGGTCTCGGGCGCGTCGATCGCCGGCGACGCGGTCACTCGCACCGTGTCCAGCGTCGGAATCCGTGCCTCCGCCTGTTGCTGCTGGTAGGTGGCTTCCAGTTCCTGCCGCAGGTTGCCCTTGGCCTGGCTGTCCCAGAGCAGGCCATCGTGGGTCCATTGGCCCTCGGCATCGCGCTGGTACAGCCGGCCGTTGGAGCCCACCACCCGACCCGGATTCTGCAAGGCCTGGGTCACCGCATCGGGCACCGAACCGTGTTGCGCCCAGCCGTTTTGCTCATGTATCTGCTGGAACGTGGCCGCCATCGCCGCCGGCGTCTGCGCGGCGTTCTGCGCGATGATTGCCTGCGAGGCGGCCTCCAGCTCCGCCGCGCGCTCCGGACTCGCCTCCACCCGCTCCGTCTTGTAGACCGCGCTGTTGATGCGGTAATCAACGAGGCGACTGACCTCCCGCGACCATTGCTGGGTGTCCGGATCGCGGGTCCACGCTGCTTCACGCGCACTACGTGCATCCTGGTCGCCGGCTTGGAGCGTGTACGGATCGCGTGATCGTGGCGGTGCGCCCAGCGCCAACTCGACCGAGGTGCTCGACGCCTGGTAGTCCAGCCGGTCCGATAACGCCGGATCTGCGGTCAGGGTTCGGGTCTTGTAGAGGGTCGAGTCGCGAGTGTGATAGCGCATCGCCTCGGCATCGATCGTACGCTCCTGATGCGTCCAGCCCTTTTCCGGGTGCTTCGGGTCGAAGGTCCAGGTTCTGCCCTCCGGATCCTGCTGGCGATTGATCTTGCGCTCGTCGAGCCAATCGGCCACCTTGTCGCCGGCCACCGCACCGACGATACCGCCGATCGCGCCAGTGACCAGCAGGCCCGGACCGCTCGTCACGCCTGCCGCCGCGCCCCCCGCCATGCCCGCCGCCGCGCCGCCCCAGCCGGTGACGTTCTGCACGGCAAAACGCTCGATACGCGACTGGGCGGCGGTGTTGTTGCCCTGGCCGCGCAACTGCGACATGCCATGGACCGTGTCGGCGGCGTCGTAAATTGACACGATCACACCGGCTGCGCCCAAGGCTTTCATACCCGTACCCGGCCGCAGCCCTTGACGCGTAGCCGCTGCTTCGGCAGCCAATGCGGTTTCACCGATTGCCACGCCTTGGGCTCCGAACCCGATTGGAGCCCGGGTCAGTCCGGACGCCCTGATCTCGGCCGACGAAGCGAATCTGGACAACTGGTTTGCATCAATATCCATCGCGCTTGCAAATTCACGCGACAGCGTCACCTTGCTGACCTTGGCGCCCGTGGTATCGGGTAAGGAAAAAAGGCCCTTCGGCGCTGCTTCAATGAATGGCGCCTGCACCTTGGGCAGCACGGCTTCCGCACCGCCCTGGACATAGAGCACTTTCAGTTCCGCAATTGGCTGTCCACCCAAAGACCTTACGTTGGGGTTTTCCAGAAGGGTGGGAAGCTCGACCTTTCCGAAGACGCGCTCGATATTGGCATTCGATGCAACGACCTTGACATCGCCACGCAAGGAGCCGGCGAACTCACGTGAGGCCTCACCCCACAGGCAATTGTCGAGAGAGGTGGCACTGTTGACAGCAGCCTTGGAGTCTCCGTAAAGAAAAGCCATCTTTGACTTTTCTGCTTGCGCGAGGCTCTGCCCATTCGCCCGAAATATTCGCTCGGCCGATTCGCTGATTATGTCATCAGCGCTGGACAGAAATTTCGCGCGCGGCGTGTCATTGATAATAGGAAGCCCAGCTTGTCTTGCGAGCTCTTTTGCGATTGACTCAGAAGGAACATCGCCCACGGGTCGGCTATAGAGAACACCGCCATCCCCGGTGGCCTTCGCCGAAAACTCTCGAACAACCTCTCGAATTTCCTCCAACGAGGTCGCATTGCGAATGCGTTCGATCTGAGGCCCATGGTCCATCATGTGGAGGACTCCCCTGCTTCAAGGAGAGCCCATCCTTCCCGAAAAACAACCTGCCCCATGAACCGGGCATCGGCATATTCGTTCAACAAGCCCGGCCTGGTCTCTGAAGCAGCGGCAGCCTGAATCATTCCGACGATCAGCTTTTTTGCCTCATCCGACTCTTCAGGAGAAAATGTGTGGCACATGCCAGGCATTGGCATTCCCACCCACTCCGTTCCTGGCCAGCCGAACGAGACGATTTCAATATTGAAATCGTTCTCATTTTGCAAAAAAGTTCGACGAACTTCGCCGTAATAAGTCTCCCCCCTCAACTCCACTGCGAAAGTCTCGTGACCGCGCTCATCAGCGCCACGGACACTGCCGGAAAAGCGCGCTCGCCCTTCGGGGAACTGCTGCCAGTCAAACGGCTTTGGATATTCGCTCATCGCCCCTACTCCTTCCACGAATCCGACCCATCTTCGCCCAGCGCCTCCCGACCCTCTCCGCTCGCCTCGAATTCGAACTCGGCCTGCTCCATGACAGGACGATTCCTTTCCGCGCGCTCCATGAACGCTTCGAAGTTATTATGCAATCGGGCTGAGCGCGGATCGCTGCTATACGAATTGTATTCGCGCAGCTCGGTAGACAGGATCATGGATTGCGTTCCTTTGCGGCATCGAATGCGACGTAGCAGTGTCGGGTCCGGCGACGGCCTGACGGGGGCGGCCACGAAAGATGGTAACGCCAAAACAGGGGGCAGAGTGCTTTCTGGCAGGAAAAGTGCACTCTGGAAAGTGCAATCTGACTCCTGTTTTGGTGGACTCCTGTTTTGGTGCGAGCAGGTGCGGCAATAGCTGAGTCGCAAGCATGCGGTGACCGCATGGATTCCGGTGTGGCGGCCCGTCGTCGCGCCGGGAACAGACGAGCTTCGTCCTCTTCCAACGCTGGTACCCCCTTACTTCATCCGGAGATCTCGCGCACGGCGCGAACGGCGGCGTCGACTTCCTCCGGCGTGTTCACCAGGCTTGGCGCAAGGCGCGCGTAAGTGACTGCGTAAGGGCTGGTACTGGCGATGATGCGTTTGGCCAACAGCTGCCTGACCACTTCTTCGGGTTTGACGCCGTCTACTTCGAATGCAACCAGGCCGGCCGACAGGTCGCCGCTGCGCGGCGTATGCATCTTCACTTTCGGGTTCTCGGCCAGCCCGGACTTGAGCTGGTCGTTCAGCACGCGGATGCGGGCGGCGACCCGGTCGCGGCCCATCGCCTTGTGCATGCGGAACGCGGCCGCCGCCGCCCACTGGTGCTCGAATGCATGGAAGCCGCCGGGGGTCATGCGGGCGGCGTTGGTCGGCGTCTTCGGTGCGCGGTTTTCGGTCCACGCGACATAGCTCTCCAGGTCGCTGAAATCGGGAACCGTCGGCCGCAGCCGTGCCCAGTTGTCCGCGCTCGCCTGGATCAGGCCGGTGCCGCGCGGCCCGAGCATCCACTTGTGCGTGCCCGCGCAGAAATAATCCGCGCCCATCGTGGCGACCGTCTCGTCGGCCGCGCCGAGTCCGTGCACGCCATCGACCACCAGCAGCACCTCGCCGTGGCGCGTCTTCAGGGCGGAGGCGATCTCGCGGACCGGCAGGCGGATGCCGCTGCTCGAATGCACCCAGGTCACGCCGACCACGCGCGTCTTCGGTCCGATGCCCGCGAGCAGCCGCTCGATGATGCGGTCGGTGCTGGCATCGGCGGCCTCCTCGAACAGCGACACCTTGCGCATCGACGCACCGACCCGTTCGGTGGCGAGCCGGATCGACTCGTGGTGCGAGTAGTGGTCGTGCGTGGTGGCCAGCACCTCGTCGCCGGCCTTCAACGGCAGGCCGTGGTAGACCAGCGCCAGCGATTCGGTGGTGCTGCGGGTGAGGCAGATCTCGTCGGCCTGGCCACCGAGGTAGCCAGCCATTTCGGTCCGCACCTGCAACGGGATATTGTGCGCGTCGTCCTCGAACAGGGCCTCCTCGACGAAGCGGAAGGCGTTGCGGTCGATGGCGCGCCGATAGGCCTCGATCGCCTCGCGCACGGGTGCGGGATGGCTGACGATGAAGAAGCTCGCGAAGTGTGCGTAGGACGGATCAAGCGCGAACTGCGCGCGCACCCGGCTCCAGTCGGACAAATCCGGCACGACCGGCGTTTCCGCGGCCAGAGCAGCCAGCAGGCCGCCGGGCAATGCAGTCGTCGCCGCCAACATCGCCGGTGCCACCAGGAACTGTCTGCGCGTCACGGCCATCGTCGCTTCTCCTCGTTTCGCCCCGGGGACACCAACAGGATCAACGCCCGAAGCAGGCGCAACCGGACAGGTGTTACCCAAAAAACCAAAAACAAAACCGGGGTCAGAGTGGAATTTTTTCTACCCCCTGCCGGGACCGATACCTACGGGCAGGCATTGCAGCTACTCTGACCCCTGTTTGGCCATCCTATTGGCACTCGCCGCAAGCCAAATTGCACCGCTGGCGAGAGCCTCTCCATATGCCGCTCGAGCTTCTGGAAGAAATCTCGGACGTCGTCAGACTGATGCAAGGCGCCCCCTAATCGCTCACAAAATGCACATGTCGGGCCTGGCTCGACATCAATTCAGGCGAACGCCAAGTTCCGGGGTGGCTTGCTCCACCCTCGCCGGGTCCAGTGCGTCCACCGTTGCCAGTCGCTGCCTGAGATCGTCGTCGGACAGGGCGCCCTCGCGGTGCAGCCACTTGAAGCGCGCGCGATGCTGCTCAGGGGTTTCGCTCTCGGGCATGAAGTCGTACTCGTTGCGGTACTGGACCGCGCGGCGCGATTCGATCTCCTGGAGGATGCGCTGGCCCTCTTCACCGTCGATCACGTACAGGTTGCCCTTGTCGGTGGGCACGATGGTGAAACGCGTAGTGCGAAAGCGATAGACCGCATAGCAGGCCGCACCGACCCAGAGCCAGATCGAGACCTTCAGCCCTTCGTCGCCCATGAGGCTGAAACCAGTCAATGCCGCGCCAAGCGCCAGCCACAACAGGCCCACGTTGCCCAACCACTGATTGCGCTCCAGCAAGGTCTGGCGGTCACGGCTGATGTCGGTATAGCCCACCGAGAACGAGCGGCTACCCGATGAGTCTTCGATGCTGTAGCCCAGGCTGTCTTCGTCGAAGACGAAGCGGATCTTGTTGGAGTTCTTCTGCTGCCTGATTTCCACCCTGTTCCCCTTTAGCCGCAGTTCGGCTATCCCTAGTTGTTCAGCGGGAAAGTTTACTCTGACCACCGCTGCCTGGGACCAGTGGAAAGTCCACTCTGAGGCCGGTTCTGAAGCCGGTACCCAATGGCGAATGACCTGGCCCTGCTGTTTCCTCAGTCCGCATCCTTGACGATGCGTCCATCCTTCACGATTACCGCGAAGTTGCGCGCGGGATCGGCGATGACATCGAGATCCTGCAGCGGATCGCCGTCCACCAGCAGCAGATCTGCCAAGGCGCCCTCCTCCACCACGCCTAAGCGACCCTCGTAGGGGCTGCGCAGGCCTGACAACGCCAGCAGATCGGCATTGTCACGGGTCACCATCCGGAGGATCTCCGCCGGGGTGAACCACTCGCGCAGCAAGAGAATGAAGGCGTTCTGCTCGGTATTGAGCGCGGGCTCGAACAGGAAGTCCGTGCCCCAGGCCATACGCACGCCCGCGCGTTTGGCCAGTGCGATCGTGCGCGCCTGTCCTTCTATCACCGGCTTGCGTTTTTCGCGTCGCAGCGGATCCAACGCCTCGGTGCTCGGCCGCAGGGTCTGGGTGGACAGCCATACGCCGCGTTCCGCCATCAACGCCAGCGTCTCCTCGTCGAGCAACTGACCGTGCTCGATGCACTTCACCCCGGCCTCGATGGCACGGCGCACCGCGCGCGCCGTGTAGGCATGCACCATGACGTAGGTGCCCCAGTCCTCGGCCGCCTCCACGGCCGCGCGCAGCTCGTCGAAGGTGTACTGGGTGACGTCGATGGGATCGTAGGCCGACGAAGTGCCGCCCCCGGCCATCAGCTTGATCTGGCTGGCGCCCATGCGCAGGTTTTCGCGCACCGCGGTCAGGACTTCGTCGCGGCCGTCGGCGATGAAGGTCGCGCCCATCTCCTCGGCCATGGACGGCTTGCCGAAGAAGCGGCGCGAGCGCTCGTGCGGCTGGCGCATGTCGCCGTGACCCGCGGTCTGGCTGATGAAGGCGCCCGAGGGCCAGATGCGCGGCCCCTGCACCTTCCCCGCGTCGATGGCGGCCTTCAGCTCGAAGATCGGCCCGCCCGCATCGCGCACGCTGGTGAAACCGCGCAGCAAGGTGCGCTGCGATTCGGCCGCGACGATGGCCGTGAGCTTCTCCGGCGACGCGTCCGGCGCCAGCAGGTCGGCCTGCGGCAGGGCGGTGAACGTGCTGTGCCAGTGCACGTCGATCAGGCCCGGCATCAGCGTGCGTCCGCGCCCTTCGATCACGCGGGCCGATGCCGATGGCTGCACACCATCGCCGATGGCGGCGATGCGATTGCCGCGCACCAGCACGTCGGTGGACGGCCCCAGCACCCCGCGCGCGGTATCCAGCACGCGAACCTCGCGGAACAGCAGTTCGCTCCCACTGGCGGGCGTTTGTGCATGGGCGAGCGCCGCAGGCAGGAGCAACAGCACGATCGACCACCGGCGCATCAAGCTCATCACCATCATCATCTCCATCCTCTCCGCATGATTCCCGCCCTGGCCTAGAAGCGCCAGGTCAGCCCGAACGCCGGCCCTTCAGGCGCGCGTCGTAGACGTGGCCGCCATGGTCGTAATCGACGTCGAGCACCTTGTAGCCCGCGGCCACCGAAAGATGTTCGGTGGCCACGTAGTTGATGGTCGCAAGCGCCGACCACGTCGAATCCGCGCCGACGCCCAGCCCGCCCGCATCCAGCTGGGCCTGCAGGGACCATGCCTCCGACAGGCGTCGGAACGCACGCAAGCCAATCACCGGATCCACCCAATCGAAGCGCTCGCCGTAGCTGCGCGACGTACCCAGGGCGCTGACGGTCACGTCGTTGGAGATGCGCCACGCGCGCAGGCCTGCCAGCGCGTCGAGCGTGAAGTCCTGGGCTTCGACAAGCCGATAACCCGCTTGCGCGGTCGCGTTGAATTGCCGGCTGTCGACGCGGCCGTCGACGACCGTACTCGGCGGCACCGGCACGGGAAGCGGCGGCAGCGGGCCGAAGGCATGGTCATCGGAGGTGGCGACGTACATCACGTCGCCGGAGAACACGAACCGGTCGCGACGCAGCCACAGGTTCGCGAACCCGCCGAATTCCAGTCCGTCCACAACATCGGAGAACGACTTCTCGACACCGATGGTCGACCCGCGCCGGAACGGGGAGAGCCTCCCGTCCAGACCGGCCGCCCACAGATAAGGAGTGACCTGCAGCGCATGGTCGGCACGATCCATCGTCGCCGGCGACGGCTGTGCAGAATCAGCGTGGCCCCCTGCATCCGCATGCGCCAACGGGCCTGCACAAAGCGCGAAGAAAGTAGTGAGAAAACCCTTCACGTTCGCCATGATTCCTCGCAGCAACACCCAGCGCCAAGGTCATTTCGGGATACCGCGAATGCTATTGCGCCACGCGGCCCGTGCGCTGGGTAGCTTACCTCCTCGCAGAAGGTGGGGCGGCTGGATCGCATACGGCGCCCGGCCACCGGGGAAAATCAAGCAGTCCGAGAAATCAGGGGTGGCTCAATCTCACCCCATTTTTCCACGTTCCGCCAATCACGACATCCGTCACGACGCCGCGGCAGGACGCGCCACTACCCTGCACGCCACCATCCCATCGCGATATATCCCGAATGAAATGCCTGCTTGCCCTCCTGCTCGTCCTGCCACTGTCCGGCTGCGTGCTGTTGCCGGTAGATGTCGGCCCCGCCGGCAAGGAGTGGGTCTGCCACAAGGGCAAGAAGACGCTGGAACTGCCACCCGAAGCAATCAACGCCCACCTCGGTCACGGCGACTACAGGGGGCCGTGCCGCTGAGGCGACACTCTGCGGGGACATGCAATGATGTCCTCACAATGGCCAACGCACTCGACGCATGACTGACCATCAGGACGATTTCAAAGCCCTGCGCAAGGAAGCCTACGACGCCATGGATCGTGGCGCACTGGCCGAGTCATCACGGCATTTCGAGGCGCTGCTGCAGCGCGAGCCCGACGACCCCTACTACCACTACATGCGCGGGCTGGCGCACAAATACATGCTCGACTGGCCGGTGGCGCTCCGCCACAACCTCCGCGCCATCGAACTGTCTGACGAAGCGGGCGAAGCCGAACACTGGAACGCCGCCATCGCCGCCACTGCGCTCGGCGATTGGCCACAGGTCCGGCGCCTGTGGACCGCTTGCGGCATCCGCGTGCCCGAGGGCGAAGGCTCCATCGTCGACGACTACGGCGTGGCCGTGGTGCGCCTCAACCCGTGGCACGGCGGCGAGACCGTGTTCATCCGGCGCATCGACCCGGTGCGCGGCCGCCTGCTCAATGTCCCACTGCCGGAAAGCGGGCATCGCTTTGGCGACATCGTCCTGCACGACGGCGCGGCCACCGGCCACAGGTTCGACGGCGAACACAAGGTGCCGGTATTCAACGAACTGCAGCGCCTGGTGCCATCGGAGTTCCAGACCTTCGTCGTCTTCGTCAACTGCGACAGCCGCGACGACCTGCAAGCCCTGCTCGACGCCACCGCGCCGGGCATCGGCTACGCCGAGGACTGGACGGAGACCGTCCGCTACTACTGCATGCGCTGCAGCTACGGCACGCCGCACCAGCACGACGCGGATGATTCCGGCGAATGGCAACCGGACCGCAACCTGGGCATCGCGGCGCAAAGCCGCAAGTCGGTGGAGAAGCTATTGAAAGACTGGGTTGGCGCCGGCGGGTCTCGGCGCATTGATGGCATCGAGACCCGCGAGTGCGACATCCCCGAACGGGAAGATGGCCACGAATGGTGGCGTGGACCGGACGAGGACGAGTAGGAACTCAGGAATCCGTCCCTGACGGTCAAACAGGAAAAAGCCGACTCTGATCCTCTGTTTTTTTGTTCTCCAGGGACGTCCGAGGCACGGCCCCTCCCCTCACTCCTCCTCGATCCCCCCAAACCCTGCCACCAGATGCTCGATCAAGGCCCTCACCGCCGGCAGCAGCCCGCGCCGTGAGGGAAATACCGCGTGGATGATCTCCGCGCGCGGCGCCCACTCGGGCAACACCGGCACCAACTGCCCGGCAGCCAGTTCGGCGGTGACCATCATGTGCGGCAACTGCACCACGCCGATGCCGGCCGCGGCCGCCGTGCGCAGAGTCATCATGCTGCGCGTGATCAGGCGCGGGCGGTGGTGGACGCTGGCCTGGGCGCCGTCGGGACCGTACAGGTGCCAGACGTGTTCGTGCGAGGGTTGGCCCAGGTCCAGGCTCGGCAGGTGCGGGAGGTCGGCGGGGGTGGAGGGGAGGCCGTGGGCTTCGATCAGGGCGGGGGCGGCCAGCAGGCATTGGCTGCGTTCGGCCAGCACGCGCATGACCAGGTCGCTGTCCTCCAGCGGTGGGGGGCGCACGCGGATGGCGAAGTCCAGGCCTTCGCCGATCACGTCGACGCGGCGGTTGGTGGCGTCCAGGTGCACATCCACGCGCGGGTTGGCGGCCATGAACTCGGCCAGCATGGCGCCCACGCGGGTCTCCAGCAGGGCCACGGGGCAGCTCAGGCGCACCGTGCCGCAGGGGTCGGTGCGGGTGAGGTCGATGGCCTCCTGTGCGGCCTCGGCCTCCACCAGCATGGCGCGGCAGTGGGCCAGGTAGACCTGGCCGATCTCGGTAACGGCGAAGCGGCGGGTGGAGCGCTGGATCAGGCGCACGCCCAGGCGCTCTTCCAGCAGGGCAATGCGCCGGCTCAGCTTGGACTTGGGCATGCCCAGGGCGCGGCCGGCGGGGGCGAAGCCGCCGTGGTCCACCACCTGGACGAAGTAGTAGAGGTCGTTGAGGTCCTGCATGGCCGAGGCATCGTTCACCAGATAGGACTGTGAGGATAAATCAGGCCAGCTACCGAACCTATCGTTCCCGTCGCATGCTCTCCGGCAACGCAGCCCCCTGTCGGGGCCAACCGGAGAAAGCCATGAAGAAGGTCCTCGGCACCTACAGCGCGCCACACCCGCACTGGGTGGGCGACGGCTTCCCGGTCCGCTCGCTGTTTTCCTACAACAGCCACGGCCGCCATCTGAGCCCCTTCCTGCTGCTGGACTACGCCGGTCCAGCCAATTTCGAGCCCGGGACCCGGCGGCGCGGGGTGGGCGAGCACCCGCATCGCGGCTTCGAGACGGTCACCATCGTCTACCAGGGCGAGGTGGACCACCGCGATTCCACCGGCGCCGGCGGCCACATCGGGCCGGGCGACGTGCAGTGGATGACGGCGGCCTCGGGCATCGTGCACGAGGAGTTCCATTCGGAGGCCTTCACCCGCCGGGGCGGCACGCTGGAGATGGTGCAGCTGTGGGTGAACCTGCCGGCGCGGGACAAGATGGCCGAGCCGGGCTACCAGACCCTGCTGGATGCCGACATTCCTTCCGTGCCGCTGGCCGATGAGGCCGGGCGGGTACGGGTGATCGCCGGCGAGTTCGAGGGTCATCGCGGGCCGGCGCGCACCTTTACACCTATGAACGTGTGGGACCTGCGCCTGAACCAGGGCGGCCATGCGCGCTTCAGTCTGCCGGCCGGGCACACGCTGGCGTTGGTGGTGCTGCGCGGCACGGTGCTGGTCAACGGCAGTGCGGTGGCGCGCGAGGCTCAGATGCTGGTGTTCGACCGCGACGGCAGTGAGATCGATGTGGTGGCCAACAACGAGGCCACGTTGCTGCTGTTGGGTGGTGAGCCGATCGAGGAGCCGATCGTGGGATATGGGCCCTTCGTGATGAACACGCAGACGGAGATTTCGCAGGCCATTGCGGACTACGAAGGTGGGCGGTTTGACCAAGTTGGAGGCCCCAGCAAGAGCAACACCATCCCCACCCAACGTCCCGGCCCTCCTGCATAGCCCTCGGGCGTTCATCGGCGCGCCCCGCCTTGCGGCACCCTGCGCCACCTCGCACCACGGCGGAGCGAATGGCGATGCGCTTCTTCGCATCGCCCTGTTTCGCCTTTCCTGTTCCGCACGACGCCGGTGCCGGCCCGGCGTCGCGTGTCACCCGGGGCCTGGCCCCTTTCACGCAACACCACCATGAGGAGAACGACATGAGCAAGCCCTACAAGCGTCTGGACAAGAACGATGCCGCCGTCCTGCTGGTCGACCATCAGGCCGGCCTGCTGTCGCTGGTGCGCGACATCGAGCCGGACAGATTCAAGAACAACGTGCTGGCCCTGGGCGACCTGGCCAGGTACTTCAAGCTGCCGACCATCCTCACCACCAGCTTCGAGAACGGCCCCAACGGTCCGCTGGTGCCGGAGCTGAAGCAGATGTTTCCGGAGGCTCCGTACATCGCGCGACCGGGCAACATCAACGCCTGGGACAACGAGGAATTCGTGGCGGCGGTCAAGGCCACCGGCAAGAAGCAGCTGATCATCGCCGGCGTGGTGACCGAGGTCTGCGTGACCTTCCCGGCCCTCTCGGCGATCGAGGAAGGCTTCGACGTGTTCGTGGTCACCGATGCCTCAGGCACGTTCAACGAGGTTACCCGTCACGCCGCATGGGACCGCATGTCACAGGCCGGCGCGCAGCTGATGACCTGGTTCGGCGCGGCCTGCGAACTGCACCGCGACTGGCGCAACGACATCGAGGGCCTCGCCGCGTTGCTCTCCAGACACATCCCGGACTACCGCAACCTGATCACCAGCTTCGACGCGCTGACGGCGCAGAAGTAGCGGTCGATCCTGGAGCTGAGGCGGCTCTGCCAGTGTCGCGGCGGAGCCGGTGGAAAGTGGAAGGCGTGGGCAATGCGGGCCACGCCTTCTGCTGCACGGTGCCACCGAATCCGTAGCCTGGGCTTCGCCCTGGGCTCAACCCAGGTTACGGGCTACGGTACCGGGGCCAGCGCCTCGGCCAGGACCTGGATGCGCTCGAGGAAGTCGGGGGTAGCTCAGAGGGAACACAGGGGGCAGAGTGCACTTTCTGGTGGGGAAAGTGCACTCTGCCCCTGTTTTTTTCCCACCGGGCTCAGGTCCCGCGGCTGGCCCAGATCAGGGGATAAAAGAACCTGCCTCCATTTTTGGATCCGGCTGGCGTGCGGCCGCTTCGATCTGGAACCTGGCACGGTGGGCGACCAGACGTCCGGATAGTCAGCCGCGCTGGTGGTAACGCGCTTCCTGGGTGACGCCGCCGTAGCCATAGGCTGCCGCACGCACATCATGGACATGGATATAGCTTTCCTCGTGCAGGTTTCCGAGCAAGGCGGCCAGCCCGGAGAAGGCCTCGCGGATGAACTCCGCCTTCTCGTCCTTGGTATTGGTTTCGTCGGTGACCTTTATGTCGAAATAGACGCTGCTCTTGCGCTGCTCGGCGAGGCTGCGGCCGCCGGCGTACCAATCCTCGGGGGCGACGAAATCAATGGCGATGGCGGTCACCGCCGGGTCCTTGCGCAGAACGCGCGCGGTCAGGTCCTGCAGCAGCGACGCTATCGCCTTCGACAGTGCCTGCGAGCGCACCGCGGCAACCTTGACGTTGAGGATGGGCATGTCAGTTCTCCTTTTAGTTAGCTAAGCAACTATATGGGCGTAGTTCAGCCCAGCATCTTGCGTACCTGCCGCATCTCCGCGACGACGTCGCCGAAGCGCCTTTCCCCGAGCGTCTTCTGCAGGCGGCGGGTAACAGCCGCGCTGGCGCGGTTGAGATCGTTGGCAATCGCCAGCGCGGCGGCGGTGGGGTGGATTTCCAGCTCGCGGCCGTCGTTGCCCGAACTGCGGCGTTCGATCAACTTCCGTTGTTGCAGCCCATCCAGTAGCCGGGTCGCGGTAGGACGGGTGATGGTCATGGCGTCGGCCAGTTCGCGCTGCAACTGCCCCGGTTGCGCTATCACCGCACGCAGCAGGAATGCCTGCGGGGGGCTCAGGCCGAACGGATTGAATGCCTGCGTCCAGACGCGCTCAAGCATTCGCGACAAGGCAGCGGTATTGAAGTATAGGCAGCCATCGAACATGCGGTAGAGACTAGCACCACTTAGTTAGCTATGCAACTATATCAGAACCCGATGCACGGGCATGACGATGCCCGAATCCGGAGATGGAGTCAGGTTCATTTCTCAACAGTCTTCCGCCGGCCTCAGGTTCCGCGGCTGCCCCGGATCAGCGGATAAATGAACCTGCCCCTTTTTTGTGTTGCAGCATGTCGAAACGCGGATGCGACGTTCGTCGGGTAGATGAGTCGCAACCAATCCACGCGAGGCAATGCCGTGAACACATCAAAGATGCTCTGGACCGGTCGCATCGCGACCGGCCTTTTCGCGCTTTTCATGCTCGGCGCATCGATCGCGCCCAAGCTGCTCGGCATGCCGGTCGCCGAACAGACGCTGGCGCAGCTCGGCTGGCCCCCGGGTTATGCCTTCACGATCGGGCTGATCGAGTTGGCCTGCCTGTTGCTGTACCTCATCCCGCGCACCAGCATGTTCGGTGCGGTGCTGATGATGAGCCTGCTCGGCGGCGCGATGGCGACGCAGGTCAGGGCCGAAAGCCCTCTGTTCAGCCATGTTCTTTTCAGCCTCTACCTTGGGCTGTTCATGTGGGGCGGCCTCTGGCTGCGCGACGCACGGCTGAGGAAACTGTTTCCTATCAACCGAAAGACGGCGCCATAACGGCGCGAGAAGTACTCCTTGTCGAAACCCCGCCCCGCCATCCGTCGAACGGGCGTATGTGCCCTCTCGCACCGCGAGCCCTGATGCCACCCACCGTCAACGCGGTCGCAGGCCCGCCCGGTGACAGCCAGGGCTTGATGCAACACCCTTGATGCGACACCCCTGCGCAGTTGCACCAGAACCCATCGCCTGCCCCACCCACCCCGCTACCGAGGACATGACATGAAGATCGTCACCAGCCTGAGCTTCCAGGGACAATGCCGCGAAGCGTTCGAGTTCTACGCCAACGTATTGGGCGGCAAGATCACCGCTGCCATCCCCTACTCCGACGCGCCGCCGGACATGCCGATCACCAACGAGAAGTACAAGACGTGGCTCATGCACTGCTGGCTGGACGTCGGCGACCAGTCCCTGATGGGCGCCGACATGGACGTCGAGTGGGCTCCCAACGTCGACAAGCCCAAGAACGGTTTCGACGTCACCCTGCACACCGACGATATCGACCAGGCCAGGCGCTGGTTCGAACAGCTGTCCGAGGGCGGCAGGCAAGTGATGCCGTTCGCCGAGACCTTCTGGTCACCCGGCTACGGTGCGCTGGTCGACCGCTTCGGGGTGCCGTGGATGGTCAACACCGTGCCGTCGGCGGACTGGAAGCCGGCACAGGGCTGAGTTCGGAGGCCCCGGGCAGGCGCGTTGGCCTGTCGACAGGTGCATCCACCACGGCTGGGTGACGGCGACTTCCCCCCGCTAGTCCAGATCCGCCTGGATCCAGCGCCGCGAGTGGTGGATGTCGATCGTCTGCAGCCGACCGGGCCCCGGATTCTCGAATCGATGCAGCACACCCGCGGGACCGACGTCAGCTTGAGGTCCGGCAACGCGCCTCGTGAGCGCGATCTCGAATAGTGCTGCACAGCTCGCTAGCCCGGAAGAACAGCACCGGAATGTCGACTCGGCACGCCTGGCCAGCCGATGCGCAGGCGAGCCAGGTCTTGCCCACGCGGGTGGCGCCCTGGAAGATGAGGTTCTGCTGCTGTCGAATCCAGTCGCAGCTGATCAGACTCGCGATCTGCGCCCGATCCATCCCGCGCTGAGCCCTCGCTGCCTCTGGCAACGCGGCAGCCCTGAAGAGGCGCTTGAGCTTGCGGTCGCCTCGTCGGCGAGGTTGAACCAGTGCGGCACGAAGTACATGCGCAGCATGCGCTCCAGCCCGATGGGCGGCCGACCCTTGCCGGCCTTCGGGTAGTGGGGCTCGATGACCGCACACAGATCAGCCCACGGAACGATGGAGTCCATCGTCTGCAGGAACACATCGCGTCTGGTGGGCGTTCGGGACCGCTCGGACTCCGCACCCTGATCTGCAGCCGCTGCCAGCGTTGCTTGCTTCATGCCTTCATCATGCCAACGCCCATTCCGTCGGGGTACCAGGTCAACCCGGAAGTGGGGGACTTAATCAGCGTCGCCTTAAGCGCGGTGACTTGAAAAAAGCGGGGGCAGCTGTCGCAAGCGAACTGATGCCCGCATCCGTTCGAGGGCAGCTCAGGGTCGCTCTCAGCGGACCTCCACCACGACCTTGCCTTTGGCACGCCCCTGCTCAACATAGGCGAGCGCCTCTGCGGTCTGGTCCAGCGTGAACGATCGGTCGACGACGGGACGGATCGCACCCTTCTCCACCAGCGCCGTGATCTGGCTCAGCTGCTTGCCTTCTGCGCGCATGAGGACGAACGTATAGTTGACGCCGCGCGCCTTGGCCTTCCTTCGAATGCCGAAGCTCAGCAGACGCAGCACCTGCTTCACCGGCCAGGGGAATCCCCGCTCGGCAGCGAAGCCGGGCGTGGGCGGCCCGGAGATCGAGATGAGGTGCCCGCCGGGCTTGAGCACCTGCAGCGACTTGTGCAGTTCATCGCTGCCGAGGCTGTTGAGCACCACGTCGTAGTCACGCAATTCGGTGGCGAAGTCCTGCTTCTTGTAGTCGATGACCACATCGGCGCCCAAGGCCTTGACCCAATCGACGTTTGCCGTGCTCGTGTTCGTGGCGACCCAGGCCCCAAGGTGCTTGGCCAACTGGATCGCGATGGTGCCGACGCCACCGGAGCCCGCCTGAATGAACACCTTCTGCCCCTTCTTCAGCTTGGCCGTCTCGACCAAGACCTGCCAGGCCGTCAGCGCCACGAGCGGCAGCGAAGCCGCTTCGCCCATGCCGATGTTGGCGGGCTTGCGAGCCACCGACGTGGCCTTGACCGCGATCAGCTCTGCGAACGTGCCAATCCGGTCGTCGTCGGGACGGGCATAGACCTCGTCACCCACATGGAAGTCCCGAACGAGACGGCCGACCCGCACGACGGTGCCGGCCACGTCGTTGCCGAGGATGAGCGGCATGGGGTAGGGAATGACGTTCTTGAACTCGCCAGTCCTGATCTTGAGGTCCAGCACGTTCACGCTGGCGGCGTGAATCTGGATCAGCACGTCGTCGTCTTGCATGCCCGGTTCAGGCATGTCGGCGAGGCGACCGACTTCCTTCTTGCCGTAGCGGTCGATGATGAAGGCTTTCATGGGGATCTCTTTCTCTTGAAATGGAAGGTCAGGCGGCAGCCGCGCGACCCAGGATTCGAAGTTACTGATGCCTTGCCGCAGCTCAGGCACTCACGTCCACCACCGTGCGCCCACGCACCTGCCCTCGCAGCACGGGCTCCGCGAGGCCGGGCACATCCGCGAGGCCGACCACCTGGGTGGCGCGCGCCAGCTTGCCCAGATCGAGGTCCGTCGCCAGGCGGGACCACGCTGCCAGGCGCACGTCCTGCGGTGCGTTGACCGAATCGATGCCGGCCAGCGTGACATTGCGCAAGATGAAGGGAAGGACCGAGCCGGGAAGGTCCATACCCTGTGCCAGGCCAAACGCGGCCACGGCGCCGCGGTAGCGGATCTGGGCCAGCACATTGGCCAGTGTGTGGCTACCCACCGAGTCGACGGCTCCAGCCCAGCGCTCGTTGCCAATCGGCGCGCCCGGTTCGGACAGCGTGCGGCGATCAATCACCTCCACGGCGCCCAGATCACGCAGATAGGCCGTCTCCTCGGCGCGCCCGGTCGAGGCGACGACGCGGTAGCCGAGCTTGGACAGCAGCGCGATGGCGACGGATCCGGACCCACCGCCGGCGCCGGTCACCAGCACCTCGCCCTTGTCCGGTGTCAGGCCAGCATGCTCCAGCGCCAGCACGGCAAGCATTGCCGTGTAGCCCGCCGTGCCGATGGCCATGGCGTCTCGCGTCGAGAACACGTCTGGCAGCTTGATCAACCAGTCACCACTGACGCGGGCCTTCTGCGCGAAGCCGCCGTGATGCGTCTGGCTCAGGCCCCAGCCGTTGGCAACCACGCGGTCCCCCGGCGCGAACGCCGGGTGTGAGGACGTTTCCACCACGCCAGCGAAATCGATGCCTGGAATCAGTGGGAACTGGCGGATGACCGGCGCGCGGCCGCTGATTGCCGCCGCGTCCTTGTAGTTCACCGTCGAGTAGTCGATCGCGACGGTGACGTCGCCGGGCATCAGATCAGCCTCGGAGAAATCGACCAGGTCGGTCGAAATCGCCTCACCAGACTGGGTGCTCAGTAGTGCTTTGAATGTCATTGCATTGCTCCTTGTGAAATAGCGGTTTGTTCGAGAGTGTTCAGCTGCGCGCGCAGGCGACGTGTGCAGTAGGTGTCGGAACGTTCGCGAGTCACAGCGCGTCATTCAAAACCTTGGCAGCCACGTCCGGCCGCTCGAGGACGATGAAGTGGCCGGCGCCAGGCACCTGGACAAACTCGGCCGCGGGGAGGATCTGCTGGTTGGCTTGTCGGTCCGAGGGTCTGGACCAATCCGTCTCTCCGTAGATGAGGTGCACGGGTGCGCGGACCTCGGGGTAGCGGGCGCGGGCCGCGATGAGGCTGGGCAGGTTGCCGTACACCGCGCGGGCAACAACCGGATAGCCGGGCCGACGTCCAACCTTCAACAGTTCATCGAGGTAGTCATCGCGCAGGGCGGCCTTGTTCCCGAGGCCCCCACGGAGCACGGCGCGCACGATCGGCTTGGGTTGGACGCCCGCGATGGTCGGGCCGACACCCGGCGCCAGCGCGCCGGTCACGACGAACCGGGCCAGCAGGCTGGACCGCTTGATGCCGCCCGCATAGTCATAGGCATTGATGGCCACGACACGCCGCACCCGCTCGGGCAGATCGGCCGCAGTGGTGAGGGCGAGCGTCGCGCCCATCGATTCGCCGAGCAGCGTCACGTCACGCAAGTCGAGTCGGGTGATGAGGCGCTTGACCGCCGCGCGCATGGCCGGCTCCTCATAGGAGGCGTTCGGCACGATCTGCGAGTAGCCCATTCCAGGAAGGTCGAGGGCATAAACCGTGTACCGATCCTTGACGAGCGGGATCAGGTGACGGAAGTGCTCGGCCTGGGTGCGCACCGTGTGCAGCAAGATCAACGCTGGCCCCTTTCCGCCCGAGAGATAGCGCAAACGCCCCAGGCTTCCCTCGCTGGACCCGAGCGGATCGAGAAAGTGTTCCTCGGTCCCGGGAATCTTGATGGACGACAGTGATTGAATGCTGGTGGGTGACACGGTGGGTTTCCTTCTATTTTTAGGGATGCTTGCTGGCGCACCCCATGCGGCTTCATGCGGATTTCAGAGCGGTGCGCAGGCCGAATGCGATGCGGCCACTCAGCGCAAGGGCTGGTAGCGCGATGCCACTTCGTTGCTCGAGAGCTGGGGCGCCATCGCCTTGCGCGCGCCCTCAAAGGCATCCCAGAGAGCCACGTCATGCAGTGCAGGAATCGTCACCGACTCCCCGCGCTCGAAGCCCTGCAAGGCGGCATCCACCAGGTCTTCGGCACGCATCACGATCTGTGCCGGCAGGTGCTCCACGGGAAGGCCGCCGCGGGCCCAGAACTCGGTGGCCGTCGCACCCGGCAGCACGGCTTGCACCCGCACGCCTTTGCCGGCGAGCTCGTGCTGCAGCGATTGACTGAAGGCCAATACGAAGGCCTTGCTGCCGCCATACACGCCATTGAGGGTTTCCGGCGAGACGGCGACAGCGGAGGCGATGTTGATCAACGCGCCTTTGCCGCGTGCCACGAAGCCGGGCACCGCCGCGTAGCTCAACCGGGTCAGCGCCGTCACGTTGAGGTCAATCATGCGCACCATCTCGTCCACGCCGCTCTCCAGCAGCGGCGTGTGCGTGCCGATGCCGGCGTTGTTGACCAGCAGGGTGATGCTGGCATCTTGCTTGAGCTTGTTCTCCACGCTGCGCAGCGCCACCGGGTTGTTCAGGTCGGCGGGAAAGACCTCCACCGCGCGGCCGTGGCGGCTGGTGATTTCCTCAGCCAACGGGTTCAAGCGATCGCGGTTGCGGGCGACGAGGATCAGGTCGTAGCCGAGTCGCGCCAGGCGGTCGGCGTAGAGGGCGCCTATGCCGGAAGATGCTCCGGTGATGAGGGCGGTGCCCAGGTTCGTCTGTGTCATGGTGATGCTCCGTTTCGGGGTTGCGATGGAACCCATGTTGCACCGTCTAGCGTTTGGCGCAAATGACGCTTATAGTCATGTTTTATGCCATTGGCTCCGGAGACGCACATGCACAAAATCGGCTACGTCCTGCCGGCCGGCTTCCAGGTGATGGCGCTGGCCACGCAGGCGGTCTTCGAGTTCGCCAATTTTGTGGCGGGCGAGCCCTTCTACGAGGTGACTTGCCACTCGATGCCCGGGGGCAGCGTGAAGACATCGCTAGGCACGGCCCTGCAGACGCGTCCCTTCACCGCACGCAGCACGGCCGACACCTGGATGGTGGTGGGCGTGATCGACCCGTTGGCCACGCCATCACCATCCGAATTGCTGCGTGCGCTGCGAAAGTGCAGCGCTCGGGCACGTCGGACCGTAGGCCTGTGCACCGGAGCTTTCGTGCTGGCCCAGGCCGGCCTGCTGGCAGGGCGGCGCGCCACGACGCACTGGGCCTATGCGAACGCACTGCAACAGCGGTATCCCGATGTCCAGGTCGAGCCGGACCGCATCTTCATCGCCGATGACCCGATCTGGACCTCGGCCGGCATGACGGCCGAACTGGATCTGGCGCTCGGCCTCGTCGAGAAGGACCTGGGCGACGACGTGGCGCGATCGGTGGCGCACCGGCTGGTCATGCATCAGCGCCGTTCGGGCGGCCAGTCGCAGCATTCGGAGATCCTGAATCTCGCGCCGCGCTCGGACCGCATCGCGCGGGCGCTGGAGCATGCCCGCGGCCACCTGGCGCAGTCGCTGAGCGTGGAAGAACTCGCTGCGGCCGCGAACCTCAGCCCGCGCCAGTTCAGCCGCGTGTTCACGGCCGAGACCGGCCAGTCGCCAGCCAAGGCGGTAGAGCGTCTGCGCGTGGAGGCAGCGCGTTTGATGATCGAGCGCAGCCGCCATCCGCTGGAGGTGGTGGCACGCGAAACAGGCTTTCGCGACCGACGCCATCTTCGCGAGGCGTTCATGCGGGGCTTCGGCAAGCCGCCTCAGTCACTCAGGCGCGACGCCCGCCTGGGGTCCTGAAGCGTGTCGAGATGACGGTGACCAAAATGGGGTCAGGTACATTTCCTACATACGCGCACGCAGTTGTCTGATGGTCGCGGCGCAAGCGATATCGAACACTAGGGGTCTCTTCACCGCATGGATGCGACATGGCCCGCCTGCCCCGCCTCGACTTTCCCGGTATCGCCCAGCACATCGTGCAACGCGGCAATGACCGGCAAGCCTGCTTCGCCGACGACGCCGACCACCTGCACTATCGCCAGGAGCTCGGCCAGGCTGCGCTCAAGCATGGCTGCGACCTGCACGCCTACGTGCTGATGACCAACCACGTGCACCTGCTGGTCACTCCGCACGAGATCGGCGCCGTCTCAAGGATGATGCAGGCCATTGGCCGACGCTATGTCGGTTGTTTCAATGCCCGGTATCGCCGCACCGGCACGCTCTGGGAAGGCCGCTTCAAGTCGGCACTGGTCGACAGCGCCGACTACCTGCTCACCTGCTATCGCTACATCGAGCTCAACCCCGTCCGTGCCGGCATGGTGGCGAAACCCGCGGATTACCGCTGGTCCAGCCATGCCCACAACGCCCTTGGCGCACATGAGTCCCGCATCACTCCCCATCCGCTCTACCTCGGACTCGGAGCGAACGCTATCGAGCGCCAGCTAGCGTACCGCGAACTGTTCAATGCCGAACTGGGCTCGAACAAGATAGACGACCTTCGTGCCCACACCCAGCAACAGAAGGCCTGGGGCAGCGACCGCTTTCGTCAACAGATCGAAGCGCTGACCCAGCGATCCGCAAGCGTCAGACCCCGCGGGCGCCCCAAATCTTCGGATAAATGAACCTGACCCCTTTTTTCTTTTCGACCGCTTTCGTCAACAGATCGAAGCCCTGACCCAGCGATCCGCAAGCGTCAGACCCCGCGGACGCCCCAAATCTTCGGATAAATGAACCTGACCCCTTTTTTCGAGGACAATCCTCGCATGGAGGTGTTCGATGCAGAAGCGTCAACGGTTCACGGCGGAGTTCAAGCGCGAGGCGGTTCGACTGCTCAAGGCGGGCGATCGGCCAGCGGCGGTCGTGGCGCGGGAGCTGGGGATCCCGCGTAATCGGCTCTACAAGTGGGCGCAGGATCTGGAGAAGAAGGGCAGCCAGGCCTTTGCCGGCAGCGGTCGTCGTCCGGCCGGTATCGACGATCCGGCCGCGCTCAAGCGCGAGATCGCGCGGCTGAAGGAAGAGAACGAGATCTTAAAAAAAGCGGCGGCGTACTTCGCGCGGGAACTGCCGTGAAGTACGCATGGATCCGGGATCAATCCGGCTACCCGGTGCGTCGGCTATGCCGGGCATTGAACGTCTCAACAAGCGGCTACTACGCCTGGCGGGATCGCCGGCCCAGTTCGCGCGCCAAGGCGAACGCGCAGCTGCTGGAACGCATCCAGGCGCTCCACGCGCGGAGCCGGCAAACCTACGGTGCAGTGCGACTGTGGCAGGCGCTACGTCGCGAGGGCGAGACCTGCGGTCGGCATCGCGTGCGCCGGCTGCGCCGCAAGCATGGGATCCAGGCCAAACGGCGGCAGCGATATATACGCACGCGCGGCACCTACCAGCGCGTGCCCCCAGCCCCGAACCTGCTGGCTTGGCCCTTTGTCAGCCCCAAGCCGGGCGCGGTCTGGGTCGCTGACATCACCTTTGTGCCCACGCGCGCCGGCTGGCTGTACCTGGCCGCGGTCCTCGACCTGCATACCCGTCAGATCGTCGGCTGGGCGATGGGCGAGCGCGCCGACCAGGCCCTGGTCAGCGCCGCGCTGCGGATGGCGGTCGAACGCCGCAAGCCTGCGCCGGGCGCGATCCATCACAGCGATCAGGGCAGCCAATACACCAGCGGCGCCTATCAGACCCAGCTCAAGGCCGCCGGTCTGCAGCCGAGCATGAGCCGCAAGGGCATGCCTTACGACAATGCGGTAATGGAGAGCTTCTTCAGCTCGCTCAAGCAGGAGTTGACGCACCATGAGCGCTTCGTCGGCCTCGACGAAGCCAGGCAGAAGCTGTTCGACTACATCGAGGTCTTCTACAACCGCCAACGGCTGCATAGCAGCCTCGGCTATCGGACGCCGGTTGAACAGGAGCAACTGGCGAGTGCTTAATTAACCTGTCCGAGAAATCGGGGGTAGCTCAACCTGACCCCTTTTTTTCCTTTTTTTGGACCCCTTTTTTGCCTTTTTTGCTTTCGGGGCCTGCTCAGCTGGACACCTTCGAACAGAAAGCCTCAAAATCACCCGCTGCCGTCGCCAGCGCTGATTGGATGCGGCTCATCGGCATGGCCAGTCGATACCTCTTTTGAACACCAGCCCCCCGGTAATCGGTTTCAGCTAGGACGCCTGACCTGAGAAGGGCAGGCAAAACCGAATCAAAGAATACCGGGGCCTCCACCCCCAACTTTACCCGCAGAGTCTGCTCATTATGTTGAGTCGCACGCATAAATGCACGCATGGCACGTGAAACTATCTCAAGCTCTGGATCGGGCGATGCCTTTCCAGATTTCTCACCTGCCGCATCACCAATGCCAGAAAACCCTGCCTTACGAAGCGCGTCATCTATACCCGCCGGGTCATAGACCGTCGACTCGCCGTCTGGAAGCACAACACACGCAATATCGCACTCACTCAACGATGTTTCGAAGACGCGGCTATTTGCGAATTCTATCCGTTCAAACGTGCAGTGCTCGAAAGCCACTCTCGAAAGCACCGTTCCATTGAGTGAAGTAGGCCCGAAATAACATTTCAAAAACCTTACCCGCGCAAGCTTCCGATCTACAAGAGACTGTGACGAGAAAGCAAACCCTTCCGCGATTCGCTCCCCACCGTCCGACTCAACCTCGCCGTCCAACACGCGTACAAGCAGGTTGCCCGCATTCTCAGGCACAAACGAGGTAGGAAGCTCGCCGGCGACTACAGAGACGAGGAGGCTGGTCAGCGATTGATGCGAAGTGCCGCCCTTGATGCAAGAGAGAACAGCCTCATCTAAGGCGACACTCGGGATCAATGCCGTACGCAATAGCGAGCGCAGCAACTCAACATCTAGCTTAGCCAATGCCAAGCTGAGGGAGACACCCAAGAAGAACTGTCGAAAATCTTCGTGATCGAATGAGAACCCAGGCCGACCGCCACCGACCTTAACAAGCAAGGCATGATGGGTCAGTCGTTCCCTAACTTGACGAGCTACGCTAGGAGACTTCTTACCTTCCTCACAAAAGAGGTCCGCGACAAAGTCAAGTAGATCACTGCGAAGCACATCCACTCCGGAAACCCACATCTCCTTCGCCACATCCGCGAGCAATCGATGATGCTCTGCCAATGTGAGAAGAGGTCTTTGATCTGCCGTGTCCCTCCACTTCTCTTGCGCCTCGCGCTCGATGATGGCAAGCACGAACGCGTGAAAATAAGCCTGAGGCGTATCGCCAAGCTTAGCCACGAGAATATCGACTTCATTCACATCCTTGGCCACATCAAACAGTCTTCGCACAAGCACAGCACGTGTGATCAGTGGATGCGTCTCGCCGAGCCGCGCGGAAACCGCATCGTATATCTCTGCACCATCCTTGCGACCTCTTCGTGAGGCATACTGTTCAAATTGTTTCCTCGTCCATCGATGCAAAGAAACACGCGAAAACGCCACCGATTGTTCTGAGCCTATTGCATCGAACAGACGGGCCTGCGTGCGAAAGCTCTGGTACTCGAAGAATGCCTTCCGAGCTGCGAACAGCGCCTTACCCTCAGAGCTTAACTGATCAATAAACGACCCCAGTGCGGAAAGCGCATCACCAGACGAGTTCTCGACAATCATCTCTTCGAACCCGTCAAACGCGGGAACGACTACTCCCATCCTGACCAGCTCAACAAAGCTTTCAAAGAACCAAAACGGAAAGCGATAACGTCCCATCAACGCAGCTAGAACAGCCTCATCGAATCGGAGAAATGCCCTACCTCCGAGCGGGATAGGCAAGATAATCCAATCCTGCTTCCCTGATTTGTAACTCTCTGCTGCTGCGCGAGACAGTCGTGAGATAAGAGTGGTCTTTCCCTCGCCCGCGTCAGAAGTGAGGTAGACGATCTGCGTAGTTCCCGGAGTCTGCCGCGCCAGAAGACGCAGACAGAGAACCTCTGCTCCTTGAGGCTCCTCTTCGGAGTCGCCTGTCGTTGAGTCCAACTCAGGAAGATAGGCAGCGTCTGGTTCTACAAAATTATCGGGATCTGGAACAGCTGCTAGGATTCGATCAGCCAAGAGCCGTAACTTGCTAATACGCTTAACTACCCATGCTTGGGCCGGGATAGCCAACTCACCCTCTTCGACATAGAGCACTCCATCAGTCTTCCGAAAACGACCGACGATCGTCTCATCGATGGTTTGGAGAACAAATTCGCCATCCGCACCAACAAAGCTGTTCGGAGAATCCGAGAAACACCCAACAATTCTCTTGAAATCCTTGACGTCCACATTACCCCCACGTCAGACAAGTATAGGAACCGCCCCTGAGGGAAGAGTAGTAGCTCGGCAGATTAAAACTGGGCTTGGTTAGCAGATGTATTAAGCCAGAACCAGTCGACGCGGCCAACCGGAGCCCTGGCCACATATCATCATCCCGAGAAACTAGTGCCACTCCAAAACCGTTCTGGGATGCGTAGATCAGATCAACCACCAGCATTGAGTCGACGACTTTTTGTTCACCACGCTCAAGCACAGCAGCGCCTTTAACCGTACAGCCGTCAGTGCTACATCCACTATCGAAGAAACGAACAAACCCTGCGCATGGACACTCAGCAGGGTTGGCACACCCTCTCCAAGGTGAACGCTTACACCTCAGATTCTTCTGCGCCTCGCGTCTTCGGAAAGTGTTGTCGACTAGTGTTGACGGATCGGCCAGCAGGGAGTTTGCAAGCTCTAGATTGACCAGCAAGGAGGATCCGCTTTCCCTCAAAAAAGTGATGGGCCCCAACGACGCAATCTCCCTTGTGAGTAGCTGCCCATTGCGAGTCATTCGACCCTGCTCATACCATCCGCCATAGAGTCGAACCCTCACTCGACTCGCATCAGCCGTCAACGTGCCGTCACACAACCTTAGGATCTTTCTGCCTACGTATTCAAGCCCATGGCGCGACTCCCCTACTTCGATATTATCGAAGTCAACTAACACTAGAATTTCGCTCACACGTTGCCCCCCATCTTCCCGTGTCAGGTTTCACATATTCCTACGATACTCCCCACCCACCTCATACAACGCGTGCGAGATCTGCTCCGGGCTGTGGGTCTTCACGGCCTCCATGAGCGATTCAAACACATTCTGGCGTTCGCGGGCGGTGGATTGTAGGTAGGCGAGCCGGGGGCAAACCCATCCCCACCCCGGCCCTCCCCTTGAAGGGGAGGGAGAAGAGCGGCGTTGCGCAGCTACCGGAAGTTGGCACCGTTGTCGATCTGCTGGCCCTTCTCGCCTTCTGTGCTGCGGATCAGTTCGATCTCGGTGACGACGTCGCCGGCGTGCTTCTTGGGCAGGTAGGTGTTGGCGCCGATCAGGGGCAGGCTGCCGTCGTGCTTTTTTTGCATTCGGAGTACCTCTCCTGCTGACTGAACCTCACAACCAGGACTCAGGGGCAGTGCTGCGTTCTTGAGTTGAGCATTGCACCATTCGGGCAGCGGCGCCGAAGCTCGTCCCTCAACGCCTTACTTCGCGCACTCGCTGCCTGCATGCGCTGCTGCCAGACAGCATTTAGTGCCTTGACCTCATCCCCCGCGTCGGTGAGGGACATGCTCTTGGCGCGTATTCTGAGTTCGTCCACGGCACGCTGGTAATCGGCTTGCAAGCGCCGCTCCTCATCGTGCACGGCCATGATCTGCTGATGAAGCGCAGCCAAGTCACTTGCCGGGGCGGCAGGCGCAACGGCGGGTCCCGGGCGTCCGGCAGTTGAAGGCGCGGCCCGGTGGGGCGGCGTGTCAGGCGCACCGTCGCAGGCGGTGTCCTGATACACCGTGTTTCTGCCCGAGGAACATTTGTAGACCTGGCCCACTCCGACATTCGGAACCGCCATCGCGATGGCGAGAACAGCCAGCAGCCGCCCAATTGAACCGTGTGTTCGCATTCCCTGCTTTCCCCCTGTCTAGTTTTCTATGCAGAAGCTGCCAGCGCGAGGCGCATAGCCACTGCAGCCACACCTTACATATTCCGCCGATACTCCCCACCCACGTCATACAGCGCATGGCTGATCTGCCCCAGGCTGTGGGTCTTGACGGCCTCCATCAGCGATTCAAACACATTCCGGCGCTCGCGGGCGGTGTTCTGGAGGTAGGTTAGGCCTGAGTTGCCCTCACCCTGCCCTCTCCCGCTGGCGGGAGAGGGTTCCAAACCGTTGCGGAGCTGCTGGAAGTTGGCGACGTTGTCGATCTGCTGGCCTTTCTCGCCTTCCGTGCTGCGGATCAGTTCGATCTCGGTGACGATGTCGCCGGCGTGCTCCTTGGGCAGGTAGGTGTTGACGCCGATCAGGGGCAGGCTGCCGTCGTGCTTCTTGTGCTCGTAGTAGAGGCTTTCTTCCTGGATCTTGCCGCGCTGGTACATGGTGTCCATGGCGCCGAGGACGCCGCCGCGCTCGCTGATGGCTTCGAACTCCTTGTAGACGGCCTCTTCAACGATGTCGGTGAGCTTGTCGACGATGAAGCTGCCCTGCCAGGGGTTCTCGCAGAAGTTCAGCCCCAGCTCCTTGTTGATGATCATCTGGATGGCGACGGCGCGGCGCACGCTCTCTTCGGTCGGCGTGGTGATGGCCTCGTCGTAGGCGTTGGTGTGCAGGCTGTTGCAGTTATCGAACAGGGCGTACAGGGCCTGCAGGGTGGTGCGGATGTCGTTGAACTGGATTTCCTGCGCGTGCAGGGAGCGGCCGCTGGTCTGGATGTGGTACTTCATCATCTGGCTGCGGCTGCTTGCGCCGTAGCGCTCGCGCATGGCGCGGGCCCAGATGCGGCGGGCGACGCGGCCGATGACGGTGTACTCCGGGTCCATGCCGTTGGAGAAGAAGAACGACAGGTTGGGCGCGAAGTCGTCGATCTTCATGCCGCGCGCGAGGTAGTACTCGACGATGGTGAAGCCGTTGGACAGGGTGAAGGCGAGCTGGCTGATCGGGTTCGCGCCGGCTTCGGCGATGTGGTAGCCGGAGATCGACACCGAGTAGAAGTTGCGCACGCCCTTGTCGACGAAGTACTGCTGGATGTCGCCCATCATGCGCAGGGCGAACTCGGTGCTGAAGATGCAGGTGTTCTGGGCCTGGTCTTCCTTGAGGATGTCGGCCTGCACGGTGCCGCGCACGGTCTTGAGGGTGTCGGCCTTGATGCGGGCGTAGGTTTCGGCATCGACGACCTGGTCGCCGGTAACGCCGAGCAGGCCGAGGCCGAGGCCGTCATTCGTTTCGGGCAGGGTGCCGCTGTATTCGGGGCGTCTCTTGCCCTCGAACAGCTTTTCGATGGTGTCGTGGGCGGCGTCCCAGCGTGACTGGTCCTCGCGCAGGTATTTCTCGACCTGCTGGTCGATGGCGGTGTTCATGAACATCGCCAGGATCATCGGCGCGGGGCCGTTGATGGTCATCGACACGCTGGTGGTCGGCGCGCACAGGTCGAAGCCGGAGTACAGCTTCTTCATGTCGTCGAGTGTGGCGATGTTGACGCCGGAGTTGCCGATCTTGCCGAAGATGTCCGGGCGCGGCGCCGGGTCCTCGCCATAGAGGGTGACCGAGTCGAACGCGGTGGACAGGCGCGCGGCGGGCTGGCCGACGGACAGGTAATGGAAGCGGCGGTTGGTGCGCTCGGGCGTGCCCTCGCCGGCGAACATGCGGATCGGGTCCTCGCCGCTGCGGCGGTACGGGTAGACGCCGCCGGTGTACGGGTAGGCACCAGGCAGGTTTTCCTTCTGCAGGAACACCAGCAGCTCGCCCCATGACTTGTAGGTGGGCGCGGCGATCTTCGGGATCTGCTGGTGGCTGAGCGATTCGCGGTAGTTCTCGACGCGGATGGTCTTGTCGCGGACCTGGTACTCGTTGACCTCGTCGGTGATCGACTTGAGGCGGGCTGGCCATTCGCGCAGCAGTTTGAGGGCTTCGGAGGAGAGCGACTGGATGGCGTCGTTGTAGCGTTGGCGCAGGGTCAGCAGGGTCTTGTCTGCTTTCGCTCCCTCTCCCGCTTGCGGGAGAGGGCTGGGGTGAGGGGCTTTTCCGCCAGAGGCGCCCTCATCCGCCCTTCGGGCACGTTGATTCACCACATCCTTGTGGCTCACCCTCCGGGCGACTTCGTCGTCCAAATCGGCAATCCATGCCGATTTGTCTCCCGCATGCGGGAGAAGGGATTCTGCGTCGTAAAGATCCAGGGCCTTTGGCAGCTTGTCGTCCTCGAGCGATTCAAGCGCCTGCCAGCAGCTCTGCGCGCGGTCGGCGATCTCGGCCTCGGTCTCGATCTGCGTGTTGATCGCCCTGCCCTGTTCGGCGATCTCGGCGAGGTAGCGCGCGCGGTTGCCGGGAATCAGGACGGTCGCGCGCGGTTCTTTCAGCGAGGTGTCGATGTTCGGGGTGAAGTCGCAGCGGGGAGAAAAAATGGGGTCAGAGTCATTTTTCGACTCTTTGCCCGCCTCCCCTTTGCCTTCTGCCTTCGAAAAATGACTCTGACCCCATTTTTCCTTCAGCAGGCGGCACAGGTTGGCGAACATCCAGCTGATGCCGGGGTCGTTGAACTGGCTGGCGATGGTCGGGTAGACCGGCACGTCCTCGTCCTTCATCGAGAACGCGACGCGGTTGCGCTTCCACTGCTTGCGCACGTCGCGCAGCGCATCTTCCGCGCCACGCTTGTCGAACTTGTTGAGCACGACGAGTTCGGCGAAGTCGAGCATGTCGATCTTCTCGAGCTGGCTCGGGGCGCCGAAGTCGCTGGTCATCACGTACATCGGGAAGTCGACCAGGTCGACGATCTCCGAGTCGCTCTGGCCGATGCCGGCGGTCTCGACGATGACCAGGTCGTAGCCCAGGCCCTTGAGGAAGGCGATGGAATCCTGCAGCACCGCGTTGGTGGCGGCGTGTTGCCGGCGGGTCGCCATCGAGCGCATGTAGACGCGCCTGGAGCGCAGCGAGTTCATGCGGATGCGGTCGCCGAGCAGCGCGCCGCCGGTGCGGCGACGGGTCGGGTCGACCGATACCACCGCGATGCGCATTTCCGGGAAGCTGGCGAGGAATCGGTTGAGCAGTTCATCGGTCACCGAGGACTTGCCGGCGCCGCCGGTTCCGGTGATGCCGACGACCGGAGTGGACCGGCGCGACTCGGACGCCTGCGGCTGGGCCCAGGCTTTGCGCAACATGGCCATCTCCGCATCGGAGAAGTGGCCGTCCTCGATCGCGCTGAGCATGCGTCCGATCGCGATCTCGTCGTCGATGTCCGGCAGCGGATGCTGGTCGAGATCATCCGGCATGCCGTTGGTCTGGCGGGACTGGTCGGCGCGACGCACGACATCCTCGATCATCGCCACCAGGCCCATGTGCATGCCGTCGTTGGGATGGTAGATGCGCTCCACGCCGTAGCTCTGCAGCTCGCGGATCTCCTCCGGCGTGATGGTGCCGCCACCGCCGCCGAACACGCGGATATGGCCGGCACCGCGCTCGGCGAGCATGTCGACCATGTACTTGAAGTATTCGACGTGGCCGCCCTGGTAGGACGACAGCGCGATGCCGTCGGCATCTTCCTGCAGCGCGGCGCGGACGACGTCCTCGACCGAGCGGTTATGGCCGAGATGGATCACTTCCGCGCCCTGCCCCTGGATCAGCCGGCGCATGATGTTGATCGCGGCGTCATGGCCGTCGAACAGGCTCGCGGCGGTGACAAAGCGCAGCGGTGTGGCGTCGGTTTCGGCCTGGGGAAGTTGACTGGCGGGAGTGCTCATGGATGCGACTCGATACGGTTGAGGCAATTCTGGAATTGTAGCGTGGCAGCCTGACGGAGCCTGGCTTTCATACCACTTCAATACCAGCTGTTGCCGCATGCCATACCACTTGGCGGGAAACGGAAACGCCCTCCAATTCATGCGGCGACGCAACATCGAAGATACGTAGCCGTATCCAACTAATGGATTAGACTAGCGCCCCTGCGGCGGCCCCAACTGCGCGCCGTGCAGAAGCCGGATCGGGTATGGCGATATCAACCAACCCGGTTCAACTCCCCAAAAAGAAAATACTGTCGGCGCCAATGCACCGTGCTTCACATCCAGTGCATTGGGCCTCGTCGACACGGAGCACCCGATGATTTTCGAAACCCTCGAAAGCTACGGCCACGAGCAGGTCGTGTTTTGTCACAACCAGGACGCAGGCCTGAAGGCGATAATCGCGATCCACAACACCGTGCTTGGCCCGTCGCTGGGCGGCCTGCGCATGTGGCCGTACAAGACCGAGCAGGATGCGCTCAACGACGTGCTCCGCCTGTCGCGCGGCATGACCTACAAGAACGCGGTGGCCGGCCTGAACATCGGCGGCGGCAAGGCGGTGATCATCGGCGATCCGGCCAAGGACAAGTCCGAGGCGCTGTTCCGCGCGTTCGGCAAGTGCGTCGATTCGCTGGGTGGCCGCTACATCACCGCCGAGGACGTCGGCATCGACGTCAACGACATGGAGTACGTGTACCGCGAGACCGAGTACGTCACCGGCGTGCACCAGGTCCACGGCGGTTCGGGCGATCCGTCGCCGTTCACCGCCTACGGCACCCTGCAGGGCCTGATGGCGGCTCTGAACAAGCGCTTCGGCGACGAGGAAGTCGGCAAGTACAGCTTTGCCGTGCAGGGCCTGGGCCACGTCGGCATGGAGTTCGTGAAGCTGCTCAAGGAGCGCGGCGCGAAGATCTTCGTCACCGACATCAACCAGGGTCTGGTCGACAAGGCGGTGAGCGAGTACGGCGCCGAGGCGGTGGGTCTGGATGAGATCTACGACGTCAACGCCGATGTCTATTCGCCGTGCGCGCTGGGCGGCACCGTCAACGAGCAGACCCTGCCGCGCCTGAAGGCGAAGGTGATCTGCGGCGCGGCCAACAACCAGCTGGCCAACAACGCGATCGGCGACGAAGTGTCCAAGCGCGGCATCCTGTACGCGCCGGACTACGCGGTCAACGCAGGCGGCGTGATGAACGTGTCGCTGGAGATCGACGGCTACAACCGCGAGCGCGCAATGCGCATGATGCGGACGATCTACCACAACCTCGGCCGTATCTTCGAGATCGCCGAGCGCGACGGCATCCCGACCTACCTGGCCGCCGACCGCATGGCCGAGGAGCGGATCGAGACCATCGGCAAGCTCAAGCTGCCGATGGGCCGCACCGCGCCGCGCTTCCATGGGCGGATCCGCGGCGGCGGGCATTGATCTGGACTGAGTCCAGATCAATCCCAAGGTTTGCGCAAGCAAACCTTGGGCCCCGCTGGAGTACATCCAGATCCCCCGCCGCTGTCGCGGCCGCCCCCCTTTACTAAAAGGGGGGCTCCACCAGCCGCCAGGCAATGGCGGTGTCCCCACTTCCAGGTAGGAGCCATGCGTCCATTCCCGTTGGGTGAAGAAATCGACGCGCTTCGCGATGCGGTCCGCCGCTTCGCCGAGGCGGAGATCGCGCCGCGTGCAGAAGCCATCGACCACGAAAACGCCTTCCCGCAGGAGCTGTGGCCGAAGCTGGGCGAGATGGGCCTGCTTGGCATGACCGTGCCGGGCGAGTTCGGCGGCAGCGAGATGGGCTTCCTCGCCCACCTGGTGGCGATGGAGGAAGTCTCGCGTGCATCCGGCTCGGTCGGCCTGAGCTATGGCGCGCATTCCAATTTGTGCGTCAGCAACCTGTACGCCAACGGCAACCAAGCGCAGCGCGCGAAGTACCTGCCCAAGCTGTGCAGCGGCGAATGGAAGGGCGCGCTGGCGATGAGCGAACCGGGCGCGGGCTCGGACGTGGTCGGCTCGATGGGTTGTCGCGCCGAGCTGCGTGACGGCGTGTGGATCGCCAACGGCAACAAGATGTGGATCACCAACGGCCCCGAGGCCGATGTGCTGATCGTCTACATGCGCACCGCCAGCAGGGACGCGGGCAGCCAGTGCATGACCGCCTTCATCGTCGAGAAGGGCATGAAGGGTTTTTCCACCGCGCAGAAGCTCGACAAGCTCGGCATGCGCGGCTCCAACACCTGCGAGCTGGTGTTCGAGGACTGCGAGATCCCGACCGAGAACGTGCTTGGAGAGGTCAACCAGGGCGTCAGGGTGCTGATGAGCGGCCTCAACACCGAGCGGCTGGTGCTGACCGGCGGCCCGATCGGCCTGATGCAGGCCGCGCTCGACATCGCCCTGCCCTACGTGCGCGAGCGCCGCCAGTTCGATGCGCCGATCGGCACCTTCGGCCTGATGCAGGGCAAGATCGCCGACATGTACACCGCGCTGCAGTCGTCTCGTGCCTTCGCATACCAGGTCGCGCGCGACTACGACGCCGGCAGCAAGAGCCGCATCGACGCCGCCAGCTGCCTGCTGCACGCCTCCGAGGCGGCGGTGCAGGTCGCACTGGAGGCCATCCAGACGCTCGGCGGTAACGGCTACATCAACGAGTTCGCGACCGGCCGCATCCTGCGCGACGCCAAGCTCTACGCCATCGGCGCCGGCACCAACGAGATCCGCCGCATGCTGATCGGACGGGAGCTGTTCGTCGGCAACAGCTGAGGACGACACCCCGCCGCGCCAGGTACCGCTTAACCCCGTAGCCCGGGTAAGCGAAGCGCACCCGGGGCCGAGTCGGAGCCCCCGGATGCGCTCCGCTTATCCGGGCTACAGGCTATTGCACCCGAAGAGTGGTTCCAGTAGCCCGATCAACAGCCCCTGAGTCAGGGGGCGATTCGCGCCGCAGGTGCGAATGGGGGTGTGGAAGCGCACGGCGGGGCCCAAGGTTTGCGCAGCAAACTTTGGGGATACCCGGGCACAGCCCGGGTAGCCACTCAGAATGCCTTGTTCCAGCCAACCCACGCGGTATTCAGGGTCTCGCCGAACTCGCGACGCGTATCGAGGTTGAGGCTGAAACGGCCCCAGCCCGGAAGCTCGCTGCCCAATCCGAACCCGAACACACCCACGTCGCGGTCGAGGCCGCGTCCCGCGATCGGCGACCACACGTCGATACCGGTGAAGCGCGCATCGATATCGGTACCCGACTGCGACAGCGTGCGCTGCCACTCGATACGACCGGTCAGGTCGAAGCGCGTCGCACCGCTATGCCACTCGCGACCGAAACGCAGGCCTGCGAGAGCCTGGCTCGCACGCAGGGTCGAATCCTCGGCGCTCAGGCCGAACCCTGCCGCACCCGGCTCGTCGAAACCGTCGCGGCGCATCCGCAACGACTGCAGGCCGAGGTACGGGGTGATGACCGAACCGTCGGCATCGAATCGATAGCCTGCCTGCAGACCGAGGGTGTCGTAACGGCTGGCATAGTCGCTGTCGACGCCGAATGCCTGGCCGCCAAGCAGGACCTGGCGCTGCATGCGCCGGTCCATCCGCCCGCTGGTGTAGCGGCCGAACACATAGGCATCGTTGTGCTGCCACTGTGCGTACAGCTGGCCTTCGACCTGGCGGTTGCGTTCGCGGTCGCCGCGGGCGGAGCTCCAGGCCACCCCATCGAGCTCGCTGAACGCAGCACCGACGGTGAACGCTCCGAAGCGGTGATCCTGGCCCAGCACCCAGCCGCTGGCATCCACGTCCAGTCGCGACATCGCGCGCTTGCCGCTCACCGCATCGGCCCAGATGCCGCCACCGACCTGACCGTGGGCCGAATCCAGGCGCGATTCCAATGCATGACGACCGCCGTCGATGGCCATCATCGCCAGCGCGGTGTCGGCGGTGTGCAACTCGCCGGACAGGCTCTCCAGCGTGGACAGCGCCGCGGCTTCGGTCGGGGTGCGCTGGAATGCGCCGGCCATCGCGCGGAAGTTGCCGTCGATGACGACATTGCCGCCGTTGTCCGGGTTGCCGGCTTCATCCAGGCCCTGGAATGCCTGCTCCATGCGCACCGCCGCCGAGGCCGAAGCGGCGGTCACCCCCGCCAACCCCATTGCGGTCGCACTGACGTCGAGGCGGGCGATGTTGAGCCAGGCGGTGGTCGGGTCGTAGCTCAGGGTCGCTTCCAGGAACACGCCATCGGCCCAGGTCAGTTCGTCGAACTGGCCCGACAGCCCGCCCTGCGCGATCAGGATGTTCTCGCGCTGGCTGGTGGTGTAGCCGTCGGCGACACCCAGCACGTGCGCCTCGCCGCCATTGAGCGTGGCCGTGCCGGTCACCCGCAGCGGCGCGCCGACTTCGAACGCGAAGCGGGCCGATGACGACTGCGTGTAATTGCCGCTGACCTGGTGCGTGCGCGTGGAGAGGGTGGTCACCGTGCCATTGTTGGTCAGGTTGCCGTTCACGCCGCGGACCAGTTCGAGGTTGCCGCCGGAAGACACCGTGGCCGCACCCGGCACCGAGAACGAGGACCGCAGCGTGCCGTTCCGCACCTGGGTCGTTCCCTGGTACGCGTTCCGGCCGGTCAGGCGCAGGGTGCCGCTGCCGCGCTTGATGATGCCGCCGGCACCGGTGATGTCGTTGCTCCAGGTCGATGTGCCGGAGAAGGTGGCGGTCACGTTGCCCCAGTCCAGCCGGCCCGGGCCCCTGATCGCCTTGGCCACGTTCAACATGCCGTGGCCGAACACGTCGTCCACGCCCGGATCGCCCAGGTCGGTCGCCGTGCCCAGCAGGGTCTGCCGCACCAGGTCGTTGTTGAAGTACGGGAACGCCTCCCACACCAGCGCGGCCGCACCCGACACCAGCGGTGCCGCCAGCGAGGTGCCCGACCACGACCAGTAGCTGGGGTCGTTGGGCGCATCGTCGGTACCGGTCACCACCACCGTGCCCGGCGCGACCATGCAGTAGTTCATGGCGATGCCGCAGGCATTGGAGTAGCTGGCCAGTTGGGTCGGGTCGTCCTTGTCCAGCGCGGCCACCGCGATCCAGCCACGCTCCAGGTCGGCCGCCGGCAGGCTGCCGTTCGGCCCCGGTTGGCTGGGCAGCGCCGCCATGTCGGAGGGGTCGGCGAAACCCGAGTTGCCGGTGGCGAACACCACCAGGCCGTCGTTGCTGAGGATGAAGGGGCGGTATTCCTGGGCAATCGCGTCGGTCGCGTTCGGGTTGTTCCAGTACAGCCCGCCCCAGGAGTTGTTCATGATCCGCACGCCGCGGTTGATCAGGTCCTGGTGGATCGGCGCCAGGCCGAGCGGGCCGTCGACTTCGTTGCCTCCACCGGAGCCGTCATCCTCGGGCGGCTCGTCGGAGATGATCCGCGCCGATACGATTTCCGCCCCCGGGGCGATGCCGCCCGGCCAGGCGCCAAACGCGGTACCGGCCGCGGCCTGCGCCACAGCGGTGCCGTGGCCGACCTTGTCGTCGACCGACAGGTCGTTGCCGTTGGAGCTGATATAGACCAGGTTGCTGACCACCCGCGGCGACAGCGCCGGGTGGTCCCGGTTGACACCGCTGTCGACGATGCCGATGCGATAGCCCGCGCCGGTAAGGCCGGCGGCATGGGCCTGGTCGGCACCGGTCAGTGCGATGTGCTGGCTGTAAGCCGGATTGGGATCGAGTACGACCGGCGGCGGCGGCGCGGTGGGCGGCGGATCGACCGGGCGGACGTTGCTGGAGCCACCACCGCCACAGGCAGCCAGGCTCAACGTGATCGCGAGGGCCAGGGCGCCACGGCGCAGCCCACGGGCGTTTGTGATTTCAAGGTTCTTCATGATGGTCTCTTGTCGCCCTCAGGGGCATCCGTAAGTGATGGTCACGCCTTCCCGGGCATCGGGCCGCCATGGCAGGCGGCAAAGGCTCTGTCTGTTTACAACGACCAGCAGCGCGATCGCCCTACGCCACCGCGATGGCTTCCACGCGAACCGCGTCCGGCCATCGAATCAGTTTTAATCCACTGTCAGCCCACAGTCCAGTAAACCGTTGCCGATATTGCCGTTTGAGCGCGGAATGTCACGGGATCGACATCCCGCCGGGAAGCATTCAGATTCCACCCGCCCCGGTCTCCATTGGACCCTTGGACGTTTGCCGCACCGTGGCGCGGAGCCCATAATTGTTGGACTCGGCCCCCACCGCATCCCGGATCGGGCCGCCCGTCCACGCAGGAGTTCCCCCATGAGCGACGTCGTCATCGTCGGTGCCAAGCGTACTGGCATCGGTTCCTTCCTCGGTCAGTTCACAGGCGTTCCAACCCCCGCCCTGGGCACCGCCGCCATCGGTGGCGCACTGGAGCAGGCCGGTGTTGCCGCCGACCAGGTCGACGAGGTCATCATGGGCTGCGTGCTGCCGGCCGGCCTCGGCCAGGCGCCGGCGCGCCAGGCCGCCCTCGGCGCAGGCCTGCCCACCTCGGCCGGCTGCACCACCATCAACAAGGTCTGCGGCTCGGGCATGAAGGCGGTGATGCTGGGCCACGACCTGATCAAGGCCGGTTCCGCCAGCGTTGTCGTCGCCGGTGGCATGGAGTCGATGACCAACGCCCCGCATCTACTCAACGGCTCGCGCACCGGCGTCCGCTACGGCAGTGCCGAGATGCTCGACCATATGTCCTGGGACGGCCTGACCAATCCCTACGATGGCAAGGCGATGGGCGTGTTCGGCGACGCCACCTGCGCCGAGTACGGTCTGGACCGCGAGGCGGTCGACGCCTACTCCGCCGAAAGCGCGAACCGCGCCCGCAAGGCCCAGGCCGATGGCGTGTTCAAGGACGAGATCGTCCCGGTCACGGTCAAGACCCGCAAGGGCGAGGTCGTGGTCGACAGCGACGAGGAGCCGGGCAAGATCGACACTGCGCGTATCCCGACCCTGCGCGCGGCGTTTGGCAAGGACGGCGTGCTGACTGCCGCCTCATCGTCGAAGATCTCCGACGGCGCCGCCGCCACCGTACTGATGAGCGCGGAGGAGGCGAACAAGCGCGGCCTCAAGCCGATCGCGCGCATCGTTGCCCACGCAGGCCACGCGCAGGCGCCGGAGTGGTTCACCACCGCGCCGGTCAAGGCGATCGCCAGCGTGCTCGACAAGGCCGGCTGGAAAGTCGATGACGTCGACGTGTTCGAAGTCAACGAAGCCTTTGCCTGCGTGGCGATGGCGCCGATCAAGGACCTCGGCATCCCGCACGACAAGCTGAACATCCACGGCGGCGCGCTCGCCCTGGGCCACCCGATCGGCGCCAGCGGCGCACGCTTGATCGTCACCCTGCTGAATGCATTGAAGGTGCGCGGTGGCAAGCGCGGCGTGGCCTCGCTATGCATCGGCGGTGGCGAAGCGACCGCGATCGCCGTCGAACTGGCCTGAACGACGTCGATATCCCGCTGCTCTCAGGCGCGACATCGGCCCTGCTTCACGAAAAAGAAACATCCTGACCCTTGACACACGTCATCCGGTTGCCATCATGATATTGGCGCGCGACTGCGCGTTGCCCCATTTCAAATCGACGAGGATTCAAAAACCATGACCATGAACAAGGCGCTGATCGCCCTGGCCCTGGGTTTCGCTCTGACTGCCTGCTCCCAGCAGGAAGCTGCTCAGGAAGCCGCTTCCGACGCCGCCACCGAAACCGCCGAGGCTGCCGAGGCCTATGCCGACGCTGCTGAAGCCGGCGCCGAGGCTGCTTCCGACGCCGCCCAGCTGGCTGCCGACGAGGCCGCCGCAGCTGCTGACGCCGCAGCCACCTCTGCCGACGCAGCCTTCGACGCTGCTGCCGAGGCTGCTGACGAGGCCGAGGAGGCCATCGAAGAAGCTGTCGAGGAAGACAAGCAGTAATCGTCTGGCGATCGGTTCGGCCTTCCCGGTCGGATCGATCGCGCTGCAGACACGGAAAGCCGCCGGTTGCACCGGCGGCTTTTTACATGTAGGAACGGCAATGGCAATGGCCTTTACATCCGCCGCTGCCATCCACTGACAGGCAGCCAGGTTATGCCCGGCTTCCCCACCAGAACCGAACTGGAGACCCCATGAACACCAAACTGCACGTTGCCCTCATCATGTCCATGCTGGCCCTGGCGGCGTGCCAGGGCGAGAACTCCACCGCCCAGAACGCTGCGGCCGAAGCCGAAGCTGCGGCCGAGCGAGCCGCCGAAATGGCTACCGAAGCCACCGAGGCTGCCGGCGAAGCGATCGACCATGCCGCCGACGCCATCGAGGAAGGCGCCAGCGACGCTGGCGATGCGATGTCGGACGCTGCCGACAAAGCGCAGGCCGAAGCCGCCGATGCTGCTTCCAGCCTCGCCGACAAGGCCCAGGACATCGCTGACAAGGCCAAGGAAACTGCCGAAAAGGCCCAGGACGCTGTCGAGGACAAGTAAGCATCCTCTGCCATGCTCCTTTGAAAAGACCCGCTTCGGCGGGTCTTTTCTTGTCCGCGCGTCTGCCGACCCGGATGCGCGCGGCGAGCAGGTTATGCGGAGAACTCGACATGCTTCATGCGGTGGGCATACCGGCTTGATGACAACCAGCGCTGGCCGCTCCGCGGGCTTTGTGGTTTGATGCCGCGTTTCCAGGAAGCCATTGGTCCGATGTCCGCGATCACCTCACAACTCGACCCTCGCTCGCAGGATTTCCAGGACAACGTGGCCTGGCATCGCGCACTGGTCGGCGAACTGGATGCACGTCTGGCACGTGCCGCCGACGGCGGCGGCGACAAGGCCCGCGCCCGGCATACCGAACGTGGCAAGCTGCTGGTGCGCGACCGCATCACCGCCCTGCTCGACTCCGGCTCGCCTTTCCTCGAGATCGCACCGCTCGCGGCCGAAGAGATGTACGACGGCGCCGCTCCTGCCGCCGGCATGGTCTGCGGCATCGGCCGGGTGATGGGACAGGAAGTGGTGATCGTCGCCAACGATGCCACCGTCAAGGGCGGCACCTATTTCCCGATCACGGTGAAGAAGCACCTGCGCGCACAGGAGATCGCACGCGAGAACAACCTGCCCTGCGTTTACCTGGTCGATTCCGGCGGCGCGTTCCTGCCGCTGCAGGACGAGGTGTTCCCCGACCGGGAGCACTTCGGCCGCATCTTCTACAACCAGGCCCGGCTGAGCGCGCAGAACATCCCGCAGATCGCGGTGGTGATGGGCAGCTGCACCGCGGGCGGCGCCTACGTGCCAGCGATGTGCGACGAGTCGGTGATCGTCAAGGAACAGGGCACGATCTTCCTCGGCGGTCCGCCGCTGGTGAAGGCCGCAACCGGCGAGGTTGTCGATGCCGAGGCGCTCGGCGGCGCCGATGTGCACACCAGCGTGTCGGGCGTAGCCGACCACTTTGCCGAGGACGACCGCCACGCGCTGCAGATCGCGCGCGACATCGTCGGTACGTTCAACCGCCGCAAGACCCTGCCGGTCGCGGTGCAGCCCTCGCGCGAGCCTCTGTATCCGGCCGAGGAGCTGTACGGGATCGTGCCGAAGGACACCCGTCGCCCGTTCGACATCCGCGAGGTGATCGCACGCGTCGTCGACGGCAGCGAACTGCAGGAGTTCAAGGCGCGCTACGGCAAGACCCTGGTCACCGGCTTCGCCCATATCCACGGCTACCCGGTCGGCATCGTCGCCAACAACGGCATCCTGTTCGCCGAGTCGGCACTCAAGGGCGCGCACTTCATCGAGCTGTGTAACCAGCGCGGCATCCCGCTGGTGTTCCTGCAGAACATCACCGGCTTCATGGTCGGCAGGAAATACGAGAACGCCGGCATCGCCAAGGACGGGGCCAAGATGGTCACCGCGGTGGCGTGCTCGCACGTGCCCAAGTTCACCGTGGTGATCGGTGGCAGCTTCGGCGCCGGCAACTATGCGATGTGCGGCCGTGCCTACGGGGCCCGCTTCCTGTGGATGTGGCCGAACGCACGGATCAGCGTGATGGGCGGCGAGCAGGCCGCGAGCGTACTGGCGACGGTGCGGCGCGATGGCATCGAGGCGCGTGGCGGCGAATGGACTGCGGAGGAGGAAGAAACCTTCAAGGCCCCGATCCGCGAGCAGTACGAGACCCAGGGCAGCCCGTGGTACGCCACCGCGCGGCTGTGGGACGACGGCATCATCGACCCGGCCGATACCCGTCGCGTGCTCGGTCTAGGTCTATCGGCCAGCCTGAACGCGCCGATCGAAGGCCCTCCGCGCTTCGGCGTGTTCCGGATGTGATCACTGCAACTCTGATCACGCTTCGCGCCGTATGTCGGAAAACTGCCGATTGTTGAGAACAACTGCACGAAAGCAGTAAAAACCTCGTGCTAGCCTCGAAAAATCCGGCCTTTTCCCCTATTCGGCCGGACCAGCCCCGTCAGAGGAACGCACCATGGCAATTTTCGGCACCCCGACCGCTTCCCAGAAATCCGACTCCCCTACCCCGCCGCAGGCTCCGCCGCGCACTGAAGAAAAACGCCCCGAGCCGGTGGCATTCAGCACGCCCACCACAAGCAGCAGCCCGGCCCCGGTCGCGCGCACTTCGACCAGCGAAAGCAAGGAATCGGTGATCGCCTCCGACCTCACCATCGAAGGCAAGATCGAGGGCTCCGGCCATGTCCGCCTGGCGGGCAAGTTCAAAGGCGATGTCAACGTGCAGGGCGACCTGACCATCGAGGTCGGCGCCAGGCTCAACGGTGGCGTCAAGGCGCGCAAGGTGATCATCGCCGGCGAGCTGGAAGGCAATGTGGATTCGGCCGAGCGTGTCGAGCTGCTCGACAGCGGCATGATGATCGGCGACATCAAGGCCGGCACCGTGACCATCGCGGCCGGTTCGAAGATGCGCGGCCAGGTCGAGTTCGGCTGGAGCAAGGACGGCGGCAAGCCGGGCAGTTCCAACGGCAAGGGCGCCGGGGAGAATGGCACCAGCTCATGAGTGTGCCCCGCCCAGGCACGCCTGGCGCGACGCGGACCTGCCCGCACTGCAAGACCACGATTCTCGAAAGCGCGAACGTCTGCCCCTCGTGCCAGCACCACCTGCGCTTCGACGCCGATGCGGTGGCGTCGAAGGCGCAGCGCACGGTGCCGCTGCGGGTAGAAGGCACGATCCGCCCGCAGCCGGCCGACGGCGCGCTCGAGTACACGATGGTGGTGACGATCCGCAACGAACGCGGCGAGGAAATCGATCGCCAGGTGATCGGCGTCGGCGCCCTCTATCCGGGTGAGGAACGCAGTTTCACGCTCGCGGTGGAGGCGTTCGAGGTCAAGGGCTATCGCGCCGGCAAGGGGCGCAGCCGGCACTAGTCGTCCGGGGCCGGCATGAATCGCCGGGATCCGGGAGCCCATGACCCGGATTCCGGTCTGCGTCCGCATGGCGGGGCTTGCAAGCCCCGCTCTCGAAGTCTCGATATGGCCCGGCGCAAGTGGCCTGAGCCGTAGACCCGGAACCGCCTGCTCAACCCGCCGCGGTAACAACGCGTGCGTTGCGCGCGTTCCAGCCAAAGCCGGCCAGCAGCACCAGCAGCACCACGATCTGGACCACGACACCCTGCAGGGTCGGGTAGACGCCGAGCAGCTCGATTCGTGGCATCGACAGCAGCGAGACCGGCAACCAGCCGGCTTCCTGCAATGCCGCAACGCCCTTGCCGGCCAGCACCACCGCGAGCACAGCGAGCAGCACCGAACTGGCCGCGAAGAACTTCCCGAACGGCAGGCGCCGGCTGTAGCGCAGCATCGCCCATGCGATCGCCGCCAGCGCGACAACGGCCGTCGCCGCGCCGGCCAGTACCGCGGCATGATTGCCCTGGCTCCAGAGCGCAGCATAGAACAGCACCGTCTCGAACGCCTCGCGATACACGATCAGGAACGCGAGCAGGAACAGGAACCAGGCCGAGCCGCGCGACAACGCACCGGACAGTTTCTCGCGGATGTAGCGCTGCCAGGCATCGGCCTGGCTCTTGCCGTGCATCCAGATACCGACCGACACCAGCACCGCTGCCGCGATCAATGCGGCGATGCCTTCGGTGACCTCGCGGCTGCTGCCGCTGATCTCGACCAGACGGGTCGCCACCAGCCAGGTCGCGCCACCGGCGATCAGCGCCCCGACCCAGCCGGCGTGCACGTATGGCATCGCATCGGTGCGCTCGGCCTTGCGCAGGAACGCGATCATCGCGATCACCAGCAACAAGGCTTCCAGGCCCTCGCGCAGCAGGATGGTCAGCGCGCCGACGAATGCGGCTCCGGCACTGCCCCGGGTCTGGTCGTTGATCACCATCCGGGTCCGGTCCAGCAACGCGGACAGCTGCTCCGCCTGGGCCTCGACCTCCGCCTGCGGTGCCAGCGCTCCAATGCTCGAACGCAGCTGCTGCATGGCGCCCTCGACCTCCACCAGCAGGCCGGAGTCACGGATCGCCAGCAGCGGTTCGATCGGCTCGAAACCGTCCAGGTAGGCCGACAGCACCTTGTCGCGCGCACGTTTGTAATCGCCGTCGGCGTAAGCTTCGACGCCTTCGCGCAGGCGCGTCTTGGCCAGGTCCAGCAGGCCGTCATTGCCACCGCCCACGGATGCTGCGACCGCTCCGGGCTGACGGCGCAGCCAGGCATTCAGCGCATCGGCATCGGCTTCTTCCAGGCCTGCGATGTCCACCGGCAACACCTGCACCAGCGCGTCCAGGTCCGGCAGTGCGGCACGAACGTCGGCGCGCTGCTCCCACAATGCCCGGCCACGCCCGGCCTGGTCTTCCGGAAACGCGAACTGGCCGATATGGAAGGCCAGCGCCCAACGATCATGTTCCGACAGCTGCGGATACCCGGCCATCGCGGTGCCATCCAGGCCGTTCTCGATCACCTGCTGCAGTGCGAACACGCTGCGCTGGCGCGCGCGTTCCACATCGGTGAAGTCGATCGGCGCCGGCTCGAGCGCGACCCCGGCCGGGCCGTCGCCGGCCCCCTGGGCGCCATGGCAGCTGGCGCAGTGGTCGCGGTACAGGGCCGCAGCCCCGCCGAGGTCGGGCACCTGTCGCGGGCCACGCGGCACCGGGTAGACCTGCAGCAATGCTTCGGCCAGTCCGCGCGCCTGGCGGCCCACGTCCGCCGCCGATGCTTTATCGTCGATCGCCGCCTGCAGCAGCCCGGCCTGCGCGATCAGACCGGTCCGGCCCGACGCTTCCGGCAGCTGCGCCAGCCGCTCGCTGACCGATGCGGAAAACTCCTGCATCTCGTCGTACTCGAGCTCGCTGACCACGACCCCGTCCTGCACCGCCTCGGGATAGTCGACCGCGATGTAGTCGAGCAGTTGCCACACCTGCTGCGCCTGGGGATTGGCCGAGGCAATGAATGCCGTCAGCAGCAGCAAGGCAAGCGACAGGCGACGGAGGGCGTGCATGGAGAATCCTTCGGCGAGGAAATGGCGGGGAACGGCAATTCGCCATTCTATGCCAAATGCGAATAGATCGCATTCTCTCTTTTTGGCCGTACAGCGACGAATTGCGCCCCCCGGCTATCATGTGCGGTCGCCCTGAACAGGAGTGCTGAGTGAGCGAACCGATGCAATTGCTGCGCGATGGTCCCGTCGCGCGCCTGCGGCTGAACCGCCCGGCCCTGCACAACGCCTTCGACGCGGCCCTGATCGCGGCCCTGACCGCCGAATTGGGGGCCCTGGGCGCGGATGCAGGGGTACGCGTCGTCGTGCTTGAGGGCGAAGGCCCCTCGTTCTCGGCCGGTGCCGACCTGAACTGGATGCGCGGCATGGCCGCCGCCAGCGAGGCCGAGAACCGCGAGGACTCGCTTGCCCTCGCCCGCCTGATGCGGACCCTCGACGAACTGCCCAAGCCGACCATCGCCCGTGTCCACGGCGCGGCCTTTGGAGGCGGTGTCGGCCTGGTCGCCTGCTGCGACATCGCGATCGGTGCCCGCGAGGCGAAGTTCGGCCTGACCGAAAGCAAGCTCGGCCTGCTGCCGGCGGTGATCTCGCCCTACGTGATCGCGGCAATAGGCGCGCGCCAGGCGCGGCGATGGTTCGCCAGCGCCGAAATCTTCGATGCCGACGAGGCCTGCCGGATCGGCCTGCTGCATCAGGTCGCGGAGGCCGATGCGCTGGACGCAGCCGTGCAGCGGCAGATCGACCTGCTGCTCAAGGCCGGCCCGATCGCGTCGTCTTCGGCCAAGGTCCTGGTCCGCCAGGTCACCGCCCACACCGATCGCGACCGCCACGACACCGACAACGCCGCCCTGATCGCCCGATTGCGGGTGTCGGAAGAGGGGCAGGAAGGGCTGAGCGCATTCCTCGACAAGCGCAAGCCGAAATGGGCCGAGGGCTAAAGACCATGTTCGACAAGATCCTGATCGCCAATCGTGGCGAGATCGCCTGCCGGGTCATCCGCAGTTGCCGCAAGCTCGGCGTCCGCACCGTGGCGGTGTATTCCGAAGCCGACGCCGATGCACAGCACGTGCGCCAGGCCGACGAGGCGTACCTGCTCGGCGGTCCGCGACCGGCCGACAGCTACCTGCGTGGCGAGGCGATCATCGAGGTCGCGAAGAAAGCCGGCGCGCAGGCGATCCACCCCGGCTATGGCTTCCTGAGCGAGAACGCGGAGTTCGCCGAGGCGGTCGAGGCTGCGGGGCTGGTGTTCATCGGCCCGAAGGCAGCGTCGATGAGGAAGATGGGCAGCAAGGCCGGTGCCAAGCAGCTGATGCAGGCCGCGGGCGTGCCGGTGGTACCGGGCTACACCGACGAGGACCAGTCGCCGGATGTGCTGCAGGCCGAGGCCGACCGCATCGGCTACCCGCTGATGATCAAGGCCGCCCACGGCGGCGGCGGCAAGGGCATGCGCATCGTGCGTTCGACGGACGAGTTCATCGCCAATCTCGAAAGCTGCCAGCGCGAGGCGAAGAACGCCTTCGGACGCGACCGGGTGCTGCTGGAGCGCTACGTCGAGAAGCCGCGCCACATCGAGATCCAGGTGTTCGGCGACGGCCTTGGTGACGTCATCCACCTCAACGAGCGCGAATGTTCGGCCCAGCGCCGCTACCAGAAGGTGCTGGAGGAATCGCCCTCGCCCTTCCTGCCCCCCTCGCTGCGGCAGGCGATGGGCGAGGCTGCGGTAGAGGCCGCGCGCGCGATCGATTACGTCAACGCCGGCACGGTCGAGTTCATCGTCGACCAGGGTGGCAACTTCTACTTCATGGAAATCAACACCCGCCTGCAGGTCGAACATCCGGTCACCGAGATGGTCACCGGGCTCGACCTGGTCGAGTGGCAACTGCGCATCGCCGCCGGCCAACCGTTGCCGCTGGCGCAGGACGACATCCGCCAGCACGGCCACGCGATCGAGGTCCGGCTGTATGCGGAGGATCCGGAAGCCGGCTTCCTGCCCGGCTCGGGCACGCTGGAGCGGCTGCGGTTGCCCGCGCCGGACGCGCATGTGCGAATCGATGCCGGCGTGGTCGAAGGCGACACCGTCACCATCTTCTACGACCCGATGATCGCCAAGCTGATCGTGTTCGATGCCGATCGTCCGCGCGCCCTGGCCCGCCTGCGCGAGGCGCTCGCGTATTGCGCGATCGAGGGGCCGAAGTCGAACATCGCCTTCCTCGAACGGCTGGTGCGGCACCCGGCGGTGACCGGCGGCAGCATCGACACCGGCTATCTCGACCGTCACCTCGACGAGTTCGTTGCCGCGGACGACGACATCCCGACCGACCTGCTGCTGGGCGCGACCATCGCCACCCTGCTCGGGCAGGAGCGCCGGACCCGCGAAGCCGCCCTTGCCTCGGCCGACCCCCATTCACCGTGGGCGATCGCCGACGGCTGGCGGCTCGGCCACGGCAGCCGCCGCAGCCTGGCCTTCCTGTACCGCGGCGAGCGGATCGAACTGCACGCCCAGGGCAGCGGCGGCCACTACCGGATCGAGCATGCCGGCACCCATCACGACATTGCCGGCGCGCGGCTGGCCGATGGCCGGCTCGGCTTCCGGATCGATCAACGCGGCCTGCGCATGTCCGTGGATGACGACGGCCGCAACCTGGTCGTCCACGACGGGGAACGTCGCCTGCAACTCCAGCCGATCGCCATGTACCGGCCCGAACTGGCCGGCGACACTGGCGGTGCCGATGCCCTGCTCGCGCCGATGCCGGGGCGGGTGGTAGTGGTGAAAATCCGCGAAGGCGATAAGGTGGAGGCAGGACAGGAACTGGTGGTGATCGAAGCGATGAAGATGGAACTCAGCCTGAAGTCCCCCCGCGAAGGCGTGGTCGCACGCATCCACGCCAGCGACGGCGATTTCGTCGAGGCCGATGCGGTGCTGGTGGCGTTGGAAGCATGACCGCCGCCATGCCCACACAGGTACGCATCGTCGAGGTCGGCCCGCGCGACGGGCTGCAGAACGAGAAATCGATGGTCGCGACCGCCGACAAGATCGCGCTGATCGACCGGCTGTCGGCGACCGGCCTGCAGAGCATCGAAGCGACCAGTTTCGTCAGCCCGAAGTGGGTGCCCCAGCTGGCCGATGCCGCCGAGGTCTATGCCGGCATCACCCGCCGCGAAGGCGTGCACTACCCGGTGCTGGTCCCGAACGAGAAGGGCTACGAGCGCGCACGCGAGGTCGGCGTCGAGGAGATCGCGGTGTTCACCGCCGCCTCGGAAGCCTTCAACCGGAAGAACATCAACGCTTCCATCGACGAGTCGCTGCAGCGCTTTGCGCCGGTGATGGAACGCGCCCGGGCCGACGGGGTCAAGGTGCGCGGCTACGTCTCCACCGTGCTCGGCTGCCCCTACCAGGGTGCAGTGCCGCTGGCCGACGTGGTGCGCGTCGCGCACGCCCTGCACGACATGGGCTGCTACGAGATCTCGCTCGGCGACACCATCGGCGTCGGCACCCCGGGCAAGGCCCGCGCGATGCTGAAGGCGGTCGCCGCTGAAGTGCCGCTGAGCGCGCTGGCGGTGCACTTCCACGATACCTGGGGCCAGGCACTGGCCAACATCCTCGCCTGCCTGGAAGAAGGCGTCGCGGTGGTCGACGCCGCGGTGTCCGGCACCGGCGGCTGCCCTTACGCAAAAGGCGCCAGCGGCAACGTCGCCACCGAGGACGTGGTCTACATGCTGCACGGTCTGGGCATCGGGACCGGCATCGACCTCGATGCGCTCGCCGACACCGGGCGCTGGCTGTCCACCGTGCTCGGACGCGACAGCGGCAGCAAGGTCGCGAAGGCATTGGCGGCCGCGTGAACAATACCCCGCCCGTACGCAGCGCTGGAATGGCCGCGGACGGCGCGGCGCCGGATGATGTGCTCGCGGCGCTGGAACGGGCCCTCGGCGACCCGGCCCAACCTGAAGCCACGCGGGCCCTGCTGCGCCAGGCCCGCGACGCACTCCGGCAGTCCCGCCAGGACGCCGACAACGCCCGCCAGCGCTACGACGCGCTGTTCAATGCCGTCCCCGACCCGGTCAGCATCATCGACTACGACGGCACCGTGCTAGACCTCAACCGTGCCGGCATGGCGGCCTACAACCGTCCGCGCGAAGACGTGGTCGGGCGGCCGATCCACGTGCTCAACCCGGACCTGCCGGCCGACCATATGGCACCGGTGGTGGAAAGCCTGCGCCGTGGCGACACTTATGTCATCGAAGTCACCAACATGCGCGCCGACGGCACCCGCTTCCCGGTCGAGGTGCATTCGGCGGCGCTGCAGTACGACGGCCGCGAGTGCCTGGTCGCGGTGGCACGCGACCTCAGCGGCCGCCGCGATGCCGAACTGCGCTACCGCGAACTGGTCGAGACCCTCAACCAGGGCATCCTGGTGCAGGACGCCAACGGCCGCTACATGTTCGCCAATGCCGCCGCGATGCGGATCTTCGGCATCGGCAAGGGCAAGTTCCTGGAACAGGAAATGCAGCCCGACAACTGGCTGGTGATCGACGAACACGGCCGCGAGCTGCCGCCTGGCCAGTGGCCGGCACAGCGGGCACTGCAGTGGGGGCGCACCGTCGGCAGCACCCTGCTCGGCTTCTACCACCGAGGGCGCCGCCAACTGAGCTGGCTGTCGGTCACCTCGGTGCCGCACTATCCGGCCGGCGGCGACCGTGCGCGGCAGGTCCTGTCGCTGTATTCGGACGTCACCGCGCTCAAGCGCGACAGCGCCCTGTTCGACCGCGCCCAGTCCCTTGCCCACATCGGCGGCTGGGAATGGGACAGCGGCCGCGACGAGCTCTACTTGACCGACGAGGCCCAACGCATCATCGGCTGCCACCCGCCGCCGCGCTACATGGACGCCTTCACCGCCTGCCTGCGGGTACCGGACCGGCAACGCCTGCGCGACGCCCTCGCCCGCGCGATGGCGACCGGCAACGGCCTCGACCTCGAACTGCAGGGAATGCACGGCAGCGGCAAGCCGTTCTGGATCCGGGTGATCGGCGAACCGATGGTCGGTACCGCCTACAGCGCGCGCCTGACCGGCACCCTGCAGGACATCACCGAACGCAAGCATTCGGAAGAGACACTGCGCCAACAAGCACGCACCGACACCCTGACCGGCCTGCTCAACCGCGACGCCATCCTCAACGAACTCGACGCCTGGCTGGAAGATCCCGAGTACGCCCAGATCGCCGTGCTCTATGTCGACCTGGACCGGTTCAAGATCGTCAACGACATGCTCGGCCATGCCGCCGGCGATCGCTTGCTGGTCCATGCCTCGCGACGCATCGCGCAGGTGGTTGGCCTGGAAGGCCAGTTGGCCCGTTTCGGCGGCGACGAATTCCTGGTCATCTGCGTGAATGGAGACGATGCCGGGCGGCCGCAGCGGCTGGCCGAGGGCATCCTGAAAGCTTTCGACCCCCCCTTTCATCTCGACGGCGAGGAGTTCGCGATCACCACCAGCATCGGCATCGCCCACGCACCACAGGACGGCCTGGCCTCCTCGCAGCTGATCCAGTGCGCCGACGCGGCGATGTACGACAGCAAGCGCCGTGGCCGCAACGGCTGGCAGGCATTCACTGCCGAACTGGCCGAGCAGCAACTGCAGCGCCTGCAACTGGAAACCCACCTGCGGCGCGCGGTCTACAACGATGAGTTCCATCTGGTCTACCAACCACAGGTCGACCTCGGCTCCGGCCGCCTGGTCGGCAGCGAAGCGCTGATCCGCTGGCGCAACCGCTCGCTCGGCGAGATGCGCCCGGACCGCTTCATCGACCATGCCGAGACCACCGGCGACATCGTCGGCATCGGCCGCTGGGTCCTGCGCGAAGGCTGCCGGCAACTGCGCCAATGGCGCGATGCCGGGCTCGCGATCGACCGCATCGCGATCAACGTCTCCTACCGCCAGTTCCTCAGCGAGGACCTGATCCAGAGCGTGCGCGAGGCGCTCGACCAGAGCGACCTGCCCGGCCACATGCTGGAACTGGAATTCACCGAACGGGTGCTGATCGAGGACGACCCGGACACCCATCGCGCATTCGATGAACTGCGCGGCATGGGGGTGCAGCTGTCGATCGACGACTTCGGCGAGGGTTACAGCGCGCTCAACTACCTGCGCCGGCTGCCGATCAGCGGTCTCAAGCTCAGCCAGCTGTTCATCCAGGGCGTCCCCGACAACCACTCCGACGTGGCGGTCTGCCAGGCGGTGACCGGGATCGCCAGCAGCCTCGGCCTGCAGGTGGTGGCCGAGGGCGTGGAAACCCCGGCCCAGCGCGACTTCCTGCTGCAGTTGGGCATCACCACCGGGCAGGGTTTCCTGTATGCACCAGGCCTGCCGCCCGATCAGTTCCTGCAACGGTACCGGGCCGGGGCTCCGGACTGAGACGCACGCGGCCTCACTGCCGGCTGCAGGGCAACGCGGCCTACTGGTAATGGTCAACAAACCCTAGAATGTGCGGCTCACCCGCGTGGAGCCGTACCGACATGCAGCTTGATTCCTCCCTGGCCATCGTCACCGGTGGCGTTTCCGGCCTTGGCCTGGCCGTCGCCAAACACCTCGTCGCCCGTGGCGGCAAGGTCGCGCTGTTCGACGTCAACGACGAGAAGGGCGCCGCCGCGGTAGCCGAACTGGGCGAGGCGAACGCCCGCTACTTCAAGACCGACGTGACCAGCGAGGATGGCGTGACCGCCAATGTCGAGGCCGCGCGCGAGTTCCTTGGCGGGCTCAACACGCTGGTCAACTGCGCCGGCATCCTCGGCCCCGGCCGCGTGCTCGGACGCGAGGCGCCGATGCCGTTGGCCAACTTCCAGTCCACGGTCATGGTCAACCTGGTCGGCAGCTTCAACGTCGCCAAGGCCGCGGCCAACCTGATGCAGCACAACGAGGCCGGCAGCGACGGCGAGCGCGGAGTGATCGTCAACACCGCCTCGGTGGCCGCCTACGAGGGCCAGATCGGCCAGGCCGCGTACTCGGCCAGCAAGGGCGGCGTGGTCGGCATGACCCTGCCGATGGCGCGCGAGCTGTCGCGCTTCGGCATCCGGGTGATGACGATCGCGCCGGGCGTGTTCTGGACGCCGATGGTCGACGGCATGCCCGAGAGCGTGCAGCAGTCGCTGGCCGCCTCGATCCCGTTCCCGTCGCGGCTGGGCAAGCCGGAGGAGTTCGCCGACCTGGTCGCCTACATCCTCGGCAACACCTACCTCAACGGCGAGACGATCCGGCTGGATGGCGCGACCCGGCTGGCGCCGAAGTAACGCTTCGCCCCCATCCCGGCCTTCCCCCGCAAGCGGGGGAAGGAGCAAAAAAAACAACCCTCAATCACGGCATCCCATGAAAGCCAGCGACATCAAGAAAGGCAACGTCGTCGAACACAACAACGGCGTCTACCAGATCCGCAACATCGAGCGCAGCTCGCCGCAGGGCCGCGGCGGCAATGTCCGCTTCCGTTTCACCATGTACTCGGTGCCCGGCGGCAACAAGCTCGACGCCAGCTTCGACGCCGACGACGACCTGAAGGAAGTCGAGCTGGCCCGCCGCCAGGCGACCTATTCGTACAAGGACGGCGACACTTTCGTGTTCCTCGACGACGAGGACTACAGCTCGTACATGCTCGATGCCGATGCCATCGGCGACGACGCCGGCTACATCATCGACGACCTGTCGGGCTGCTACGTGCAGTTGATCGACGACCAGCCGGTGGCCCTGCAACTGCCGCAGACGGTGGCGATCGAAGTGGTCGACACCCCGCCGGAGCTGAAGGGCGGCACCGCCACCAAGCGGCCGAAGCCGGCCAGGCTGGCGACCGGGATCGAGATCATGGTTCCCGAGTACGTCGGCAACGGCGAGCGCGTACTGGTGAACACCACCACCGGCGAGTTCTCAGGCCGCGCGGATTGATATCCCGCGGACGGACGTAGCCCGGGTAAGCGAAGCGCACCCGGGACATGATGTCCGCAATCCCGGGTGCGCTTCGCTTACCCGGGCTACGGGCTACGGTCGCGGTCTCTGCCGCTGCAGCCACTTCTCCGCCATCCGCAGCAATGACGGGTCGGCGCCTTCGTCGTCGGCCAGCGCCCGAATGTCGCGCCAGGCCAGGTCCAGCGACTCCTCGCTGACCACGAAATCCTCGTCCGTGCCGGCTCGGACGACGTAGCGCACGTCGTAGTGCCAGTGACCGGGCACGTCGCCGCGTTCGGGAATCCAGTGGCGGTCGAGATCGAAGGGTTCGGGCTCGACGCTCAATCCACCCAGCCCGGACTCCTCTTCCGCTTCTCGCAGGGCCACCCGGGCCAGGTCGCGGTCGCCGTCGGCATGGCCGCCGAGTTGCAGCCAGCGTTCGAGTTTGCGGTGGTGGGTCAGCAGCACCCGCGTCCCGGAGCGATCGACCAGCCAGGCCGAAGCGGTGAAGTGCCCGGCCAGCCGCGAGCGCTCGAACGGATCGAATGAATCGGCCAGCAGTTCCAGGAACTGCCCGGCAGCCTCCGCCTCGCCGGGCCAGCGCCGGGCGTGGATCTGCAGCGCCTCGGCAAGACCCGCCGCCAGGCCGTGGATGTCGGGGGAAGCAGTACCGGGTTCGTTATGGGACATCGGGCAAAAAAATGAACGAGGGGCGCCCCAGTATCGCCGATCCATGACGGCCGTAATCGCCAACGACCGTCCCTTGCTGCCGGTTTCACGGCTGGGTTATGGTGGCGCGCCACTTCGCCGGACGGACGCCGCAACGCGCCGCCGGTGTTGAACGTACTCCCGGCGAACCTTCCGGGAATCCAGCCGGGGAACCTGATGCAAGACAACGTGAACACCCGCCCGGGCCGCGAGCCCAGCGTGCTCGAACCCAGTTTGTGGCAGGCGGTGACCCCCCTGGTGTTCCTCGCGGTGCTGCTGGCCGGCGCGGTGTACGTGTTCGCCGACGATGCCTCCTACGGCGCCAACCAGGTCTCGCTGATGCTGGCCGCCGGCGTGGCCGCCCTGATCGGCCTGCGCAACGGCCAGCGCTGGATCGATATCCAGAACAGCCTGGTGCACGGCATCTCGCTGGCGATCGTGCCGATCTTCATCCTGCTTGCGGTTGGCGCATTGATCGGCACCTGGATCCTGTCCGGCACGGTGCCGACCCTGATCGTCTACGGCCTGAAGCTGCTGCACCCGTCGTTCTTCTACCCGGCCGCCTGCCTGATCTGCGCGATCGTGGCGCTGGCGATCGGCAGCTCGTGGACGGTCGCCGGCACCCTCGGCGTGGCCCTGATCGGCGTTGGCCAGGGCCTGGACATGTCGCCGGCGATCACCGCCGGCGCGGTCATTTCCGGCGCCTATTTCGGCGACAAGATGTCGCCGTTGTCGGACACCACCAACATCGCGCCGGCCGCCGCCGGCAGCGAACTGTTCGCGCATATCCGGCACATGACCTGGACCACGGTACCCAGCATCCTGATCGCTCTGGTGCTGTTCACCGTGGTCGGCCTGAACGCCGCACGCGGCAGCGGCGACAGCGGCTTCGGCGATCTGCCGGAGGTGCTGGGCGGGCAGTTCAACCTCGGACTGCATCTGCTGATTCCGATGGCGGTGGTGTTCGTACTGGCGATCCGCCGCTTCCCGGCCTACCCGACGATCCTGATCGGCGCCCTGCTCGGCGGCGTGTTCGCGGTGATCTTCCAGCCCGAACTGGTGCTGAAGCTGGCCGACAAGGAGGCGCTGTCGCGGCCGATGGCGATGCTGGCGGGCGTGTGGAGCGCACTCGCCGACGGCTACAAGGCCGGCACCGGCAACGAGGCGGTCGACGAGCTGCTCAGCCGCGGCGGCATGAGCAGCATGCTCAACACCATCTGGCTGATCATCTGTGCGATGGGGTTCGGCGCGGTGATGGAGAAGACCGGCCTGCTGGAACGGATGATCCGCAGCGTGCTGAAGGCGGCGAAGTCGACCGGCTCACTGATCGCCGCGACCCTGGCGACCGCGGTCGGCTCGAACGCGATCGCTGCCGACCAGTACATGTCGATCGTGCTGACCGGCCGCCTGTACAAGCCCGAGTACGAACGCCGCGGGCTGGCTCCGGTCAACCTGTCGCGCGCGCTCGAGGATGCCGGCACGATCACCTCGCCGCTGATCCCGTGGAACACCTGTGGCGCCTACATGGCGGTCACCCTTGGCGTGGCCACGCTCGATTACCTGCCGTACGCCTTCTTCAATCTGATCAGTCCGTTCATGTCGGCGCTCCTGGCCTACCTCGGATTCAAGATCCTGCGCGTGGCGCCACAACCCGCCGTCACCTCATCCAACCGTCCGGCCTCCCCACAGCCGTAATCCGCAGACAGGGCACCGCGACCGGTCGCCCGAGCAACAGCAATACGAGGCACAGCAGACCGTCATGGAAAAAACCTCGATCCACGGCATGTGGTCATCCCGCCTGATGTTCATCCTCGCCGCCGCCGGTTCGGCGGTCGGGCTGGGCAACATCTGGCGCTTCCCCTACCTGACCTCGGACAACGGCGGCGGCGCCTTCGTGCTGGTCTATCTGGCCTGCATCGTCCTGGTCGGACTGCCGATCCTGATCGCCGAGGTGCTGATCGGCCGCCACGGGCGCATGAGCCCGATCAACACCCTGCGCAAGATTTCGCGCGAGGAAGGCAGCAGCCGCGGCTGGGTCGCCATCGGCTGGATGGGGATCGTCGCCGGGGTACTGATCCTGAGTTTCTACAGCGTGGTCGCCGGCTGGACCCTGCACTACGCCTGGTTGTACCTGAAACACCTGTTCGGCGGCGCCGGCATCACCGATCCCGCGGCGACGTTCTCGGCCTTGTTGTCGAACCCGCTGGAGCTGACCTTCTGGCATGCACTGTTCATGCTCCTGACTACGGTGGTGGTAGCGCTGGGTGTGGAACAGGGACTGGAACGCGCGGTCCGCTTCCTGATGCCGGCGCTGCTGCTGTTGCTGCTGTTGCTGGTCGGCTATGGCCTGACCACCGGCCACTTCGGCGAGGCGCTGGCGTTCCTGTTCAAGCCGGACTTCTCGCGCATCACCGGCGGTGTGTTCCTGAGCGCGATGGGCCAGGCCTTCTTCACCCTCAGCCTGGGCATGGCGACGATGATGACCTACGGCGCCTACCTGCCGCGCGAGGGCATCTCGATCCCGCGCACGGTGGCCGCGGTCGCGCTGACCGACACCTCGATCGCCCTGCTCGCCGGCATGGCGATCTTCCCGATCGTGATCACTTTCGGTCTCGATCCGGCCGGCGGCGGTCCCGGCCTGATCTTCGCCTCGCTGCCACTGGCGTTCGAGGCGATGGCGTTCGGCACCGTGTACGGCCTGCTGTTCTTCGGCCTGCTTGCGATCGCGGCATGGACATCGTCGATCTCGCTGCTGGAGCCTGGCACAGCGTTCCTGAGCGAGAAGTTCGGGATCAAGAACCGCAAGGGCGCGGCGCTGTTGCTTGCCGGCCTGTCCTGGGCGGTCGGCCTGCTGTCGGTGCTGTCGCTGAACCTGTGGTCGGGGTGAGGTTCCCCGCCGACATGAACGTGCTCGGCGGCAAGAACATCATGGATTTCGTCGAGTTCCTCGCCAACGATCTGATGCTGCCGCTGGGCGGCCTGTTGATCTCCCTGTTCGCCGGCTGGGCACTGAGCCGCAAGGTGCTGCGCAGCGAGCTGTCCGAGATGCCGGAGTGGATGTTCGTGGCGCTGCGCTGGGTGCTGCGCGTCCTCGCCCCGCTGCTGGTGCTGATCGTGCTGATCCGCGCAGTGATCTGAAGCCAGCTTCATTGACGCATGCGCCAATGAAGCTCCCAAAGTTTGCGTTGCAAACCTTGGGCTCCAGGCCATGCTTCCAATCCCCCGCTCGCGCCTACGGCGCGAGCCGCCCCCTTACCAAGGGGGCTTGAAGCGCCGGCCAACTGTCCAGAAGCCGGTGGCCATGGGTTTGCGGGACCTTCGGAGGCAGGATGCCGACGATGAGCCTACATGGACGTACTTGCGGCGTGTCCCGCAAACCCATGGCCACCGGCTTCCCCCGAGCATGTCATCGCGTCCGCTAGAATTGTCGGCATGAGCGCCCTCCCTTACGACCCCGCCCGCCTCGCCCACTGCGCGGGCGAACTGATCGTCAACATCCGCGAGCTGTCCGAGCGTGGCTGGACCCCGGCCACCAGCAGCAACTTCTCGCAGCGGATGGACGAGCGCCACGTCGCCATCACCGTTTCCGGCCGCGACAAGGGGCGGCTGGTCGAAGACGACATCATGGTCGTCGACCTCGACGGCAGGCCGGTCGCGACGGACAAGAAATCCTCGGCCGAAACGCTGCTGCACACCCAGCTTTACAAGCGCTTCCCGGAGACAGGCTGCGTCCTGCATACCCATTCGCTGGTCCAGACCGTGGCCTCGCGCCTGTACGCCGGAGCCGGGCATGTCCACCTGGAAGGCTACGAGCTGCTGAAAGCCTTCACCGGCAATACCACCCATGAAACCGCGATCGAGCTGCCGGTACTGCCCAACAGCCAGGACATGTCGACCCTGGCCGCACAGGTCGACTGCCTGCTCGACCAGCAGACCCTGTGGGGCTACCTCATCGATGGCCATGGCCTGTACGCCTGGGGCCGCGACATGGCCGAGGCCCGCCGCCACCTTGAGGCATTCGAGTTCCTGCTCGCCGCCGAACTTGAGTTGAGGAAGCTGAGATGAGCCGCCTGCGCATTTTTTCCGACACCGATCCCGCCAATCCGCACCTGACCACCTCGGACCATGCCGGGATGGCCGCCGAACTGGCCCGCATCAACGTCGCCTTCGAACAATGGGAAGCCGACCAGCCGGTCAAGCCGGGCGACCCGCCCGAAGCGATCATGGCCGCCTATCGCGCCGACATAGACCGCCTTGTTTCCGAGCACGGTTTCAAGACCGTCGACGTGGTCAGCATCGCACCGGACAATCCGCAGAAGGAGGCGATGCGGAGCAAGTTCCTCGACGAACACTTCCACAAGGAAGACGAGGTCCGCTTCTTCGTCGCCGGCTCGGGCCTGTTCACCCTGCACGTCGACGACAAGGTCTACGAAGTGCTGTGCGAGGCCGGCGACCTGATCGCGGTACCGGACGGCACCACCCACTGGTTCGACATGGGGCCGGAACCGAGCTTCATCGCGATCCGTTTCTTCACCGAGCCCGATGGCTGGGTCGGCCATTTCACCGGCACCGACATCGCACAGAAGTTCCCGCGCTACGAGCGCGGGCAGGCGGTCTGAATGTCCGCGCCCAAGGCCATCCTCACCGACATCGAAGGCACGACCAGCAGCATCTCCTTCGTCAAGGACGTGCTGTTCCCCTACGCGCGACGTGCCCTGCCCCGCTTCGTCGAGATGCACGGCAAGGAACCGGCGGTGCGCAAATGGCTCGACACCGTCGCCACCGACAATGGCGGCATGTGCAGCGACCACATGGTCGTCGAGGTGCTGCAAGGCTGGATCGATGAAGACCGCAAGCACACCGCGCTGAAGGCATTGCAGGGCATGGTCTGGGCCGATGGCTATCGCAGCGCCGACTTCACCGCCCACATCTACCCGGACGCCGCCGAGATGCTGCAGGCGTGGCACGCGGCCGGGCTGCCGCTGTACGTCTATTCCTCCGGCAGCGTGCCGGCGCAACGGCTGTTCTTCGGCCACAGCGACGCCGGCGACCTGACGCCGCTGTTCTCGGGCTGGTTCGATACCGAGATCGGCGGCAAGCGCGAAGCGCAGAGCTACCGCAACATCGTCGACAGCATCGGCCTCCCGGCTGGCGAGATCCTGTTCCTGTCGGACGTGGTCGAGGAACTCGACGCCGCGCGCGAGGCCGGGCTGCAGACCGCCCTGCTCGACCGCCGCGAGGACTATCCGCAACCACGCGAAGGCGAAGCCACCCACGGCCACCCGCGCCACGAGTCGTTCTCCGGGATCGTGCCCGCAGCCTCGTAACCCGGGCAGGGCGAAGCCGCACCCGGGCTACGAATCAAGGCTCGGCGTCTTCCAGACGATAGACCGTACTCGCGCGCTGCTCGCCCTGCCAGCGGTCGAAGGCGCGCACCTCGATGCGATGTTCACCGACCGGCAGGTCGGTCGGCAGTGCGGCGCGCCACAGATGCGGCGAAGGCTTGGCTTCCGGGGCGCGGTCGTAGCCACGCAGTGTGGCGGAGGCATCGTCGGCGACATTGATCGCCAGGATCCGAGGGTCGGGTTTCACGACGTGCTGCATCGGTTCCCATGCGCCACCGTCGATGCGGAACTCGACACGGGTGTCGGCATCGCCCATGAACACATTCGCATGCACCCCGAAACCGGGCCAGGCGCCGCGACGCAGCACCTTCGGTGCATGCAGCGCCATCGCGTCGGACAGTCCTTCCTGCGGCCCGCGCCTCGCGACCTTCCACTGCAGTGAATAGCCGCCATCGGCCGCCACCTGCATCCGCGCATGACCGTTGGGGGTACCGTCGCTCATGGTGGTATCGGGAATGCCGTCGGCGTCCTTCACGCCCGACCAGAACGAGCCGCAGGTGGCACCAACGTTGTATTCGTGCAACGGTTCCCTGCCATGCCAGCCGCTTTCGGGCCCGTGCCAGACATGCTGCTGCATATGGGTATGCGCGCTGAGCAGCAGCACCTGTTCGAATGGCTCCAGCATCGCGAACAGGCGCTCGCGGTCGGCACGGCGGAAGCTCTCCCGGCCCGGCGTGGTATCGAAGAACGGGATGTGCACGGCGATCACCAGCAGTCGGTCGCGACGGGCCCCGGCCAGGTACTGTTCGAGGAATTCGAACTGGTCCTCGCGCAGCCCGCCGATGTAGGCCGGACGCTGCCCGGGCTGGTAGATCACGTCGTCGAGCACGATGAACGAGGCCTGCGGCTCTTCCCAGGCGAAGGTATCGGGGCCGAAATGGTGGCGAAAGGTCGACAGCGAGCCGGTATCGTCCGCCGCATCGAAATCGAGGTCGTGGTTTCCGGGCACATGCAGCCACGGGATGCCGAGCCGCGCGGTCTGCGCGTTCATCACCGGATACAGCGACAGGTCGTCGTTGACGATGTCGCCGAGGCTGAGCCCGAGCGAGGCCAGCGGTCGCCCGGCACCGGCCTGTTCCTGCAGCAGCGGCTCGACGATGTCGCGGCGGTAGTAGTCAACGTCGACGGTGGATTTGGGCTGGGGATCGCCGAACACGAGCACTTCGAGCTCATCACCGGTTTCGCGCGGCCACAGCGCGAAATCGCGGCAACCGTCGCGGGTCACCGGCACCCCGCCGTACTTCAGTTCGGGTCCGGGTTCGCGCTGCACATTGCCCCAGTAGTCCGGCAAGCCGTCCGCGCGCATCGGAACCGCATGCTCCGGCGGCTTGATCGCGAAGCGGCTGCGGCCATCGATCGCGGCCAGGCGGTAACGCCCTTCGGCATCGGTGGTCACGATGGCGACGCCATCGGAAACCCGCACGCCGGACACGCCCGGCTCGCCCTCGTCACGCTGGCCGTTGCGGTTGGCGTCGAGATAGACCAGGCCCCCATCGCAATCGGTAGCGGACACCGACAACGACATCCACGCCAGCCCTGCCATCAGCAATGCCGGCAGGTTGAAGCGGGTACGGAAAGAGTCCTTCATCGTCATGTGGGCGGGCGGCTCCGGGCGGAAGGCCGATTATGCCGCCTGATGCCTGCAGGACGATGAGGCCCGTCAGCAAACCCGATGCCGCTGCCGGAGCACCTCGACCACGTCGTCCAGCGAGCGCCCGCGTGCGCGCAGCAGCACCAGCAGGTGGAACAGCAGGTCGCCGGCCTCGTTGCACAGCGCCTCTTCGTCCTGCGCGACCGCCGCCAGCGCCGTCTCCACACCCTCCTCGCCGACCTTCTGCGCAATCCGTCGCACCCCGGCCTCGAACAGGCCGGTGGTGTAGCTCTTTTCGGGACGCTCGCGTTCGCGCTGTCCGACCAGCGCGTCGAGCTCGGTGAGGAACGCGCCCGGCGCCTGGCGGAAACAGCTGGTGGTGCCGAGGTGGCAGGTCGGACCATTCGGCCGAGCCATCAGCAACAGGGTGTCGCTGTCGCAATCGGCCTCGATCGAGACCAGGTCGAGGAAATGCCCGGACGACTCGCCCTTGGTCCACAACCGCCCTTTGCTGCGGCTGAAGAAGGTCACCCGCCGCGTGTCCAGGGTGGCCTGCAGTGCGGCGCGATCCATGTAGCCCAGCATCAGTATCCGGAGCGTACGGTCGTCCTGCACGATGGCCGGCAGCAGACCGCCCTGTTTGTCCCAGGCCAGGGAATCCATTGAGAGGTCCGCGCGTGGATGTGCGGGCTTTTGCGAGGGACCGGCCTCATGCTCATCAAACACTGCGCACCTCGATTCCGTCTGCACGGAGCTGCTGCTTCAATGTCGGTATCGCGATCGCACCGGAATGGAACACGCTGGCCGCCAGCGCGCCATCGACATCGGCCTGACGGAACACCTCGCTGAAATGTTCCGGCACGCCAGCGCCGCCGGATGCGATCAGCGGCACGTTGCACAGCAGGCGTACCGCCTCGAGCTGTTCGACATCGTACCCCTGGCGTACGCCGTCGCTGCCCATGCAATTGAGCACGATCTCGCCAGCACCCAGGCCCTGTACCTCGTCCACCCAGTCCAGCGTCCGCTTCGCCAGCGCCTGCGTCCTGGAAGGATCGCCGGTGTACTGGCGCACCCGCCACTCGCCATCGGCGTCGCGCAGGCTGTCGATCCCGACCACCACGCACTGCACGCCGAAAGCTTCGGCCAGTTCGGCGATCAGCGCCGGTCGTTCCAGCGCCGGGGTGTTGACCGACACTTTGTCGGCGCCGGCATGAAGCACCGTGCGCGCGTCCTCTACGCTGCGGATGCCACCGGCGACGCAGAACGGGATGTCGATCACCCGCGCCACGCGCTCGATCCAGTCACGATCGACGCTGCGGCCTTGCGGACTGGCGGTGATGTCGTAGAACACCAGCTCGTCGGCGCCCTCGTCGCGATAGCGCAAGGCCAATCCGACGATGTCTCCCATGTCGACGTGATCGCGAAAGCGCACGCCCTTGACCACACGGCCGTCGCGCACGTCCAGGCAGGGAATGATGCGTCGGCTCAGCATGCCGCCTCCGCCAACGCGTCGGCGAGCGCGAAGCGGCCATCGAGCAGCGCCTTGCCGAGCACGGCGCCGGCGCAACCGGCTTCGTGCGCAGCGGCGATGTCGGCGATGTCGCGCATCCCGCCCGACGCCTGCACCCGCAGGCCGGATGCAGCGGCGGCGATATGCCGGTACAGGTCGATGTTCGGCCCGCCGAGGGTGCCGTCGCGGTCGATGTCGGTGCACAGCAGGTGCTGCAACCCGGCGTTGGCGTAGTACGCGAGCATCGTTTCCAGGCCAACGCCGCTGTCTTGCGTCCAACCGGCCACCGGCAGCTGCCAGCTGCCGTCCACCCGCCGCGCATCCAGCGCAACCGTGATGCGCCGGGCACCGAACCGATCGATCCAGCCCGCGACGGTTTCCGGTTCGCGCACGGCCAGCGAACCGACCACCACGCGGGTGGCGCCGGCTTCCAGCAACGCTTCCACGTCGGCCTCGCTACGGATGCCGCCACCGGTCTGCACCTGCATGCCGGTTTCGGTGTCGATCCGCCGCAGCAATGGCGCCAGCGTGTAGCCCCCGGCCCGCGCGGCATCCAGATCGACCAGATGCAACCAGCGTGCTCCGGCGGCGGCGTACCGCTTGGCGAGAACCAGCGGCGCATCTTCGTACCGGGTTTCCCGCGCATAGTCGCCCTGGTGCAGGCGCACGGTACGGCCATCGCGCACGTCGATCGCCGGATACAGTTCGAACCCGGCACTCATGCCAGCGACTCCGACAGGAAGTTCTCGAGCAGGCGCGCACCGACCGTGGCCGAGCGTTCGGGATGGAACTGCGCGCCCCAGCAACGGCCACGGCGCACGACGGCAGCGAACGGTTCGCCATGCTCGCTGGTCGCCAGAGTGTCGTCGCTGACCGGCGCGGCATAACCGTGCACGAAGTAGGCATGGCTGCCATCGCCGATGCCTGCAAGCAGCGGATCTTCGCGCTGCATCTGCAGGGTATTCCAGCCCATGTGCGGAACCCGCAGGCCGGGCCAGCCGGGCATCCGGCGCACCCGCCCCGGCATCAGACCAAGACATTCCACGTCGCCTTCCTCCGAGGATTCGAACAGCATTTGCATGCCGAGGCATATACCCAGCAGTGGTTGCTGCAGGTCGCGCACCAGTTCGATCAGCCCAAGATCGCGCAGGCGGGTCATCCCGGCCGTTGCAGCGCCAACACCGGGCAGGATCACGCGGTCGGCGGATGCGATCGTTTCCGGGTCGGCGCTCAACCGGGCGTCCACGCCGAGCCGCTCGAAGGCGTAGCGCACCGAGCCGATGTTGGCACCGCCCGAGTCGATCAACACGACCCTCATCACAGCACTCCCTTGGTGCTCGGCAACTCATTGCCCTCGCGGCGGATCGCCTGTCGCAATGCACGCGCGAACGCCTTGAAGCAGGCCTCGACCTTGTGATGGTCGTTGTCGCCCTCGACCTTGAGGTTGAGATTGAGACCGGCGGTTTCGCATAGCGAACGGAAGAAGTGCGGCACCATTTCGGTCGAAAGCCCACCGACCTTGTCGCGCCTGAAATCGCCATCGAAGACGAAATACGGCCGCCCGGAGAAGTCCAGCGCGGCGGACGCCAGGGTCTCGTCCATCGGCAGGGTGAACCCATAGCGGCCAATACCACGCTTGTCGCCCAGGGCCTCGCGTAATGCCTGTCCCAGTGCCAGCGCGCAGTCCTCGACGGTGTGGTGCTCGTCGATGTGCAGGTCACCCTCGCATCGCAAAGACAGCGCGAAACCACCGTGCTTGCCGACCTGCTCCAGCATGTGGTCGTAGAAACCGATTCCGGTCGACACCCGCGGCTCGGCACTGCGGTCGAGGTCGACTTCGACATCGATCTTCGTCTCACGGGTATTCCGGCCAACCCGTGCCGTGCGCGGCGCATCCGCAAGCTCGTGTGCGATTCCGGCCCAATCCCAATCGCCGCCGAACTCCTTGGTGCGCAACTGGAACGCGCGGATGCCGAGATTGCGGGCGAAGGCGTTGTCGGTCTCGCGGTCGCCGACCATCGCCGAGCGGGTCCAGTCGATACCGCGATCCCTGAGGTAGTGCAGCACCAGACCGATACCCGGCTTGCGCGTCGGCGCGTTGTCGGCCGGGAAGCTGGTATCGATCAGCACCTCGCGGAAGCGGATGCCCTGGCTCTCGAACAGCTGCATCATCAGCGCGTGCGGACCTTCGAAGCTCTCGCGTGGGTAGGCATCGGTCCCGAGCCCGTCCTGGTTGGTGACCATCACGAACTGGTAGCCGGCATCGCGCAGGCGCAACATCGCCGGCACCACGCCCTCGACAAAGCACAGCTTCTCGAAACTGTCGATCTGGTGGTCCGGCGGCTCCGCGATCAGGGTGCCGTCACGATCGACGAACAGGATCGGCTGCAGCGTGCTCATGACAGCGTGCTCATGCGTTCACCGCCCGGCTGCCGGCGTCAAGCCGCTGCAATACATCCAGCACCAGCGCGTTCTGCTCCGGCGTGCCGATGCTGATCCGCAGCGCGTCGTCCAACTGCGGCGCGGAACGCTGGTCACGCACGACCACCCCGGAGGAAAGCAGCGCCTGGAACGCCGTTTCCGCATCGCGGAAACGCACCAGCAGATAGTTGCCTTGCGATGGATAGACGCGCACGACCGACGGCAGTGCGGCGAGGTCTGTCTGCAACCGCGCGCGCGCGGCCTTGACCGTTTCGACCCGCTGCCGGGTGCGGGCCAGCGCGGCCCCGGTGAGTGCAGCCAGGGCCAGCTCCGTGCACGGCGCCGGCACCGGATACGGGGCCTGGCAGCAGCGCAGCACCGCGATCAGGCCGGCATCGGCGATCAGGGAACCGATCCGTGCGGCGGCCAGCGCATGCGCCTTCGACAGCGTGCGCAGCACGGCGATGTTGGAACACCTGTCGATCAGGCCGATCGCCGACGCGACATCCGAAAACTCGCCATAGGCCTCATCGACCACGACCAGCGCGCGGCCTTCGAGCTTCCGGGCCAGCGCTCCGACGTCCGCAAGCGGGATCGAGCCGCCTGTCGGATTCGATGGCGAACACAGAAACACCAGCTTCGCCCGGTTCGTCAGCGCGGCATCGGCGATCGCGGCAAAGTCCGGCGCGAAGCCGGCTTCGTCGTCGACCAGGGGCACCTCGACCAGCCGCGCATTCTGCAACCGCGCGCAGACCGCATACATGCCGAACACCGGTGGCGTGACCACCACCGCGTCACGACCCGGTTCGCACAACGCGCGTACCAGCAGATCGATGGCCTCGTCGCTGCCGCGGCCGATCAACAGCCGGGTTATGTCGCAGCCGTACAACCCGGCGAGCTTCTCGCGCAGCGCCTGCGGTTGCGGATCGGGGTAGCGCCGGCTGTTGCCATCGGCGTCGGCCGGATTGGCCCAGGGCGACTCATTGGCGTTGAGCCATATCTCGCCGCACAGGGCTTCGGTCCGCGCCGACGAGTAGCCGCCGAAATCGCGCAGATCCTCGCGCACGAGGTCCAGGACACCCGGCTTCGGATCGACGCTCATGCGGCCGCCTCCAGGCGCAGTGTGACCGCACGCCGGTGCGCGTCCAGTCCCTCCGCCGCGGCAAGTTCGGCCGCACAGGGACCGACCACGGCCAGTCCGGCGGCGGAAACTTCCTGCACGGTGATCGCGACCTGGAAGCTGGCCACGCTGACGCCACTGCAAAAGCGCGCTGCGCCGCCGGTCGGCAGCACGTGGTTGGTACCGCTGCAGTAGTCGCCAAGTGCTTCCGGCGCCCAGTCGCCGAGAAACACCGAGCCGGCCACGCGTACCTTCGGCAACTGGCTTCGCGCATCGCGCAGGGCCAGGATCAGGTGCTCCGGCGCATAGCGGTTGCTGATCTCGAACGCCTGATCCAGAGATTCGACCTGCACCAGCAACGACGACTGCAACGCCTTGCGGGCGATATCGGCCCGCGGCAGTGCTGCCAGTTGGGTTTCGATCCCGGCAGCCACCGCATCGAGAAGGGCCGCATCCTCGCTGAGCAACAGCACCTGCGAATCGGGGCCGTGCTCGGCCTGCGACAACAGGTCGGCGGCGACGAAGGCCGGATTGGCGCCGGCATCGGCGATCACCAGCACCTCCGACGGCCCGGCCGGCATGTCGATGCCAACGCCGACGCCGCCCGCAGCCGACGACACCTGCCGCTTGGCCTCGGTGACCCAGCCGTTGCCGGGGCCGAACAGCTTGTCGCAACGCGGCACACCGCCGGCGCCGTAGGCCATCGCACCGATCGCCTGCACGCCGCCGAGCTTGAACACAGTGTCGATGCCGCAACGCGCGGCCGCGTACAGCACCGCCGGATCGGCACTGCCGTCATGACGTGGCGGCGTGCACAGCACCACCTCGCGGCAACCGGCCAGCCGCGCCGGTATGCCCAGCATCAAGGCGGTGGACGGCAACGGCGCGGAACCGGCGGGGACGTACAGCCCGACCCGCTCGATCGGACGCAGGATGCGTTCGCAGCGGACGCCATCGGCGGTATCGACTCCGTATGGCTGCGCCATGCCTTCGCGGTGGAACAGTTCGATCCGCACCGCGGCTTCATCGATCGCGGCGCGCAATGTCGGCGACAGCGCATCGGCCGCGGCGGCGAACTCGTCGGCCCCGGCCCGGAAATCAGCCAGCACGTCCTCACCGGCGCCGTCGAAGCGCCGCGTGTATTCGCGCAACGCGGCTGCCCCACGTTCACGGATGTCGGCCAGCATGCCGGCCACGGCCTCGCCCACTTCGGGCGCACGCGCCTCGACCGGACGCACCAGTACCGCTTCGCGCCGGGCCTCGTCCAGTCGCGACCATTCGAGCCGCTTGCAGATGGAAGCGTTCATGCCAGCATGCCCTCGACCGGCAGCACCAGCAGTCCGCTGGCACCGGCCTGCTTGAGCTCCTCCAGCCGCTGCCAGGTCACCACGCCATGGCACAGGGCCTGCAACGCGAGGCCGTCGCTGCCCTCGACCTGCATCACCGTCGGCGCTTCCGCGTCCGGCAGCAGCGGCAGCAGCGACGGAATCGCCTCGCGCGGGGCCCGGAACATCAACAGCTTGCTGTGGCGCATCCGCAGCACGCCGTCGAGGCGGCGCAGCAGCAGCTCGGCCAACTCCCCACGCGCGTCATCGAATGCCGCTACCGGCCCGGCCAGCACCGCCTCGCTTTCGATCAGGGTCATCACCGGCTTGAGCTGGTTCGCGGCCAGGGTCGCACCACTGGACACCAGGTCGCAGATCAGGTCGGCCTGCCCCAGCTTCGGCGCGATCTCGACCGAGCCGGACAACTCGACCACGCCCGCCTGCACGCCCTGCCCGTCCAGCCACTGCTGCAGGATCTGCGGGTAACTGGTGGCGATGCGCTTGCCGGCCAGTTGCGACGGGTCGCGCCATTCCCAGCCTTCCGGCACCGCCAGCGCCAACCGGCAACCGCCGAAACCCAGCGCGCGCAGCTCCCTGAACACCGAAGCCTCGCGCTCGCGCCGGACCGCGATGTCCTGCTCGAGCAGCACGTTGCGGCCGACCACGCCGAGATCGCAAACACCGTCACGGATCAGGCCCGGGATGTCGTCATCGCGCACCAGCAGCAGGTCGATCGGCAGGCTTTCGCCATAGCAGAACAGGCGGTCGCGGCTTTCGCGCCAGCTCAGCCCGCACGAGGTCAGCAGCGCACGGGCCGGCTCGGCCAGGCGCCCGGATTTCTGGATTGCGATACGCAGACGGTCGCGCGCGCCGCTGCCGATGGTCTGACTCATCCTGCTTTCCTCGACCGCCTCAGCGGACATTCGATTGCGAGCATTCCAGGGCCGCGGAGTAACCGCCCGCCCCGCGCTCCATGGTCCGGGCGACACGCCCGATGGTGGTGACGCTGACCCCGGTCTGGTCGTGGATCTCCCGGTACGAAATGCCCTGTGCGAGCAGCGGCACCACGCGCCAGCGGTCGGCCATGGCCTCCAGCTCGGCCGGAGTGCACAGGTCTTCGAGGAATGCCTGCATCAGCTCGGGTGCCGGCAGCGCCGCCAGAACCTCGGCCAGTTCCGCCACGCCTCCCGCCAGCGCGTCCTCCAGCACCTCTTCGCCATGTCGCCGCTTCATGAATCGTCGTCTTCTAATGTATTAACGCGTTAATACATTAGTTTATGAGAACAGCACCGTCAACGGGCCCGGAAGGTCAGGCACACGGAATGGCTGTGGCGGCAGCGGATACGATGCCGAGGGCAGTACACTCGCCCGAGGGGTGCCGTCCGCATCCCGGCACGGTCGCCGTAATGCAATGGGGGCATCAAGGCGCCACACCGGCGCCGTCGGTAGCCACTCAACTCCGTCACAAGGGACTTGGGGGATGGGAATCAGAACCCAGTGGATCGCAATGCTGGTCGTATTGCTGCTGGTGGTGTCCGCACCACTGGCAACGGCCATCTCGGCACCGGGACTGCCGCCACCGGCCGTGCTCGACGACAACACGGCCGAGTACCACCTTGGCCCCCACGTGAGCTTCCTGCACGATCGCGAAGGGCGGCATGCACTGGAAGATGTCATGACCGGCGCAGCGGCCGGCTTCGCACCGCTTCCCGGTGGCAGCGACGCGCTAGGCTTCCAGCGCGGCGCGTTCTGGTTCCATGCGCGCGTCGTCAATCGCGCCCCGGGACAGACCCGCTGGCTGCTGGTGCAGCAATACCCGCTCAGCGACGACATCCGGTTCCACGCCGTCTACCGCGACGGCCGGATCGTGCGCCACCATGGCGGCGATCACCAACCCTTCTCGGCGCGCAGCGTGCGCTACCGGCATCCGAACTTCTGGGTCGAGCTGCCTGCCGATGAGCCGGTCGACCTCTACGTCCGGGTGCAGAGCGAAAGCTCGATGCAGGTGCCACTGGTGCTGTACACGCCCACCGCGTTCGCCGAGATGACCCGCGACGTCCAGTTCGGGATCGGGCTGTACTACGGGATCCTGCTCGCGCTGTTCTTCTACAACCTGGTGTTGTGGCTGACCACGCGCGATTCGAGCTACTTCTGGTACGTGTTCCACCTGACCGCGTTCGGACTGGTGCTGTTCACCCTCAACGGCCTGGGCTTCGAGTACCTGTGGCCGGAGTCGTCGTGGCTGGCCGACAAGTCGGTGCCGCTTTCGATCTGTCTGGCCCAGGTCGGCGTGCAGCAGTTCGCACGCAAGTTCCTCGACCTGAATAACCGCTGGCGCTTCGGCGACCGGGTCGGACTGGGATTGATCGCCTTCTTTGTCCTGCTCGGCATCGCCTCGGCATTCCTCCCTGTCCGAATCTCGACGCCGCTCGCCTCGGCATGCGTGTTCATCAGCGTCGGCTGGGTCGCGGTGGAAGCCATCGTCGCGATCCGCCTCGGCTATGCGCCGGCACGGATCTTTCTGCTGGCCTGGGCAACCTTCCTGGTCGGCACGGCGATGTTCGCCTCGGTGGCGTTCGCGCTATTGCCCAAGACCTTCGTCACCGAGTACGGCGTGCAGATTGGATCGGCACTGGAAATGCTGCTGTTGTCGGTCGCGCTGGGGTACCGCTACGCCGCGCTTCGAAACGAGAACGAGCGCATCGTCCGCGATGCGAAGCGACAGCTCGAGTACCAGGTCGCCGAGCGCACCCGCGAGCTGCGTGAGGCGCTGGCGCAACTTGGTGATGCCAACGCCCGCCTGCGCGAATCCAACCAGCGCGACGCGCTGACCGGCCTGCACAACCGCCGCCATTTCCACGAACAACTGGTTCCGATGCTGGATCAGGCACGCGCGAACCGGCAGCCGTTGTCGCTGCTGATGATCGACCTCGACCACTTCAAGGAAATCAACGACCGCTACGGCCACCTCGCCGGCGACGCGTGTCTGCGCTGGGTCGCACATGCGATCGGCGACGAACTGCGTTCGCACCGCGCGCTGCTGGCACGGTTCGGCGGCGAGGAGTTCGTGGCCGCCCTGCCCGGCCACGATCTCGACCAGGCGCGAATCGCTGCCGAGAAAATCCGTACCCGGCTGGAGTCGAATCCCTGCGAGACGCTGGGCCGACCCACCCGGGTCACCACCAGCATCGGCGTGCACGAGATCAACCCCGCGGCATCGGGCGGTATCGACTCCGCGATCGAATACGCCGACCGGGCGCTGTACCTGGCCAAGTCGAGCGGTCGCAATCGCGTGCAGACATCGGCCGTGTCGTGATGCCCCCTGCTCATTGCCGGTGGCTGGCATACGCCACCGGCCACCGGCAACCGAAAAGCAACAGCTACCGGTTCAACGCCTCCCGCGCCGCGGCGATCACCCGGCCGTCGGCGACCAGTTGCACGGCGGTCGCGACTTCCGCATCCATCGCGCGGTCGCGCTCCAGGAATGGGATCGCTTCGCGAATCGCGGCATGGGCGGCGGCGACCGCGATGCCGGGACGGAATTCCTCGGCTTCGGCCAGTTCGATTCGCAGGCCCTCGACCTCGGCCAGGAACCCTTCGCGCGCGGCATCGTCGGCTGCCGGTGCACCGGCCACCTTGGCGGCCAATGCCTGCGCAGCGGCGCGACGCGACAGGTCGCGGGCGGCATTGATCATGTCGCGACGCAGGTCCAGCGCCTGCGCGGCGGTGTACAGCTCCAGCGCCAGCACCTTGCCGAGGTCGCCTACCATCGACAGCACGTGGCGTGCCTCGTTGGCGCCCATCGACACGTGGTCTTCGGCATTGGCGCTGGTCGGGATCGAATAGACCGAGGCCGGCATCGCCCGGCTGGACAGGTCGTTGACGATCGCCGCGGCGGTGTACTGCACGATCATGTGCCCGGATTCGGTCGAGTCCTCGTTGCCGATCAGGAACGCCGGCAGGCCGTCGTTGGTGGCCGGGTCGACCAGTTTGTTGAGGCGGCGCTCGGAAATGCTGGCCAACACCGGGATCGCCGCCTTGACGTAGCTCATCGCCAGCGCCAGCGGCATGCCGTGGAAGTGGCCGGCTGAGATCACCTGCTCCTCCACATGCTCTTTCTGCGCGTCGGGGAACACGATCGGGTTGTCGGTCAGCGCGTTGAGCTCGACCTCGAGCACACGCGCGGCCTGCGCCGCCGCATCGCGGACCGCGCCGTGGACCTGCGGAATGCAGCGCAGCGAATAGCTGTCCTGCGGCTGGTGTTTCTTGCCGCCGCGGAACGGACGGAAGCGGGCGTAGAACTTCTCGCGGCCGTGGCGCTGGGTCAGCGGCACCCAGTCCCAGCCGATATCGAAGCGCAGCGCCTGCGATTCCGGCGCGCTCTCGGCAAGCACGCTCCAGCTCTGCGGCAGCCACGGCCGGAAACGCGGGACGAGGTGGTACGGGATGTCGGAAAGCGTGGAGCCCTCAAGCAGACGACGCAGGTTGGTCGCCACCTGCACCTGGCCCGGATGCGGGCGCAAGGCATGTACTTCCTTGGCGAACGCGCCCAGGCGGCCGGCGAAGGCGTCGATGGTCATTGCCGCGGCAAGATCGGCGGTGTCGAGCAGTTCCTCCAGCCGGTGCAATGCCAGTACGCCGCAGGCCAGCATCTGCGCGGTGCCGTTGTTGAGCGCCAGGCCCTCCTTGTACGACAGCGTGACGGGCTTCAGGCCGGCACGGCGCAGCGCCTCCGCCCCAGGCAGGCGATCGCCGTCGAAGAAGGCTTCACCGCCGCCGAGCAGGACGATGGCCAGGTGCGACAGTGGTGCCAGATCGCCCGAGGCACCGACCGAACCGAGCTGCGGCACCACCGGCACCACGCCGGCATTGAGCATGTCGGTCAGCGCCTGCAAGGTTTCGACCCGCACGCCGGAATGGCCGCGCATCAGGGTGTTGATGCGGATGCACAGCATCGCGCGGACAATCTCCGGCGCGAACGGCTCACCGACGCAGACCGCATGGGTCACGATCAGATTGCGCTGCAGCTCCTCATGCAGGGTTTCGCCGCTGGTTTCGACGCCCGGCAGTTCCTCGCGCAGGCGATGCGCGCCGAGCAGGCGGTCGGCATTGCTGCCGAAGCCGGTCGAGACACCGTAGATCGGCTCCTCGCGGCGAACCTGTTCGGCAAGAAAGTCGGCCGCGCGTGCCACCGCGGGCAACTGTTCGGGCGCAAGTTCGACATGGGCGCCATAGGCCACGTCCACCAGTTGTGCGCGGGTCAGCGAGCGGCCATCGAGTTTGATCGGTTTCATTAATTCAACGTCCTTCCAACGCGCGTGATTGTTCCAGTTCGACCTTGAGCGTGCTGGCCAGCTGATCGCGCGCGACCTCGAACTGCTCCTCGCGCTTGAGATCCTTGACCGCGACCACACCGCGCGCCTGCTCGTCCTCGCCGGCCAGCACCACGAAGCGGATGCCGGCGCGCGAGGCGTACTGGAACTGCTTGCCGAGCTTGCGCGGCTCCATCTGCACCTCGGTGTTGATGCCACCGGCACGCAGGCGGCGGGCGATGTCGAGTGCGTCGGGCAGGCCATCGGCATCCATCAGCGCGACCATCGCCTGCACGGTGCTGTCGGCCACGTCGATCACGCCGGCCTCGCGCAGCTGCCAGAACAGCCGGGTCAGGCCGATCGAGATACCGACGCCGGGCAGTTTCGATTTGGTGTAGTGGCTGGCCAGGTTCTCGTAGCGGCCGCCGGAGCAGATCGAACCGATCTGCGGGTAGGCATCCAGGATGGTCTCGTAGACGGTGCCGGTGTAGTAGTCCAGGCCGCGTGCGATCGAGAAGTTGAGCGCGTAATGATTCTCGGGCACGCCCAGCGCGCGCACCAGTTCCAGCACCTCGCGCAGTTCGGCCACGCCCTCGCGCAGCGCGTCGTTGCCGTCGCCGTCGCCGAGCGCATCGAGCCTGGCCATCGCATCGGCATGCGATGTCGAACGCACCTTCACGAAATCGAGGATCGCCGCCACCGTTGCCGTCGGCAGGCCGAAGCCCTCGCCGGTGAGCGTGTCGCGCACGTGCTCCTCGCCACGCTTGTCGAGCTTGTCGACCTCGCGCAGCACCAGCGCCTGCTGCTCGGGGTCGGATACGCCCTGCGCCTCGAAGAAGCCGCGCATCAGCTTGCGGTTGTTGAGCTGGATGGTGAACTTGCCGATCGCCATCTCCGAGAACACCGCATGGATCACAGCCGGCATCTCGGCATCGAAGCGCACGCTCAGGCTGTCCTTGCCGATCACGTCGATGTCGCACTGGTAGAACTCGCGGAAGCGCCCGCGCTGCTGGCGCTCGCCGCGGTAGACCCGCTGCATCTGGTAACGGCGGAACGGGAACGCCAGTTCGTGCTCGTGCTCGGCCACGTAGCGCGCCAGCGGTACGGTCAGGTCGAAACGCAGCGCCAGTTCCGGGCGTCCGGAATCCGCTTTTTCAAGCGCACCGGTGGACTGCACGAAGTAGACCTGGCGCTCGGTCTCGCCACCGGACTTGGTCAGCAATACTTCCGACAATTCCATCACCGGCGTCTCCACCGGCAGAAAACCGAACCGTTCGAAGTTGCGGCGGATGGTGTCGAGCAGGCGCTGGAAGGCAATCTGGTCGGGAGGCAACAGCTCCATCACCCCGGCCGGGGTGCGAGGCTTGATCGGCGCGCTGGTAGAGGGGGTGTGGGACAAGAACGGAACTCCTGTCGGAAGGGGCCACGCGCAGCGGCGCGGGCAAAGGGCGGATAGCCCGACAGTCTAACGGTTACACGACCGGCACCGGATCCACCGGACGAAATCTTCAACGATGCTATTGCCACCCACCGGGCGCCTCATTACAATGGCGCGCTCTGCCGTCGGGGTGTAGCTCAGCCTGGTAGAGCGCTACGTTCGGGACGTAGAAGTCGCAGGTTCAAATCCTGTCTCCCCGACCATCCATTTGCCGGTCATTCAACGATGACCGATGCGAAACGAAGAACCGGCTCCGGCCGGTTTTTTTGTGTCCGGAGTTCGGGGCGCGCCAGACCCTTGAGCCGGCCGGGGCGCGTGCAGCGGGTGAGAAGCGGTGAGACTCCGTGATTCATTTTTGTGACGTAGATCGCATAAAATTCCACCCCCCTTTGCTGCCGCCGATGGGCCGGCAGCCTGCAGCCACGTCGATGAGCCGCGCCTCGTCGCGATCTGACCATGCATTCATGAATACGGCTCTCTGGCTGGAGCAGCCGCCTTCAGCTGGCACGCCAATTGCATAGAAAGCTTCACAAGTTGTGATGGATATCACATTTACAGAACGACTCAGCAGTCACGGACCGAACATGCATCCAGTGCAGCAACTCACCACCGCATTGGCCCTGGCATTGAGCATCATGCCCGGAGCCAGCGTCGCAAAAGACAATGAGACGGCAATTGTCGATATCGAGCACCTGCGTGAGGAGCATCGATGGCTCGACGCGCTGGCCGCGATCGGCCGGGCCCGCGCTGAAGCCCCTGAAAGCCCGGCCCTGTACCGGCTGCAGGTGTTGACCCTGCTCGATCTGGGCAGCAGCCATCAGGCCTGGACCCTGTACCGGGCCCGGCCGGAGCTGTTCGACCGGGCCGAAGCCGAGCGGCTTGAAGGGGCGCAACTGGCGCGGCTGGTCACCTGGGGCGGCCTGTATGCCGAGTCCGAGCAGGCCCGGACGCAGAAGCTGGCCCTGGCCGAGCAGGCCCTGCAGGATCGCCGGGCATCGTCAGGCGGTCCCGACCTGCGCGCCCGGTACGACGAGATCGTGCTGCTCAATCGCCTCGAACGTCACGACGAAGTGGTCGCGCACTATCGTGCCCTGCAGGCCGAACGGGTCGAACTGCCGCCGTACGCGCTGGCCCGGGTCGCCGAGTCGCTGCTCGCCGAGCGCCACCCGGCCGAGGCCATCCCGTTGTTCCAGCAGGTCGAGCGTGAGTTGCCGGAGGACTGGGATGCGCGGCTGCTGCTGGGCTATGCATACTCGGAAAGCGAGGATTTCGACGCCGCCTACGCCCATCTGGAAGCGCTCAAGACCGCTGAACCAGCCTGGCTACGTGTACCCGGAGCACGCCAGGATCATGCCAATCCGCGCCATTACGACGCCGACAGCAACCTCGCCCTGCTCCACCTCTATGGCCAGGACAGCGCCGGCGCACAGCAGCGGCTGGAGGCACTGGCCGTGATCGGCCCCAACAACGCCGGCCTGCAGACCGCGCTCGGCGAGGTATACCGTGCGCGCGGCTGGAGCGAGCGCGCACTGGAACGCTTCAGGATCGCCGGCACCCTGGAACCGGAGCATGTCGGCGCCGCTATCGGCCAGATCGGCGCCCTGCTCGATCTGGACCGGGTCGATCTGGCCCGTCCGCTGCACGACCGTCTGCTGGCCGAGCATCCACGCAATCTCCAGGTCCGGCAGATGGCCCGTGACTGGGACAACCGGATGGGTTGGCAATGGCAGCTGGAAGCCACCAGCGGACGCAGCGATGGCGACGCAGCCGACGGCGGTACCTCTCCCCTCGGCAACCGTGACGGCAGTTACCGGGTCGCGGTCCAGAGCCCGCTGTTGAACGACCGCTGGCGGGCCACTGCCGAAACCCGCGATGCCTGGGCCGACTTCCAGGGCGCGCGCGTGCACGACCACCGCAGCGGCGTCGGCCTGTCCTATGCCTACGACCGGCTGACAGCCAGCGCCGGCGTCGACCGCGCCCACGACGACTGGACCGACCAGGGCACCGGCGGATACCTCAACGCCGGCTGGCGCCTGAGCGATACCTGGCACATCGGCGCCGGCTGGCGCCGCAACACGCCCGAAGGCTCGCTGCAGGCCCGCCGCTCCGGCATCACCGCCGACAGCCTGAGCCTCAGCGCCAGCTGGGTCCCTCGGATTACGGACGCGTGGATGCCGGCCTGCAACAGCTCCGCTACGACGACGGCAACCGGCGCGAGGCGCTGTTTGTTGACGCCGAGCGTCGCTTTGTGACGCGCCCCCACCTGCTGGTCGACGGCCTGCTCGGTGGCTATACCAGCCGCGGCAGTCGCGACGACGCGCCCTACTTCAACCCGGGCCGCGACGGTTCACTGCGGATCGGCGCGCGCCTGGACCACATCACCTGGCGCCACTACGACCGCCACTTCCGCCAGCGCTTCACCGCCAGCGCCGGTCCGTACTGGCAGGAAAGTCATGGCAGCGCATGGGTCCCACAGCTGCGCTACGAACACGAATGGCGCTTCGGCATCGGCCGCCTGCTGCAGTACGGGGTGAACTGGTCGCGGCCGGTCTACGACGGCGTGCGCGAAGAACGCCTCGGCTTCGATCTCGCGTTCCGCTGGGGGGAATGACATGGAACGTATAAATATGAGCCGCACCGACATGAAGCGCACCCTCGTCCTCGCCCTCTGCGCCCTTGCCCTGCTCGCCGCCACGCTGGTATCCGGCCGGGCCGGCGCTGCCGAGCTGTTGATAATCAGCTACCACGACATCCGCGACGACATCGCGCGCAAAGGCGACCCCGACCAGTACGCCGTCAGCACCCAGAACTTCGCCGCCCACCTGGACTGGCTGGCCGGTCACGGCTACCGGCCGGTCGCGTTGGACGACGTGATCGCGGCTTCACGCGGTGAAAGGCCACTGCCCGACAAAGCCGTACTGCTGACCTTCGACGACGGCCTGCGCAGCGTCCATACCCATGCCTTCCCGCTGCTGCGTGCCTACGGTTATCCGGCGCTGGTGGCGGTGGTCACCGACTGGGTCGACCTGCCGCCGCATCGCCAGATCGATTACGGCCCGCGCATGTTCACCGGTGACGACTTCCTGACCTGGGACCAGTTGCGCGAGATGCAGGCCAGCGGCCTGGTCGAAGTCGCCTCGCACAGTCACGACCTGCATCACGGCGTCAATGCCAATCCGCAGGGCAACTCGACCCCGGCCGCGGTCACCCGCATCTTCGATCCGGAGCGGCAACGCTACGAAAGCGAGGCCGAATACCTGGCCCGCATCCGAGACGACCTGTCGACCAGCGCTTCGCTGATCGAACGCGAGCTGGGCCACCGACCGAGGGCGATGGTGTGGCCCTATGCGGCCTACAACAGCCAGGTCAACGCGATCGCCGACGCGCTCGGCATGACGGTGACCTTCGACCTCGAGGGCCGCAGCCAGGCAATCACCGCCGGCATGCATGGCAACGGCCTGCACGGCCTGGCGCGCCTGTTGCTGTTCGACAATCCCGGCATCGACGATCTCGCCTACGAGCTGCGCCACGACGAACAGCTCGAAGGCATGCGCGCACTGCAGATCGATCTCGACTACGTGTACGACGCCGACGCCGCGCAGATGGAGCGCAACCTCGACGCGCTGATCGAGCGGGTCAAGCAGATCGGCCCCAACCATGTGTTCCTGCAGGCCTTCGCCGATCCCGACGGGAACGGTTCCGCCGATGCGCTGTACTTCCCCAATCGCCACCTGCCGCTGCGAGCCGACCTGTTCAATCGCGTGGCCTGGCAGTTGCGTACCCGCGCCGGGGTCAAAGTGTTCGCCTGGCTGCCTGTGCTCGGCTACGAACTGCCGGATGCGCGCCTGCGCGGATCGCTGGCGATCGAAAGCAGCAATCCGGCCGAGACCTTCCGCCTCGACCCGTTCCAACCCGAAGCCCGGCGCATCATCGCCGAGGTCTACGAGGATCTGGCTGCCAGCAGCTACTTCGAAGGCCTGCTGTTCCACGACGATGCCCTGCTGCGCGAGGACGAACTGGCCGACGCCGCCCCGTCCACTCCTGCCGCGCGCACGCAGGCACTGATCGACTTCACCCTCGAGCTGCGTGACGCCGCCGGCAAGTGGCGGCCGAAGCTGCAAACGGTGCGCAACCTGTTCGCCGCACCGGTACTGCAACCGGAGAGCGAGGCCTGGTTCGCGCAGCGGCTCGATGCATTCAACGCCGCCTACGACTACACCGCGGTGATGGCGATGCCGTGGATGGAAGGCAGCGCCCGGCCGCAGGCGTGGCTGGACCGGCTGGTGAAGGAGGTCTGGCGCCACCCCGGCGCACCAGAGCGGACCGTGTTCGAACTGCAGACGGTCGACTGGAATACCGGAAGGCCGATCCCCGCCGACCTGCTGAAGGCACAGGTCAGGCGTCTGCAGGCCCAGGGCGTGCGCCACCTGGCCTGGTACCCGGACAACTTCATCGACGACGTGCCGCCGATGTCCGATGCGCGTGAAGCGATTTCGGCACGTTCCTTCCCCTACCTGGAACCCTGAGGAGCCGACATGGAAAGCATCCCCTTCTGGCTGTTCGGCTTCGCGTTCTACTACCCGATCGTGATGTCGTTCTTCTGGATGTCCGGCGGCCTGTACTACTACTGGCGCCGCGAGCGAAAAGCGCCGCCGCGCACCAGCCCGCCGGCGATGGACCGCATGCCGATGGCCTCGATCCTGATCCCATGCTTCAACGAGAGCGAGCAGGTCGACGAGACGATTGCCGCCGCGCTGGCCCAGCGCTACCCGGACTTCGAGGTCATCGCGATCAACGATGGCAGCAGCGACGACACCGCGGAGAAGCTCGACCGCCTTGCCGCACACCATGAGCGCCTGCGGGTGGTCCACCTCGACCGCAACATGGGCAAGGCGAACGCCCTGCGCATGGGCACGCTCGCGGCACGCTCGGAGTACCTGGTCTGCATCGACGGCGATGCCCTGCTCGACGAATATGCGACCCACTGGATGGTCTGGCACCTGACCTCCGGACCACGCGTGGGTGCGGTCACCGGTAACCCGCGCATCCGCAACCGCTCGACCCTGCTCGGCCGGATGCAGGTCGGCGAATTCTCCTCGATCATCGGCATGATCAAGCGTGCCCAGCGCGTGTATGGCCGTCTGTTCACCGTGTCCGGCGTGATCAGCGCATTCCGCCGCACCGCCCTGCACCGGATCGGCTACTGGGCCGACAACATGGTCACCGAGGACATCGACATCAGCTGGCGGCTGCAGATGGACCACTGGGACATCCGTTACGAGCCCAACGCGCTGTGCTTCATCCTGATGCCGGAAACGCTGAAAGGCCTGTGGCGCCAGCGCCTGCGCTGGGCGCAGGGTGGCGTCGAGGTCATGCTCCAGCACAGCCCGGACCTGCTGTCGTGGCGCAAGCGGCGGATGTGGGCGGTGCTGGGCGAATACCTGCTCAGCGTGACCTGGGCCTACACGATGCTGTTGATCATGGTGCTGTGGGCACTGGGCAAGTTCATCGCGCTTCCGCCCGCGCTGCATATCGAAACGCTGCTACCGCAGTGGCACGGCGTGATCCTGGCGCTGGTCTGCATGCTGCAGTTCGCCGCCAGCATCATCATCGACCGGCGCTATGAAGCCCGGGTCGGCCGCAACTATTACTGGATGATCTGGTACCCGATGGTCTACTGGCTGGTCGGCATGCTGACCACCGTGGTCGCGGTACCCAAGGGCATCCTCAAGCGCCGCAACACCCGGGCCGTATGGGTCAGCCCGGACAGGGGAGTACGATGAAATACGACTCGCTGCTGATCGAGAATTCCAGGTCGCGCCCGCTGGCCGTCCGCACCGCCTGGGGCGTGGTCACCGCGATCTGCTGGGGGCTGTATGCCTACTTGTGGCTGCCATTGCTGACCCTGATCCTGTGGCTTTTCGGCGTGCACACCGCCGCCACCGAGCTGTACCTGCGCAACAACCAGGTGGAGCCGTTCATGCTGATGGCACTGCCTCTGCTCGCGTTGGCCGTCGCGGTGCTGTTGATCAGCTGGGCCGAGCTCAACCGGGCACGGTTCGGCAACCGCGAACGCCGTTCGGCCACTCCTGACGCGAGCGCAAGAGAGGTGGCCGATGCCCTGGGCGCAACGCAGGCGGTCGCCGACACACTGCGGGCCGGCAAGACCATCGTGGTCAGGATGGATGAGCAGGCCTGCCCCCATGCGGCCATCGCACACTCGCGCCCGGTCCCGGAAGGCGAGGCGGCAGCCCTGGCCTGAAATCGGCCCGGCGACCGGACTCTGCCTGTCCGGTCAGGACGTCGTCCGCGACTGCGGATGACGGACCTGGCCCTGGCCACGAACGACGAAGCGCTCGATGGTCAATGCCTCGGCGCCCATCGGGCCGTAGGCATGCAGACGCGTTGTCGAAATGCCGATCTCGGCCCCGAGGCCGAGTTCGCCCCCGTCGTTGAAGCGCGAGGATGCGTTGACCATCACCGCGGCGCTGCGGGTGCCGCGCACGAATGCATCGGCCACCGGAGCATCGGCGGTGACGATGACCTCGGTATGGTCCGAACCAAAGCGGCCGATGTGGGCCAACGCCGCACCGAGGTCGGGCACCACGCGCACCGCGATGACCAGGTCGAGGAACTCGGCCGCGTAGTCGTCTTCGCCCGCCGGCACGACATCAGGGCACAGCGCCCGGGTACGTGCGCACCCACGCACCTCGACATCGCGCTCACGCAACGCCTCCACCGCGCCGGGCAGGAAGGCCGGGCCACGGCTTCGTGCACCAGCAGGGTTTCCAGCGCATTGCATACGCCAGGCCGCGAGGCCTTGCCGTCGACCAGCAGGTCGCGAGCCACGTCGAGGTCGGCGGCCGCGTCCACGTACAGATGGCAAACGCCCTTGTAATGTTTGATTAGCGGCACGCGCGCGTGCTCGGCGACGAAGCGGATCAGGCCCTCGCCGCCACGCGGAATGGCCAGATCGATCAGGTCGGTGAGCTGCAACAGTTCCAGCACGTGTTCGCGCGCCGGGTCGGCCACCAGCGATACCGCCGCCTCCGGCAGGCCCTCGTCGCGCAGCGCCGCATGCAGGCAGGCGGCGATCGCGGCATTGCTCGAGCGCGCTTCCGACCCGCCGCGCAGCAGCACCGCGTTGCCGGCCTTCAGGCATAGCGCGGCGGCATCGGCGGTCACGTTGGGACGCGACTCGTAGATCATCGCCACCAACCCGAGCGGAATGCGCCTGCGCTCGATCAGCAGGCCGTTGGGCAGGGTTTCGCTGCGGGTGACCTCGCCGACCGGGTCGGGCTGTGCGGCGATCTCGCGCAATGCCCGGGCGATCGACGCCAGCCGGTCGAAGTCGAGCCGCAGGCGATCGAGCATCGCGGCCGACAGTGCCGCTGCCTCGCCACGCACCATGTCTTCGGCATTGGCGGCCAGCACCGCTGGCTGGTCCGATTCGATGCGATCGGCCATGCGTTCGATCAGGCGCCGCCTGGCCTCGGGCTCCAGCGCGGCAATCGCCGACTGTGCCGCCCGCGCCTGCTCGGCCAACGCGCGCACGTAGCCGCTCATGAGGCCCCCACTCCACTCTCTCCTCCGGCAATGGAAGAGGGGCCTTTCAGAAGCACCAGGTCGTCACGATGGATCACGGATTCTCCGTAGCGGAAACCAAGGATGGATTCGATGTCGTGGCTGCGCCGCCGCGCGATCCGGCGGATCTCGTCGGCACTGTACTGCGTCAGGCCACGGCCAAGCTGCACGTCATCCTCATCGACGATGACCTCGACCACGTCGCCGCGGCGAAAGTCGCCCACCACCCGCACCACCCCGCCCGGCAACAGCGACGCACCACGACCGCGCAGGGCCTGGGCAGCACCGGCATCGACGAACAGCGAACCCGCACCCGGCGCATGCCGCAACCACTGCTTGCGGGCGCGCAGACGGTCGCCTTGAGCATCGACCAGGGTGCCGCTCAGCAGGCCCCGGGACAGCGCGGCGACGACGTCGGCATCGCGGCCGGAGAACAACACGGTACGGATGCCTGCAGTCGCCGCTTTCGACGCCGCCTCCAGCTTGGTGCGCATGCCCCCGGTGCCAAGCATGCCAGCGTCGCCACCGGCCGCGCGCAGGAGTTCAGGCGTCAGATGTTCGATGCGGTCGATGGCGCGCGCATCCGGGTCGCGATGCGGATTCGCGCTATACAGCCCGCCTATGTCGGTGGCGATCAACAGCAGGTCGGCATCGACCAGCGAGGCCACCGCGGCGGCAAGATTGTCGTTGTCGCCGAGCTTGAGTTCATCGACGGCGACGGTGTCGTTCTCGTTGATGACCGGCAGCGTGCGCAGCCGCAACAGCTCGCGCAGCGTCGCCCGCGCGTTGAGGTAGCGCCGGCGATTGCGCAGGTCGTCGTGGCTGAGCAGCACCTGCGCCACCGGAACCTCGATGAGCTGCTGCCAGAAGCCGATCAGCGATGCCTGGCCCAACGCGGCCAGCGCCTGGCGCAGCACCAGCCCGCTGCCGGTGCTGCTGTTACCGGCGATGCTGTGGCCGGCGAAGCTGTTACCCGCGGTGTGGATCCGGCCACGACCGGCCGCGACCGCGCCAGACGACACCAGCACCACTTCGCGTCCGTCTGCCATCGCGCCGCTGATGAAACCGGCCAACGCTCCGGCATGGCACGCATCCAACCCGCTCTCGCCGGCCAGCAGGCTGCTGCCGACCTTGAGCACGGCACGGCGCCAGTTCGGCAGAGGCTGTGGAGTGAAGTCGGACGCGCTCATGAGGTCATTGGGTCACGGAATTAGTAGCCCGGGTAAGGCGAAGCCGCGCCCGGGAATGCCTGGCGGAACCCCGGGTGCGGCTTCGCCTTGCCCGGGCTGCTTCATTCTGGCCTGCACCAGGCAGGGCCTGGATAACCAAGCATCATGTCGTCATGCCGCGTCGAGCGCCTCCAGCCGCCGCCGCAGCACATCCAGCCGCAACTCGCCTGCCGCGCCCGGCGACACGCGCGCGGCGAGACTGGCATCGGGATCGCCTTGTGCCCAACGCGCCGGGTCGGCGGCCTGGCGATAGGCCTCGCGAAACGGCAGGCCCTCGCGTGCCATGTCGACGGCCAGGTCGGTCGCGTACATCGACGGCTCCAGCGCGGCACGCATCCGGTCCTGCCGCCATTCGAGGTTGCGCAGCAGGTCCGGCAGCAGCTCCAGCGCGCCGAGGCCACGACCGAAGGCATGGAAGATCGCGCCCTTGGAGAACTGCAGATCGCGGTGGTAACCCGACGGCAGCGACAGCAACTGCTCGATCTCGGTACGCGCCGCTGCGGCGGCCGAATAGCTCGCACGCATCAATTCGATCACGTCCGGGTTGCGCTTGTTCGGCATGATCGAACTGCCGGTGGTGTACTGCGATGGCAGTTCGACGAAGCCGAACTCGCCGCTGGTGAACAGGCTCAGGTCCCAGGCCAGCCGGCGCAGGTCGAGCAGCGCCGAGGACAACGCCTCGATCGCCGCCATCTCGAACTTGCCGCGCGAGAGCTGGGCGTAGGTCGCCGCCACCTGCATGCGGCCGAAGCCGAGTGCCTGCGTGGTGTGGTCGCGGTCCAGCGGCAGGTTGACGCCGTAGCCGGCGGCGCTGCCGAGCGGGTTGGCGTCGAGCCAGGCGCGGGTCTGCGCGGCGCGCTGCGCGTTGTCGATGAAGCCTTCGGCCCAGGCCGCCCACCACATGCCCAGCGACGACACCACCGCACGCTGCAGGTGGGTGTAGCCGGGCAGCGGCACGTCGCGCTCGGCCTCGGCCCGCGCCAGCGCGACCTCGGCCACCTCGCGCGACACCGCGGCCACGCACTCCATGCGGTCGCGCAGCCACAGCCGGGTCGCGACCAGCACCTGGTCGTTGCGGCTGCGACCGGTGTGGATCTTCTTGCCGGTGTCGCCAAGACGCTCGACCAGCCGCGCCTCGATCGCAGAATGGCCGTCCTCGTACTGCTCGTCGAGCACAAAGCGGCCGGCACTGAAGTCATCGGCCAGTACCGCCAGCTCGCGCTTGAGCCCATCCAGCTCGTCGTCGTCCAGGATGCCGATGCGCTGCAGCCCCTCGGCATGCGCGCGGCTGGCCTCGATGTCGAACAGGAAGAACTCGCGATCGAGGATCACGTCCTCGCCGGCGAGGAACTGCTGGATGCGCTGGTCGACCTTGACCCCGGGCTTCTGCCACAGCAACTGGCTCATGTATTCCGCTCCGCGACGGGGATGCCCGCCATCTCGTCAAATCCAAAGGCGATGTTGAGGTTCTGCAACGCCTGCGTCGCCGCGCCCTTGAGCAGGTTGTCCTCGGTCGCGACCGCGACCAGCCGGCGCCCGTCCGGCGACAGCGTGAAGCCGCCCAGCTCGACGTCGTGGCGGCTGGCGATGCGGCTGACCCAGGGCGTCCCTTCGACCACCCGCACCAACGGCTCGCCGGCATAGCGTTCACGGTAGCGCGCGACGATCTGGTCGAGCTCGAAAACAGCCGCCAGCGGCATGTTGGCGGTGATGGTCAGCCCGCGAAAATGCGGCGCCACGTGCGGAAGGAACTGCACCTCGTGACCGAGCTGGCGGGTGACTTCGCGCTCGTGGATGTGGTTGGTCAACGCATACGGCATCAGGTTGTCGCGCAACAGCTCGACGTCGTTCTTGTCCGACGGCGTGGTGCCGGCACCGGAGTAGCCGGACACGCCGAAGCACTGCACCGGCCCGGCCAGTGCATCGAGCATCGGTGCGACGACCAGCTGCATCGCAGTCGCGTAGCAGCCGGGGTTGCTGATCCGCCGCTGCCCGGCGTATCTGTCCCGGGTGAGTTCCGGCAGGCCGTAGTACCAGCCATCGTCGAAACGATAGTCGGCCGACAGGTCGACGATGCAGGTATCCGGCGCCCGCGCATCCACCGCGGCCACGAACGGCGCCGCCTTGCCGTTGGGCAGTGCCAGCACCAACGCATCCACGCCCTGCCCGGCCGCCTCGTCGGGCCCATGGGAGACATACGACAGATCACCTTCGTAGTCCGGCTCATGATCGGAAAGCTTCTGTCCCGCCCGCTCGCGCGACGACACGAAGGCCAATTCGAACCGGGGGTGCGAGGCGAACAGCCGGATCAGTTCCGACCCGACGTGGCCGCGTGCACCAACGATGCCGATCCGGCGAATCACCGTGCCACCTCCCGTGCCGCATCCGCCAGCGTGGGTTCACGCCCGGCGCAATGCGCCACGCAGCGCTCGATCTCGCCAAAATCCTCGATCCCGTACCAGAACACTTTCCACTTCTCCTGCCGGTAGCAGCCGTCCGATTCGGAGTAGTAGAACTGATTGACCGCATTGCCGTGCCGCGAGCGCCAGAACAGGCGCGGGTTCTGCTCGCGCATGACCAGCCAGACCGCACGGCCGAGGCCTTCGCCCTGTGCATCGTCGAGCACGGCGAACTTGTCGAGGTAGATGCCCTCTGCTTCCCGGGTGAGGACTACCGCGGCACGATAGTTCTCGCTGACATAGGCCCGGTACAGCGGGGTGCGTTCGAAGTAGTCCGGCAACAGCCTGCGGCCGAACGCGGATTCGACCAGCCCTCGCAGGCGGGCGGTGTCCAGTTCGTCCCAGGACGACACCTCCAGCACCCGCTCGCCGCGCCGCACCAGGGTACCCGAGCCCTTGTGGGTGAACAGCTCCTTGGCCAGTTCCGACGGCTTGGTGATCGACACCGAGGAAGCCAGCGGCAGCTTGTCGAGCAGGTCCTTGATCTGTTCGATCTTCACTCGCATGCCGCCGTTGATCCACGACTGTGCGATCAGATGGTCGTACTCGGTCGACAGGTTGATCGAATCGATCACCTTGCCCTTGTCGTCGAGCAGACCACCGGTGCCGGTCAGGAACACGATCTTGTATGGCTGCAGTACCTGCACCAGTTCGTTGGCGGCAAAGTCGGCGTTGACGTTGAGGATCTGCCCGCCCGCGGTCTCGCCGAGGCTGGCGATCACCGGAATCGATCCGGCATGGAGCGCGGCTTCGATCGGCGCCAGATTGACCCGCTTGACCTCACCGACCAGGCCATAGGTATCGCGGTCGAGGTATTCGGACTCGAACACGCCCGACACGATCGATGTCGCACGGGCGTCGAAGGCCTGCAGCGCCTCGACCAGTTTCAGGTTCTGGCTCTGGAACACGCGGCGCACGATCGCCAGTGCCTCCGGCGAGGTGACGCGAAGGCCGTCGACGGTCTGCTTCTCGATGCCTGCCGCAGTCAGTTCCGCGTCGAGCTGGGGACCTGCGCCGTGGATCACGATCGGGGTCAGGCCGACGTCCTGCAGGAACGCCAGCGACGAGGTCAATGCGTCGAGGTCATCGCGCAGTACCGCGCCGCCAACCTTGACCACCGCGAAGCGCGATGCGTCGAGCTGCGAGAAACGCTTGAGGTACTGACTGATTTCCTTCGCGCTGGCCATGCTCGACAGCAGCCGGACGATGGTCTGGCGGGTCTGGATGTCGTGGCTGGAAAGTTTCGCGTTCATTCGTGTGTGTGGGATCCACGTAGCCCGGGCAAGCGGAGCGCACCCGGGACTGTCTTGATGCTTCCCCGGGCGCGGCTTTGCCTTACCCGGGCTATGGTCAACTGTTGAGAATCCGGACGATCGACTCGGTATAGCGCTGCAGCTGCTGCAGCTCTACCCACTCGTCGGCGGTATGCGCCTGGGCGATGTCGCCCGGGCCGTAGACGAAGGCGGTCATGCCGGCGGCGGAAAACAGCGAGGCCTCGGTCCAGAAATCGACCGCATTGCCGATCGGCAAGCCGAGTTCGTCGGCAAGATCGCGCGCGGCCAGGCGACGCTCCTCCGCCCGTGACACGTCCCCCGAAGGCAGTGACGGCCCGCGGAACGTCTCTTCGTATTCGGCGAGTGCGTCCGGATTGGCCATATCGCGCAAGCTCGCATGCAGCGCATCGATGTCCTGCGACGGCAACGGGCGGAAGCCGAACCGCACTTCCGCACTCGGCGCGATCATATTGGCCTTGATGCCGCCCTCGACCTTGCCGATGTTGAAGCGCAGTCCGGTCAAGCCACCAAAGCGCAGGTGTTTCTGGGCTTCGACATGGTCCAGCGCCGACACGCCCCAGCGCATCGCGTTGTGCAGCGCGCTGAGCGACAGCGCGTTCTCGGCCGAGGCATGGCCGGCCTGACCCTTGAATGCCATCCGTACCGCACTGATGCCGCGATGGGCCAGCACCGCCTCGCAGCGGGTCGGCTCGGCGATGATCGCTTCGTCGAAGCCATGATCGGTGCCGAGGAAACCTGCGATGCAACGCGCGTCGTTGGCTTCCTCGTCGGTCGAGAACAGGAACGCGGCATCGCCCGTGGTCATCGAGGCCGCGGTCACCAGCCCGGCCGCCGCGCCCTTGATGTCGCAGGCACCGAGCCCGATCGCGCGATCGCCCTCGACCCGCAGCACGTGCGGATCGGCGCTCCACGCTTCCGACGACGGCACCGTGTCGAGATGGACGTTGAACAGCCGCTTCGGATTGCCACGCACGGCCAGCATCGACACCGCGCCGGCACCGTGATCGGTTACCCGCACTTCGAAACCCGGCAACTGTTCGCGCAGGTAGTCGAAGATGCCACCGGTGCCGATTTCACGCGGCGGGTTGCGGGTGTCGAACGACACCAGCGCTTCGAGATGCTTGAGGGTCTTGGAGAGCACGCCGGCCGACCCTCAGTCCTGTCCACTGCGGTTGATTTCGGCCCACAGCGTGCTGCTCATGCCGAACAGCTTGATGAAGCCCTCGGCCTCCTCCACGCCCCAGTCCGCCGACTGCGCGTAGGTCGCGCCCTTGGCATTGAGAATATGCGGCGAATCCACGGCCACCGCATTGACGAGGCCGCCGGTGGTTTCCAGCGTGACCTCGCCGTTGACGGTCGACTGGCTGGAGGCGAGGAAGGCCTCCAGGTCGGTCTTGAGCGGGTCGTGGAAGAAACCTTCGTAGACCAGCTCGACCCACTTGCGTGCGACATCGGGCTTGAAGCGGTTCTGCTGCTTGCTCAGCACCGCCTCCTCCAGCGCGCGGTGCGCGGTGAGCAGCGCGACCAGGCCCGGGGCTTCGTAGACGATGCGGCCCTTCAGGCCGATGGTGGTGTCGCCGGTGTACATGCCGCGACCGACGCCATATCGCGCGAACAGGCCGTTGAGCTTCGCGAGCAGCTCGTGGCCGTCGATCTTCTCGCCGTCGAGCGCGACCGCCTCGCCGTTCTCGAAGCGCAGCTTCACCTGAAGCGCTTCGGCCGGCCATTCGGCGCGCGGCTTGCACCAGCCACGTGCGCCCTCGCCCGGGGCCTCCCACTTGTCGATCTCCCCGCCGGACAGGGTCACGCCGAGCAGGTTCTCGTTGATGGTGTAGCTCTTCTGCTTGGCACGCACGCCGAAGCCGCGTTCCTCGAGGTAGGCCTGCTCGTAGGCACGGGTCTGGGTGTGTTCCTTCTGGATTTCACGAATCGGTGCGACGATCTCGTAGTCGCCCGACGCCTTCACCGCCAGGTCGAAGCGCACCTGGTCGTTGCCCATGCCGGTGCAGCCGTGGGCGATCGCCCTCGTGCCCAGTTCGGCGCAGCGCCGGAGCGCGGCGTCGACGATCAGGTAACGGTCGGACACCAGCAGCGGATACTGGCCCTGGTAGCTCGCGCCCGCCCACACGAACGGCTTGACGAAGCCCGACCACACCGCAGGGCCGCCATCGACGGTGACGTGGCTGGCCACGCCCAGTTCGGCCGCGCGCTTCTCGATGAAGTCGCGCTCCCCGGCATCGACGCCGCCGGTATCGGCGAACACGGTATGCACGTTCCAGCCGCGCTCCTGCAGGTAGGGCACGCAGAAGCTGGTGTCGAGGCCGCCGGAGAAGGCGAGGACGATGTCTTTGCTCATGGTCGAAAAGTCTCTGTCTTTGTTCCCCCTCCCCCGCTTGCGGGGAGGGTTGTGGTGGGGCAACGGGGTGCGGCGATGCCTGCCCTCACCCCAACCCCTCTCCCGCAAGCGGGGAGAGGGGCTTCAAACTCATTGGCCGATCAACGCTGCCATGATCGCCTTCTGCACGTGCAGGCGGTTCTCCGCCTCGTTGATCGCGATGCATTGCGGGCTGTCCATCACCGCGTCGGTGGCCTTGACGTTGCGGCGCAGCGGCAGGCAGTGGCTGAACACGCCGTTGTTGGTCAGTGCCATCTTCGCCTCGTCGACCATGAAGTGCTTGTACTGGTCGCGGATCGGCTTCTCCGGCGCCCAGTTGCCGAAGTACGGCAGCGCGCCCCAGCTCTTGGCGTAGACCACGTCGGCGCCGGCGTATGCGCTCTCGATGTCATGGCTGACGGCCAGCGAACCGCCGTTCTCGGCGACGTTCTGCTCCGCCCACCCCATGTAGCGCTCGTCGAGGATGTACTGCTCGGTCGGGCACAGCAGGGTCACGTCCATGCCCAGGCGGGTGGCAATCGTCAGCGCCGAATTGGCCACCGCGGTGTTGAGCGGCTTGGGATGGTAGGTCCAGGTCAGCACGTACTTCTTGCCGCGCAGGTCGCTGGTGCCGAAATGCTCCTGCAGCGCCAGCGCATGGGCCAGTTCCTGGCAAGGATGGGTGATCGTCTCCATGTTGATCACCGGCACCGGCGAATACTTCGCGAAGCTCTTCAGCACCCGGTCCTCGCGGTCATTGGCCCAGTCGACGAACTTCGGGAACGCACGCACGCCGATCAGGTCGACGTAGCGGCCCAGCACCTGCGCGACCTCCTTGATGTGCTCCTCGGTATCGCCGTCCATCACCGTGCCGAGGTCGAACTCGATCGGCCATGCGTCCTTGCCCGGCTGCAGCACCACGGCGTGGCCTCCGAGCTGGAACGTGCCCAGCTCGAAACTGGTGCGGGTGCGCATGGACGGGTTGAAGAACACCAGCGCAATCGACCTGCCCTTGAGCTGGTCGCCCAGCCTGTTGCGCTTGAATCCGGCCGCCTGCTCCAGCAGCGCATCGAGGTCGGGACGGGACCAGTCCTGGGTATTCAGGAAGTGCTTGAGGGTCATCGAATTCTGCCTTTCTTGGGAAGTCCGCACATGGATGTGCGGGGGTGTCGCGGATGGAAACGCAATAAATCGCCCAAAACAAAAAAGCCCAGCGGCGAGGCTGGGCTTTTCATGTGTCACCCGTGTATCACGGATGCTTCACAAACAGGCGATGTCGCCTACCCAACCAGTCGTGGCGGGTACGGTCGGCGCGCGCGCGAGGTCATCCCCGCCGCCATCCAGGCGGAAGTCAGAATGTCGGCGTCGGCGTAGTAGGGATTCATCAGGAGGCGAATGCTCGCACGGGCTGCGCGCGCGCGCAAGGCACGACGCTCATTCGCCGGAACGGACCGGCACCACGGGGGTGATCGAAACCCGGATCCGGAGCCGGTTGCCGGGATCCTCGGTCAGCCGCGAGCGGTACTTGGCGCCCTTGTACAGGTAATCCACGTCATAGGCGATCGGTCGCTGGAACTCGCGCTCGACCTGCACCGGGCGGCACTCGACCGGCGCCGGAACCTCCTCACCCTTGTCCCTGTCGCGGCTGAGGGCATCGCGGACCGCACCGACCATCCGCGACAGACGGGAATCGCCTTCCTCGATCGGAGGATCGCACTCCTCTTCCACCCGGGTCGCCGTAAGGGTCTGGTAGACGGGGGTGACCCGCAGCACCTGGGCGTAGTCGTAGCGCACGTTCTCCGCCTGGACGACCACGCTGTCCTGCGCCCGGGCGATCGGAGCGATCTGGACGATCAGCAGGGCCAGCAAGGCCAGCTTCAACGGGCAGGACAACAGGGGGGGACGGGTCATCTCGCAGGCGCGGTCAGGTTTGTTCAGAAATTGTAAGTGCAGTCTGCGGGTATGGCATGAACCCCGGCTGTCATGCCCCGCCAGCCGGCCCCGGAACGGGTCCTCCGTCATCGCTGTCACCTGCCCGGCTCGCGGCCCGCCACCTGGCCGCATGCAATGCGCTTTGGAAAACACTGCCCGGAAAACACCGTGTGGCAGCCACCGCGACAGGCAAGCCGCCGAACTTACGGGCTAGAATGCCGCGACTTCCTGTTGCATCTCCCATGAGCCTCCATCTCTACAACAGCCTGACCCGGCGGGTCGAAGCCTTCTCGCCGGCCGATCCGGCGCGCACCACGATGTACCTGTGCGGGCCGACGGTCTACAACTACGTCCACATCGGCAACGCACGTGGCCCGGTGGTGTTCGGCGTGCTTGCCGACGTATTGCGCCGGCGCTTCGGCACCCTCGCCTACGCCCGCAACATCACCGACGTCGATGACAAGATCAACGCCGCGGCGAAGGAGCAGGGCGTGCCGATCTCGGCCATCACCGACCGCTTCGCCGCCGCCTATCGCGAGGACATGGCGGCGCTCGGGGTGAAGCCACCCGATCTGGAGCCGGCCGCGACCGCCCACATTCCACAGATCATTGCAATGATCGAGCGGCTGATCGAGGGCGGTCACGCCTATGCCGCCGACGGACATGTACTGTTCGCGGTCGACAGTTTCGACGAGTACGGCAAGCTGTCGCGCCGCGACCTGGATGAGATGCTGGCCGGCGCCCGCATCGAGGTCGCGCCATACAAGAAGAATCCAGGCGACTTCGTGCTGTGGAAACCGTCGACCGACGACCTCCCCGGCTGGGATTCACCCTGGGGCCGCGGGCGCCCGGGCTGGCACATCGAATGCTCGGCGATGGCCGCCGCCCACCTGGGCGAAACCATCGACATCCACGCCGGCGGCGTCGACCTGCAGTTCCCGCACCACGAGAACGAGGTCGCGCAGAGCGAATGCGCGCATGGCGGCCGGACCTTCGCCCGGTTCTGGCTGCACAACGGCATGCTCAACCTCGACGGCGCCAAGATGGCCAAGTCGGTCGGCAACATCCAGCGCGTGCACGAGCTGATCCGGCAGCACCCGCCTGAGGCGCTGCGCTACGCCCTGTTGAGCGCGCACTACCGGCAGCCGCTGGACTGGTCGGACGGATTGATCGAGCAGAGCGTGCGGACGCTGGACCGGCTGTACGGGACGTTGCGCGACCTTGGCGACATTGAGGTCGAGACACGGATCCCGGACGGCATCGAGGCCGCGCTCGACGACGATCTCAATACCCCGCAGGCGTTGGCCGAACTGGCGCGCATCGCATCCGAGGCGCGCAAGGCCAGCGCCGACGGCACGACCGATGTGGACAAGGCCCGATTGAAGTCCGACCTGCTCGGCGCCGGCCTCGCCCTGGGCCTGCTTCAGCAGGACCCGGCCGCATGGTTCGCGCGCGGCGCCTCCGGCGAGGACGACGCCCGCATCCAGGCCCTGGTCGAGGAACGCATCGCGGCCAAGAAGGCCCGCGACTTCGCCCGCGCCGATGCGATCCGTGATCAATTGGCCCAGGATGGCATCATCCTGGAAGACACCCCACAAGGGGTGCGCTGGAAACGGGGTTAGGGCAGACCACTCCCCTCACAAAGAGCCTGCGCTCTGTCCAGAAGGCGGTGGTCATGCCTTTGCGCGACCGTCCGCAACATGGATGTTGCGGATGAGCCCCCATGGATGGGTTCACGGCGTGTCGCGCAAAGGCATGGCCACCGCCTTCCACAGCACGTAACCGGCTTCACCCTTCTCTCCATCTTTCCCGGGTGCGCTCCGCCTATCCGGGCTACGTTGCAGCAAAGCGGCGTAAAATCACCCTTGCAATGAACGCCATCGCCTCCCCCGCCACGCCCTTTCCGCTGGAACCGACCGCCACCGACGCACAGGCGGCGATCCGCGACGAGTTCGCGTTCTTCGGCGACTGGGCCGAACGCTACCAGTACCTGATCGACCTTGGCCGCAAGCTGCCGGACCTGCCGGCAGAGTGGAAGACCGAGGAACACCGCCTGCACGGTTGCCAGTCCATGGTCTGGATCGTGCCCGAGGGTGACGCCTCGCGCCTGGACTTCCACGCCATCAGCGACTCGGCGATCGTCTCCGGCCTGATCTACCTTGCCCTGCGCGTGTACTCGGGCCGCAGCGCCGCCGAGATCGCCGCCAGCGATGCCGACTACATCGCCGACATCGGCCTGGCCAAACACCTCTCGCCGACCCGCAGCAACGGCCTGGCCTCGCTGCTGGCCTTCATCCGCGCCGAGGCGGCGAAGCATCTGTAGGAGTGCCCCTGGGCGCGACCATCGTCCCGGTCGCGCCCAGGGGCGCTCCTACGAACTCAGGAAGCAAAAAGGCCCCGCCGGAGCGAGGCCTTTGTGATGCAGTCGAACGGGAGCCGGACCGTCAGTCCCCCATCTGCTTCTGCAGATGTTCCCAGCGCTCCTGGGCGTCGATGGTGCGCTCGGCGGTCAGGCGTGCGTCCAGGCGCTCCAGGCCGATCTCTTCGCCGGTGTCCACGCAGTAGCCGTAGTCACCGTTGTCCAGGCGCTTGAGGGTGCTGTCGATCTTGCCGATCAGCTTGCGATAGCGGTCGCGGGTTCGCAGCTCCAGCGAGTTTTCGGTCTCGCGGGTCGCGCGCTCGGCCTCGTCGCCGACATCGCGGACTTCTTCCTTCAGGTTCTCGATGGTCTGCTTGGACTCCTCGACCAGGTCGGCACGCCACTTCAGCAGGCGCTGGCGGAAGTATTCGAGCTGCAACGGGCTCATGTACTCCTCCTGCGCGCCCGGCCTGTAGCCTTCGGGCAGGATCGGGCGGCCGGTATCCGGATCGGTCTTGTACGGCACGACCTTGAACTTGTTCTTCGGCGCCGGCGCCTGCGGGCGCGCGGCTACCGCCACCGCGACCTTGCCGGCCGGGCGTCTGGAAGCAGCCGGCTTGCTCTTGGCCGGCTCGGCAGCCTTGACCGGGGCCGTCTTGGTGGCCGGACGTGCGGCCGGCTTCTTCACCACGCCGGGCTTGGTCGCCTTCGCGGGGGCCGGCTTGCTTGCGGGGGCCTTCTTCACGTCGACCTTCTTCACTTCGACCTTCTTCACTGCGGCTTTCTTCGCCGCCGGTTTGGCGACAGCTTTCTTGGCAACGGCTTTCTTCACCGGCGCCTTCTTTGCCGGAGCCTTCTTGGCGACAGCCTTCTTCGCGGCCGCCTTTTTCACAGCGACCTTCTTTGCGGCTGGCTTCTTCACAGCAGCCTTCTTCGCGGCCGGCTTCTTGGCAGCGGTCTTCTTGGCAACGGCTTTCTTCACGGCAACCTTCTTTGCGGGGACCTTCTTCGCGGCCGGCTTTTTCGCGGCCACAACCTTCTTGGCGGTCTTGGCGGTCTTCTTCGCCACAGCCTTGCGGGAGGCAGGCTTGGCGGCCTTTGCGGTTTTCTTTTTCACTGCCACGGGCGACTCGTCCTTCTTGATTCCCTTGTGACGGGAAAGCGCGCTGTTATACCCTGCCCCGGCTACCGCGGCAACCGCAACCGCCGCGGATTTCCGCACGAAGGCCCCGTGATCGACCGTCTCCTCATTGCCCTGCTGCGCTTCTACAAACGGTGGATAAGTCCGCTATTGGGCCCCCGCTGCCGCTTTCACCCCACCTGCTCGGTGTATGCAATGCAGGCCATCGCGCAGTATGGCGCCCTGAAAGGCAGCTGGCTGGCCGCCCGTCGGGTGCTGCGCTGCCACCCGTTGCACCCCGGCGGGTACGATCCGGTGCCGCAGCCACCCGGCCACGCCACCGACACTCCGTCGCCTGAACAGAACCCGGACCCGCCCTCATGCCCTCATCCCCACGAACACTGATCGTCAACGCCCGGCTGGTGAACGAAGGCCGCGAATTCGACGGCGACCTGCGAATCGCCGATGGCCGCATCGCCGAGATTGGCACCGGCCTGTCCGCGCGCGACGACGAAACCGTGATCGACGCCGCCGGCCGCCGCCTGCTGCCGGGCATGATCGACGACCAAGTGCACTTCCGCGAACCAGGCATGGAATACAAGGCCGACATGGCCACCGAGTCGGCCGCGGCGGTCGCTGGCGGCCTGACCAGCTTCATGGACATGCCCAACACCAGTCCGCCGACACTCGACGCCGCCGCGCTGGAAGACAAGTACCGCCGCGCCGCCGGCCGCGTCTGGGGCAACCATGGCTTCTACCTGGGGGCAAGCAACGACAATCTCGAAGCGATCCGCACCCTCGATCCGCTTACCGCGCCTGGCGTGAAGGTGTTCATGGGTGCCTCGACCGGCAACATGCTGGTCGACGATCCCGAGATCCTCGACGCGATCTTCCGCGAGGTGCCGACCCCGATCATCACCCACTGCGAAGACACGCCGATGATCGAGGCCGAGACCGCCCGCTACAAGGCGAAGTACGGCGACGACATCCCGGCCGCCTGCCACCCGGACATCCGCTCGCGCGAGGCCTGCATCAAGTCGACCCGGCTGGCGATCGAGCTGGCCCGCCGCCACGGCACCCGCCTGCATGTGCTGCACATCTCCACCGCCGACGAGCTGGCGCTGTTCGAGGCCGGTCCGCTGGTCCGCGCCGACGGCAGCCGCAAGCAGATCACCGCCGAGACCTGCATCCACTTCCTGCGCTTCGACCGCCGCGACTACGAGACGCTCGGACATCTGATCAAGTGCAATCCGGCGATCAAGGACCCATCCGACCGCGAGGCGCTGATCCGGGCCGTCGCCGGCGACGTGATCGACGTGCTCGCCACCGACCACGCCCCGCACACGCTGGAGGAGAAGCACAACCCCTACGTGCGCGCACCGAGCGGCCTGCCGCTGGTGCAGTTCGCGCTGGTCGCCGCACTGGAGCTGGTGCACGAGGGTCACATGGGCACTGCCCAGATCGTGCAGAAGTTCGCCCACGCACCGGCGCAGCTGTTCGACGTGGCCGAACGCGGCTTCCTGCGCGAGGGCTACTTCGCCGACCTGGTGCTCATCGACGACGCGCCTGTCGATGGCAAACCATTCACGGTCGAGCGTTCGCAGGTGCTGTCGAAGTGCGGCTGGTCGCCATTCGAAGGCCGCAGCTTCCGGTCGCGAATCGCCTCGACCTGGGTCAACGGCCGGCTGGTCTGGGACGGTGAGCGCCTGGTCGGCGAGCCGGATGGCCAGCGACTGACGTTCGCGCGATGAGCCGCGCGACGGCGCTTGCCCGGCCCGGCCCGCTTCTCGCCCTGCTGCTGATGGCCTGCGCCAGTCACCCGCCGCCCACCGCGGCGGCGACATCGACACAGGCCGACCGCCCTCCGTCCCTGCCCGCCCCCGGTCGTCCGGTCTCCCGTCCCACCGGCATCTCGTTCCTGCCGACCTCGGTTTCGCAGGGCGCACTGGTGATCGGGCTGGCCGATCCCGCTGCCCGGGTCGAGTACGACGGCCGCGTGTTGCGGGTCTCGCCGGAAGGCCGCTTCGTGCTCGGCGTTGGCCGCGACGCCAGCGGCGTGCTGGAAGTCCGGATCACTCAGCCCGACGGGCAATCCCTGGTCCACCGGATCGCGGTGACCCCGCGCGACTGGCCGGTCGAGCGCGTCAGCGGCGTGCCGCCGAAGACCGTCGATCCGCCCAAGGCCATCGCTGAACGCATCGCCCGCGAGCAGGCCCGGGTCACCGCCGCACGCACCCGCGATGATGCCCGTACCGATTTCACCCAGACTTTCATCTGGCCGGTGCAGGGACGGATCAGCGGCCGCTTCGGCAACCAGCGTGTCTACAACGGGAAACCCGGCTCGGCGCACTCGGGCATGGACATTGCCGCCGCCAACGGCACCCCGGTCAAGGCCCCGGCCGCAGGCATCGTCACCTTCGCCGACGCGGACCTGTACCTGACCGGCGGTACCGTCCTGCTTGACCACGGCCACGGCGTCAGCTCGAACTTCCTGCACCTGTCGCGGCTGGACGTGAGGGTCGGCGATCGCATCGAGCAGGGCCAGGTGATCGGCGCAGTCGGCGCCACCGGCCGTGCGACGGGGCCACATCTGCATTGGGGGATGAACTGGTTCGGCACCCGCGTCGACCCGCTGCTGGTGCTGGGCGACGCTCCCTAGACCGACGCATGGCACCCGAAGTGCCCACCTTGCTGGCAACCCCGCCCGCAGGAGCGGCCTTGGCCGCGATCGTAAATCAGTCGTGCCGGGGGCCGCTGCCGCTGACCTTGGCCACCGCGTCGTGCGGATGCAGGCTCTCGAAGTGGGCGACCTCGGCCTCGTAGCGTTCCACGTGCGGGTCGTTGCCCAGCACCGCGGCGACACGACGGGCCGCGTCCTCGCAGAACATCAGGTTGGCGGCGTTGAGCGCGGCGAAGGCCTGCTCGTCTTCACGCTTGACCGCGGTCTGCACCGGCGTGCCGAGACGCTGCTCGAGCGCGTCGATCAGAGCCGCCAGCGGCAACTCCTCGAACTGCGGACGCAGTTGCAGGCGCACGCTGGCGCGGCTGCGCTGGGCGTGCGGGGTCGCGGCCAGGCCGCGTTCGGAGGCCAGCCAGTCGCCGACCACGGCGGTGGAGATCGGCCGGGCGTCGGCGAAGTCGGCGGAAAAGCGTTCGGCGTTGAGTTGCCGCGACAGCGCTGCCGAGGCCGGACAGGTGCTTGAATATTCCACCATGAACGCCAGCGACAGGCGCAGGTGGCCGTCGACCAGCAGGGCCTCGATCTCGATCGGGTAGCGCTTCCAGCCGGCATTGCCACTGGCCAGCGCCGGCCGCAGCAGCATCTGGTCGTAGCGCAACACCAGCCGCGCGGCCGACGACAGGCCATCCTGCGAGTCGACCAGCGACTGCAGCACGCGGCGCAGGCCGGCCGGGGTCACCGCCTCGCTGGCAAAGGCGTCCTGAAGGCGCAGGTACAGGCGCGACATGTGGATGCCGCGCGCATCGGCGTCATCGAGGCTGACCGCGACATCGACCGAAGCCGCCACTTGCACCGGCTCGCCACCGGGGGTGGCGATGCGCAACGGCAGGGCGATGTGCGACATGCCGACCCATTCCAGCGCTCGCGCCTCGGCGGCGGCATCGAAGGCCACGTCGGGGAGCTGGCGGGAGGAGCTGGACTGGGGATTCACGGCAAGGCCTTGCGATTTCGGGGAGGAAGTGCTGTTCACCCGGGCCGAGATGGGGGCACCGCCCCGGGATGCAACAACGGGGCCATTCTAGCGGTCTCCCGCCAGCCGCTCCGCAACGCAGGCGGAACGGTCAGTTGCGGGCCGCCCGCCAGGCCTTCGCCAATACGGCCCAGGGTTTCAGTGCCCGGCCCGGCTCGGCCAGCCCCAATCGGGCCCTAGCCAACGCGGTCCAGAGCCGGCGTGGCAGGGTCGCGGCCGGTGCCATCGGCCAGCGCTGGCGCAACTGCCCGGCCCAGATCGCCGTCGGCTCGCCCTCCCCGGCCCGGGCGAATATCGCCAGCGGCACGTGGCCGTCGCCTTCGTGGAAAAAGCGCGCCTGCAGCAGGCAGGCGGCGATCGCGTCGCGCGAGGCCCGCACGGCCCCCGGCGCGGGGTCCTGCGCCCTGTCCAGCCCGGCGCCGAACAACCGCAACTCCACTTCTGCCGCAGCCGTGGCGAATGGCTCAAGCAATGCAAAGGCCTCGGCATGGTCGCCCGGCCGTTCGCGACTGGCCTGCAGCGCCGGCAAGGCTGCCGCCAGCGTGTCCCAGCCTGCCGGCAACCGTTGCAGGTCGATCCCGAGCGGATGCCGGCGCGCACCGCGCGACCAGCCACCCAGCTCTTCGGCCCACCAGGCCAACTTCGCCTCGCCGGGACGCGGATCGCGACCGCCCCAGGCGGCGTCGCCCAGTTCCTGCAACAACGCAGCCCAGGCCAGAACGGTCGCGCGCTGGCCCGCGGGCACGAAGACCTCGGCCAGGCTCCACTCCGGCCAGCGCTGCCGCCATTTGGCGATAAAGCTGTCCAGCGCATCCTGGTTGGAAGCGGTCTCGATATTCATCGCTGCGGCCAACGCCCGCGATCGGCCAGTTCAACCGGCTGCTCGATCAACGTATCGCCGCCCCAGTCCCGGGGTCGGTCGTCCGGCAGGCGGTAGCCCCACAACGCAACCACCGAGCGCATGCCAGCCGCGTGCGCGGCGACGATGTCGCGCTCGTCGTCACCGACGTAGACACAATCGGCCGGATCGACTCCGATCGCCTTGGCCGCATGCAGCAGCGGCAACGGGTGCGGCTTGCGCTCGGGCAATGTGTCGCCGCCAACCAATACCGCGCAGCGCTCCGCCCAGCCGAGATGCGGCAGCAATTCGCGGGCCAGATGCTCGGGTTTGTTGGTGACGATGCCCCAGACCGTGCCGGCCGCTTCAAGCGCGCCGAGCATGGCCTCGACGCCGTCGAACACGCCTCCATGACGGCCGATCTCGCGCTGGTAGTGGTCGAGGAAGGCCGGCACCCGGGAGAGGCGTTCGTCCTCGGCCAGGTCGGGGAACGCCGCCTGCAGCATCGCCCGTGCGCCGCGCGAGACATGCGGACGGAATCCAGCCAAGGTCATCGGCGCGCGGCCGTCTGCTTCAAGCATCGCGTTGGCCGCGGCGAGCAGGTCGTGGACGCTGTCGGCGAGGGTGCCGTCGAGGTCGAAAAGGGCGGCCTTGGGGAAGACTGGAGACATTGGAAGGCGGTTCTGAGATGACTACATCGCCGGCTTCAGTGCGCAAGCCAGGTAGTTGATATCGGTACGTTCGATCACCCGCGCGGCATTGCGCCAGGGTTCGTACATCAGGCCGCTGACGTCCTCCAGCTGCAGACCGGCGGCGCGCAGCCAGGCGGCCAGCTCGGACGGACGGATGAAATCGCGGTAGTGGTGGGTCCCCTTGGGCAGCACGCGGGCAACGTACTCGGCGCCGACGATCGCCAGCGCGAACGCGGCCGGGGTACGGTTGAGCGTCGACAGGAACAGGCGGCCACCCGGCTTGAGCAGCGTGGCGCAGGCGCGGACGATCGCGGCCGGGTCCGGCACGTGCTCGAGCATCTCCATGCAGGTGACGGCATCGAACCGGCCGGGCATTTCCGCCGCCAGCGACTCCACCGACTGCAGCCTGTAGTCGACGCTGACGCCGGTCTCCAGCCGGTGCAGGCGGGCGACCTTGACCAGTTCCGGGGCCAGGTCGATCGCGGTGACCTCGGCACCCTCGCCCGCCAGCGCCTCACTGAGCAGGCCACCGCCGCAGCCGACGTCGAGCGCCCTCGCGCCTTGCAGTGGGACGCGGCCGGTGACGTAGCCCAGACGCGCCGGATTCAGCGCATGCAGCGCCTTCTGCGGGCCTTGCGGATCCCACCAGCGCTGGGCGAGCGCGCCGAACTTGTCGAGTTCGGCCTGGCTGAAGTTGGTGTTGTCGGGTTGACTCATGGTGGGTCTGATTTCGTTCGCGTGGTGGGTATCGTTGCGCTCAACCCACCCTGCAACAACCCGCAGTGTGGACAGCGCCGGAGGCGAAACCCATCGTCATGACAGCCTGATCGATGCAATCCGCTTGCGCCATTCGCGCGCCTTCGCAATCAAGGTTGCCGCATCCAGCGTGACCAGTTCCCGGTCGCGCAACCGGGCCTGGCCGGCGATCCACACGTCGGTGACCTGGTGGCGGCCAGCGGCGTAGACCAGTTGCGAGATCACGTGGTGCAGCGGCTGGGTCTCGACCTGGGCGAGGTCGACGCAGGCCAGATCGGCCTGCTTGCCCGGTTCGATCGAGCCGATGCGGTCCTCGAATCCGACCGCACGCGCGCCGCCCAGGGTCGCCGCGCGCAGCGCGCTGGCGGCATCGAACGCGGCGGCATCGTTCGCCACCGCCTTGGCCAGCAGCGCCGCGGTGCGGGTCTCGCCGAACATGTCGAGGTCGTTGTTGCTGGCGCAGCCATCGGTGCCGACAGCGATCGTGACGCCGGCCTTTTCCAGCTTGCCGACCGGACAGAAGCCGGAGGCCAGCTTCAGATTCGACTCCGGGCAATGCACGACCACCACCCCGCGCTCCGCGCACAGGGCAATCTCGGCATCGGTGAGGGCCGTCATGTGCACGGCGACCAGCCGATCGGTGACCAGGCCGAGCCGGTCCAGCCGTGCCAGCGGCCGCTGGCCGTACTTCTGCAGCGACTCCTCGACCTCGTGCCGGGTCTCGTGGGTGTGCAGATGGACGGGCATGTCGAGCTGGTCGGCCAGCATGCGGATGCGTTCAAAGCTGGTATCGGACACGGTATACGGCGCATGCGGCACGAAGGCGGTGGCAATCAGCGAGTCGTCGCGCCACTGGTCGTGGACCTCGATCGCGCGGTCGAAGTATTCGTCGTCCGACTGGGCCCAGGCGGTCGGGAAGTCGATCACCGGCAGGCCCACGCGGGCACGGAAGCCGTGGCGCTGGTAGACCGCGGCCTGCACGTCGGGGAAGAAGTAGTTTTCGTTGGCGCAAGTCGTGCCGCCGCGCAGCATCTCGGCGATCGCCAGCTCGATGCCGTCGGCGACGAACTCCGGCCCGATCACCGCACCCTCGACCGGCCAGATATGGCCCTGCAGCCACTCCATCAGCGGCAGGTCGTCGGCGACGCCGCGCAGCAGGGTCATCGGGTTGTGGGTGTGGGCGTTGACCAGCCCCGGGATCAGCGCCGAATGCGGGCGCGACACGATCTCCGCCGGGGCGAAGCGGGCGCGTGCCTCACGGGTCGGCAGCATGGCGACGATCTTGCCACCGGATACGGCGACGGCGTGGTCCTCGAGCACCACGCCATGCGGATCGACCGGCACCACCCAGCCGGCTTCGATCAACAGGTCGCAGGGCTTGGGGGCGGTATCGGGGGTCATTCGTTTCCTTTGCTTGTCATTCCCGCGAAGGCGGGAATCCAAGGACTTTCGCCTCGAAAGACAGTCAACAGCAACGTCCATGGATCCCCGCCTTCGCGGGGATGACGACTTGGCAAAGCCGTGGCCGCCTTACGGCCACGGGCCAAATCGTCACTTGACGCGGCTGACGTACTCGCCGGAGCGGGTATCGACCTTGATCGTCTCGTCCTGGTTGACGAACAGCGGCACGCGGACCACCGCGCCGGTTTCCAGGGTCGCCGGCTTGCCACCGCCACCGGAGGTATCGCCGCGCACGCCAGGATCGGTCTCGGTGATCTTCAACTCGACGAAGTTCGGCGGCTGCACCGCGATCGGCGTGCCGTTCCACAGCGTGACCACGCATTCTTCCTCGCCCTTGAGGTACTTGCGCGCTTCGCCGACTCCGGCCTTGTCGGCCTGGACCTGCTCGAAGCTCTCCGGGTTCATGAAGTGCCAGTACTCGCCATCCGCGTACAGGAACTGCATGTCGGTATCGACCACGTCGGCGGCCTCGAGCGCGTCGGTCGCCTTCATGGTCAGTTCGACCACGCGGCCGGACTTGATGAAGCGGTACTTCACGCGGGTGAACGCCTGGCCCTTGCCCGGCTTGACGTACTCTGTATCGGTGATGATGCACGGCTCGTTGTTGACGAGGATCTTCATCCCGTTCTTGACGTCGTTCATGCCATAGCTGGCCATCGCACAACTCCTGCAGTGTTCTTGTCTGGATGCCGGCCGCGGGCATGCGGTCGGCGGTAGAATGACGGGCTCGCGGCGGGGTGAATCGTTCAGCCCACCGCTCGAGCACGAGCAGTCGCACATGATACCCGCAGCCTTGGCCTCCATGCAGCCGGAGGGACCGTCCGGACCCGCCAGTGCCCCCAACTCGTCCCAGCGCTGGCAGCAGCTCTGGCGCGAGGCCGTGCGCGATCCGCGCGAGCTGCTGGCCCTGCTCGGGCTGGAACGGGCCGCGCTGGCGATCTCCGATGCGGCCGCGGAACAGTTCCCGTTGCGGGTACCGCGCGGCTTCATTGCCCGCATGCGCCATGGCGACCCCAACGACCCGCTGCTGCGCCAGGTCCTGCCGCTGGACGAGGAGATGCGTCCCGTCCCCGGCTTCAGCCTCGATGCGGTCGGCGATGGCGCAGCCAAGGCCGCCGACGGGGTGATCCGCAAGTACAGCGGCCGGGCCCTGCTGGTCGCCACCGGCAGTTGCGCGGTGCACTGTCGCTACTGCTTCCGCCGCCACTTTCCCTATGCCGAAGAGGCCGCCGCCGCGGCCGGGTGGCGCGACACCGTCGCTCTGATCCGCCGCGACAGCTCGATCGACGAGGTGATCCTGTCCGGTGGCGACCCGTGGTCGCTGGCCACCCACAAACTGGCCGAGCTGACCGGCACCCTCGCCGGCATCCCGCACATCAGGCGCCTGCGCATACATACCCGGCTGCCGGTGGTGCTGCCCGAACGCGTCGACGACGCCCTGCTCGCCTGGCTGGCCGCCCTGCCCTGGCCGGTCACGGTGGTGCTGCACGCCAACCATGCGAACGAGTTCGATGCCGGCGTCGACGCATCCCTCGCCCGCCTGCGCGGCACAGGAGCCACGCTGCTCAACCAGGCGGTACTGTTGCGCGGGGTCAACGACTCGGTCGATGCACTGGCCGGCCTGTCCGAGCGCGGCCACCGGGCCGGCGTGCTGCCGTACTACCTGCACCAGCTCGACCGGGTCCAGGGCGCCGCCCATTTCGAGGTCGGCGACGACGAAGCCAGACGCCTGCACGCCGGGCTGGCAGCGCGGCTGTCGGGCTACCTGGTACCGCGACTGGTCCGCGAGGTGGCCGGCGATCCGGGCAAGCGACCACTGTGAGCGGCTGTGGCGAACACCGCCGACCCGCCATCGACGATTCGTCATCGAGATGATGGATCGTCAATCGACATTCAAATGCTGACAGCTTTGCGAAAACACTACCTTGTGCATGGACGCGCTGCCGGCTTCATGACATAAACGGATCCGGGGAGGACAACACACATGCAATTCGGCAAAGACCTGCCACTCCGGCTGCTGGTCGTCGACGACAGCGTCGAGGCCGCCGAGGCCATCGTCAGCACCCTGCGCAATGCCGGTATAGCGGTGCGGCCCAGCCGTCCTGAAAACGCCGCGGCGCTGGACCAGTTGCTTGCCGGCCAGCCGCTCGACATCGTCATCGCCGCGCATGGCGCGCGCAGCGTGCCTCTCGCCGAGGTGATGCAGCGGGTCGATGCCAGCGGCAAGGACCTGCCGGTACTGGTGCTTCACGACGACATCGATACCCAGCGGGTACTGAACGCGGCCTCGATCGGTGCCCGCGGCATCGTCCTGCGCCCGCAGCTGGACCTGCTACGCGATACCGTGGTGCGCGAATGGTCCGACCTGCAGGCCCGCCGCGGCCTGCGCAAGCTGGAAAACCACGTCCGCGAGACCGAGCGCCGCTGCGATGCGCTGATCGAATCCTCGCGCGACCCGATCGCCTACATCCACGAGGGCATGCACATCCGTGCCAACGCGGCCTACCTGGAGATGTTCGGCTTCGACGACTTCGAGGAGATCGAGGGCATGTCGCTGCTGGACATGGTCGCGCCGCACCACGTCGACGAGTTCAAGCAACTGCTCAAGAAGCTGTCGAAGGGCGAAGCGCCGCCGCCGCGCTACGAACTGGAAGCCCGGGGCATGGACGGCAATGCCTTCCCGGCGACGATGGAGTTCACTGCCGCCACCTACGAGGGCGAGCCCTGCCAGCAGGTGGTCCTGCGCCAGCAGGAGATCGACCCGGCCCTCGCCCGCGAAGTCGAGGAGCTGCGCCAGCGCGACCAGGTCACCGGCCTGCTCAACCGCCCGACCTTCCTGCGCGCACTCGAGGACACCGTGGCCCATGCAGCCGAGAAGGCCAGCCACCACGTGCTGCTGCTGGTCGAGCCCGACCACTACGCGCACCTGCTGCAGGAGATCGGCCTGGATGCCGCCGACGAACTCGTCGCCGCCTGCGGCCGTCGCCTCAGCGAGGTGCTGGCCGACACCGACGTGGTGGCCCGTTTCGGGGAGCATCAGTTCGCGGTCCTGCGCCGCAACAGTGAATACAACGCCTCGGTGGCGTTGGCCGAAACGGTCCGCGCCGCCTTCGCCGACGCCGTGCTGGACACTGGCAAGCGCTCGCTCAACGCCACCGTCAGTATCGGCGGCGTGCAGATCGGGCAAAAGATCGCCAGCGTGACCGCGGTGCTGGGCAAGGCCAGCCAGGGCGTGCAGTCCGCCGCCGGCGTGGGCGGCAACCGGGTCGAGCTGTTCGATCCCAGCGCCGCCGACCGCGCCGAGGAAGAGCGCGTCGAGGCCTGGGTCAAGCGCATCCGCGACGCGATCGACAATGACCGCTTCATCATGCACTTCCAGCCGCTGATCGGCCTGCACGGTGCGCCTGACGAGATCTACGAAGCCTACCTGCGGCTGCTCAACGAGCATGGCGAACTGGTCCAGCCGATGACCTTCCTGCAGATCGCCGAAGAACACGGCCTGCTGTGGGAGATCGACCGCTGGGTGGCCGGCCATGCCATCAGCGTCCTCGGCGAACGCCGCAAGGCCGGGCATGACACCACCCTGCTGATCAAGATCACCGAGGTGTCGCTGCAGGACGACAGTCTGCTCAAGCACATCGGCGAGCAGCTGGCCCGCCACGGTGTCGAAGGCCGGCAGTTGGTTGTGCAACTGCCCGAGTCGAAAGTGTTCACCCATCTGCGCGCGGCGCAGACGTTCCAGATCGAGGCCGGCAAGCTCGGCGTGCGGGTCGGGCTGGAACAGTTCGGCAGCGGCCTGAATTCGTTCCAGCTGCTCAACCACTTCAACGCCGGCCTGGTCAAGCTCGACCGCGGCTTCATGGACGACCTGCAGAACAATGCCGACAATCAGGAACGGATCCGCGAGATCGCCAGCAAGGCCCGCGAGGCCGGTCGCCTGACCATCGCCGAATTCGTCCAGGACGCCTCCAGCATGACCATTCTGTTCGGCGCCGGCCTCGACTATGCCCAGGGACAGTTCCTGGCGGCGCCAGGGCCGGAGATGAACTACGAGTTCTAGGGGCCTGGGGCAGGTTCTTTCCCCGGGGGCGGCGAACCTCGCCCGGGAGCATTCATGCCGCCGACCTTCTCCGCGCGCGGCCTGCGACCTTGCCCAGGCTGCGGATTGGCGCCGATCAGCTCACCACGCGGCCTCCGGCCGGCTGGATCGGTGCGTTGCGCAACGCCTGGATGCGCTCCGCCAGCGGCGGGTGGCTCATCAGCAGCTTGCGCAGGCCATGGCCAACGGCACCACTGATGCCGAACGCGGCGACCTGCTTGGGCAGAGTGTTCTCGCCATAGGTGACCGACAGCCGCTCCAGCGCGGCGATCATCTTCTGCTTGCCGGCAAGCGCTGCACCGCCCTCATCGGCACGGAACTCGCGGTAACGCGAGAACCACATCGCGATCATGCTGGCGAACAGGCCGAACACCATGTCGAGCACGAACACGATCGCGTAGTAGGCAAGCCCCGGCCCGCTGTCTCGGCCACCGCTCAGGTAACCGTCGATGACCCGGCCGACCACGCGCGCAAGCACGATCACGAAGGTGTTCAGCACGCCCTGGATCAAGGCCATGGTCACCATGTCGCCGTTGGCGACGTGGCTGACCTCATGACCCAGCACGGCCTCGGCCTCGTCGCGATTCATCGCCCGCAACAGGCCGGTCGATACCGCGACCAGGGAGTTGTTGCGGCTCGGGCCGGTGGCGAAGGCGTTGATCTCCGGCGCGTCGTAGATGGCCACTTCCGGCATCTTGATGCCGGCGGCGTCGGCCTGGCGGCGCACGGTCGAGACCAGCCACTGCTCGGCCTCGTTGCGCGGCTGCTCGATCACATGGGCGCCGGTGCCGCGCTTGGCCATCCACTTCGACATCATCAGCGAGATGAACGACCCGCCGAAGCCGAACAGCAACGCGAACACCAGCAGGCCGGCATTGCTGCCGGTGGCGATGCGGATACCGAACACGTTCTCCAGCACCGCCAGCACGATGCTGATCAGGGCCAGCACCGCCAGGTTGGTGGCCAGGAACAGGGCAACTCGTTTGAACATGTCTGATTCCTCAGCACGGCAATATGCGATCCCGTCGAAGTGTGGCAGGCTTCGGGCAATTTCAAGTGAATGCCCGACGTGACCGCGCTCCCCGCTCCCGGGCCCGATGCCGCGCCTCGCCACCCCTCCGGCTATCGTGGCCGCTTCGCCCCCTCGCCCACCGGCGACCTGCACTTCGGCTCGCTGCTGGCGGCCTTCGGCAGCTGGCTGCTGGCGCGCGCCGCCGACGGCGAATGGTGGGTGCGGATAGAGGACCTGGATCCGCCGCGCGAGGTTGCCGGCGCCACCGCCCGGCAATTGGCCACCCTGCGTGCGTTCGGACTGGAAACGGATGCGCCGGTCGTCCGCCAGAGTGATCGCCACGCGTTGTACCAGGCGGCGCTCGACCGCCTGCTCGACTCCGGCGCCGCCTTCGAATGCCATTGCAGCCGCAGCGAACTTGCGGCCAGTGGGGGCATCCATCGCCGCTGCATCGCCCGGCGTCGGCGCGATCGGCCTGCGATCCGCCTGCGCGTGCCCGACGGTAGCGTGGTCGTCTTCGACGATGCGATCCAGGGACCGCAACGACAGGACGTCGCCACCGAGGTCGGCGACTTCGTGCTGCGCCGCGCCGACGGCTTCTGGGCCTACCAACTTGCGGTGGTCGTGGACGATGCGGCGCAGGCCATCTCCCATGTGGTACGCGGTGCCGACCTGCTCGACTCCACCCCGCGCCAGATCCTGCTGCAACGCGCGCTCGGCTTGCAGACTCCCGCCTACGCGCACCTTCCACTGGTGGTCGACGCGCAGGGCCGCAAGCTGTCCAAATCCGACGCAGCCCTGCCGGTGGAGGCTGCCGATCCGCTGCCCGCCCTGCGCCGGGCCTGGATCGTACTGGGCCATGATCCTGCCGCCCTCGCCGGCGCCTCCGACGTGCCTGCGGTGCTGGCCGCCGCTCGCAGCGCCTTCGATCCTTCGAGGATCCCACGCACACTCCCGGCACCGGCGGTTGCGACAATCGTCGATACGGACATGGCATCCACACATCCTGACGCTATGATCGGCGCTGGGCCGCCCGGTCGCGGCTGAGGAGAGGACAACATGCAGTCACGCGTTGCATTGGTCACCGGCGGAACCGGTGGCATCGGCACGTCCATCATCAAACGGCTGGCCTCGATGGGGCACAAGGTCGCCACCAACTATCGCGACGAGAGCCGCGCCAAGGCCTGGCAGGAAAAGATGAAGGCCGAGGGCATCGAAGTGACGATGGCCAAGGGCGACGTCACTTCCGCCGACGAAGCCCAAGCGATGGTGCGCGAGATCGAGAACCGGCTCGGCCCGATCGAGATCCTGGTCAACAATGCGGGCATCACCCGCGACACCACGTTCCACAAGATGAAGCCGGAGCAGTGGAACGACGTGATCTGCACCAACCTCAATTCGGTCTACAACGTGACCCGTCCGGTCATCGAAGCCATGCGCGAGCGCAAGTGGGGACGGATCATCCAGATCAGCTCGATCAACGGCCTCAAGGGTCAGTACGGCCAGGCCAACTACGCCGCGGCCAAGGCCGGCATGCACGGCTTCACCATCTCGCTGGCGCGCGAAAACGCCAAGCTGGGCATCACCGTCAACACCATCTCACCCGGCTACGTGGCCACCGACATGGTGATGGCGGTGCCGGAAGAAGTCCGCGCCAAGATCGCTGCCGACATCCCGACCGGCCGCCTCGGCCGGCCGGACGAGATCGCCTATGCGGTGGCGTTCCTGGTCGACGAGGAAGCGAGCTGGATCACCGGCTCCAACCTGGACATCAACGGCGGCCACCACATGGGTTGGTAAGGGACGTTTACCAAGCCTTGCTCGGTAAACTCCAAAACCTGCTGCGCAGGTTTCGGGCCCGGTCAATGCGCTCCCACACCCCCATTCGCGCCTGCGCCGCGAATCGCCCCCTGACTCAGGGGGCCATGGGCCTTGATGCGAATTCGCCAACAGTTGCAAGGCAAGTGTCCCTGCGCCATGCTGCAGGGCACCACGTACACGAGCTGACGTTTCATGGCCGCAATCCGTGTCATCAAGAAATATCCGAACCGCCGCCTCTACGACACGGAGATCTCCAGCTACATCACCATCGAAGACGTGCGCCAGCTGATCGTCGACGGTGAGTCCTTTGAAGTCCGCGACGCCCGCAGCGGCGATGACCTGACCCGCCAGGTGCTGCTGCAGATCATCGCCGAGCAGGAACAGGACGGTGAGCCGGTGCTCTCCACCCAGCTGCTGAGCCAGATCATCCGTTTCTACGGCGACTCGCTGCAGGGCTTCATGGGCAGCTACCTGGAGCGCTCCATGCAGCTGTTCCTCGACCAGCAGCAGCAGTTCCGCAAGCAGATGGGCGGACTGGTGGGCGAGACCCCGTGGGCGATGATGAACCAGCTGACCGAGCGCAACCTGGCGATCTGGAAGGAATTCCAGCAGAACCTGTCGGGCAGCGTCGGCCAGACCCCGACCTCGGGCCGCAACACGGGCCGGCCGGAAGGCGGCAAGCGCGGGCGCTGACTTATGCGGTCGGGGATCGGCAACTCGTAAGGCTGCCCCTCCCGACGTCCCGGGTGCGGCTTGCGCCTTGTCCGGGCTACGTTCTTTCGATGATCGGCAGAGCCGGTGGACAACCGGGGATTCTGAGCCCTGACACCTGATCCCTGCCCGGCTCAGCGTGCCTCGCAATACTTCGCCCGGAACGCTTCCGCCTGCGGCATCAACGCCTGCAATTCGCGGATGCGGTTGTCGGGATCGGGATGGGTCGAGGCGAACTCCGGCGGACGCTGTCCTTCGCCGAGCTGGCCCATGCGCTGCCATAGCCCGATCGCCTGGTTCGGGTCGTAGCAGGCCGCCGCGGCCAGCATCAGGCCGACCCGGTCAGCCTGGGTTTCATGGTTGCGCCCATAGGGCAACACCAACCCGTACTGGGTGCCGGCGCCGATCGCGGCCATGATCGCCTGTTGTTGTTGCGGCGACATGTCGCCGACCGCCATGCCGGCGGCCAGTTGCCCCATCTGCACCAGTTTCTGCTGCGCCATCCGTTGCGAGCCGTGACGCAGCAGCGCGTGGGCGATCTCGTGCCCCATCACCACCGCGACCGCGTCGCGGGTCTGGGCGACCGGGATCAGACCGGTATAGACCGCCATCTTGCCGCCGGGCAGGCAGAACGCATTGACCTGCTCGGACTGGATCACCGCCACGTCCCACTGGAATCCCTCGTGGCTGGTCGGCACCTCCTGGTCATACATCGCCGCCAGTTCGGCGGTGACCTGAGGCACCCGGCTGATCAGGCGCTGGGCGATCTCACGGATTTCGCGGCTGACCTCGGCATCGGCCGGCAACAGCGCACCCTGCGCGTGGGCATCGCCCAGCACCTGCTGGAACGCCTGCGCACCCAGTTGCACTTCCTCGCCGGGACTGGCGCCGTAATGGGCCGTTTCCCCGGTGTAGGGATCGACCTCGGCGGTGCCGAACCACTGCCAGACTGCATAGACCGCGAACAGCAGCAGGATCCACCAGCGGAACTTGCCTCCGCGACGGGCATCCGTTGGCTGTCGCGTGCCCGGCATCGGACTGCGTCTCATCTCAGATCTCCCGCACCACCCGGAACCCGACCCGGGCATTGGTGACATCATTGCGCACCGACAGCCGCCACGCCGAGCGGGTCTGCTCCGGCGAGTTCGCCCACGAGCCGCCACGCACCACCTTTTCGCGGCAGCCCGGGTTGACCCAGGCATGAGCGTCGCGCGGCGCCCGGCGGTAGTTGTCGTGCCAGCAGTCGGCCACCCACTCGCTCACGTTGCCGGCCATGTCATGCAGGCCGAAGGCATTGGCCGCGTAATTTCCGACGGGAGCCGGCCCCCAGGCACCATCGCCATAATCCGGGAAGGCGTTGCGCCAGTTGCGGCCACTTGGGGAAACGTCCTTGCCACCGGTGAAATTGCCGCTGTTCTCCGGCGGATCGCCATCGCCCCAGGGGAACCGTGCCTGACTGCCCGCGCGCAGGCCATACTCGAACTCGGCCTCGCTCGGCAGCCGGTAGGTGTGGCCGGTCTGCTCGGACAGCCATTCGGCATAGGCTGCCGCATCACCGGAACTGACGTGGATCACCGGCAGATTGTCATCGGCCCGATTGCCCGCGTAGTCATGCCCGGGACCGACCCGGCTGCGACGCGTCAGGTTGCCGCTGCGTTCGTCGTAGGCGGTCGAATAGCCTCGGCGCACCGCCCGCGGCTGATGTCCGCTGGCCTCGACGAAGCGACGGAACTCGGCGACGGTCACCTCGGTCCGGGCCATCGCGAAGCCGCGCTCGAAGCGAATGTTGCGGGTCGGGCGCTCGGCGTCGGTGGCGCCGGCCTCGCCATCGGCCGCGCCCATCGTGAACGCGCCATGCGGCACCACCACCATCTGAGGTCCACGGCCGCCGTGCCTGAGCGCGTCGGTAAACACCTGGCCGGGGCGGAACAGGCCGTAGTGGGTGACCAGTTCGATCCGTTCGCGCAATTCCACCGCGGCCGGATCGCCAGCCGGCGCAATCCTCAGCAGTTCGGCCAGGACCTCGCGTGCCGGGTCGAGCCCAGCCTCCTCCGACAGCGCGGCGATGCCCTGGTCGCGCAGGCTGCCGATACGTGCGCGCCGCATGTCCGCTATGCGCTCGCGAGCATGCCCGACCGTGGCGGCATCGGGCCGGACCTTGCCGGCACGGACCAGCCAGCTCTCGGCACCGTCGTAGTCATCGCCTTCGGCGGCCAGTTCGGCCTGCCGGATCAGCGCACTCTCCGCGGCAGCCAGCCCTGCAACGCGCGCGCATCGCCCGGGCGCAGCTCCAATGCATGGCGGAAATGGCCGACGGCGGCATCCTTGCCGGTGTCGATGCGACCGGCCTCCAGTGCCTGCTCGCCGAGGCGATCGGCACGTGAAGCCTGGTCGGCCGTGTCCAGCCGTTGCAGGTAGGCCTGTACCGCATCCGACTCCGGCGCAACCGAACTGGCCACCATGCCGATACGATGGGCCTGCTGCAGGCGCTCGGGCACGTCGTCGATTTCCCCGAGGGCCTCGTCGCCCTGTGCGACCAGAGCAGCGAGCGCCGCATCCAGCCCTTCGGCCACTTCCGCGTCATCAGGCACATGCGCCTTCAACGCGAGATAGATCGGGATCGAATCCTCGTCGCTCTCGAACAGGTCACCCGCCTCCAGCGCCTCGCCGGCCCGTGCCTTCAGCGCTTCGACATCGTCGTCATCGACCGCGACCTCCGGTGCCTCCCAGGCCGGCACCGGAGCCACCTCCTGGTCGACGCTGATGGTGACGGAGGGACCGGCCGGGTCGGTGCGGATGACCTCCGCTTCGTCCTCGGCCGGTGCCGGCCCGCGCGAGCAGCCGGCAATGGCCACCAGCGCCACGAATGCGGCTGTGGCCATGAATGGCACCGGACGGGCGGCATGGGACCGTTTCTGATTCGAGCGGATTGGGGGCGTTGCGCGCAAGCATCCTCCGTGGCGTTGGTGCCGGGTGGGGTGGCCCCTGCGCGCCATGGTTGGCGCGCTCGCAGATCAAGCATGGATGGTGCCTTGTCCGGGCCCTCCATTTTCTCGTGCCCGGTGAAAGTAGGCTATTGTCGCCCGCTCCGGCAACTTCCGCTCATCCAGACCTGCCCGTGCCCGCCCTGATCACCGACCCCACCGCGCTGCAGGCGCGCTTCGCCACCCGCCCGGCCCGCATCGGCCTGGACACCGAATTCATCCGTGAACGCACCTACTGGCCGCAGCTGGCGCTGGTCCAGATCGCCCTGGAAGGCCCGGCCGGGCCGGATGACGAGCTCGAAATCCTGCTGATCGACCCACTCGCCCCGGGCATTACCGAAGTGCTGGCCGGGCTCCTCGCCGATACCGCGATCCTGAAGGTGATGCACAGTCCCAGCGAGGACCTCATCGCGTTCAGGCACACCTGCGGCACGGTGCCGACACCACTGTTCGACACCCAGCTCGCCGCTGCGCTGTCCGGCATCGGCAGCGGCATCGGCTACCAGAAGCTGGTCGAACAGGTGACCGGGGTGGTTCTGGCCAAGGGCGAGACCCGCTCGGACTGGTTGCGGCGACCGCTGTCGGCGGCACAGCTGGAATACGCCGCCGACGATGTCCGCCACCTGTTCGAACTGCATGACGCGCTCGACCACCGCCTCGGCGAACTCGGCCGCCGTGAATGGCTGGCCGAGGACGCTGCCCGCACTGTCGAACAGGCTGCCGGCGACACCCCCGACCCCTGGCCGCACCTGTCGATGCGCAGCGCTCGTTTCCTCGACCTCGACGCCCAGCGCCGGCTGGTACGGCTGCTGCGCTGGCGCGAGGACCATGCCCGTCGCAGCGACCGGCCAAAGACCTGGATCCTCGACAACGAGCTGGCCCATGCCCTGGCCCGCAACCCGCCGATCGATCTGGCCGGCCTGCAGCGCGAGTTCGACGCTCATCCCAAAGCGCCACGCAAGCTGGCAGAGACGGTCTGGGACGTCCTCAATACCCCGCTGGAAGACGAGTCCGAAGCCCCCGACGCCGGTCTTGCCGAACGCCGGGATCGCAACCGCCTGAAGAAGATGCAGGCCGCGGTGGCCGAATGCAGCGCCGAGCTCGGCCTGCCCGACGGCGTGCTCGCCTCGCGCCGCTGGCTGGAAGCCCTGCTCGACCACGGCACCTGGCCCGACGCCCTGTCCGGCTGGCGGCGCACGGCCCTGGAGCCGCGGTTGACCCCACTGCTGGCCCCGCAAGACTGAGCGGACGGCGGTAAGCGCACGTTCTATGCGAGATCGTCTACGCGGGGTCGTCGCCGAAACCGGCCGCGTCCCGGCGCGTGCCCGCGTCGAACAGGTCCAGCCAGCCCTGCCGCCTTGCGCTGGCCACGTCGTCCGCCGTGTCCAGATCGAACTGCAACTCCGGCGCATCCAGCCATCCCAACGTGTCGGCAGCTTGCGTGTTCAGCGCATGTCGCAAACCGCGATCTCCGTGCAGGTCCATCGCCGATTGCAGGACCGATGACGACACCACCGCCGGAATGCCGGCGCGGATGTCGCCCGCGTCGCCATGCCGGGTCGCCGCACAACCCGATGCGGATGCCGCCGCGTGCGTCAACAGCTCATTGAGATGATGCGCTTCCAGTGCGGGCTGGTCGCACGCCAGCAACAGCGTGGCACCCGCATGGCCTGCCAGTGATGCCGCCGCCACGCGCAGGCTGCTTGCCAGGCCTTCCTGCCACTGCGCGTTGGACACACACTCCATAGCCACGCGCTCCATGGTCAGGCGTTCGATAGTCAGATCTGCGACAGCCTCGCGAATGCCATGCTCATGCGCGCCGCAGATCACCAGTACCCGTTGCGGCCCGGTTGCCATCGCCAGCCGCGCGACGCGATGCACCAGCGTTTCGCCTTCGCGCCTGAGCAACTGCTTGGGCCGGCCCAGACGCCGACTGCCGCCTGCCGCGAGCACCACGGCACAGTGCCCGGTCATCATGCCGCCGTGCCGATGTGCAGCGACTGCAACTGCGCGGCAATGCTCAAGGCGATGGCTTCGGGCCCCTGCCCGCCCAGATTCAACCCGACGGGTGAGTGCAGGCGCGGCAACAATGCCTGTCGCGTGGCATCGGGCAGCAGCTTGAACAGATCTTCGCGCCTGCGTACCGGACCGAGCAGGCCGATGAACGGAATCGCCGACGCCGCAAGCGCCACCAACGCCTCGCGGTCCAGTTCGAAATGATGATGCATGATCAGGGCGGCGTCCCAGATCCCGCCCCCATCTTTCCCGTCCCCGCCTTGCACAGCCAGGGCGTCCCCGGGCGACAGCGCCAGCACGTGGTCCGCGGCATCGGCTTGCGGTCGCCAGCGCGGCCTGCATTCCGCCAACGTCGTTACCCAACCCAGGCTTTTCAGCAACGACAGCAGCAGCGAGGTTTCCGGGCCCGCGCCCAGCACGAGCACCGTGGGCGGCGGCGGCAGATGCAGCGCCACGTCGCGGAGCGCGCAGGCATCGTCGAACGTGTCGACTCGCTCGAACTCCCAGCACTGCCGGAGTGCCGCCACTCGTGCGTCGATGGTGCCCGCACCGACAAACGACAGATGCAATCCGCCCTGGCCCGCCAGCCACGCCTGCGCAAGACCGGTCCATCCCGGCAGCCCGGCCAATGGCAACAACACGATGTGCAACTGCCCGCGACAACCGACCGCCGAACCGGAAAAAAGCGCCGTGTCATCGCGGGTGTCGATGCTCATCCACGCCGGATTGCCGCCGGCCGCCACGTCGCGGGCGCGGCGCTCGATCTCCGGCTCCAGGCAGCCGCCGCTGAGCCAGCCCACCTGGCCGGTCGACTCACCGAACACGGCCATCGCGCCCGGGCCGACGTAGGTGGACCCTTCGGTCGCCACCACCACGGCCAACGTCGCGGCATCGCCGTCCCGGTGGGCGGCCAGGGCGGCTTCGATCACGGTACGCAAGGCAGGCATGCACGCAGGATACGGCGTGAGGTGGCACGCCTGCATCCGAGAGCGTATGTTTGATCCACCCCAGCCACCGCCAGGGCAACGCTCATGAAACTGCACGTCAATGGTGTCGAACACGAAGTCGATGCGCCGCCCGACATGCCGCTGCTCTGGGTGTTGCGCGACCTGATGGGACTCACCGGCACCAAGTTCGGTTGCGGTATCGCCCAATGCGGCGCATGCACCGTGCATCTGGATGGCGCACCGCTGCGCGCCTGCGTCACGCCGGTGTCGGCCGTTGGTGCACGCAAGATCACTACCATCGAAGGCCTCTCCAGCGACGGCGACCACCCGGTGCAGAAGGCGTGGGCGGAACTGGACGTCGTGCAATGCGGCTACTGCCAGTCCGGGCAGATCATGTCCGCCGCCGCGCTGCTGGCCGCGGTGCCCTCGCCCAGCGATACCGACATCGACCAGGCCATGTCCGGCAACATCTGCCGCTGCGGCACCTACCAGCGCATCCGCGCCGCCGTGCATCGTGCCGCGGAACACTCTGCCACGAAGCCTGCCGCCGCAGAGCATGGCGAAGGCTGACCTCATTCCCTGCCCGATCCGGCCCCTGGCCCGACGGAGATCCGCATGAACGCAGTCATGAATGCCTCCCGCCGCCGCTTTCTCAAGGCCAGCGCCGCAGTGGGTGGCGGCCTGGTCATCGGCTTCGTGATACCGGGCAGCAAGCGGTTCGCCGCTGCGCAGGAAAGCTCTGACCCGGCCGCCACCTCCTTCTCGCCCAATGCATTCCTGCGCATCGGCAACGACGATCGGGTGACCGTGGTGTTGGCGCATTCCGAAATGGGCCAGGGCATCTGGACCACCTTGTCGATGCTGATTGCCGAGGAGCTGGACGCCGACTGGTCGAAGATCGCGGTCGAACACGGCCCGGCCTCGCCCGCGCTCGCCAGTCCGGTGTTCGGCATGCAGGGCACCGGCGGTTCGACCACCACCTGGTCCGAGTTCGACCGCTACCGCCGCGCCGGCGCCACCGCGCGCGCCATGCTGGTGCAGGCGGCATCCGATCGCCTCGGCGTCCCGGTCGGCGACATCCGGGTGGAGAACGGCGAAGTGATCGCCGGCAATCAGCGCCTGCGCTTCGGTGAACTGGCCGACGAGGCCGGCCGGTTGACGCCGCCGGATCCGGCCACGCTGACGCTGAAGGAACCCGCGGACTGGAAGGTCATCGGCAAGCCGACCAAGCGCCTGGACACGCCGGAAAAAATCACCGGCAAAGCCATCTTCGGCATGGACGTGCAGTTCGAAGGGCTGCTGACCGCCGTCGTGGCGCGTTCGCCGGTCTTCGGCGGCCGCATGAAAAGTTTCGACGACAGCGCCGCCCGTGCCGTGACCGGCGTGCGCGAGGTGGTGGCCGTGCCGAGCGGCGTGGCAGTGGTGGCCGATCATTTCTGGGCCGCCAAGCGCGGCCGCGACGCCTTGAAGGTGGAATGGGAGCCGGGCGAGTTCGCCGGCACCGACAGCGCCGCCCTCCGGACCCGGTTCAACGAGTTGGCTGGCCAGCCCGGCGCCATTGCGGCACAGGTGGGCACGCTTGCGACCGACGCTCAAGCGACCGATGACAGCACCGTCGATGACAGCATTGTGTCGGCCGACTACGCCGTGCCCTACCTGGCGCACGCGGCGATGGAACCGCTCAACTGCACCGTGCGCATCGAGGACGACAAGTGCGAGCTGTGGATCGGCACGCAGTTCCAGACCCTCGAGCAGATGGCCGCCGCGCGTATCACCGGCCTGCCGCCGGAAAAGGTGCACGTACATACGACCTTCCTCGGCGGTGCGTTCGGCCGCCGCGCCAACTTCGCGGTGGACGTCGTCGGCGAGGCGGTCGAGATCGCCAAGGCCGTGGGCAAGCCGGTCAAGACGGTGTGGACCCGCGAAGACGACATGCGTGGCGGCTACTACCGCTCGGCCTTCGTGCAGCGCGCGCGCATCAAGCTGGACGACCAAGGCAGGCCGACGTCGTGGCACCACGTGCTGGTCGGCCAGTCGATCATGACCGGCACGCCGATGGAAGCAATGGCGGTGAAGAACGGTGTCGATCACTCCTCGATCGAAGGCGTGCCGAACTCGCCGTATGTCCTCGACACGCCCGCGCATCGCGTCGACCTGCATTCGCCGAAGACCGCGATCCCGGTGCTGTGGTGGCGCTCGGTGGGGCACAGCTACAACGCCTTCGTGATGGAAAGCCTGGTCGACGAACTGGCCGCCAAGGCCGGGCAGGATCCACTGGCCTACCGACGGATGCTGCTGAAGGACCACCCACGTCACCTGGGTGCGCTCGACCTGGCGGCGGAAAAGTTCGACTGGGACGCCGAGCTGCCCAAAGGGCATGGTCGTGGTATCGCCGTGCATGAATCCTTCGGGAGCTTCGTCGCGCAGGCAGCAGAGATCTCGGTAGACAACGGCCAGATCCGTGTCCACCGCGTGGTCTGTGCCATCGACTGCGGGATTGCGGTCAATCCCGAGGGCATCGCGGCGCAGATGGAATCAGGCATCGTGTACGGCCTGAGCGCCGCGCTGTACGGCGCGTTGAACATCAAGGAAGGACGCGTGGTCGAGTCCAACTTTCACGACTACCCGGTCCTGCGCATGGCGCAGATGCCCAGGGTGGAGACGCACATCGTGCCCAGCACGGAGAAATCCGGCGGTGTGGGCGAACCCGGCACGCCACCCATCGCCCCGGCCGTGGCCAATGCGGTGTTCGCCCTGACGGGACAGCGCCTGCGCGAACTTCCACTGCGACTCAAGGCCTGAGGAGACGACGAGCATGCGCATCCTGACCCTTGCCGTTGCCACCCTGCTGCTGTCGGCCTGCGGCCCGCGCCTCAGCCCCGAACAGAAAGCCGAGGCACTCGATGCCTTCGCCACAGTGGAGAAGGTCTTCCAGCACCCACGTTGCAGCAACTGCCACATCCCCGGTGACCAGCCGCTGCAATTCGACAACCAGGTCCCACACGCCATGAACGTGGTGCGCGGCCCCGAGGGCAAGGGCGCACCGGGCCTGCCCTGCGCCGCCTGCCACGGCGAAGCCAACCCGCCGGCCGGCTACGACCCGCAATCGCCCCCGGGCGCGCCGCATTGGCAACTGCCGCCCCCGACCAGAAGATGGCCTGGATTGGGCTGCCCGCCGCGGAACTGTGCAAGATGATCCAGGACAAGTCGCGCAACGGCGACCGCGATTTCGCCGCCCTCACCCAGCACGTGACCGAGGACAAGCTGGTGCTGTGGGGCTGGGAGCCCGGCGGCAACCGCGCCCCCGTGGACGTACCCCACGACGCGTTCGTCACCGCATTCAGGACCTGGGCGGATGCAGGCGGGCCCTGTCCCGAGCCTGTCGCCACTGCCGGAGGCTGAGCCGGCGCTTTCGAACGATCCGGCCCGCATTGCCCCCGCCCCCATTGGCCGCTAGAATCTCCACCTTCGTGGGGCGGTAGCTCAGCTGGGAGAGCGTCGCGTTCGCAATGCGAAGGTCGGGAGTTCGATCCTCCTCCGCTCCACCATTTTTTCCAGTAGAAACAGCGCGCTATCAACGCGCTGTTTCTCTTTCTGTCTCCGTGATGTGCCAGATATCACTGCGTTGGCCTGTACGGCAGGCATGGGCCGCGCTCCCAGAAAATGCATGCCGATCACGCTGAGCCGACGCGACAGGCAGCGCAGGTTCACCCGGTTGCGGTTGCTCAACGTCCACTCGTCGCCGAGCGTGCGCCTGTACGTCAGGTCGACGATGCCGCGGTGTTCGACCGAGTCGCTGGCGCCGGCATCGTCCCTGCCGATCTAGCGGCCACCCACGCGGATCGACCAGCGTTCTGCCAGCCGGCGATCCAGCGCAATGCCGAACGCCGACTCGCGGAACGAACGCAGGTTGTCGGAGGCGAACGAAACCGATGCGTGCAGGCGGGTGCTGGCGTCGAATCGATAGCGTAGTTCGAGTTCGCGCAAGCTTTCCGTCTCCGGATCCACCGCGGATGCGCCGAAACTCGCAAGCAACGCCAGAAGGCCGGCCACGACGCGCGTCGAGCATATCGCGATGGTCATCAGAACGCCTGCCCAATTTCCAGGAAGATGACGCCGTCACCGGTTTCGCGCCAGCCGTAGCCAAGCTGCATCGGTCCGAGCCACGAGTCGAAGCCGAGGTAGACACTGCCATTGAGGATGCCGTCGCCCAGGCTCACGTCCGCGCGCCGCTCCCAGGCATTGCCGAACTCCAGCGTGCCGCCCACCTGCGCGGAGCGGCCGAAGACCTCGGCGAGCTGGTAGCTGTAACCCACGAATACGACGGTGTAGTGCTGGCCGGTCAGCTGGTTGAGCCGGAAGCCGGCAAGGCGCGTGCGGCCACCCAGCCGGTAGCGGTCCTGGAGCGGAAGCTGGCCCGACGTGGTCACGTGGTAGCGCCCGCCAAGCTGCACCGCATGCCTGCCGAAACTCCGCGCCAGCATCGCGTCGAGGTCGAACTTGTCATACTCGGCGTCGCTGCCCAGCCAGTCACGGGAGACGGTGTAGCCCAGCGCCAGGTAGTGCCCGTGGCGCGGAAAGAACAGGCTGTCGAGGCGATCCACGTTGACGAGCGCATACAGAGCGCCCTGGTCGAACTCGAACTCCTCCAGTGCCGGGTCGCCCACTTCCACCTTCGCCTTGCCCTTGCCGAACTCCGTACCGATCGAGAGCGCGCCGTAGTTGCCGAATTCACGCGTCGCCTGCAAACGCACGCCAAGCACGCGGACATCGTAGGTAGCGAAGTTGTTGCCCGCAGCGTCGAACACGTGGATGTTCGGATTGTCGTAGCCGACGCGGGCGTACAGCAGATTGCGGTTGGAGACGTCGAGCGGGTGGTAGTACTCCGCGCCCAGGCCGGGTTCACTGCCCACGGAGAGGATCACCCTTCCCTCGGCGCCGAATGGCGACAGCGGCGAGAACAGGACGCCGGCCCGCAGCGTACTCTCGAATGTGCCTTCGAAATCGGAACTGTAGGTCAGTCCCAACTGCAGATAATTGGGCCCCTGCGGCTTGGCGCGCGCGCGTACCAGTACGCCGGTGCGGCCGTCCTCGCGGACCACTTCGTAGGTGACGCTGGCCAGCGTGCCCAGGCTGTAGACGCGCAGGATCCGCGACTCCACCGCGTCCGCGTCGAGCTGCTGGCCGACCGGGATCCGCAACTGGTCCAGCAGCATCTCGTCGGCATAGCCGGTTTCGTTGTCGAGCCTGACGAACTCCACCACCGGTGCCGTCGCTTCCACGCCATGTTGCGAACGCGAAGCCGCATACACCTCCTGCGAAGCGCCCAGCCGCGCGAGATCCGCATGCGCCGCGTCAGCCGCGCGGTCGCCGATCGCCAAGGCTTCGCCCACCTTTTCGAAATCGCCGGTGGCGACGTCATCGCCAAGCTCCGGCACGATCAGCACATCGCGATCGGCCAGCGTCTGCAGCTGCCGGCGCGTGTTGCCGGTGGTCATCATGCCGCTGATCTGCGAGACCACCTGCAGCAGGCTGGCATTGCGGTCAAGCTTGTCGAGTGGCGTGCCGACATCGACGGCGATCACGATGTCCGCACCCATGCCACGGACGATGTCCACCGGAACCTGGTTGACCAGCCCGCCGTCGAGCAGCACGCGCCCGTCCACTTCCACCGGCTGGAAGATACCGGGCAGCGACATGCTCGCGCGCATCGCCATCGCCAGGCTGCCATGATCGAGCACCACCGCCTCGCCGGTGTTGAGGTCCGTCGCCACGGCGCGGTACGGGATGGGCAACAGGTCGAAGTCCTCGATGGCGCTTACGCCGAGCGTGTTGCGTTCGAACATCGCCAGGATCCGTTCGCCCTGCAGCAGCCCTGGGGAAAGCCTCAACCCCTTGCGCGTGATGCCGACGCCGACCGTGGTCAGGGAATCCCGGTCGTCCTGCTTGCGCCGATAGGAGCGCTCGGGACGTGCAAGCGAATCGTCGAACAGCCGCTTCCAGTCGGTCGATTCCACCAGCTCGCGCAGGTCCTGCGCGGGCATGCCAGACGCATACAGCCCGCCCACCAGCGCACCCATGCTGGTGCCGGCGATGCAATCGACCGGAATGCGCAACTCCTCGATCTTGCGCAGCACGCTGATGTGCGCGATACCCCGCGCCCCTCCGCCACCCAGAGCCAGGCCGACCCGAGGGCGTACATCACCAGCTCCCCGCATACCGCAGCTGGGCGTTGCGACGCTGGACGCAGGGGATTGTTCCTGTGCTCTGGCCGCGCCTGCAGCCAGCAACAGTACCGCCAGCCAGGTCGCCACGCCCCGGTGTCGGGACCGGAACGTGGCGTGCTCGCCTTCCAGTGACAACATCGGGTAGAAGTGCCGCCGCGCCATCACAGGCTCCCCTGGATCAGGGCTGGACCCACCACGCACACCACGATGTCACCCTGCAATGGCTGTTTCCATGCAAGAAGGACGCGCGGCACCGAAGCAAGCAAGGCTTCGCGAAGGACGATCACCCGGTCATTCCAGGATCGCCCTCGCGCCTGTCGGCTGAACCGGGCGATTGTTGGCATGACCCACCGCCTTGCCGACCATGGTCAGCTGATCGGCCGTGGCTTCGACCGTGTGCTTCAGCACGAACCAGCGCACTCCTTCCGAACATGGAGGTGTGGTCAGCGAGCCGTTGTAACGGTAGTAATCGCGATTGGCGGGCAGCAGGTCGGCCGCGGACACCTCCGGTCTCAGTGCCTCCTTGCCGTTCTCGACCTGCGGCACCTGCGGCCACACTTTCTCCAGCGGCTTGTTGCTGTGGCCCTGCTCGAACATCAGTGCCACGACAGCCAGATTGCCTTTCGCGTCGGCATGCACGAAGTGCGCTTCCATCGGGAAGGACTTTCCCTTGATGGTGTTCTCGCTGGGTGAGTGGAAGTGGAACTGCTTCAGCGCAAAGTCCGTGCCGTCCACGGTGATCTTGCTGCCCGGGTTGTAGTTGACCTGGATCGCATGGCCGTTGTTGACCACCTCGTGGCCACCCGGCTTGTAGTCGAATGCAATCCGCGGCAACTCCGCTTCGATGAAGTTGTCCAGGTCGATCGGCGATTGATTCCTGCCAACGCCGCAGGTGCCGAAATCGGACTCGAACTCCGCCCAATGTTCCGGGCCGACTTCGCCTGCATAGCCCCAGTGGTGTGGATGCCCGCCTTCCTGCGCAGCGGTCGGCAGCGCAAGCGAAGCAACGAACAGGCTGGCAAGGAGTGATCGTGTTTTCATGTCGTGTTCCTCGTTTGTGGGAGCAAGAACCTAGTTCTCCGAACGCAACCTGTCCTGCAGCTCGATCAACGGCTGCGGGCTCACGGTGATGAAGCCGCCTTGCGGCCGGTTCAGGTCCACGATCAACGTGACGAGCACGGCGAACGTGAGCGTGATCGGGATGATGCCCACCAGCCTGCGCTTGCCCGACAGGCCGATCTGCAGGCCCAGGGTGCCCATCGTGAGCATGGTGATCGCCAGCAATCCGACCCAAATCCTGCCCGGTATCCGCGCATGGACGCCGTCGGCGACACGTCGTTCGTGCACGGCGATCACGTCGTTGACCGACGCGACCACCAAGGACGTGAAACGATCGGGATCCTCATGGACCGCGGATAACACCTGTGCCCAGATCAGGTCCTGGATCTCCAGCGACCGTGCCACGCCTGCCTTCAGATCGCCGCCGGGACGCGCCGCGCGCAGGCGGACGTCCACGTACTCATCGAGCAGGCGTTTGACCTGAGGGCCGCGTGCGTCGCCAAGCAAGTCCGCCCGCCGATAGGCCGTGCCGATGTGGATCGCTTCGGTCAGCACGTCCTGTTTCCGTGCGCCGTAGTGCGTGGACGCCGTGGAAAACGTGAAGGCCAGCAGGAAGGCCAACATGCCGAGCAGCCCTCCGACGATTGGCCCGACCGATGTCTGGGCGCCTTCGTCCTGGCGGGTGCGCTGGTGGTGGCGGCCGATCAGGATGCCGGCTTCGCACGCTGCGAAGATCAGGAGCACGATGCAGAGGTAGACTCCTGCCATCGGCATCGCTTCGAGGAAATAGCGGCCCATTGCGTGCCCTCGTGCTACTTCTTGGGGAACAGCAAGGTGAAGGTGAAGCGCAGCCCCCATTCGGCGCCGCTGTCCGGCGCTTCGATGTAATAGCGGACGCCGCCCTGGTAACTCACCAGCTGCGTGCCGATGCGGCTGACCTTGCTGTAGCCGACGTTGAGCGGCACGGTCCATTGCTTGCCTTCCCAGTCGTATGTCGATTCCAGCGCGACATTGACCGTCCTTCCTTTTCCAAGGCTCTTGGCCAGGAACGGTTGCAGGTACGTGGCGTTGATGTCCGCACGATCGTCATCGCCGGTGAACGACCAGATATGGTTGAACAGTGCACCGTACGTCCAGCCCGTGGCAGTCTGGCGGAGCGCCACACCGGTCGGACCTGCGCCCCATTTTTCGCCGCCAAGCAGGTCATCGGTCGCGGTTGGAATCAGGAGTACGGGTCCGACGCCCCATGTCCAGCCGCTAGGGGTCAGGGCCTTGGGTGAGAAGAACAGGCTCTGCGTGGTATCACCGAGCCCGAACTGCGTGCCGGCTCCTGGAAAAATGTCGTGCTGGCTGACGATCGGAAGGATGGTGCGGGAGATCATGTTCCAGTCTTCACCGATCGAGACCGGAATCACCGGCTGCAGGTTGAGGGTGAACTTGTCGCCGTCGTCGAGTGCGCCGATGCCGTCGTCGTAGTTGAGTTGCATCGGTACGCTGGTCAGGCTGGCGATCGGATTCGCCAGCTGTTTGGCCAGCGCCTCGGTGTCCTGCGCCCGCGTGACGAGTGAAGCGCAGCCCAGCGCCAGTGCAACACATGTCGGCAGATAGATACGCTGCGAATTCATCGTGCTTTCCCCCTTGCCGACCGGACTACTTGACGGTGTAACCGCGACCCTGCATGCACGCGCCGTAGGCGCGGTAGTAGGTGTCGAGCGATTCAGCCTTCACCGCCTGCACTTGCTGCGCCTGCTGTGCCTGCCTCTGTCGCGAACGTCGTCCACCGGCCAGTACGCCAGCGGTGGCGCCTACCGCCGCGCCCTTGCCGGCGTCGTCGTCGACGATCTCGCCTATCACCGCACCGCCCGCGGCACCGCGCACCGCACCGCGCAGGCGCTCGCCCTGCGGACCCGTGGGCGGAGCCGGCGTTGCCGCGACGGCCGCGGGATCGATGCCGGTGTCCTGCTTCGCCCAAGCCAGGCATTGGGCGTCGTCGACGCTCTGCTGTTCCGCGTCCTGGCCCTTGCCAGGATAGGCGCTGGGCTTTTGCGCCATCACGATTCCTGGCAGACACGACATCAAGAAGACGGTTACGAGGGTGATCACGGTACGGGTCGCGTTGCGCATCTCGATACTCCTGAGGGAAGCGGTGAAGCTGAGGCTGCGGACAACTCAGAAGGTGAAGCCGTAGCCGATCATCGGCCCGCTCATGGTGATCTCCGTGCTGGTGTCTCCCGTCTCCAGTTCCACCGACAGGTAGCGGTAGCCGAACACCCACATGCCGTGCTTCATCCGGTACTGCGCCACCGCGCTGGCGTTCCAGGTTCCTTCGGTATCGCCGAAGGAACCGTCACCGCGCAACGTCAAGCCCCAGCGGTCGGACAGCGCCCAGGTGTAACGCGCACCGAACATGAAGTCGCTGTAGCTGTCGCTGCCGTCGAATGTCGAGGGGCTGAACGCCGTGTTGGCCGGAACGAACCGCACCGTCAGATCGACGTCGATGTAACGCAGGCCCGCGAACAGGTCCAAGCCGCGATAACGACCCTCGCCCGGGCTCCACACCGCCGCCAGTTCGAACAGGCGCATATCCAGGTCCGACTCGGTGTGGAACCTCGGGTGCTCGCGCTCGTCGGCCAGGCCCAGATAGGTGAAGTCCGCGAACATGCCGAAGCGGTCGCCCTGCCCTTCGATGTGGATCTGGAAAGCGCCGTCGATCTTGTCGACGATGTCGTCGAAGCCCCTGTCGGTACTGACGCCCCCCGCTGGCGGTTGAGCCCTCTCCAGATCGGTGCCGATGCTGGCCGCCCACCCATAGGGCGCCACAATCCAGTCCCAACCGTTCCCGTCCGCGGACTGCGCCTGCAGAGAGATGGCCATCAGGCAGAGCGCTGCGGTACCGAACGTTGCTTGTCGGATCACGTTCATTATTAGATCTCCTCAGGTTTGGGCCGGCGTGCTGCCCGGCGTCGCTTGTGTGTCATCGGACTGTCTGACGGCCAGGGGTCGTGCTGCACAGAACCGTGGATTCCATTCACATCATCATCTCCAGTACGCGCCGCACCAGTTCCACGAATGGAATGACGGTGAGCACTAGCGGGAAGAACGGCGCGGAAGTTGCAACGACCAGACGGAACAGCGTTCGCCAGTCGAACGGCACCGATCGCATGCCGCTCAGGATGTCGCTGCTGCTGGCGAGATCGGCCAGCGACTGGATGTCGGCGCTGCCGAGCAGTACGTCGGCCTCAGGTGGCGCACCCTGCATCCATCTGCGCTCGAAATCGCGCGCATAGGCCGTGGCCAGCATTCCGAACTCATGCATCGCCCTGCGGCGCGCCTGCCCGAGGCCCGATGTGAAGAACAGCAGAGGACCGATGATCTGCGCGACCAGAAAGGTCACCAGCAGTGCAATCTCACCCTGAAACTCTGTGGCTGTGCCGGTGCCTGTCAGCACGCGGCTGAAGACGATCCCGGACAAGAGCACGCTCTGTGCGACAAGCAAGGGGGCGAACGCAAACACGCTGTCGCCCAGGAAACCCAGGCCTCCGGCGCGGTCCGGGTGGAGTGCCTTCAGGTCGAGCGGCAGCCGCGATACCTGCCAGAGGAACCGCCACCAGATCGCCAGGCGGAAGTACCAGCGCAGCAGCAGAAACTGGAAGATCGGAATGCTTGCATGGGCGAGCCAGACGCCCGCCCCTGTGAGCTCGCTGCGGCCGGCATCTACGCGCGCATACCATGTGTCGACATGCAGCGCGAGGCCGTTCTTCCACAGCACCGGCCCCAGCACGAAGACCAGAATCAGCAAAGCAACTTCCACTATCGTCGAGTTGCGCAGGCGCATCGCTGCGGCGAGGGCTTCGTCAAAGCGCGGCCGAGACGACAAGGCGACTATGTCGCGTTCGCGGAACTCATCGACGATCCGCCACAGTCGCTGATGCACGACCAGCTCCGCCACCAACAGGATCGGAATGGCGATCAGGAACCGGGCATACGCTTCCACGTCGGCCAGGAACGGTACGGCCACCCCGCCAACGGCGTGACCTTCGACTAGGCTCAGTGCAAGCAGCGGCAGCCACGCCAGCGCCGTAATCACCAGCACGCGCCGGAGCATGAGCCCTAGAGGTACCCGTGCAAGCCGGGTTCTGAGCAGCAGCTGATACAGCGGCCCGCCCAGGACCAACGAGAAGTCCCCAGTGGAAGCAGGAGTGCTGGCGCTACCGTTCGCTGGAGATGGCAATGGTTTGATCATTCTGCGTCAGGATCATCCATGCCTGGAATCAGCCCCTGTTTCCCGGCTGGAAAGCGCCGGCAACCGACATTCGGCTACCGGCGGGTTCTGTCCTAAGTTGCCTCGACGTACTTCACATGCACCTGATCGATGGTGCCGTTGAACTTGAACGGCGCCTTGTCGCAGTAGTCGAGCGAAACCGGCGAGCCGAGCGCAACGCCGATGTCGAGGCAGTCGTTGGCGGTGAACAGCAACGGCGCGCTGACCGGGACCGTGCCCTCGGCTACCGCTTTTCCGTTCACCTTCAAGGTCACCTTCAAAGGACCGGCTGGCCGGCGTTCGACGTAGTCGGTCTCCACCTCGATCCTGACCTTGCCCGATGGCAACCTGTCCTTGGCGCGGATCTTGGTACGCTGGATGAGGAACAGGTTGTACTCGTAGCAGAGGATGCCGTCTTCCACGAAGCAGGTGAGCCCGCCCGCGGCCGAGCCAAGCTTGTACAACACGCCGTTGGCATCGGCCGGAATGTCGGCATCGATGGTGACCACGTTCGGCTTGTTGCCAAGCGCAGGCGCACAGAACTCCGGCATGCGCGTCGTACTGCCGGAGAGCGTCCACTCCTTGTACGGCGGCGCGATGCGCATCTCCGGATGCAGCGCCGCAACCCACAGTCCTCCGCCGACAGGAAGCACTTTGTTGCGCGTGGCCTCGATCAGGAAGATGTCCTTGAGTTGTGCAAGCTTTTCCGGATTCGTCGCCGCGAGGTCGTTGGCCTGGCTCCAATCCTCGTCCAGGTTGTAGAGCTCCCAGTCGTCGTCGTCGGGCGTCCATTCGTGAATGCCCGGCGGCAAGCCCGCCAGCCAGGGCGTACGTGGCCCGAAGGCTGAGGCCATCCATCCGTCGTGGTAGATGGCTCGGCTGCCCATGATCTCGAAGTACTGCGTGAGCAACTGCCCCTCGGCCTTCGGATCATTGAATGAGTAGGCAAAGCTGGTCCCGTCGATGGGATCCTGCGGGATGCCATTCACCACGCGTGGCGGCGTGATGCCGATTACCTCGTAGATCGTGGGGACCAGGTCGTTGCAATGGTGGAACTGGGCCCTGGGAGTCGCGTCCGGCTTGATCTTTGCGGGCCAGCGCACTGCCATTGGATTGCGCGTTCCGCCGAAGTGCGAAGCAAGCAACTTGGTGCCCTTGTAGGGCGTGCTGCCGGCCCACGCCCATCCGGCATGGTACTGGTTGTCGGTCTTCGGAGAGCCCAGCACGTCAAGGCCGCCGAGCTCCTCGAGCGCCGCGATGTGCTGCTGCACCGTCGTAGGAATGCCGTTCTGGGCCAGCAGTTCGCTGATGGTTCCGTTCTGACCCTCGGACGAGGAACCGTTGTCGCCCCAGATGTAGAACACCAGCGTGTTCTCGGCGTAGCCGAGCCTGTCGACTTCATCGAGCAAGCGGCCCACCTGCACGTCCACGTGTTCGGCATAACCGGCAGCCACCTCCATCAGACGGCGCTGGAATGGCCGCTCGCTTTCCGGAATGCTCTCCCACGAGGCCATCGTTGGATGGCGTGGCGTCAACTGCGTGTTCTGGGGAATCCAGCCTTTTTCCTTCGCGCGCTTGAACACACGCTCCCGGTAGGCATCCCAGCCGTCGTCGAACTTGCCCTTGTAGCGGTCTGCCCATTCCTTCGTGACATGGTGCGGACCGTGGATGGCGCCGCTTGCCCAGTACATGTAGAACGGCTTGTCTGGTTGCATCGCGCGGTGCTTCTGCAACCAGTCGATTGCGTCGTCGGCAAGATCCTCGCTGAGGTGGTAACCCTCCTCCGGAGTTCTTGGCGGCAGCACTACTGTGGTGTTGCGCACGAGGTTGGGTTCGTACTGGGATGCTTCTCCCGCCAGGAACCCGTAGAAATACTCGAAGCCCTGACCGGTGGGCCAACTATCGAACGGTCCGGCGACCGTGGTTTCTTCGGCTGGGGTGTTGTGCCATTTTCCCCACGCGGCGGTTGCATAGCCGTAGCATTTCAGGACTTCCGCCGCCAGCGCGCTACTTTTCGGGATGTGCCCGGAATAGCCGTCCCAATCGTTGGCGAGTTCGGCGATCTGGCCGTTTCCGATGCGGTGGTGATTTCGCCCGGACAGGAGCGAGGCACGCGTTGGCGAGCACATGGCCGTCGTATGGAAACGGTTGTAGGTGATACCTTCTGCGACGATGCGGTCCAGCGATCTGGTTTGCACCTCGCCGCCGAAGGTAATGGGCAATCCAGGGCCGGCATCGTCGATGAGGATGATCAGGATGTTGGGTGCGTCTTCTGGCAGATGCCGCTCCGCCGGGGCAGGCTTGTAGACGGACTCCTGCATGGTGCGGCCCGCAGTGCTTCCGGATGCCTTGGGCGGAAACGGCAGGGAGTCCTGCCTCGCAATCTTCTTGTCGCTCATGGGGTCTCTCCTGCGTTGCTCGTACCAAGTGATGACGGCTGGGGTGTCGGCGAGTTGCTGGAAGTCATCGATATGCCCTGCGCGAGAGGCGCGTCACCAGTCCACGCACGATCAGGTAAGGCACGATCGCCAGGACGATCGCTACGATGATTGCCTCGCCCGGATAGACGAAGCGCGCCACGATGAACTGGTAAACGACATCGAGCACGAGCGCGAGGACGAATATCTTTCCAACGCTCTTCCATCCGTCCTTGACCATGTCCCTACGATGGGCAGGTTCGGTCAGCAGCGCCCAGAAGTACGGCGGCTTGCCAGTCCTCGCATCCTTCAGGCCCGCGATCGTCGCGAAGATCAAAGCCATGATGGGTTGCAGCAGGAGCCTGAACTTCATTGGTCCGCTGATCCGATCGCCCATGTTTTCGACGAAGCGCACCCAGATGTCGTCCATATCGAGTTCCTACTGTTGGATGAACAACCAGAACGCCGTGAATCCGCCTGCAAGCACCAGCAGCACGGTGAGCATGATCACCGCGCGATGCAGTGGCCTGAACCGTGCGGTCTCGATGTCCTGGTTGACGTGCCAGTAGCGGTATAGCGACCAAACGATCAACGCCAAGCCGATGACGACCATACCGGCGCCCGCGTGCTCGGAGCTGCGCAGCATCGGCCCGGTCTGGTCCGAGGCCAGCTTTCCGTGCTCCTGCAGGAAAATGCTGAAGCGATTGATGGTTATTCCGAAGCCGATCAGCGAGATCGATGTCCGCAAATAGGCCACGTGCGTGCGCTCGTTGGCCAGATGCGAGCGCAGGTCGGCCAGCCCGGTGCGCTTGATCGACAGCCTGGTGCGGTGCGTCGACAGCAGCGTCGACGCGGTGCCGCTGTCCTTGCCTTCGATCGAGCGCGCCAGGTCCTCGGGCAGGCCGGGATTGGATGGCTGGGACTCGTTCACGCGGCCTCCTGCACATGCGATGCGGCCTCGAGATCGCGCTCGAGGAAATAGTTGAGGAAGGTGCGGATCACCGCGATCGCACCAAGCTGGCCGATCGCCTGCCAGTCCGGAGTGATGGCGGTACGCACGACATCGGCGGCAAGCATGAATTCCAGCCCCAGCAACAGCCAGCGTGCCAGGCCCAGCCAGGCAGCCCGGCGCATCCCATGGCTGACGTGTCCGCGCAGCATCGGCCACAGCGACCGGTACGCCGCCTCCAGGCCACCGACGGCGACGACCAGGATCGAAATCGCTTCCAATGTAAGCGCGACGTACTCGGCCAAGGTTTTGAAGACTTCTTCCAAAGCACTACTCCCCGGATGTGACGCTGCGGACAACGCAACGAAAACCAAGATGCGAGGTGGACGTGTCCACCGGCTGCGACATGCGTGCGGCCGGGCGATAGCGCTGGCAGTAGTTCGGTGCGCACAAATGCGAACCGCCCTTCATGACCTTGCGTGGAATACGGATGTGCGGCTGCGCAGGGTCGTAGCTGGCATCACGTGCGCCTCCACGAGGATTGCTGGGGATGCAGCAGGCCTTGAGTGCAGCTTGCGGATGACGCGGGCTGTACCAGTCGCAGGTCCATTCCCAGACGTTGCCGATCAGGTCTACCAGCCCATAGGCACTGGCCGGATAGGCGCCCACGGGTGACGTACCAATGTGTCCGTCCTCGGCCAGGTTCTGCCAAGGGAATTCGCCTTGCCAGGTGTTGGCCAGGTGTTTGCCGCCCGGCGCGAGTTCATCGCCCCAGGCGTACTCGCTGTCGCCGCCACCGCCGCGCGCCGCCCATTCGAACTCGGCTTCGGTAGGGAGCTGCTTGCCTGCCCACCTTGCGTACGCTTCGATGTCGGCATAGGCGACATGCACGACGGGATGATCGTCGCGGCCGTCGATCGAACTGTCCGGCCCTTGCGGGTGCCGCCAGTCGGCGCCGGGAACCAGCTGCCACCACTGGTAGTGATCGTGCAGCCCCACACGATGCGGTGGCGGCACGAACACCACCGATGCCGCCACCAGCAACGCCGGGTCGGCGTTCGGGTAGTCGGCCTCGTTCGGAGGGACTTCGCAGAAGGTGACGTAGCCGGTGGCCTCGACGAAACGCCGGAACTGGGCATTGGTCACCGGCGCGATATCCATCCAGAATCCGTCTACTTCGACCGGATGTGCTGGCGCTTCCTCCGGATAGTGGTAATCCGAGCCCATGCGGAACTCGCCGGGCGGCACCCAGACCATGCCGGGCGCGGGTGCTTCATCAAGCGTCGCCACGTTGGCGGGCCGGGTCACGGCATTCATGGCTATTCTCCTGTGGCCGGACGCGCGAACGCACCTGGTCGTACTGCGACAGGCACTCGAACAGCGCTCGTGCGGCGTCGCGTTCGTCGCCTGCGATCTGCGCGGGGGTGCCGAACGCGTCAAGGCGCGCCCGGTGCGGCGATACGGCCAGCCCTCGCGGGCACTTTGTGAAGCTAGCGGGCATAGGGAACCTGCACCGCCTGCTCGAATCGCACGATCGCGCGCAGCTTGTTCTCGACCTGCAGGTAGCGCGCGGCCTTGACCACCGGCACCGCCTTCCTGAGCTTGCGGAACGTGCGATCCATCTGCCTGGCCTCGTCTTTTTCGATATCCAGCGCTTCGTCGGCGCTGTAACCGGGATTCCCGGTTTCCTGCGACCAGGCCGGGGCGGCGGTGAACGCGGCGATCAGACCCAAACGAGCCAGTGCAAGCATGAGGTGCTCCTTGACGAATCGATGGAGGGATTGATGGATGGCACGCGACCCAGCTCAGCCTCCGGCCTTGAACGGATACTTCGCGAAGATCTCGGCTACAGCGGCGCGGATCGCGGCCTGACGGTCTTCCTGCGATTTCCTGGTGACGCGGCCGACGGCCACCCCTTCCCACACCAGCTGCTTGTGCTGCGCATCGATGAGATCGACGTTGAGCGTGCCCTCGACGTACTGGTCCACGTGGGTCTCGTACCCGCCCCACCCGCTGTAGAAGCCACGCCGGTAGCCGTAGTACATCGGTGCTACAGGGACCTGGCTGATGTCGGTGCGCTGCGCCAACCGACCGTTGAAGTTGACCAGCAGGTCGGCGCCGGTCTCCGCGTACGTATAGCCGCGCGCTTCCATTTCCCCGCGCACGGCGGCCTTCAGTGTCTGCGTGATCAATGATTCGTAACCGGCCTGGTCAGTACCCAGCGGCTCGTAGAAGCCAAAGCTTCGGTAAGCGGCGAAGTTGGCACTGCGGTCGTAGTCCGAGGTGATCTTGGGCCCGGTAGCGCAAGCCACCAACAGAAGCGAAAGCCCGGCCGTCAGAACGATGCGCGAAAATGACTTCATCTCCGTCTCCCAACGCAAGGAACCAATGCATCGCATGTCCATCGCACTGCTGCGGCTGGCGTCAGTACCAGAACGATCACAGTGAGCATCGTTTCGATTGAACGGAGATGACCCATGTCATGCCCTCGCTGGCAGTCGAACCGGATCCCGATGGCTGCGTGCTTGCAGCTGTGATGGGCAGGCTAGGCCGGGGCGGAGCGGGGCGTAATTGGACCTTGATCCCATTCAGGCATATTCTCGGGTCGGCCGCCTCGACACGAATCCGACCAGCGGTCGCCAGGGGTGGGACCAAGGGCCTACTGTGCAACACGGCCATGCACGCGCATGCTGCCTTATTGGCGCATTACACCCGTGTCGTCCGGACCGTGGCCGATTGCAGTCGCCGATATCGTTGTAGTACTGGCGGGAGAAATCTGATGTCGTTCCGGGGAGCGCAGGACCTTGGATTGCACTGATGCCAGCGTACTGTTGATCGACGACGATGCAGCCGTGCGCAACGGCCTGGTCCGGCTGATTCGTTCGGCCGGATGGAACGCGACGCCGTTCGCGTCCGCGGAAGAGTTTCTCGCCTCCGACGCTACCGATGACCTGGGCTGCATCGTGCTCGACATCCGCATGCCCGGACTCACCGGCCCGGAGTTGCACGCCTGGATGCGCGAGCACGACATTTCGTTGCCCGTGATCTATCTTTCCGGCTTTTGCGACATCCGCACGAGCGTCCAGGCAATGAAACTGGGGGCTTCCGATGTGCTCGAGAAGCCCGCCGATGCCGATGTCCTGCTGCAGGCGATCGCTGCCGCCGTCGAACGCCATCGTCAAGACTGTTCCCGCCGCCAGGCCTCCGATGCGTTCGGCACCCGGCTCGGAACGCTGTCCGTGCGCGAACGCGAGGTCATGAACCACGTGATCCTCGGGCGGCTGAACAAACAGATCGCCGCCGACCTTGGCATCTCCGAGAAGACGGTGAAGGTGCACCGCGGCCGGATGATGGCGAAGATGCGTGTGCGCTCCGTCGCCGAACTGGTTCACCAATGCGACCAGTTCGGTATCGCGGAGCCGGAAGCAGCCTGAGGGCTTCCCAGCTCACCCGGTCTGCCCGACAGAACCTGGAGCGCCCCATCGGATGGGATCAAGGTCCCATACTCTTTCACCTCCCGGCCGGACTAGTGTCCAGTGGGGCAAGACTTGCGCCAGCTTCTCCCAGCCTACGCCAGTCCTGACCGAACCGTCGGCATTGCCCCAGGACGCGACAGGAGACCCGAGGTGGTCAAGCGCGAAGTAGCAGCCACGGTGGTCTACATCGTCGACGACGACGCTGCCGTGCGCGAAGGTTTCGCCCGGCTCCTCCGTTCGGCGGGGCTGGCCCCACGCCCCTATGGATCGCCGGAGCAGTTCCTTGAGGAAGTAATCAATACCCCGGACGCCTGTGTGCTGCTGGACATCACCATGCCACGCATGACCGGCGCCGACGTCCAGGCACGCCTGTCCAGTCTTGAGATCGCCTTGCCGGTGATCACCGTCTCGGCCCGCGACGATGCCGAGACGCGATCCTGGGCGCGCGAGCTCGGGGCGCGCATGTTCCTGCGCAAACCGGTCGACGACCAGGCCCTTATCGATGCGATCAACTGGGTGACCGGCAGCAACCACGACCGTTGAACCCGGGACGACAAGTCCCGCGATGACGGACACATAGGAGATTCTTTCCCCGGAGGTCGGCGCTAGACTGGCGCCTGTCCCGGCGCGGGCCGGGCAGGGGATCAACTATGGACTGGGTCGACATTCTCTGGCCGTTGATGGGAGGGGTGAGCCTGACCCTCGGCCTCATCCACGTGCTGATCTGGTTCCGGCTGCGCAACCAGCCCGCATTCCTGATGTTTGCCCTGGCTGCAGGCGCGATCGCAGTGTTGTCGGTCTTCGAACTGTCCCTGATGCGCGCCCAGACACCACAGCAGTACGCGGCGATACTGCGCCAGGCACAACTGCCGGTCCTGCTGGTGCTCGTTTCCCTGATCGGATTCGTCCTCCTGCATTTCCGTGCAGGCCGGCCATGGCTGGGATTCACCGCGTTCGCGTTGCGCGTGGGCAGCCTGCTCCCCGGCCTGGTCTCGGGAGGAAGCCTCAGATTCCTCAATATCGAGGAACTGCGGCAGGTCGAACTTTGGGGAGGGGCCGTCGTGGCGGTGCCCGTCGGCAATGCGAGCCCTTGGCTGCTGCTCGCCCAGGCCAGCGAGCTGGTCCTGGTGCTGTTCCTCGCGGATGCGATCGCATCGGTCTGGCGACGTACGCGAGACCACTCTGAGCGACGACGCGCCATGCTCGTGTGCGGAAGCATGATCGTGTTCGTGCTGATCGCCGGTGCCCTGGCGTCGCTGGTGGCGTTCGGCCGCGTGCATGCGCCGCTGATGGTCAACATCCCGTTCCTCGGTGTGCTCATCGTGATGAGTCTCGAGCTGGGCGGGCGCGTCGCGCGCTCGTTCTGGCTCGAGCGCCGGCTGGAGGAGAGCCAGTCGACGCTGCGCGGCAGCGAGGAGCGCTTCCGGTCAACGGCGGAGGCCGTCGGACTCGGCTTGTGGATCTGGGACGCCCAAAGCAGCCAGACGTGGCTCACCGAAGTGGGCAGTGCCATGATCGGCATGCCAGTGGGCGAAAGGTTGAGCCGTGAATCGCTGCTGTCTCGCATCCATCCCGGAGACCGCGCCGCGCTCCTTCAGGCGCGAGACGACGCCCTACTCCACACCGGCAGGTTCGAGTGTGAGTACAGGCTACCGCAGCCAGGCGGTGGCGTCCGCTGGATCGCCGCCAGCGGTCGCGTCGAGTACGACCCGTTGGGCGCGCCCAAGTGCCTGCGTGGCGTGATCATCGACATCAGCGAACGGCGTCAGGCCGAAGAACTCTTCCGTGTCGTGTTCGAGAACTCCCCTATCGCCAAACTGATGGTCGATGGTGACGGCTGCATCGTGCTCGCCAATATCCAGGCGGCGCGCGTGTTCGGCCACGACCGGGCGGACCTTCTGGATCAGCACATCGACCGGCTGGTGCCGGAGCTCCGCGCGGAACGCTCGCACCGTGGCGTGTGGGTCATGGACACTCCTGGCATCCCCCCCGCGCGTGAGCTGCCTGGATACCGCAAGGACGGAAGCAACGTCCCGATAGAGGTGACTGTCAGTCCGATCGTCGTCGACGGCAAGCAGTTCGTGCTCGCTTCCATCCATGACATCAGCAAACGCGTGAGCATCCAGAATGAAGTGGCGGTCCAGCGCGAGGAGCTCACTCACCTCTCGCGCATCGCCCTTCTGGGCGAGATGTCAGGCTCGCTGGCCCATGAGCTCAATCAGCCGCTGACGGCGGTGTTGAGCAACGCCCAGGCCGCATTGCGCTTCCTCGACAACGATCGACCGGACCTGCACGAAGTGCACGCGTGCCTGACACAGATCGTCGAGAGCGACAAACGTGCGGGCGAAATCATCCGCCGGCTGCGCGCGATGCTCCGCAAGGAGCAGGTCAGCTACGAGGAGCTGCAGGTCAACGATGTCGTACACGACGTCCTGCGCCTGATCAACAGCGACCTGTTGAACCGCAACGTGTCCGTACGCCTGAATCTGGCGTCGCCACTTCCTTCGGTCAGCGGCGACCGGGTGCAGCTGCAGCAGGTGTTGCTGAACCTGGTGATCAATGCGTGCGATGCGATGGACCAGATCGAGACCGACCGTGCCCTGGCGATCCTGACCCGGAGCACGGAGGATCCCGGTGTCGAGATCCTGGTCAGCGACGTTGGACGGGGCATTCCGCCCGACGACCTGGAAGGCGTATTCGCCCCATTCACGACGAGCAAGCCGCAGGGGCTGGGTCTAGGACTGGCGGTCTGCCGAACCATCATCCACGCACACCACGGCACGCTCGTGGCAGTCAACAACCCGGGCGTGGGCGCCACCTTGAAGATCCTGTTGCCGGCGTGTTCTGCCGGATCCGACGAAGCATTTCGTAATGCTCCCGGTTCTCGAGAATTCCAAAAGTCGAGTTAGGTGGAAGCGTGCGAAAGATGGTTCCATACGCGTTACCACTCGTTCAGGCCAGGTAACGAGGCCTTAACGCCGATCGGCAATCGCGATCGGCCGCCGCCGCTTCGGCAATGACCGTTCACCCTGGCTTGACCCGGTGCCATCGATGGTAGTTGGCAAAGCGCCGGTCCATTCGCATGACACCGCAAGAGCTAGCCTCCTCCCACGCGTTCGCGGCAGTTGCACGCCATCCCTGGTGGAGCGCCGCCGCGGTACTGGCCGCGGCCATCGTCGTGCTGGTGCTGGCGTGGGACTGGAACTGGTTCAAGGGTCCCGTTGAACGGATCGTCCAGGCACGCACCCAGCGCAGTTTCGAGATCGGCGGAGATCTGGACGTGAAGCCCGGTCGCGTCACCCTGGTCCGCGCCGATGCATTGCAGTTGGGCAACGCCGCGTGGTCGGAGCATCCGGGCATGGCCAGTGCCGAACGTCTGGAGTTGCGGCTGCAGACGTTGCCGCTGCTCATTGGTCGCGTGCGCGCGCCCGAGATCCGGCTGACGAAGCCACGATTGCTCCTGGAAGCCAATCCCGAGGGTGGTGGCAACTGGGATTTCGCGACCGGTGGTGATGGCGACCCGATCCGGCTGCGCAGGCTGTGGATCGACGACGGCCGACTCCGGTTCCTGGATGCGTCGCACAAGACCGATATCGACCTGGCTGTCTCCAGCAGCAAACCGCCGCCCGGGACCTCCGTCGCCCCCATCGGGATTGCCGGCGGCGGCCACTGGAAAGGGGCCGCGTTCGAGCTCGAAGGCCATGCCCAATCACCGTTGGCATTGCAGGACGACGACCCGTCCTATCGCATCGATCTCCAGGCACGGGCCGGCGACACCCGGGCGCACGCGCGCGGCGAGCTGGTCGACCCGCTGCGGTTGCAAGGCTTCGATCTGCGCTTGAAGTTGTCGGGGCAGGATCTGGAGGACCTCTATCCACTGATCGGTATCGCGCTGCCGCCGACGCCCCCCTACACGCTCGACGGCCGCTTCAGCCGCGACGATGACACCTGGCATTACGACGGCTTCAGCGGCACGGTCGGCGACAGCGACCTTGCCGGCTCCGCCAGTGTCACCGTCGGCGGCACCCGCCCTTACCTGCGTGCCGACCTGGTGTCGAAGCGGCTGGATTTCGATGACCTCGCCGGTTTTGTCGGCGGCACGCCACGACTGGATGCCGACGGGAGCGGTGATGGAGGCGGCCGGCCGGAACCGGACCGGCGCAACAGCGGCAACCGTGTGCTGCCGGACACGCCCTATGAGCTGGACAAACTGCGGGCCATGGACGCACAGGTGCGCCTGCGCGCGCTTCGCATCAACGCGCCGCGATTGCCACTGGACGGGATGGATGCCCGCCTCAAACTCGAGGCTGGCGTGCTGCAGTTGCAACCGCTGGACTTCGGCGTCGCCGGCGGACATGTCCGCGCCGACATCCACATGGACGCGCGCCAGGACACCATCCGCACCCGGGTGGACGGCGAGGTCCGCAGCCTCGACCTCGGCAAGCTGTTCCCCGACGTCCGGCTTACGCAGGATGCCATCGGCAAGATCGGCGGCAGTCTCAAGATCTCGGGCACCGGCAATTCGGTGGCGCAGATCCTCGGCAGCGCGGATGGCGACGTCGCGATCGGCATGGGCCGCGGCCAGATCAGCAACCTGCTGCTCGAATATGCGGGCCTGGATATCGCCGAGGCGCTGCGCTTCCTCCTGACCGGGGATCGCAAGGTGCCGATCCGCTGCGCGTTCGGGGACTTCGCGGTCAAGGACGGCATCATGGACGCGCGCACGCTGGCCTTCGACACGACCGACACGCTCATCGTCGGTAAAGGCAACATCAACCTGCGCGAGGAAACGTTCGACCTCGAACTGCGCCCGCGTCCGAAGGACCGCAGCATCCTGGCGCTGCGCTCGCCGCTGGTACTCGAAGGCACGTTCCGCGATCCCGACTTCCACCCTGACATGGGGCGGCTTGGCGTGCGCGGCGCGATCGCGCTCACCCTGGGCAGCATCGCCCCTCCCGCTGCCCTGCTCGCCATGTTGGAACTCGGAGGGGGGCAAGACCATGATTGCGGCGGCCAATACGCCAAGTGACCCCCTGCCGCAGCCTGCAATGACCCACGCGGGGCCGGTGGCAATGGTGAACTTTTCCTTCTCGTCGACTTGCCGCCACGTTAATGGCCCCGGAGGCAGGCTGGTTCCGGCGATGCTGCGGAGAAATCGTCATCAGCTGACGTGAGCCCGCCGGCAAGAAGAAGCACAAACGGACTCCGGGCAACCGGCACGATGAAGCAACGGTTGAGCGCCTTGGGTCCGGATGTCGTCATCCCGTCATATCCGCACAGGAGCCCGCGATGAATCCCCCGCTCTCCATCCTGGTGCCTGGCGCACTGTCCACGACGCTCGCCGCGATCGTGCTCGGTGCCTGCAGCAGCCGTGGCGTTCCACCCGACGATTCCACGCAGAACCAGCAACCGCCACCCACCGCCACCTATGCGGCGGGCACCGGCCCGAACCCCGAGTTGCCGGACCCGCGGTCCTCGCTGATCCCCACCGTCGACATTGCGCCTGCGGTGGGCTGGGCGGACGATGCGCAACCGACGCCCGCGGACGGCTTCGCGGTCACTGCATTCGCCCGCGGCCTCGACCATCCACGCACTGTCCACGTGTTGCCCAACGGCGATGTGCTGGTGGCCGAAAGCAATGCGCCGCCGAGGGAAGTGGACAAGGGCCTGAAACGCCGGGCGATGGATGCGGTGATGAAGCGCGCGGGCGCAGGCGTGCCCAGCGCCGATCGCATCACGCTGCTGCGCGACGCGGACGGAGACGGCGTCGCCGAGATGCGTACGGCGTTCCTGGAGAACCTGACATCGCCGTTCGGCATGGCGCTGGTAGGAGACACGCTGTATGTCGCCAATGCCGACGCACTGGTGAAAGTGCCCTATGCCGAAGGCACGACCCGGATCACCAGCTCGCCGATCGAAGTCGCCCCGCTACCCGGCGGCCCGCTCAATCACCACTGGACCAAGGCGCTCATTGCGAGCCCAGACGGCAGCAAGCTGTACGTCGGCGTAGGCTCCAACAGCAACATCGGCGAGAACGGCATGGAGATGGAAGTCGATCGCGCCGCGATACTCGAGGTCGACGCCGCCAGCGGCGAAACCCGGGTATTCGCTTCCGGTCTGCGCAACCCGACCGCACTGGACTGGAACCCGGATACCGGCGCCTTGTGGACGGTGGTGAACGAGCGCGACGAACTCGGCAATGACCTGGTGCCGGACTACCTCACCTCGGTGCAGGAGGGCGGATTCTATGGCTGGCCCTACAGCTATTTCGGCCCGCATACGGACCCGCGCATAGACAATGATGAGCAACGGCCCGACCTGGTGGCGAAGGCGATCGTGCCGGACTATGCGCTGGGGTCGCACGTGGCGCCGCTGGGACTTGCGTTCCACACGACCGACCCGGGATCGCAGCAGGCGCTGCCGGCACGCTATCGCAATGGCGCCTTCCTCGGCCTGCATGGCTCGTGGAACCGCAGCCCGAAATCCGGTTACAAGGTGGTGTTCGTGCCGTTTTCCGACGGAAGACCGGCAGGGCCGATGGAAGACATCCTGGGCGGCTTCGTCAACACCGACGGTGAAGCGCAGGGCCGGCCGGTCGGTGTAGCCATCGATGCACGCGGGGCCGTACTGGTGGCCGACGATGTCGGCAATGCGGTCTGGCGGATCACGGCAGCCTCACCGACGGTGACCGCGCCGACGCCCTGAATGCCCTTGCGTTTCAGGCGTGGAAGCGGATGGCGATGGCAGTTCGGCCCTCGTCATGCCGGCGATGCCACCTGTCACCCCTGTCTACCCTAGACCGTCGATTCGGAGAATGTCCGTGAGCGGCAACGACAGCACTATCGGCTCGCACGCCGCGGCAGGCGACCGGGACCGGCCGAAGACCGCGCCAGCCTCCGGCAGTCCGGCTCACGGCCGCATCGAGACGATCGACTTCGCCCGTGGACTCGCGGTGTGCCTGATGATCCTCAGCCACGGCGTCAACGGCCTGCTGGAGTTCGACGACTTCACCGACTGGGGCATGGTGCCGTTGCATGCGATCACCAAGTTCTCGTCATCGCTGTTCATCATGGTGTTCGGCATCGCTCTGGCGGTTGCGTTCGTGCCGAAGACCGGTGCACCGGACTGGCCACGACGGCGCAACAGGCTGTTGTGGCGCGGGCTGGTGGTGCTGTTCTGGTACAAGGTGCTGACGGTCGTGGAGATGTACGCGCAGCACGATCGCGAAGCGATCCTCGACACGCTGCGGTATCGCAACTTTCCCTCCTACGCCGAGATCCTCGGCTTCTACGCCATCGCCTTGTTGTGGATTCCGTGGCTGTTGCCACTGTGGGCACGTACGCCGGCGCTGCTGCGTTGGGCAAGTCCGGCGCTGCTGGCGCTGGCGTCGTGGTGGCTGCTCGAGAACTTCGACTTCCGGGGCGTGCCGCAGCTGCAGGCGATCCTGGTCGAGCATCCCGACTACTACACGTGGGGCCAGTTTTCACGCGGACCGCTGGTCCTGCTCGGCCTGCTGATCGGGGGCCTGTTGTTGCGCTGCCATGACCGGACGCACGCGCGCATGGCGCTGGCCGGCGCGCTGGCACTGATCTCGGCGGCGCTGTTGATCGCTTTCGTTTCCCTGGCCGGCGACAGCCTCGACGACCGGCTCCAGGGCATCGCGCGCAACGCCGGCAAGCACCCCCCGGAACTGATGTTCATGCTGTTCAGCCTGGGCGGTGCCTCTGCATTGCTGGCACTGGCGGTGGCCGGCGGCGATTGGCTGGCACGGGTGCTGCGCCCGGTCACCCTCATCGGCAGCGACGCGTTGATGGCCTTCGTGTTCCACATCGCGGTGATCTTCATCCTGTTCCGCGACATGCTGGGGTATCTCCACACAGTCTCCTATCAGTTCGCATTGACCCTGAGCCTTGGCCTGATCCTGGCCACGTCGGCATGGATCTGGCTGCTGCAGAGGGTTCAGCGCAGATCATGATCATGCGCGTAGCATCCACACCGATGATCGGGACACGATGCATCCTCCTCGGCATCCTGCTGCTGGTCTCGGCTGGACAAGCAGGTGCCCCGCCTCCCCTGGCGATGCCGGAGCCGCCGTGGGCGGATCCGCTGCGTGCCAGGCTCGAAGCCGTCGAGGCGCGCCTCCCGGGCGAGATCGGCGTCTACGTCCACCATGTCGGTCGCGACGAGTCGTTCTCGTACCGCGCCGGCGAGAACTGGTACCTGGCGTCCGGGATCAAGGTGCCGGTGGCGATTGCGGTGTGGCGCCGTATCGAAGACGGCGAACTGACCCTCGATACGCACATCCGGCTTCAGGCCAACGACTTCGTCGACGGTGCGGGACAGACCAACTGGCATCGCGCCGGCACGCCGCTGCGTGTCGACTACCTGCTTCAGCAGATGCTGGTCTACAGCGACAACACTGCCACCGATGTGCTGATCCGCAGTGTCGGCCTGGATGCCGTGAATGCAGTGGCGGCCGAATTGCTGGAGGGAGACGGTCTGGTGATCACCAGCCTGGCCGACGTCCGCCGCCTCGCGTACGGCATGTTCCACGCCGGCGCCGCGGATCTCGATTCGCAGGACCTGCTCTCCCTGCGTCGGGCCGCGGCCGGCCCCACGCGCATGCACCGGCTCGCGGAACTGCTGGGAGTGACGCCCGCGGACTTCCTGCATCCTGACATCGACAGTGCCTTCGAGGCCTACTACGCCACCCACGTCAATACCGCACCGCTGCGCGACTTCGGTCGCATGCTGGTGACGGTGGCAAATGGGCTGGCGCTCGGACAGGAGGGAACCACCTACCTGCTCGACACGATGACGCGGGCAAAGACCGGCGAGAAGCGCATCAAGGCCGGATTGCCTCCCGAGGCGCGCTTCGCGCACAAGACCGGGACCCAGCACCGTCGCGCATGCGATCTGGGCATCGTCTTGATGCCGGCGGGCGACACCATCGAGCAGGTGGTGATCGTAGCGTGCGTGCGCGGCCCGGCGTCCGTTGCCCAAAGCGAGCGCGCGCTGCGTGAAGTGGGCGCCGCCGTCACCGCCTCCGGGGTGCTGGCACGGACGACACCGGTAACCGGAGCCACGATCCCGCATCCGGAGTCCCGATGAAGGTCATTTCGATGCGCCGCCTGCCCACCATGCTTTGCGCCGTAATCGTCGCCGCCGTAGTAGTCCTGGCGGGATGCCGCCCCGGGCAACAGGAACCGGAGCACGGCTCCATCGAGGTGCCCACTGGCGCACCCGTACCGCCATGGGCGGAACCGCTCGATACCGCCGCCGCCCGCATCGATGAAGCCATGCCCGGCAGTTTCGGCATCCATGTGCGCCATCTCGACACCGCCACCGACAACCAGGCCGGCAGCCTGGATCGCGGTGGCGACCGCCGCTGGTACCTGTCGTCGACCATCAAGGTGCCGGTGGCGATCGCCGTGCTCGAGCGCGTCGATGCCGGCGACCTGGCGCTGGACGAGGAGCTTGTGCTGTCGGAAACCGATTACGTCGACGGCGCGGGCGACCTGCTCATGCAGGATCCCGGTACGCGCTACAGCATCGCGACACTGCTGGAGAAGTCGTTGCAGGACAGCGACAGCACCGCTACCGACATGCTGATCCGGCTGATCGGCGAGGACGTGCTGAACCGGCGCATCGCGGACTGGACAGGAGGCGGCTTCGGTCCGATCACCACCATCGTGCAGGTGCGCTACGACGCCTATGGTGCGCTGCATCCCGGCGTCGCCGAGCTGTCCAACATGGATCTGGTGCGACTGCGCAACAGCAGGGCCGGTGAGGCGCGGCTGGTCGCGCTGGCAAAGGCGCTTGGTGTGCCGCGCGATGAGCTCGACACCCGCGACCTCGATGACGTGTTCGGCAGGTACTACGAGACCGGCAGGAATTCCGCCACGCTGGAAGCCTACGCACTGATGCTGGAGAAACTCGTCACCGGCGAACTGTTGTCGGAAGCAAGCACACGACGCATCCTCGATCACATGCGCGCCATCACCACCGGCGACCGCAGGATCCAGGCCGGCCTTCCGTCCGGGACCGACTTCGCGCAGAAGACCGGGACCCAGGTCGCACGCGCCTGCAATGTGGGTGTGCTCGATCCGGACAAGGGAGCCGGAGGCGCCACCGTCGTGGTCGCCTGCGCGGAGGACTTCGAGGATCTCGCCCAGGCTGAACGCGCCTTCCGGGAATTCGGACAGGCGCTGGGCGAAACCGGGCTGGCAAGGTAGGCCATCGGCCATGCGGCAGCGCGCGGAGCGACGATCCAGACGCGGCCCACACGGGGCAGCCGATAGCATCACCGAAGTTCGTCATCGCGACGGGACATGAACAGACCGCCCCCTGCCCTGGACCGGAAGCCCCCGTCAAGGGCCTGGAAGATCTGCTCGACCTCCTGTCGGGCAAGGCGGAGCAGGATTCCCGGATCGAAGTTTCGGACATGCTGGGGGCCGTAGGGCAGCGTTCTTTCGGTCCGATGCTGCTGGTGCCGGGGCTGACCGTGCTCTCGCCATTGAGTGCCGTTCCGGGGTTGCCGACCGCGATGGCGATCATCGTCGCTCTGGTGGCGACGCAACTGTTGTTGCAGCGTCGCTGTTTCTGGTTGCCCGGCTGGGTGCTGCGGCGCTCGATCGACACGCGAATACTGCTCAAGGCGCTGCGTGCGCTGAGACCGGTGGCGCGCGTCGCCGACCGGATGACGCGGCCACGATTGCAGATACTGGCCGGTACCGACGGCATCACCGGCTATCCCGTCGCGCTGCTGTGCCTGCTGATCGCGCTGACGATGCCACCGCTGGAGCTGATTCCCTTCGCCAACTCGCTCGCCGGTGCAGCACTCACCATCTTCGGCCTGGCACTCATCACCCGGGACGGCCTGCTGGTGCTGTTGGCGGGCGCGGTCTGTGCTGCCATCGTGTGGCTGGTCGCCGGCAACCTGTCCGCTCTGGACCTGTTCGCCTGAGCGATCGCCACAACGCGTGACGATATCGCCCCGCCTATGCCAGTGCCCGCTCGATGTCCTCGAGCGGCGCGTTGGTCAGTGTCTTGGCCGTTTCCGACAGCAGGCGCTGCATGGTTTCCTTGTGCAGCATCGGCCGTACCCGCCCCAACGTATGCGGATCCGCCATCAGCACCAGATGCGCATAGCGGCCCTTCAGTGCGCCATCGTTCAGCCCCCGCGCCAGTTGCTTGGCAAAGGTGGCCTCGTTGATCTGCATTCCACTCGATTCGGCCGGCATCGATCCGCCGGGACCGTCATCGTTCATGTTCATGAGTTCGAGCAGATCCTCCTGCTTCAGCGTCAGGCTGCGCTCGTCACCGACATTGCGGAATACCCGCGCGTGGGTGCCATCGGCGACCACGACCAACGTTCCGGCAGGAATCTTCATCTTGACCTCCTCGATCGATCGGGCATTGCGTGCGTCACCGGAAGTCTAGGGGGGTGACCGTGATGAATACGCCACACCATCCGGCTCATTCCTTGCCGATGCCATAACAACGGGACGATATCCGATCAACCGGTGAGTGCGGCGTCCCCCGTCGATGCGGAGTCTGTCGATGCTGAATTCGCTGCGCCGCCGGTCTCCGTCGCCGGGCGGCCCGCGGCATCGCCCGAACCGCTGGTGCCGCCGCCTTCCCCGCCGCCCGTGGTGGTGCCGGAACCGCCTTCGCCGGAGCCGGAGGTGGCGTCCGTGCCGCCTGCACCGGCTCCGGAGCTATCTCCCCCACCACCCGAACCGCTTGAACCGCCTGAACCACCCTCTCCACCCGACCCGCCAGAGCCGCCGGAGCCGCCTGCGCCTGCGGCACCGCCTGCGTCGCCGCCCGCATTGGGCTCGGGAACCTCCAGTGGCGTATCGGCCATCGAGGTACGTCCGGCCCCGTCGATGGCCGTATCCATGGCGCTGCGCCGGGCTCGCTCGGACTCGTGCTGGGCCTGCAGGCGCGCGGTGCGGGCGGCGGTCGGGTCGACCTCGGCCGAGGGGTTGATGGAGGCGTTGCGGATCCGGTCAGCCTGGGCCTGCGCGGCCATGCGATTGAGCGGCAGATAGTCGCTGCGGAAATTCAGTTCCACCGACGAATTGAGTTCCAGGTCGGTGTTCATCTCCTCGGTGCTCTGCGACCGCTGGGTGGACACGTAGCCGATGTTGTTCTCGATCTCGGCACTGGCGCCCCACGGCCCCACGCCGAACTTGCCGGCGGCACGGACGCGGTTCTGCAGGCTGAACTGGCTGCCGCGGTCCTCGCTGGCGGCACTGCGGGTGTCGACGTGGAAACGCATCGCGGCGTTGATCCGGCCGCTGTCGATGACGATCCGCTGCATCCCCATCATCACCATGGTCGCCAGCATCTGCTGGCGCTGCCGGGCGAGAAAACGGCGCGCCAACGGCACCAGCTGTTCGGGATTGCTGGCATCCACCGATTCCTCCGGCGGGATGCCCAGCGTCGCGCGGACCCTCTCCTCGCCGGGCATGGACGCACCGCTTTTCAGGCGCAGGCGTGTTTCGGCGATGTCCTCGGGGTCGGGCTCGTCGTCGGGGTCGGGCAGTTCGAACTCGATCGAGTCCGGGAAGTGATCGGCGACCCATTGCCGCACCTGCACCAGGCCGAACTGGCTCTGCTCGAAGCCTTCGGCCGATGCCGACACCGAGTTGAGCAACTGCACGTACTGCTGCATCTGCTGGGTGCTGGAATCGATCATGGCGCTGAATACGCCGTTGATGAGATCGGTGACGAAGCGCGGAAACGACACCGCGTTGAGCACGTTGCGGGTGGTGCTGGCGATGCGATCGGCGGCTTCGCCGAAGCCGGGTTGCGACTGCGCGCGGGCCAGTGGCGCGGTGCGTCGCACGCGGTCACCTTGCATGCGGTTATCTTGCATGTCCTGCTGCGCCTGCCCTTCCTCGGCGACCAGATCGGCCGCCAGGGCCGAGACCTTGACCATCGCCCGGGCCAGCGAACGACGCTCGTCGGTCGACAGGTTGCGGTAGTTCGGCGAACGCTCCAGCACCTCGCGCACGGCACCACGTATCCACGGTGCCGGTGCGGCCTGCGGGGCCGGTCCCGTGGGCGCGACATGGGCCGCCACGGCATTCATGTCAGGCCGCCGCGGGCAATGCAGTGGAGATCACCGGGACTTGCGACGGGGCTTTCGACGCATGAATCCGGCCCGACAGCCAGCGCTGCGCGGCGCCGATCAGCTCGAAGTCGTTCGGATCCAGCAGTGGCGCCTGCGCGGTCACGTTGTCGGCCAGCCACAACAGCACCGTCTGGCCGGCACGCCCCTGGTCGACGTAGCGCTGCACCATGCCCGCGCCCTGCCCCTGGCGTTGACCGGCGACGGCCACCAGTTGCCACAGCGACTGCACGCCGAAGGCAGTCTGTAGCAGCCGGTCGCGCATGAAGCCGAGCGCCAGGTTGATGGTGTCGACGATGTCGCGCGCGGCGATCGCCGCCATCGGATCGACGCGCTGCGCCAGGAACTCGCCGAGGGTCCCCGCGGCGGCTTCGAGCGCCACGCGCTCGCGCAGGTCGCCACCATCGGCCTGGGCGACGATGGCTTCGCACAGGCGCGCCATCAGGGTGTCGAAGTACGGCATCTCGATGACGCGATTGAAGATGGCGCGACGCTCGTTGGCGTCCAGCCGTTCACGCCGGCTCCGCCAGAAATTGTTGATCAGGGTGGCGGACGGTCCCAGCGGCTGGATGATCGCGCCGCTGGCGAACAGGCCGGCGATCAGCTCCGCCGTCGACAACAGCCCGGCATCCTCGAGCGCGCTGGAGAAATACAGCGGCGCGGCGGCCTGCAGGCGCCCTCGGTCCTGTGGCCCGGGCGAACCGGGCGGCAGGTCGATCGCGCCCAGGTCCGACATCGCCCAGGCCATCGCGGCATGCCCAGGCGCGAGCGCGGACATCGCCACCGCCAGCGAGCGCATCAGTCCCGAATGTTCGTAGTTCGGATACAGGCAGATATCCGGCGGTGGCGGTAACAGGCGCATGCGCGGCCTCCGCTCAGCGATTGCCCGAGGTACCGGCGCCGCCGCGTGCCGCCGGGATGTAGTTCGGATCGACCGGGGTCGAGTTGCCCTGGATCGCGGCGATCATCGCCGGCGATGCCAGCTTCTCCATCGGGAAGTAGTCCGACTTGAAGTTGACCCGCACCTCGCCGGTGAGCTTGGCCTTCATCTCCTGCTTGGATTCGGACTCCTCGTTCACGGACGAGGACACGGTGGTCATGTGCGTCTGCACATTGGTGTTCTTGGTCGCCGCGCCGCCCCAGCCGAAATGTGCGCCGGCCACGGTGGTGTTGCGGTTGTAGCTGGTGTCGCGGTCGTACAGCGAAGCGGCAGCGCTGCGCTTGGCTTCGTCGGAGGCGCGGAAGTCGAACACCACCTTGGCATTGATCGCGCCGTCGGTAACCACGATGCGATTGATGCCAAGGATCACCATCGACGACAGCAATTGCTGGCGGCTGCGCGCCATCTGCATCCGCGCGGCCTGCGCCAGGCGTCCTTCCTGTTCGGGATCGGACAGGTCGGTGATGGCCTGCGCGATCTGCATCTCCTGGCTCACCCGTGTCATCACCCCCTCTGCATTGTCCTCGTTGACAACGGCCAGGCGGGGGCCACCGGCATCGTCGAATCCGTCGCCGCCGCTGGTGTCGATGCGCAAGTCACCTGGAAAACGATCGACCAGCCAGTCGCGGGCGTTGTTGAGGCTGATGTTGTCGGAGGCGAACTGGTCGACGGTCTGCGACACCGATTTGAGCAGTTCGCCATACGCCCGCATCTGCTGGATCGTGGCATCGACGATGGCCTGGAACACGTTCTGGATCAGGCCACCAACGAACTCCGGAAAATCCACCGCGCCAATGTACTTGCGGAAGTTGTCCGCACCCTGCTCGACCGAGCCGGCCTCGAAGTCGCTGCCTGCGAAGGTACCGATCTTTTCCGATGCCTTGCCCTTGGCGGCATCGACCTCGCCCGCCAGCGCCCGCGCCAGGCCGTCGTCACGAGACTCGCCCTTGGCCAGGATGCCCTGCCCGGGCGTGAGTTCCTGTTTGGCCAGGCCGTCGGGGTTGGACATGTACGACGCCACCCGGACCATGTTGCGGGCGAGCGCCTGCTGCTCGGCGACCGGCAGCGCGCGGAAACCGGGCGAGGATTCGAGCAGCCTGCGCACCTGCGGCCGAACCGCGGACAGGGTTTCGTCGTCCAGCCAGGCCGGGCTTGCTGCTGCGCTTCGCACGGGTTCGCTCATGGCGGTCTCTCCGTGTCGTGTCCGGGGTCAGGGCGTCGTCGCCGGCGGTGTCGTCGGGGAAGCCCCCGGGCTGGCCGGCGAAGCTGCCGGCTGCGGCGGCGCCGGCCGCCCGGCCATGGTCTTGACCATGCCCGGCTGTGCGTTCATCTGGATCGCCGCGATCGACTCGGGGTTGGCCAGCTTGTCCAGCGGCATGTAGTCGCTCTTGAAGTTGACCTCGACCTGGCCGGCAAGGCTGGCGCGCGCCTGCAGCGAGGCATCGTTCTGCAGCTGCGACGTGCTCATCATCTTGATGATCGGTTGTTCGCTGTGCTTGTAGTTGCCCTTGGAGTAATAGCTGGCATCGCGGTTGCTGCCTTCATAGCCTGCTTCCTTGCTGTAGGTGAAACTGCGTTCACCGCCCTGGTAATCGCTCTCGTACTCGCCTTCTCCACTGCGGAGCTTGGCGATATTGCCGTAGGCATCGCGCTGGTGGTCCATCTTGGTGGCGCTGTGGCGGTACTTGAGGTTGTCGCGCGCCTGGAAGTCGTACATCACCTTGGCCGAGATGCGGCCGTCGGTGACCACGATGCGGTTGATGCCCAGCATCACCAGGGTGGCCAGCAGCTGCTGCCGTCCGGTGGCGATCTGGGTGCGCGCGGCCGGCACCAGCAAGGCTTCGACCAGTTCGTCGTCGAGCCGGGTGATCGGCTTGTCGAGCGGCAGCGACTGATTGATGCGCTCGACCGCGGCGCGTTCGTCCACGTCCTGGCGCACCACCACCCGCGGCTCGTTGGCTGCCTGCCCACCCTCGTCGCCGAAGCCGCCGAAGTCGCCCCATTCGTTGTTGCCCATCTGCAACTGGAAGATATCGGGGAACTGCTCGACCAGGTGATCGCGGCCCTGGTTCTGGGTGGTGTTGTCGTCGCGGAATTGATTGAGGCTCTTGGACACATCGGCGACCAGCTTGGCGTAGGCCTCCATCTGCTGGATCGACGAGGTGACGATGGAATGGAACACGCCGTCGATCAGGCCGCTGACGAACTCGGGGAAGTTCACCGCCTGCATCAACGCGCCGGCCTGCTGCACGCCGGTCTTCAGCGCGGTGCCGAACTCCGGCTGATCGTCCGTCGGCAACGGCTCGCTGTCGTTTCCGGCGAGCGCGCGCACCTGCGGGCTGAGCTGGTTGGGCTTCAGGCGGACGCCGTCCGGCTCGGCCAGGTAGCTGCCGACCTGCACCAGGCCCTTGGCCAGCGCTTCACGTTTCTCCGGCGCAAGCTCCTGGAAGGACTCGGCCTGTTCGAGCATCTGCCGCACCTTGCGACGCACGACATCGGTGGTTTCCCGGCTGGCCATGGGGGCGGCGGTGGCACGGGCCGCGGGAGCTGACTTTGGGAATATGGCGGACATGGCCTGTGCTCCAGTGATTCGGCAGTTCTGAGTCGGCTGTTGGTTCCCGCAACGGCGGGAACCGGGCTTGTGTTTCATCCGCCGCCCTGTGCGTGCGCGCACCGGCAGCGGGCAGTTCTGCAGCGAGCAGTTCCGGCAACGTCGGCGGGACTGCATCCGCCTGACGCTTGTCTATTGCAGTGCACGCGCCTCCTCGATCTGCTCGCGCATCTCGAACTCGATCGGCCGCACGTACAGGCTGATCCGCGCCGGCGAGCTCGGCGTCACCCGGATGCTGAGTACGGAAAAGTGCCCCTGCTCGTTGGCTTCCATCCCGAAGGCTTCCAGCCAGCGCGACAACGCAGCCAGCTGGCGTGGACGCTCGGCCAGGCCGAGCTTGAGCAGGTCGAGGAAGCGGCCTGGCAGATCCGGGATCGAGGCCAGCAGGATCTCCAGCTTCATCTCGATACCGTCGGGCGTATTCCGCATCCCGATCAGCACCCCGCCAGAGGGGAGCTCGAAGCGGCCGCCCAGGGCCACGCCGACGATCCGCATCAGGCTCGGCAACTGGTGGCCGATGCCGAGACGGTTCATCAGCGGTCCCAGCGCGGCAACCGTCAACGGTCCCCGGTGCAGGAAGGTCACCCGCTGGCTCCCGGCTTCGCGCTTGCATCCGATCGAGGTGAAGATCGGCATCAGGCTCGGCATCTCGTTCATGGCCTGCCGGGTCAGTTGCGCCAGTGCCGGTGCGAGCGCATCGATCTGGCTGGGCAACAGTTCGTAGTAGATCTTGGCCGCGTACAGCCCGTCCTCGTCGAAGGCGCTGCCGAACCAGGCGCCATAGCTCATCCAGCCCAGGCCACCGAAGCCACGCCACTCCTCGCTGAGCGAGTCGAACCAGCGCAGTGCGTCGCGGCCGAACACCGGGCAGACCAGGCGCCGCATCTCGCGGGTGGCCTCGTCGCGCCTGGCCACCGGTGTTGCGGCGGGCCCGAGTGGCTCGATGGTGAAGCGCAGGGTATCCGGCTCGGCCTCGGAGAACGACGGCTCGTACGGCACCGCCCCGGGGGTGAGGGCATTGCGCGCATAGGCGACGTCGTCCTCCGGCAGGCTGAAAGTGCGATCGATCAGCGAATCCAGGTAAGGCAGCGGGTCGCGCGTTCCGAGCGCGCGTGCCGCCGATCTCAACGACTGCTTGACCTGGGCTGCCATCGGCCGTTTGCCGTTGTGGCTGCGTGGCATGTTCATGGCATATCTCCCATGGCTCCGGGACGACCGGCGACCGTGTTCACAGCGGCGGCAACGCGCCGTTGAGGCTGCCGCCGATGCCGCCGGTCAACGAATCCAGCGCATCGCGCGCGAACGCCGGCATCTCGATCGGCTTGCTGGTGATGACAGGCGACTCCACGGGCTGCGCGTACCGTTCGATGTTGTCGTCCTGCACGCCACCCACTGCCAGCCACTGCTCGCAGGCCTGCACCAGGTCCCAGTCGTTGGGTTCGATCGTGGGCTGGTCGCTGCCGCGCAGCTGCGGGTTGGTCAGTGCGGCGAGCGAGATCACCTCGCCGAAACGTCCGCCCAGTCGCTGCCGATGATTGGCCAGCCAGCGGATGATCACCGCGCCTGCATGGGCCTGGGTCCGGTAGCGGTGGGAGTTGCGCGGGCCGCCGAGGTAGTTGGCATTGACCTGATCGACCACCTGCCAGATGTCGCGGGCACCGAACGCCTGCCGGATCTCGGGGTCGCCGAGCTTCTCCAGGTACTCCCGGATCATCGCCTGCAGCTCGGTCGCGGCGAAATAGGCGATGCCGTAGCCGTGCAGCGACAGGTTGGCGCCCAGGTCGCGGCCGGCCTTGCGCACCTGCTCCTGCGACACCGCCACCGGGATGTTGCTGCGCAACAAGTTGTTGACGGTGAGCTGCCGTGCGAACGACGACACTGCCGAGACGAAGCGCAACCACAGCTCGTTGAACTCGCGGTTGGGCTGGTTGCCGTTGGGGTCGCCGCCGGGTGCGCCGAACACACGCATGTAGAGGTCGCGACGCTCGCCCTCGGTGATGCGATCCACCGAACGCTTGTAGTAGTTGAACAGGTAGTCGCCTGCCTTGCCGCGTCCGAGCGGCAGCAACCCTGAGCGGAACAGTTCGACGATGCGCTCGACCACCTGTGGCAGGTGCATCTCCTCCAGCATCCACGAGAAGTAGATCGCCTGCACGGCATGCAGGTTCTCGCGGATGATCTCGACGTCGGTGCCCTCGTCCAGGTCCGGCAGCATGATCTCCATCGACGACGGCGGCGCACCGGCAACCACGCCGGTGTCCATGTCGTAGGCGTTCTGGATGCGGCTTGCGAGCCAGGCATCGTTGGAGCTGACCTTCTCGGTGGCCAGGCGGCGCACCACTGCAGCCACATTGCGACTGCTCAACGCACAGATGGTCTCCGACATGCTGGGCGAGAACGCCGCCTGGGTAGCGCGGATGCCCGCCGCGACGGACGCGTCGCTGGCTTCGGCCCGGGCTTCCTTGGCGACCTCCTTCGCTTCCCTGGCCAGGGTGGCCGCGCTCTTGGCCTGCGCCTCGGCCGTCTCGGCCGCCTTGGCGGCAACACCGACGGCACGGGTGGCGGCCCTGATCGCTTTCTGGTCGCGAGGCGTAGCCTTCCTGACCGCTTCCAGCGCGGCCTCCTTGTCCTTGAGCGTGCGGGCCAGCGCCTGCGCCGACTCCTTGGCTGCCTGCGCGGCGCGTTCGGCCTCGGCGGCACGGGTGGCAGCACCTTGCGCAGCGGTGACCGCGGTGCGCTTTCCGGCGACATGGTCGAGCAGCTCGGCGCGGCTCTGCGGGTCGCCACCAGGATCGACGCAACCCACGATGGCGGCATCGACCAGGCCGGCATCGACCTGCGACTTCAGGCTCACCTCATAGCGCTGGCTCAGGTGCGCGTAGACAGCGTCGAACAGATCGCGGTAGCGGCGATACTCGCCCTGTGCATTGCTGATGCGCTGCACGAAGTCCGGACGCGAGGCATCGGTGTAGCCATCGATCTGCAGCAAGCCGCAGATCGAAGCGATCTCGCGCTCGTTCTTCTCGAGTGGATCGAGCAGGTTGCCCAGCATGCGCTGGCTGCCAAGCAGGCCATACTCATGCACGAAAGCGTTGTCGCGTCGCAATTCCTTCCAGTCCTTCTGCTGGTGCGTTGCGGCGACCAGCCGATAGAACGGATCGACTACCACGTCGCTGGCCAGTTGCCTGCGGATCGTGGTCAGTTCGTCGAGCTCTTTGCTATTCAACCCGCCGCTGGTGTCGGCGGTCTTGTCTTTGGTTTCCAGGACTTGTTGGCGGGCACGCAGCTCCTGACGCTTCTTCAGCTCGCGCTCGCCCAGGTCGACCAGCAGGATACGTTTCATGACTGTTCTCTCTCATCTGGAACGGAGTGGGTGGAGCGGGCGTTTCGCACGGCTCTTGATATGGCTGCCGCGGCGCCCACCGGTTCACGGGGCTTGCTGGAACTTCGTTTGCTCGCCATGGGGTTCTCCTCGGCAGCGGTGCGGTGGTGCGTATTGCAGGGGTCTTGCAGTTGTCAGGCCGCGACGGACGCGGGGTGTGGTTCGACTTCCTCGATCTCGTCCGGTGCATGGCCAGAGCCCTCGGCCATGTCCCGGTCGATGCGGCGGTCGAGCTGGTGCAACGCGGCCATCGCATCGACCATGCCATGGCCGCATCCCTCCACGCCGGCGCGGGAGAACGGGCGTGCTGTCTCGACCAGTACTTCACGCGCCTCATGACTGTCGATCGGCCAGGCCCGGCGCTGCGCACGCGATGCCAGCAGGGCGCAGACCGCGGCCACGAACGGCGAAGCAAAACTGGTACCGGTGGCGCTCTGGTAGCCCCGCAGACCGCAGGTCAGGATGTCGCGGCCCGGCGCGCACAGCGCGACATGTCCGCCGCGGGTGCTGAACGCCGCCGGTTGCTGGCTGCGATCGATCGCACCGACCGCGATCACGCCGTCGTGCGCGGCCGGATAGAAGCGCTCGTCGAGGCCGGAATTGCCGCTGGCCGCGACCAGGATCACCCCACGCGCCAGTGCATAGCGGATGATTTCCTCATGCGGGCGCGGCGCATCGGCCGACAATGCCGACTCGGGGGTGCCAAAACTCATGTTGATGACCTTCACATTGAGGTCGATCAGCCGCTTCATGCCGGCATCGATATTGTCGAGCGCGCCGACACCGAAGCGTTTGTCGCCCGGCCCCAGCGCCGCACCCAGCACGCGCACCGGCGTCAACCCGCATGCGCCGGCGCCACCTGGCGGGATGTCGCGTCCATGCGCGGCGAGGATGCCGGCGCAACCGGTGCCGTGGCCGACCTCGTCCTGTGGCTCGTTGCCACGGCGGCGGTAGTTGCCGACCAGGGTGAGGCCGCCGACCAGTGCGGGATCGAGATCCACGCTGTCGAAACCCGCACGCAGCCTGGCGTCGAGTTCCTCATGTTCGAGCGCGACACCGGTATCGGCCAGGCCGACCACGGTGGCCGCGTCGCCCGGTTCATAGGCCAGCGCCTGCGACAGGTGGATCAGCTCACGCGCCCAGTGCGGGTCCTGCACCTTGCGAGGATCTACCCGGGTCGCGTCGGCCATGCCCTCGTCGGCAGCGAACGGCCCAGCGAACGGCCCATGGCACAGGTGGTCGGCGCAGACCCGATCGACCACCGGCACCTCGGCCAAGGCCTGCAGCAGTGCCGGCACCCCGGCGGGGTCGCGCACCTCGATACGCAGCACGCGGGCGACGCCGGTGATCTGTTCGACATCGTCGAATCGCCTTGCTCCCGGCACCGACCGTTCCACACGTCGCCTGCGCGCGCTGTGCAGGCGGGTGACGCGGAACACGTCGCCGTGGTGGCGCAGCAGGCGATCGATCACACCGCCATCGATGTGGTCCGCCTTCTCGGTGCCGTACCCGATCACCGCACGCAGGCCGGGAATATGTTCGGGCACCTCGCCCAACTTCAGTGTCAGCAGCAGTCGGCCCGGTATCTGCCATGGTCGACGCAATCTCATACCCTGCGCGAAGGACGTCATGGTGGCCGGCGTGTTCATGGCGTGCTCCACTGGCCAAGATGGCCTTCACAGAGTTCCACGCGCGCGACTTCACCATCGCCGAAATCGAGCTCGGCCTCGCACCCCAGCTGGCTGGCCAGCGGCGCAAGCACGATGCCGCCCTCGGCCGATTCCACCACCGGGACGGCCTGCCCCGCGGCGCGCACCAGCGGCAGGCGGCCGCCGCGCAATGAGGGCGTGCTCAGGTGCACGCGCTGGCCGGCGGCACCATTCCCGTTGCGTTCGACCCGGGTCACCCGCGGCGCCGACGCGTTCATCAGCGCCTGCTGCAGGCGGTTGACCGGCATTCGCGACAGCCGCGCGATCACGTCGGTACCCGCGGACTCCTTCAACTCGTTGAGCTGGGTGACGGTGCGCACGCCGATCCGCTCCAGGCGCCGCTGATCGTCCTCGCTGATTCGGTCGCCCATTGCCTCGCGCAGGCTGAACTTCGGGTCTTCGGCTTTGTAGTCGACCGCATTCTCCTCGATCATCGGCTTGGTGATCGTGGTCAATGCGAGCTTGATCGTGCTGGCCTCGGTCTCGCCGGGGCCGGCCGGGCGCAGGAACACGTCCTCGTCGACCATCTGCACGAACGCGCGCAGGTCCAGCGACACTTCCTTGACCGCGAAGGTCAGCGGCAACTTGCCGATGCGCGCCTTGATCGCCATCGATGCCTGCGCCTTGTCCAACTGCTCGGTCAGGGCCTGGATGAACAGGTCGAAGGGAATGCCGCTGTCGCGGACGAGGGCGGGAATCTGCGCGCTCATGACCGTCCGCCCCCGGTTTCATCTGTTGCATGGCCCCAGGACAGCCGCAGCTTCGACGGCGAGGCCATCCAGTCGTTGACTTCGCGGCTGCGCGGCACGTCCGCCAGCAGCACGCAGCCGCCATCGCGCAGCACCGGCCGCAGTTCCAGCGGCAGGGTCATCTCGACCTGCGCCAGCTGCACGCCTCCACGGGCTTCGACAGCCAGCAGTCCGTCGTGCAACTCATTCAACAGGTGGGAGAGTTCGCGCAGCATCACGCACCTCCTTCAGTCGGTGGTGTCGGAGCCACGGCCGGCGCTGCCGGCGCTGGAGCGGTTGCCGCGGCCGCGGGCTGCGCCCGCATCGCCGGCGAATGGCGCTGCACCAGTGCGGCTTTGGCCGGCTCGACCATGCGGTCGAGCGGCAGCGTCTCGCTGACGAAGTTCAGCTTGACCTCACCGAACAGGTCGGCACGCACGTTGGATTCGTTCTGGGCGTTGACGGCGACGGTCGATACCATCGTCGAACTCTGGCCTTCGTAGCTCAGGCTCCCGCGCTCGCCCCAGTTGGCCACCGCCTTGGGGTCGGTGCCGGCGGCGTAGCCGACCTTGGCCGCGTCCTGGGCGGCAGCACGGAACATCACCTTGCTGGTGATGCTGCCGTCGCGTACGACGACCCGATTCATGCCGAGCATCACCATGGTCGCCAGCAGTTGCTGGCGCTCGCCACCGACCTTCAATCTCACCTGCGGCAGGATCTGTTCCTCCAACAGCTCGGTGGTCAGGGTTTCGTTCTCGATGCCGTACTCGGCCAGCCAGGCGGGTTCCAGGTCGTCGCTGCGAGGGGCCAGTTGCGGCTCGATCCGCTCACCGCCATCGGGCAACAGAAGTTGCACGTCGCCGGGGTAGCGCGTGGCCAGCCAGTCGCGGGCCTGGTTGGGGCTGACGTTCTCCTCGGTGAACTGCTCCAGCGTCTTGGCCACCGCAGTGACCAGGCTGGAATAGCTCTCCATCTGTCGGATCGAGGCATCGACGATCGCATCGAAGGTGCCGTGCACAAGCTGGGCGACGAAGCCGGGGAAGTCGATCTCGTTGACCATCGCACCGGTCCGCCGGGCGATGGTCTCGGTGGCCTGCGGCTTGGGCGTCGCCGGAGTCCCCGCGGCTTGGCCGTTGCCGGCCGTTTCACCGCTGAGCGCGCGGGCAGGGGCGCCGTTGCGGGGCGGGAAGATCCTGCTGCCAGTGCCGTTGTGCTCGGACACGATGCATTCCTCAGGCCGTGGTCACCCAGTGGTTCCGGCGCTCGTAGCGACCATCGCCCAGCAGGCGCAGCTCGATTCGTGCCACCGGGCTGCCTTCGGCCAGGCCGACGAAGCGGTAGTCGATACCGACCTTCAACACCGCGACCTCGCCGGCATCGGCCTCGTCCTCGATCCGCGCCATCACGTCGACACCGTGGTCGAGCTCGAGCGATGCTGCCGGGACGGGATTGGTCTCGTTCTGGACCGGCTCGTCATGAGCCTGTTCTGGCGCCTGGCTCCCATCGCTCGTGGCGGGCTCGGCAGCGACGATACGCACGTCGCCAACCGCCCCCTGCACGGCCCGGAAGCTCACCGTCAGCGGCAACGGGGCCGGCTGTCCCTCCAGCGCGGGCCAGTCGCCAAGCTCGACATGCACCTCGACCGGTTCGGCGTCGGCGGCATCGGCCGACTGCACCGCCGGCGATTTCAAGCCTTCGAGCTGCTCCAGCGCCCAGGTACTGGCACCGCGTTGGCCCCGCTGCACGTGCATGCGGGTACCGGCGATCCGGCTGGGCTCGATCGGTTCGATGTGCTCTTTGTTGGGCGCGTCGCCAGCGCCATTCACTCCGCTCTCAAGCGCGTGCACCCGGGCCGGGGGCCGCGCCAGACGCAGGCGTCCGCGACGCGCAGCAAGCGATTGCGAAATCGCGGCCGCTTCATGTGTCGGCCTGGACGAACGCTCGGGCAGATACAGCACTCGCCAATTGCCATAGCCGGGCTCGGCCATGTTGCCGAAGTCGGCGGCGAAATCGGCGAACGACAGCCAGTCTTCGTAACCGCCGTTGGGTGGGTTGAACGCGACTGGATCGGCATCGAACGCCACCCGGGTGTCCCAGGGGTTGAGCACCTTGACCTCGGACGCGGCCGGATCATCGAGGTCGCCGCGGATGCCCGCGACCACCACCGCATGCGGTGCACCGACGATCACCACCCACAACGGGCCATGCAGGCTCAGCCAGCGCGCCCATTCGCGGGGCGTGTGGTAGAGACTGGCGTTCGACGGCTCTTCGACGAACTCGAACCTGTAGCGATCGCGGACGGCATTGAGCAGATCCCAGCCGTATGACGTCGCCAGCGAGGCGCCGACCTCGTTGGCCAGTGTCTCCGGCGCGAACGAGGCCAATCCGCGGTACGACAGCAGCATTGCCATCGCTGCCGCCCAGCACGAGTTCTTGTCGGGTTGTGGGATCAGTTCGACCGGGTAGTCGCCCGGTCCGTACTGATGTCCAACGAGCTCGCTGCCGGGAGCAGTCGCGTCTGCATCGGCATCGGGGGCGGGCATGGTGGAGCCTGCGGCAGGTTCCATCGGCACTTCGTTCGATGCAGCCTCGTCGGCTCCGGCTTCCACCGCGTCGGCTTCCACCGGCCCCGCCTCCACCGCACCACCTGCACTCAACGAGAACGTCAGCGGCTGTCCCCACCCGGAAGCGGTACTGCGTATCCAGCGCAGCTTCTCCTGGGTGATCCTGCAACCACGGTTGGTACGGTCGTCATTGGCAGCCACGTGCACACCGACGAGATGCGCGACCGGGTGCTCGCCCTCCTCGATCCAGTACACAGGCGACCCACTGGTGCCGGCCAGCGTCTGCAGATCGTAGGTGAAGCTGCCCTCCGTCGGAATCTCGCGGATGTGGCCACCATGAGCATGCTGCCTGTTCTCGTCGATGTTGTTGTTGACGAATTCCTCGATGGCGCTTGTCGCATGCCACCAGGCGGCATAGCCGCTCACCACGACGCCTTCGGGCCGGCTCTCCATCAGTTCTTCGACCAGGTTGAAGTAACTGGGCGACCTCGCATTGCCATTGTTTGCGGCGTGCTTGGCCGGGACCCGGATCAGCGCCATGTCGTTGTCGTGCCCGTCGACGCCATACGACGGGTGCTTGACGAAATTGGAGGAAGCAACGCGGAATCGGCCGAACGGTTCGCTCGTACTGCCGGTACCACCGCCGTTCTTGCCCGGCACGATGATCAGCTCACTCTGTCCATCGACCACGTGTGCCGCCGTCAGCAACAACCGCGGAGCGATGAAGAAGGCGGTACCCATATGCGCGCCTTCGGCCGAGCCGTCGGGCCGCCGTACCTGGCATATCGCCGAATAGGGCGGCTTGGTGGTATCCGTCACGCCCAGGAACCACATGGCGCCACGGGCGAAGTGGCCGATCTGGACGAGCAGCGCGTCCCACCAGCTGCTGGGCTGGTCGTAAGGTTCCACCAGGAAGGGCCTGGCATATGCACGTGGCGATACGTGTGCCGGCGCTCGCATGTTCATGCCGTTACCCAGCGCGAAGCTCCGGGCCCGGCCCTCGATCCAGTCGATCTTGTCCGGGGTGATGAAGCAGCCGCGGTTGAGCCCTTCAGCAACCGGTGTACCACTGACATGTACCGCGCAGATCAACGCCTGCAGGCTGCCGCCCGAAGCGTCGATGGTATAGACGGGAGACCCGCTGGCACCCGCAAGGGTCAGGATCGGATAGTCGATCGTCTCCGGTGTCGGCCTCCTGCGAATGGACCCGCCATGCACATGCTGCTTGTCACGGTCGATGATGCGGTTCAGCTCGGGCACCCTGCGAGAACTGGCCGAATAGCCGCATATCGCCAAGGGCATGGCCTCCGACGGTGTCATCCGCATGAAGCGGAAAAACTGGCCGTTGGGCGCCGCGATCGGCACGTTGTCGATCACTGCCAGATCCTTGGCCCAATCTCCGTCGCCAGAATAGCCCGGGGCAACGCGCCAGGACGATGAAGCGACCGTGGTGTCGCCGAATGGGCGCTCGCCGGCCCCATTGCGGCCGGGGATGATCTGGCAGCGGCTCATCCCGTGCAGGTTGTGTGCGCAGGTGAGGATGCGATTCCGGCCGATGTAGAAACCGGTGCCCTGGTACCGACTGCCGTCCGGTGCGGTGATCTTGAGTTGGCAGATCGCCGAGTGCGGGAAGTGGCGCGTTTTCGCGACGCCCGCGAACCACGCCTCACGCTCCAGGCTGAAAGCGCTCTGCGTGCATTGCAACGCCGTGGCGGTGTCTTTGGCGTCGTAGAACGGCTCGATGATTTCCTGCGCGCGCGCATAGGCGCGGCGGCCCGTATGGGCGCCGAGCCCCTGGGCCGTGGGCGCGGGCGCCGCGTCCGGCTCGTAGCAGGTCCGCGACGTGACCATGCCCATGTAGTAGTCCCAGTCCCAGACCGCGTTCGGGCAGCCGGTATGGGTGGTGCTCGTGTCGGCCTCGGAATGGCCAAGGATGTGGGTGCGGTCGACCGGAATTCCGTATTGGTCGCACAGCCAGGTGACCAGCGCGGCCGAGGCGCACATCTGTGCCGGCGTCGGGTTGAGCCCGCGAGTGTTGGCGACATGTTCGATACCGATACTGGTGCCATTGGCCGAGCGCGCGTGCCAGGCGACGTCGGCGTGACGCACCATCTGCACGACCTCGCCGTCCTGGCCGATCACGTAGTGCGCGCTGACATTGGCATCGGGATTCTGGAACCAGCCGATAGTGCCATTGATGTTGGCTCCGCCATCGGTGATATGAATGACGACACGCTCGATGTTTCGACCGCTCGAAGTGGTGCGGTAATTGCTGCTGTGCGCCGCCACGAATCGACTGGCCTGCGGATACTCGGGCGCGGGCGCGTTCAGTGCACGCGCGCTGCGCGCCATCGCCTGTGCGGTGGCGAGATCGTCAGGAATCGGGCCTTCGATGCCATGCCGGCTGTCTTCGTCGTCCGTACCGGCATTGAATGCCCGGGCACGGCCGAGAGATGCCGCCGGTGCCGGCACGGCGGCCTCGCCACCGCCGTTGCCGTTGCCGTTGCCGGGAGCGGCTGTAGCAGCTGTCTCATCCTGCTGCCACAGCTCATCCGGATAACCGTCGCTGTAGGGTGCGGCCTGTTCCGGTACCGCGGCGGCGCCGTTGTGGCCGCTCGCAGCGCCATTGCCGTTTACGACGTTGCCATTGCCGCCTCGGGGCGATGCGTTGACCAGTGCGTCGCCGCCCCAGCTCAATGCGTGGCCATTGCCGCCATAGCCATTGGCTCCATTGCGTGCGGTACGGCGCAACCCACGCTCGGTAAGTCCGGACAGGCTGACGTACATGCGCCCCTCGTCCGGGATCTTCACCGAGATCGGCCGGCTGCGGTCCTTGTCCTGATAGGTCGCAAGACCAAAGTACAGGCGCGACTGGCCTACGAAGCGCGCCACCACACCGGGCGGTACCAGGTACACCGATTCGCGTCCGCCGGGGACGTAGCGGTTGCCGGCCGGTCCGGTCGCCAGCAACTGGCTGGTGAAGAAGTTCCGGCTCGTGCGCCGCCCCTGGTTTTCGGCCTTGAGCAGTTCCGGATCGGTAGCCAGGCCGATCTCGAACAGGGGGAGGTCGGTGCGTACGGTGAAACCCAGCACGCTGAAGCGATCGTCGATCGATTCGCGGTTGGCTCGGATGACTGCCATGGCGGACTCCTTGGGCTGCTCACTTGCTCGGAGTGGATCGCGTGCCGTTCCGGCGAACGTCGGCGTCATGCCCGGCTGGAGTACCGATACATTCACCCAGCGCCAGCGCGACCGATTCGTCGTCGGCATCGTTGATGACGGAGGAAACGCGTTCCCAGAAACGCTGCTGGGCATCGATGCCGATGCCTTCCAGATGGGGCTTCATGAAATCGACCACCGTCTCGAGGTGGCGGAAGAACACACGCTGCCCGGACTGCACGTGCTCGATCGAACCACGCCACTCGGCGGCCACGACATCGTCGTTCCGATGTTCGTTCCATACACGAACGATGAAGGCCGCGGTTCGATCCTCGAGCAATGTCATGACGAACGTCCATGCAGTGAGGCTTGGGCCGATCCTGCGCCCGCCCTCTCACCCTGGCGTCACCGCTGCATCACACCTGTATCACGGCAGAATTCCGCCTTGTGATGGCCAAGTGACGATGGACTGTCGCGGACAGCACACACCTGACAGCGCGCACGCATCCCGCCTGCACACAGGACCGGCAGGAAGGATGCACGACATCCACCCTCACCAGCTCCGGGCATGGGCCATCAATGCAGCTATTGCCGCAGGAACCTCAGGCTCAACTGCAGCTGGGCATCGGCGGTCGACAACTGGCGCCGTGTCGAGTCGATCAGATCACAGGCTTCGGCCAAGCTGGCTGGCGTGGCCAGCGAGCGGGAACTGTCCCTGGCCCGAACAGGCCCTTCGGGCCGCATCACAGCCACATCACGCTCTACCGATGCCATCGCGCCAATCGCACTCTCGGCTATCTGCCGGTAGACCTCCATCGTTTCGCGCATGGGCTGGATCGCCAGCTCCCTGCGCAACAGTTCACGGCAGCATTCGAACTGCTGCAACGCCTGTGCGCGCTGCCCGCTTGACACGTACAACAGCATCAGCTCCCTGTGCACGTCCTCGCGCAGCGCGTCGTTGTCGAGGATCGCCTGGGCATAACCGATTGCCTCGTCGTAGTCGCGACGGATGCGTGCCACCTGCATCAGCCGCCCGAGTGCATTGAGGTAATCGCGACGATGCTTCTCGCGCTCACGCAGGGCCCAGTCGTCGGTCACCTCCAGCAGGATGTCCGACTTGTACATCGCCACCCCGCGGCGCAAGCCGTCGATATCCGCATCGCTGAGGCTCTCCGTCGGCCTGGAAAGCCCCGGCGACACCTGTTTCTTGAACTCCTCCACGTCCAGCCAGACCCCGGCCGGACCGTTCAGGCTGATCGCGCCACGGCGGTCGCTGACGATCAGGTCCCCGTGCTTGAGTGGCGGCCGCTCCACCATGCGTCGCAAACGCCACAACGCGGTATTGAACGAGCCCGGCGTCGACGACGACGTGCGCTCCGGCCACAGACTGGCGAGCAGCTCCGAACGGCTGAAGAAGCGCCCGTGACCCAACGCGAGATACGCCAGCAGATTGGCGCAGCGGCCGGAAATGGCCACGGCTTCACCGTCGGCGCCATCGGTGGCGACGGAAAATGAACCGAACATCCGTATCCTGAGCATTCCCGGCATCTCCAGTCATGCTGCTCGAGGCGATGACGAACGGCACGCGCCGCCTGCCCTGTTCGTCCTGCACTGCCCCATCAATGCAATAGCGGCCAGACGACATGCAAGGCGAGTCTCCTCGCCTTCGTGACATGTTTCTCATATCCGCACATGGGATGGGAAGCCCGCCCCCATGCTGGCCTCCGGAAGCCCCGCTGACCGTTCATCATGGGTGCAAGCTGCCTTTACCTGCGTTCGCGTTTGCAAGCGAAATGGGACAACATCGGGTAAGAATCCCTTCCCCGTAAGCGACGACAGGCAACAGGCGTGCTGGGGACAGGATTCCACGGGAGGACGCATTGAGCGCACTATCTCTGAGAGTGAGGAAGGCCCGTGTCCAGGCGGCGCTGTCCCAGGCCGAGCTTGCGCGCAAGATCGGCGTCAGGCGCAGCGCGGTGACCCAATGGGAACACCCGACCGGCACCACCCCCAGCGTCGACCACCTGATCAAGCTGGCGCTGGAAACCGGGGTCAATTTCGAGTGGCTGGCCACCGGACGCGGCCCGACGCACTGCGAAGGCAATGAGCCGATACCGGCGGTGATCATCGACGACTATGCCCGCGACGAGCACGAAAGCCTGGCCCTGACCCAGTTCCGCCGCCTCGCCCCGAGCCGGCGCCGGATGGCGCTGGAGATCCTGGAGATCCTCGCCCGCTGATGCCCGCCCGGCGAGCCCGGCCAATGGATTTCCGCCCGGCCGCCGGTTCATGCGAAAATGCCCGCTTCGGCCCCGTAGCTCAGCTGGATAGAGCGTCCCCCTCCTAAGGGGAAGGTCGCACGTTCGAATCGTGCCGGGGTCGCCAACATGCGAGTGGAGAGTGGAGAGGAGTGAGGGACGAGAGACAACTCTCCGGCTCGCTTCGCTCCACTCTCCTTTTCTCTATCCCTCGAACGAATCAGCAGGAGCTGTCGATGTCGCATCCCGTCCTTACCGCCCTTGGCCTGTCCGGCACCGAGTCCGGCACCTTCCTCGGCAATGGCGAGTGGTCGAAGACCACCGATGCCGGTGTGCTGGAGCCGGTGAACCCGACCGACGGCCAGGTGCTGGCGAAGGTGAACGCTTCCTCGCAGGCCGACTACGACACCATCGTCGAGCGCGCCCAGGCCGCGTTCAAGGTCTGGCGCACCACCCCGGCCCCGCGCCGCGGCGAGGCGATCCGCCTGTGCGCCGAGGCCCTGCGCGAGCACAAGGACGCGCTGGGCTCGCTGGTCGCGCTGGAGATGGGCAAGTCCAAGCCCGAGGGCGACGGCGAAGTGCAGGAGATGATCGACATCGGCGAATTCGCCGTCGGCCTGTCGCGCCAGCTGTACGGCCTGACCATGCACTCCGAGCGCCCCGGCCACCGCATGTACGAGCAGTGGCACCCGCTGGGCCTGGTCGGGATCATCTCGGCGTTCAACTTCCCGGTCGCGGTGTGGGCCTGGAACAGCTTCATCGCCGCGATCTGCGGTGACATCAGCATCTGGAAACCGTCGCCCAAGACCCCGCTGTCGGCGATCGCCTCGATGAAGATCTGCAACGAGGCGCTGCGCAAGGGCGGCTTCCCCGACATCTTCTTCCTGTTCAACGATTCCGGCAGCGAGCTGGCGCAGCACTTCGTCGACGACAAGCGCATCGCCCTGGTCAGCTTCACCGGCTCGACCAAGGTCGGCCGCCAGGTCGGCGAGCGCGTCGCCCGCCGCATGGGCCGTTCGCTGCTGGAGCTGGGCGGCAACAACGCGATGATCGTCGACGCCAGCGCCGACCTGAAGCTGGCGATCCCGGCGATCGTGTTCGGCGCCGTCGGCACCGCCGGCCAGCGCTGCACCACCACCCGTCGCGTGTTCATCCACGAATCCATCCATGACGACGTGCTGGCCAAGCTGGTCACCGCCTACAAGCAGGTCGAAGGCAAGATCGGCGACCCGACCGACCCGGCCAACCTGATGGGCCCGCTCAACAGCGCCGACGCGGTCGACGCCTACCTCGATGCGATCGAGCGCGCCAAGGCCGCCGGCGGCACCGTCGAGACCGGCGGCGCGAAGCTGGATCGCCCGGGCAACTTCGTCCTGCCGACGATCGTGACCGGCCTGTCCAACGACGCCGAGATCGTCCAGCACGAGACCTTCGCGCCGATCCTGTACGTGATGAAGTTCAGCAAGCTGGAAGACGCAATCGACATGCAGAACGCGGTCCCGCAGGGCCTGTCGTCGGCGATCTTCACCGAGAACCTGAAGGCGGCCGAAGCGTTCCTGTCGGCGGCCGGCAGCGATTGCGGCATCGCCAACGTCAACATCGGCACCTCGGGCGCGGAGATCGGCGGCGCCTTCGGCGGCGAGAAGGAAACCGGCGGCGGCCGCGAGTCCGGCTCCGACGCCTGGAGGGCCTACATGCGCCGGCAGACCAACACCATCAACTACTCGGACGCGCTGCCGCTGGCCCAAGGCATCAAGTTCGACCTGTAAGCAGGGAGACGCGCCGTGCGCCTGGCCGTCGTCTCGGACATCCATGGCAACCTGCCCGCGCTGGAGGCGGTGATCGCCGACATCCGCGGGCGGGATTGCGACATCGTGGTCAACCTGGGCGACATCCTGTCCGGCCCGTTGTGGCCGGCGGAAACCGCGGACCTGCTGCTGGCGCACGACTGGCCCACGATCCGCGGCAACCACGAGCGCGAACTGCTGGAAACCCCGCGCGAGGCGATGGGCACGTCCGATGCCCACGCCTTCGACGCCCTGCGCGAGGCGCATCGCGCCTGGCTCGCGACCCTGCCAGCAACCCGCTGGCTGGCCGACGACGGCCCCGGCGCCGAGGTATTCCTCTGCCACGGCACCCCGGACGACGACATGGGCTACTTCGTCGAATCGCCGGCTCCGGGCCAGGCGCGCGCGGCCACCGTCGATGAAGTCGCCGTACGTGCCGGCGACTGCCGGGCGCCGGTGATCCTGTGCGGCCATACCCATCGCCCACGCATCGTGCCGCTGGCGGACGACCGGCTCGTGGTGAATCCCGGCAGCGTCGGCCTGCCCGCCATCCATGTCCGTGCCGGCGTGCCGCACGCCATCGAGACCGGCTCGCCGCATGCCCGCTATGCGCTGCTCGAGCGTGGCGCCAGACGCTGGCAAGCCCGGATCATCGATGTCGAGTACGATCATCGTGCTGCTGCAAGGAAGGCAACGCAGAACGGCCGTCCGGACTGGGCGCATGCCCTCCAGACCGGCCGCATTCCCCCGGAGAGCCATCACTAGATGTACGCCCTTGCCCGCCCCTTCCTGTTCCGCCTCGACGCCGAACGTGCCCATGGCATGACCCTGCGATCGCTGGAGCGGGCATACCGGATGGGGCTGACGCCACTGTTCGCCCCGCATTCGGCACCGCTGCACACGCGCGCATTCGGGCTGACCTTCCCCAACCCGGTCGGTCTGGCCGCCGGGCTGGACAAGAACGGCGAACACATCGACGCGCTGTTCGCGCTCGGTTTCGGCTTCGTCGAGATCGGCACGGTCACGCCCAAGGCGCAGGAGGGCAACCCCAGGCCGCGCATGTTCCGCCTGCCCGAGCACAAGGCGGTCATCAACCGGCTCGGCTTCAACAACCAGGGCGTCGACGCGCTGGTACGCAACGTCGAGAAGGCGCGCCACCGCGACCGCGGCATCCTCGGCATCAACATCGGCAAGAACAAGACCACGCCCAACGAGATCGCCGAGGGCGACTACATGTATTGCCTGTCGCGGGTCTACCCGCTGGCGGACTACGTGACGGTCAACATCTCCTCGCCCAACACCGCCGGCCTGCGCGAGCTGCAGGAAGAGCAGCAGTTGCGGCGCCTGATCAGCATCCTGCGCGAAGAACAGGAGCGGCTTGGCGCCAAGCACGGCAGGCGCGTGCCGATGCTGGTCAAGATCGCCCCCGACCTGAGCGACGCCGACATCGACGCCTGTGCACGCGTGTTGACCGAGCTGGAAGTCGACGGCGTGATCGCCACCAACACCACCCTCGCCCGCACCGCGATCGAAGGCCACCCGCTGGCCGGGGAAGCCGGTGGCCTGTCCGGCCGGCCGTTGATGGGCCAGGCCACCACCGTGCTGCGGATGATGCGCACCCGCCTGCCCGAGTCGATCCCGCTGATCGGCGTCGGCGGCATCCTCAGCGGCGCCGATGCGGTCACCAAAACCGCCGCCGGGGCGACCCTGGTGCAGTGCTACAGCGGCCTGGTCTACCGTGGCCCGACGCTGGTCCACGAATGCGTGGAGGCCATGCGCCGGCGCAAGGAGGCCCCGAGCAGCGGGCCGTTGAAGCCGGATCGCTGAGTTGTCGATGGGCGTGAGTCAAACCGCTGTCGTCACCCACGCGCAGACGCGGACCCAGCCGTCGTCATCCCGGCGAAAGCCGGGACCCATTGTGTTCGCGCAAGGGGTCTCTGCCAGCACGGAAGAACCAAGCTGGATCCCGGCTTTCGCCGGGATGACGAGAATGGCATGACCCACCCCATCACCATCCTCCACGACGCCCCGCTGCAGTCGCGCAACACCTTCGGCGTCGCCGCGCGCGCGCCGTTGCTGGCGGAAGTGGCCGATGCCGCCGCACTGCCGGAGCTGCTTGCCCGCCCCGAGTTCAACATGCAGCCGCCGCTGATCCTCGGCAGCGGCAGCAACCTGCTGTTCGCGGCCGACCCGGACATGCCGGTCATCGCACTGACCGGCCAGCAGGTGTCATATGCAAGCCCCTCTCCCGTTCACGGGAGAGGGGTTGGGGTGAGGGTGCGGGCCGATGCAGGCGTCGTTTGGCACACCTTCGTGATGGACATGCTCGCGCGCGGCCTGGGCGGGCTGGAGAACCTGGCCCTGATCCCCGGCACCGTCGGCGCCGCGCCGATCCAGAACATCGGTGCCTACGGGGTCGAGGCGTGCGAATACATCCACGCCGTCGAAGCCTTCGAGCCCGCCAGCGGTGAACTGCACCGCCTCGACCGCGACGCCTGCGCCTTCGCCTACCGCGACAGCCTGTTCAAGCGCGAGCGCGACCGCTTCATCGTCACCGCGGTCGAGTTCGACCTGCCGCGAGCGGATGCCGACCACGCGCTGAAACTCGACTACGCCGGCATCGGCGACGAGCTGGCCGCGATGGGCATCGACAGCCCCACCGCCCTCGACGTCGCCAATGCCGTCATCGCCATCCGCCGCCGCAAACTGCCCGACCCGGCGGTGACCGGCAACGCCGGCAGCTTCTTCAAGAACCCGATCGTGCCGGCCGCGCAGGCCGAAGCGCTGCAACGCGAACACCCGCGCCTGCCGGTGTATCCGGTCGCACCTTTCCCGGCCGATGCCGCCGCGCATGACGTCCACCACGGCGCGCGCTGCAAACTCTCGGCTGCCTGGCTGATCGATGCCTGTGGCTGGAAGGGGCATCGCGACGGCGACGCCGGTATCGCCGAATCGCACGCACTGGTGCTGGTCAACCACGGCAACGCCACCGGCACGCAACTGCTCGAGCTCGCCCGCCGCGTCGCTTCCTCGGTGCACGAACGCTTCGGCGTCGCCATCGAGCCCGAACCCAGGATCGTGGGGGCAACGTGGTGACCTTGCATGCCATCCAGACGCCAGTCTCGTCATCCCGGCGAAAGCCGGGATCCATTTTTGTTTTCAGCGCGCGCTCGGCAACCGAGCCAAGATCAACATGGATCCCGGCTTTCGCCGGGATGACGACAGCAGACACCCCATGACCACCCACGCCCGCGCCGCGCTGCTGATGCTCGGCAGCACCATCTTCTTCGCCTTCATGGTGATCGCGATCAAGCTGGCGTCCGAGACCCTGCACACCTTCGAGGTCGCGTTCTTCCGCAACTTCTTCGGCATGGTCGCCACCCTGCCGCTGCTGATGCACCACGGCATCGGCATTCTCAAGACCGACCAGCTGCCGCGCTACGTGTTCCGCTGCGTGGTCGGCGTGGTGTCGATGTTCTGCGGTTTCTGGGCCATCGGCCACCTGCCGCTGGCGCAGGCCGTTTCGCTGTCGTACTCCACTCCGCTGTTCGTGACCGTGCTGGCGGTGTTCTGGCTTGGCGAGCAGGTCCGCATGCGGCGCTGGGCCGCGGTGGTGGTCGGCTTCATCGGCGTGCTGGTCATCGTCCGCCCCGGCACCGAGGGCTTCAGCGCCGGCACCCTGGTCGCGGTGACCGCGGCGGTGCTCAGCAGCATCGTCGCGATCCAGATCAAGCAGCTCTCCAACACCGAACCGGCCGATCGCATCGTCATCTACACCACCCTGCTATGGGTGCCGATGTCGCTGCTGCCCGCCCTCGCGGTGTGGGAATGGCCACGCGGCATAACCTGGCTGTGGATCATCGCCTCCGGCGCGCTCGGCACCGGCGGCCACATGCTGTGGACCCGCGCGCTCAAGCTGGGCGAAGTCTCCGCACTGACCCCGATCAGCTTCATGCAGCTGCCCATCGTCGCCATACTCGGCTGGCTGCTGTTCGACCAGGGCGTCGACCGCTGGACCCTCACCGGTGCCGCCATCATCCTCGCCGCCAACGCCTACATCGCCCACCGCGAGGCGGTGCTGGCCCGCCGCCACGCTACCCAGGCACCGGCCGAGGCCGTCAAGCCCGGCGAGTAGCCCACGGACTGGCCGATCCGCGGTACGGCCGGCGTTCCCCCGCATGACGGTCCTTCCCGGACCGGCGAGGAGACGACATGTCCCTGCACCCGCTTCATCGGCCCTGGCCGATCATTCTGATCGTTGTTCTGGCCGCACTCGCACTGCCGACCGCGCTGCTGGCGGCCGAGCCCACCCTTGAGCCCTCCGTGCACCACCGTGCCGATGACCCGGCGCTGAGCTGGGGGCCCTGCCCGGAGTTCCTGCCGCCCGGCTGTGCGATCGCGGTGCTGCACGGCGACCCGGCACAGCCCAACGCCGATGTATTCTTCCGCGTCCCGGGCGGCGCCGACATCGCCGAGCACTGGCACAGCTCGGCCGAACGCATGGTGCTGGTCGCCGGCGAACTGCACGTGACCTATCAGGACGAGCCCACGCGGATACTGACCACCGGCTCCTACGCCTATGGCCCGCCCCGCCGCGCGCACAAGGCACATTGCGCCGGCAGTGGCGACTGCGTGCTGTTCATTGCCTTCGAAGGCCCGGTGGATGCGGTCCCGGTGCCCGCCGGCGACTGATCGCAACGACGCGGATCAAACTGCCGGCGTGACAGCACCCCACGCCCTGCCCACCCGGCTAGCTTGCCGCGTCGCCCTCCGGCGCAGGCTGCAGTTCCACCGCCAACGCCTCCAGCTCGGCGATCTCCGCCTCCAGCGCATCGTGCAACTCACCCTGGCGCGTCATCAGATCCTCAATCTTGTCGGCCTGCTTCAGCTTCGACAGCTCACCGTCGAACAACAACCACTGCGCGGTCAGCTGCTCGACGTAGTTCTTCGAGTAATGCCGCATCTCCTTGAGCTGCGACAACGTCGCGTTGACATGCTCCAGCGGGCTCTTGTTTTCCGCAGTCATGGCGACCTCCTTTGCTTGCAAGGGTCGCCTGCAGGGTAGGACCGTGAAGCTGGATGGGGGCCGAATGCGGCCATTGACGGAGCCTGGTGCCTCGACCACGGATCGTTGTCACTCATAGGCGGACTGATCTCATCCCCGTACCCGTCCCGAAGCCGTCATAGGGCCGGAACATGTCTCTATGAGCCCCTCGCAGTGATCTTGGAGGCCGATACGCACATCGCAGTAGGCGGTCCGAACCAAGTGGTGAGTGCATCCAGTAACCCTCGCTGGGTGCCGTCTCCCACCCACGCCACATATCCGTCCGGCCTAATCAACACGGCAGTGGGAGCAGTGACCGGCCCGAGTGCCGGAAGCTCCCACGCGCCGGCGTAGGCAGCGTCGACCAACTGAACCCGATCTGCCCATGGAGTGATGTCGAATCGGCCGGGCTCATCGAGGTTAAGCAGTACCGGCCGGGCATCGTGCAGCAGAGTGAATGCCCGCAGCGGGCCGTTGGCGGTGACCAGGTCGAGATCGGGCATGCGGCGCCCGAGCAGCGGGTGCCCCTCGCCCAGGTCATAGCGGATGTCCAAGCCGGACATCATCGCGGCGAATCGTCTGCGCGGCTCATCCATGCTCAGCAGCTCGGACACGGTGTCGCGCAGCGCCTCGATGCGGTCGTCGACGCGCATGAGCGCGACCTGAGCCATCGTATTGCGCAGCACGCGGGCACCGACTGGGTGGCGCTCGGCATGGTAACTATCGAGGAGGTTTTCCGGCGATGTCCGCTTGACCACTTGAGCCAGCTTCCATCCCAGGTTCATCGCGTCCTGCACACCGGTGTTGAGGCCCTGTCCGCCGACCGGGGAATGCACATGCGCCGCATCGCCTGCCAATAGAACCCGTCCAGCGCGGTAGGTCGCGGCCTGCCGGGTCATGTCGGTGAACCTGGAGATCCAGGAGGGGCTGTGGATCCCGTAATCGGTTCCGTAGACGGCGACGAGGCCCTCGCTGAGGTCGCGCAGGGTGGGCTCGCTCGTGCCGACGCTTGATTCGGTCAGCATGACCCCGATCGTTCCGCCTGGCTTGTAAACGACCTCGCCGTCTTTGATCTCGTACTCGACCTTGCCGAGGGCGTGCATGCCCGAAGGTGTGTGGCGGACACCCAATTCCGGCTCCTCGGTCATCTCGACCTGGGCAATCAGGCTGCTGGTCGTCGGATCCCACCCGGGAAATTCGATGCCGGCCACCTTGCGGACCAGGCTGCGTCCTCCGTCGCACCCGACGAGATATTCGGCCCGAAGCGAGCGGCCGTCGGACAGCTCGACGTCGACACCGGCGTCGTCCTGCGCGAGACCGGTTACCTCATGTCCGCGATAGAACGCCACCGCCAACTCGCCGGCCCAACCGGCCAGGATTCGCTCGATGTGGTTCTGCCACAGCCCGAGCCCGTAGGGATACCTGGTGGGAAAGTCGCTGATGTCCAAACGGACGTTGGCGAACCCCGCGACCTGCGCTTCCTGCCCCTCCGAAAGGAACCGGTCGGCGATTCCGCGCTGAGCGAGAACCTCAATGGTGCGTGAATGCAGGCCACCCGCGCGTGAGCCGGCGAGGTCCTGGCTGGTGCGCCGCTCGACAATGGCGACGTCGACCCCGGCCAACGCCAACTCGCCCGCCAGCATCAGCCCCGTCGGACCTCCTCCTGCGATCACCACGGCATGTTCAGTCATGGCCGCGCTCCGTCGGTCATGGCCACCCGTACATCACATCCCCGGGCACCGAATGCCCGCACCCGCGTCACAAGCCAAACCGTGGGTTCAATGCTCCTGCGCAGCCCATATTTCGACAACAACACGCTCATTTCGCCACTCCTCATCCGAAGACTCATTTGAGTTGGCGATTGAACGACACGACCGGGCGCTTGCCGCAAGCCCCCGGTGGTATAAGATGTTGAAAGGGGGAAGTACAAACTCCCTGGAGTACGGCTTCGTCAACCGAGGACGAACGACTGCCTGGCGAAGCCGCGTAGTCCGCCAGTAGCCGGACCATCGAACGGATGAGCTCCGTGAACTTACGCATGCGGTCGCGGGGCGCAAGGTTCTTCGCTCGCTTCAGCAAGGCCGGATCGAAAGCTGGCGAGAGCGTCACCGTCCGCATTGATTAGTCGCCGCGCGATACGAGCGCTGGCGGAGCTTGCGAAACGACAGCACGCTCGGCGGCGGAGGCACCACTTCAATCGGCAAGTCGGATGAATGGCTGCTCCTGACCGAAACCAGCCCACTTGAACCGAAGCCGGGCGAGGCCAGCCTTCGTTCGACAAGCTCGTGGCTCACATCTCCGGAATCGCCATCAACGCCGCCTCATCCTCCGTGCTCATCTCGTTGCGCGCGGCCCTCGCCTCCAGCCGCGCCTTCTCGGCCTGATGTTGTGCGCGAATCCCGGGCGGGACGACATCAAGCTGGCGGTTCTGCTGGAACAGCGCGCGATCGCCTTCGCCAAGCTGGCAGTTGCGACTGAGGATTTCCAGCTCATCGCCAGTGCGGGCCGCGCCGCTCTGCAGGTTGACGACCACGGCGAGGGTGTCGCCGAGCGGTTCCAGTGCCATGCAGATGGCGTCGATGGTGGCGTGGCTGCGCTGCTCGTTGCGCTCGACGATGGCAAACAGGTTGGTACGGTCAACCCACACCACCGAACGCACGCCGGGCACGGTGCGGGCAGTCGCGCGGGCGGCCTCGGGGTCGATGCGACGGGAAGTGTCGGGCACCTTCATCGAACGCATCATGTCGGTGTGCAGGGCGGTGAACTGGCGCTGCACGGCTTCCTGATCGCCGGTCATGGCGGCGCCGCGCAAGGCGGCCAGGCGGGCGGCGGTTTCGATGGGATCGAGGGGCTGGCCGGCCTGTTGGGGACGCTGTGGCTCGGGCGCCTGGCTGCAAGCCGACAGCAGGATCAGCGCCCATGGCATCCACCCGACTTTGATGCTGGGTCGCATTCGCCCGCCCCCCTTCCTGCGAGGGCTTGAGGATACGGCATGAAGGTCTCCGGGAAGCCGCCCGGTTTCCCCCGCCGCGGACCATGGTATAACATGAGTTATAACCAAGGAGGCCCCGCATGAAGCTCAAGATCACCACCATCGGTAATTCCGCCGGCGTCATCCTGCCCAAGGAGTTGCTGGCGCGGCTGCGGCTGGAAAAAGGCGATGCGCTGTATGCGCTGGAGACGCCGGACGGGATCCGGCTGACGACGTTCGATCCGGAGTTGGCGGCCCAGTTGGAGGTCGCGGAACGGATCATGCGCGAAGACCGCACTGTGCTCCACAAGCTCGCCCGGTAAGCGGAGGAATCAAGGATGATCATCTGGATCACCGAGGCTCTGGCGCGGGCCATCCACGAGCGCCAGTTGGCGGAGCATGGCGGCGGATCGGGTGTGCGCGACGAGGGCCTGCTGAAGTCCGCCCTCGCCCGCCCGTTGCAGGCGCACAGCTATGGCGACCCGCCCCCCGATCTGGCCGACCTGGCCGCGGCGTTGGCCCACGGCCTGGCCCGCAACCATCCGTTCGTCGATGGCAACAAGCGCACCGCCCATGTCTGTTACCGGGTGTTCCTCGCGCTCAACGGCGCCGAGTTGGACGCAAGCGACGAGGACAAGTACCTGAAGATGCTCGCACTCGCCGAAGGCTCCCTCGACGAGGCCGGCTTCGCCGATTGGCTGCGCGGCCACGTGCGCACCGCTACGCCGCGGGTGCAGGAGCCCGCGGCGGACTACCCGGCGAAATAAGGCTTTCCTCAGCGCCGCGTCACGCCGAGCAACGCGCGCTCCTCATCCAGCAGCACAATGCTGCCCCGCTCCTTCGCGCTCAGTTCGCCGTCGGGGATGTCATGCAACCAGGGCAGAGGGACGCCACCTGGGGCGGACGGGGGCTGAACCCTTGCCCGGCCTTCGCTACGAAAGGCCGGGGCCCGGGCGGCGGAGCACGACGAGGTACACCGCCACCGCCCACACACTTGCAGCGGCCCAGCCGGCGAGGATGTCGGAGGGGTAATGCACGCCCAGGTAGGGGCGCGACAGGCCGACGAGGATGGCGAAGGCCGCCGCTGCGGCCAGCACCGGCCAGCGCCAGCGGGTGGGCCAGGCCAGCAACACCAATACCCAGGCCAGGGTCATCGAACCCATCGCATGGCCGCTGGGAAAGCTGAAATTGTGCTCGGGCGCGATCGACTCCCACAGCGCCGGGCGCTCGCGGGCGAACAGCGGCTTGGCGGTGAGGTTGAGCAGCGCCGAACCGCCTGATGCGATGGCAACGAACAACGCCTCGCGCAACCGGCGGCGCCAGCCCAGCCACAGGGTCAGCGCGATGTTGAACGGCACCACGAAATAGAGGTACCCGGCCTGACTGATGGCGAGGAAGACGCGGTCGAGCGCAGGCGTGTGCAGGCCTTGCAGGGCGAGCAGCAGGGGTTCGTCGAAGGCCGGCGTGCCCTGCATGCCTATCAAAGCGGCCAGCATGGCGAAGACCGCCAGCGGCAGCAGCAGGCCGGTGAGGATCAGTCCCGCTGCGGATGGGCGGGTGGAACGTTCGTGGGGCATGTCGGGCTGATGGGTGGACAGGATCAGGCACCGAACTTGCGTTCGACGTAGTGGTCGATCAGCTCGACGAACTCGTGGGCGATGTTCTCGCCGCGCAGGGTCACGGTCTTTTCGCCGTCCTCGAACACCGGCGCCGACGGCGCCTCACCGGTGCCCGGCAGCGAGATGCCGATGTTGGCGTGGCGCGATTCGCCGGGGCCGTTGACCACGCAGCCCATCACCGCGAGGGTCAGGTTCTCGGCGCCGGGATGGGTGACCTTCCATTCGGGCATCTTCGCGCGCACGTGCGCCTGCACCTTCTGTGCGAGCTCCTGGAAGAAGGTGCTGGTGGTGCGGCCACAGCCCGGGCAGGCGGTGACCATCGGGGTGAACGCGCGCAGGCCCAGGGTCTGCAGCAGCTCCTGCGCGACCACGACCTCGTTGCTGCGTGCCTGTCCGGGCTCGGGGGTGAGCGAGATGCGGATGGTGTCGCCGATGCCTTCCTGCATCAGCACGGCGAGCGCGGCGCTCGACGCGACGATGCCCTTGCTACCGATGCCGGCCTCGGTCAGTCCCAGGTGCAACGCGTGGTCACCGCGGCGGGCGAGCTCGCGGTAGACGGCGATCAGTTCCTGCACGCCGCTGACCTTGGCGCTGAGGATGATGCGGTCGGCCGGCAGACCGATCTCCTCGGCGCGCGCGGCCGAGTCCAGTGCCGAGCGGATCAGCGCCTCGCGCAACACCTCGCTGGCCTCCTTCGGCTGCGGCAGCAGGTGGTTCTCGTCCATCAAGCGTGTCGCCAGCGCCTGGTCGAGCGAGCCCCAGTTGGCGCCGATGCGCACCGGCTTGCCGTGCTTGATCGCCAGTTCGATCAGGGTGGCGAACTGGCTGTCCTTCTTCTTGCCGAAACCGACGTTGCCGGGGTTGATGCGGTACTTGGCCAGCGCCTCGGCGCAGGCCGGCTCGGCGGTGAGCAGCTGGTGACCGTTGTAGTGGAAGTCGCCGATGATCGGCACCTCCACGCCCATCATCGCCAGCTTGTCGACGATGCGCGGCACTGCGGCGGCGGCCTCGGCGGTGTTGACGGTCACCCGCACCAGCTCGGAACCGGCGCGCCACAGTTCGGCCACCTGCTTGACGGTGGAGGCGACGTCGGCGGTGTCGGTGTTGGTCATCGACTGCACCACCACCGGCGCACCGCCGCCGACCTGCACCTTGCCGACGGTCACGCCGCGGGTGTCGCGGCGCGGCGCGGCGCCGAAAGCAGGAGTGGCGCAAGGCGGGGGGCTGTTCATGGGGACTGCAGGCTGGGGCATCCGCCTATTCTACCGGGGTGCCACGACGCAGGTCAGAGAATCCGCGCTCCACGCAGCACCGGCCGGCCGTCGACCACGTCGGTCCACACGATCCGCGCCTCGTCGCCCTGAACCGCCAGTTTCGGCAGGCCGCTGGCGCGGCCACGGACATCGAGGGTGGCGACTTCGAGCTTGTACGGCGGGGCCTCCAGCCCGGCGTCGAAGCGCGCCAGTCGCAGGCGCTGGGTGTCGGTTTCCTCCATCCAGCCGACCAGCACGTGTTCGCCGGCCAGCGCCAGGGTCGCGCGGCCGAGCACATGCGGGCCCTTTGCCACGGTAACCGGCGCCCAGAAGCGGTCGCCGGCATCGTCCGAACGGGCGATACGCACTTCAGGTACGCCGCCGGCCTGGGTGTACCAGGCCACCCAGACGGTGTTGCCGTGGGCGGCGACCACCGGGCCATTGACCGGGCAACCGGGCATCATCCAGCCGTCGCGATGCACGTCGCGCGGGCGGGTCCAGGCGCCGTCCTCGAAGCGTACGATGCGGGTGTCGCGGATCTCGCCGGCATCGCGGCCGCGATAGACCACCACCGGGCCACGGTCGGTCACCGCTGCGGCGGTAGTGCAGCAGTCGCAGGTGGAAAGGTCGAGCGGCCACTCCTCCATCCGGATCGGCCGCAACCGGCCCGGACTGTAGGTCGCGGCGCGAAGCATCATCGGCGCGCCATCACCGTGGCCGTCCTCGTCGTGCGCATCGTCGTGGCCGGTGCGGCCGGCGGCGGCCTTCTCCCGGCTGTCCAGCCAGGCAATACCAAGCTGGCCATCGGCCTGCGGCCAGAAGCTGGTGAAGCCATGGTCGCCCGGTGAGTCCACCAGGTTGACCATGCGGGGTCTCGACCAGCTCATGCCACCGTCACCGGAATGCACCAGGTCGATGCCGTAATCCATTCGTCCCGGCCCGGTGCTGCGCAGCCAGTGCGCCCACAGGGTGCCGTCGGCCAGGGCGTAGACGTGCGGGGTATCGGCCCAGTTGAGGAACCAGTTGCCGCCTTCGGCGATCGTGCGCGGCGGCATCCATTCGCCTCCTTCGCCGGTGAGGCTGAAACGCAGCCGGTGGCGCTTGCGCTCGCTGTCGTCATCGCCGTCGTCCCCGTCGGCCGGCTCGACCCAGCCCAACAGCCAGTGGCCGTCCGGAGCGGCCACCAGATCGGGCTGCGACGATGTGCCTTCCAGCGGCAGCTCCAATGGCTCGATGCGGGTGAAGGGCCCCGGATCGACATCCGGCTCCGGGGCCGGCGCGCAGGCGACCAGCATCGCCAGCCATCCTGCGGCAGCGATTCGCCATCCTGATCCGATCCTGCCCGCGCGTTCGCGCATCGACCCCACCTCGTTTAGTGCCTGGTGTGGATGTTATGGCATTGGCCCGCCCTGCGGTGTAGGGTGCCCCTCCCATGACCGCGCCCGACACCCTCACCCCGAGCCAGCTGAATGCGCTTGCGCGCAACCTGCTGGAGGACAGCTTCCCGCTGGTCTGGGTGGAAGGCGAGCTGGGCAATGTATCGCGGCCGGCCTCGGGCCACCTCTACCTGACCCTGAAGGACGCGCGCGCGCAGGTGCGTTGCGCGATGTTCAAGCCCAAGAGCAGCTGGCTGAAGTTCCAGCCACGCGAGGGCCTGCACGTGCGCGTGCGCGGCCGGCTCACCCTGTACGAGGCGCGTGGCGACTACCAGATGGTGCTCGACCACATGGAGGAGGCCGGCGAAGGCGCGCTGCGGCGTGCGTTCGAGGAACTGAAGGCGCGGCTGCAGACCGAAGGGCTGTTCGACGAGGACCGCAAGCGTCCCCTGCCCCGTTTCGCGCGCCGGATCGGCGTGATCACCTCGCCCAGCGGCGCGGCGGTACGCGACGTGCTCAGTGTGCTGGCGCGGCGTTTTCCGCTGGCCGAACCCGAGGTCCTGCCGGTGCCGGTGCAGGGCGAAGGGGCCGCCGCACAGATCACCGCGATGCTGAAGCATGCAGCGGCGTCCGGCCGCTACGACGTGCTGCTGCTGACCCGTGGCGGCGGCTCGCTGGAAGACCTGTGGGCGTTCAACGACGAGGCGCTGGCGCGTGCGGTCGCCGCCTGCGAGGTACCCGTGGTGTCGGCGGTCGGGCATGAGGTCGACTTCAGCCTGACCGACTTCGCCGCCGACCTGCGCGCGCCGACACCGTCGGTCGCGGCCGAGCTGCTGGTGCCGAACCAGGACGACCTGCGCCAGCGCCTGCAGGTACTGGAGACACGTGTGCAGCGCATCCAGGCGCAACGCCTGCGCGATGCGATGCAACGCAGCGACCGTGCCGCACTGCGACTCAATGCGATGAAGCCTCAGGCCCGCCTCGATGCGCTGCGCCAGCGACAGGCCGAGGCCATGCGTCGTCTGCATGCGACCTGGCGCCAGCGTATCGAACGCGAACGCGCGACCTTGCGCCATGCCACGGCGGTGCTGCGCGCCGCCCATCCAAGACGCCGGCTCGAACGCCTGCGTGAGCGCGTCGCCGCCTTGGCCGCGCGGCCGCAGGCGGCGATCGCGCGCCGTCTTTCGCACGAAACGCTGCGCCTGCGTGGACTGGCCCGCTCGCTGGAAGCGATCAGTCCGCTGGCCACCGTCGCCCGCGGCTACGCGATCCTGCAGCACGGCGACGGCCGCGTGGTCCGCAGCGTGCTCGATGCCGCGCCCGGCGACCGCTTGCAGGCGCGCCTCGGCGATGGCCAGTTGTCGCTCCGGGTGGAAACCGACAAGTAGCCCGGGTAAGGCGAAGCCGCACCCGGGATGGCGTTCCGAATTCCCGGGTGCGGCTTCGCCTTACCCGGGCTACCCCGAGGTCTTGCCGAACACCGCGCATCGCGACAGCATCAACGCAACACAGCATCACGGCACGTGTGCACGCATCCGGCTAGCATGCGGCGAGAATCGACATTCCGCCGCATCAGGACCGCTGCATGACCAAGGCTTCCGACCTGTTCGTCGCCGCGCTCGAGGCCGAGGGCGTGGAATACGTATTCGGCATTCCGGGCGAAGAGAACCTCGACCTGCTCGAATCGCTGCGCAACTCGAACATCCGCCTGCTGCTGACCCGGCACGAGCAGGGCGCCGGTTTCATGGCCGCGACCTACGGCCGGCTGACCGGGAAGGCCGGCGTGTGCCTGTCCACCCTCGGCCCCGGTGCGACCAACCTGGTCACCGCCGCGGCCTATGCCCAGCTCGGTGCGATGCCGATGCTGATGATCACCGGGCAGAAGCCGATCAAGGTCAGCAAGCAGGGGCACTTCCAGATCGTCGACGTGGTCGACACGATGCGTCCTCTGACCAAGTACACCCGCCAGATCGTCTCCGCCGACACCATTCCGGCGCGGGTACGCGAGGCGTTCCGCCGTGCCGAAGAGGAGCGCCCGGGTGCGGTGCACCTGGAGCTGCCGCAGGACATCGCCGGCGACGACACCGGCACCCGGCTGATTCCGCCGGCCTTCTCGCGCCGGCCGCTGGCCGAGCACAAGGCGATTGCCCATGCCGCCGAGGCGATCCGCGATGCCCGCCACCCGCTGCTGATGATCGGCGCCGGCGCCAACCGCAAGACCACCGCGCGCCAGCTGCGTGCCCTGGTCGACAAACTCGGGATCCCGTTCTTCACCACCCAGATGGGCAAGGGCGTGATCGACGAACAGCACCCGCTGTGGCTCGGCAACGCCGCGCTGTCCGACCACGACTTCGTCCACCGCGCGATCGACGCGGCCGATTGCATCGTCAACATCGGCCACGACGTGATCGAGAAGCCGCCGTTCTTCATGCGCGAGGGCCGGCGCACGGTGATCCACGTCAACTACGCCGGTGCCGAGGTCGACGCGGTGTACTTCCCGCAGATCGAGGTGGTCGGCGACATCGCCAATGCGGTCTGGCAGCTCGGCGAAGCGCTGGAGCCGCAGCCGCACTGGGACTTCGCGTTCTTCGACCGGGTCCGCGCGGCGCTGCTGGACAACCTCGGCCAGCTGGCTGGCGGCCCATGCTTCCCGCTGACCGCACCGCGACTGGTCGCCGAGGTGCGCGCGGCGATGGAGCCATGCGACGTGGTCTGCCTCGACAACGGCCTGTACAAACTGTGGTTCGCACGCGGTTACCGGTGCCGCGAGCCGAACACCCTGCTGCTCGACAATGCGCTGGCGACGATGGGCGCCGGCCTGCCCTCGGCGATCGCGGCGCGGATCGTCTGCCCCGACCGTCGCGTGCTTGCGATCTGCGGCGACGGCGGCTTCATGATGAATTCGCAGGAGATCGAGACCGCGGTGCGGCTGGGCCTGGACCTGACCGTACTGGTGGTGCGCGACGACGCCTACGGCATGATCAAGTGGAAGCAGGCGCATGAGGGCTACCCGAGCTTCGGCATGGACCTGGGCAACCCGGACTTCGTGAAGTACGCCGAAAGCTACGGCGCACGCGGCCACCGCCCGGATTCGGCGGAAGCCTTCGCACCGTTGCTGCGGGAGGCGCTGGACACGCCCGGGGTCGACCTGATCGAGGTTCCGATCGACTACGCCGACGACGACCGCCTGCTCAACGAGGAAATTCCCCGGCTCAGTGCCGCGGTGGATTGAGCGCGCGCGCCCCCTTCTCTTCATCAGTATTTCCCTTCATCAATATTTCCCTTCATCAACGGAGCCCGCCATGGCCAAACCCGCACGCACCGCCTCCGGACTGAAGCCCAGCTATCCCTATTACCTTGCCAACCGCCCGGTTGCCGCCAACACCGACCTGGAAGTGCTGGACAAGTACAGCGGCAGGATCGCAACCCGCGTCGCCTTCGCCGATGCCCGGGTGGTGCGCAAGGCAATCGTCGCCGCCTACAAGGCACGCGAGGCGATGGCCGCATTCCCGCCCGACAAGCGCCGCGACGTGCTGGAGCACTGCGCGCGCCGCTTCGAGGAACGCTTCGAGGAACTGGCGCTGGCATTGTGCGTGGAAGCCGGCAAACCGATCCGCGACGCACGCGGCGAGGTCACCCGGCTGATCGATACCTTCCGCATTGCCGCCGGTGAAGCGACCCGGATCAATGGCGAGTCGCTCGAGCTGCAAATCTCCCCGCGCACGCGCGGCTATCGCGGCATGGTCAAGCGCGTGCCGATCGGCGTGTGCAGCTTCATCACCCCGTTCAACTTCCCGCTCAACCTGGTCGCGCACAAGGTCGCGCCGGCGATCGCGGCCGGTTGCCCGTTCGTGCTCAAGCCGGCGTTCAAGACCCCGGTCGGCGCACTGATCATCGGCGAGATCCTCGCCGAGACCGACCTGCCCAAGGGCGCGTTCTCGGTGATCTGCTGCTCCAACGAGGACGCCACGGCACTGGTGGAAGACGACCGCATCGCCCTGCTCAGCTTTACCGGCGGCCTGGTCGGCTGGGATCTGAAATCGCGTGCGGGGAAGAAGAAGGTCACCCTGGAGCTGGGTGGCAACGCCGCCTGCATCGTCGACGCCGACCCCGGACTGAAGCTGGACCAGGTGGTCGAGCGGCTGGTGTTCGGCGCCTACTACCAGAGCGGGCAAAGCTGCATCAGCGTGCAACGCATCTATGCCCACGCCGACATCTACGACAAGCTGCGCCGCAAGCTGAAAGCCGCGGTGGCCAAACTGCCGATGGGCGACCCGCGCGACGAGAAGACCTTCATCGGCCCGGTGATCGACGAAGACTCCGCGAAACGGATCGAAACGTGGATCGACGAAGCCCGGGCCTGCGGCGCGAAGAAACTCGTCGGCGGCAAGCGCAGCGGCAACATGTTGCCTGCGACCCTGATCGAGAACGTGCCGCGCACCACCGCGCTGCATCGTGAGGAGGCTTTCGGGCCGGTGGCGGCGATCGAGGCCTTCGAAGACTTCGAGGATGCGCTCGATTCGGTCAACGACAGCGATTTCGGCCTGCAGGCAGGCGTATTCACCGGCAGCCTCGCCCACGCCATGCGCGCCTGGGACCGGCTGGAGGTGGGCGGCGTGGTGATCGGCGACGTGCCGAGCTTCCGCGTCGACAACATGCCCTATGGCGGGGTGAAGAATTCCGGCCTCGGCCGTGAGGGCGTGCGTTATGCGATCGAGGACATGACCGAGCCGAGACTGCTGGTGATCCGCGGCTGACGGCACCGGGCCGGGCAGCAGGCGCCTTCCCTTGGACGCGGCACTCCGACTGCTGGACCAGGCCGGCGACGGCCTGCACCGCGCACAGGTGCATGGCCGGCCGGTGGTGCTGAAGCGCCGTACCGGCGCACCGGCAGGCTTCTTCGCCGCGGAGGCACACGGACTGGAAGTGTTGCGTGCGACGGGCGCGATGCGGATACCGGACGTGCTCGCGCTCGGCGCCGACGGCATCGTCCTGGAAGACCTCGGCCATGGCCGGCCGACATCGGCGCAGTGGTCCGCGGCAGGCGCGGCGCTGGCCACGCTGCATCGGACGACCGGAGCCGCGTTCGGATTCGACGCCGATGGCTGGTGCGGCGACAGCACGCAGGACAACACCCGCGACAGCGACGGCCATCGCTTCTTCGCCGAGCGCAGGCTGCTGCCACAGGCACGATGGGCCCGCGATGCCGGGCTGTTGGCGGCCGCAGACATCGCCCGCATCGAATCGATCTGTGAACGCCTGCCTGGACGTCTGCCCACCGCGCCTCCGGTACTCGTCCACGGCGACCTCTGGTCCGGCAACCTGCACGCCTGTGCCGATGGCGGGCTGGCCCTGATCGACGGCGCTGCCGTCCACCACGGTTGGGCCGAAGGCGACCTGGCCATGCTGGTCCTGTTCGGCGGCCCGCCGGAATTGTTCTTCGATGCCTACCAGAAGGCCGCCGGCATCGGTGCGGACTGGCGCGAACGCGCACCGCTGCTGAACCTCTACCACCTGCTCAACCACCTGAACCTGTTCGGAGCGGGCTATCTGCATCAGGTGCAGGCGGTGCTGAAGCGATTCGCGTAGGCCGACGTTCCGGGGCGACCTTCGACCCGGTCGGATCGCCAACCTGATGACCAACCCAACCCCGTTCCCGGAGCCGGTGCGTTCAACCCCCATGAACGCCACCACCACGAGGATCCGCAAATGCACGGGACCATCTGCAACAGCACCGCTCGCAATACCCGCCTGGCCGCCGCCATCGCAGCCGCCTGTCTGCTGGCCGCATGCCAGTCCGCCGGTCCGCATTCCGGGCGCGATGCCGCTGTCGAGGCGGCCGAGGCCGGTGCGCAGACCGCGGATGCGGCGGCGCCCCGGGAATCGGCGACCCTGGACCGCATCGAGGTCACCGGCTCACGGATCATGTCCGACGTGCGCCTGCAGCGACGCGAAAAGGCATCACCTGAACCGGCACAGGCCGTCGCCCTGCACTCACCGGCGCCGATGGCGCCGCCCCTCCCGCCTGGTACTCCCAGCCCGCCAACACCGAGAAATACGCCGAACGCGACGACAACCCGGTCCAGCGCACCAGCGAGCAACCGGTGTCGACCTTCTCGGTCGATGTCGACACCGGCAGCTACACCAACGTCCGCGGAATGATCCGCCAGGGCATGCGCCCACCGGCCGATTCGGTGCGCGCGGAGGAGTTCATCAACTACTTCAACTACGGCCACCCGGCCCCGGCAAACCGCAAGGTGCCATTCCGGGTCACGACCGAACTGGCACCGGCGCCGTGGAACGACAAGCGGCAGTTGCTGATGATCGGAATCAAGGGCTATGACGTGCCGAAGGCGACGCTGCCGCCGGCCAACCTGGTGTTCCTGATCGATACTTCCGGCTCGATGTATTCGCCGGACAAGCTGCCGTTGCTCAAGCAATCGCTGTCGATGCTGGCCAGGCAGTTGCGACCGCAGGACCGGGTTTCGATCGTCGCCTACGCCGGTTCGGCCGGACTGGTGCTGCCGCCCACGACCGGCGACCGGCAGGGCGAGATCCTGGCCGCGCTCGAACAATTGCAGGCCGGCGGCAGTACCAATGGTGGCGAAGGCATCCAGCTTGCCTATGCGATGGCACGGCAGGCCTTCGTCGAAGACGGGGTGAACCGGGTGATACTTGCCACCGATGGCGACTTCAATGTCGGCACCGTGGACCAGAACTCACTGGAAACGCTGGTCGCCGACCAGCGCCAGTCCGGCATCGCCCTGACCACGCTCGGCTTCGGCCGCGGTAATTACAACGACGCGCTGGCGGAGAAACTGGCCAATGTCGGCAACGGCAACCACGCCTACATCGACAGCGCACAGGAGGCGCGCAAGGTGCTGGTCGAGGAGATGGGCTCGACCCTGCTGACGATTGCCCAGGACGTGAAGATCCAGATCGAGTTCAACCCGGCGCAGGTGTCCGAGTACCGCCTGATCGGCTACGAGAACCGGGTGCTCGCACGCGAGGACTTCGACAACGACAAGGTCGATGCCGGCGAGATCGGCGCCGGCCATGAGGTCACCGCCCTGTACGAACTGACTCCGACCGGCTCCGGCGCGGATCGGCTGCCACCGCTGCGCTACGGTGCACAGGCGCCCTCGCCCGCCCCGGGCCTGGACAACGAGGTCGCCCACCTGAAGCTGCGCTACAAGCGCCCGGGCGAGGACATCAGCCGTCTGATCGAGACGCCGGTCCGTGCTTCGCAGTTGGCCTCCGCGCCCGGTCCGTCCTTGCGCTTCGCCGCCGCAGTGGCCGGTTTCGCCGACCTGCTGCGCGGTGGCAGTCGCTTCGATGGCTGGGGCTGGGATGCGGTACTGGCCGAAGCGCGTTCGATGCGCGGCGACGACGCCAACGGCACCCGCTCGGGGTTCGAGCAACTGGTCCAGGATGCGCGGACGCTGGTGGATCCGGACGCGACGGCAGCAGTGAGCCGGTAACCGACAGCCCGGGTAGCTCCGGACGTGATCCGGGGCACCCGGGACGGGAGAAACGGATCGATCCGTAGTCGTGTCGATCCACGATCGCGCACGGGAGCGCTACGCCGCAGCCACCTCGTACATCGGTGTCTCCACCGGTCGGCCATAGAGATAGCCCTGGCCACGGGTACAGCCGAGTTCGGCCAGTATCCGGCTCTGTTCCCCGGTCTCGATGCCTTCTCCGATGGTGTAGATGCCCAGCGTGCCAGCCAGCGCCTGAATCGCACGGATCACCGCCACGGATTCCTGGCCGCCGCCGGCATCGAGACCGGCCACGAAGCTGCGGTCGATCTTCAGGCACTCGATCGGGAACCGGTGCAGGTAGGACAGCGCCGAATAGCCGGTGCCGAAGTCGTCGATCTGGGCCAGTACGCCATGCTCGCGCAGGTTGTGCAGCATGCGGATCGCGCGCGCGATGTCGTCGAGCAGCGCCACTTCGGTGATCTCGATGCGCAGGCGCGACGGATCGGCGCCGGCCTCGTCTGCGAGCCGCAGCAGACGGTCGCCAAAGTCGGTGGCGCGAAAGTGGCGCGGCGAGACGTTGATCGACACGTAGCTGTCGCCGGGCTCGGCCGCCAGGTGCCGCAGGACGCGGCGATACATCAGCCAGTCGACCTGCTCGATCAGGCCGCAGTCCTCGCCCATGCCGATGAACTCGCCCGGAAGCAGCAAGCCACGTCGCTCGTGCTTCCAGCGCAGCAGGGCCTCATGGCCAACCACCGCGTTGCTTTCGAGACAGATGATCGGCTGGTAGAAGGCGACGAAGTCGTCGTTGTTGATCGCACGCCGCAGGTCGGCCTCGAGATCGAGGATCCGTACCGCCTGATCGCGCATGGCCTGGTCGAAGATCGCCCAGCGATCGCGTCCGGCGGCCTTGGCGCGGTACATCGCCGCGTCGGCATCGCGCAGCAGGTCGGCACCGTTGCGGTAACGGGGATTCCAGAACGCGATGCCGATACTGGCCGAGGGAAACACCTCGCGTCCGGCCACCCAGCACGGCTGGCTGAGCAGCGAAAGGATTCGCTGTGCCAGGGTCTCGACCACGATCTGGCTGTCGTGCTTCTCGTCCAGGTTCTCGACCAGGATCGCGAACTCGTCGCCGCCAAGCCGGGCCACGGTGTCGTCCTCGCGCACGGCCGCGACAATGCGCCGGCCCGCCTCGACCAGCAGGTGGTCGCCGGCCGAGTGGCCGGCGCTGTCGTTGACCAGCTTGAAACGGTCCAGGTCCAGGAACAGGACGGCAAAGGATGGCGTTGCGGCCGGTTGCTGCCGCGCACGGCTGATGGCCAGCCCCAGCCGCTCCAGCAACTGGCTGCGATTGGGCAGGCCGGTCAGGGCATCGTGGCGTGCCTGATAGGTCAGGCGCTGCTCGGCACGCAGACGCTCGCCGATCTGCTCGAGCAGTTCGGCATTGGCCTGGGCCAGTTCCTGGGTGCGCGCCTGCACCCGCTGTTCAAGGTCGGCATGGGCAGCCACCAGCCGGTCCTGCGCACGCTTGCGGGCCAGGCCATTGCTGATGTGATGGGCGACGAAGGTCAGCAACTCCTGGTCGCGGCGGGTGAAGCTGATCGCCACCGAATAGCTCTGTACCGCGATCACGCCGACCACCGCGCCCTCGTGGAACAACGGCACCCCGAGCCAGCAATGCGGCATGGCGCCGCGCGGACTCACCTCGCCCGAATTCTCCAGTTGCAACAGACGCTGGCTGTCGGCCAGCAGCGCCTTGCCGGCGCGGATCACCCATTCGGTCAGGCCGGAACCGAGCTTGCGGGTCGGCCGCACCGGCTCCCGCTCGTCCACCGAATACGGGAATCCGAGCGTGTTGTCGTCGTCGCGCAGGATCGCGATGTAGAAGTTGCGCGCATACAACAGTTCGCCGACGACATCGTGGATCTGGGCATAAAAGCGCTCCAGCGAGCCGGAGGTGATCGACAGTTCGGCGATCCGGAACAGCGCCCGCTGCAGGCGCTCGGCGCGCTGTCGCTCGACGATCTCGGCCTGCAGGTCGCGATTGGTCAGCTGCAGCGCATAAGTGCGCTCCTCGACCCGCCGCTCGAGCTCGTCGCGGGCCCGGCGACGGTCGAGCGCGGTCAGGATGTGCTGGGCGACATAGCTCAACAGCGCACGCTCCTCCTCGCCGTAGACGTTCGCCCGTTCGTAAGACTGCACGACCAGCGCGCCGCAAACATGATCGTCACGACGTATCGGCACGCCCAGCCAGTCCTCGCTGTCGGGGCCGTGGGCGATATCCCGGGACACGCCCAGGCGGTGCCGGATCTCGGCCGAGGGCCCGAATTGCGCCTCGCCCTTCTTGAGCAGCGCGAAGGTCATGCTGTTGGGCAGCTCGCGCTCGTGGATCTCGCGCCCGGGATCGGCCACGTAGGGGTCGCGGCTGTCGGCGAAGTAAAGGAAGCGGATGGTGGCGCGGACCTCGTCGTAGAGCACGATGTAGAGGTTTTCGGCATACATCAGTCCACCGACGACATGATGGATGCGCTCGAGCATCTCGGACACATCCATGTCCGAACCGGACAGGTCGGCGATCTCGTACAGCGCCTGCTGCAGGCGCTCGGACTTCTGCAGCGAGTGCACGCGAACCAGGGCGTGCTCGGCGACCAGCCAGGTGTCGATCAGACCGCGGGCCATGTCGAGCCACTCGTGGCGCTCTGCCTGCGGCAGGGGCTCACCGAGAACGGCCGCGAGCGCCACGCGGGTACCATCGCTGGTGGTCCAGGCACTGCCGATCCGGCGCGGCCCTTCATTGCCGGGCTGGTTGGCGAGCAGACGCGCCGCCATCACCCGGGCCTGCGAGTCCGCCCCATTCCCGCCCGTACCAGTGGCTTCGTCCCCATCGCGTTGCCAGCTCAGCGCCACATCCCCACCGTGGCCAAGCGTCGAGCGCAGCACCCGCAACAGCGCGTCAGCGGTTGGCGCCGTGCCGGCGACCGGCACGACGGCGACTCCTTCCTTCGATTGCAGCGTCTGCAGCCCCATTCGATACGCGCCCATTCAGCTCATACAAAGGAGCACACCGTTCAGGGGTACGCCTTTCAGAAGTCACGCCTTCCCGGTGCATTCCCGGACAACCCCGAACCGCCCTTGCGTGCGTTGGAGCTTTCATGAGCCTGGCAATCCCTGATTGCCGCTGGGCACCAGTCCCGCCGGCAATACCCCAAGACGTACACAATGCCCGAGCCGCATCCCGACGGCAATGTCGAACGCCGGCATCGAAAGCAGAACCGTGCCCGACACGGCTGCCCGCGGTTGCGGGCATGGCTTTCCACCCGGAGCGCTTGGCCGTAATCTGCCGCAGATGGATTCGGGGACCGACACCGCCGCCGTACCCGCGCAGGAACTCGCGCGGGATCCGGACGACACCGCACTGATGCTGGCCTGGGCCGGTGGCGACGTGACCGCTTTCGAACAGCTCTATGCCCGTCATCGCGCACCGTTGTACCGCTTCCTGATGCGCCAGCTGCGCGATGCGGCGCTGGCCGACGAGTTTTTCCAGGACGTGTGGCAGCGCGTGATCGCTGCTCGCGCGAGCTGGAAGCCCGAGGCCGCATTCAGCACATGGCTCTACCGGATCGCGCACAATCGCCTCAACGACCACTGGCGCGGCCTGAAGCACCGGCCCCCGGCCCCCGAGGACGGCGATGAGCGCACCGCCCGTATCCCCGACCCGGATACGCCCGAACGCAGCCTGTCCGAATTCGAACAGCGCCGCCGGCTGCAATGCGCGATCGAGGAACTGCCCGATGAGCAGCGCGTGGTGGTGACGCTGCGGCTGGAGCAGGAACTGAGCCTGGAGGAGATCGGCGAGATCACCGGCGTCGGCCGGGAAACGGTGAAGTCGCGGCTTCGCTACGCGATGGACAAGCTGCGCACGAGATTGAACGAATGAACCCCCACGACCACGAACCGCTGACACCCGGGGAACGCGAACTGGCCGAGCGCCTGTCGCGGCTGGGTCCGCACGCCGGCCCGCCAGCGGCACTGGACGCGAAGATCCTAGCCGCCGCCCACGCCGCCGTGGTCTCGGTGCCGCGACGCCGGCGCCGTCGCTGGCTGGGCCTGTCCGGCGGCGCTGGCGGACTGGTGTCCGGTCTCGGTCTGGCTGCGTCGCTGACCGTGGTGCTGGGCGTGGTCTGGCAGCTGCGTCCCACCCAGGAAATCCTGCCGCAGATGAGCGAAAGCCCCGCCGGCGCTGTCGAGCAGGTGATCCTGATCGAAGGCGAACTGCCCTCGGTCGAGCCGCGTACACGGATCGTCGAACCACCGCCGGCCGAACAGACTGCGCCGCGACCGGCTCCGGCTCCGGTGCCGGCCGCGACATCGCCGGCAGCGGAACCGGAAAGCCGCAAGGCAGCGGTTGCCACGCAGGCCGAACCTGCCGCGACCAGGGCCGTGCCGCCTGCCGGAGCAGCGGCCGTGCACAGCGACGAACTCCCGGCCACCGACGAAGCCGCTCCGGCTCCCGAGGCATTCCCCGTCGCTCCGATAGCGGCCGACGCTCCGAAAGCCGATCAGGCGGCCCCGGCCTCCGCGCCGGGTCGCGCCACCTATACCCGCGCTGCCCGTGCGCAGGCGGAACGGGCCGAACGCGCGCGCCATGAGCGACAGGCCGCGCCTGCGCCGTCCGCGCCGGCGGCCTTGCGTGCCCCGTCGCCGGCAGCGGCAGCCGCCGACAGCGACGCCGAAACCGTCGCGGCCGGAGCCGGTGAAGAGAAGATCGAGGAAACAAGCGAAGTCGCCCTCGACCGTATCACCGTGACCGGCAGCCGCATCGCCCCGACCGCCTCCATGCCCGTGCACGAGGACAGCCGCCTCGCCCCACTCGACTGGCTGCAGCGCATCCGTGACCGCATCGAAGCCGGGGACACCGAAACCGCACGCGAAAGCCTGCGCCGTTTCCACAAGGCGCATCCGCGCGTGCGCCTGCCCGACGACCTGCGAGCGCTTCTGGACGGCGCATCCCTGGACGGCGAGCAACTGGATCACGAGCCGGCGGAAACGACCGACTCGTCCCCCTCCCTGCGATGAGTGCCGACACCCTCGCCGGACGCGTCCAGCACAGCGCCGAGGTCAAGCACAGCCGGTTCCTGGCCCAGGCCGCGCCGGTGACGACACCGGATGAAGCGCTGGCATTCTTCGACGAAGTCGGCGACCCGGCCGCCACCCACAACTGCTGGGCGTACCGTATCGGCGGCCTGTACCGCTTCAACGACGACGGCGAACCGGCCAGCACCGCGGGGCGGCCGATCCTGGCCGCGATCGAGGGTCAGGGCTTCGACCGCGTTGCGGTGGTGGTGACGCGCTGGTTTGGTGGCATCAAGCTCGGCGCTGGCGGCCTAGTCCGCGCCTACGGCGGCTGCGCGGCCGAATGCCTGCGCACCGCGCCACGGCAGCCACTGGTCGAGATGGCGACGCTGGAGATCGCCTACGGCTTCGAGGACACCGGCACCGTGCATGCCACGGTGGCCCAGTTCCCGGCCGAAAAGCTCGACGAACGGTTCGATGCCGGCGGCGCACGGATGCGGCTGGAATTGCCGGCCGATGCCGTCGCCCCCTTGAAAGAGCGCCTGCGCGACGCCACCCGTGACCGGGTGCGCCTTGTCGACGAGCAGCAATGACCAACACGCCCCCTGCCAAGGCCCCCATCGGCCACCTGCGTACGCTGTGGCCATTCGTGCGCCGCCACCGCGGCCTGTTCTTCGCCTGGCTGGCAGCGCTGGCCTTCTCGTCGGCCGCGACGCTGAGCCTTCCGCTCGCGTTCCGCACCGTGATCGACCAGGGTTTCTCCACCGGTGGCGAGGGCATCGACCGTGCGTTCGCGCTGCTGTTCGTTGTCGCGCTGATACTGGCGTTCGCCACTGCGGCGCGATTCTTCTTCGTCTCCGTGCTCGGCGAACGCGTGGTCGCCGACCTGCGCCGCCAGCTGTACTCGCACCTGATCGGCCTCGACTCGGGTTTCCACGACGGCAACCGCAGCGGCGAACTGGTCTCGCGGCTCACGGCCGACGCCGAGCTGCTGCGCAACGTGGTCGCGACCAGCATGTCGGTCGCCCTGCGCAGCAGCGTCACCTTCCTCGGCAGCATCGTGATGCTGTTCGTGACCAGTCCGCGGCTCGCGGCCTGGGCAATGATCGGCATCCCGCTGGCGGTGCTGCCGATCGTGATCGGCGCGCGCCGGCTGCAGAAGATCTCGCGCTCGGCACAGGACCGCATCGCCGACGCCAACGCCCTAGCCACCGAAACCCTCGGCGCGGTGCGCACGGTGCAGGCACACGCACGCGAACCTTATGAACGCGGCCGCTTCGGCGATGCCATCGCCACCGCGGTCGCGACCGCGCGCCGCCGCATCCAGGCCCAGGCCTGGGTCACCGCGATCGCGATCAGCCTGGTGTTCGGCGCGATCACCCTGGTGCTGTGGATGGGCGCACATGACGTGGCCGCCAATCGCATGAGCGCCGGTACGCTCGGCCAGTTCGTGCTGTACGCGCTGATCGGCGGCGGCTCGATCGGCGCGCTGGCCGAGGTCTGGAACGAACTGCAACGCGCGGCCGGCGGCATGGGCCGGGTCAGCGAGCTGCTTGATGCCGAGCCGGCGATCACCGCACCCGCGCATCCGGAGCTGCTGCCGCAGCCGCTACGTGGCGAAATCGCATTCGACGGCGTCACCTTCCACTACCCGGCCCGCCCCGACCTGCCTGCGCTGGACGACTTCGAGCTGAAGGTGGCACCGGGCGAGACCGTGGCGCTGGTCGGACCATCCGGCGCCGGCAAGAGCACGGTGTTCTCGCTGCTGCTGCGCTTCCACGACCCGGACACGGGAACGGTGCAGGTGGACGGCGTTGACGCGGCCCGACTCGACCCCGCCGACCTGCGCGAGGCGATCGCGCTGGTGCCGCAACAACCGACCATCTTCGCCACCAGCGCGCGCGAGAACATCCGCTACGGGCGACTGGATGCCGCCGATGCCGACATCGAATCCGCAGTCCGTGCCGCGCATGCGGCGGATTTCATCGAAGCGTTGCCGCAAGGCCTCGACACCGAACTCGGCGAACGCGGCACACGCCTGTCCGGCGGCCAGCAACAGCGCATCGTGATTGCCCGCGCCCTGCTCAAGGACGCACCGATCCTGCTGCTCGACGAAGCCACCAGCGCACTCGACGCGCAGAGCGAACGCGCCGTGCAACAGGCGCTGGAAACCCTGATGGAAGGCCGCACCACCCTGGTCATCGCGCACCGGCTGGCAACCGTGCTCAAGGCCGACCGCATCGTGGTGATGGATCGCGGTCGAATCGTCGCCGAGGGCACCCACGCGCAGCTGCTGGCCGAAGGCGGGCTTTACGCGGAGCTGGCCAAGCTGCAGTTCCTGGACTGATCCCGGCACTCGCCGTAGCCCGGGTAAGCGAAGCGCACCCGGGAATTGACGATGGATGTCCCGGGTGCGCTTCGCTTACCCGGGCTACGGAGCAGCGAGGAGATCGCGTGCTGTCATTCCCCCGCTCTGTTCCGACTCCGACAACTACCCGTTCGCCACCAATGGCACCGCGCGCCGCGGCCGGCTCGGGAACGCGTGGCGCAGGATCCGCCACGCCACCTGGCCGAACTGTTTAGGCAACGAGCCGGTGTTGTACTGCTGGCCATAGCGGGCACAGATGTCGCGGACCTCGGGCGCCAGTTCCGCGTAGCGGTTGGCCGGGATGTCCGGATAGAAATGGTGTTCGATCTGGTGGCTGAGGTTGCCGGACAACACGTCGATGCCGAAGCCGCCGGAGATGTTCGACGACCCGCGCAGCTGACGCAGATACCAGTGACCGCGCGACTCATTCTTGATCACGTCGCGCGGGAAGGTCTCCACGTCGGTGGTGAAGTGGCCGCAGAAGATGATCACGTAGGTCCAGACATTGCGGATCAGGTTGGCGGCCATGTTGCCGAGCAGCACGGTCAGGAAGAACGGCCCGGCCAGCGCGGGGAACAGCACATAGTCCTTGAACAGCTGGCGGCCCATCTTGCGACCGACCGGGCGGAACTTGCGCCACAGCTGCGAGCTGCTCATCTTGCCCTTGAACCAGTTGCCCAGCTTGAGGTCCTGGATCGCCACGCCCCACTCGAACAGCAGCGCGAACACCGGCGCGACGATCGGCTGCAGCAGGAAGAACGGATGCCACTTCTGCTCGGGGAAGATGCGCAGCAGGCCGTAGCCGATGTCGTCGTCGAGCCCGCGCACGTTGGTATAGGTGTGGTGGCGGAAGTTGTGGGTCCTGCGCCAGTTCTCGGAGGTGGCGACGATGTCCCACTCGTAGGTCTTGCCATTGAGCTGCGGGTCGCCCATCCAGTCGTACTGGCCGTGGATGACGTTGTGGCCGAGCTCCATGTTCTCGAGGATCTTCGACAGCGCCAGCAACAGCACGCCGGCGATCCAGGCCGGGATCAGCACGCTGTGCACGAAGGCGCCGAGGAACAGCAGGCCACGGCCGGCGACGCCGGTGTAGCGCACCGCCTTGACCACATTGCGGATGTAGCGGGCGTCGCGCTCGCCCAGCGTGGCGACGGTGCGTGCGCGCAGGGCGTCGAGTTCGGCGCCGAAGGCGTCGAGTTCGGCAGGGGTCAGGGCACGGCTCTTTGCTTTGCTCATTCTCGGATCGGCCTTGTTCACAGGTCGAGGGTCAGGTCGGTGACGGCGCTGTGGATGCACAGCTTCAGCGCGCTCATGTTCTCGTGGACCAGCTCCCCGCTGGGCAGGTGGCGCACGCTGCCGGCGGACTTTCCGCAGGCGCAGGTGTTGCAGATGCCCATGCGGCAGCCGGAGGGTGGCCGCAGGCCTTCCGCCTCCAGCGCGGCCAACAGCGTTCTGCCACGTGGCACCCGCAGCACCTTGCCGCGCCGGGCCAGGGTCAGTTCGACTTCACCCTCGTCGGTGACCGGCACATCGGGCAGGGTGAAGGCCTCGGACTGGAAGCTGCGGACACGGCCATCGAGCAGCTCGCGTGCGCTTTCGACGAAACCGCCGGGACCGCAGGCCATCACCTGCCGTCCGGCCAGGTCCGGCACCAGCGACGACAACAATGCTTCGCCGATGCGGCCTTCATGTTCGTCGGCCTCGCGGGGCTGCTCCCGGGTCAGCAGCAGGTGCAGGGTGAAACCGTCGTGCGCCGCCGCCAGCGCGCGCAGCTCGTCGACAAAGCACATCTCCTCCCGGCGACGGGCCCAGTAGACCAGGGCCAGCGGTACCGGCATGCCCTCTGCAGCCAACCCGCGGAGCATCGACATCAGCGGGGTGATGCCGCTGCCGGCAGCCAGGAACAGCCATTCGCCCCGAGGCTGCTCCGGCAGGGTCATGTCGCCGAAGGCCGGGCCGATCTCGAATATCTCGCCCTTTTCCGCCCGCTCGAACAGATTCGGGCTGACCCTGCCACCCGGCATCTGCTTGACCGTGATCGCGACCAGCCCGTCGGCACGCGGCGGCTGCGACAGGCTGTAGCTGCGGGTGATGCGGGCGCCGCCGATCTCCACGCCCAGATTGACGTGCTGGCCGGGGCGAAATCCGGCCCAGTGCCGGTTGGGCCGCAACAGCAGGGTCACCGTATCGCACGACTCCCTGCGACGTTCGACCAGCTGTGCCAGCGGGCGCTCCCAGGTCCACAACGGATGGACGCGGGAGGCCCAGAAATCAAAGACATGCGGGGTGACCAGCGGACGCAGCCAGCTGCGCAGGCCGGTGCTGTGGCTGGACCGCGAAGGACGGGGGCGGGCACTCATGGACGGCACTATACCAGCGTGCGGACAAATGTATATACAACTGTATATTAATTGCGCGATGATGGTCTCATCCGCCTGACCAGGTTCAGTTTCGTCATACTCGCCCCGTGACAACCCCCTCCCCCGTACTGCGCCGCCCGCCGCCCTCGACGACCACGGTCCCGGCCGCAAGCCGTCGATCTCGCGCGACGACATCCTGGCCGCGGCACTGAAGCTGGTCGGCCCGCACCGCAGCGTCTCCACGCTGAGCCTGCGCGAGGTCGCGCGCGAGGCCGGGATCGCGCCGAACAGCTTCTACCGCCAGTTCCGCGACATGGACGAACTGGCGGTGGCGCTGATCGACCTGGCGGGCCGCTCATTGCGACAGATCATTGGCGAGGCGCGCCAGCGCGTGGCCGGCGGCAAGCTCAGCGTGATCCGCAGCTCGGTGGAGGCGTTCATGGAACAGCTGCGCGCCGACGACAAGCTGCTGCACGTGCTGCTGCGCGAGGGCACGGTCGGCTCGGACGCGTTCAAACAGGCGGTCGACCGTGAGCTGGAGTTCTTCGAGGAGGAATTGCGGCTGGACCTGATCCGGCTGGCCCGGCTCGACCATGCCACCCTGCACCAACCGGCGCTGGCGGCGAAAGCGATCACCCGGCTGGTGTTCGCGGTCGGTGGCACCGCGATGGACCTGCCGCCGGAGAAGGATCCGGAGCTGGTCGACCAGCTCACCACGATGGTGCGGATGATCGTGACCGGCGCGCGCACCCTGCCGCCGGAGCAGTAGTTACGAAGAGGCGCACGATGTAACCCAGGTAAGGCGAAGCCGCACCCGGGCTGCGGTCACAGACGTGCCGGAGTCACGGCAGTGCGCGGGCGATGATCGCGTCGAAGCCGATACCGGCCGGCAAGGTGCCGAACGCGAGGCCGTGCCCGCCCTCAAGGCGGCTGCGAACGAAGGCCTCGGCCATCGGACTGCCTGCGCGCAACAGCGCCGCCGCCTGCAATCCCAGCGCCAGCTGTTCCACCAGCATGCGTGCCCCACCCTCCTCGGCCCGCGCGATCGAGGCCGCCAATCCGGCTATGAACTCCTCCGGCACGCCGTCGACCGCAGACAATTCCTGCTGCAATGCGGCCATACACTCGGGCTCGCGCACCAGCGCACGCAGCACGTCGAGGCACTGGATGTTACCGCTGCCTTCCCAGATCGAGTTCAACGGCGCCTGCCGGTACAGCCGCGGCAGCATCGACTCTTCGACGTAGCCGGCGCCGCCCAGGCATTCCTGCGCCTCGTTGACGAAGGCCGGTGCGCGTTTGCAGATCCAGTACTTGCCGATCGCGGTCGCGATGCGTGCGAACGCCGCTTCATCCGAATCCTTCGGCGCGGCATCGACCGCGCGCGCGACCCGCATCGACAACGCCAGCGCTGCTTCGGATTCGAGCGCGAGATCGGCCAGCACGTTGCGCATCAGTGGCTGTTCGACCAGCCGCTTGCCGAACGCGCGGCGGTGACGGGCGTGGTGGATGGCCTGCGCCAGCGCCATCCGCATCTCCGCCGCCGAGCCGAGCATGCAATCCAGGCGCGTGAGCATGACCATGCGGATGATGGTCGCCACCCCGCGCCCCTCGTCGCCGACGCGGCGCGCCCAGGCACCGTCGAATTCGACCTCGGAGGAAGCGTTCGACCAGTCGCCGAGCTTGTCCTTCAGGCGCATGATCCGGAACGCGTTGCGACTGCCGTCCGGGCGCCAGCGCGGCATCAGCAAACAGGTCAGTCCACCCGGTGCCTGCGCAAGCACCAGGAAGCCGTCCGACATCGGCGCCGAGAAGAACCACTTGTGGCCAACCAGTTCGTATTCGTCGCCCGACAGCGGCGTGGCGACGGTGGTGTTCGCGCGCACGTCGCTGCCGCCCTGCTTCTCGGTCATGCCCATGCCGAGGGTCACACCGAGCTTGTCTGAGATCGGCACGTTGCGCGGGTCGTAATGCGGCGCTGCGGCCTTGGTGGCCCATTCGGCCAGCGCCGGCACCTGTTGCAGCACCGGTACCGCGGCGTGGGTCATGGTCAGCGGACAGCTGCTGCCGGGTTCGACCTGGTGATGGAGATAGCTCAGCGCCGCGCGGGCAACATGCGCACCCGGCTGCGGCTCGTGCCAGGACAGGCCGGCGACACCGTGTTCGACCGCCGCCTGCATGACCGCGTGGTAGTTGGGGTGGAACTCGACCACGTCGATGCGATGGCCAAAGCGATCGTGGGTGCGCAGGCGCGGACGGTCGCGATGGGCATCGAAGCCGAGCGCATACAGCGTGTCGCCAGCCAGCCTGCCGTAGGCCGCGACCTGTGGCTGCCATTCCTCCCCACCCTCGCGCAGCAGGGATTCACGCAATGCGATGTCGTCCCGCCAGAGATCGCGCGGGGCGAACTCGGGTGGCTGGTTGCCGACCTCGTGGGTCGGCCGAATCGGGGACGGTGCGTCGTCGAACGTGGCAGTCATGTGCGGCTCCCTGCACGAATCGTGGGCTGGACTCCAACCCGATTCTAAAGAGTATCGCTCTAGACAGCCCGGTCCTGAGACGTTTCGGCCAAAGCGTCCGATGCTGGAAGACTCGCGGCATGAGCCGTCATGACATCGAGAAAAGCCTCCGGCAGCGACTGCGTACCCAGCCAGCCGCGACGGGTACCGGTCAGCACGCGCAGCATCTGGCCGCGCCCGCCCGGCAACCGCGACAGCGGATGGAACACCCGGTCGCGCAACGCCGCCAGGCGGTCGTGCCCGGACTGGAACAACGGCGTCAGCCAGCGGCTCCAGAAGTGGTAGATGCCGACATGGGCACGCCGCTCGCGCTGGTACTGTGCGAAAGCCGCCGCCGGGACCGGATGCCGGTGCAGTGCATCGCGCAGCGCCAGCGCGTCCATCAGTGCCATGTTCACGCCCTGCCCCAGTTGCGGGCTCATCGCGTGCGCGGCATCGCCGACGGCGACCGCGCGCCCACGATGCCAGCGCCGCAGCACCGCGTCCCGGTAGCGTGCCTGTGCGAGTCCGCCCGGCACTTCAGTATCGGCCAGCGCCGTGGCCGCCTCGGGCCAGACCGCCCCTACTTCGTCACGCCACGCGCCGGCATCGCGACCGGCCTCGGCCAGCTGATCGACGGGCAGGCTCCAGAAGAAACTCATCCGTGGCACTGGATCATCGATGCGGCGGCCAACCGGCAGCATGCCGACCATCCGCCGTGCACCCACGTAACGCTGGCGCAGCTCGTCCGGCCAGGCCCAGCCGCGCTGTTCGACAAGGCACCATTGCGCACCCCATGGATAGGGCCGATCCAGCGCCGGCTCTACGACCAGGCCGCGCAGGCCCGAGGCGGCACCGTCGGCAACGATGACGATGTCGTACGGGCCATGGGTATTGCCGTCCGCATCATCGAGCAGGCCTCGCTCGGCGTCGACGGCGACGATCTGCCGCCCGCAACGCACCTGACGCCCTTCGCGCCATGCGGCATCGAGCAGACCGAACAGGGCCCCGCGCTGCATGCCCAGGCCGAAGAACGGCGATGAACCGCCATGCCTGAGTTCGCGATAACGCATGTCCATGACCGCACGCCCCTGCACGGTTTCGCCATACAGGCGCTCGATGCGCACCCCCAGTGCCAGCGCTTCATCGAGCAGGCCCAGCTCCCACAACACCGCCAGCCCGGTCGGCTGCAGCAGGAAGCCTGCCCCGACTGGGCCCAGTACCGGTGCGCGTTCGAATACCTCCACCTCGTGCCCATCGCGCGAAAGCAGCAGCGCCGATGCCTGCCCGGCGGTGCCGTATCCGACAATTCCGATTTTCACTGCGTTACCTCATGTTCCTGGCCATCCAGGCATGCCTCATAAAAAAGGTTCTTCTCCCGATCGAGGGAAAGCGCCGTGTCTGTTGGATGACTGGGGCGCCGGGGGCGAAGGCCCTTGGATGTGAATGTCCCCCGGCGCCGGCCATGGCCGGCGCCTCCTCCTTGATTTCACACCCAAGGGCCTTCGCCCCCGACGTTCGGACATCACCGGTGGTCCCAGAAGCAAAACCCCGGGGAGGACCGGCTTCGCGTTCCAGCGTGGCCGCGCGACCCGATGTGGCCTGCCGGCCTTGGCGGCGAAATCAAGGAGGAGGCCGCCGCCACGGGCGGCGGCCGGGGGACATTCGTCGTCAAGGCCGGCAGGTCGCGTCGGGACAGCCAGATAGCGGCGAGAACCTGCAGTCGAACGCGAGCGGCAGCGCCTTCGCTGAAGGCGACCTTCCGCGATTGGGTGAAAATCCATGAAAAAACCCCGCCAATCCGGCGGGGCCTGGAAATATCGACATCAGGAGTCGATCACGCTTCGACCGTCGGCGACACCTCGGAGGCCTGGGCACCTTTCGGGCCCTGGGTCAGCTGGTAACTGACACGCTGGCCTTCCTGCAGACTGCGGAAGCCTTTTGCGTTGATTGCGGAGAAATGGACGAAAACGTCCGCACTGCCATCCTCGGGTGAGATGAAGCCGAATCCCTTGGCGTCGTTGAACCACTTCACGGTACCGTACTGCATGTCCTTGATGACCTCATGCTGGATGCGATGGTGCGCCAGCGCGGGAACGCGCCTGACGCAGGCCGAGTATGCAAACTGAACGGCCGCTTGACAACTGGCAGGGAGCCTGCCCGATATTCAGCTCCGAAGAAGCGCTTCCAACAGCGTCGGCAGACCGGCCGAAGCGGCAGTGACGTTGTCGAGCACGTCCTGCAGGGTGATTACCTCGTCCGGATCGGGTCCGGCGCCTGCCGCCCAGTTGGCGACGATGGCCAGGCAGGCGTAATCCAGACCCAGTTCGCGGGCCAGTCCGGCCTCGGGCATGCCGGTCATGCCGACCAGGTCGCAACCGTCACGGCGCATGCGTGCGATCTCGGCACGGGTCTCCAGCCGCGGCCCCTGGGTGGCGCCGTAGCAGCCGCCATCGACCAGCGCGACCCCGGCCCGCGCCGCCGCAGCCAACACCACTTCGCGCAGCGAACGGGTGTACGGCTCGCCGAAATCGACGTGAAGCACCTCGCTACCCGGCTCCTCGCAAAGAGTCGAGATGCGGCCCCAGGTGTAATCGATCAGCTGGTCCGGGCAAGCCAACACGCGCGGACCGAAGCGCTCGGTAATGCCGCCGACGGTATTGAGCGCGAGCACGCGCGACGTCCCGAGATCCTGCAACGCTGCCAGGTTGGCGCGGTAATTGACCTTGTGCGGCGGTACCGAGTGGCCTTCGCCGTGGCGGGCGAGGAAAGCGACGCGATGCCCCGCCATGGTGCCGATGCGCACAGGTCCGGACGGCTCGCCGAAGCGGGTCGAGGGCTGGACAGTTTCGATGTCCTGCAGTTCCGCCAACTTGTACAGGCCGGTACCGCCGATGACGGCAAGGTCGATGGAACTCATCGCATCAATCCTTCAAGGCGTAGACGGCCGGCAGGTTGCGGCCCTGCTCGTGGAAATCCATGCCATAGCCGAACACGTAGCGATCCGGCACTTCAACGCCAATGTAGTCGGCACGTATGCCCTCGACACAGCGGTCATGTTGCTTGACCACCAGCACCGCCACCCGCACCTCACGCGCGCCTTCGCTGAGACACCACTCGATGATCCCGGCCAGGGTATGACCCTCGTCGAGGATGTCGTCGGCGAGCAGCACGCGTCGGCCCTTGAGCGGCGTTGCCGGACGGTGTTTCCAGACCAGGTCGCTGCCGCGGGTTTCGCCGCGGTAGCGGGTCGCATGCAGGTAATCGAACTCGAGGTCGAGCCCGCGCGCGCCCAGCTCCATCGCCAACCGCGCCGCGAACGGCAGGCCGCCGTGCATCACGGTGAGGAAAACCGGTACTTCGTCATGGTCGGCGCGGATCTCATCCGCCATCCGTGCAATCGACTGTTCGAGCGTGGCCTGCTCGACCACGAGATCGGAATTTTCCAACGCCCAAACCAGGTCACGTCCACTCATCAACCAAAATCCTCCAGCCGGCTGCGGCTGTCACTGTAGCGATTGTCGGCCAGCAGGGCGTCCCAGCCGAGCGCCCCGCGCCCGAGCAGCCCTGTCAGCGCCATGGTATCGAGCGGGCGGCCCTGCACCGCCGCGAGCGAATCCTCGACCAGCTCCGGGTGGCAGACCAGCACCACGTCGCAACCGGCATCGAGGTGCGCATTGACCCGCGCGCCCACACCACCGACGGTGTCGGCCGCCTTCATGCCGATATCGTCACTGAAGACAACGCCACGGAACCCCAGTCCGCCCAACGCGCGATCACCGCGCAGGATGTCGTTGATCCAGCGCGACGAGAAGCCGGCCGGCTCGGTATCGACCCGCGGATAGACCACGTGCGCCATCATTACGGCGTCGGCGCCGGCCTCGATTCCGGCCGCGAACGGCACCAGGTCCAGCGCGCGGATCTCATCCAGGTCGCGCGGATCGGCAGCGGTCTCGAAATGCGTATCCTCGGCCACCGAACCATGGCCGGGGAAATGCTTGAGAGTCGCCGCCATGCCGGCCTCGTGCATGCCCTCGACATAGGCGCGGGCGAAGGCAGCGACCGCATCGGGTGCATCCGAAAAGGCGCGATTGCCGATCGCGCGGTTGCCCCGACCGAGGTCGACCACTGGCGCGAAGCTCAGGTCGACGCCGCTGGCGCGGACCTCGCTCGCCATCAACCAGGCGTGCTCGCGTGCCAGTTGCAGCGCGGCTTCCGGGTCGCGCGCATGCAGACCTCCGAACCTTTCCAGCGCCGGCAATGCGCTGTAACCCTCTCGAAAACGCTGCACGCGTCCACCCTCCTGATCGACGCAGACCAGTTGCGGCCGCGGCGCGGCCTCGCGGATCGCCTGCGACAGCTCGGCCACCTGCGCGCGCGAGGCGAAATTGCGTGCGAACAGCACCACGCCGGCGCAGGCATCGTGCTGCAGCCAGTCGCGCTCCTGCGCGGTGAGTCCGGTACCGGCAAGCCCAATCAACAACATCGTCGAACATCCATGGAATGAACTCGGGTCACTGTAGAACGAAGCGGCTCCCGCACGACACCTTCGTTTCTCCCCGCACACGGGAGAGGGGAAAAGGCCGAGTGCGGATCCGGCGCACGCTACACGTCCCCCCGGCCTGCTCGTCCGCACTCCACTGCGAGAACGGACACGAAGCCAGGGCCAGATTGTAGTAGCGCAGGCTGTCGGTCACTTCGGCACCGAGCCAGTCCGGACGCTCGAACGCTTCGTCGGCGTTCGTCAGTTCGATCTCGGCCACCACCAGCCCGGCATTGTCGCCGAGGAACTCGTCGACTTCCCACAGGTGACCGCCCACATGCACGTGGTGGCGCCGTTTCTCGACCAGTCCGCCGACGCACAGGGCCAGCAGCCCGCGTGCGTCCTCAACCGGGATCGGGTAATCGAACTCCTGCCGGGTATGGCCCAGCTCGCGCGACTTGAGGTTGAGGAAAGCCTGGTCACCGGCGATGCGCACCCGCACCGAGGCCTTCATCGCACCCGAATCCATTGCCGCGAGATCGTTGAGATAGCCCTGCGCCATCGGCACTACCTCGTGTGCGGTGCTCCGCCAGCCGTCGCCTGCGACCAGGAACTTGCGTTCAATTTCCAGTGCCATGGGATCTCGTATTTCGTCAACGGAAGATGTCGTCATCCCGAGTGCAGCGAAGGACGACAGGGTTGCCCGTCACGGCTCGAACAATGCGATCGACTCGACGTGCGCGGTGTGCGGGAACATGTCCATCACCCCGGCCGCCTTGAGCTTCCAGCCCTTTTCGTTGACCAGGTAGCCGGCGTCGCGCGCCAGCGAGGCCGGGTGGCAGCTGACATAGACGATGCGCTTGAACTGTTTCAGCGGCAGTACCGACAGCACGAAGTCGGCACCCGAGCGCGGCGGGTCGAGCAGCAGCTTGTCGAAGCCCTCGCGCATCCACGGCTCGCCGGACAGGTCCTTCGCAAGGTCCGCGGCGAAGAAGCGCGCATTGTCGAGGCCGTTGTGGGCGGCGTTATCGCGCGCGCGCTGGACCAGCCCGGTCTCGCCTTCCACGCCAACCACCTCGCGCACCTGGCGTGCCAGCGGCAGGGTGAAATTGCCGAGCCCGGCGAACAGGTCGAGCACGCGCTCGTCCGGCTGCGGTTCGAGCAGGTCGAAGGCGTGGCGGATCATCTTGTGGTTGAGCCCGGCATTGACCTGGATGAAATCGAGCGGACGGAACTTCAGTTCGACGTCCCAGCCCGGCAAGCGGAACGACAGCGGCACCTCGTCCCGACCATCGCCGTTCAAGGCAAGCGGATGCACACTGTCGATGCCGCCCGGCTGCAGGTAAATCGCGAAGCCGTTCTCTTTCGCGAACGCGGTCAACGCCGCCCTGTCGCCTTCCGACAGCGGCTTGAGATGACGGAAGGTCAGCGCTACGGCTTCGTCGCCGGCGATGAATTCGATCTGCGGGATCTCGCGCCGCGCCTCCAGCCCGTCGACCAGTGCCGACAGCGCGCCGAGCTTCTGCCCGATCTGCGGGATGACCGTGTGGCACTCGCTCAGGTCGGCGACGAAGCGCGGGTCGGTCTCGCGGAAACCGACCAGGGTCTTGTCCTTCTTTTCGACCCGGCGCACCGACAGCCGACCTTTGCGGCGGTAGCCCCAGGCGGCGTCGGTCAACGGCTCCAGCCAGCGCTCCGGCGCGACCTTGCCGATCCGCTCCAGGTTCTCGCGCAGCACGCGCTGCTTGGCGAGGATCTGCCTGTCCTCGGCATAGTGCTGCAGCGCGCAACCACCACAGGTGCCGAAGTGCACGCAACGCGGTTCGACCCGCTCCGGCGCGGCCTGCAGTACCTCGACGGTCCGAGCTTCGTCGAAACTGCGATGACGTCCGGTCCGGATGGCGATGACGCGCTCACCGGGCAGCGCACCGGAGATGAAGATGGCTTTCCCGCTTTCGCCCGGTGTCTTGCCATCGGCGCTGCGGGCAACGCCGCGGCCGTCGTGGGTCAGGTCGGTGATTTCGGCTTCGAAGGGGGTTCGGTCGAGTCGGGCCACGGGTGCTGGCGAGGGCTGGCAGGGACGGAGCCGGCTATTGTCGCAGATGACTCCCCCGGACGTGCTTCCCCGCAGTTTCTGACTCTTCGCCTGGCCGAAGGGAAAGCGCCGGGTCTGTTGGATGACCGTGGCGCCAGGGGCGAAGGCCCTTGGATGCGAATGTCCCCCGGCACCGGCCAGGGCCGGCGCCTCCTCCTTGATTTCGCCGTCAAGGCCGGCAGGTCGCGGCGGGACAGCCAGGGAGCAGCGAGAACCGACGATCGAACGCGAGCGGCGGCGCCCACGCCTTCGCTGAAGGTAAGTTCCCCCTCACTTGGCAGAAGAACCCGACTTTTGGAACAGTTGGCGGGCAAGACTTCATTTGTTGCAGGCCGTCGGACATAGGAAGCTCTCCGGTCATGGCCCGTGCGCTTTCCGCCCATGAACCGCCGGCCCCGGTTAATATCGCTATCCCTGCTGGTTTGGTACATGGATGTCATCCGGACATGCCCACGACTTCCACTCCCCCGAGCATCCTCCTGGTCGAAGACGACCCTACCAGTCGCGCTTTCTTCGAGGCCGCGCTCAAACCGCTGTCAGTGACCATCGAATCGGCCGACTGCGTCGGCACCGCACTGACCCTGGCCGAAGACGGCCGGCACGCGCTGTGGCTGTTCGATGCACGGCTCCCCGACGGCACCGCTGCCGGGCTGCTGGCGCGGCTGCGTGCACTTGGGCTCACGACGCCGGCGATCGCCCATACCGCATCCCTCTCCACCAGCGAGCAGGCACAGCTGCTCGATGCCGGTTTTGAGCAGGTGCTGGTCAAGCCACTGCCGCCCCGGCAGGTGCAGGCCGTCGTGCAACAGCTTTTGCGGACACATGTGCAGGCCGCGCCGGTCAGGGTCGCCGAGCCCGGCCCCGGCGAAGCCATACTCCCGGTGTGGGACGACGCCAGCGCCGACCAGGCCCTGAACGGCAACCACCTGCACGTGGTCAGCCTGCGGCGGATGTTCCTGGGCGACCTGGATCGCGCCCGCGCCAGCATCATTGCCGGGTGGAAGGACAACCGCACCGCCGCTCATGCCGAACTGCACAAGCTGCGTGCGTCCTGCGGCTTCGTCGGCGCCGCGCGGCTGGCCGATGCGGTCGAAGCCCTGCAGCACATGCCGGACCTGCCGCAGAGTCTGGAGCGCTTCGACCGCGCCGCGCTGCAGACACTGGCGACCCGGCCGGACCGGACCAGTCAGGCATCCGATTCCGTCTGAACCCTTGATGGCGCGACCGTCGCCGCCAGTGCGCCGAGCATTTCCCAGGATTTCAGGCCACGCGCTCCCAGGTGGTGGGCCAGCACATCGCGGATCGCGCGGCGCAGCGAAGCCAGGTCGGCCGCGTCCGGCATCCGGTCCTCGCCCAGGGCCAGCAACGCACGACCGGTAGCGGCTCCGGCCCGGTCGGCCCGTCCACGGTCGAGCAGCAGGCGGCGCGGACCGTGCTCGGCATCGAGCCGGTAGCGCGCGGCCGGATCGATCGGATCGCCATCGCCGTCCGTCCGCCAGTCGAATCCGACGCCCAACGCATCGAGCAGGTCGCGCTCGTAGCGCCGCAACGTCCAGCCCAGCGGTTCGCCGACGCGCAGGCGCTCGCGGGCACGAGCGTAGGCCGCGAACAGTTCCGTCTGCGGCTCCTGCCGCGGCGCCAGCCGCAAGGTCAGCTCGTTGAGGTAGAAGGCCGCCAGTGTCGCCTCGCCCGACAACCGTGGCGCCACATCGACCGCCTCGGCCGCGATCAGCCGGGCCAGTTCGCCGCGCCAGACCGCATCGAAACGGATCGACTGCAATGGCTGCAACGCCGCCCGCAACGGATGCCGCTTCGGCCCCTGCACGCCGCGTGCGAGCAGGCCGACGCGCCCATGCTCCGCGCTCAGGACCTCGACCAGCAGGCTGGTCTCACGCCATGGGCGCGTGTGCAGGACGAAGGCGGGCTGGGCGGTCAGGCGCATGAGGCAGTGGAGAGTAGAGAGGAGTGAGAAAAGAGTGACAGAACTACTGGCGTGTGAGCTTCTACTCGTTTCTCACTCCTCTCCACTCTCCCCTCGCTACTCGCTATTCGTATCCGAACGCCCGCAGTGCGGCCTCGTCGTCCGACCATCCCGAGCGTACCCGCACCCAGGTTTCCAGAAACACCTTGGCGCCGAACAGGCGCTCCATGTGCTGGCGTGCCGCGGCGCCGATGTCGCGCAGGCGCTCACCGCCTTTGCCGATCACGATCGCTTTCTGTCCGTCGCGCTCGACCCAGATCACCGCACCGATCCGCAACAGGTTGCCATCGACCACGAACCGCTCGATCTCGACCGTGGTCGCATACGGCAGTTCCTTGCCGAGCTGGCGCATCAACTGCTCGCGCACCATCTCGCCGGCGAGGAAACGCTGGCTCTTGTCGGTGATTTCGTCCTCTCCGTACAACGGCGGCTGTTCCGGCACCAGCGCCAGCACGTCCTTGGCCAAGGCCTCCAGGCCCTTTCGCTTGAGCGCGGAAACCGGATGGATGCTGGCGAAATCGCGGCCTTCGCTGACCTTGGCCAGGTATGGAAGCAGCGCGGTCTTGTCCTTGAGCAGGTCGACCTGATTGACCACCAGCACCACCGGCAGACCGGCGCCGTGCAGGGCCTGATAGGCAAAGTCGTCGGCCTCGTCCCAGCGCCCGGCCTGGACCACCAGCATCGCCGCGTCGACACCCTCCAGCGCTCCGCGCGCAGCCCGGTTCATCGAACGGTGCATGGCCGAGGCGGTGGCCTTGCCCTGATCGCGATGCAGCCCCGGGGTATCGACCAGCACCAACTGGCCGGCCTCGAAGGTGGCGATGCCGAGCAGGCGGTGACGGGTGGTCTGCGGCCGGTTGGAAACGATGCTGACCTTGGCTCCGACCAGGGCATTGATCAGGGTCGACTTGCCGACATTCGGGCGGCCGATGACGGCGACGTGGCCGGCGCGGTGAGTGGAGGTGTTCATGGAGGGATTGTACTTGCCGGCAACCGATGACGGTGTCGCCGTCATCCTTCGCCTCATTCATGGTGACGGCGCTTTCAGCCCGCCAGCTCACCCAGCGCCGCCTCGGCCGCGGCCTGCTCTGCGGCGCGGCGAGAGCTGCCCTCGCCTTCCGTCCGCAATGGTGGATCGGCGAGGGTGCAGCTGACATGAAAATGCTTGGCGTGCTCTTCGCCGCTTTCGGCGAGCAGGGCATACACCGGCAGGGGTTTCTGGCGGCCCTGCAGCCATTCCTGCAGGCGGGTCTTGGCATCCTTGCCGACCTTGTGCGGCGGCGGCATCGCGTCCATCGCGGCCTTGAACCAGGGCAGCACGGCCGTGCGGCAAGCCTCGAAACCTGCATCGAGATAGATCGCCCCGGCCACGGCCTCGACCGCGTCGGCCAGGATCGAGTCGCGCCGGTGTCCGCCGGACTTCATCTCGCCGGGGCCGAGGATCAGGCGTGGGCCGAGCTCGAGGTCGCGCGCGATGATGGCCAGCGAGGACTCGCGCACCAGTTCGGCGCGGGCGCGGGTCAGCGCGCCCTCATCCACCTGTGGCCAGTGCTGGAACAGCGCCTCGGCAACGAACAGGTTGACCAGTGCGTCGCCCAGGAATTCCAGCCGCTCGTAGTTCCGGGCCCCGGCACTGCGATGCGTCAGGGCCTGCTCGAGCAGGCCCGGGTCCGAGAACCGGTAGCCGATCAGGTCAGCCAAGACGAATCAGCCACCGCGGCGGCGCAGTTCCTGCGTGGCATTGAACCGGCCGACAATGTCGAGATTGCCGATCAGCGGCTTGCGCACCTCGTAATCGACGGTGATCAGGTAGCCGGCATCCTTGCGCTCGATCTTGAAATCTTCCTTGCCGACATTGTCGGAATAGCTGATGTACAGCCGGCGGAAGAACAGATCGCGGATCTTGGCCGGGTCCGCGTGCTCGACCGCGGCATCGGTGCTCATTTCCGACAGCGCGCGTTTGACCGCGTAGTACTCGGAATACATCGGGATCAGCTTCATGCCCATGTAGATGAACACGCCCACCACCGCCAGCACGATGATGAAGCTGATCAGGGTCATGCCCCCTTGCGTACGTTTCATGCCTTTGTAGCCCATGCCGTTCTCCCCATTGCCGTTGTGCGATTGACCACCCGGTCCGGTCCGGAAAACCGCCGTGATGGCGGTCTCCCGGGACAAGCTGCATACCCTGCCCGGCCGGACTACGGGATACGGGATCCGATGCGCGAAGCGCCGAGCCCGCCATCCCAGTGCATCCAGATCAGGAACGCCTTGCCCCTCAGGCTTTCCTCCGGCAGGAAGTGCGACCGCCAGTATCGGCTGTCCTCGCTATTATCACGATTGTCGCCCATCACGAAATAGTGACCCGGCGGCACCACCCATTCACCTTCGCCCGGATCGGAGAACGGCAACCCGGGACGGGTACGCTCGAGCACCCGGTGGATGCGTCCGTCCAGGTTCTCGCTCAGTTCCATTGCCCCGGTCATCTCGCGGCCCCTGCCCGTGCCCTCGTACGTCCCGACTTGCTGGTAGGCCATCGGCTGCCCGTTCACGAACACCACATTGTCGCGGTAGGCCACGGTGTCGCCCGGCAGGCCGACCACGCGCTTGATCCAGTCCTCGTCGGGACGGTGCGGCGGGCGGAACACCACCACGTCGCCACGTGCCGGTTCGCCCAGGGCCACGATCTTCTTGTTGTTTATCGGCAGACGCAGACCGTAGGCGAACTTGTTGACCAGGATGAAGTCGCCGGTCAGCAAGGTTGGCATCATCGAGTTGGACGGGATCCGGAACGGCTCGGCAATGAAGCTGCGCAGGATCAGCACCGCCAGCAGGACCGGGAAGAACGCCTTGGAGTAATCGACGTACCAGGGCTCGCCGTCCTCATCGAGCAGGGTTGCGTGGGCGACGCGGCGCTTGGCCAGGTACAGCTTGTCCAGCAACCAGATGAAGCCCGAGACGACCGTCAGCGCCACCAGGGCGGTTTCAAACCAGACCATGCGGTTTCTTTTCCTTTATTTGTTGTCCACTTGCAGCACGGCCAGGAAGGCCTCCTGCGGAATTTCCACGCTTCCGACCTGCTTCATCCGCTTCTTGCCCGCCTTCTGCTTCTCGAGAAGCTTCTTCTTGCGGCTGATGTCGCCACCGTAGCACTTGGCCAGCACGTTCTTGCGCAACGCCTTGACCGTGGTGCGGGCGATGACCTGCGAGCCGATCGCGGCCTGGATCGCGACGTCGAACTGCTGCCGCGGAATCAGTTCCTTCATCCGCTCGCACAGGTCGCGACCGCGGCGGTCGGCGTGACTGCGGTGGCAGATGATGGACAGCGCGTCGACCTTGTCGCCGTTGATCAGGATGTCGACGCGTACGAACGGGCCCGGGTCGAAGCGCAGGAAGTGGTAGTCGAGCGAGGCGTAGCCGCGGCTGACAGACTTCAGGCGGTCGAAGAAGTCCAGCACCACCTCGGCCATCGGCAGTTCGTAGGCGATCTGCACCTGGCTGCCCATGTAGGTGATGCCGATCTGGCTGCCGCGCTTCTCCTCGCACAGGGTGATGATGCCGCCGATGTAGTCCGGCGGGGTCAGGATGTTGGCGCGGATGATCGGCTCGCGGATCTCCTCGACCTGGTTCACCGGCGGCAGCTTGGCCGGGTTGTCCATCGGGATCACGGTGCCGTCGGTCTTGAGCACCTCGTAGACCACGGTCGGCGCGGTGCTGATCAGGTTGAGGTCGTATTCGCGCTCCAGCCGCTCCTGCACGATCTCCATGTGCAGCATGCCGAGGAAGCCGCAGCGGAAGCCGAAGCCCATCGCCTCCGAGCTTTCCGGCTCGAAGCGCATCGCGGCGTCGTTCAGGCGCAGCTTCTCCAGCGCCTCGCGCAGGTCAGGGTAGTCCTCGGCATCGACCGGGAACAGGCCGGCGAACACGCGCGGCTGCATTTCCTGGAAGCCCGGCAACGGCTTGGGCGCGGGATCGGCGGTGAGGGTCAGGGTGTCGCCGACCGGGGCGCCGTGCACGTCCTTGATCGAGGCGTTGACCCAGCCCACCTCGCCCGCGCCAAGCCGGCCCAGTTCCTTGCGCTTGGGGGTGAACACGCCGACGTTGTCGACCTGGTGGCTGCGGCCGGTGGACATGACCGTGAGCTTGTCGCCGGGCTTGATCTCGCCCTGCATGATGCGCACCAGCATCACCACGCCCAGGTAGTTGTCGAACCAGGAGTCGATGATCAGCGCCTGCAACTTGTCGGTGTCACGCGGCTGCGGCGGCGGGATGCGGTGGACGATCGCTTCCAGCACCTCCTCGACGTTGAGGCCGGTCTTGGCGCTGACCGCGACCGCATCGGTGGCGTCGATGCCGATCACCGCCTCGATCTCGGCCTTGGCCTTGTCGATGTCGGCCGTCGGCAGGTCGATCTTGTTGAGCACCGGCACCACTTCCAGTCCCTGCTCGACCGCGGTATAGCAGTTGGCCACCGACTGCGCCTCGACGCCCTGGGCGGCGTCGACCACCAGCAGCGCGCCCTCGCAGGCGGCCAGCGAGCGGCTGACCTCGTAGCTGAAATCGACGTGGCCGGGGGTGTCGATGAAGTTGAGGAAGTAGGTCTGGCCGTTGCGCGCGGTGTACGGCAACGAGACGGACTGCGACTTGATGGTGATGCCGCGCTCGCGCTCGATCGGGTTGTTGTCGAGCACCTGGGCTTCCATCTCGCGCGCGGTCAGGCCGCCGCACAACTGGATGATGCGGTCGGCGAGCGTCGACTTGCCGTGGTCGACGTGGGCGATGATGGAGAAGTTTCTGATCTGCTGCATGCGGGCGGGGGCTGGCGGCTCGAGCGTTTCCGGGATCGGTGCTCGGGCCTGGGGTGTCCGTGGATTAACGGGCGATTATCGCATACGGCATGGTGGGCAGGTTCGCGGGAGGCCGCTGGGCATGGGTAAACCGAGGCCGTTTGAGCAGCACTGCCGCGCGACCTTGGCGAACGCCCGGCGCGCTGCGCCCGGCCGGACCGCGAATCGGGCCCACAACCCGACTCGTCAAAGCCCCCTTGGCAAGGGGGCGGCTCGTGTCGCAGGCGCGAACGGGGGATTGGAAGCATGGCTCGGGGCCCGAAGTTTGTAACGCAAACTCTGGGAGCTTCACTGGCGCATGCGCCAGTAAAGGTGACCGGGCGGAGCACCCCCCGCCCCGCAGGCGGCGGCTCTGTCCGAATCCGCCGTCAGCAAGCGGCCCTACAAGGTCACCGCGCGGAACTGGGTTGTGCCCTGGCGCTGGACCAGCAGCATCACGGTGTCGCCGGCCTTGGCATCCTTCAACACCCTGTCGAGCTCGGCCGGAGTGCCGACGGTCTTGCGGCCGATCGACAGGATCAGATCGCCGGGACGGATGCCGGCTTCGCGGACGGCATCACCCTCGACCGCTGTGACCCGGACACCCTCATCCTTCTTCAATCCCAGTTGCTGGCGTTCGGCAGCACTCAGCGCCTGGGTCGCCAGGCCCAGCGGATTGCCGCCCGCGGCTGGGGTGGAGTCGTCGTCGCGCGGGCCGGGCGGTTGGCGGCAGCCACGGCGTCGCCTTCCAGCGCGTCGAGCACCACCTCGACGTCACGCGTCTTGCCATCGCGGATGATGCCCAGGCGGACCTTGGCACCGGGTGCATGCGCGCCGATCAGGGGCGGCAGGTCGGCCACGGTGGACACCGGCTTGCCGTTGACCGAGCGGATCACGTCCATGCGCTGGATGCCGGCCTTCTCGGCGGCGCTGCCAGGCTGGATATTGGAAACCAGCGCGCCGGCGTTGTCGGACAGTCCAAGCGCCCGCGCCTCGTCGGAGGTGATCTGCTGGATATTGACGCCAAGCAGGCCGCGGCGTACCGAACCGGTGTCCTTCAGTTGTTCGGCGGCGCTCATCGCCAGATCGATCGGGATGGCGAAGCTCACCCCATGAAACCGCCGGAATTGGAGAATATCTGCGAGTTGATGCCGATCACCTCGCCGCTGGTGTTGAGCAGCGGACCGCCCGAGTTGCCGCGATTGATCGCCACATCGCTCTGGATGAAGGGCACGTACTGCTGGCCGGAATACGGATTGCTGCGACCGATCGCACTGACGATGCCGGCGGTGACCGAATGGTCGAAGCCGAACGGCGAACCGATCGCAACCGCCCACTGTCCCGGCCTGGTCAGGCTGGCATCGGCTGCGCGCAGGAACGGCAGACCCCTGGCGTCGATCTTGAGCAGGGCGACGTCGTACTGTTCGTCGCTGCCGATCACCTCGGCCTCGAACTCGCGCCGATCGGACAGGCGCACGGTGACCTTGTCGGCACCGTCGACCACGTGATGATTGGTCAGCAGATAGCCGTCTGCGGAGATCAGGAAGCCGGTGCCCTGCGAAACGCCACGCGGCGCCTGTGGCGTCTGCGGCCCGCCGGGGAGCATGCCCGGCGGCAACATCCGGCGGAAGAACTCAGGGATATCGTCCTGGCCCGGCATCTGCTGGCGCGAGACCCGGCGCGGCGCGATCTCGGCACTGATGCTGGTCACCGCCGGTCCGACCCGGTCCACCAGCGCGCTGAAGTCCGGCAGGCCGGTGACCAACGGCCGGGCCGGGGTAGCCGCTGGCGGCGGTGCAATGCTGGATGGCGTGGCGCCGGAGTTGTTCTCCGTCGCGGGTTGGGCGGGCGGCTGGGCACTGCAGGCGACGGGCAGTGCGGCGATGATCAGGCCACACAGGGCCAGGGCACGAAGCGGTCGGTTCATGGAATCGGCCTCGACTGTTCAACAGGATGTTTTCGGAAGGCCGGGCACAACCCCAGGTCGCGGCCCGGCCGGGATCGGGATCGGCTCAGCGCTCGGGAGGCGTCGCCGCGGACGACTCATCGGTGGGCGGGCGGATTTCCGGTTCGGACGTGCGTGGTTCAAACGGGTAGAACGACGGCGACACCGGCTCCATCTGGCCGTAGCCGACGGAATAGCCGCTGCGCTCGCCGTACCCCGGCAACACCGCTCGCGGCCACGGCCTGGATTCCGCCGCGTCGGCGTCACCGGCCACCGCGGCGGCGGCAAATGGATTGGCTGCGTTCTCCGGTACCGGCAACGAGGCCACCGCCTCCACGATGGGCGCTGCAAGGTCTTCGGCGGTCGTCATCGGCGCGCTGGCCTCACTGCCGCGTGGGGTTCGCCGGGACACCTGGTTGCGCGAGGCCCGCTCGCTGCTGCGGCGGGCGGGATCGGCAGCAGCCACGGCGGTCGCCGCCGCGGCAACGGCGACCTCAACCGGGACCGGGTCACCCGGGGGCGTCGCGGTCTCAGCGGAGTCGGCCAGCAGCGCTTCGACCGATGCCTGACCGGTCTGCTCAGGCATGACCGGCAATGCTTCCGAGCCGGAGACGGTCGTCAGGGACGTCGGCGTGGCATCGGGGTTGTCCGCCGGGCGGGTGACGAGCAGCGCGGCCACCGCTACCGAAGCGGCCAGCGCCGCACCCGGAATCCAGCGCCGGCGCAGGGCTGTCGAACGCATGGCTCCGCCGGCAGACGCCACGGCAGGATGCGCGGCCTCGTCGGCTTCGGCCTTCAGCGCCCGGGCGATACGGTCGGCAAAACCCATCGGCGCGACGCCGCTGGCCTGGCGGCGCAGCACATCCCCCGCCAGCTGCCAGCGGCCACAGGCCTCACGCCATTGCAGGTCGTGTTCGAGCCGGCGATGGGCGAAACGGGCAGCAGCGGCGTCCAGTTCTCCATCGAACAGGGCGCACAACGTCTCGCGATCGTCGCGGGACGGACTGGAGGAGTTGAGAGGCGGATTCGTCTGCATGTCAGTGAGTACGTTCGCGGACGGAAGTGGCGTCCAGCAGCGGACGCAGCCTTTCATCGATGGCTTCGCGGGCACGGAAGATCCGCGAACGCACGGTGCCGATCGGGCAGTCCATCCGGCTGGCGATTTCTTCGTAGCTCAAGCCCTCGACCTCGCGCAAGGTAATCGCGGTGGCCAGCTCCCCGGGAAGGGACTGTACCGTCTCCATCACCGCGCGCTCGACCTCCTGGCGCATGAGCTCGTGTTCCGGGGTATCGGTATCACGGAGCCGGATGCCGCCATCGAACTGTTCGGCATCGGCCGCGTCGACGTCGTCCGTCGGCGGCCTGCGGTTCTGCGCTGCGAGGTGGTTTTTGGCAGTGTTCACGGCGATCCGGTGCAACCAGGTATAGAACTGGGCGTCGCCACGGAAATTCGGCAGCGCGCGATAGGCGCGCATGAAAGTTTCCTGGGCCACGTCCTGGCATTCGCTCCAGTCGGGGATGTAACGCCCGATCAACCCGACGATCCGGTGCTGGTACTTCCGCACCAGGGCATCGAACGCCGCGCTGTCGCCCTGCTGGACGCGCCTGACCAAGTCCTGGTCGAGCGACGCATCCTGCCCCTGGGCAGTGTCTTGAGCGAGTTTGTTTTCGGCCATGCCGTGCCGGCACTCCTGTCAGCTCGGCAGCGTGCTGTGAAACACACCGGCCGAACAATGAGACAACCCTGTCGGGAAAAAGTTCAACCGGGCCCGTTCGGGGCCCTTGCGCTGATTAATGGGGCTGATGGCCGCCACCGCAAGCGCCAGCGGTCATGTTCCAGCGGGTCGGAGGGCGCCATTTGACGCCGACAAAGTATCCTCGGGATGATAGCGGGTCTCCCATACGTGAACGGATGGTGCAGCATGATCGCTGGCCTCGACGGTCTTCGCTTCCAGCACTGGCAGACCTCGCTGCGCGAGGACGGAGTCCTTGTGCTCTCCTTCGACCGGGCGGAGTCCTCGGTCAACACCTTCGCCCAGGACGTGCTGATCGAGCTCGACAGCCTGCTCGAACGCCTGGCCATGGACCCGCCGAAAGGCGTGGTGCTGGCTTCGGCCAAGGCCAGCGGCTTCATTGCCGGCGCCGACATCAAGGAGTTCGCGACCTTCGGCGAGAACGACATGGTCGGCGACGCGATCCGTCGCGGCCAGCAGGTGTTCCAGCGCCTGGCCGAACTGCCCTGCTCCACGGTGGCCGCGATCCACGGCTTCTGCATGGGTGGCGGCACCGAGATCTCGTTGGCCTGCGACTACCGCGTCGCCAGCACGGACGCCTCGACCCGGATCGGCCTGCCCGAGGTCAAGCTCGGCATCTTTCCCGGCTGGGGCGGCAGCGTGCGTCTGCCGCGCCTGGTCGGCGCACCCGCCGCGTTCGACATGATGCTGACCGGGCGCAGCCTGTCGGCCAAGGCAGCGCGTGCAATCGGCCTGGTCGACAAGGTCGTGGAGGCACCGCTGCTGGAGGACGAGGCCGCCAAACTGGCCCTGCGCGGGACCACGCGCCCGTTCAAGCAGCGTTTCCTCGGCTGGGCCACCAACACCTGGCCGGTACGGCAGGCACTGGCGCCGGTGCTGACCAAACAGGTCGCACGCAAGGCTCGCCGCGAGCACTACCCCGCCCCGTACGCGCTGATCGACACCTGGAAGCGCGCCGGCGGCGGCACCCAGAGCCAGCTCGCTGCCGAACGCAAGGGCGTGGTCAAGGTTTCGGCGACGCCCACCGCACGCAACCTGATCCGGGTGTTCTTCCTGCAGGAGCGGCTGAAGTCACAGGGCGGCAAGGACCATGGCATCTCGAAGGTCCACGTGGTCGGCGCCGGCGTGATGGGCGGCGACATCGCCGCGTGGTCGGCCTACAAGGGCTTCGAGGTGACCGTGCAGGATCGCGAGCAGCGCTTCATCGACGGCGCCCTGTCCCGTGGCCGCGCGCTGTTCGAGAAGAAGGTCAAGGATGAATCGAAGCGCGAACAGGCCAACGCACGCCTGCGCGGCGACCTCAACGGCGATGGCGTGCCCGACGCCGATCTGGTGATCGAGGCGATCATCGAGAACCCCGGAGCCAAGCGCGAGCTGTACGCCGACCTGGAGCCGCGGATGAAGGCCGACGCGCTGCTGACCACCAACACCTCGTCGATCCCGCTGACCGAACTGCGCGGACACATCCAGCGCCCGGCGCAGTTCGCCGGGCTGCACTACTTCAACCCGGTGGCACTGATGCCGCTGGTCGAAATCATCCACCACGATGGCATGGCCGAAGCGACCCAGCAGCGGCTGGCCGCGTTCTGCAAGGCCATTGGCAAGTTGCCGGTACCGGTCGCCGGCAGCCCGGGCTTCCTGGTCAACCGGGTGCTGTTCCCGTACATGCTGGAGGCGGCCACGGCCTACGCCGAGGGCATCCCGGGGCCGGCGATCGACAAGGCGGCGGTGAAGTTCGGCATGCCGATGGGGCCGATCGAGCTGATCGACACCGTCGGCCTGGACGTGGCCGCCGGCGTCGGTGCCGAGCTGGCGCCGTTCCTCGGGCTGGAAGTACCGTCATCGCTCGGCAATGTCGAGTCCGGCAAGCGCGGCAAGAAGGACGGCCAGGGCCTCTACAAGTGGGCCGAAGGCAAACCGGTCAAACCGGAACTGCCGAAGGACTACAAGGCACCGGCCGACCTCGAGGACCGCCTGATCCTGCCGCTGCTCAACGAAGCGGTGGCCTGCCTGCACGAGGGCGTGGTCAGCGACGCCGAACTGCTCGACGCCGGGGTGATCTTCGGCACCGGCTTCGCCCCGTTCCGCGGCGGCCCGATCCAGCACATCCGCGAAACCGGCGCCGACAAGCTGCTGGAGAAGCTCAAGGCGCTGCAAGCCCGCCACGGCGACCGGTTCGCGCCGCGGCCGGGATGGGACAACCCCGCATTGCATGGCTGAGCTCAGTCCGGATACGAGCGCGAAGATCGAAATGGATCCCGGCTTTCGCCGGGATGACGACGCGAGCGGCTGATATTCCCCGTCGCCCCGGCGAAAGCCGGGGTCCATCTTTGCCAACCCCGGCGTAAGTCACAGGATGCCAGGGTAGAGATCACGCCACTCGGGGTTCGTGTTCTCAATCAGCTCCAGCTTCCAGGCTCGCCGCCATTCCTTTATGGCTTTTTCGCGGGTTATCGCGGATTGCATGGTGGGATGCATCTCGTACCAGACGAGGGTGTGCACGCGGTAGCGGCGGGTGAAACCCGCAACCAGATCATTCCGGTGCTGCCAGGTCCTCTGGACCAGATTGGATGTCACACCCGTATAGAGCGTGCCGCGCATGCGACTGGCGAGGATGTAAACACAGGGCCGAACTTCCCGCATCCTTGCGGTGCTCCTTGATCAAGATGGATCCCGGCGTCCACGGGACGACGGGTGGAAGCGGCTTGCTCTCACATCGTGTGCGTCGGCCGGTCGCTGCTCAGCTGGCCAGCGAGCAGGGCCTCGATCTTGCCCTTGACCGCCTCGCCCTCCGCGGTGTCGTTGAACTGGACGCCGATGCCGGCCGGACGGCTGCCCTGTGCACCGACCGGAGTGACCCAGACCACCTTGCCGGCGACCGGCATGCGCTCGTTGGATTCGGGCAGGGTGATCAACAGGAACACCTCGTCGCCGATGAAATAGCGCTTGGGCGTGGTCACGAACAAACCGCCGCTGCGGATGAACGGCATGTAGGCGCTGTACAGCTGCGCCTTGTCCTTGATCGCCATGGTCAGGATGCCCTGCCGCGCGCCTGCACTGCTCATGGTGTTCTGCTCATGCACTGACCCCTGTCTTGCCCATTGCCCGGAGTTTCCCCGTTCCGTATTCGTCGTTTCACCGATGTCGAGGCTAGCGTTGCCTGAGGCCGGCCCGCCAGGCCATCAACAACTCCACTATCGCAAGATCCGCGCGCACTGTCGTGCGAAGCAGGTCGCGGGTCCGGTTGGCCTTGTCGAACCAGGTGGCCAGACTGCGCGTGCGCGCCGGGTCGGTCAAGCGCGAAGCCTCGAACACGGCCAGGTCGGCGGCATGGCGCAGGCGCAACTCGGTCTGGTCGTCGGCGGCCCAGCGCTGCGCGGTCTCAACCGGCGAAGCCCGCCCGCCCTCGAGCTCGCGCAAGTCGTCGGCAACTTCGCGGCGCAGGCCGAGGCCATCACCTTCGAGCCACTCATGGGCCAGGCCGGGATGGCCGCGCGCGGCCTCCAGCGCATCGCCGGCGTCGTCCTCGCCATGCCCCTGCGCCAACAGCCAGGCCAGCGCCTCGTCGCAAGGCGGCAGGCGGAATTCGATACGCTGGCAGCGGCTGCGGATGGTCGCTGGCAGCCGCGCCGGGAAGGCGCTGACCAGCCACAGGTAGCGGCCGGGAACCGGCTCTTCAAGGGTCTTGAGCAGGGCGTTGCTGGCGGCGGTGTTGATGGCGTCGGCCGGATCGAGGATCGCCACCCGTGCGTCTCCATATTGCGGGGTCAGCGCCAACTGCGCGGAAAGGCCGCGGATCTGTTCGATCACGATCTCGCTGCGCATCTTCGGCGGTCGCGCCTTCTCGTTCAGTGCATGGCCGACAAACAGGGCATCGGGGTGGCTACTGCGGCCGAACGGGTGGGCGAGCCGGCCGTCGGGCCGGGTTTCCTCGTATTCGCGCTGGTGGCGCTGGTCGAACAGCGTGCAGGCCCGGCAGGTGCCACAGGGTTCGCCATCGCCAGCCGGCTGCAGACACAGCACCCGCCGCGCAAGACGTTCTGCAACCGCGCGCTTGCCGAGTTGCGCAGGCCCGCAGAACAGCAGGCCGTGACCGAGCCGGCCGGCATCGAGTGCGGCGGCGACCTGGGTGTAGATGCGCTGCTGCCAGGGGGCAAAGGCGGGAATCGAATCACCCATGGGCGATGTCCGAAGCGGTCATCTCGATCTGCCGTTGCAGGTGGGCGACGGCCTCGGCGGCGACCGCATTCATCGGCCGGGTCGCATCGATGACACGGAAACGATCCGGTTCGGCCCTGGCACGGGCGAGGTAGCTGGCGCGTACACGTTCGAAGAAAGCCTCCTGCTCGCCCTCGATGCGATCGGTTTCACCGCGCCGGCGCGCACGCTCCAGTCCGACAGCGACAGGCACGTCCAGCAGCAGGGTCAGGCCGGGACGGATCCCGACCACGCGCCGCTCGAGCTCGGCGATGAAGCCGGCATCGCCGCCGCGCGCCGCGCCCTGGTAGGCGAAACTGGCGTCGGTGAAGCGGTCGCTGATGACCCAGGCGCCACGTTCGAGGGCGGGCAGCACAGTCTCGCGCACGTGTTGGGCACGGGCGGCGAACATCAACAGCAACTCGGTTTCCGGCGCCGGGGGTTCGTGATGTGTATCCAGCAACAGGCCGCGGATCTGTTCGGCCAGCGGAGTGCCGCCGGGCTCTCGGGTGGTCACGACCTCCGCGCCGGCATCGCGCAGATGGCGTGCGAGTGCATCAAGCGCGCTCGACTTGCCGGCGCCCTCGCCGCCTTCCAGAGTGATGAGTCGTGGGCAGTCGCGCAGGCTCATGGCGCCTCCGGCCCGGTACCGACCGCAGGGGCCTCCTGCATCGCCGCGCGCTCGGCCGCACGTGCCTGCCGGTAGCGGCGCAGGTATTGCGCGACGGCGGCGTTGTGCTCGGCCAGGGTCCGCGAGAACACGTGCCGGCCGCTGCCATCGCCCACCGCGACGAAATACAGCGCATCGCCATCGGCGGGCCGGGCGACCGCCTGCAGCGCCTCGACCCCGGGCATTGCGATCGGCGTCGGCGGCAGGCCGTCGCGGGTGTAGGTGTTGTACGGCGTGTCGGTCACCAGGTCGCGGCGGCGGATGTTGCCGTCGAAGGTGGCTCCGAGCCCGTAGATCACGGTCGGGTCGGTCTGCAGCCGCATGCCGATCCGCAGGCGGCGCTCGAACACGCCGGCGATCTGCGGCCGCTCCTCGGCGATGCCGGTTTCCTTCTCGACGATCGAGGCCATGATCAGCATCTCGTCGGGCGACTTGAGCAGTGTCCCGGGATCGCGATTGCTCCATGCCGCGTCCAGCGCCCTCTGCATTGAGGAGTGCGCGCGACGCAGGATGTCGAGGTCGCTGTCGCCGCGGGTGTAGTGATAGGTCTCCGGCAGGAAGCGGCCCTCCGGGTGCTGACCAGGATGACCGAGCGTTTCCATCAGCGCGGCGTCATCCAGGTCTGCGGACTGGTGCAGCAGCGGCTCGGCCCGGGCCAGGGCCGCACGCAGTTCGCGCATGTTGCGGCCCGGGAGGATCGTGAAGGCGTAGCGCACCACCCTGCCGTCGCGCATCGCGATGAGGATTTCGCGCGGGCTCATGCCCTCGGCGAGGGCGTACTCGCCGACCTGCAGACGGCCGCCGGCGCCAAGTTCACGGGCCAGCATGCGCCATTCAATCTCGTGACCCTCGCGCACGCCCAGCTCGCGCAGTTTGCGCATCACCACCGGCAGCGAGTCGCCACGCTCGACCAGCAGGTGCGCCCCGGGCTGCAGACCATCCACCGGAGTGTCGGCAAAAGCCTGGTAGCGCTGCCAGCCCCACCACCCGGCCGCGGCCGCGGCGATCAGCAGGACGACGAACAGCAGCAACACCAATTTGCCCAGGCGGCGCAGGAACTTGCGACTCACGATCTCTCCATTGTGAATGCGGCTGCGAATGCGGGAACCTCGACCGCGAGCCGCGCCTGCAGGGCGCTTATCTGCGGATGCGGCGCCCAGCACCGCGCCCCGAGCCGTGCGACCGGCAGGATACCCCGCACGGCGTTGCACAGGAAAATCGCTTCCGCGGTTTCGACATCGGTCACATCCAACCGTGTTTCGACGGCGCCGAGCGCTTCCATCGCCCAGGCCCGGCACACCCCGGCCACACCGCAGCGATCGAGCGGCGGCGTATGCCAGCTGCCATCGCGGAGGATGAACAGGTTGGCGGCGGTGGCGCAGACGACGTCGCCTTCGCTGCTGCGCACCAGGCCCTCGTGGATGGCGGGATCATCCCACTCCATCCGCGCCAGCACCTGCTCAAGCCGATTGCTGTGCTTGAGCCCGGCCAATGCCGGCTGGACCGCAAGGCGGATGTCGCACCAGCACAGGGAGAGGCCCTCAGCGGGCGATGCAGGTGGCAGGTCGTGCACGGACAACACCAGCATGGGTTCGGCGCTCTCCGGTGGCGCATAGCCGCGCCCGCCCGCACCTCGGGTCAGCAGCAGCTTGAGCACGGCGTCGCGGCCGTCGAGCAAGGCTTCCGCTTCCTGCTTTGTCCGCGCCGGGTCCGGCACCGGCAGGCGCAGCCGCCCTGCTCCGCGTACCAGCCGGGCCCAATGCGCATCCCACCACGGCACCGCGCCGCGGTGCGCACGCATGGTCTCGAACAGGCCATCACCGTAGGCGAGGCCGCGATCGGCCGGATCGATCGTGTCGACGCGCCGGTCACCGATCAGGATGCGCCGGCTCATCCATCCACTCCCAGTGCCCGCAACATCCCGCGTGCCTTGGCACGGGTCTCGCCGAGTTCGTGCTGCGGATCGGAGTCGGCGACGATGCCGGCACCGGTACGGAAGCGCAGGAGGTCACCTTCGACCTCGGCACTGCGGATCAGGATGTTGAGGTCGAGATCACCGTCGCGGTTGAGCCAGCCCATCGCTCCGGTATAGGCGCCCCGCCCGACCGCTTCCAGCTCGGCGATGATCTGCATGCAGCGCACCTTGGGGCAACCGGTGATGGTGCCGCCCGGGAACACCGCGCGAATCACCTGTCCCGGCGTCGCATCGTCGCGCAGGCGGCCGCGCACGTTGCTGACGATATGGTGGACGTGGGCGTAGCTCTCGACCGTCATCAGCTCGTCGACCTCGACACTGCCCGGCGTGCAGACACGCCCCAGGTCGTTGCGCTCCAGATCGATCAGCATCACGTGCTCGGCGCGCTCCTTGGGGTGGCCGACCAGTTCGCGGATGCGTTCGACATCGTTGTCGCCGGCCATGCGCGGCCGGGTACCGGCGATCGGGCGGGTCTCGACCACCTCGCCGCGTACCGACACCAGCCGTTCCGGCGAGGCGCTGACCACACTACCCTGCCCGGTCGAGAAGATGCCGGCGAATGGCGCCGGGTTGTGCTCGCGCAGGCGCTGGAACAGTGCGGCCGGATCGAGCACGCGATCGAAGCGCGCCCGCCAGCCCCGCGACAGGTTGACCTGGAACACGTCACCGGCGCGCAGGTACTCCAGCACCCGGGTAACGCCATCGAGGTAGCGCTGCGGGACGTCCTCGTCGACCTCGGTCGGTGGGTGCCAGGCGGGCAGCGGAGCCATTCGCCCGGCCGGATCGCAGTCGGCATGGATGCTCGTGAGCAGATCCGCATGCCCGGCCTCGGCGACGGCCACGCATTCGCCACTGACATGATCGCGCAGCACCGCAGCCGGGCAACGCAGCGCCACGGCCGCCGGAATGCAGCCGTCGGCTTCCGGCAGCCGCAAGATCGGTTCCACCTGCGCAGCCAGCTCGTATCCGAGCAGCAGCGCCCAACCGCCACGGAACGGCCAGCGCGGTTCGTCGCGCGGGACCCGCTCGGCCGCCCAGGCACAATCCAGCGCGGACAGGAAGTCATTTCCAAGCACGCGCCCACCGCTGTCGCGGGTCGTACCATCGGTTCCGAGCCACAGTCCCTCGCCACGCCCGACCAGCAGCATGTCCCAGCGCCCCTGCGCGGTGCCGTGGGCGCTGGATTCGAGCAGCAGCGGATAGCGCGCCGGGTCGGTGCGGTGCAGGGCCAGCAGATCGAGGCCGGGAGCGAGTTGGCGGGTCAGGAGCATCCGGACATTGTCGGCCATCCAGCCGGTTTCATGTCATCCCGGAAGCATCTACAGGTTCTTCTCCGGGAGCGGGGGCCTGTGCGGGGAAGCCGGTGGCCATGGGTTTGCGGGACACGCCGTGAATCCATCCATGGAGGCTCATCCGAAACATCCATGTTTCGGAAGGTCCCGCAAACCCATGGCCACCGGCTTCTGGACACGTTGCCGGCGCCTGCAGGAAATCCATCCCCATCCCGACGGGCGGCGACTCCTCCTTTCGAAGCGGCTATTCACGCAAGCTGAAAACAACGATCCCCGCTTCGGCGGGGATCGTCACAAGCAACAGTCGAGCCTGGTCAGACTCGACGGAACACCAACGTGCCGTTGGTGCCGCCGAAGCCGAAGCCGTTCGACACCGTGACGTCGACCTTCGCCTCGCGCGCGGTGTTCGGCACGTAGTCGAGGTCGCAACCTTCGCCCGGCTCGTCGAGGTTGATCGTCGGCGGGATGATGCCGTGATGCAGCGCCAGCACCGAGAAGATCGCTTCCACGCCACCGGCGGCCCCCAGCAGGTGCCCGGTCATCGACTTGGTCGAACTGACCATCGTCTTGTACGCGTGATCGCCCAGCGCACGCTTGATCGCCAGCGTCTCGGCCACATCGCCCAGCGGTGTCGAGGTGCCGTGCGCATTGAGATAACCCACCTGGTCCGGGGTGATCCCGGCGTCCTTGAACGCCGCCGCCATGCAGCGGGCCGGACCCTCGCCGTTCTCGCTCGGCGCAGTCATGTGGAACGCATCGGAGGATGCGCCGAAGCCGGCCAGTTCGCAGTAAATGCGTGCTCCGCGTGCCTTGGCGTGCTCGTACTCCTCCAGGATCAGGATGCCAGCACCATCGCCGAGCACGAAACCGTCACGGCCGCTGTCCCACGGACGCGATGCCCGGGTCGGGTCGTCGTTGCGGGTCGACATCGCCTTCATCGAGCAGAAGCCGCCCACCGAAGTTGGCGTGGAGCCGCGCTCCGCACCGCCGGCGATCATCACGTCGGCGTCGCCGTGCTGGATCATGCGCATCGCCATGCCGATCGAATGGTTCGCGGTGGCGCAGGCCGAGACCGCGGAGAAGTTCGGGCCCTTGATGCCGGTCAGCAGCGACACCTGCCCCGGCAGCATGTTGATGATGGTGCTGGGCACGTAGAACGGCGAAACCTTGCGCGGACCGCCCTCGTGGTACTTGATGGTCTGCTCCTCGATGCCGAGGATGCCGCCGATGCCCGAGCCGATCAGCGCGCCGATGCGCTCGGCATTGGACTCGTCCACGACCAGGCCAGCGTCCTCCATCGCCATCAGCGATGCGGCCACGCCGTAGTGGATGAACGGGTCCATCTTCTTCGCGTCCTTGGCGCCGACCCAGCGGGTGACGTCGAAGTCGCGCACCTCGCCTGAAATGCGGGTGGTGAAGGCGGAAGCGTCGAAGTGGGTGATCGGGCCGATGCCGGAACGGCCATTGACGATGCCATCCCAACTGCTGGCGAGGTCGTTGCCCAGCGGGGACACGATGCCCAGGCCGGTAACCACGACGCGACGACGATTGGACATGTAACTCTCCATCTGCGTTCTTCGTGTCGGCGAACGTCCGCCGACACGACGCGGGGCCGCTGTGCGGCCCCGATATGGTGTCACGGAATACCGGGAGCTGTGTCAGTCGCCGGTTTCCTTGCGGGCCAGGCACTGGATCGCCTGGCCCCGGCTCGGGACGTCAGGCCTTGACGTGCGCCTTGACGTAGTCGATCGCCTGCTGCACCGAGGTGATCTTCTCGGCTTCCTCGTCCGGAATCTCGCACTCGAACTCTTCTTCGAGGGCCATCACCAGCTCGACGGTATCGAGCGAGTCCGCGCCGAGGTCGTCGACAAACGAAGCGTTGTTGGTGACTTCTTCTTCTTTCACGCCGAGTTGTTCGACGACGATCTTCTTGACGCGCTCTTCGATGCTGCTCATGGGTTCTCACTCCTCCCGGACGGGATGTTCGACGGAATAGTCTAATGGAATCGGGGCGGTTCGCCAGCTTGCGATAAAGCCCTTACTGTTCAAATCGTTACAACGGATACGATGGCGCGTCCTGCGCAGCCACGGCCGTCCACGTTACGGCCCCGGATCGCGGCCCGGGATCATGGCATGTACATGCCGCCGTTGACATGCAGGGTCTCACCGGTGATGTAGGCCGCGGCGGGACCGGCCAGGAACGCCACCGCGCGGGCGATGTCGGCCGGCTCGCCGAAGCGGCCCAGCGCGATCTGCCCGAGCATCGCGCCCTTCGCGTCTTCCGGCAATGCCCGGGTCATGTCGGTGTCGATGAAACCCGGCGCGACGACGTTGACAGTGATGCCGCGCGAACCGACCTCCTTCGCCAGCGACTTGCTGAAGGCGATGATGCCGGCCTTGGCTGCGGCGTAGTTGGCCTGGCCGGCGTTGCCGGTGACGCCGATCACCGAGGCGATATTGACGATGCGGCCCTTGCGCGCCTTCATCATCGCGCGCATCACCGCCTTGGAGGTGCGGAAGACGCTGGACAGGTTGGTGTCAAGAATTGCCTGCCAGTCCTCGTCTTTCATCCGCATCAGCAGGTTGTCGCGGGTGATGCCGGCGTTGTTGACCAGGATCGAGATCGGACCGAAGTCCTTGGCGATGCCGTCGATCAGCGCGTCGATCGCGGCCGCGTCGCTGACATCGACCACGCGGCCGTGGCCGCCGTGCGCCGACAGACGCTCGCCGATCGCGGTAGCGCCGGATTCGCTGGTGGCGGTGCCGATCACGGTCGCGCCCTGCGCGGCCAGCTCATCGGCGATCGCCGCACCGATGCCTCGGCTGGCACCGGTGACCAGGGCGATTTCGCCCGAAAGGGGAGCATTGCTCATGTCAGTCCTCTGCAACATTCATACGGACGCGGGGACGCCGATGATAACCATAAGTGCGCATGCCTCTGCGCCGGCATGCGGCCCGCGTGTGTGATCCGGGATATCCGTTGGCCTCAGCGCCAGTCTTCGAGCGCCTTGTCGAGATCGGCCGGGGTGCCGATCGCGCGGCCATCGAGCGACTTGTCGATGCGCTTGGACAGTCCGGCCAGCACCTTGCCCGGGCCGCACTCGGCGATGCGGGTGGCGCCGCTCGCGGCCAGTGCCTGCACGCAGCCGGTCCACTGCACCGGCAGGTACAGCTGGCGCACCAGCGCGGCGCGGATCGATTCGACGCTTTCATGAACCTTGGCATCGACGTTCTGCACCACCGGCAAACGCGGCGCCTGCCAGACGATGCCGTCCATCGCCACGGCGAGTTTCTCCGCCGCCTCGCGCATCAGCGGCGTATGCGAGGGCACGCTGACCGCAAGCTTGACCGCCTTGCGCACGCCTCGCTCGGCAAGCATCGTCAACGCCTTGTCGACCGCGTTGGCATGGCCACCGATCACCACCTGCCCTGGCGAATTGAAATTGGCCGGCACCACCACCTCGGATGCAGTGGACACGGTCCCGCAGACCTCCTCCACCAACGCATCTTCGGCGCCGAGCACCGCGGCCATGCCGCCGGTCCCGGCCGGCGCTGCGGCCTGCATCAGCTGTCCACGCAGGCGCACCAGACGTGCGGCATCGGCCAGCGACAGCGTTCCGGCAGCGACCAGCGCGGTGTACTCGCCCAGGCTATGGCCGGCCAGCTGCGCCGGCTGCGGTCCGCCCAGCGACTGCCAGATCCGCCACACCGCGATGCCTCCGGCCAGCAGCGCCGGCTGGGTGAATTCGGTCTGGTCGAGGCGGTCATCCCCTTCGCCCTGCGCGATCGCCCACAGATCCTCGCCGGCGCCTTCGGACGCTTCGGCAAAGGTCGCGACAACCTCGCCATGGCGAGCCGCAAGATCGGCCAGCATGCCGGTGGACTGCGATCCCTGGCCGGGGAAGACAAAGGCGAGTTCGGTTTGGGTCACGCGTGATTCCTGGATACTGCTCGCGGAAAGCCGGACATGATACGTGAGCGCTACCCGGGTTCGTCTGTACCCGGGCGTAGGGTTGGTATCGTCCGGGCGGCACTCAGTCGAACAGGCCCCCGATCAGCTCGACCACCTCGAGTTGCCCATCGTGGGCAAGATCGAGCCAGAGGCCCAGCACCAGCACAATCCCCCCCCAGCCGGCGAGGGCCCGCTGCAAGCTGCGCAGCGCCTTGCCGATGCCGGCGGCACGATGACCGAGCCGGGCCGTCAGCGGGCGCAGGAAGCCGAGCCGGTCGACCGATGCATTGAGCAGGCCGCGCAATTCCTCCGGCTCGTCCGCCATCACCTCACCGATCAGCACGGCCAGGCGTGTTTCGTCGAACGGCACATGGCGCGCTGTCCCTGCCGAGAACACCAGCCAGTCGCGTGCCTGGGCCTGGACGATGGACATGACCTCGCCCGGATCCTCCTCGAAATCGAGGAAGCCGACCCGGCCCTGACCGTCGATGGTGATGTTACGGGCCAGTGGTTGTCCCAGATACAGGCCGGCGCGGTGCACCTCTGCAATGGCCCGCACCGCGGCGGCGAGCAGGCGTTCGGCCTCGGCCACGTCGGCCTTCTTCAGCAGACTGGAAAGCGTGTCGCCCATGTCGCTCAGAACCAGGAAGGAATTACCCTCCCCCAATACACGCGGAACATTCACGCGCGATGACGCCAGCTCCTGCAAGCGGCGTTGCTCGGTGCGGCGTGCTGCGTCGCCGGCATGATGCGGCGGTGGCCGCAGCGGCAGCACGCCCAGGCGACGCACGACCCAGTCGAGCGCTCCCAGGCGCAGGCGACGGGTGCCGTTCCCATAGTGCTTGATCCAGGCCAGTTGGCCATCGAGGAAGAGCCGGCTGACACCGGCGCGGGAATGGGCCATGGTCTTTTCCTTTTTTCCACTTCGCGCCCTCCGGGCACCGATCCGACTACCCGCAGTCCCGGGCCCACCCCGAAGGGCGGGCACGTCCGCGCAGGCGCGTATCAGTAGCGGATCAGCGCCGAACCCCAGGTGAAACCGCCACCGAAGGCTTCCAGCAGCAGCAGCTGGCCGCGCTGGACTTTGCCCGAGCGTACCGCCTCATCCAGCGCCAGCGGCACCGAACCCGAAGAAGTGTTGCCATGCCTGTCGACGGTGACGACGACCCGCTCCATCGGCATGTCCAGGCGCTTGGCGGTGGCCTCGATGATGCGCAGGTTGGCCTGGTGCGGGATCAGCCAGTCGATGTCGTGGCGATCCAGGCCATTGGCCGCAAGGGCTTCCTCGACCACGGAATCCAGCGCCTTGACCGCATGCTTGAACACTTCGTTGCCGGTCATCAGCACCTTGACGCCGGCATTGTGCTCATCCGGCTTGAACCCGGCCGACACACCGACCGGATTCCACAGCAGTTCCTTCTTGGCACCGTCGGCGTGCATGTGGGTGCTGAGGATGCCGGTCTCGGCATCAGCCGTGAGCACGACGGCGCCAGCACCGTCGCCGAACAGCACGCAGGTGGAACGGTCGTTCCAGTCGAGCATGCGGGTCAGGGTTTCCGCGCCTACCACCAGCACGTTGCGTGCCGCGCCGGAACGGATGAACTTGTCGGCGACGGTCAGCGCATAGACGAAGCCCGAGCAGGCGGCATTGACGTCGAACGCAGCACAGCCGGCAACACCGAGTCGTGCCTGCAGCAGGCACGCAGTCGAGGGAAAGATCAGGTCGGGGGTGGTGGTGCCCACCACGATCAGGTCGAGCTCGGAGGCTTCGACGCCGGCCGCCTCCAACGCTCGGGTTGCGGCGTGGAACGCGAGGTCGCAGGTGGTTTCACCCTCGGCGGCGACGTGGCGCTCGCGGATGCCTGTGCGAGCGGCGATCCACTCGTCGCTGGTATCGACGATCTTCGACAGGTCGTCATTGGTCAGCACCTTCTCCGGCAGGTAACTGCCAGTTCCGGCGATGCGCGAAAAGACCTGCGCCGAGGGATCTCGCCCAGCGTGTTGCCGCTCACTCATCAAGCCACTCCCGGCCGGGGCTCATGCCCGGCGATTGAAAGCCCGCCAGCACGGCTGGCATCGAAAACGCCTCGCAACCGGCGATGACGCGTCGCGCGGAACGCCCTGCGGCGCAGGGTTCGAGCGGCATGGCCGGGACCGGCTGGGAGAGGCGACTACCCGTCAAGGGCGAAACGACGGCCCTGAAAGGCAAACCGCCGCGTGCGCCAGGCGCAACGCGGCGGCCACGAGAAGATTACTCCTCGTCGGCGATCCGGGTGCGGGTCTCGATCACCTTCTTGCCGCGGTAGTAGCCGTCGGCGGTGATGTGGTGGCGCAGGTGGGTTTCGCCGGTGGTCGGATCGGTGGCCAGCTGCTTGCTGGTCAGCGAATCGTGCGAACGGCGCATGCCGCGCTTGGACGGGGAAACTTTCGACTTCTGGACAGCCATGGTGTTGCTCCAAGAAAACCGGATCGCGCGACCCGGAAACAGTGTGGACTTCAGTTGGACTTGTGCTTCTGCTTCAACGCCGACAACGCAGCGAACGGACTGGCGCGTTCGACCTCGGCCTCGGGGGCGGGCCAATCGCGTTCCATCGCTTCCGTGCCGGGCATCGTCGGCACGACCGGAACGGCCAGGATCAACTCGTCCTCGACCAGCCCGGCGCCCTGCAACATGCCGTCGGCGGGCATCAGCAGCGGTTCGTAGTCCGGCGGCAGCGCGGCCTCTTCCGACTCATCGCGGATCAGGCCGAGCCGCTGCACGATCTTTACCGGCAACAGGAAGCGCTGCAGCGTCCGCTGGCACAGCAGCGGAAGTTCGGCCTCGATACGCAGTTCGACGTATGGCACCTGCAGCGCGTCCCTGTCGAAATCCAGCGAATAAATGACGTCTTCGCCTTCGGTATCGATCAGACTGTCGGCCAGACGGGTCAGCGAGGACAGCGGCAGCCGACCCTCGACGCCGCGCCGCGCCGACACCATGCGCCAGGCATCCAGCGATTCGGGCACCTGCACTCGTGGCACATCAGCGGACATAAGCCGCTGAATGTTAAGGAGCCTTTGCCCCCTGTCAAACACCCGCGCCAGTGGCCGGCCGCATTTGCCCCGCCTCCGGCCGGACGGCAGACTTGGGGTTCATCCGCGAGCTTCGTCCCCGTGAATTCATCCCCATTGATCCTGCTGGCCCTGCTGATACTGGGCGTGGCTGCAATCGCCGCATTCATATTCATGAACCGGGGCTTGCGCCGTCGCCGGGCCCTGCGCGAAATCCTGGATGCGGCCGATGCGCTGGAAGCCCGTCTGCGCGCTGCGCGCGACGAGATCGAGGCGGCGACCGGTGATCAACCGGAAGATCCGGTCCAGGACGCCATGCGCGAGATGCTGCGGCAACGCCTGTGGCTGCGCGACCACGGCGATGACGCCAGCCTCGACCAGCTGCACGAGGTCCGCGATGGCATCGACAATGCCCGCGCCCGCATCGAGCACCAGCTGACGCGGATCGATGCGGCCCGCGCCTCCACACCCTGACCGGCGCAAGGACGACATGCCTTTGAACGCCGCCACCGCTCCGCTGATTCTGGCTTCGACCTCGCTTTATCGCCGCGAATTGCTGGCACGGTTGCGGCTGCCGTTCGAAACCGCACGGCCGGAAACCGATGAATCCCCCCTGTCGGGCGAATCGCCGGGGGCATTGGCCCGGCGACTGGCCGTCGCCAAGGCGCAGGCGGTCGCGGCCGTACACCCGGCAGCCTGGGTGATCGGTTCCGACCAGGTCGCCGAGCTCGACGGTCAACCGCTCGGGAAACCCGGCGGTCGCGAGGCCGCGATCGCCCAACTGTCGGCGATGTCGGGACGCGCGATGCAGTTCCATACCGGCGTCTGCCTCGTCCGCGCGGATACGGACGCGCATGTCGCCGTGGATGTCACCACTGTGCGCCTGCGCAAGCTGTCAGGCGCGGAGATCGCGCGCTATGTCGATGCCGAGCAGCCGTTCGACTGCGCCGGCAGTTTCAAGTGCGAAGGCCTCGGGATCTGCCTGTTCGAAGCGGTCGAATCGCGTGACCCGACCGCCCTGGTCGGGCTGCCGCTGATCGAGACCGCGCGCCTGCTACGCGAAGCGGGCTACACCCTGCCCTGAATCGGCCTGCCCTGAATCGGCCTGCCCTGAGTCGGCGACCCGGGTCGCCGACTGAAGTGCCCGACCAGGCCGCCTGCCCGGATCAGCGCCGCCCGACCTCGAGCGGCTGTTCCGGCCAGTCCTCGACACTGCCATCGCGACCGTGCAGGCGCAGGCCGATCCATCGCCGCCCCGGTGCAACGCCTTCAAGATCCAACCGGCCGCGGAACCCGACCGCGGGGTGACCCGGGTCGTTCGAGATCCGCCAGTAGCCGGCCACGCCAGGATCGTGCAGGCCGTATTCGAGCGTGCCAGCCGGTTCTCCATCGACCAGCAGTTCGACCTTGCCCAGGCCGACGCCTTCCTTGAATGCCCAGCCCGATGCCTCGACCACGCCTTCATCCGAGACGTCCAGATCGAGCCAGGCCATCGCCGGTGCCACACAGGCGCCACCTTCGTCGCCGCGCAGCCGGAACAGCAGGAAGCGCTGGCGGCCATGGTCGACATTGAGCACGCGTGGCGGCGGCAACGGCCCAACCATCGCGCACAGGGCGTGGTAGTGCTCGAGCAGTTCGCGGTAGCGGACCTCGCTGGCACCGACCACCAGCAGCACCGGGCGGTCGCCCCAGGCCTGGCGGCCCGGGGTCTGCAGGCCCCACAGCCGCAGTTGCGGCGCACGGCCATGACGATGATTGAGCGGGTGGTCGAGCACCGGGATGTCCGGATCGCCGAGGGCGAAACCGAGTTCGGCGCCGACCTTGAAGTTGTCCGCGACCAGCAGAGTGCCGTCCGGCATCGCGTCCAACTCCGCGCGGACCGTATCGGCGAGGGTGTCCCAACCGGCGAAATTGGACGGATACCATTTCTCGGCCGCGGTCCGCGCACGCACGTCCGGCACCGACACCGTCACGTAATAGCCCAATACCGCGACCAGGCCGAGAGCCGATGTCGCCCACAGCGCGACCCGCCAGGGCGCACGCCAACGCTCGATCAACAGCGGCAACAATGGCAACAGGGCGAGGTAGCCGGGCAATGGCCAATGGAAACTGACCCGCTCGGTGTCGGCGAAGAAGCCGAGGACGAAGAAGCCGCCCACCACCAGCAATCCGAGCAGCGCGAAATAACGCGATTGCGGCTTGCCGGCGGACAGGCCGCGCCAGCCGGCCAAGCCCATCGCGGCGAACAGCAGCGGTGTCACCATCAAGGCCTGGACCAACAGGAACAGGATGCCGTCGGTGTGAAAGGCCCACGGATGACGGTCGACCAGTTGGAAACGCAAGCCGGCCTCTGCATTGTCGAAGTTCCACGCCACCAGCGGGGTCCACGCCATCGCACCGAATGCGATCGCGGTCCACACCCGCACGTCGCGCAGCACGCGGCGGCCGTCGGGCAACAGCAACAGGGCCAGGAAGCCGACTCCGATCACGGCGATGAAGCGATAGTGGCTGAGCGCACCGATCGCGAGCCCGAACGCCAGCTCAAGCACGGTGGCAGCATCGACCTTGCGCAACAACCTGGCCCCGGCATCCACGCACAACAGCGTCGCCACCGCCATCGCCGCATCCGGCAGCGCCAGCAGACCAAGCGAGCCCGACAACGGCAACAGCAGCGACAGCGAGCCGGCGATCCAGCCTTCGCGCACGCCGAATTCCCGTGCGGTAATGCGCACCACCAGCCATGGTACCCAGGCCGACAGCAGCAGGAACGGCAGGCGCAAGGCCAGGGTGCTGTCGCCGAACAGCGTCACGCCCAGCCGCGCCAGCCATGCGGTCAAGCCGGGCAGGTCGGAATACGCAGGCGCCAGGTGCTGGCCTTCCTGCCAGTAAAACGCCTCGTCGACGAACAGCGGCAACCGCAACGCGACCAACAGCTTGATCAGCATCACCGCGGCGAAAAGCGCCAGGAATGTCGAACGTGCCCGACCGGCATCACGCATGGGCTCTCATGACCTCGCTAAACTCGGGAAATCGCGCCGGACGCAACCGGCCAGGAACCACTCAGGGGAAAGACGAATGCAGCCATCAGCCGCCCGGGCCGCCATGCTAACCGATGACCTGCGCAGCGCACTCGACCGTGCGATGAACCAGGTCAACACGCTGGTGCTCGGCAAACCGCTGGAAGTCCGGCTGGCCTTCGTCTCCCTGCTGTCGGGCGGGCACCTGTTGATCGAGGACCTGCCGGGGCTGGGCAAGACCACACTCGCGCACGCGCTGGCAGCGACGCTGGGACTGCAATTCCAGCGCGTGCAGTTCACCTCCGACCTGCTGCCGGCCGACGTGGTCGGGGTATCGGTGTTCGACCCGCAGGCGCGCCGGTTCGAGTTCCACCCCGGGCCGGTGTTCACCCAGGTGCTGCTGGCCGACGAGATCAATCGTGCGCCGCCACGCACCCAGAGCGCCCTGCTGGAAGCGATGGCCGAACACCAGGTCACCATCGACGGCACCACCCACCGGCTGCAGGAACCGTTCTTCGTCATCGCCACCCAGAATCCGCTCGATCTGTCTGGCACCTACCCGCTGCCGGATTCGCAACTCGACCGTTTCCTGTTGCGTCTGAGCCTGGGGTATCCCGACGACGGCACCGAGCGCGACCTGCTGGCCGGCACCGACCGGCGGGTGATGATCGCGCAGACGCAGCCGGCGCTCGACAGCGGCGACGTGCTCGCTGCACGCGAATCCGCCGTCGCAGTACACGCCAGCGATGCCCTGATCCAGTACGTGCAGGCCCTGCTCGCGCGCAGCCGCCGCCATCCCGGCGTGCGCGTGGGCCTGTCCCCGCGCGCCGGCCTGGCCCTGCTGCGCTCCGCCCGCGCGCATGCGCTGCTGCTGGGGCGGCAACACGTATTGCCCGAGGACGTGCAGACACTGTTCATCCCGGTCGCTGCGCACCGGCTGGTCGCCGATGCCGACGCCGGCAGCGATGGCGCACTGGCGAAGTCGATCCTGCATGCAGTGCCGGTGGACTGAGGCCGTTGCCACCCGCTGACGACCCGCATGTCCTCCAACGCCTTCCGCCATCTGCACGACCGGATGCTCCGCTGGGCACGTCCGCGCACGCCCGAGCCGCTGCCTGCGGTATTCGACCGGCGTCGGATCTACGTGCTGCCGACCCGCTTCGGCCTGTTCTATTCGATGTTGCTGGCGGTGATGGGCCTCGGCGCTCTGAACTACAACAACAATCCGGCCCTGCTACTGGCCCTGCTGCTGGCGGGCGCCGGCCTGGCCAGCCTGATCGCGGCCCAGTTGCAGCTGAGCCAGCTGGAGGTCGTCGCCATCGATGCCGAACCGGTTGCCGCCGGCACACCATTGAGAGCGCGGCTGCACGTGCGCGCAGCGCCGGGCCGGATTCGGCGCGGGTTGCGTGTCGACATGAGGTCGGGCAGACACGATGCCATCATCCTCAACCTGTCGGGCGATCGCGGCGAAGCCGATGTCGAACTGGCGACCGAACATCGCGGCTGGCTCGACATTCCTCGGCTGCGAATATCGACCACGCGCCCACTCGGGCTCGCCCGGGCCTGGGCCTATGTATGGCCGCAGGCGCCGCTACTGGTCTACCCCGCCCCCGAACCGGATGGCCCGCCACTGCCCGAGGGCCGCGGTGAAGCTGCGCAATCCCGGCTCAAGTCCAGTGGCGAGGACGTCCATCACCTGCGCGCCTGGCGGGCCGGCGATGCCCGCCGTGCGATTGCGTGGAAAGCCTCGGCCCGACGCGATCAGTTGCTGGTGCGCGAGTACGAACAACCGCTCGGCGTCGAAGTCGTGCTCGACTGGCGGGCCACCGCCGGCCTGCCATACGAAAGCCGCATCGCCCGCCTCGCCCACTGGATCGATCTGGCCGAACGCGAGCGACGGCGCTACCGATTGGCAGCGCCCGGGCAGCCCGGTCTCGGCCCCGATCACGGCCCCCGTCACCGCCACGCCTGCCTGCGTGCGCTTGCGCTGATGCCGCATGGATAGTCGCCCGCCCCGCACCCGGCCACCCCGCTGGACGCCCCGGCCCGGATCGTGGTGCTCGCCAGTGCCGCGCTGTGCCTGCTGCCGCTGTTGCTGCAGTTGCCGATGCGGATCGCCGTGCTGGTCGCCATGACCGCTGTGTTGATGACGACGCTGTCGTGGCGGCGACCGCTGCCGGGACTGTTGCGCCTGCTGCTGGTCCTGTCGCTGATCGTCGCGGTACTGGTGATGTCCGGTTTCAGCATCGGCCGCGATACCGGCTGCGCCCTGCTTGCGGCGATGATCGCGGCCAAGCCGGCCGAGACCCACAGGCTGCGCGACGCCCGCAGCCTGCTCGGCTTCTCCCTGTTCGCGCCATTTGCGACCTTCCTGCTCGATCAGGGACCGCTGAGCCTGGCGTTCGGGCTGCTCGCCTCGGTCGCGGTGCTGGTCACCCTGCAACAGCTGGCCGATCTGGAAGCCGGCGATCCGGGCACCCCGGCGATCTCCTGGCGGCGACTGGCCGGAGTGGGCCGCCTGCTGCTGGTCGGCCTGCCGCTGGCGCTGGCCGCATTCTGGCTGTTCCCGCGCCTGGCCAGCCCGCTGTGGGGCGTACCCGAGCGCACCGTGGCCCGCCCGGGCCTGTCCGACAGCATGCGCCCCGGCGAGTGGATCGACCTGATGGCCGACGACACCCCCGCGCTGCGTGTGAAGTTCTTCGGCCCGACGCCACCAACCTCGCAGATGTACTGGCGCGGTCCGGTGCTGTGGGATTTCGACGGTCGCGAATGGACCCAGCCGCGCTGGCTGCAGGGCACTCCCCCGGCTCGCGTCGAGTCCCGGGCAGCCGGCTGGGACTACGAGATCGAAATCGAACCCACCGACAGGCAACTGCTGGTGTCGCTGGATCTACTGCGCACGGCACCCGACGGCAGCCGCCTGGCCGTCGACCACAGCCTGTTCTCGCATCGGCCATTGACCTCTCTGACCCGCTGGCGCATGCAATCGGCACCACCGGCCCATTACGACGCCGATATCTACCGCACCCTCCGGCAACGCGCACTGTCCCTTCCCGAAGGCTACAACCCGCGCACACAAGCATTGGCCCGGCAATGGCGGGAGGAAGCCGGAGACGACGACGCGGCAATCGTCCAGCGCGCAATGGACTGGATCACGCGCGAGTTCGCCTACACCCTGAGCACGCCGCTGCCGGGTCGGCACACCGCCGATGAATTCCTGTTCGACCACAAGGAAGGCTTCTGCGAGCACTTCAGCAGCGCCTTCGTGGTCCTGATGCGCAGCGCCGGCATCCCCGCCCGCGTGGTCACCGGCTATACCGGTGGCTACTACAACCGGCTCGGCAGCTACTGGCTGGTGCGCCGCTCCGACGCCCATGCCTGGGCCGAAGTCTGGTTGCCCGGGCGCGGCTGGGTTCGCACCGACCCGACCGCGGCAGTGGCCCCCGAGCGCATCTACGACACCCTCGCCGACCGCGCCCCCGGCGCGGGCGGGCTGCTGGCGGCCTGGGGCAACGTCCCCCCTGGGCTCATCACTCCGGTGCTGGAGTTCACGGACTGGATGCGGCATGGGTGGAACGACTTCGTGCTCGGCTTCGATGCCGAACGCCAGCGGCACATCCTGCGACCGTTCGGGATCGACCGCCTGCAACCGGCGCAGATGATCGGACTGTTCGCGTTGGCAGCCGCGTTCGCGCTGCTGTGGATGGCCTGGCTCAGTCGCCGAAGCGAACGCGAGCGCGACCCGCTGCTGCGCGCCTGGCACCGCCTCGGCCGCCGCTATGCCCGTCTCGGGCTGGGTCGAGAACCCCACGAGACCGCCGGCGACTGGGTGGCCCGGATCGCCCGGATCCGCCCCGATCTCGAGCCGGCCCTGTCAGAACTCAGCCACCGTTTCACAGAATGGCGGTACGCTGGCGGGCAGATAACCGGCCAACAGGAGCAGGCCGGACTTCAGGCCCTGATCCGGACTCTGCGCCGCCACCGCCCTGCCCGCTCCAGCAATCCGGCACGTATCCCGGGAGAACGTCGATGAAGACCCGCAGCAGACTGATCGTCACTGTCCTGGCCGCCACCCTGGCCGCAGGTTGCGCGACCCAGCCGAAACCCCTGCAGGGCGATTACAGCCCCGCCACTCCGCGAATGGCCGCCGACAGCGACATGACCGGCGCCGCCGTGCGCTGGGGCGGCCGGGTAATCCAGGTCGAGCCGAAGGAAAACCGCACCTGTTTCGAGATGCTGGCGACCCGCCTCAACAGCAACGCGCGCCCCTACTGGGCCAGCGACGAAACCGGTGGCCGCTTCATCGCCTGCCGCAGCGGCTTCTACGACCCGGCGGTGTTCGATACCGGCCGCGAGGTCACCTTCATCGGCCGCATCAGCGGCTACGAGAGCCGCAAGATTGGCGGCTACAGCTACCGTTTCCCGCTGGTCGAGGCCGACGTGGTCTACCTGTGGCCGGTCCGCGAACAGGTCGATGTGATCACCTACCCGGCACCGTGGCCGTGGTGGGGGTATTGGTAAAGGTAAGAGGTACTTCCCGAGCTGTCCCCGGAAGTTCCCGAAGTTTGCTGTGCAAACCTTGGGCCCAGCCGTGCACTGTGGCACCTCCATTTGCATCAAATGGGGGGCGTAGTTCCAACCAGGGTTTGTAGATGGATCTGGCGCTGTTCGACTTCGATCACACCATCACCGATCGCGACACCTTCTCGGCCTTCCTGAAAGCGAACATCCCGCCCCGGCGGTTGCGCTGGGGCGGCCTGCTGCTTGCGCCGCTGGTGTTCGGCTACTACCGCCTGAAGGTCGTACCGGCGCACGTACTGCGCGCGGCGGTGGTGCGCGTCGGCCTGTCCGGCCTGGAGCGACAGGCATTTGCCGAAGCCGCCGAGCGCTATGCCCGCGACACCCTGCCCGGCTTCGTCAGGCCGCAGGCGCTGGAGCGCATTCGCTGGCACCTGCAGCGCGGCGACACCGTGGTGGTCGTTTCGGCCTCGATCGACCTCTACCTGCGGCGCTGGTGCCGACAGCACGGCGTGGCGCTGATCTGTTCGCAGCTCGGCCACCGCCGCGGGCGTTTCACCGGCCGCTACCGCGGCCACGATTGTTGCGGCGAACACAAGGCGCGGCGGGTGCTCAAGCGCTATCGACTGGCCGATTACGGCGCTGTCCACGCCTATGGCGACAGCGCCGAGGATCATGCCATGCTGGCCCTGGCCCACCATCGGACATACCGCTGGCAGCCGATGGCGGCCTGATCGCGTCAGGGCGTGCCGAAGTGCCCCAGCTGCGCGCCCGCGAGCAGGTGCAGGTGGATCTGGAACACGGTCTGGCCGCCGTGATCGTTGCAGTTCATCACGATGCGGTATCCGTCCTCGGCGAAGCCCTGGGTCTTGGCGTAGTTCGCCGCGGCGACGGCAAGCCGACCGATGATTTCGGCCTGGTCGGGTTTGACGTCGTTGAGCGTCGCGATGTCGGTCTTGGGCACGAACAGCACGTGCACCGGCGCCTGCGGGGCGATGTCGCGGAACGCGATGACATGCTCGTCCTCATGGACGATGTCGGCTGGAATCTCGCGACGGATGATCTTGTGGAAGATGGTGTCGGACATGGCGGAGTTCGGGGTTCGGGACCCGATCAAGGATAGGCTGTCATCCCGAATGTGGCGAGAAATCTGCTTTGATGGTTCGCGTGAGGACACGGCCGGGTATGCCTTTGCAGGACACGCCGTGAATACATCCATGTAGGCTCGGATGCGGCATCCATGCCGCATACGGTCCTGCAAAGGCATACCCGGCCGCGTCTGGATGGTTGGCTGGAAAGCAGATTTCTCGCCATGCGAGGGCAAGAGCCCGGCGTCTATTCCCCGATCTCGCTGCGGCTGCCGAACGCATGCGACAGCGTGCCGCGGTCGACGTACTCCAGCTCGCCGCCGAGCGGCAGGCCATGGGCGGGGCGACTGGGCTTGACCCCGTGGCCGCGCGCCAGCTGCGACAGATAGTGAGCCGTGGCCTCGCCTTCGACGGTGGGGTTGGTGGCGATGATCAGCTCCTGTACCTCACCCTCGGCCAGACGCTGGCCGAGCCTGTCCAGGCCGAGTTCGCGCGGGCCGATGCCGTCGAGCGGCGACAGCCGCCCCTGCAACACGAAGTACAGGCCGCGGTAACCGGTGGCCTGCTCGATCGCCAGCCGATCGGCCGGCGATTCGACCACGCACAACAACTGGGCATCGCGCGACGGACTTGCGCAGGTGGCGCAGATCTCGGTTTCGCTGAAATCGCGGCAGCGCGCGCAATGACCGACCTTCTCGACCGCCTCGCTCAGGGTATGCGCAAGGTGGCGGCCACCGTCGCGCCCGCGCTCGAGCACGTGGTAGGCCATCCGCTGTGCCGACTTCTGACCCACGCCGGGCAAGACGCGGAAGGCGTCGATCAGTTGTTCGAGCAGGGAACTCATCGCATCCCAATCGTAGTCCGGGCTACAAAACCTGGATCCCCGCCCTGGCGGGGACGAGGAAAGATCAGAACGGGAGCTTCATCCCGGGCGGCAGCGGCATGCCGGCGGTGGCGCTGCCCATCCTGGACTGCGACGCCTCGTTGGCCTTGTTGACCGCATCGTTGATGGCAGCGGCAATCAGATCCTCGGCCATCTCCGGGTCGGTCAGCACGCTCGGGTCGATGCGAACCTTGCGACACTCCATCCGCCCGGTCAGGGTGACGCTGACCATGCCGCCGCCGGCGTTGCCGGTGACTTCAAGGTTGGCCAGTTCTTCCTGCGCCTTCTGCAGGTTCTCCTGCATCTTCTGCGCCTGTTGCATGAGTTGGGCGATGTTTCCGCGCATGATGTTCTCTCGCTTGCAATGAAGGTGGGGGCCGCACTGGCGGCGATTGTGCTCAGGCCTCGTCGAAAGGCCTGATCGAATCGGGAACGACCTTCGCGCCGTGCTGCTGGATCAGCCGCTGTACTTCCGGGTCGTTCATGAAGATTTCCTCGGCCTCAGCCTGACGCTCGTCGCGTGCACGCGCCTTGCGGTCGCGGACGGACTCGTCGGTCGGTGCCGCGGCCTCGAAACGGACCTGCAATCCCGTTCCGAGGATCGGCCCGAGCGCCGCGACCAACCGCTCGATCGCCAGCGGCATGCGCAGATGTTCGTCGCTGTCGGACAGGGCCAGCCGCAGCACGTCACCATCGTCGTGCCCGACGAATACCGCGTGCTCGGCCAACAGCCGCGCCGGCCCCTTCAGCACATCGAGTCCTTCGACCAGGTCATGCCAGTCGTCGGCATCCTCGATACGGCGGCCGGTCTTGGTGCCGCTCACTGCTTTCGCCGGAGCATGGCCATTCGGCGCCGATGCAGAAGACGGTTCGGCGGGGGGCGGAACCGGCGGGGTCCGCTCGATGACGATATCGGCCGGTTCGGGTCGGGCTCGCGCTGCCGCGGACGGTGGCGGTGGCGGTGGCGAGGGAATGGGGCCGGAAGAAGATGCCGCCTCGACAGCCGGCGCCGCCGAAGCCAGAACCGCTGGCGAACTGCTGCGATGCCCGGCATCGCTGCCACCCTGCACCGGTGTCTGCACCGGGGCAGCCCCCTCGCCGGCCGGCCGGAACGCCAGCATCCGCAGCAGGCTCATCTCGAAGCCGGCTCGCGGACTCGGCGCATACGCCAGATCGCGGCGCCCATTGAGCGCCATCTGGTACCAGAGCTGGACGACCTCCGGGCGCGCGGCGGCCGCCAGCGCGTCGATATCGACGCCATCGCCATCGACTTCACTGCCAGGCACGAGCTGGCGTACCTGTACCCGGTGCAGGGCCTCCGACAACGCTTCCAGCACGCTGCCCCAGTCGGGCGAGAACTCGGACAGGGTCGCGACCTCGGCCAGCATGCGCTCGCCATCGCCATCCGCCAGTGCCGACAGGACCGCGCCGACCCGGGTGCGATCGACCGTGCCCAGCATCGCCGCCACCCCGGCGTCCTCAAGAGTGCCACCAGCGCTGTTGGCCCCGGTGTAAGCGATTGCCTGGTCGAGCAGCGACAGCGCGTCGCGCAGGCTGCCATCGGCGCCACGGGCGATCTGGCGCACCGCGCCGGGCTCGGCCGGGATGCCCTCGGCTTCGAGGATCTTGTCGATCTGGCCGGTGATCTGCGCCTCGTCCAGGCGCTTGAGATTGAACTGCAGGCAACGCGACAACACCGTCACCGGCAGTTTCTGCGGGTCGGTGGTCGCGAGCAGGAACTTCACGTGCCCGGGCGGCTCCTCCAGCGTCTTCAGCAGCGCGTTGAAGGCGCTCTTGGAGAGCATGTGCACCTCGTCGATCAGGTACACCTTCACCCGCCCGCGGCTGGGCATGTACTGGGCGTTGTCGATGACCTCGCGGACGTCGTCGACGCCGGTGTTGGAGGCGGCATCGATCTCCAGCAGGTCGATGAAGCGGCCGGCATCGATGTCCTTGCAGGACCCGCATTCGCCGCAGGGGTCGGCCGAGGTGCCCTGCTCGCAGTTCAGCGACTTGGCGAAGATCCGCGCGATGCTGGTCTTGCCGACCCCGCGGGTGCCGGTGAACAGGAAGGCATGGTGGATGCGGCCGGAGTCCAGCGCGTTGGTCAACGCCTTCACCACGTGCTCCTGCCCGACCAGCTCGGCGAAACGGTGCGGGCGCCACTTGCGTGCAAGGACCAGGTAGGACATGGCTTCGGGTAGGACCTCGGTTGCGCCTCGGCGGATGGACCGGCAGGCAGACTGTCCATAGTGTGCCATGCGCGTCCAGCCCTGCCGCCACCAGCATCGCGACTGAACGCCACCGCTTGTGGCAAGCCCGCGCCAGCGTTAGAATTTGCGCCCCCTCCAGGCCGGTGTGAGCCGCCTGTACGGGTCCAGCGGAGAGGTGTCCGAGTGGTTGAAGGAGCACGCCTGGAAAGTGTGTAAGCGTCTAAACCGCGCTTCGGGGGTTCGAATCCCCCTCTCTCCGCCATACTTCACGCCCATGAACCGTGGCGCCCCTTGTGGACGCCGGTTCATGGACGCATGTAGCAGGAAAGTGCAAGAGCATGTGTCCTATGGTGGCCCCGTCGGCCCCTCGCGACGCTAGGTCGAAAACTCCGCCAGGGCCGGAAGGCAGCAACGGTATCGATCGACGCGGGTGCCGAGGATCGTTGGCGGGGCCGCCGCCTTTTTTGGGGCCGCCCCCAGTGCACAGGAACGATTACTCGACGATCCCCAGCGCGTCGGGCTCGCGGCCGGTCGGCCAATGGTCGATGACTTTCCATGATCCGGTATCGATCACGGCGATCTCGTCGGCGCCGCTGATGGCGACGTAGACGCGCGGTCGCTTCGGGTCGGCGATCACGCCGATCGGCAGTGCGTCGCGGCCGAGCAGGGTTTCCTGGTATCCACCGCCGTCCTCACGCAGCAGGTTGACCGTGGCGACGCGGGTCTTGGTGCCGGCATCGAACACCGCCAGTTCTCCCGCGCGGGCGTTGGTCACCAGCGCGTGGCCGCCATCGGCGGTGAACACGACACGGATCGGGAATCCGGGACTTTCCAGGGTGTGCCGGATCTCCAGCGTGTCCGGAGCGTGCACGGTGACGGTCCCGGCGGCGCGGTTGCTGACCCAGACCTCGCCCCCCTCCTCCACGTCGTTGCGCCATGCGATGCCTTCGGCGCCCTCGCCGCTGGCCGCCTCGACGGTCTTGCGCCCCTCGCCAAGGTCGATGCGGCTGACCGTGCCGGCGACGATCTTGCTGACCCAGGCCGTGCCGCCGTCATCCGACAGCGCGACCATGTGGCCGAGGCCGTCGCCAATCTCGATCACGGACTGGACGGGGTCGGCACCCGCCTCGGCGTCGATATCCACCACCAGCAGGCTGTGCGAAGCCTCGGTGGTCACTGCCACGCGTCGGCCGTCTGGCAGGAAGCGGACGCCATGCGGGCGTCCGTGGTCGCCAAGCGACACGGTGCGCGGCGCCTCGCCACCTTCCAGGCCGAGCACGGTCAGGCTGTTGCCGGGCACATCGGCGTTGCCGTAGTTGGTGACCACCGCGCGGCGGCCATCAGGGCTCACCGCGATCTCGTGCGGGGCCACGCCTGTCGCCACCGTGCCGATGCGGCGCCCATCCTCGAGCGAGAGACGCCACACCGTGTCGGCCGACTTGTTGCCGACCAGCAGCTCGCCGGCTGCAAGCGGGCCCGTCGCCACCATCACACCGGTGGCCAGCAGCACTCCGGCAAATGCGTGTTTCAATCTGTGGATTCGCATGATCACGCCCTCCGTTTTCAGACCCGGCTCAGCGTTCGGCCGGGTCGGGATGCCGCCAGCCTGCGTCGCCATCGGCATAGCGTTCGTGTTTCCAGATCGGCACCCGCGCCTTGACCTCGTCGATGATGAAGCGGCAGGCGGCGAAGGCGGCATCGCGGTGCGCGGCGCTGACACCGACCCAGACCGCCAGGTCGCCAATCGCGAGATCGCCGTGGCGATGCACGCAACACGCATCGATGATGTCGAAGCGGGCCAGTGCCTCGTCGACCACCGCCTCGCCTTCGCGCTGGGCCAGTTCGGCATAGGCCTCGTAGTACAGCCCCGTTACGGTACGACCGTCGTGATGGTCGCGCACCCACCCTTCGAAGCTTGCATAGCCGCCGGCGCGGTCGTCCAGCAGCGCATCGCGCAATGGCACGATGTCGAAGCGGTCGGCGGCGAGCCGGAAGCGGCGCGACATGTCAGCCTCCGCTCACCGGCGGGATGAAAGCGACCTCGCTGCCCTCGCGTGGCTCGTCGTCCCAGCGCGCGAAGGCACCATCGACGGCAACGCGCAGGCGCTCGACCGGGAATGCGAATCCATGCCGCTCGCGCAGCGATTCGTAGAGCCCGCGCAGGTCGTCGGCATTGCACATCACCGTCTCCTCGGCGCGACCGGTCGCGTCGCGCAGGCTGGCGAAATACAGCACGCTCAGGCGCACGCTCATCACAGCCTCCCCACGTCGCGGCGACCGCCACGCTTGCCGAGCAGTTTCGCCGGGCCGAGCACGATCCGGTGCGACAGGGCCTTGCACATGTCGTACACCGTCAATGCGGCGATGGTGGCGCCGGTCAGCGCCTCCATTTCCACCCCGGTGCGGCCGGTGGTGCGCACGCTGCATTCGATCTTCAGCACGTTGTCGCCATCCCAGTCGATGCCGATGCGGCAACCGTCGATCGGCAGCGGATGGCAGAACGGGATCAGTTCATGGGTGCGCTTGACCGCCATGGTCCCGGCGATCACCGCAGTGTCGACGATGCCGCCCTTGGCGCTGCGCAGGCCGCTCTTGTGCAACTGGGCCGCGACATCGGCCGGGAACCGTACCCGGCATTCGGCCCGCGCCTCGCGCGCGGTGACGTCCTTGGCGGACACGTCGACCATGGCCGGACGGCCACTCTGGTCGATATGGGTCAGTTTGCGTGGAGAGCGAGGCATTGGGGGGATTGTAGTACCGGATGCGTCGTCCCGAGCGCAGCGAGGGATCTGCTTTCCCGCGAACTGTCCAGACACAGGTGGGTATGGCTTTGCAGGACCTTCCGCAACATGGATGTTGCGGATGAGCCCCCATGGACGGGTTCACGGCGTGTCCCGCAAAGCCATACCCGCCTGTGTCTCCTCGCGAACCGTCAAAGCAGATCCCTCGCTGTGCTCGGGACGACCGACATGGAGCGGTCGGGACTCACCCGCCTATCAAGTACATCTCGACATGCTTCTTCGGCGCATTGCGGCTGCCCCGCAACTCGCTGTAGCGGTCGCCCCGATGGCGCCAGATCGCCGCGGCGGCCTCGGCCAGCGCATCCTCGCCATCGGCCAGTGCCGGGCGCAGGTCATGCCCCTCGGCGGCGAACAGGCAGGTGTACAGATGCCCGTCGGCCGATACGCGGGCACGATGACAATCGCCACAGAACGGCGCGCTGACCGAACTGACGAAACCAATCTCGCCGTCCCCGTCCTCGAACGCATAGCGCGAAGCCACCTCGCCGAGGTAGTGCGGATCCAGCGCCCGCAGCGGCCAGCGCGCATGGATCCGGTCGCGCAACTCGGCCGATGGCACCACCCGCTCGCGGCGCCAATCGTTGCAGGTGCCCACATCCATGTATTCGATGAACCGCGGCACGATGCCGGTGCCGCGGAAACGCTCGACCAGCGGCAGCACCTGGTCATCGTTGACGTCGCGCTGGACCACACAGTTGAGCTTGATGACGTCGAAGCCGGCCTCACGCGCGGCCCCGATACCCGCCAGCACCTGCCCCACTTCGCCACGACCGCCGGACATGGCGTGGAACATCGCCGGATCGAGCGCATCCAGGCTGACCGTGACCCGTCGCAGCCCGGCCTCGCGCAATGCACGTGCGTGCGTGGCCAGCAACACGCCATTGGTAGTCAGGGCGATGTCATCGAGTCCCTCGATCGCGGCCAGCCGTGCCACCAGTTGAGGCAACCGCTTGCGCAGCAGCGGCTCACCACCGGTCAGGCGCAACTTTCGCACGCCGAGACGGACGAAGGCGCGGACCAGGGTTTCGATCTGGTCGAAGTCCAGTCGCCCGGCCGCGTCCAATCCATGGTCATCGGGAATCCGGTCGGCGGGCATGCAATACGGGCAGCGGAAGTTGCAGGCCTCGATCAGCGACAGACGCAGGTCGTGCAGTGGACGGCCGAGCAGGTCATGCGGATGGGCCTGCGGGACGGCCGAGGGCAGCGACGGTACGGCTCGGCTCATGTGTGCTCCACCGGCAATGCCGTCGGCGGCCTCAGCGACAACACCTCGCCGGGACGCACGATGCGGTAACCGCGCCGTTCCAGCGCGTCACCGTCCTCGCGGCTGGCGTAGTGGTAGAACACGCAGCGCTCAAGCAGCGTGCGCGGATATTCGCGTTCAAGATCGTCGATGCCGCTGTGCGACGGATTGCCCTCGAGCGCGCAATCGTGGGCGATCAGCTCGTCGGCGTCGGCGCGGCGCGCGAGCTGCTCCGGGATCGGGCGGGTATCGCCGGTCCAGACCAGGCTGCCGCGCAGGCGCAGGCCGAACGCGGTATCGGGCCAGTGATGGCGGGTCGGGAACACTTCCAGCCGCTCGCCCTCGTGCCAGAACGCGCCCCCCACCGGCACCACCTGGAAGGCATCCCAGAAGTTCGCCCCGCCCTCGGCCAGCGCGTTCGGATAATCGCCGACGCGCTGGTGCAGCAGCGGTACCAGCGGCGCCGGCACGTACACCCGCACACGGCCACGCCATTCGGGATCGAACAGGCTGTCGACGAACAGGCGCTCGAAACCGGCCACATGGTCCATGTGGGTATGGGTGATGAACAGCGCCCGCGGGGGATGGCCGTAGTGCGCCATGAAGGCGGTCAGGCCCTCGGCGCCACAATCGATGGTCAGCCATGGTTTGCCATCGCGCTCTATCGTCGCCATCGCCGAACCCAGCTCCACCGCCGACGCGTTGCCGACGCCCTGCAGGCGCAGTTGCCACATACCGCTTCCCTCCACGTCCATGTCAGTATCCGCGCGCCCAGATCGCATCGTAGGCCTGCCGCAGGCGCTGATAGTCGCGCTCGACCTCGACCGCCGGGCGTTCGCCGCGCAGCTTGAGCAGCGAGCGGCGCAGGCGCTTGAGGTTGCGCTCGCGCCAGCCGGTGGCCGGAATCCGCAGGGCGCCGCGGTCGAGGTCGATCACCCAGCCCTTGCCAGTACCGTTGAACAGGAGGTTATGGGCGTTGAGGTCGGCATGATCGAGGCCGACCCGGTGGGTTTTCGCCACCAGCCGGCCGGCGTCCTCCCATGGCGCGGCATCGGCGGCCTCGACGGCATGGTCGGCCAGCGATGCGACATTATCGATGCGATCGAGCAGGATCGCCGCCTCGTATCGCAGACCCACTCGACGGTAGTACGCCGCGATCGGCCGCGGCACCGGCAGGCCGCGCCGGGCCACAGCGCGGGTCAGGCGGAATTCCGCGAAGCTGCGTGTACGGTTCGCGCCGTGCCATAAATAGCTATCGTGGCTGAGTTTCGCCGCCAGCCCGCCGCGCAGGTAGCGCCTCAGCACCGCCGGCCCCACTGGCGTGTCGACGAACCAGGCGCCGCCGCGCCCCCCACTGTCGACCGGACGCGCACGCTCGCCCCAATGCTGCGGTGAGAACCATTCCGGCCCGACTTGCCGCATCCCGGCTTGTCGCAAGCACTCCAGGTCGAACAGAATCGCGCCATAGCCGCCGTCGTCGCGGAATGGCGTCAAGCCTTCAGTGGCGTCGTACCCGGTCATCGCTTGGAGTCTAACAATTCAAACGCCACCCACACCCACCGTTCCTCACCCGCCGGAATCGATCTGCCTGCTGAGGCTGTCGGCCCTCGGCGATGTGACCCATGTGCTGCCGCTGCTCCACACCCTGCGCGATGCCTGGCCACAGGTGCGCATCGCATGGGTCATCGGCAAGGGCGAGCACCGGCTGCTGGCCGGGTTGCCGGGCGTCGACTTCTTCGAATACGACAAGAAGACCGGGCTGGCCGGGATGCGCGCCCTGCGGCGCGAACTGCGCGCCTGGCTGGGCGATGCGGCACGCTTCGACGTACTGCTGCAGATGCAGCTGGCCGCGCGTGCCAACCTGCTCTCGGGCTTCATCCCGGCCCGCCGCAGGGTCGGCTACGACCGCTCCCGGTCCAAAGAGCTGCACGGCCTGTTCGTCAACGAGCGCATCCCGGACCGCCCGGGCCTGCCCGCACCTGGATCGCATGCAACCGGACCGCATGTACTCGATGTGCTCGGCAGTTTTTGCGAACCGCTCGGCCTGCGCCGTGAACAGGTGCGCTGGGACCTGCCGGTGCCGGACGACGCACGCGCATGGGCCGCGGCGCAATGGCCGACCGAAGGTGGGCCGGTGCTGCTGGTCTCGCCCTGTTCCAGCCACGCGCTGCGCAACTGGCGCGCCGAGCGGTACGCCGCCGTCGCCGACCACGCCGCCGGGCTCGGATGGAGGATCGTGCTGTGCGGTGGTCGCAGCGAGTTGGAACGCAGCACCGCCGACGCGATCATCGCCGCGATGCGGCACTCCGCGCTGGACCTGGTCGGCAAGGACACCCTCAAGCAGCTGCCGGCCCTGCTCGAACGCGCCGACCTGGTGATGACCCCTGACTCGGGCCCGATGCACATCGCCAACGCCATGGGCACCACCGTGCTCGGCCTGCATGCCGCCACCGACCCGGAACGGAGCGGCCCCTACAGCGATCGCCGCTACTGCGTCGATCGCCATGACGATGCCGCGCGCAAGTTCCGCGGCAAGCCCGCCTCGGACCTGCGCTGGGGCAGCAAGATCGAGCATGATGGCGTGATGGACCTGATCACCGTCGACGACACCATCGCCGCGTTCGAGCGTTTCCGCGCCGGGCATCCACAGATCACCGCTCGGGAGGCACGCTGATGGCTTCATGGTTCACCGTCATGGCGCCGCTGCTGCCGGAACTGATCCGCGCGGCGCGGCCGATGTTCACCCGCAACGCCGAACCCTCGCAGGTGCCCAAGCAGATCGGCGAACTCCAGGACGCGGTGCTTCACAACGACCAGGCGATCAAGACCCTGGCCGCGGAAATGGAGCAGACCCTGGCCACCCTGACCCGGGCCTCGCAGGAACTGGAAACGACCATCGCCGGCCTGCGTCACCGGCAGGAACTGCTCGAACGGCGGTTGCATCGGGCCCATGCAGGCATGGCCGTCGCGATCGCCGTCGCCTTGCTGGCGTTTGCGGTCGCGGCCTACGCACTGACACGTTGACGCGACCGAGGAAGGCATCGGTCTGGACTGGCTCTGTGTGATGTCCGGAAACGGCGAGACGCTCCCTTTGCTCCAGCAGAGAATCGTCCCCGACCCTTCCAGGAAGCCCTGCCGCCATGCCCGATTTCAGGTTGATCGCGCTGCCCGCCGAACCGTTCGCACCTCTGTTCAGGCTGGATGACAGTGAACTCGCCGCCCGCGGCATGCGCCGCTGCACCGCCGACGCCCCGCGTGGCTACCCGTGCCGGGTCAGCCTGGTCGATGCCGCCGTCGACGAAGAAGTCTTGCTGCTGCCGTTCGAGCACCACGCAACGACCTCGCCCTATCGCTCTTCCGGGCCGATCTTCGTACGCCGCAATGCCGAACAGGCGCGGCTCGCGGTCAACGAGATACCGGACGGGTTCCGCCGCAAATTGCTGTCGGTCCGCGCCTATGCCGCCGACGGCGACCTGCTGGTCGCGGAAGTCGTCGCGGGCGATGCGCTCGAAAGGCAGCTGAGTCACTTCCTCACCATCCCCGAGGTCGCCCTGCTCCACCTCCACCACGCCCGACATGGCTGCTACCTGTGCCGGGCGGAGCGGGCGAATGCGGGCTGAACCCCGGGCCGTAGACTGCGGACGGGCCGCGGGCAGGCTTCAGATGCCGCTGCCGGTGCCGTAGTCCTGGTAGGACTTTTCCTCCACGTAGCTCGAACCGAGCGCGAGGTTGATCTCCTTCTTGATCCGCGCACGGGTGTCGTTCTCGAAATAGACACTGCGGGCCAGGCGAATGAACCCCTCATCGAAGGCCTGCGCCTTTTCCTTCAGGCGAATGTCGTCCTCGATCTCCCACAGTCGCTCGTTGACCGCCTTGAGGTCCGCGCGCAGGCGGACGATGTCCTTGTTTGCAGCCGGATGCGCCATCCAGGTCTTTTCCAGCGCGGACAGCTCATTGCGGACGTTGGCGAGCTTGGCTTCGTCGGTCATGCGCTCGGACTTGATCTGCAGGATCGCGATCTTGTCGAGCAGCTCGCCGAAAGAGATGGGGACGAGGATTTCGGACATGGGGGAATGCCTGTTGGATGAGGGATAAGTCTAACAAGGTGGCAGATGCGCAAAACGCCCCTTGCGGGGCGCTCAACCGCGATGCGACGGGGGGATGGACTCGGGCCATCCCTGGCCCTCGCCCCTCGCTGTGCGAGGGGCAGCCTGGCGGCTGTCCAAATCGGCTGTCCTGCCGATTTGTCGAACCCGTGCCGGTGGCACGGACTTCTCATCCAGATCCTCGCTCTCCGCCAGATACGCAAAACGCCCCTTGCGGGGCACTCAACCGCGATGCGACCGGGGGGATGGACTCGGGCCATCCCTGGCCCTCGCCCCTCGCTGTGCGAGGGGCAGCCTGGCGGCTGTCCAAATCGGCTGTCCTGCCGATTTGTCGAACCCGTGCCGGTGGCACGGACTTCTCATCCAGATCCTCGCTCTCCGCCAGATACGCAAAACGCCCCTTGCGGGGCGTCATGCGTATCTGGCGGAGAGGGGGGGATTCGAACCCCCGAGGCGCTATTAACGCCTGCCTGATTTCGAGTCAGGTACATTCAACCGCTCTGCCACCTCTCCGGTGTTCCACCGGCAAAACCGATGGACGCGGGGGCGCCATGATACGGGCCGGGCGATGGCCCGGCAAGCAGCCGTGACCGCATTGACGCAATCTTCCGGCCAGGACTGAGCCACACCCCAATCCCCGATGCCGGCCCGCACGACGCCCAAGGTTCTGGACATGAAGATCCAAGGGAAAACACCCGACCGCTGCAACAGGGTTATCCCACCTTGCCACACGGCCGCCAGCCACCGATGATTCCGTTCATCCCTCAAAGAGGCCCGACGCGACCGGCATGCTTCCCATGATTGAGTCATGATCGAATTTGGACATCTGACGCATGCCGGCTTGCGCCGGGAGCTGAACGAAGACACCTACTACGGCGACAGCGAGCTGGGCCTGTGGCTGGTCGCCGACGGCATGGGTGGGCATGAGTACGGCGAGGTCGCCAGCGCGCTGGCCCGCGAGACCATCGTCCGCGAGGTCCGCGACGGCACGCCGCTGGTCCAGGCCATCCGCATCGCCGACGAGGAAATCATCCGCGGCTCGCGCCGGCGTCACGACGCCCTGCCGATGGGCACCACCGTGGTCGCGGCACGGGTTACCGGCAACCGCTTCGAGGTTGCCTGGGTCGGCGACAGTCGAGTCTATCTGTGGCGCGACGGCCATCTGGCCCAGCTTTCCCAGGACCATAGCTATGTGCAGGAGCTCATCGCCACCGGCGCGATCACCCATGAGCAGGCACGCAGTCACCCGCATCGCAACGTGGTCACCCAGGCGCTGGGCGTGACCGACCCGCGCAACCTCAACGTCGAGACCATGACCGGCGAGCTGCGCCCGGGCATGCAACTGCTGCTGTGCAGCGACGGGCTGACCGAGGAAGTCGACGACGAGACCATCACCCGGGTACTCGCACAGCACGACTGCAGCGCGCAGGAGTGCGTCGATACCCTGGTCGCAGCGGCGTTGGACGGCGGCGGCTCGGACAACATCACCGTGGTGCTTGTACGCAGCCACTAGTGTGGAGCCGCGCCAGCGGCCCTGTGAGTTCATGCGGGCGCACTTCGCTTACCCGGGCAAACACCTCAGGCCTCGGCCGGGGAGTCCCATACCGCCGCCCCTGCCTTCTTGCGCAGGGTCGCGAGCCGTGCCTCGTGTGCGGCCAGTTCCTCTTCGCTGGCCTGGACCAGCGGGCGCGGGCGGTCGCTGCGCCCGCTGAAGGCCACCACCGGACCCGCTTCATTGCTGGCCTGGGCCTCGCCGAAGCCGATCTCCTCCTGTCCCGAGGTCAGCGCGATGTAGACCTCGGCCAGGATCTGCGCATCGAGCAGCGCGCCGTGCAGCTGGCGATGGGTATTGTCGACGCCGAGCCGCTTGCACAGTGCGTCCAGCGAGTTGCGCTGGCCGGGGAACCGCTGCCGCGCCAGCCGCAGTGAGTCCTCGACCGCGCAACGGTCGGCCAGCCGACCGTACTGCGGACCGGCCAGGCGCAGTTCGTTGTCGAGGAAGCCGACGTCGAACGCGGCGTTGTGGATGACCAGCTCGGCGCCGTCGATGAACTCGAGGAACTCGTCGACGATGTCCTCGAAGAACGGCTTGTCGGCAAGGAACTCCAGAGTCAGGCCGGTCACCTCCTGCGCGCCGGCCTCGAACTCGCGACGCGGGTTGAGGTAGCGATGGAAGGTGCGCCCGGTCGGCCGCCGCTCGACGAACTCGACACAGCCGATCTCGACCACGCGGTTGCCTTTTTCCCAGCTCAGGCCGGTGGTTTCGGTGTCGAGGATGATCTGGCGCATTGGCGTGGGCTGTGAGACTCGTAGCCCGGGTAAGCGCAGCGCACCCGGGAATCTGGCGGTGGATACCCCGGGTGGGCTGCGCTTACCCGGGCTACAGACAGGATACGCGGTCAGCCTGCCCTGAACTTCAGCGCCTGCGTCCGCGCCAGCACGTCGACACGCTCGTTGTCCGGGTCGCCGGAATGACCCTTGACCCAGTGCCACTCAACCCGGTGCCGCTGCGCAGCGGCATGCAGGCGTTCCCACAGTTCACGGTTCTTGACCGGGTCGCCTCCAGCGGTCTTCCAGCCACGACGAACCCAGTTGGCCATCCACAGGGTGATGCCCTGGCGGACGTACTGCGAGTCGGTGGTCAGGTCCACCTGGCAAGGCTCGGTCAGCGACTCCAGCCCCATGATCGCGGCCATCAGCTCCATGCGGTTGTTGGTGGTGGCGGCTTCGCCGCCGCTGAGCTCACGTTCACGGCCCTGGTAGCGCAGCAGGGCCGCCCAGCCGCCGGGGCCGGGATTGCCCAGGCAGGCGCCGTCGGTATGGATCTCGACGGACTTGTTCGGATTGGATGTCATTGCAACATTATGGCTTCGGCCCCGGGCCTTGCCGCAAGGCGCCGGCATGTGTTCGCGCCGATCCCAGTCCTGTCTGCAACCGCAACCTTCGCACCGGGTCAGGCGGAATGCCGGCGTGGACGCGTTTACTGACGGTCAGGGCGATGCCGGCGCGCAGGCGGTCGGCAGCACCGATGCCGGCACCGTCATCGTCCAGCCTCCAGCGTGGCCCCAGCCACTGCAGGCTGACCGCACCCGCCGGGAAACCTGCCCGCGCCAATGCGGACTGCCAATAGCCGGGACCATGCGCGCTCAGGCCTGCACGCCACCAGCGGGCCCGGTACGGACTCCACGGGTTCAATCCGGCCAGCCACAGCACCCCGCCCGGCGCGAGGATCCTCATGCATTCGCCAAGCAAAGCCCCGGTGTCTTCGCGCCCGTCGAAGGCATGTTGCAGCAACACCGCACCGAAGGTCTCGCTGACCAGCGGCCACGGCAGGACACAATGCAGATCACCACCGAAACCACGGCGGGTGCGGGCCAGATGCACGCCGCGCCGGCTCTCGCTGCCAGGATATTCGGCGCCGTCGCCCCCCACCCACAACCATGGCAGTGCCGGAACCCCGACCAGCACCCGCTCCATCGCCCGCGTTTCGGCAGCCAGCAGGGCCTCCGCCGCCGGGCCGGCGAACCAGCCGGGACCGGACTGTTCAGGTTGACGCATGGGGTGCAGGGCGGGCATGGTCGCGGAGGCGTGGTCCGGCCCGGGCGGACTTGGTCCGGCCGGCGGGTCTGCAGTCAGGCGGCTGACATTCAGCCAGAACCGATTCTGCCAGACTTGGCCTGCCAGACCTGGCCCGTCAGACCTGCCGTGCCAGAAACGATCCGCGCGATCCGACCGGGAGCGTCACCATGCGATTACGGGCCCTGCCCTCGCGCCAGGACAACTACATCTGGACCCTGTCCGACGCGGACGGCAATGCCATCGTCGTCGACCCGGGTGAGTCGGCGCCGGTCTTCGCCGCCGCTGCGGAAGGGTTGAAGCCGGCCGCGATCCTGCTGACCCACCACCATTACGACCATATCGACGGCACGGCCGAGCTGCTCGAACGCTGGCCCAAGCTGCCCGTCCACGCGCCCGACGACACCCGCATCCCCTTCCCGACCCGCACCGTCGGCGAGGGCGACCGGCTCGAACCGCTCGGCATCCCGACTTCGGTCATGGAGGTGCCGGGCCACACCCTCAGCCATATCGCCTTTCATCTCACGCTGGACGGAGATCAATGGCTGTTCTGCGGCGACACCTTGTTCAGCCTGGGCTGTGGCCGGCTGTTCGAAGGTACGCCGGATCAGATGCACCGCTCGCTGCAACGCCTGGCCGCCCTGCCCGGCGCCACCCGAGTCTGTTGCGGACACGAATACACACTTTCCAACGCCGCCTTCGCACGGGCGGTGGAACCCGACAATCCGGCGCTGTTGCGCCGCATCGAGGAGGCCACAACCATGCGCCAGTCCGGACATCCCAGCCTGCCGAGCACGCTGGACAGCGAGCGCGCCTGCAACCCGTTCCTTCGCTGCGACCAGCCCGGCGTGATCGACGCCGTTGCAGACCGGTTGGGACGCCCACTGCGCGACGCGGTGGAGACCTTCGCCGAATTGCGGCGCTGGAAAGACGGATTCGCCGCATGAGCGGCAGCAAACGGGGCCGGTCCGCGATAACCGGCCTGGCTGCGGCACTGGCGACGATGCTGGCCGCGACCGCCATCGCCGGGACCGGCGACACCAGCAGCGAGCCCGCGATCGAGGCGGCCGTCATTGGCCCCGACGACGCGGTCGCGCCCGCCTCCCCGCCAGCCGGCACCCGCGACGGCCGCGAAATCTTCGAAAGCTTCCGCGACGGTCTCGACACCTCCGATTGCGAAACCGGCACCAGCGCCCGCTGGACCCGCCACTTCGCCCACGCTCCGGATCAACTGGCCGCAGCAGACGATGGCCTGCTGCCGCTGTTCGGCTACGTGGTCGACGCCCTGCGCGAATCGCACCTGCCCACCGAGTACGCGCTGATTCCCTTCATCGAGAGTGGCTACAAGCCCGGAGCGCGCAGTCCGGCCGGCCCGGTCGGCATGTGGCAGATGGTCCAGGTCACCGCCCGCAACCACAAGGTGCCGATCAGCGCCCAGTACGACGGCCGCCTGTCGCCTGTCGATTCGACCCGCGCCGCGGTGCGTTACCTCAAGACCCTGCACGGCATGTTCGCCGGTGACTGGCGACTGGCGGTGATGGCCTACAACGCCGGCGAATACCGGGTGTTCGGCGCGCTGCGCAAGGCCGGCCTCGCCGCGCGCGACGCCCAGCCCGAGCAACTGCCCGGCATGCCGGCGATCACCCAGGCCTACGTGCGCAAGATCCACGCACTGTCCTGCCTGATGCTCGACGCCGCCGACGACGAAGCCTGGCTGCAGGCACTGGAGCGCCCGGTGCCGCAGCTCGAAGCCGTGCCGGTACCCGCCGGCGTGGGCAGCATCGACGAGTTCGCGCGGCGCTCGGGACAGAGCCCGGCCCGCCTGAAGCGGCTCAACCCGGCCCATGCCGGCGGCCATATCCGGCAGGGCAGCGGGCAGGCCTTCCTTCTGGCCACTGCCACGAGTGCCGACATGCTCGCCGCCGCCGATGACCGCACGCCCACCACCACCGTGGCCGACGCCTCGGTCCAGATGGCCGCGGCCGCCGCGCAACGGCCACAGCGTCACACCGTCGCCCGTGGCGAGAATCCGTGGCTGATCGCCCGCCGCTATGGCCTGCGCGTGCCCGAACTGCTCAGGCTCAACGGCCTGACCACCCGCAGCGTGCTTCGACCGGGACAACAACTGATGATCGATCCGCTACCGTCGGGTGCCGAATGACGGCGCGGCCGCTAGACTTGGCGCTTTGCTGACCGCACCTGCGGTCCAACCCGCCACCGAGGGAGTATCCATGGGTTTCCTGCAAGGCAAGCGCGCCCTGATCACCGGCATCGCCAGCGAGCGTTCGATCGCCAGCGGTATCGCCGAGGCCATGCACCGCGAAGGTGCCGAATTGGCCTTCACCTACCAGAACGACAAGCTCAGGACCCGGGTCGAGAAGGCCGCCGCCGAATATCGCCAGCAAGGGCAAGGCAGCGACATCGTGCTGCCGCTGGACGTCACCGACGACGCGCAGATCGAAGCGTGCTTCGATGAGCTGGGCAAGCGCTGGGACGGCCTGGACATCGTCGTCCACGCGATGGCCTTCGCCCCGCGCGAAGCGATCGCCGGCCAGTACCTCGACGGCCTGACCCGCGAGAACTTCGCCCTCGCCCACGACATCTCCGCCTACTCGCTGTCGGCGTTGGCCAAGGCCGCACGCCCGCTGATGCAGGGCCGCAATGGCGCGATACTGACCCTTAGCTACCTCGGTGCCGAACGCGCGCTGGCCGGCTACAACCTGATGGGCGTGGCCAAGGCCAGCCTGGAGGCCAGCGTGCGCTATCTGGCCTACAACCTCGGCCCCGAAGGTACCCGCGTCAACGCGATCTCGGCCGGCCCGATCAGGACCCTGGCCGCGTCCGGTATCGCCGGCTTCCGCAAGATCCTCGGCCATGTCGAGGAGAACGCGCCGCTGCGTCGCACCGTCACCATCGAAAACGTCGGCAACGTCGCCGCCTTCCTGTGCTCGGATCTGGCTTCGGGTATCACCGGCGAGATCACCTACGTCGATTCGGGCTACAACATCCTCGGCATGACCGGGATCGAAAGCGAATAAGACCGCGTTCCGCAGGCAATGAAGAACCCCGGCAATTGCCGGGGTTTTTTATGGCTCTTCACCCAATCGAGAGGAAAGCGCCAAGTCTGTTGGATGACATGGACGCCGGGGGCAAAGGCCCTTGGATGCGAATGTCCCCCGGCACCGGCCAGGGCCGGCGCCTCCTCCTTGATTTCGCACCCAAGGGCCTTTGCCCCCGGAGTTCCCACATGGCCGGTGATTCCAGACACGGAATCCCGGGGAGGACGGCTTCGCGTTCCAGCTTGACCGCGCGATCCGACGTGGCCTGCCGGCCTTGACGGCGAAATCAAGGAGGAGGCCGCCGCCATGGGCGGCGGCCGGGGGACATTCGCCGTCAAGGCCGGCAGGTCGCGTCGGGACAGCCAGACAGCGGCGAAAACCGGCATCGAACGCAAGCGGCAGCGCCTTCGCTGAAGGCAAGCTCTCCGTCACTTGGGAGAAGAGCCATTAAAAAACCCGGCAATCGCCGGGTTTTTTCATTGCCATCCTTCAATGCAGGCCTACAGGTTCTCTTCGAACACCGTCACCTGCATCGACTTGCGTAGTGCGGCCGTGTAGGCTTGGACGTCCTCGAAGCCGGCCACCTGCCGCAACTGCTCTTCCAGCGTCGTGCGCTCGAACTCGCTGATCGTGTCGATGTCGCCCGGCTCCACCGCGTCGATGGTGAACAGCACCACGTTGCCGCCGGGCAGTTCGGCCATGCCCGGGGTCGGCTTGTCGTCCTTCGGGGGCGCAGCCGCGAACATCGCCTGGTTGACCGCGATATCAGGCAGCGGCATGCCGCGCATCACGCCCGGCATGGGCTGCGGTGCCGGCAGACCTTCGGCCTCCGCAATCGCTTCCAGGGTCTCGCCCTTGCCGAGCCGGGCCAGCAGCGCCTCGGCGCGCGCCTTGGCCGCCTTCTGCGTGCGGTCGGCCTGGATCGCGGCAACGACGTCGTCACGCACTTCGTCCAATGGCCGCGCACGCTCGGGTTCATGCTTGGCAACCCGGAGCAGCACATGATGCCCGGGGCCGATCTCGATCGGATCGCTGATGGTGCCGTCCTGGATGCGGACCTCGTCGAAGGCGACACGCTTGACCGCAGCATGGGCCATGATGCCGGAGTTGCTGGCACGGGTAACCGGACCCAGCGTCTGCACCTCCAGCCCGGTCGTGGTCGCCACGCCGCCTAGATTGTTCGGATTCTTGTAGACCTGATCCACAGCGCGGGTCATCAGTTCGTTGACGGCCCGCTCACGATCGAGTTCGGCCTGTTCCCGCACCAGTGCGTCGCGCACCTGCTCGAACGACTCGACATCATCGGCCTTGATCTCGCGCAACTGGATCACGTGCCAGCCGAAGTCGGTCCTGACCGGGTCGCTCACGCCCGCCGCGTCGCCATTCAATGTCATCGCGAACAACGCCTGCTCGAACGGGCCGACCATCATGCCGCGGCTGACCCAGCCCAGGTCTCCGCCAGCATCGCTGGAGCCGATATCATCACTGCTTTCGCGCGCCAACGCAGCGAAGTCCGCGCCCTCGGCTCGCGCCTGGACCGCCAGTGCGGCGGCCTTCTCCTGCGCGGCCTGCTGCGTGGCCTGGTCGGCATCGGCATCGACCTCGATCAGGATATGCGAGGCCAGGCGTTCTTCCTGGGTCGCAAAGCGGGACTTCTCCGCCTCGTAACGCGCGCGCAGGGCGGCCTCGTCGGCAGCCGGCGGCGCCGGAACATCGCTCGCGTCGACTTCGACGTACTCCAGCGTCACCGTCTCGGGAGCACGGAAATCGGCGATATGCGACTGATACCAGGCCTGCACCTCGGCATCGCCAACCGCCTCAACCTCCTGCTCGGGCAGCGGCAGGAACAGCATGTGCACATCGCGGCGCTCGCCCATCAACCGGACCAGGCGCTGCAGCTCGGAACCGGTAACGAAGTTGCTCCCGGACAGCGCGACCGGCACCAGAGTCTGCTGCAGGTTCTCGCGCACGGTCTGCTGGAATTGCTTGGGCGACTGGGGTGGAAACTGCGATGCCAGCGCGAGCTGATAGCGCTCGGTATTGAATTCGCCATCGACGTGGAACGCCGGGATCTCACGGATGGTCTTGCGGACCATTTCGTCGCCGACCACCACGCCGGCACCGCTTGCCGCCAATTGCTGCACGCGCTGATCGATCAATGCCTGCAGCACCAGACGCTTGTTGTCCTGGCCCTCGAACACGCGCGGATCGAAAGCATCCCCCTGCTGTTCACGGGTCTGCTGGCGAACCTGATCGAAGCGGGTCCGGAAATCGTCGACAGTGATCTCCTCGCTCTGCCACAACATCGAGGCCGGCCACCATGACGGCGCCGACGACCACCACGACGGTGGTGCCTCGACGCGGGCCACGGTGTTGTTGCCCGGCTGGACCAGGTATTGGTCGATGCCGAACAGGGCCAAAGGCACAATCAGGATGACCAGGACCACGGTACCCAGCAGGCCGGAGGATTTTTCGCGGAGTGTCTGCAGCATGTTCGGGTTACGTCGATGCGGAAGCCGGACAGTTTAGCGCGCCTTTGCCGGTGTTGCTGCAATGGTGGAGATGCCATCTCCTCGACCGAGAAAAGCCGCGACACGAAAGCCATCCCGCCACGAGAGGGGAAAAAGGAGCAAAAAAAAACGGCCGCCCGGGCAACCCGGACGACCGTTGGCAAGAGTGGCGGAGCGGACGGGACTCGAACCCGCGACCTCCGGCGTGACAGGCCAGCATTCTAACCAGCTGAACTACCGCTCCACGTCTTGAAACCTTGCTGTGTGCCCTTGCTGCCGCGATACGGGAAACAAGGGCTTTCACTAAAAATTCAAAGGCGCCGCGAAGGCGCCTTCGGGTGTATCTGGCGGAGCGGACGGGACTCGAACCCGCGACCTCCGGCGTGACAGGCCAGCATTCTAACCAGCTGAACTACCGCTCCGCACCTTGAAACCATTCGTCACACCTTGGCGCATCCGGCTTCGCGAGCCGGGCTTGCGCCGGGATGCCTGGTGGGTGCTGAGGGTTTCGAACCCCCGACCCTCTCCTTGTAAGGGAGACGCTCTACCACTGAGCTAAGCACCCGGTGCGACCTCCGGCGGCGCCAGACCAATGTCTGTACAGCACCGCCGGCCGAGCTCGTTAGTTTACTGCATCCTTCAGTGCTTTGCCAGCCTTGAATGCGGGATTCTTCGAAGCCTTGATCTTGATCGTCTCGCCGGTCTTCGGGTTACGGCCCGTGCGGGCGGCGCGCTTGCGGACCTGGAAGGTACCGAAGCCGACCAGGGTCACGGTGTCGCCCTTCTTGAGCGCCTTGGTAACGACGCTGACGAACGCGTCGACGGCAGAAGCGGCATCGGTCTTGGACAGATCGGCCGCACCAGCAACGGCCTCAATAAGCTCAGCCTTGTTCATTCGTTTTGACTCCCTTTGCGGACTTCGCCGCCTTGTTCTGAAGACCGGAGGACTTCGATCCTGGACCTCACTGCCCGGAACCGACTCCAGCCGATATGACCACGCATCGCAGCGTACTTGCTTCAAGCAGGCCCGCGATAGGCGAGGTTGTGATCGTTATACCAGCGCCCCCGCAACCCAGCAAGGCTGAAACCCTGCTGTGACGCGGGTTTCAGCCAGTTTCGCCGGGTTGGCGACGATTCTGGAAAGTGGCCCCTCCCTGCACTTGACTTCTAGTGCTTGATACTTGCATGCGGCGCGTCATCATCCTGTCCACGCGCCGGCAGCTCGCCAGGACCCGATACCGGCACCGGTGAAACCGGGCGCTCGAGCGCGATTTCCAGCACTTCGTCGATCCACTTCACCGGCTTGATGTCGATGCCCTGGGTCACGCTCCTGGGCAGGTCGACGAGGTCCTTGCGGTTCTCGTCGGGAATGATCACGGTGGTAATGCCGCCGCGCAACGCCGCCAGCAACTTCTCCTTGAGTCCGCCAATCGGCAGCACACGACCACGCAGGGTGATCTCGCCGGTCATCGCCACGTCGGCACGCACCGGGTTACGGGTCAGCATCGACACCAGCGAGGTCGCCATCGCGATGCCGGCGCTCGGTCCGTCCTTCGGGGTCGCGCCTTCGGGCACGTGCACGTGGACGTCGTGCTTTTGCAGGAAGTCGAGGTCGATGCCAAGGCTTTCGGTACGCGCGCGCACCACCGACAGTGCCGCCGAGGCCGATTCCTTCATCACGTCGCCGAGGTGTCCGGTCAGCAGCAGCTGGCCCTTGCCCGGCACCAGGGTCGATTCGATCTGAAGCAGCTCGCCGCCAACCTCGGTCCAGGCCAGGCCGGTGACCAGGCCGATCTCGTTCTGCTCCTCGGCGCGGCCGAAGTCGTAGCGGCGCACACCGAGATACTTGTCGAGGTTCTTCGAGGCGACATTGATGGCCCCCTTCTTTGCCGCACCCTTCTTCGGCGCAGGCCCAGCCAATGCGATCTCCTTGACTACCTTCCGGCAGATCTTGGCGATCTCCCGCTCCAGGCCGCGCACGCCCGATTCACGGGTGTAATAGCGCACGATGTCGCGCACCGCCGCTTCCGCCACCTTCAGCTCGCCTTCGCGCAGGCCGTTGGCCTTGATCTGCTTCGGGACCAGGTAGCGCATCGCGATGTTGAGCTTCTCCTCCTCGGTGTAGCCCGGGATGCGGATGACCTCCATGCGATCGAGCAGCGGACCGGGGATGTTGAGCGAGTTGGAGGTGGCGATGAACATCACCTCGGACAGGTCCAGGTCGACCTCGAGGTAATGGTCGTTGAAGGAATTGTTCTGCTCGGGGTCGAGCACTTCGAGCAATGCCGATGACGGGTCGCCGCGGAAATCCATCGACATCTTGTCGATCTCGTCGAGCATGAACAGCGGGTTCTTCGTGCCGGCCTTGTTGAGGTTCTGCACGATCCGGCCCGGCATCGAGCCGACGTAGGTGCGGCGATGGCCGCGGATCTCGGCCTCGTCGCGCACGCCGCCGAGCGACATCCGCACGAACTTGCGATGCGTCGCCCGGGCGATGGACTGGCCAAGCGAGGTCTTGCCCACGCCCGGCGGGCCGACCAGGCACAGGATCGGGCCCTTCATCTGTTTCACCCGGGTCTGCACGGCGAGGTATTCGAGGATGCGCTCCTTGACCTTTTCCAGCCCGAAGTGATCGGCGTCGAGCACGTCCTGCGCGGCCTTGAGGTCCTTGCGCACCTTGCTGCGCTTCTTCCACGGCACGCCGAGCAGCCAGTCGAGGTAGTTGCGCACCACCGCCGCCTCGGCCGACATCGGCGACATCTGCTTGAGCTTGTTGAGTTCGGCCTTGGCCTTGGCCTCGACCGGCTTGGGCATGCCGGCCTCGGCGATCCTGCGGGTCAGGTCATCGACGTCGTTGGGCGCGTCGTCGATCTCGCCGAGCTCCTTCTGGATCGCCTTCATCTGCTCGTTGAGGTAGTACTCGCGCTGGCTCTTCTCCATCTGCGACTTGACCCGGCCGCGGATGCGCTTCTCCAGCTGTTGCACGTCGATCTCGCCGTCAACCAGGCCAACCAGCTGTTCCAGCCGCTCGCCGATGCCGTGGGTTTCCAGCAGTTTCTGCTTGTCGCTCAGGCGCACGCCCAGATGCGCGGCGATGGTGTCGGCCAGACGGCCAGGCTCATCGATACCCGACAGGGTCTGGATCAGCTCGGGTGGCAACTTGCGGTTGGTCTTCACATACTGCTCGAACAGACCCATCAGTGAGCGGCTGATGGCCTCCAGTTCGCGCTCCTCGCGGTCGAACACCGGCTCGACCACCTCGGCTTGGCCCGTCAACAGGCCTTCGTGCTCGGCCAATGTACTGACGCCAACCCGCGCCACCCCCTCGACCAGCACCTTGATGGTGCCATCGGGCAATTTCAGCAGTTGCAGGATCTGCGCCAGGGTGCCGGTGGCGTAAAGGTCATCGGCACCCGGATCATCGGTCTCGGCCGACTTCTGTGCGACCAGCAGGATGCGCTTGTCGGCTTCCATCGCCACGTCGAGCGCGCGGATCGATTTGTCGCGGCCGACGAACAGCGGGATGACCATATGCGGGAACACGACGACGTCGCGCAGCGGCAGCACCGGCAGTTCGATCGGTTCGCGTTCGGTGTACTCGCGGTCAGGGGAATCGGTCATGGGGGGGTCTCCAAACGGATGCGGTCGCCGCAGGCGGCAATGTGCGGTGGCCATGGGCCTGCGGCCCTTCGCAACGGTTATGGGGGTCTGCGCGGACAGATGCAAGCGCGCATTTCACGCACCAGAAGGCACGGGCAGGAAATGCCTGTGAAATCAGTTCCTTCGACGACATTCATGGGCTACGGTCCGGGATCCAGCCCGGCTCCAGGAGCGGCGCCTGTGCGGGGAGCGCGAAGCCCCCGGGCTTGGGGAAGAGCCAGAAAAAACGCCGCCTGTTTCGAGGCGGCGTTGTGGGCAGCAGCGTGGCCGGTCAGTCGGCGGATGCGACCTTCTGCGTGGCCGGCGGGGTCTGGTAGATCAGGTACGGCTCCGACTTGTGGTCGATCACCGATTCGTCCACCACCACCTTGCTCACGTTCTCCTGCGACGGCAGGTCGTACATCGTGTCCAGCAGCACCGACTCCACGATGGTGCGCAGGCCGCGCGCACCGGTCTTGCGCTTGAGCGCCTTGCGCGCGATCGCGGTCAGCGCGTCGGGGCGGAACTCCAGCTCCACGCCTTCCATCTCGAAGAGCTTGCGGAACTGCTTGGTGATCGCGTTCTTCGGCTCGGTCAGGATCTGCACCAGCGCTGCCTCGTCCAGCTCCTCCAGGGTCGCGACCACCGGCAAGCGGCCAACGAACTCGGGTATCAGCCCGAACTTGATCAGGTCCTCGGGCTCGACCTCGGCCAGGATCTTGCCGATCTCGATCTTGCGCTCGGAGCTCTTGACCTTGGCGCCGAAGCCAATCCCGCCGGCCTCGGTGCTGCGCTGCTGGATGATCTTGTCCAGACCGGCGAACGCGCCGCCGACGACGAACAGGATGTTGCGAGTGTCGACCTGCAGGAACTCCTGCTGCGGGTGCTTGCGCCCGCCTTGCGGCGGCACGCTTGCGACGGTGCCCTCGATCAGCTTCAGCAGCGCCTGCTGCACGCCCTCGCCCGACACGTCGCGGGTGATCGACGGGTTGTCGCTCTTGCGCGAGATCTTGTCGATCTCGTCGATGTAGACGATGCCCTGCTGCGCCTTGTCGACGTCGTAGTCGCACTTCTGCAGCAGCTTCTGGATGATGTTCTCGACGTCCTCGCCGACATAACCGGCTTCGGTCAGCGTGGTCGCATCGGCCATGGTGAACGGCACGTTGAGCATCCGCGCCAGCGTCTCCGCCAGCAGCGTCTTGCCCGAGCCGGTCGGGCCGACCAGCAGGATGTTGGACTTGGCCAGCTCGACGTCGTCATTGCGCTGGCGGCTCTCGATCCGCTTGTAATGGTTGTAGACCGCGACGGCGAGGGTCTTCTTCGCCCGCTGCTGGCCGATCACGTACTGGTCGAGGACCTCGAGGATCTCCTTCGGCTTGGGCAGATGGCTGCGGGCCGACTGCGCCTTCTCCTCGAGCTCCTCGCGGATGATGTCGTTGCACAGTTCGACGCATTCATCGCAGATGAAAACGCTGGGGCCCGCGATCAGTTTGCGGACCTCATGCTGGCTCTTCCCGCAGAACGAGCAATACAGGATCTTGCTGCTGTCGGTAGGGGGTCGGCCCTGTCGGTCGTCGCTCATGCTCTTGCCTGACTCATATTGCGTGTGCCTTGAACCGCCTCCGGCCAGCCGGGGCCGCGGATACGATCCGAGAATAGCACAGCGATCCGGCCCGTCAGCCGGGCCGGATCGCTGGGTTAAAAGGGTTGAAAATCAAAAACTTGCGGATCCGATTCGCGCGCCCGGTCAGGCCGCCTGGATCGAATCGTCCGGGCGCCGCTCCAGCACCTGGTCGACCAGGCCGTACTCGCGGGCCGCCTCGGCACCCTTGAAGTTGTCGCGTTCGGTGTCGTGGGCGATGGTTTCCAGCGGCTGTCCGGTGTGCTTGGACAGGATCTCGTTCAGGCGCTGGCGCATGCCGAGGATCTCGCGTGCGTGGATGTCGATGTCGGTCGCCTGGCCCTGGAAGCCGCCCAACGGCTGGTGGATCATCACCCGCGAGTTGGGCAGCGCATAGCGCTTGCCCTTGGCGCCCGCGGCGAGCAGCAGCGCCCCCATCGAGGCGGCCTGGCCGACGCAGATCGTGCTCACGTCGGGCTTGATGTACTGCATGGTGTCGTAGATCGCCATGCCCGCGGTGACGATGCCACCCGGGGAGTTGATGTAGAAGCTGATGTCCTTCTCGGGGTTCTCGGCCTCGAGGAACAGCATCTGGGCGACGATCAGGTTGGCCACATGGTCGTCGACGCCACCGACCAGGAAGATCACCCGCTCCTTCAGCAGACGCGAATAGATGTCATACGCGCGCTCACCGCGGCTGGTCTGCTCGACCACCATCGGCACGAGGTTGAGGGCTTTGATCCTGTTATCCATCAGCATGGGGTCCATCAGCAGGGGCACCTGTGGGGATTGTGGTGGGGATGTCCCCAAGTTGGGGCCAATTGCATCGCGGCGCAAGTGTCAGCTTCTGCTGCGGCAGGGCGGCGACGGCCGGCGCGGCGCGATACCGACCGGCCATCGGGCTGCCGGCACCGGCCGGCATCCGCTTCCACTACTGGCGAATGGCCTCGCTGAACGCCAGCGACTGCTCGGTGTGCTGGGCGCGCTCGGCGATCCAGTCGATCACCTGCTCCTCCATCACCCGCGCCTGCAGGCTGTTCATCAGCTCCGCATCGTTGCGGTACAGGTCGATCACCTGCTGCGGCTCCTCGTAGGTCGAGGCGATCAGGCGCAGGGTCTCGTTGAGCCGGGCCGGGTCGAGCTTGAGCTCGTTGCGGCGCGCGATCTCGCCGACCAGCAGGCCGACCAGCACGCGCTTGCGGGCGGCATCCATGAAACCGAGGTGGGCGTCGGCCGGGATCTCGCCAATCTGGCGGCCCTGCCGGCGCGCCTGCTCGGCGGCCTGAGCGGCCATGTTGCGAGCCTCGTTCTCGACCAGCCGCGGCGGCATTTCGACCTCGGCGTAGGACGCGATCAGCTGCTCGCCGACCTCACGGCGCAGGCGGGTCATCAACGCACCCTTGAGCTCGCGCTCCAGGTTGGCGCGGATGTCGGACCGGAACTGATCCAGGTCGCCGCTCTTGACGCCGAAGCTCTTGATGAAGGCCGTGTCGACCTCCGGCAGCACCGGCTCGGACACCTTGGTCGCCTTCAGGTGCACGGTGACCTTGCGGCCGGCGAACTGCGGCAAGCGCCACTCGGCCGGGAACTCGATCTCGGCGATCTTCTCCTCACCGGCCTTCAGGCCGACCAGGGCGGACTCGATCGCCGGGAACATCGCGCCGGAACCGACCACGGTGGCGCCGCGCTCGACGCCTTCGGCCGGCACGCGGTCGTCGCCGGCCTGCGACCAGGTCTCGAGCTCGACCGCATCGCCCTCGGCGGCGGCGCGCTCGACCACGTTCCAGGTCCGGCGCTGCAGGCGCAGGTTCTCGATCATCGCGTCGATGTCGCTGTCGGCGACCTCGGCGGTGTGGCGGATCACGTTGAGCTTGGCCACGTCGATCTCGCCGAACTCGGGCACGACCTCGAAAGTGGCCACGTACGACAGCTCGTCACTGCCTTCGACCGGCTGGATGCTCGGGTTGCCGGCGATCTGCAGCGACTGCTCGCGCACCGCATTGCGGAAGCCCTCGCGCAGCAGGCCATCGAGGACCTCCGCACGCACCTGCTGACCGAAGCGCTGCTCGATCACCTTGGCAGGCACCTTGCCCGGGCGGAAGCCCTTGATCTTGGCGCCACGCGCGATTTCGCGCAGACGACCACCCACCTGGGTCTCCAGCCGGTCAACCGGCAGGCTGAAGGTCATGCGGCGCTCGAGGTTACCGACGGATTCAACCGAAACTTGCATATCCACTCCTGCTACCGGGGCAGGCCGCCGCGGCACGATGTTGTCTGTGTCTGTCAGGTACCGCGACCCGCGCTGGCGCCGACGGCTGAACGGAGTATTTTCGCCCATTGGACGCCCGGTTGCCAGCGTCCCGTCTCAGCCATCGGGGAACCGGCACTGGTCCGGGCGCCGGCACGCCGCCGGACTGGTGCGAAAGGGGGGACTCGAACCCCCACGCCTTGCGGCACTGGAACCTAAATCCAGGGCGTCTACCAATTCCGCCACTTTCGCGATCCGACAACCGGCGGCGGCACTTTACCGCCACGCAAAGAGAAAAGGCACCCGGCCGGAACCGGGTGCCTTTCGATTTGGTGGGCCGTCAAGGATTCGAACCTTGGACCTATTGATTAAGAGTCAACTGCTCTACCAACTGAGCTAACGGCCCAAATCCGGGAGCGGGATCATAGCAGACGAATCCGCTGTGGCAAATACCCGCACCGCGAAGAATGGGGTGGATGAGGGGATTCGAACCCCCGACCACTGGAATCACAATCCAGTACTCTAACCAACTGAGCTACATCCACCACTGAAATCTACGTGGAGAGTATGGAGGAGCGAGTGGAGAGATAAAGGCCTGCCTTTCACTCTCTTCCCACTTCCCTTCCCTCTCCCCTGCCTTCTGGCGCGCCCGGCAGGACTCGAACCTGCAACCACCGGCTTAGAAGGCCGGTGCTCTATCCGGTTGAGCTACGAGCGCTTGGGTTCGCATCTTAACCGGCATTGCATGCGGCTGGTCGGGGCAGAGGGATTCGAACCCCCGACCCTCTGCTCCCAAAGCAGATGCGCTACCAGACTGCGCTATGCCCCGAGGCCGGGCCTTTCGTTGTGAACAAACACCTCGAAAGGCCGGACATTTTGGGTGCCACGCCGCCCGCTGTCAACGTACCCGCGCACCGATCGCTCGACCGAACCTGACTGGATGCCAACCGGGCCGTGTATGCTCCTGCCCGAAGGGCGCGGCATCGCCCTGCAAATCCCTGCAATCGGGATCGTTCGCGACCATCAAATCCAAGGAGTGCACATGCGCAGCGGTAACCCGGCTTTGTCCGAATCCACCTTCCTCGACCTGGCCAGCGGCACCGTCGTCCGTAATCCAGGCGAGGTGATGACCCTCAACGGAACCGTCAACAAGACCGGCATCCTGCTGCTGTTGTGCGTGATCACCGCAGCGTTCGCCTGGAACCAGGTGCAGTTCACCGAGGCCGGCCCCGTCGGCGCCGGGCCGTACCTGTGGGGTGGCCTGATCGGCGGGCTGGTACTGGCCCTGGTCACGGTGTTCAAGAAGGAATGGGCGCCGGTTACCGCGCCGCTGTACGCGATCGTCGAGGGCTTCTTCCTCGGCGCGATCTCGGCGATGTTCAACCACCTCTACGACGGCATCGTGATGCAGGCGGTGCTGCTGACCTTCGGCACCCTGTTCGCGCTGCTGTTCGCGTACCGTTCGGGGCTGATCCGGGCGACCGAAAACTTCAAGCTCGGCGTGGTCGCGGCCACCGGCGGCATCATGCTGGTCTACCTGGCGAGCATCGTGCTGCGGATGTTCGGCACGGACATCCCGCTGATCCATGAGTCGGGAATCATCGGCATCGGCTTCAGCCTGTTCGTGGTGGTGATCGCGGCGCTGAACCTGGTGCTGGACTTCGATTTCATCGAGAGCGGCGTCGAGCGCGGTGCGCCGAAGCACATGGAGTGGTACGGCGCGTTCGGCCTGCTGGTCACGCTGGTGTGGCTGTACATCGAGTTCCTGCGACTGCTGGCGAAGCTGCAGTCGCGCAATTGACCGTTCGCGGCTTTGCATTGGGAGGGGCGCCTTTGCGGGCGCCTCTTTCTTTTGGTTCTTCTCCCGGTCTAGGGGAAGCGCCAGGTCTGCTGGATGACCAAGGCGCCGGGGGCGAAGGCCCTTGGGTGCGAATGTCCCCCGGCGCCGGCCAGGGCCGGCGCCTCCTCCTTGATTTCGCACCCAAGGGCCTTCGCCCCAGCGTTCCGACATGACTGATGGTCCTGGAAGCGGACTCCCGGGGAGGGCCGGCTTCGCGTTCCAGTCTAGCCGCGCGATCCGACGTGGCCTGCCGGCCTTGCCGGCGAAATCAAGGAGGAGGCCGCCGTCAAGGCCGGCAGGTCGCGTCGGGACAGCCAGACAGCGGCGAGAACCGGTGATCGAACGCAAGCGGCAGCGTCCACGCCTTCGCTGAAGGCGCGCTCCCCTCACTTGGGAGAAAAACCTTTCTTTTTGGTTCTTCTCTTGATTTCCGGGGAAGGCGGCTTCGACAGGAGTCGCCGCCCGGTGGGTTGGGGGTTTGGTGGGGGTGGGTTTCCTGCAGGCGCCAGCAACGTGTCCAGAAGCCGGTGGTCATGGCTTTGCGGGACCTTCCGAAACATGGATGTTTCGGAAGAGCCCCCAGGGATGGGTTCACGGCGTGTCCCGCAAAGCCATGGCCATCGGCTTCCCCCGAACAATCACGTAATCAGAAAAAACGATCCTTTGCGGTGGCTACCGGCAACTACACCGGCCCCACCCGGCGTGCCGGCCACATCATGAAGCCGATCGCGACCGCCGCCAGCAGCCAGCAGTAGTAGACCTTGCCAGCGATCAGCAGCGGAGACAGTCCGGCCAGCGAGCCGGCGAGCAGGATCTGCGCGCCATAGGGCAGTACGCCCTGCATCACGCAGGAGAAGATGTCGAGCAGGCTGGCGCTGCGGCGGCCGCTTATGCCGTGCTGGTCGGCGATGTCCTTGGCCAGGCTGCCGCTGATCAGGATCGCGACGACGTTGTTGGCTGTCAGCACGTCGCTGCCGGCGGCGAGCGCGGCGATGCTGGCCTCGCCGGCACGGCGGCCCTTGTGACCGCGGGCGAAACGGGCGATCGCGCCAGCCAGCCAGTCGAGGCCGCCGCAGGCCTTGATCAACGCAGCCAGGCCGCCGATCAGCAGGGCCAGCAGGGTGATCTCGACCATGCCCTCGAAGCCGGTGTAGATGTCGCTTGCGAAACTGACGGCGTCGTAACCCGCACCGGCAACGGTGCCGAACACGCCGGCCAGCACCAGGCCGATGCCGAGCACCAGCACCACGTTCATGCCGGCCAGCGCGAGTCCCAGCACCGCCAGGTATGGCAGCACCAGCCAGCGACTGACCGGGTCGTCGGGCGGCAGCACCGGTGCGACGTCGCCCAGCACCGCCAGCAGGACCAGGGTGACGATGGCGGCCGGCAGCGCGATCCTGAAGTTCTCGCGGAACTTGTCGTGCATCCGGCAGCCCTGGCTGCGGGTCGCGGCGATGGTGGTGTCGGAGATGATCGACAGGTTGTCGCCGAACATCGCGCCGCCGACGACCGCGCCGAGCACCAGGCCGGCGTCGAGCCCGGCGGCGTCGGAGACGCCCAAAGCGATGGGCACGACCGCCGCGATCGTGCCCATCGAGGTGCCGATGGCAAGGGCGATGAAACCGGCGACCAGGAACAGGCCCGGCAGGATCAGTGCAGCCGGCAGCGCGCCCAGGCCCAGCGCGACCACGGCATCCACCGCGCCGACCGCCTTGGTCACCGTGGCGAAGGCGCCGGCCAGCAGGAACACCAGGCACATGAGCATGACATTGGGGTGCCCCATGCCGGCCAGCACCGTTTCCAGCGGGCGGATGCCGCGTCGCCACGCCAGCCAGGCGCCAAGCGCCAGCGCGGGCAGCACCGCGACCGGTGCGCGCAACTGGTAGAAGCCCATTTCTTCACCCTGCCAGGTGAAGTACATGCCGGCTCCGAAGAACAGCAACAGAAACAGCAGCAGCGGGGTCAGGGCTACCGAGCTGGGACGGACGGGGCGCGCGGGGTGACGCCGCTCTTCTTCATCCTTTCATCCGAATAGAGGAATAAACGGCGCCATTCTGCGGCACGGTCGGGGCGGTGTCGATATCGGGGGCCGGGACGGGGCATTGCCCATTCCGGCCATCGCCGGGAGGCCTGCGGCCATGGTCACAGGCGTCTGGACGGCTCACTGGCACTTCCGGAAAAGCGTCAGTTCACCCCGAACGCGAGTCCGCAATGAAAAGGTTCTTTGCCCAATCGAGGGGAAAGCGCCGGGTCTGTTGGATGACCGGGGCGCCGGGGGCGAAGGCCCTTGGGTGCGAAATCAAGGCGGAGGCGCCGGCCCTGGCCGGTGCCGGGGGACATTCGCATCCAAGGGCCTTCGCCCCCGGCGTTCCAACATGACCGGTGTTTCCAGAAGCACACTCCCAGGGAGGGTCTGCTTCGCGTTCCAGCGTGGCCGCGCGATCCCGACGTGACCTGCCGGCCTTGACGGCGAAATCAAGGAGGAGGCCGTCACCACCGGTGGCGGCCGGGGGACATTCGCCGTCAAGGCCGGCAGGTCGCGTCGGGAAAGCCAGACAGCGGCGAGAACCGGCGATCGAACGCAAACGGCAGCGTCCACGCCTTCGCTGAAGGCGCTCCCCCTCACTTGGGAGAAGAACCAATGAAAAGGGCGCCCGAAGGCGCCCCCTCATATCGCGACCGGCAATGGCCCGGTCAGACCCGGCTGGCGATCGCCTTGGCGAAGGACATGGTGTTGCCGCTGCCGCCGAGGTCCGGGGTCAGCGAGTCCTTGGCCTCCAGCGTGGCGACGATCGCCTCGCGCAGCCTGGTTGCCTTGTCCGGCAGGCCGAGGTGGTCGAGCATCTGCGCGGCGCCGAGCAGCAGCGCGCAGGGATTGGCCTTGCCCTGCCCCGCAATGTCGGGCGCAGTGCCGTGAACGGCCTCGAAGATCGCCGCATCGGAACCGATGTTGGCGCCCGGGGCCAGCCCCAGGCCGCCGACCAGGCCGGCACACAGGTCGGAGATGATGTCGCCGAACAGGTTGGTGGTGACGATCACGTCGAACGACTCGGGATACATCACCAGCCTCATGCAGCAGGCGTCGACGATCATCTCCTCGCACTCGATCTCCGGATACTCCTCGGCGACCTTGCGCGCGGTCTTCAGGAACAAGCCCGACGTCGACTTCAGGATGTTGGCCTTGTGCACCACGGTGACCTTCTTGCGCCCGATCTTGCGGGCCATGTCGAAGGCGTAGCGGACGATGCGCTCGGAGCCGCGACGGGTGACCTTCTGGGTCAGCACCGCGGTCTCGCCATCGGCCGACAATTCCTGGCCTTCACCGATGTAGGCACCCTCGGTGTTCTCGCGCACGGTGATCAGGTCGACGTCGCTGCCGAAGCGAGTCTTGGTGTTCGGGAAGCTCTTGGCTGGACGCACGTTGGCGTACAGGTCGAAGCGCTTGCGCAACTCGACATTGATCGAGCTGAAGCCTTCACCGACCGGGGTGGTCAGCGGGCTCTTCAGGGCCACGCGGTTCTTGCGGATGGAATCCATCGTCGCCTGCGGCAACAGTTCGCCATGCTTCTCCAGCGCGACCAGACCGGCGTCGGCCTCTTCGTACTGCAGGCCGAGTTGCATCGTGTCGAGCACGTGCAGGGTGGCATCCATGATCTCCGGGCCGATGCCATCGCCGCGGATGACCGTAATCGTCTGCGTCATAGGGGGTTTTCCAGCTTTGGGGCGCCGGAGGGGGAAGTGCGGCGCCAGAAGGGTTAACCGCGCAATTATGCCTGAGACGCCACATCTTTTCAGATGCAACGATTGTCGAAGGGCCGGGAATAGGGAACCGGCGACACCCTCAGGAAGCCGTCGCCACCATCATTTGCCAAGCGTCGCGCGCTCAGCCATGGTCGTGACCGGCAGCGCCGGGCACCGCCCCGCCCTGCTCCAGTCCGTCCAGGAAAGCGACCGCGCGGCGCATGTGCGGGATCACGATCGAGCCGCCGACCACCAGGCCGACCGAGAACGCCTCGAACATCTCTTCGCGGTTGACGCCGGCCTCGCGGCACTGGGCGACGTGATAGCTGATGCAGTCGTCGCAGCGCAGCACCAGCGAGGCGACCAGGCCGAGCAGCTCCTTGGTCTTCACGTCCAGTGCGCCGGCCTTGTAGGTCTGGGTATCGAGCGCGAAGAAACGACGCACCACCTGGTTAGGCTCGGCCAGGATGCGTTCGTTCATGCGTTGGCGGAAGTCGGTGAATTCGGCGATGCGATCGTTGTGCTTTTCGTTCATTGGAATTGTTCCTGGATGAGCCAGGAAGGCCGCCCCTGGCGACACGCTCTCGGCTTCGGATACCCCGGCCCGGCCAGCCTTGGCCGGGCGTTCGCAGGCGCAGGCGGCAGCGGCGTCCAGGCGCGCCTACTTACTCCCTTCAAACAATGGCTCAAGACCGCCGGCACGGTGCAGTGCGATCATGTCGTCGTAGCCGCCGACATGGGTGTCGCCGACGAAGATCTGCGGCACGCTGGTGCGCCGGGCGCGCTCGATCATGCGCTCGCGCTCGGCCGGATCGAGATCGATCCGGACCTCCGTCCAGCGCTGCCCTTTGCTCTTGAGGAAGTTCTTGGCCGCCACGCAGTACGGGCAGATCGCAGAGGTGTAGATGGTGATCTCGGGGGCAAACGTGTCGGATGGGGTGCTCAAGACAGGCTCCTGGGAAACTCTGGGGACATGCCGCGGTCCAAGCATGTCGATGCAGCGGCAATATGGGCACGGTCGCAGCCGTTTTCCAGTTGCACGCCCCGCCGCGGACAGGACGCATACGTGGCAGACTCGGGGTCGCGGGCGGAAGCGGCAGGCTGCAGTTAACCGCCGATTCACGTCACCGGCCCCGTATCGGCCCATTCTCGAACCATCCACGCCATCCGGCCCAGACCCGCTGAGACTCCCTTGCGCCGCATTCTGCCACTTGCCACCGCCGTCACCCTGAGCCTGGCCACCATCTGCGCGCCGGCCCAGGACATGCGGCTGCCCGACATCGGCTCGTCCGCCGGCGAACTGCTGAGCCCGGCCCAGCAGGAGCAGTACGGTGCGATGCTGCTGGCCCAGCTACGCCACTACGAGTACGTACTGGAAGACCCGCTGATCGACAGCTGGGTGGACACCATGGGCAGCCGACTGGCCGCAAACAGCGACCGGCCTGAACAGCCGTTCACCTTCTTCATGCTGCGCGACCGGCAGATCAATGCCTTCGCCACCCTCGGCGGTTACATCGGCCTCAATGCCGGCCTGGTGCTGGCCAGCGAGCGCGAGGACGAGGTTGCCGGTGTGCTCTCGCACGAAATCGCCCATGTCACCCAGCATCATGTGCTGCGTGCGGTCGAACGCGCCCAGCGCGACCAGTTGCCGATCCTGCTGGCGATGCTGGGCGCGATCGCCGCCGCACAGGCCGTCGGCGGAAGCTCATCCGGCAATGCCACCCAGGCGGCCATGGTCGGCGCGATGGGCCTGCTTCAGCAGCGACAGATCAACTACACCCGCTCCAACGAGCAGGAGGCCGATCGGCTCGGCATTCGGACACTCTCGCGCAGCGATTACGACCCCACCGCGATGGCGGACTTTTTCGTCACCATGCAGGCCAAATCGAGAACGAACGCGGCCAGCTATTACGACGACCTGATCCCCGAATACCTCCGGACCCACCCGATGACCTCGATGCGGATCACCGAGGCCAAGCAGCGGGCCGAGCAGATCAGCCGCGACAACCGCAACGGCCAGGTCTGCGTGCGCGACCCCGAGGGCCCGGACCAATGCCGCCAGGACGGTTCCGGCCGCCCCCGCTACGACACCGAAGGTTCCCGCAACCCGCTGCTGCCGTGGAATCTTCGGCCGGACCTCACCGCTACCCGCAGCGGCAGCACCGGCCACTACGAGCTGGCCCGCGAACGCCTGCGCGTACTCAGTGCCAACACCCCCGATGCGGCCGTCAGCGAGTACGACGGCATCGCCCGCAACAAACCGCTGACCGAAGCGCAACAGTACGGCCGTTCGATCGCCCTGTTGCGGGCGGGCAAGACGCGCGAGGCCGCCAACGCCCTCTCCGGCCTGCTCGACGCCCGACCGGGCGATACCTGGGTGACGCTGGGCTTGGCCGAAGCCGAGGCCCGCAGCGGCCAGCACGACTCGGCCGATGCCCGCTTCGAAGCATTGCTGCGCCAGTCGCCTGACGACAGGCCCACGGCCCTGACCTACGCCCGCATGCTGGCGGAGCGCAATACGCCCGAGGCCGGGCGCCGCGCACAGGCCGTACTGCGCCCGCTGCTGTCCCGCTCCGGCGAAGACCCGGGATTTCAGGCCGTGTTCGCGCGCGCCTGCGAGATCGCCGGGGACGAGATCCGTGCCGGCGAGGCGTATGCGGAGGCCGCCTACCTGAACGGCCGTCCCGAGATGGCCCTGGCCCGACTCAACATCCTCAAGAAACGCGACGATCTGGACTATTACGCTCGCGCCCGGATCGAGTCGAGGATCGCGGCGATCACCCCGATCGTGCTGGAGCTGCGCCGGCAGGGGATCCGGGACGAGGATCTGCGCAGGCGCTGAGAGTCCTGCAGTCGTTCGTTCAACGCCCGAAGCGGCAGCAGACAGCCGACAACCGGGATTCCCGGCAGCGTTGTCACAAAGCTGTCACTAAACGGTAGTGTACTGATGCCGCTTCGGAGGCCCGGCTCGGCCGGACCCGGCGATGCACGTCGGACGCATCGTCCCGGCGCGTGCGGGATTCTCTCTCCCCCGCATGTGCTCGGCGAAGCCGGACCGGCCCACGCCGGCCCGTCGGCTCGGGAATCCGCCAGGCCAGCATGGCTTTCCGAGGTGGCTTGCTTCGACCCCCCCACTGGTGACCGCGTGCAAAAGCGCATCCTGATCGTAGAAGACGAACCCGCCATCCGTGACATGGTCTCCTTCGCCCTGCGCAAGGGCGAATACGAGCCGGTCCACGCCGGCGACGCCCGCGAGGCGCAGACCGCCATCGCCGACCGGATCCCCGACCTGATCCTGCTCGACTGGATGCTGCCCGGCACCAGCGGCCTGGAACTGGCCCGGCGCTGGCGCAAGGAATCGCTGACCCGCGAGATCCCGATCATCATGCTCACCGCACGAGGCGAGGAAAACGACCGCGTCGGCGGGTTGGAGGCAGGCGTCGACGACTACGTGGTCAAGCCGTTCTCGGCACGCGAACTGCTCGCCCGCATCCGTGCGGTACTGCGGCGCTCGCGCGACGACGACGAGGACGGCAGCGTCGCGGTCGGCGCCCTGCGCATCGACGGCGCCGCGCATCGCGTATTCGCAAGCGACCAGCCGGTGCAGATCGGCCCGACCGAGTACCGCCTGCTGCACTTTTTCATGACCCATCCCGAGCGCGTCTATTCGCGCACCCAACTGCTCGACCATGTATGGGGGGGCAGCGTCTACGTCGAGGAACGCACCGTCGATGTGCATATCCGCCGCCTGCGCAAGACCCTGGAACCTCACGGACTGGACGGAATGGTGCAGACCGTGCGCGGCTCGGGATACCGGTTCTCGGCCGCGGCAGAGATCTGAAAAAGCGGGTGAAGAGTGGAGAGAAGTGAGAAAAGAGTAGTAAAACGATCTTCTCTCACTTCTCACTCCTCCACCCTCTCTACTGTCCCATGCCTCCCCGCACCCGCTCCGCCTGGTTCCGCACCCTCGGCCTGCTGGTCGTGATCCTGACTGCCGCGGTGGTGGTGGGCCTGCTGACCGGGCAACTGTTCCCGGTGCTCACGGCAACCGCGCTCGGCATAGTGGCCTGGCACTACTGGCGGCTGCGCAAAGTGCTGACCCGGCTGACCGCGCGGCAGCGGCTGTCGCCTTCCAACAGCAACGGGGTCTGGGACGAGCTCGACCGCCTGCTCTATCGCGGACAGGCCGAGATGCGCGGCCGCAAGCGCCGGCTGATGGAGATGCTGCGGGCCTACCGGGCCGCCGCTGCTGCGCTGCCCGACGCGATCGTGGTGGTCGAGCGCAACAGCCAGCGCATCCAGTGGTTCAACGAATCCGGCAGCCGCCTGCTCGGGTTGCGCTATCCGGACGACATCGGCGCCTCGTTGGTGCAGCGCTTGCAGCCGTTGCCGCTGGCGCACTGGATGGCCGCGGGACGCAACGCCGAGGCGCTGGAAACGATGTCGCCGCTGAACCCGGCCATCACCCTCAGCCTGCGTCTGATCCCGTACTCGGAGAATCTTTGGCTGCTGGTGGCACGCGATGTCAGTCGCCTGCTGCAGCTGGAGCAGATGCGTCGCGATTTCGTCGCCAACGTCTCGCACGAACTGCGCACACCGCTGACCGTGATCCACGGCTATCTGGACATGCTCGACCCGGAAGAACAGCCGGACTGGCAACCGATGCTGTCGGAAATGCAGCGGCAATCGCAGCGGATGACCCAGCTGGTGGAGGATCTGCTGACGCTGTCACGGCTGGAATCGCAGGATCACCTACCCGGCGAGGAAGTGGTATCGATGAGCTCGATGCTCAACACCCTGCGTCGGGAAGCGCTGGCGCTGAGCCAGGGCCGGCATCAGATCGAGGTCGACGATGCCATCGACATCGACCTGTACGGCTCGTCCAAGGAACTGCACAGCGCATTCTCCAACCTGGTCAGCAACGCGGTACGTTATACGCCGGCCGGCGGCCGCATCGAGATTGCCCTGCGTGCCGACGACCACGGCGGCGCAGTACTGCAGGTCACCGACAGCGGCTACGGCATCCCGGCCAGCCACCTTCCACGCATCACCGAGCGCTTCTACCGGGTCTCCACCAGCCGCTCACGCGAGAGCGGCGGTACCGGCCTGGGACTTGCTATCGTGAAGCATGTACTGAACCTGCACGAGGCCACTTTGGATATCGCCAGCGAAGTCGGCCGCGGCAGCACCTTCGCCTGCCACTTCCACCCGAGCCGGGTAAGACGGCGCGATATCGCCGGCGGCAGACAACAGGCTTCCGCCTGAGAGACCCATGGACGAAGCCAGCAAACCCGCACCGCCCGCCGACACGCCCCATGCCGCGCCACCGCACGACGCCCGGCTATACGACAGCGCGTTGTATTTCAATCGCGAACTGTCCCAGCTGGACTTCAACTTCCGGGTGCTTGCGCAGGCGGAGGACAAGCGGGTGCCGCTGCTGGAGCGGTTGAAGTACCTGTGCATTTCCTGCACCAACCTCGACGAATTCTTCGAGATACGCGCCGGTTCGCTGCGCCACGCCCACGACCTCGGATTGATGCCTCACGCCGATGGCCTGGCGCCGGCTACGGTGCTGGCGCGCATCCACGACCGTGCCGCCGAACTGGTGAGCTCGCAGTACGACTGCTGGAACAGGATCCTGCGTCCAGCTCTGGCCGAGGCCGGGGTGCGCGTGCTCAGCCGCGACGCGTGGAACGCGCGCCAGAAGCGCTGGCTGCTGGCCTACTTCCGCGATGAGGTCATGCCGGTGCTGTCGCCACTGGGCCTGGATCCGGCGCATCCGTTCCCCAAGATCCTCAACAAGTCGCTCAACATCGTCGTCGTGCTGAAGGGACGCGATGCGTTCGGCCGCGATGGCAACCTTGCCATCGTGCGCGCACCGCGCTCGCTGCCGCGCATCATCCAGCTGCCGGAGAGCGTCTCCGGAGGGGCCAACGACTTCGTATTCCTGTCCTCGGTACTGTCGACTTTCGTTGACGAGCTGTTCCCGGGCATGGAGGTCAAGGGGGCCTACCAGTTCCGCGTCACCCGCAATTCCGAGCTTTTGGTCGACGAGGAAGAGGTAGACAACATCGCCCTCGCCCTGCGCGACGAACTGGTCGGCCGTGGCTACCTGCGCGCGGTGCGGCTGGAGATCGCCGAGCAGTGCCCCGACGACATCGTGCGGACGCTGCTGGAAAACTTCGACCTCAACGAGAACGCGGTCTACCGGATCAACGGCCCGGTCAATCTGAACCGCGTGACCCAGGTCTACGACCTGGTCGCACGGCCGGAACTGAAGTTTCCGCCATTCCAGCAGCGCCAGCTGCCCGGCACCGAGGCGATGTTCGACCGCATCAATCGCGGCGACGTGCTGTTGCATCATCCGTTCGATGCCTTCACCCCGGTGCTGGAACTGCTGCGGCAAGCGGCGGAGGACCCGCAGGTGCTGGCGATCAAGCAGACCCTGTACCGCTCCGGCAAGGGTTCGCCGATCGTCGAGCAGTTGATCCAGGCCGCGCGCAACGGCAAGGACGTGACCGTGGTGGTGGAACTGCGCGCGCGCTTCGACGAGGAAGCCAACCTTGGCTTCGCCGACCGCCTGCAGGAAGCCGGCGTGCAGGTGGTGTACGGCGTGGTCGGCTACAAGACCCACGCCAAGATGCTGCTGGTGATCCGCCGCGAGGACGGTCGGCTGCGCCGCTACGTGCATCTGGGTACCGGCAACTATCACCCTGGCACCGCACGCCTGTACACCGACATCGGCCTGATGACCGCCAACCCGGAAATCGGCAACGACGTCCACCTGATATTCCAGCAGTTGTCGGGGCTGGCGCCGTCGATCAAGCTCAAGCGCCTGTTGCAATCACCGTTCACCCTGCACGACGGCATGCTCAAGCGGATCGAACGCGAGACCCAGCATGCACGCTCCGGCCGTCAGGCCCGGATCGTGGCGAAGATGAATGCCCTCAACGAACCACAGGTGGTGCGTGCGCTCTACCGCGCCTCGCAGGCCGGGGTGAAGATCGACCTGATCGTGCGCGGTGCCTGCACCCTGCGCCCGGGCGTGCCCGGCGTATCGGACAACATCCGGGTGCGCTCGATCGTCGGCCGCTTCCTCGAACACCACCGTGTGTACTGGTTCGCCAACGACGGCCAGCCCGACCTGCTGTGCTCGAGCGCAGACTGGCTGGAGCGCAACCTGCTGCGCCGTGTCGAAACATGTTTTCCGATCCTCGATCCGGCCCTTGCCGAACGCGTACATGCCGAGGCCATCGCCAACTATCTGGCCGACAACGTCAACGCATGGGAGTTGCAATCCGATGGCAGCTACCAGCGACTGTCGCCATCCAGCGGCAAGCCGCTGCATTCGGCGCAGGCGGCACTGCTGGACGCAATCAACGGTTGACAGCCGCTTCCGGCGGCATCTTCCGGACGCCCGCAATGTGTCCAGAAGCCGGTGCCGGCGGCCATGGGAGAAAGTTCTTTTGATCGCGGACTATCCATCGACAGCCCGGTCGGCGATCATTCGCACATGAACGGACTGCTCCACGCGGCACGACTCCCGCTGAAAGACGGCGACCTGGTCGCCGCGGTGGACTTGGGGTCCAACAGTTTCCACATGATGGTGTCCCGCTACACGCTGGGACAGCTGCGACTGGTCGACCGCCTGCGCGAGTCCGTGCGCCTGGCCGAAGGCCTCGACGGCAAGGGCGGACTGTCAGTCGAGGTCCGCCGGCGCGCCCTCGACTGTCTGGCACGCTTCGGCCAGCGCCTGCGCGATATCCCACCGCAACGGGTGCGCGCGATCGCCACCAACACCGTGCGCCGGCTGTCCGATCCGCAGGGCTTCCTGATTCCGGCCGAGACCGCGCTCGGACATGCTGTCGAGGTAGTGTCCGGCCGCGAGGAGGCGCGCCTGATCTATTTCGGCGTCGCCAATGCGCAGCCGCCAAAGCCCGGGCAGTTGCGGCTGGTGATCGACATCGGCGGCGGCTCCACCGAATGCATCATCGGTTCGGGCTTCGAGGCGATCGAACGTGAAAGCCTGCAGGTCGGTTGCGTCGCCAGCACCCGTCGCTTCTTCGGCAATGGCAAGCTGTCGAAGAAAAAATGGAACGCGGCACTGGCCGAGATCAGCGCCGAGTTCCAGCAGTTTGCCGGCGCCTATCGCGCACTGGGCTGGGACGAGGCGATCGGCGCCTCGGGCACGATCAAGGCAATCGGCGAGATCTGCCGCTCGATGAAGCTGACCAAGGGCGCGATCACCGCCGAGGCGCTGCCGCAGGTGCGCGACCGGCTGCTGCAAGCCTCGACCATCGGCGACATCGACCTGCCCGGCCTGTCCGGCGAGCGCCGGCCGGTGATCGCTGGCGGCATTCTGGTGCTGCAGGCCGCGTTCGACGCACTCGGTCTGGAGCGGATGATGGTCAGCAAGGCCGCGATGCGCGAGGGCGTGCTGTACGACATGGTCGGCCGTGGCGGCGCGCATGATCCACGCGAATCGGCGGTGGCGGCGCTGATGCAGCGCTACGGCATCGACGCCGGCCAGTCCGCGCGGGTCGAAGCGACCGCACTGCGGCTGTTCGACCAGGTCGCCGCAGCGTGGACGCTCGACGAGGACGACCGGGTCATGCTGGTCCACGCCGCGCGCCTGCACGAGATCGGCCTGGCAATCGCCCACAGCCAGTACCACGTGCATGGCGCCTACCTCGCCGAGCACTCGGATATCTCAGGCTTCTCGCGCCAGCAACAGCAGTTCCTGGCCGCTCTGATCCGCGCCCACCGCCGACGCATTCCCAAGTCCGCGTTCGACTCCCTGCCCGACCGCCTGCTCAACCCGGCGCGACGCAGCACCGCCCTGCTGCGGCTGGCGGTGTTGATGCACCGCTCGCACGAACCCGACCCGATCCCGCGGCTGGACCTCTCCGTCGAAGGCAACCGGCTGTCACTTACCCTTGCGCGCCGCTGGCTGGAGTCGCGGCCGCTGCTGCAGGCCGACCTGGAAAGCGAAGCCGACGACATCACCGGGCTGGGCATCACGCTGGATTACGCCGCGGCCTGAAACCACAAACGACAACCGGGCTCGAACCCGCAGATCCACGCCCGGATGTCGATGGCCCGCATGGAGTGTGTCCACCGGATCACGGGGCGCCGTCCATGGCGCTTCCTACTCCCCGCTCAGTCCGGTCTCATTCGCAGGCCACTGCCGATGCCGTGGCATCCGGATCGGCGGGCTTGAACGGTCCGTAACGCTTGACGTAGTCGCGGGTATGCCGACCGACCACACCTCTGGCCTCGGACACCGGGATCGCTTCGATCGCCGCCGGACACGGGATGTCCATCGCGACGTTGCTCTTCAGCCGGTTCATGTTGTTGCCGATGAACGCGGGCGGATTGCCCCGGTACAACGCCACCATCCTCTGCTCGGGAACGCCGGTGTTCATGCGACTGGCGATCCCGCTCACGGAGTCGCCTTGTACCACGGTATAGCTCGCACACTCCGTGACCGGCTCAGGCGCGGGCTGGAACTTGCATATGCCGCCCGGTGCCGGATCCGTCGGTGCGGCGGCGCCTTCTCCCATCGCCGCAGTCGCAGCGGCGCCTGCAACGATTGCAGCTGCTGGATCCAGGCCACGCCCGTTCCTGGCATCGGTCGCGGGCTCCGGCTCGATGACCGTTGCCGGCACCGGTGCCGGACGCGCCGCCGCGGTGGCCGGAGTGCCGCCCCAGGTGGTGCGCATGCCGACACCCACCGTATTGCCACGATCGTCGCCGCCCAGATCACCACGCAATTCGGCGAAAGCCATCGTCGCCGGGGAGAACGCGTAGGCCAGGCCCACGCCCGCATTCACACGGCTGCGATCAGGCGAGTAGCCCACCGTCGAGAACCCGGGCACCTGCGCCGCGGCAAAGCGGTTCATCGTGCGCGGACGACTGTCGTTGAGGTCGTGCAGGTAACGCACGTCGAAGGTCGGCATCAGGCGGCCACCGCCGGCAGTCTGGAAGTTACCCGAAGCACGCACCCCGACACCGGCGGTAATGGTTTCGTAATCGGCCGACTCGACACGCAGGTTGGCATCGTCGCCACCGCGCTCGGTGAAGCTGTTGATCTTCACGTTGTGGTAGTAGACGCCCCCGAGCGGCTCGATCCTCCAGTCGCCACTGCCGAAGCGCAGACCGGACTCGAGCATCGCGTACATGCCGTTGCCGCTGAAGTCCGAACGCGCGGTGCGCTCGAACACGCCGACCTCGATGTTGCGGCGGCCATCGTAGTCCTGCCGGCTCACGCCCGCCGCCCCCTGCACCCACCACGACTCCGGCGCATAGGCGAAGTGCACGCCGAGGTTGGCATGGTTGGTGTCGATACGGTCGCCGCGGCGGTCGATGTCCTGCTTCGACTGCGCCGCGCCAAGATGGCCGCCCCAGAGGAAGTCGTCGGTGGCCTGGTAGTTCAGACCAATGGCAAGGCCGTGCAGGCGGGTATCGACTGCAGCCAACTCATCACTGTCGAAGTCCGCGCTACCGCCGTAGGCAGTCGCCCAACCGGTGAACGAGCCGACCGGCTTCTCTTCTTCACGACCGAAGTCGAGCTGCTGGCCGATGCTGCGCTGCAGCCGCTCGGCACCGAAGCGGGCCACGCTGAGCGCCGAGGCATAGCTCTCGCCGGTCAGGGTATCGAACATCCGCGGTGCCTGGTCCTCGGTCACACCGCGGGCTGCGGAGACCAGTTCGTCGAGTTCGCCCTGGTCGCGGTCGGCGATCGTCTGCAACGCATCCGCCACCGACTGCTGGTTGTCAGGCAAGTTCGGGAACTCGTTGAAGGCCGCCTGGGCAAGCCGCAGGTAGACGTCGTTGCCCTGCGTCACCAGGCTGGCCCGCAGGAACGGCAGTACGTCCTGGGTGACGCCGTCAAAGGCACCATCCACGCTGCCAGCCGACACGATCAGGTAGTCGGTGCTGTTGGCATAGCTGCCGGCCTGCGGCAGCGCCACCACCTGGCCACCATTCAAGGTTGCGGTGCCGCTGACGGCGATCGAATCGGTCGTGCCGTCACCGTCCTGGCGCAACTGCAGGGTGGAGGTGGACGTAGTGGTCAGGCCGCCCAGGTTCAGCACGCTGCCCGGCATGCCGCTGCCGGCTGCCACACCGGTGGCGCCTTCCAGACCGCTTGGCGCGATGGTGCCCAGCAGCAGCAGGTCGCCCTGCAGCGTGCCGGCGCCGACCAGGACGCTGTCCTCGCCCACCGTCGCATTGCCGGCGAGGGTGCCATCCAGGACCAGGGTGCCGTTGTCGATGTCGCTGTTGGCGAAGTTGCCGGTGGTGCCCTCGCTGACGATCAGGGTGCCGCCACCGGCCAGTTCGAGATTGTCGAAGTTGACCAGCGAGCTGGTGGGCAGGATGCCCTCACCGTCGCCGACCAGGGCCAGCAGATTGTCGCCGTCGCCGGCGTCGACCATACCGGTGATGCCTTCCAGGTCACCCAGGTCGCTGACCAGAGTGTCGTCGCCATCACCGAGATTGACCGTACCGGCAATCGGGCCGACCACGGTCAGTACGTCGCCACCGTCGCCGAAGTTGGTGATGGTGCCTTCTGCAGTGGTCAGCGAAGCGTTGACCGGACTGCTCACGTTGAGCATGCCGCCTTCGACCGCCAGGATGCCGTCGAAACCGGTCAGATCGCCGCCCAGGGTCAACGTGCCATCGTCCGTTTTGGTCAGCCCGCTGGTGTCGTCGCCAGACACTGCACCGCTCAAGGTCAAGTCGTTGTCGCCGGCCACGGTCAGAGTGGCTTCGGACAGGATCATGACGTCGTTGCCGAGGTCGACCCCGTCCATGCCTGCAGTCAGTGAAGCGTCGTCGATCACCGACAGCGTGCCGGTGCCCAGGGCCGTATCGCTGCCCGCCTCCAGCGTGCCGCCGCCCAGCTCGACGCCACCGGCGAAGGTGTTGTCGCCGGTCAGGCTCAGCGTGCTCGGGCCGTCGAATGCCAGTGCGCCGTCACCCGAGATCGGACCGTTCAGGCCCAGGTCGTGGGTGCCGTCCACGTCCAGTGTGGTCCCGTCGGCCAGCGTCACGGCGTTGTCCAGCTCGATGCCGTCTTCCGTCGTCGCCAGTGTCGCGTCGCCGGTCACATCCAGCGCGCCGGTGCCCAGCGCGGCGTCATGGCCCAGCGACAACGTGCCGCCGCCCAGATCAAAGCCACCGCTGAAGGTGTTCGGGCCGCTCAGATCCAGCGTGCCCGGGCCATTGAAGCCCAGTCCGCCAGCACCACCGATCGGACCCGACAGCCCCAGATCGAAGGTGCCGTCGATATCGAGCGTCGTGCCGCCCGCCAGCGCGATCGTGTTGCCGATGTCCAGACCGTCGACGCTGGTACCCAGCGTCGCATCACCCGTTACGACCAGCGTGCCGGTGCCCAGCGCCGCGTCATGGCCCAGCGACAACGTGCCGCCGCCCAGATCGAATCCGCCGCTGAAGCTGTTCGGGCCGCTCAGGCCCAGCGTGCCCGGGCCATCGAAGCCCAGGCCGCCAGCACCACTGATCGGACCCGACAGCCCCAGATCGAAAGTGCCGTCGATATCGAGCGTCGTGCCGCCCACCAATGCGATCGCATTGCCTATATCCAGACCATCGACGCTGGTGCCCAGTGTCGCGTCGCCGGTCACGTCCAACGTGCCGACGCCCAGCGCGGTGTCATGGCCCAGCGACAACGTGCCGCCGCCCAGATCGAATCCGCCGCTGAAGCTGTTCGGGCCGCTCAGGTCCAGCGTGCCCGGGCCGTTGAAGCCCAGGCCGCCAGCACCACCGATCGGACCCGACAGCCCCAGATCGAAGGTGCCGTCGATATCGAGCGTCGTGCCGCCCGCCAGCGCGATCGTGTTGCCGATGTCCAGACCGTCGACGCTGGTACCCAGCGTCGCATCACCCGTTACGTCCAGCGTGCCGGTGCCCAGCGCGGCGTCATGGCCCAGCGACAGCGTGCCGCCGCCCAGATCAAAGCCACCGCTGAAGGTGTTCGCCCCGCTCAGGCCCAGGGTGCCCGGGCCATTGAAAGCCAGTCCGCCAGCACCACTGATCGGACCCGACAGGCCCAGGTCGAAGGTGCCGTCCATATCGAGCGTCGTGCCGCCCGCCAGCGCGATCGTGTTGCCGATGTCCAGACCTCCAACAGAGGTCGCCAGCGTCGCGTCACCGCTCACGCCCAGCGTGCCGGTACCGAGTGCCATGCTGGCCCCCAGGCTCAGCGTGCCGCCGCCGAGATCGAAGCCACCGGTGAAGCTGTTGTCGCCGCTCAGAGTCAGCGTGCTCGGGCCGGCGAAGCTCATTCCGCCGTCGCCGCCAATGAGGCCATCGAGCGTGAGGTCGTTGCTGCCGCCAATCGCGAGATTGAAGCCCGCGCCCAGGTTCACGTCGTTGCCCAGCGTCACTGCCGCGGTGGCATCGAGCGTGGCATCACCAAGCACATCGAGCGAGCCCGTCCCCAGCGCCAGGTCGCTGCCGACGCCCAGCGTGCCGTTGACGAGGTCGACACCGCCGGTGAACGTGTTGTCACCGGACAGCACCAGCGTGCCGAAGTCGGTCTTGACCAGGCCACCGGTGCCGCCGATCTGTGCCGAAATCGTGCCGATCATGCCCGGATCGACCCGGATGATCGTGTCGGCGGTATCGGTATTGAGCACGCCAGCGAGACCACTGACGATGCTGTAGCCATCGGTCGCGATCTGCAGGCCGGTGAAATCGACCGGGCCTTCGACCACCACGGTTCCGGCCGTGCCCTGGAACACGGCGAAGCCACCGAGCCAGGCGCCATTCGTATCGCCGTTGGTGTTGGTCCAGTTGGTGGTCGGAGTCGCGCTCCAGATGCCATCACCGCCATCGACACTGCCGTTCGCAACGATATTGATGCCATCCCAGAACTGCACCAGCGCGCCGTTGCTGACCACCAGGTTGACCTGGCTGGCCACGCCGGTCTGCACTTCGACCCCGTCTGGCGCGATGAATGCCGGCAGTGTGCCGATGTCCAGCCCGTTGTCGGTCAACGTGCCGCTGTAGCCGATCAGCGTGTACGCACCCGGACCGAAACCGCCGATGTCATTGACGTTGAGGGTGCCGTCCAGGGTCAGGTCTCCGTTGGCCGTGATCAAGTCGTTGCTGCCGCCGGCCACGCCGAGGTCGTAGTTGAGCACCGCTCCGCTGTCCATGAGCAGCGAGCCCATGGTCAGGGTGCCGGCGCCGCCGATGGCACCCGGGTTGAGGGTGCCGGAGAGGCTGACATCGCCGAGACTGCCGCCACCGGTCAGGGTGGCGCCGGCCTCGATGGTCACAGGCGAAACAAGCGAGCCGCCGACATCCAGCGTGCCGCTCAGGATGCTGGTGCCGCCGGTATAGGTGTTGACACCATCGAGCGCGAGCGTGCCGGTGCCGTCGAAGCTCAGGCCACCGGTGCCACCGATCGCACCGGACAGGCTCAGATCGTTCGCACCGCCGACGCCCAACGTCGTTCCACCGCCGAGGTTGATTGCATTGCCCACGTCGAGACCGGCCACGCCCGCCAGCAGCGAGGCGTCGCCGGTGACGTCGAGCGAACCGGTGCCCAGCGCGGTGTTGGCGCCCAGGCTCAGCGTGCCGCTGCCAAGGTCGAAGCCGCCCGCGAACGTGTTCGCACCATCGAGCGCAAGCGTGCCGATGCCATCGAAGCCCAGGCCACCGTCGCCGGCGATGATGCCCGACAGGCTCAGGTCGTTCGCCCCGCCAATGCCCAACGTCGCGCCCGCCACCAGGTCGACCGCGTTGCCGATATCGAGCCCGGCCACGCCCGCCAGCAGCGAAGCGTCGCCACCCACCGACAACGAACCGGTACCCAGCGCGGTGTTGGCACCCAGGCTCAACGTGCCGCTGCCGAGATCGAAGCCGCCCGTGAACGTATTCGCGCCATTGAGCGCAAGCGTGCCGGTGCCGTCGAAGCCCAGGCCACCGTCGCCGGCGATGACACCCGACAGGCTCAGGTCGTTCGCCCCGCCAATGCCCAGCGTCGCGCCCGCCGCGAGGTCGACCGCGTTGCCGAGGTCGAGACCGGTGACGCCCGCCAGCAGCGAAGCGTCGCCGCCCACCGACAGCGAGCCGGTGCCGAGCGCGGTGCCGGTGCCGAGGCTCAACGTGCCGCCACCGAGATCGAAACCGCCACTGAAGCTGTTGGCGCCGTTCAGGCTCAGCGTCGCCCCGCTCAGGCTGCCGTCGAAGCTCAGGCCGCCGGTGCCGCCGATCGCTCCGCTCAGGCTCAGGTCGTTGCTGCCGTCGATACCGAGATCGAAGCCCGCGCTCAGGTCGATCGCGTTGCCGATGTCCAGGCCCGCGACGCCGGTCGCCAGCGTCGCGCCACCGAGCACAGCCAGCGAACCGGTACCCAGCGCGGTGCCGGTGCCGAGACTCAACGTGCCCCCGCCCAGGCCGAAACCGCCGCTGAAGCTGTTGGCGCCGCTCAGGCTCAGCGTGCCGGTGCCGTTGTAGCCCAGGCCGCCGCTGCCGCCAATCGCGCCCGACAGACTCAGGTCGCCCACACCATCCAGGTTCAGCGTCGCCGTGCCGCCGAGGTCGATCGCGTTGCCGAGGTCGAGCCCGGCGATGCCGGCAAAGAGGTTGGCATCGCCGCCGACCGAGAACAGCCCGGTGCCAAGCGCGGTGCTGCTGCCGAGGCTCAACGTGCCCGCCGACAGACCGAAGCCGCCACTGAAGCTGTTGTTGCCACTCAGCGAAAGCGTGCCGGTGCCATCGAAGCCCAGGCCGCCACTGCCACCGATGTCGCCACTCAGCCCGAAGTCGAAACCACCGCCCAACCCCAGGGTTGCGCCGGCACCGAGATCGATCGCATTGCCGATGTCCAGACCACCGAGACTGACGCCCAGTGTGGCATCGCCGGTCACGCCCAGCGTACCGGTGCCGAGCGCACCGGAAGCGCCAAGCAGCAGTCCGCCGGCCGACAGGTCCACGCCACCGCTGAAGGTGTTGGCTCCGCCCAGGCTCAACGTGCCGAGGCCGACCTTGGCGAGGGAGCCGGTGCCCCCGATGATGCCGTCGAAACTGCCATCGAGACCCAGGCCGCCCACCGACAGCAGATTGCCGCCGAGATCGATGCTGCCGCTGCCGGTCAGGTTGCCGAGCGATGCATCGAAGCCGTTGAGCCCCAGCGAGCCCGACGCACCGAGATTGAACGTGCCGCCGCTGAACAGACCCGCCGAAGCCGCATCGCCGAACTGCAGGGTGCCGAAATCGACCGAGACACCGACACCCGCGCCCAGCAAACCGCCGCCGAACAGACTCAGCGTGCCGTCGTTGCCGGCCGTGCCGATGTTGAGCGTCGCGCCCGCACCCAGGTCGAGACCGCCGCCCCAGCCCGCGCTGAGGCCACTGCCGACCGACAGCGTGCCGCCCAGCCCGGCGCCGAGGTTGAGCGCATTGCCGAAGGTCCCGCTGGCGCCGAGGATCAGTTCGCCACCACCGAGGTTCACCGCGCCCGTGCCGAACGCACTGAGATGGGTGGCCAGCACACTGCCACCATCGAGCGCGAACCCGCCGGTAAAGGTGTTGGCACCGCCCAGCGTCAGCAGGCTCGGACCGCCAAAGCTCAGGCTGCCGTCCCCGCCGATGATGCCGCTCAGGCCCCAATCGAAATCACCTCCGAGCGCCAGATTCGCTCCCGCAGCCAGGTTGATGTCGTTGCTGAAATCGAAACCGTCGAAGCTGGCACCGAGGGAAGCGTCGCCGGTGATGTCGAGCAGCCCTGCGCCCAGGGCGGTCGCGCTGCCCAGTTCCAATGTCCCGCTGGCCAGGCTGAAGGTGCCACCCCAGAGCGAGTTGTCGCCGCTCAGGCTGAGCACGCCGGAGCCATTCATCGTCAGGCCACCAGTGCCGCTCAGATTGCCTGCCAGACCCAGGTCATTGATGCCGCCAAGGGAAAGGTCGGCATTGAGGATCATCGCATTCGCGAGTGTCACCGCCGCACTCGACTCGAGCATGGCCGCGCCACTGACCGTCAGCGCACCACTGCCCAGTGCCAGATCGTGACCGACGCTCAGGATGCCGCCGCCCAGATCAAGTCCGCCGCTGAAGGTATTGGCGCCCGACAGCTCGAGGGTGCCGCTGCCGTTCCAGTTCAACCCACCGCTGCCGCCGATGATGCCGCTGAAACTCGAATCGAGCCCGGTGGCGCCGAGCGACAGGAAGCCGGTGCCGAGTCCCAGACTGCCCGAACCGCTCAGGCTGCCCAGCGTGGTGTTGATGCCGTTGAGGTTGAATGCGCCCGAACCGCCGATGTTGAGGTTCGCGCCACCGAGCAGGCCGCCGTCGAATCCGGCGCCCAGGCCCACCGTGCCGAAGTCGGTCGAGAGATTCGCGCCCGCACCGATGGACGAACCTGCCCCCCAGTCGAGGGTCAGGCCGCCGGTCGCGGCCGCCGTGCCGAAGCCCAGCGTCGCGCCGGCGCCCAGATTGAAATCGCCACCCAGGCTCGCGTTGAAACCGGCATCGGCCGACAGGTTCGCGCTCAGGCCGCCGGCAAGGTTGAAGGCATTGGCGAACGTGCCGTTCGCGCCCAGCGTCACCGAGGTGCCTCCGCCGAGGTCGACCGCACCGGTGCCGAACGCGCCGACGTTGCCGGCGAACACGCTGCCGCTGTTGACCGCAAGTCCACCTGCGAAGGTGTTGGCCCCCGACAGCGAGAGCAGCCCGGAGCCGTTCCAGCCCAACCCGCCGCTGCCGCCGATGATGCCGCTGAAACTGGAGTCGAGCCCGGTCGCGCCGAGCGAAAGATTGCCGGTCCCGAGCGACAGGCTGCCGGAACCGGTCAGGCTGCCCAGCGTGGTATTGATGCCGTTGAGGCTGAAGGTGCCCGAACCGCCAATGTTGAGGTTCGCGCCGCCGAGCAGGCCGCCGTTGAATCCGGCACCCAGGCCCACCGTGCCGAAGTCGGCCGAGAGATTTGCGCCCGCACCGATGGACGAACCGGCGCCCCAATCGAGGATCAGGCCGCCCGTCGCAGCCCCGGTGCCGAAGCCCAGCGAAGCGCCAGTGCCGAGATTGACGTCGCCGCTCAGGCTCGCGTTCAAACCGGTACCGACCGACAACGTCGCATCGGCGCCACCGGCAAGGTTGATCGCGTTGGCGAATGTCCCGTTCGCGCCCAGCGTCAACGCGCTGCCCGCACCGAAATTGATCGTGCCCGTGCCCAATGCACCGGTACTGCCCGCGAACACACTGCCGCTGTTGATCGCCACGCCGCCCGAGAACGTGTTGGCGCCTGACAACGAAAGCGTGCCGGTGCCGTCCCAGGCCAGCCCGCCACCGCCCCCGATGACACCGCTGAAAGTCGAATTGAGCCCGGTCGCGCCGAGCGACAGGGTGTTGGCGCCGAGATCGACGGCGCCCGCGCCCGAGAGCGACCCGAGAGTCATCGCACCGGAAGTCAGGCCGCTCATGTCGAGACTGCCGCCGGCATTGAGCGTGAGCTGGGCAGTGCCGCCCGTGCTCGAGCCAAGGAAGCCGAGGGTGCCACCGCTGTTGACGCCGATCGCCGCGTTGCCCGCGGTGCTCGTGTCGCTGAAGCTCAGGTTGCCGCCTACGGTCAGGTTGGCGTTGCCCGCCGTGGCAGCGCCGCCAAAAGCGAGATCGCCGCCCAGCGCCACGTTGAGGTTGGCGGTTCCGGCCGTGCTGCCGCCAAGGAAGTTGGCGGCACCGCCACTGGCGATGCCTATCGTCGCGGTTCCGGCGGTGGCGGTGCCGTCGAAACCGAGATTGCCGGCGGCGCCAACGTTGATCTGTGCATTGGCCGCCGTCGTGCCGGTGCCGTTGAAGTTGAGCGTGCCGGTGCCGGCTGCACCGCCGACATTGAAGACATGCTGGAATATCGAATTGTTGACGATGCCGGTCCCGGTGACGTTCAAGCTGGCGCCGGTGAGACTCCCCACGTTGAACGTGTGCAGGGCGTCGGTCAGGGCCGTGAACTGGATCGTCTCGATCGAACTGTTGCTGCCATCGCCAAAGGAAATGGTGCGCGGAAAGAGGAACGAGGTTCCAAACGTCGCCGTCCCGGTCGGGACCGTCCCGCCGCTCCAATTCGTACCAGTGGTCCAGAATCCCGCTGCGGGCCCGCTCCAGGTCGCGTCCTGTGCGGCGACCTTGGGGCTGACCAGTTGCAGCGCCACCAGCAACGGCAATGCCAGTGCGATGCTGCGGCTGAGGGGATGGCGGCGGATACGGCGTCCGCGACGGATTCTTCTGCTACGAGTCGGCTTCGACATGGCTCACTCTCCCTGGACGCAATCGGCTGCAGGTACCGCTTCGGCACCCGGCGTGCTGAGGTGGTGGAGTGGAAACGACTACCGCGACCCGCATCGCGGATTCCATCCCAACCCGGAGGATCTGGTGAGCGATCACTCGATGTGACCGCTCGCGCAGATCCGCATGTCCCCGTAAGCAATTCGTAAAGACGTCACTTGGGCAGTAGTACCCGCGCTGGCCTTCCGAACGGTTCGCAGGCTGTCTCCGCAAGAATCAAGGAGGCGTGAACCCCATTCATTGTTGAGTGTGCTAAATCAATAACTCATCCAATCGATATCGCGTATCGAAATCGTCGCGGCCATGTCTTTCCAGGATGGCGTTATCGATACCGGATACATCCGCATAGCGAATCACTTACCCGTAATCGCCACCGGACATCCAAAACCCACACAGGACACAAGGAACGATGAGCTCAGCGAAGATGACCTCAGTCCTCCCCCTTTGCGACCGCATCCGCCGCGCCAGGACACTTTCCAGAATGTCGCAGCAGGCACTGGCCGAGGCCGTAGGTGTGCAGCGTGGCGCAGTGGCTCAATGGGAGCGGACCCATGGCAGCCACCCTTCGATGCACCACCTGGTCGAGATAGCGATAGCGACCGGGGTCTGCCTTGAATGGCTGGGTACAGGACGCGGACCGATCCATCCGGCGGAAGACAGCTGGACGCCAGCCGTCAACATTGGCGACTACGCCCACGATGACATCGAGGCGCAATGCCTGGCATCGCTTCGGCGCATACCGTCGCGAGTCCGCGAACAGGTCGCAGGCATCATCGGGCTCGTGGCGGCCAATTACCCGAAGGAGTGATCCCGTTCCGGCAAATCGGGATTGCCGATATCGACCTCCCGAAGACCTTGCGCCGCAGACAACCTGAGGCATGACGTCACACCCATGTCACCGGACTGACATGGAGGATTCACCGGCACACCGCATCCTCTCCCAAACCCCATCATGGGCTGGGGGAGATGCGTGCATGCGCTACGCCATCGTCACCGAGACCTACCCACCTGAAATCAACGGCGTCGCCCTGACCGTAGAGGGGCTCGAGCGCGGTCTTCGCGACCGCGGCCACGAAATCGGGGTGGTCCGCCCGCACCAGGGCAATGGCGACACACCGCAGAAGTACCAACTTCTGGTGGCCGGCATGCCCCTGCCCCGCTACCCGGGGCTGCGCTTCGGCCTGCCCTGCGCGCGGCGGCTGGCCGCACATTGGCGTGCAACGCGACCGGACGCAATCTACATCGCCACCGAAGGCCCGCTGGGCTGGTCGGCGTTGCGGGCGGCACGACGGCTTGGCATTCCGATCGCAACCGGCCTGCACACCCGTTTCGATGAATACATGCGCGACTACGGCCTGCATGCACTGACCGGTACCGCACTGGGCTGGATGCGGCGCTTCCACAACCGCGGCGATGCCACCGTGGTACCGACCCGCGAACTGGCGGGATTCCTGCAATCGAACCGCTTCAGGAACGTGGTGCGGCTGCCGCGCGCAGTCGACACCCGTCGCTTCGACCCGTCCTGGCGCAACGACGCATTGCGCGCGCAATGGGGAGTCGCAGGCAACGGCCTGGCAGTGGTCTACATCGGCCGCATCGCCGCCGAGAAGAACCTCGATCTGGCGGTTCGCACGTTCCGCGAGATCCAGCGCCGGCGGGCAGACGCCCGCTTCGTCTGGATCGGCGACGGGCCTGAGCGCGCGCGATTGCAGCAGCAGAATCCGGATTTCGTGTGCTGCGGCATGCAGCGTGGCGAGGCGCTGTCCAGGCATTGCGCCAGCGGCGACCTGTTCGTGTTCCCGAGCCGCAGCGAAACCTTCGGCAACGTCACCCTGGAAGCGATGGCCAGCGGGGTGCCCACCGTGGCCTTCGATTACGGTGCCGCACACGAGCACCTGCGCAATGGCACCGATGGTTTCGCCGTGCCCGATGGCGATGACGACGCCTTTGTCGCCGCGGCGCTGCGGCTGGCCACCGACGACACCCTGCGCCGGGCCTGCGCACAAGCCTGCCGCGAATCCGTCAGCTCGCTGCGGCCGGAACAGGTCGCCACCGATCTCGATGCCCTGCTTGAAGGCCTGACCACGGAGAGACGCCATGCAACGCCTGCCTCTGCGTAAGCGATTGATCGATGGAGTCCAGCACGGCGATTCGGGATGGTGCCTGCGCGCCAACCGCTGGGCCGAACAGCGCTTGAGCTCGTGCACTTACTTCGCCGCGGTCAGCCGGCTCGGCGACGGCGTGTTCTGGTACGTGCTGATGGCCGCGCTGATCGTTTTCGACGGCATGAACGGATTGGCCGCCTCGGCCCACATGGCCGCGACCGGCCTGATCGCGCTGGTCCTGTACAAACTGCTCAAGCGCTGGACCCGACGCCCGCGTCCGTTCGCGTCCGATCGCCGCATCCATGCACTTATCGCGCCACTGGACGAGTTCAGTTTCCCTTCCGGACACACCCTGCATGCAGTGGCCTTCAGCATCGTGGCCTGTGCGCACTACCCGCTGCTGGCCTGGCTGCTGGTGCCGTTCGTCGCCAGCGTGGCGTTGTCGCGGGTGGTGCTGGGATTGCACTATCCAAGCGACGTGCTGGCCGCGACCGGCATCGGCATCGCGCTGGCGGCTCTGTCGCTGTGGATGGTGCCAGGAGTCAGCCTGTTCTGAGCGTCCTGTGCACGTCGCTCAACTCGCGTCGATGTCGCCCAGTGCGCGGATCAGCCGACGCGCACGCTTGTCGGGTTTGCTCTCCGGCGCGTGGTAACCGGCATTGGCAGCCGCACGCAATGCGCGGTCCTGTTCGCGGGCCTGCCGCGATGCCTCGCTTTCCTCGTAGAGGGCCTGCGCCACCTTGGCCGGGCCACGGGTATCGCTGATTCCACGCACCTCGATCTCGAACACCTCCTGCGCGCGCGCCACCCGCAGCGTATCGCCCACCCGCACCGTGCGCGAAGGCTTGGCACGCTGGCCTCCCACCTCGACCTTGCCGGTCTCCACCGCCTGTTTCGCAAGGCTGCGGGTCTTGAAGAAACGCGCCGCCCACAGCCACTGGTCGAGACGGACGGTCGGCGTGATGTCGGAAGTCATTGCAAACCCGGTCGATTACGGCCCACGTGGTTGAAATGGAGGCGAGTCCAGCCCTATCAAGCACCGCATTCGGGCAGCAGGAACCCAAAGCCCCGCGCCCGGATACCAAGCGTTACACGTGGTGTCCAGGGATGGGCTGCAAAATGAAAACGGCCGCCTCGGGTTGCCCCGGGCGGCCGTCTGGCGCGTTGGAAAGCGCCGGAATTACTCGGCTGCGGCTGCTGCCTTCTCGGCCTTGGCCTTGGCCACCGCCGACAGGTCTTCCTTGATGCGGGCCTTCCTGCCTTCCAGACCGCGCAGGTAGTACAGCTTGCCGGCACGGACCTTGCCGCGGCGCTTGACGTCGACCGAGTCGATGATCGGGCTGTGGTTCTGGAACACGCGCTCGACGCCGTAGCCGTGCGAGATCTTGCGCACGGTGAACGAGGAGTTGAGGCCGGCGTTCTTCTTCGCGATGACCACGCCTTCATAAGCCTGGACGCGTTCGCGGTTGCCTTCCTTCACCTTGACGTTGACGACGACGGTGTCGCCAGGGCCGAACTCGGGCAGCTGGCGCTGGGCCTGTTCGGTTTCGAAATCCTGCAGGAGCGTATTGAGGGTGGTCATGGTCTTGGCCTGTTGATGTCGCTTTTCTAGGCCGCCGGTTCCCGGTAAATGCGGATACCGGACGGCGGTTGTTGCGCGAGTGCACGTGGACCCGCGTCATGGCATGGGCAGAGCTAAGCGGCGAATTATAGCGGCTTTTTTGTCCCGGACGCCAGTGGCCCGGGGGCTCCCGAAACTACGCCTCCCTCCCCGCTGGCCCGCCATTCATCCAGCAGGCGGCGATCGGCTGGCGACAGCGCCGCCTCGTCGAGCAGGTCAGGGCGCCGCGCCCAGGTCCGGCCCAGCGCCTGCATCCGCCGCCAACGGGCGATTTCGGCATGGTTGCCGGACATCAGCACGGCCGGCACGGTGCCGAGTTCGTGCTCGACCGGACGGGTGTAGTGCGGGCAGTCGAGCAGGCCATCGGCCTCGAAGCTGTCCTGGATGGCGGATTCGGCGTCGTTGAGGGCACCGTCCTGCAGGCGCGCCACCGCGTCCACGACCACCGCCGCGGCCAGCTCGCCGCCGGACAGCACGTAGTCGCCGATCGAGATCTCCTCGTCGACCTCGGCCCGGATCAGGCGCTCGTCGACGCCCTCGTAGCGACCGCAGAGCAGGACCAGGCGGTCCAGCGCAGCCAGCTCGCGGACCTTGGCCTGGTCGAGCGGGCGCCCCTGCGGGCTCATGTAGACGACACGCGCCGGCGGCCGATCGTCTACGTGCCCGGCCGCTTGTGCAGCCCGTATCGCCGCCCGCAGCGGCTCGATCATCATCACCATGCCCGGTCCGCCGCCGAACGGGCGGTCGTCGACCCGGCGGTAGTTGCCCTCGGCATGGTCGCGCGGGTTCCAGCCATGCAGCGACAGCAGCCCACGCTCACGCGCTCGCCCGACCACGCCGAAACCGGCGCACTGGTCGACGAACTCGGGAAACAGGCTGATGACGTCGATACGCATGGGGCGGGGAGCTAGAACTCGGGATCCCAGTCGACGGTGACCACGCCGGCCTCGAAATCCACACCGGTGACGTACTGCGGCTGCACGAACGGGATCATCCGCTCACGTTCGTCGTCGCGGGCGACCAGCACGTCGTTGGCGCCGGTGGAGAACAGGTGCGAGACCTTGCCCAGTTCAACGCCTTCGGTGTTGACCACGCGCAGGCCCTCCAGGTCGACCCAGTAGTACTCGCCGGGCTTTGGTGGCGGCAACGTCTCGCGCGGGACATATATCTCCGTGCCGCGCAGAGCCTCGGCGGCATCGCGGTCGGTTACATCGGGCAGGTGCCCGATCACGTGCTTGCCGCTCTCGCGCCCACGCGCACCGCGCACCGCGCGTTCACCGCCCTGTGGGTCGACCATGATCCACGGCTGGTAGCCGAACAGCGCCGCGCGCGGCTCGGTCCATGACTCGAACTTCAGTTCGCCACGCAGGCCAAAGGCGCCAAGCACCCTGCCCAACAGGATGCGGCGCCCTTGATCGTTCATTCGCTGCAGCCGACCGGCTGGGGGATCGGAGCGGATGCCCCGGCCCGGACTCAGGCGGCGCTGGCAGCCGGCGCGTCTGCCGACTTCTGCGCTTCCTTGTACAGCCCGGCAACCTTGCCGGTCATCTGCGCGCCGTGACCGATCCAGTGCTCAACGCGCTCGGTGTTCAGCTCGAGGCGCTTCTCGCCACCGGTGGCGACGGGGTTGAAGTAGCCCACGCGCTCGATGTTGCGGCCATCGCGGGCGTTGCGGCTGTCGGTGACGATGATGTGGTAGAAGGGACGCTTCTTGGCGCCACCGCGCGCCAGACGGATCTTGACCATGGTATTTCCTGTGTTGCCCAGCCGCCGGGATGGCGGGGTAAGCCGGAAATTATAGCCTACCGGCCGAGCCGGTGAAAACCTGCCGTTCAGCGGATCGGCAGTTCGAGCCGGCGCCCCTGCCAGTCCAGTACCACGGCATCGCGGGTGATCGCGGTGACCACGGTATTGCCTGCCATGTCCCCCTCCCCGACGCGATTGCCATCGATGATGGCGAAACGCCGCGCCGGGTCCTCGGACCACATGTGCATGCTGACTTTCAAGGGCGGCAACTGTCGGCGCTCCTCGCCGGACAATCCGGACAGCGGCAGCAACCTGTCGTTGCCCGGCTCGGGCACGGGAGCGGGGATCTGAACGGGCTCAATGGCCGGCCCGGGCGACGACCCGATCGGCGTGGGTTCCGATATGGGCCCTGGGGTTGGCTCGGCGGGCCGCTGGTGAATCGCGGTGGATCGCGGTTCGGGGCGCTGAGGCGACGGAACCGCCGCGGGCACAGGCACCGCGACGGCCTCGGACACAGGCGCGGGACCGGGTGATGGCAGGTCCGGGGCCGGATCGGCCCCTGTCGATGGCGCCAACACCTGCGGAGCCGCATCCACGGATGCAGGCGCCGTCGCGGATCCGGTAATGGCGACCGTCGGGACGCCCGGGGCCTGTACGTCGGCGAGGGGCCCCGCGGGGTCTTCACGCAGCAGCCAGACGACCGGCAACGCGACCGCCGCCGCGAGCACGGCGACCACCCACGTCCAGGCGCGCGGCCGGCGCGCACTTCGCGACCGGGCGACCGGCCGCGGCTCGCTCAACAGATCCGGCACCTCGCCACGGCGACGCTCGGCTTCGGACTTGCGCAGGGCTTCGAGGATCAGCGACATGCCCTACTCCCCTGTTCCAAGTCAAGCACCCGCAACAATCGCGGACCGCTGCCATCGGTGGCGGCGAGCGCCATCAATGTCTCCTGGCCGACCACGCCGTCGGTGCGCAAACCGTGCTCATCCTGGAAGCGGCGTACCGCCTCGCGCATCGCAGCCACCCCGGCCGGCGCATCGGCGGACAGGTAGCGCGGCACCAGCCGCGCATACACCCAGTCGAACGTGGCGCTTCCGGGTTCGAGCGGCGGTCGGACATCGGCCGGGGCTCGCCACAACACCCGGTATTCCCCGTTCCAGGCCCGTGCCAGCGCGATACGGTCGATGTCGACAGTCGCCCCCGCCAGCCACAGGCGCGCATGGGTCGAATCGACGCCCAGCAACACCCCCCAGCCATCCTGATCGCCGCTGCGCAGACGCAGCAGCGCCGGCAGGCCCTGCGCAGCCAACGTGTCGAGCCCGTTGTGGCCATGCAGGCAGTGGATCCCCGGAGCGATCGCCGGGGCGCAGGTGGCCGGAATGTCGTCAGGCAACTCCCACAATTGCAGCAACTGCCGCCAGGCCGATGCAAGCGAGGGAGCCCCCGCCTGCAACCGGGCCGACAGTGCGGCGCCATCGAGCATTGGCACGGCCGCCGGAGGGCGGGCAACCTGTTCCGCCACGGGTTCGGCGCGGATCGTCGCCACAGGCTCGGGCGGTGTCCACGACCGCCACCAGACCAGCGCCGCGGCCATCGCCAACGCCACTACCGCCCCGGCAGCCAGCAGTCCAGCCATCCGGCGCGACCGCGGTGCCTGGCGGGATTCTGGCGCCAGCGCCTCGCGCGCAGCGCGGTCCACCGCCTTGTCGTCGATCGTGTCCGCATCGTGCGCGTAGGCCCCGAGCAGCGCGCGCTCGGCGATCACATTGACCAGCCTCGGCACGCCGCCGGAATGGCGGTGCACGCGCCGTATCGCCGCGTCGCTGAACGGCAGTCGCTGGCCACCGGCAACGTGATAGCGATGGCGCAGGTAGGCGCCGACCTCGGCGGCATCGAGTGGATCCAGGTGGTATCGCGCGGTGATGCGTTGCGAAAGCTGGCGCATGTCATCACGCGCCAGCATCTCGCGCAGTTCGGGCTGGCCCAGCAGGATGATCTGCAACAGCTTCTGGGTATCGGTTTCCAGGTTGGTCAGCAGCCGGATCTGCTCCAGCGCGTCGCGGGACAGGTTCTGCGCCTCGTCGATGATCAGCACCACCCGCAGGCCCTGCGCATAGGCTTCGAGCAGGTAGGCGTTGAGGCGGTCCACCAGCGGCTTGCGGGTGACGCCGGCCGTATCCAGCCGCAGTTCCTCGCAGAGGGTCTTCAACAGCTCCACTGGCGAAAGCGACGGATTGAGCAGCAGCGCGGCGCGTGCGTTGTCGGGCAATCGTTCCAGCAGCAGGCGACTCAGGGTGGTCTTGCCGGTGCCGACCTCACCGGTCAGCAGTACGAATCCGCCACCGCCGCCCTGCCCGACGCCGAACATCAGGTGCGCGAGCGCATCCCGGTGGCGCTCGCTGAGAAAAACGAAACGTGGGTCGGGCGTGATCGAGAACGGCGGCGCCTTCAGGCCGAAGTACTCGAGATACATTGTGGGTGCCGGAACATGCGAGGCGCCTAGCCTGCCACGATTGCCACCATCCCGGAAGAACCGGAAAAGAATGACAGCCTTCCGCGATCAGGTGAAGGACCCATAAGAAAACGCCGGGCCCCGAAGAGCCCGGCGTTTGCGTGGAAGGCAAGCCCTCAGTCCGTGACCGTGAGCCGAACCGGCACGCTGGACACCGGCATGCCCGGATCGTTGCTGCTGAAGCAGGCCCGAGTGTCGTACTCGCCCGGCTCAAGACCGACCGCGCTGAGGTTGAGCTGGACGGTCTGCGACTGCCCGGCACCGACCTGCCCGGCCGATGGCGCTGCCGCGGTCAGCCATGCGGCACCGCAGCTGGAGGCCGCGTTGACCTGGAACGCCAACCCCGGATTGGTGGCCGACGTCGGTCCCCATACGTTGCCGGTTTCCGGAGAAACCACGCCCTGCGCCTGACTGCCGACACCCTGGGCCGACTGGTACCAGGCCCAGCGGTTGGCGAACGGAGTATCGAAGTGGACGTGCAGCCAGTAGGTGCCCGGCGGCAGCATCACCTCCTCGCCAGCCGCAGACGGATCGAACGTCACCCAGCGGCTGCTGAAACCGTGGCCGGGCGCACCGGGGCCCGCGGTATGGCTCCACAATGCCGTGTCGGGATCCATCTTCGGATAACCGGCCGGCTTGCCGCCGTCATCGGCATAGATCGCCCAGGTCATGCTCGACGCGATGCTCATCGGATCGGCATCGTTGGCACCGACCACGAAGCCGCGGGCCGCCATGAAATCGATCCTGCCGGTCTCGGTCATGACGAAGTCGTCGGCCGCGTAGGTGCCCGTGCCCTGGTCGGTGAAATAGCCGCTGCGGCTGCCGCTACCGATCGAACCGTTGTCGGATGCGAACACCACGCTGCTGACCGCACCGCTGGCCTGGTAGTCCCATTCCAGCGTGCCGCCGCCGACATTGGCCAGCGCAAGCGAGAGCTGCCCGCTGGTACCGCCTGGCAGGGTCAGGTCGAGCCCGTCACCCGCATCCAGCTCCAGTTGCGGCGCCGGCACCGAGATCGCCACCGGCATGCGCAGCGGTGCGACATGGGCGGCATCCGGATCCGCAGGCTCCAGCACCACCTGGCCGAAGTGCCAGCTGTAGTCGGCCGGCAGGTTGCCGGCATCGACCTGCACGGTCAGGGTGACCGTCCCGCCACCCTTGACCTGGAAACTGGCCGGCGACACCGTGCCCTGGACGCCTTCAAGACGGGCGTTCCATTGCACGTTGGGAGTCCGCACGCTGCGGAAAGTGCGGGTGAAGGTGCAGCTGCCGATGCAGGCGTCCTCGGCCATGGCCGGCAGATTGAGCGTGCTGGTGTCGCCGCCCTCGGCCGGATCGGCCGCCAGATAGTTGGCGGTGGTCTCATCCATGACCAGGGCCGCACGGGCCGCGGCCCGCACCTGCACGCGGCCCGCGCCCATCGCGAAGGGATCGGCCGGGGTTTCGCCATCCTCGATCAACACATCCGGATTGGCGGTCATCACCAGCGCCGACTTGATCTCGGCCGGCGTCCACGACGGGTTGAGCTGCCTGAGCAGGCCGCCAGCGCCGGCCACGTGGGGCGATGCCATCGAGGTACCGCTCTTGAGGCCGACCAGCCCCTCGAAACCCTCGATGGTGTCGCCGGCATCCACGGCCAGGATCGCGGTACCCGGCGCGGTTACGTCCGGCTTGACCAGCTCGTAGTTGGCCGGCCCGCGCGAACTCGACGCCGACAGCACATCGGCCTTGCCCGCAACCGGGGAGGCGGGATACGCGATGCCGGCCGATGCAGAAACGCCCGCCGCGAAATCGCGCAACTTGTCACCGGCTTCGATCGGCACGCTGAAGGCCGGGGTGGTGGTGCCGGGCACCGATGGAATCAGGTTGCCGACCGCATTGTTGGCGATCACCACCGCGATCGCGCCCGCATCTGTGGCGTTGTCGACCTTGATGCTGAAACTGCAGCCGCCGCGGCGGACGAGCGCGATGCCGCCCTGGAACACACCCCCTGCATAGGGTTCGCAAGCATCAACACCACTGTCGAAATCCGGCGCGACCACGAACGCCGTGGTGTCCGGGATCGCCGCAGTCAATGCCACACCATTGCTGCCGGGGGTCAGGACAACGTCCTGCAATTCCACTGGCGGCGTACCGGGTCCGGTCATCTTCAGGCGGAAGGCGAAGCTCGCACGTCCATGTGAAGCATTGGCGACGGTGGTCACCCACGGCTCGTGGTGGCCGAGGGTGGCCGCGCCCGGACCGGAATTGCCTGCCGAGGCCGCCACGAAGATGCCGGCATCGGCCGCGCCGAGGAAAGCCCGCGACACCGCCTCGCTCCACGGGCTGCTGCCGCCACCGATCGAGAAGTTGATGACGTCCACCCCGTCGGCGACCGCCTGATCGACCGCCGCGGCCGACGAGACGTTCGGGCACAGCCCCCTTCCGCTCGAGATCTCGGTGTAGCAGACGTCGTAGGCGATGATGTTGCCGCGCGGGGCGACGCCGGAAATCCGCACTTCCGCGCCCTGGAACTCGACCATGCGCGGATTGCCGGCCACGGTCGAGGCCACGTGCGAGCCGTGTCCACTGGTGTCGCCGAAGCCGGGCTCCTCGCGGATGTCGGGCTGGCCGCAACGGTTGCCGGGCGCCTCGCAGACGAAATCATGGCCGCCAATCAACTTGTCGTTGCAGCGGCCCTCATCGATACCGCCGGGCGCGCAGGTGCCCAGGTAGTTGCCGTTGCCGAGTGGATTGACGTGCCGGTAGCCGTCGCTGGCTACCGCGCTGAACGACGGGCTGCCGAAGTTGATGCCCGAATCGATGATGCCGAACACGATGCCCTCGCCACGGACACCGCCATGGACCGGGCCGCCACCGGCGACCTGTCCCGGCGGCAGGCCACTGCCCGAGGTCCAGACCATGTCCGCACCGATGTGCTGCGGGCCGCTGTCGGTGTCGATCTCGTATTCCATGTACGGCTCGACCAGGACCACGCCGTCCATCTCGGCCAGTGCACGGGCTTCTTCGGTGGACAGTTCGGTGACCACACCGTTGAAGGCGTGCTGCATGCGCCGGTGGACTTTCAGGCTGCGGCCGAGCACGCGGGCCGCGCGGGCCTCATGCCCGCCCTGGCGCCGGGCCAGTTCGGCGACGTAGGCGCGCGCCTCGGTACCAGCCACATCGATACGGCCGTTGCCGGTCCGCTTCGGTTCCGGCAGGCCGGCAAGCCCGCCCTGGTAGCGAGCCAGCGCGGGCTCGGCGTAACCGACGATATAGACATCGCGTGGTCCCTGGTCCTGGTCGGCCAGGGCCGGTGACGTGGCACCTCCGGAAGATCCGGGTACCGCTCCCGGCGACGGCTGCGCGGATGCAGCCGACGCCACCACCAGCAGCGCCGCGGTCACCGCGACGCCGAGTTTCGAATCGACAAGCCTCATGAGTTCCCCTCGTGGCATGACGGACAGACGGGTGTCCGGGAACCGGACGCCCACGGGAATGCAGCTGCACACCTTCAACAGTGTGGCTTCTCCCCCTGTCCGTACGCCCTGCCAGCGGCACGCCCGTGCTGAACACCGGGTGCCTGAGATCGAACCAGGGCATCGCGTCGAAGCGGTCGCGACCGACGGAAGCTATCCCGCCACGGCCCCAATGCGCAAGGGCATGGCGGCATGGGGCCTCATGGCCGCTCCGTCATGTTCAACGGAACGGCATGCCGCCGCGGCCGCCCATCATCCCCTTCATGCCGCGCATCATGCCCTTCATGCCGCCGCGACCCAGCTTGCCCATCATCTTTTCCATCTGCTGGTACTGCTTCATCAGCTTGTTGACATCGGCCGGGGTCACCCCGGAACCGGCAGCGATGCGCTTGCGGCGCGAGCCGTTGAGCAGGGCCGGGTTGCGGCGCTCCTTGAGCGTCATCGAATTGATGATTGCGACCATCCGCGGCACTTCCCTGCCGGTGACCTGGTTCTTGACGTGGTCGGGGATCTGGCCGACGCCGGGCAGCTTGTCCATCAACCCGGACAGGCCGCCCATGTTCTGCATCTGCTCGAGCTGCTCGCGCATGTCGTTGAGGTCGAAGCGCTTGCCCTTGGCGACCTTCTCGGCCAGCTTGCGCGCCTTGTCCTGGTCGACCTGCTGCTCGACCTGCTCGACCAGGCTCAGCACGTCGCCCATATCGAGGATGCGGCTGGCGACGCGGTCGGGATGGAACACGTCCAGCCCGTCGGTCTTCTCACCGGTACCGATGAACTTGATCGGCCGGCCGGTGATGTAGCGCACCGAGAGCGCGGCGCCACCGCGGGCGTCGCCGTCGGTCTTGGTCAGCACCACGCCGGTCAGCGGCAGTGCCTCGCTGAAGTGCTTGGCGGTGTTGGCGGCATCCTGGCCGGTCATCGAATCGACCACGAACAGGGTCTCGACCGGGTCGACCGCGGCGTGCAGCGCCTTGATCTCGGCCATCATCGCTTCATCGATGCTGGTACGGCCTGCGGTGTCGACCAGCAGCACGTCGACATAGGACCTCTTCGCATCCGCGATCGCGGCGCGGACGATGGCCTCCGGCTTCTGCTCGGCGCTGGACGGGAAGAACAGCACGCCGACCTGATCGGCCAGCGTCTTGAGCTGCTCGATCGCGGCCGGACGGTAGACGTCGGCCGACACCACCATCACCTTCTTCTTGCGCCGTTCCTTCAGGTGACGAGCCAGCTTGCCGACGGTGGTGGTCTTGCCCGCACCCTGCAGGCCGGCCATCAGGATCACCGCCGGCGGCGAGGTATTGAGGTTCAGCTCGGTGGCAGCCGATCCCATCACCGTGGTCATCTCGTCGCGGACGACCTTGATCAGGGCTTGGCCGGGGGTCAGCGACTTGAGCACTTCCTGGCCGACCGCGCGCACCTTGATGCGCTCGATCAGGGCCTGCACCACCGGCAGCGCGACGTCGGCCTCGAGCAGTGCAATGCGCACCTCGCGCAGCGACTCGCGGATGTTCTCTTCGGTCAGGCGGCCGCGGCCGCGCAGGCGTTCGATGGTGCCGGACAGGCGCTGGGTCAGGGATTCGAACATCGTGGTTGCTGCAATCGGAAAGCGGGCCGCGATTATACCGGCTGCGCGCCCCGGGGCCGGCGGGCGGGAATGACGGAAATATTGCCGGTTTCCGGCCTGCGAACTGTGCGACACTGCGCCGATGACAATCGTTCTCATCACCGTATTTGCCTACCTCGCGGCGACCGGCCTGCTGGTGCTGGACCTGCGCCGCGACGGCCTGCAGGGCCTGCGCCCGTGGTGGTGGCTGGCAACGACGGCCTGCCTGTTGCACGCCGGCCGCCACCTGCTGACCTGGCAGGCCAGCGGCGCGACCGACATGCATTTCTTCGCCGCATTGTCGCTGGTCGGGCTGGGCATGGCGGCCCTGACCACGCTGTTCGGCATCCGTGGGCGGATGGCGGCACTGGGTGTGGTGGTGTTTCCGATCGCTGCCGCCACCCTGGTCGGTTCTGGAATGTATGCGCCGCACTCGTCAGAGGTGCTGGACTGGCGCCTGCAACTGCACGCCTGGCTGGCCCTGCTCGCCTATGCCACCCTGGCCATCGCCGCCCTGCTCGCCATCATGCTGTGGTTGCAGGAGCGCGCACTGCGCCGGCGCCAGGTGCAAGGCTGGCTGCGCGCACTGCCGCCACTGGTCGAACTCGAGACCCTGCTGTTCCGCAGCATCACAGTCGGATTCGTCCTGCTGACCGCTACCCTGCTGACCGGCGTGCTGTTCGTTGAAGACCTGCTGGCCCAGCATCTGCTCCACAAGACCGTGCTCAGCCTGTTGTCGTGGTTGGTGTTCGGCGGCCTGCTGGCCGGGCGCCTGGCCTGGGGCTGGCGCGGGACCAAGGCCGTGCACTGGACCCTGGTCGCGATGGCGTTGCTGATACTCGCATTTTTCGGCAGCAAGGCGGTCCTCGAACTGGTCCTGCAACGGGCCGGCTGAGCACCGGCCAGATCCGCCCGGATCCGAGCAACCTGGATCAATCCACAGCTCGCAGCATGGCCATGCGGAAACGACGGAGACCCGCATGAAACGCCCCGCCACGCGACGCAGTTACGCCGCACGCATCGAGAAGGTGGTCGAACACCTGGCCAGCCATCTCGACCAGCCGCTGACGCTCGAGCATCTGGCCGGGATCGGCCATTTCTCGCCGTTCCACTTCCACCGCATCTATCGCGGCCTGATGGGCGAGACGGTGGCCGGCACCCTGCGCCGCATGCGCCTGCACCGGGCCGCGGCGGAGCTGGTCCATGGACGGCGCACGCTGGAATCGATCGCCCGGCGTTGCGGTTACGGCAGCAGTGCCGCCTTCAATCGTGCATTCGCGCACAGCTACGGCATGCCACCGGGGGAATTCCGTCGCCGCCGGGGCGGACCGGTCGAACCGCCGCCCTGTCCCGCCCCATCCGACCCCGAGGACAGCCGCATGTACGACGCCAAAGACGTGAAGATCGAAACCCTGCCGCCACGCGACGTAGCCGCCCTGCGCCATCAGGGCGACTACCTCGAGATCGGCACCGCCTTCGAGAAACTGTTTGCCTGGGCCGCCGGCCGCGGTCTGGACCCGGCCCGGCAACGCAGCTTCGGCATCTATTACGACGACCCGGAAAGCAAGCCGGCCGCCGACCTGGTGTCCGATGCCTGCATCGAGATCCAGCCGGGCATGGAACTCGACGGCGGACCGCGACACATCACCATCGCTGGCGGCCGCCACGCGGTGTTCATCCACACCGGTCCTTACGCCGAACTGGAGCGCGCCTACCGCTGGCTGTTCGGGGAATGGTTGCCGGCCAGCGGCGAGGAGGCCGCCGACGCGCCGGTGGTCGAGGAATACCTCAACGATCCAAGATCACTGCCCCCGACCGAATGGCAGACGGCGATCTGCGTGCCGTTGAAGTAGGCCTGTCGCAAGGAACCGCCCCGGCCGGGGCGCTCACACCGCTTCCAGCGCCTCGGCCAACCGCTCCACCGCCACGACCTGCATATCGCCGACGCGCCCCGACTTGGGCGCGTTCGCGCGCGGCACGATCGCACGCTTGAAACCGTGCGTCGCCGCTTCCTTCAGGCGCTCCTCGCCGTTCGGCACCGGGCGGATCTCACCGGACAGACCGACCTCGCCGAAGGCGATGGTGCGATCCGGCAATGGCGCGTCGCGCAGGCTCGACAGCACCGCCAGCAGTACCGGCAGGTCGGCGGCGGTTTCCTGCACGCGGATGCCGCCGACGACATTCACGAACACGTCCTGATCGCCGACCCCGACGCCCCCGTGCCGATGCAGCACGGCCAGCAGCATCGCCAGCCGATTGCCTTCCATGCCGACCGCGACCCGTCGCGGATTCGACAGCGGCGAGGCATCGACCAGCGCCTGCACCTCGACCAGCAGCGGCCGGGTGCCCTCGCGGGTGACCATCACGCAACTGCCCGGCTGCGGCTCGCGGCTGCCGGACAGGAAGATCGCCGACGGGTTGGGCACCTCGCGCAGGCCCTTGTCGCCCATCGCGAACACGCCCAGTTCGTTGACCGCGCCGAAGCGGTTCTTGAACGCGCGCAATACGCGGAAGCGACTGCCGCTCTCGCCCTCGAAATACAACACCGCATCCACCATGTGCTCGAGCACGCGCGGTCCGGCGATGCCGCCCTCCTTGGTGACGTGGCCGACCAGGAACACCGAAGTGCCGGTTTCCTTCGCGTAGCGCACCAGCCGCGCGGCGCTCTCGCGGACCTGGCTGACCGAGCCGGGCGCGGCGGTCAGCGATTCGGTCCACAGGGTCTGCACCGAGTCGGCGACGATCAGGCCCGGCCGGGTTTCGGCCGCCTGCTCGAGGATCTTCTCGATGCCGGTCTCGGCCAGCGCGTGCACGCCGTCCAGCGGCAGGTCGAGGCGCGCACCGCGGCCGGCGACCTGCGACAACGACTCTTCGCCGGTCACGTACAGCGACGGCAGCGTCGCCGCCATCTTCGCCACCGCCTGCAGGAGCAGGGTCGACTTGCCGATGCCCGGGTCGCCGCCGACCAGCACCACCGCACCATGCACGAGGCCACCGCCGAGCACGCGGTCGAGCTCGCCGATGCCGGTCGAGACCCGATCCGCCTCGGTGTGCTGCACGTCCTTGAGCGCGGTGACCTTCGGCGGGTCGACCTTGCCGGCCCAGCCGCTTCGCCGCGAGGCCGCGCCCTTGGCCGCCGCCGCGGCCGGCTCGACCACGAACTCGCTCAGCGAATTCCAGGCACCGCACTCGGCGCACTGGCCCTGCCACTTGTTGTGGTCGGCGCCGCATTCGGCGCAGACGTAGGCGGTGCGGGCCTTGGGTTTGGCCTTGGAGGATTTCGGGGGCGCGATCGACATGTTGCCCACTCTACCCGGCTCGGGTCGCAGACCGCGAGACTCAGAGGCGCCCGTCGACGCCCCCGCCCAGCACCGACTTCACGTCGTAGACCACGCATTCGGGCTTGCCGTAGCGGCGCACCGTCTCGATTCCGCCTTCGAGGAACGCCCGGTGCGGCACCGCCAGGATCACCGCGTCGTAGGCGCCGGCTTGCGGTTCGGCCAGCAGTTCGATGCCGAACTCTGTTCGCGCCTCGTCCGGGTCGGCGAGTGGATCATGTACATCCACCCGCGCATGCGAAGCAGCCAGCTCGCGGACGATATCGACCACGCGGGTGTTGCGCAGGTCCGGGCAGTCCTGCTTGAAGGTCAGGCCCAGCACCAGGATCCGCGAGTCGACCACATGGATGCGCTTGCCGGCCATCAGCCGCAGCACCTGGTGGGCGACGTGCAGGCCCATGCGGCTGTTGATCCGGCGCGCGGCGAGGATCAGCTCCGGGTGGTAGCCGAGCACGGTGGCCTTGTGGGTCAGGTAGTACGGATCGACGCCAATGCAGTGGCCGCCGACCAGGCCGGGAGTGAAAGGCAGGAAGTTCCACTTGGTCCCGGCCGCGGCCAGCACGTCGTTGGTGTCGACGCCCATCATGTTGAAGATCATCGCCAGCTCGTTGACCAGGGCGATGTTGACGTCGCGCTGGGTGTTCTCGATCACCTTGGCCGCCTCGGCGACCTTGATGCTTGGCGCGCGGTGGGTGCCGGCCTCGATGATGGTGCGATACAGGCCGTCGACGAAGTCCGCCGTTGCCGGCGTCGAGCCCGAGGTGACCTTGGTGATCGTCGCCAGTCGCCGCTGGCGGTCGCCGGGATTGATCCGTTCCGGGCTGTAGCCGCAGAAGAAGTCCTCGTTGAAGCGCAGCCCGGACACCTGTTCGAGGATCGGCACGCAGACCTCCTCGGTCGTGCCCGGGTACACGGTGGACTCGTAGATCACCGTGTCGCCGCGCTTGAGCAGGCCGCCGACCATGCGGCTGGCCGCCTCGACCGCCTCCAGCGCGGGGCGGTTGGCCTCATCGACCGGCGTCGGCACCGTCACGATGAAGACGTTGCAGCCGGCGATGTCCGCCGGGGCGATCGTGAAGGACAGCTTCGTGGCCGCAGCGATCTCGTCGGCCGACGTCTCCAGCGTCCTGTCGTTGCCGGCCTTCAATTCATCGACGCGGCCGGCATCGATGTCGAAGCCAAGGGTCTCGAAGTGGCGCCCGAACGCGACCGCCAGTGGCAGCCCGACGTAGCCCAGGCCCACGATGGCGATACGGACATCCCCGGGCAATGGAAAGATCGACTGCATGCAGAACCTGTGGGTATCGCAGTGGAGGACGGCGGCCACTCTAGCAGGCGGTCGAGGCCGCGCGTGCCGGGCCGGATACGAAACAGGCCCGCCGGTTGGCGGGCCTGTTTCGAGCACATCCGGGCAGGCTTTCACCTTCGGATCATTGCCAGCGGCGGTTGTATTCCCGTCGCTTGTACGTGGTGCCGGAGATAGGAATCGAACCTACGACCCCATCATTACGAATGACGTGCTCTACCAACTGAGCTACTCCGGCGGAAACTGGTGCGACAACCTGGCCGCCAAGGCTGCCAGGGGACGTGAATTCTAGGGCCCGCAAGGGGAGCCGGTCAATTGAAGGCCCGAACCGTCAGTCCACCAACTGGACCCGCAGCTCCTTCGGCAGTGCGAACACCATGCTCTCGGACTCTCCATCGAGCTCGGCGACGTGGGCGGCTCCCAGCTCGCGCAGGCGCTCGATCACGCCGCGGACCAGCACCTCGGGCGCGGACGCGCCGGCGGTGACGCCGATCCTGCGACGACCCTGCACCCAGCGCGGGTCGATCTCGACCGCGCCGTCGATCAAGTGGGCCTCGGCGCCCTCGCGCTCGGCCAGCTCGCGCAGGCGGTTGGAGTTGGAGCTGTTGACCGAGCCGACCACCAGCACCAGGTCGCACTGGACAGCCAGTTCGCGCACCGCATCCTGGCGGTTCTGGGTGGCATAGCAGATGTCGTCGTTCTTGGGGCCCTGGATGGCCGGGAAACGACGGCGCAACGCCTCGATCACTGCACGGGTATCGTCCACCGACAGGGTGGTCTGGGTGGTGTAGGCGAAGTTGTCCGGCTGCCCGACCTGCAAGGCCTCGACGTCGTCGATGTCCTCGACCAGGTAGATGCTCCCGGCACCGGCCTCGCGCCGCCATTGGCCCATCGTGCCCTCGACCTCGGGATGACCGGCGTGGCCGATCAGCACCACGTCGCGACCGGCACGGCAATGGCGGGCGACCTCGAAGTGCACCTTGGTCACCAGCGGACAGGTGGCGTCGAACACCTTCAGCCGGCGCCGCTCGGCCTCGCCGCGCACCGCCTGCGAGACGCCATGGGCGCTGAAGATCACGGTGGCGCCGTCCGGCACTTCATCCAGTTCCTCGACGAAGATCGCGCCGCGGTGGCGCAGGTCGTCGACGACGAAGCGGTTATGCACGACCTCGTGGCGGACGTAGATCGGCGCACCGAGCGTTTCCAGTGCGCGCTTGACGATCTCGATCGCGCGGTCGACGCCAGCGCAGAAACCACGGGGATTGGCGAGCAGGACATCCATGGGCGTCATTCTACTCCTCGGCGGGCGGGTCGGCGGAGGGGTGCCGGAGCAAGTTCAGCCCTTCCCTGCCCCGTCCTGCGCCTTGGGGCCGAACAGCCCGAGCACGACGATTCCGATCGCGCCGGCCACGATCGCCGAATCGGCGATGTTGAACGCCGGCCAGTACCAGCCGCGCCAGTACCACTGGATGAAGTCGACCACGTGGCCGTGGGCCAGGCGATCGATCACGTTGCCGATCGCGCCACCGATCACCAGCGCGTACGGCAGCGCGGTGCGCCAGTCGTGGCGCGGCGTGCGCGACAGCCACCAGCCAAGCAGGCCGCTGATGCCGACCGCCAGCACGGTGAAGAAGTACTTCTGCCAGCCGCCGGCGTCGCTGAGGAAACTGAACGCGGCGCCGGTGTTGTAGGTGCGGTACCAGTTCCAGAAGCCTTCGATCACCGGGATCGCGGTGTATTCGGGCAGCGAGGTCAGCACCCACCACTTGGTGAGCTGGTCGAGGAGGATGACCAAGGCCGATACCAGCAGCCAGATCAGGGCATTGGGTTTTGGGAATGTTGTCATTTTGTGTGTCTGTCATCCCCGCGAAGACGGAGACCCGGTCTCTTGGATCGTGAAGGTTGAAATTCCGGTATTCCCGCCCTCGCGGCAATGGCGACCCCGGGTTTCAGAACCACTGCCGGTCTTCGCCCGGCCCTTCCACGTTGCTCACGCAACGCCCGCACAACTGCGGGTGCTGCGGGTTCGAGCCGACGTCGGCGCGATGGTGCCAGCAACGCACGCACTTGGTTTTCGCGGTCGCGGCAGCGGTGACCGTGATCTCATGCGCATCGTCATCGGCGACGATTTCGACATCGCCGCTGATGAACAGGAACCGCAATTCCTCCGCCATCGGTGCCAGCCAGTTCTGGTCGGCGACGCCGCAACGCAGGGTGATCTCGGCCTCCAGCGCGGCACCGATCTCGCCGGCCGCACGCATCGGCTCGAGCACCGCACTGACTTCCTCGCGGATGCCGAGCAGGCGCTCGACCCGCTTGGCCAGCAGGGACGCGTCCTCCTCGTGCATCGGCGCAAGTCCGTCGTACCAGGTCGCGAACAACACGTTGTCCCTGCGTTCGCCGGCGTTGCCCTCTCCATCGACCGGCGCCGGCAGATAGCCCCACAACTCGTCGGCGGTGAAGCTCAGCACCGGTGCGATCCAGCGCACGAAGGCCTCGGCGATGCGGTACATCGCGCTCTGCGCGGAACGGCGGCCGCGCGAGTCCTCCTGCATCGTGTACAGGCGGTCCTTGGTGACGTCGAGGTACAACGAACCGAGGTCGACGCTGCAGAAGTTCAGCAGCACCTGCACGATCTCGGCGAAGTCGTAGCGCTCGTAGGCGGCCTTGACCTTCTCCTGTACTTCCCAGGCGCGGTGCACGATCCAGCGATCCAGCGCGACCATGTCATCGAGCGGGCGCAGGTCGCGCGCCGGCTCGAAGCCATGCAGGTTGCCGAGCAGGAAGCGCGCGGTGTTGCGGATGCGCCGGTAGGCGTCGGCGTTGCGCTTGAGGATCTCCTGCGACAGCGACATCTCGTTGCTGTAGTCGGCCGAGGCAATCCACAGACGCAGGATGTCCGCGCCCAGGGTCTTCATGATGTCCTGCGGCTCGATGCCGTTGCCGAGCGACTTGGACATCTTGCGGCCCTTCTCGTCGACCGTGAAGCCGTGCGTCAGGCATTGCCGGTACGGCGCCGCCCTGTCCATCGCCACGCCGGTCAGCAGCGAGGACTGGAACCAGCCGCGGTGCTGGTCGGAGCCTTCCAGGTACAGGTCGGCCGGCTTGCCGAAGCCGCGCTCGGCGAGCACGCATTCGTGGGTGACACCGGAGTCGAACCAGACATCAAGAATGTCGGTGATCTTGTCGTAATGCGCAGCGTCATCGCCCAGCAGTTCGGCGGCGTCCAGCGCGTACCAGACGTCCACCCCGTCCTGCTCCACCTTGTCGGCAACCGTTCGCATCAGTTCGGTGCTGCGCGGATGCGGTTCGCCGGTCTCGCGGTGCACGAACAGCGCGATCGGCACGCCCCAGGTGCGCTGGCGCGAGATGGTCCAGTCCGGGCGGCCCTCGACCATGCCGGCGATGCGCGCCTCGCCCCACTTCGGGAACCAGCCGACGGTCTTGATCGCCGCCAGCGCGTCGGCGCGCAGGTTGGCCTGCTCCATCGAGATGAACCACTGCGGGGTGGCGCGGAACGCGATCGGGGTCTTGTGGCGCCAGCAGTGCGGGTAGCTGTGCTCCATCTTCGCGAAGGCGAGCAATGAACCGTTCTCGCGCAGCGCATCGACGATGACGTCGTTGGCCTTCCAGATGTGCTGGCCGGCCAGTGCGTGGCCGTCGGCCGGCGGTGTCGACGGCAGGTAGACGCCGCGACCGTCGACCGGGTTGATCTCGGCGGCGCTGTACTTCTCGATCAGGCCGTACTGCTTGCTGGCCGCGTAATCCTCCTGGCCGTGGCCGGGCGCGGTATGCACGGCGCCGGTGCCCTCCTCGGCGGAGACGTGGTCGCCCAGGATCACCGGGATGTCGCGGTTGTCATAGAACGGATGCGCGAACAGCATGCCTTCCAGAGCGGCACCGGCGACACGGCCGTGCACCACGGGCTCATCGACGCCATAACGCTGCAGCGCCTTTCCAGCCAGCGCATCGGCCAGCACCAGCCAGCGCCGGCCGCCGTTGTGCGCCGGCCCTTCGACCAGGGCATATTCGAGTTGTGGCCCCATCGACACCGCCAGCGAGGCCGGCAACGTCCACGGCGTGGTGGTCCAGATCGGCACCGCGACCTCGACGCCGTCGGGCAGTTCGACGCCGAACGCCTTTGCCACCGTCTTCGCGTCGCGCGCGGCGTAAGCCACGTCGATCGCCGGCGACACCTTGTCCTGGTACTCGATCTCGGCCTCGGCCAGCGCCGAGCCGCAATCGAAGCACCAGTGCACCGGCTTCACCCCGCGGGTCAGGTGGCCGTTGTCGATGATCCGCGCCAGCGCGCGCATCTCGTTGGCCTCGAAGCGGAAGTCGAGCGACTTGTACGGATTGTCCCAGTCGCCGATCACGCCCAGACGCTTGAAGTCGCGGCGCTGGATGTCGATCTGCGCCTCGGCGTACTCACGGCACTTCTGGCGGAATTCGGTCGCGTCGAGTTTCACCCCGACCTTGCCGTACTTCTTCTCGATCGCGATCTCGATCGGCAGGCCATGGCAGTCCCAACCCGGCACGTACGGCGCATCGAAGCCAGCCAGATACTTCGACTTGACGATGATGTCCTTGAGGATCTTGTTGACCGCGTGGCCGAGGTGGATCGCGCCATTGGCGTACGGCGGGCCATCATGGAGGACGAACAGCGGCCGACCGGCGGCGTTCTCGCGCAACCTGGCATACAAGCCTTCGGCCTCCCAGCGTTCCAGCGTCTTCGGCTCGCGCTTGGGCAGGTCGCCGCGCATGGGAAAATCCGTGGCGGGCAGTTGCAAGGTGGCTTTGTAATCGATGCTCACACAGTGGCTCGCAGTTGTTCTTCGGAGAGGATACGGCGTGCAGCTTCCGCATCGCGGTGCATCTGCGCGACCAGGGCCGGCAGGTCGTCGAACTTTTCCTCGTCGCGCAACTTGGCGACGAACTCGACCTCGATCCGGCGCCCGTACAGGTCGCCATCGAAATCGAACAGGTGGGCTTCCAGCAACGGCTCGACGCCGTCCACCGTCGGCCGGGTGCCGAGGCTGGACACCGACGGCATCGGCCGGCTTTCACCCGGAGTGCTGCCGACGCCGTGCACCCAGGTCGCATAGATCCCGGACAACGCCGGCATCTTGCCTGCAAAACGGATGTTGGCGGTCGGAAAGCCGAGCGTACGGCCCAGCTGCCGTCCTCGCACCACCCTTCCGCCGATCGCATAGGGGCGACCAAGCAGGCGGGCGGCGACCTCGAAGTCACCGGCGGCCAGTGCGGCGCGGATGCGGGTGGCCGACACGCGCTCGCCATCGAGCATCACCGGTTCGATTTCGCCGGCGACGAGGCCGTGCGCGGAACCGACCCGGCGCAGCGTGTCGATGTCGCCTGCCCGGCCCTTGCCGAACCGGAACCCGGGACCGACCCAGACTTCGCGCGCCGACAGATGTTCGACCAGCACGCGACGGACGAAGGCTTCCGCATCCAGCCCGCTCAGCCGCGCGTTGAAGCGCAGCAGGCCGACCTGATCGACGCCCAGCGCATGCAGCCCCTCGACCTTGGCCCGCGCCTTCAACAGCCGCGGCGGCGGTGCGGCCGGGGCAAAGAACTCCCGTGGCAACGGCTCGAAAGTGACCGCGATCGCGGGCACGCCAAGGGCGTGCGCACGCGCGACGGCATGGCGCACCAGCGCCCGATGGCCCAGGTGGAGGCCGTCGAAGGCGCCGATGCAGACCACGCTACCGTGCGGGCACCGGGGCCCAGCGTCGACGTCACGAAACAGCCTGCTCATAGAGCCGGGCAGTATATATCGAGCCTGCGCGCAAACAGGCGCGGGCTGACGGGCGTCGGACTCAATGCCGCAGATGCCGCGGCCGCAACCCCAGCAGGGCGAGGGTTCCGCCGTAGGCCAACGCACCGGCCGCCACCGCCGTCAGTAGCCAGATCCAGCGCCAGGCCATGTCCAGAGCCGCCCAGGTCCCGACATGGGCGCGGACGGCCAGCACCGCAGCTGTCATCACCAGCGTGGCGATGACGATCCTGAACAGCCAGCGCCCCCAGCCGGCCGCCGGCCGATAGACCCCGTCGCGACGCAACCACCGCCACAACAAGGCGGCATTGACCACCCCGGCCACCGCGGAGGCAGCGGCAATGCCCACATGCGCCTCGGCCACACCCAGCTTCCACATCGGGGTGACCAGGACGACGATCAGAACCACGTTGACGATCACGGTGATGATCGCCGCGCGCATCGGCGTACGGGTGTCCTGGCGCGCGTAGAACGCCGGCAGCAACACCTTGCTGAGCATGAAGGTCGGAATTCCCGCACTCATCGCCACCAGCGCCACGCCAACCATGCGGGTGTCCTCGGCGGTGAACTCGCCGCGCTGGAACAGCGAGGCGGTCAATGGCTCGGCCAACAACGCCAGCCCCAGCGCCGCCGGCACGCCGATCAGCAGCACGACGCGCAACCCCCAGTCCAGCGATTTCGAATAGCCATCCTCGTCCTTGGCCGCGTGATGGCGCGACAGCTGCGGCAGGATCACCGTGCCGACCGCGACCCCGAACAGCCCCAGCGGCAGCTCGGTCAGGCGGTCGGAGTAGTACAGCCAGGACTGTGCCGCCGGCACCAGCAGCGAGGCGAACGCGGTGCCGACCAGCAGGTTCACCTGCGCCACCGAGGACGAGAAGATCGTCGGCAGCATCAGCCGGCCGACCTTGCGTACGCCCTCGTGGCGGAAGTCGAAGCGCAACCGCGGGCGGATGCCGAGCCGGCCCATTGCCGGCCACAGCACCAGCACCTGCAGGACGCCGGCCGCCAGCACGCCCCAGGCCATCGACGCCTCCGGCAACTCCAGCCGTCCAGCCAACAGCAGCATGGCGGCGATCATCGCCAGGTTATGCAACACCGGGGTCAGCGCCGGCAGGCCGAAGTGACGGAAGCTGTTGAGCACGCCGCCGGCCAGCGCCGTCATCGAAATGAACACCAGATACGGAAAGGTGATCCGCAGCATGTCCGCCGCCAGCGGCACGGTGCCGGCATCGGTGCTGGCGAACACCAGGAACAGCTTGGCCACCCACGGCGCCGCCAACATGCCGAGCCCGCTGACGATCACCACCGACGCGAACAGCGCGCCGGCGACGTGGTCGAGCACGTCCTGCATCGCCTTCCGGTCGCCCTTTTCCTTCAGCTCCGACAGCACCGGCACGAATGCGGACGAGAACGAGCCTTCGGCGAAGATCCGGCGCAGGTAGTTGGGGATGCGGTAGGCGACGACAAAAGCGCTCATCGCCGGTCCGGCGCCGAACAGGCTGGCGGTGACCGCGTCGCGCAGGTAGCCGGCGATGCGCGAAATGAAAGTCATCGCGCTGAATATGGCGCTGGAGCGCAGCATGCCGCGCTGGCGTGACTTCCCGGGCCGGGGCGGGTCGCTGCCTTCCTGAATGGAGTTATTGCCCAATCGAATCCCCTTGGTCGTCGCGGTTGACGCAAGCCACTGAATTGACCATAATTTCCTGTCTACTTGCTCGGTTCAAGCCCTGCAAGCTTCATTTCCAGCTCCAATTGCCAAACTATTCCAGGATTCCGTCGTGGCCAACATCAAGTCCGCCAAGAAGCGCGCCAAGCAGACCGTCGTGCGCAACGCCCGCAACGCCAGCCAGCGTTCGATGCTGCGCACCTACGTCAAGAAGGTGCTCAAGGCCCTGGGCGAGAACGACGCCGCCGGCGCCGAAGCCGCCTTCACCGCTGCCCAGCCGATCCTCGATCGCTACAGCGCCCGTGGCCTGATCCACAAGAACAAGGCCGCCCGCCACAAGAGCCGCCTGAACGCCCGCATCAAGGCGCTCAAGGCTGCCTGAGGCAGGCTACTCCTCCGGCCCTTTCGGCTGGCGGATGAAAGACAGAAACCCGGCTTCGGCCGGGTTTTTGTTTGGCAGGATTGCCTGTGGGGAAGACGGAGGCCATGGGGTTTGCGGGACACGCTGTGAACCCCCGCTTCGCGGGTCCGGCCCTCGCGTGCAGCGCTCGAGCGTTCGGCAGCGCGCGAAGCAGTGCTTCGCAAACGCGCTGCCTCACCCATGGGCGCTCATCGTCGGCCTCCTGCCTCCGAAGGTCCCGCAAACCCCATGGCCACCGTCTTCCTGGACACGTTCCCGGCGCTTTGAACAAAGAACAACCGAAGTCCAAGCCTCCACGCTCGCGAAAGGCGCTGACCGGCGGGGTGGGTGTTGCGGAGAGTGGACCAAGGATGGTCCACGACCCGATTTTGAGACAGGACGTTGATATGAGGGCGGAGCAACACCCACCCCGACGGGCGGCGCCCCCTCCGAAGCCGACAGCCTATGCTGAACTGTCATCCCGGGCCTCGGCTTCCGCAGTCGCTTCGGCCGCTTCCTCCACCAGCCGGTCGAAGAACGCCATCACGTCCTTCATCACCGGCCAGGTGCCCTCGCGGCTGATCGCCGAGACCTTGTACCAGCGGTCCTTCCAGGCCAGCTCGTCGATGATGGCGCGGGCAGCCTCGTCCTGCTCCTCTTCCAGCAGCAGGTCGGCCTTGTTGAGCACCAGCCAGCGTGGCTTGGCCAGCAGCTCCGGGTCGTGCTTCTCCAGCTCGCGCTCGATCGCCCTTACCTGCTCGGCCGGGCTCACGCCGTCGACACCGCCTTCCATGGGCGCCATGTCGACCAGGTGCAGCAGCAACCGGGTGCGCTGAAGGTGCTTGAGGAACTGGGTGCCGAGCCCGGCGCCGTCGGCCGCGCCCTCGATCAGCCCGGGAATGTCGGCGATCACGAAGCTGCGGTGAGGCTCCACGCTGACCACGCCGAGATTGGGATACAGGGTGGTGAACGGATAGTCGGCCACCTTCGGCGTCGCCGCCGACACTGCGCGGATCAGGGTGCTCTTGCCGGCGTTCGGGAAGCCGAGCAGGCCGACATCGGCCAGCAACTTGAGCTCCAGCCGCAGCGCGCGCTCCTCACCGGGCAGGCCCGGCAGGGCCTTGCGTGGAGCGCGGTTCACCGAGCTCTTGAAGTGCATGTTGCCGAGCCCGCCCTTGCCACCCTTGGCGACCAGCAGGCGATCGCCGTGGCGGGTCATGTCGCCGATCACTTCGTCGGTGTCGACATTGATGACCACGGTGCCGACCGGCACGGTGATGATGGTGTCCTCGCCGCCCTTGCCGTACATCTGCCGGCCCATGCCGTCCTGGCCGCGTTGGGCACGGAAATTCTTCTGGTGACGGAAGTCGACCAGGGTGTTGAGGTTCTCGGAGGCTTCCAGCCAGACGCTGCCGCCGTCGCCGCCGTCGCCACCGTCCGGACCGCCGAGCGGGATGAACTTTTCGCGGCGGAAGCCGACGCAGCCGTTGCCGCCGTTGCCTGCGATGACCTGGATTTCAGCTTCGTCGACGAGTTTCATGTCAGGAATTTTCTTCGAAAACGAAAAGCCCCGCCGAAGCGGGGCCTCTCATGCAACGCCGTACGCGCGATTACTCCGCGGTGACGACGCTGACAGTGCGGCGCTTCTTCGGACCCTTGGTCGAGAACTCGACCTGGCCATCGACCAGCGCGAACAGGGTGTGGTCGCGGCCGAGGCCGACGCCCGGACCCGGGTGGAACTGGGTGCCGCGCTGGCGGACGATGATGTTGCCGGCCTCGATGGCCTGGCCGCCGTAGATCTTGACGCCCAGGTACTTCGGGTTGGAGTCGCGGCCGTTGCGGGTGGAGCCTACGCCCTTTTTATGTGCCATGACTGCTTCTCCTTACTTGCCGGCGATGCCGGTGATTTCGATTTCGGTGTAATGCTGCCGGTGGCCCATCTGCTTGCGATGGTGCTTGCGGCGGCGGAACTTGACGATGCGCACCTTGTCGGCGCGGCCGTGGCCGATGACCTTGGCGGAAACGGTGGCGCCCTTGACCTCGTCGCCGACCTTCACACCATCGCCGTCGCCCAGCATCAGGACGTTGTCCAGCTTGATCTCGCTGCCGGCTTCGACATCGAGCAGCTCGACGCGCAGGGTCTCGCCCTGCATCACGCGGTACTGCTTACCGCCGGTGACTACAACTGCGTACATGACCAGATTCCTCTGTAGTTATTTTGGTCGCTGCCGCCCAATGCGGGGCGGACAGAAGCGGAATTCTAGCCGCAACGCCGCCCCCGCGCAAACCCGCTCCGGCCCGCCCGACGGGCCCGAGGCGTCAACCTGAACGCAGCAGGGCCCGCCGTTCAGGCAGCCGTGGCAGCGGCGCGGACGGATCGGATCGGAACTCCGGGACCGAGGCCATCACTGCTGACACCATGCTGGCCGCAATTCTCTTCTCCGGATTTGCCCCCAAATCAGCCAGCCGATACGCTCAGCTGTTCGCCGCCGTGTCGGGCGGCTCCCCCACAGATGTTGCTCCACGACCCTGCAGGCCCCCACCACGCATGGATACCATCCGCATCCGCGGCGCGCGGACGCATAACCTCAAGAACGTCGACCTCGACCTGCCCCGCGACAAACTGATCGTGATCACCGGGCTGTCGGGCTCGGGCAAGTCGTCGCTGGCGTTCGACACCATCTACGCCGAAGGCCAGCGCCGCTACGTCGAGTCGCTGTCGGCCTACGCGCGGCAGTTCCTGTCGGTGATGGAGAAACCCGATGTCGATCACATCGAGGGCCTGTCGCCGGCGATCTCGATCGAGCAGAAGTCGACTTCGCACAACCCTCGCTCCACGGTCGGCACGATCACCGAGATCTACGACTATCTGCGCCTGCTCTATGCCCGCGTCGGCACGCCGCGCTGCCCGGACCACCATTACCCGCTGGAGGCCCAGACCGTCAGCCAGATGGTCGACCAGGTGATCGCGCTCGCAGACAAGCCCGGCTCCACCGATGGCGATCATGCAGGGCAGCGCTGGATGCTGCTGGCGCCGGTGGTCCGCGATCGCAAGGGCGAGCATGCCCAGGTGTTCGAGCAACTGCGCGCGCAGGGCTACGTGCGTGTCCGCGTCGATGGCGAAGTGCACGAGATCGACGCGGTGCCGCCGTTGGCCCTGCGCCAGAAGCACACGATCGAGGCCGTGGTCGACCGCTTCCGCCCGCGCGAGGACATGAAACAGCGCCTGGCCGAGTCGTTCGAGACCGCGCTCAAGCTCGGCGACGGCATGGCCTCGGTGGCCTCGCTCGACGATCCCGAGGCGGAGCCGCTGCTGTTCTCCTCGCGCTACAGCTGTCCGGTCTGCGACTTCGCCCTGCCCGACCTGGAGCCGCGGCTGTTCTCGTTCAATGCTCCGGCCGGTGCCTGCTCGCACTGCGACGGCCTCGGCGTGGCGCAGTTCTTCGACCCGACGCGGGTGGTGATCCATCCCGAACTCGGATTGTCCGCCGGCGCGGTGCGCGGCTGGGATCGCCGTAACGCCTACTACTTCCAGATGATCCAGTCGCTGGCGAAGCACTATGACTTCGACGTCGACACCCCATGGCAGGCACTGCCCGAAAACGTGCGCAACGCAGTGCTGTTCGGCAGCGGTGAGGAGCAGATCGCCTTCACCTACCTGACCGATGGAGGCAGCCGCACCCAGCGCAAGCACCGCTTCGAGGGCATCGTGCCCAACCTCGAACGCCGTTACCGCGAGACCGAGTCGTCGGCGGTACGCGAGGAACTGTCCAAGTACATCAGCGAGCGCCCCTGCCCCGAATGCGGCGGCGCACGCCTGAACCGCGCTGCGCGCAACGTGTTCGTCGCCGAGCGCCCGTTGCCCGAGATCGTGGTGATGCCGGTCGACGAGGCACTGGCGTTCTTCCAGGCACTGGAGCTGCCGGGCTGGCGTGGCGAGATCGCGGTCAAGATCGTCAAGGAGATCGCCGACCGGCTGCGCTTCCTGGTCGACGTCGGCCTCGACTACCTCACCCTCGAACGCAAGGCTGACTCGCTGTCCGGCGGCGAGGCGCAGCGTATCCGCCTGGCCAGCCAGATCGGCGCCGGCCTGGTCGGGGTGATGTACGTGCTCGACGAGCCTTCGATCGGGCTGCACCAGCGCGACAATGAGCGCCTGCTTGGCACACTGACCCGACTGCGCGACCTCGGCAACACGGTGATCGTGGTCGAGCACGACGAGGACGCGATCCGGATGGCCGACCACATCGTCGACATCGGCCCCGGCGCCGGCGTGCACGGCGGCGAGATCATCGCCCAGGGTCAGCTGCAGGACGTGCTGGAGGCACCCCGCTCGCTGACCGGCCAGTACCTCAGCGGGCGCAAACGGATCGAGATCCCGGCCAAGCGCAACAAGCCCAATCCCAAGGCGATCGCGCACCTGCGTGGCGCCTGCGGCAACAACCTCAAGGATGTCGATCTCGGCATCCCCGCCGGGCTGCTGACCTGCGTCACCGGCGTATCCGGTTCGGGCAAGTCGACCCTGATCAACGACACCCTGTACGCGATCGCGGCGAACGAACTCAACGGCGCCTCGCAGACCGCGGCGGCGCATGCCTCGGTCGAGAACATCGAGCTGTTCGACAAGGTGGTCGACATCGACCAGTCGCCGATCGGTCGCACCCCGCGCTCCAACCCGGCCACCTACACCGGTCTGTTCACTCCGCTGCGCGAGCTGTTCGCGCAGGTGCCGGAGTCGCGCGCACGCGGCTACGCGGCCGGCCGATTCAGCTTCAACGTCCGCGGCGGCCGCTGCGAGGCCTGCCAGGGCGACGGTCTGATCAAGGTCGAAATGCACTTCCTGCCCGATGTCTACGTACCCTGCGACGTCTGCGGCGGCAAACGCTACAACCGCGAGACGCTGGAAATCCTCTACAAGGGCTACAACATCCACGACGTGCTGGAGATGACCGTCGAGGACGCACTGGAGCTGTTCGAGAACATTCCGGCGATCGCGCGCAAGCTCGAAACCCTGATCGACGTCGGCCTGAGCTACATCAAGCTCGGCCAAAGCGCGACCACGCTGTCCGGCGGCGAGGCGCAGCGTGTGAAGCTGTCGAAGGAATTGTCGCGCCGCGACACCGGCCGCACGCTGTACATCCTCGATGAGCCGACGACCGGCCTGCACTTCCACGACATCGAGCACCTGCTCGCGGTGCTGCACCGGCTTCGCGACGACGGCAACACGGTGGTGGTGATCGAGCACAACCTGGACGTGATCAAGACCGCCGACTGGATTGTCGACCTCGGCCCCGAAGGCGGCCACCGCGGCGGCCAGATCATCGCCACCGGCACACCCGAGGAGATCGCTGCCATGCCCCATTCGCACACCGGCCGTTTCCTCGCACCGTTGCTGGAGATCGCCAATGACGGGGCTGCCAATCCAGCCTCCGCCCCCCCGGCACGTCGCCGCGCACCCCGCAAGAAGAAAACCACCGCATGAGCGAACGTACCGGCGACAAGGCCGACACCTCCCCGCAACCTGCCGGCTCGGCGACCAGGCCGACGGCGAAAAAGGGTGCCGCGAAGAAAGCAGCGCGCAAGACCGCGACACGCAAGCGGACCGGCGCCAAGGCCAAACCGGACGCGACAACACCTGCCAGGGCCGTCCAGACTCCCGACGAACGGAAAGCGGACACCGCACCGTCCCGGGGCGACAAGACGCCCGTCCCCCTGTCGACGCGGCTGCTGCACGGCCAGTCGTTCTGCTGCGCACGCCGATGACGGTGCGCTGGAGCGATCTCGACGCCTTCAATCACGTCAACAATTCGAGGTACCTGACGTTCCTGGAAGAAGCACGCCTGTGCTGGATGATCGGCGTGCCGGGCCAGGGGCTGGAAGATGGCGTGGCACCGGTGGTCGCCGCCGCCCACCTCAACTACCGGCGCCCGATCGAGTGGCCGGCCAATATCGCGATCGAGCTGTTCGTCGAGCGCCTTGGCAACACCAGCCTGAGCATCGGCCATCGCATCGTCGACGAGGGCAACGACGACACGCTGTACTGCGACGGCAACGTGGTGATGGTCTGGATCGACCGCGCCACCGGCCAGGCCGCGCCACTGCCCGACGCCGTGCGCGAGGCCTGCTCGACAGGGTAAGGAGTACGTTTCCAGCAAACACGTTTCCGCTGCAGGCTCTATGATGGCCGCAAGGTCGTGTACGGAGTCCGAGATGCGTCGCCCACAGCAATCCCTGCCGCTGATCGTCGTCTGCCTGCCAGCCGCCTGCCTGCTCGCGGCATGCTCCCCCTCCGGGCCACCCGACGGCGCCCCGCCTGCCAGACCCTCCGTCGAGACAAGCGCGCCGACCGACAGCGAAACCACGACCACTGGCGGTAGCGTCGGCACCCGCCTGACGGTCTACAGCGGCGACTACGAAGCCCTCGGGACAGCATCCCGGCCCGCTCGGGCATGCCCGGGTATGCCCTCGTCGATCGCAATCTGCGCTACGAGCTCGCCGCCGGCAGCAACGCGATCAGTGCCAGCAATGTGCCTCCCTCGATGGACGTGGAAGCAGCGTTGCTTCGCCCCGAGAGCGGAAACGTCAACATCATCGGCCAGCGCTACGTGGCCGCATTGTCGGGGACCGATGACGTCCTCGGCCGTGCCATCGGCCGCCGGGTCACGGTGGAGCACACGGCCGGCAGCGCAAAGCAGACCGACAGCGGCATTCTGCTCGCCGCCAGCGACGGCCTCAGCCTCGCGCTCAACGATGGCCGCATCAAGGTCATCCGCGATTACGACAACTTCAGCATCGCTGCCACCGGCAACACCCTGCCGCGCGAAGCGAACCTGCAGTGGACGGTGGAGGCCGAACAGGCCGGCGATGCCAGCTTCGTGCTCAGCTACCCGATGAGCGGCATGGCGTGGCGGGCCGAGTACCTGGCCACGATCGCGCCCGGCGCCGACTGCAGCCTGGCCTTGGACGGCGCCGCGCTGGTGATCAACCGCTCCGGCGTGGGGTTCGACAATGCCAATCTGACCCTGGTGGCCGGCCAACCTGCACGCGCCCGCCAGAGCGGGTACATGGGTGACCGCTACCGCGCGGAGGTCGCGGCCGACTTCGCGATGGCTGCAGCGGCTCCGCCGATGCCGGTCGTCCGCGGTTCGGGCGAGTACCACGCCTACGTGGTGCCGGGCACGAGCCGGGTCAGCAACGGTGCGGTCGAGCGGCTGCCGCTGTTCGCGCCGCGCCAGGCCGTCGCCTGCTCGCGTGACTACGTAACCGATGCCGGGACCAGCGACTGGACGCCACCGCGCCCCATGCTCGCCCCTGACCAGCGCGGCCTGACCGGCAGCATGCCGGTCAATGTCAGCGTGTCGTTCGACAATGATCGTGAAGCCGGACTCGGCCAACCGCTGCCGGCCGGTCGCGTGCGTGTGTTCGACGGCAGCGACTTCCTCGGCGAATCGATGCTCGGCCACACCCCTGCCGGCAACGAGGTCCGGCTGCGGGTCGGCAAGGCGTTCGACATCACCGCCGACCGCGAAGCGACCGCCTTCAATGTCGACAACAACCGTCGCCGCATCACCGAGTCGTTCGCGGTCACCGTACGCAATGCCAAGGACGAAGAGGTCACCGTGCGTGTGCTCGAACCGATGCAGCGCTGGCGCGACTGGGAAATCACCGCCAGCAGCCTGCCGGCACAGAAGAAGGATGCACAGAACGTGGAATTCGAAGTGCCGGTGCCGGCCCAGGGCGAAACCCGCCTGACCTACACGGTCCGTTACCAGTGGCCGGAGGGCGTGCGCCCATGAACGGCGAGCTGGTCGAAACCCTCCATCACGGCGAGGTGACCGAGCTCCGGCTCGCGCGGGCGCCGGTCAATGCTCTCGACCCGGCCCTGTGCGACGCCCTGCGCGGGGCTGTGGCCGCGGCGGTAGAGGACGGCGCGCACGGCATCGTCCTCAGCGGTGGTCCCAAGGTGTTCTCCGCCGGCCTCGACGTGCCCTATCTGTTGTCGCTGGGCGATGACAAGGCGGCACTGAAAGCCGCCTGGGAATCGTTCTTCACTGCCGCCGAGGCGCTCGCCGCATGTCCGGTGCCGGTGGCGGCGGCGATCGCCGGTCATGCCCCGGCCGGCGGCTGCGTGCTGGCGCTGTGCTGCGATTATCGGGTAATGGCATCGGGCCCATTCCGGATCGGCCTCAACGAGACCCGGGTCGGCCTGGTCGCGCCGGAAGGTATCCAGCGGTTGATGCGCCGCGTGGTCGGTCCGTACCGCGCGGAGCGACTGCTGGTCGCCGGCGAGATGGTCGATGCGCAGCAGGCGCTGGACTTCGGCATGGTCGACGAACTGGCCGATATCGACACGGTCGCACAGCGTGCGCGGGATTGGCTGGAACAGTTGCTGGCGCTGCCGCGCGAGGCGATGCTGCAGACCCGTGCGATCGCCCGCGCCGACATTGCCGCCGCATTGGAACCGGAACTGATCCAGCTCGATGTCTTCATCGACCGCTGGTACGACGAGGGCACCCAGCAGGCGTTGAAAGCGCTGGTCGCCAGCCTGGGGAAATAAGGTTCTTCTCCCATGCGCGGGGATCTCCGAAGAGAAGCGGACTCAGTCCCCCGTCGCGACCGGCCGTGCCGGATCCTCGATCCAGCCGCTCCAGGAACCGGTGAACAGACGCGCCCCGGGCAGGCCGGCGTGCGCCATCGCCAGCAGGTGGTGGCACGCGGTCACACCCGAGCCGCACATCGCGACCAGTTCGCGTGGCTCGCGTCCAGCCAGCAACGTTTCGAATTCGAGCGCGAGCACGTCGGCCGGTTTCGCCATGCCGTCGACCAGGTTGGCCGCGAACGGCCGGTTGAGCGCGCCCGGTACGTGGCCACCGACGCGATCGATCGGCTCGACCTCGCCACGGAACCGCTCGGGGGCGCGCGCGTCGACCAGCAGGCCGCCGGTGTCGAGATGGGCCTGGACCTGGCCGGCATCGAGCAGCAGGTCCGGATCGAAGCTGCCGGAATACGGAGCCTTCGGAGCAACAGGCGCAGGCTCACCGGCCTCGACCGGCAAGCCGAGCGCCTGCCAGTGCTGCCAGCCGCCGTCGAGTACGGCGACCCGCGAATGGCCGAGCGCGCGCAACAGGAACCACAACCGTGCCGCGGCCAACGCACCGCCAGCGGCGTCGTAGGCCACCACCTGGCTCGACGGCGAAATGCCCCATGCGCCGAGCCTGGCGGTGAAGTCGGCAGCATCCGGCCACGGATGGCGGCCGTGCTCGATCTTTCTCCGGTCGGACAGGTCGCGGTCGAGATGCGCGTATCGCGCGCCTGGAATGCGAGTCTGCCGCCACGCCACCTCTCCGACATCCGGGGCAGCCTGTTTGACTGCCAATTCGAAGCGCGCATCGACCACGACGAGATCGTCACGACCGAGCGCATCGGCCACCTCCACGGCGGAAACCCAGCTGCTCCACGCACCGCCCATCGTCATACTCCGGTTCGCGCCTGCGTCAGGCGCTCGCGCAGGTTCAGCAGCATCGAGGCTGTCGCGCCCCATATGCGCTGTTCAGGGTAGCGAAACTCGAGTACCTCGCGACGACGGCCGCCGAAATGCATCTCCTGTCGGGTCAGATTGACCGGGTTCATCAGGTAGCGGAGCGGGACCTCGAACGCCTCGGCGACCTCGGACGGGTCCGGACGCGGCACGAAACCGCCGGCAATGCTCGCCACCACCGGCGTCACCCGGAACCCGGTAATGGTCGCAAGCGGGTCCAGGAAACCCAGCGGTCTCACATTGCCCGGCGGCAATCCGATTTCTTCATGCGCCTCGCGCAGCGCGGCGGCGACAACATCCGGATCGCCGGTTTCGATCCGCCCTCCCGGGAAGCTGACCTGGCCAGCGTGGTTGCGCAGGCCGGCGGTGCGGCGGGTGAGCAGGACGTGGGTCACGCCGTCACGCGGCACCAGGCCAACCAGCACAGCGGCTTCGGCAGCCGGCACGTCCGGGGGAAGCAGATCGCGGATCTCGTCGATGTTCCATCCCGATCCGGCCGGCGGCGCGGTGAGCGGATGCAGAGCGGCATCCAGCCCCGGGCAGTCCTGTGGCCAGGTTCCGGGCACCGGCGCGCTCACCTGCGACTGGTCTCCCGCTCGGGCAGGGTCGTTTCCATCATGCGGAGACGCTCATCGTCGTTCATCTGCGGCCAGCGTGCGATCTCGTCGGAGGTACGGTAGCAGCCTTCGCAGACACCTTCCTCATCGAGACTGCACACCCCGATGCAGGGGCTGAGGACGGCACGGAACGGGTAATTCATGAGGCGCTTCTTAAACAAGGCCGCCCGCGTTTTGTGCGGGCGGCGAAGTCAACGTCAAAGTCGAAAGCTGGATCCCGGGCAAAAAAAAGCATGCCGGGATGACGATCTGGCAAAGCCGTGCGCGCAAAGCGCGCACGGGCCAAATCGTCACTTGACGGTGGCGAGCTTGATTTCGAACTGGACAGCGACGTTCGGCGGGAACGGGGTCCGCGGGTCGGCACCGTATGCCTTGTCCGGCGGCAGGGTCACTTCCCACTTGGAGCCGGCCGGCATCTGCAGCAGCACCTCGCGCATGGCCGGCATCTCGATCTCGCTCAGCTTGATCTCGGGGATGTTCTGCGCCGGGCGCGCCGGGTTCGGACGTTCGCCCCAGGCGTACGGGCCGGCGACCTCGAGGCCGACAGTGCTGGCCTGGGTCGGCTTGGCACCGTTGCCGGTCTCGATCACGCGGTACTGCACGCCGCTGGGCAGGGTCTGCACGCCGCTCTTGGCCCGGTTCTGGGACAGGAAGGTGTCGCTGCGGCTCTTGTTCTCGGCCGAGGCCTTGTCCCACTCGGCCTTGGCCTTGGCGGTCTGACGCTGCTGCATGTTCTGCACTGCGGTACGCAGCTGGTCGACCGGTACCGCCGGATCCTTCTTCGCGTAGCCGTCCTGCAGGCCCTTGATGATGGTGTTGATGTCGACGGCTTCACCGCTCTCGACGGCGTTGCGGCCCAGGTCATAGCCCAGCGCGTAGCTCAGCTTGCCCTGCTCCGAGGACGTGTCCTGGGCAGCGGCAGCGCTGGCGGCGAGGACCAAGGCAGTCGTGGCAACTGCGAGAAAACGCAACTTCATTCGGTAAAACCTCCGATATGTGGCGCGGAACCGGGCGGATCGCCCATACGACATGACGACCGCTCAAGTACCGGTCTTGGGGTCCGGACGGACACACGAGGCTTGCCCGGACGCGCTAGGATACCGGCGCCGCGGCTTAACCGCCACTGACGCCACCAGCTGTGACCGGACATGGCCGACCGAGTTCCCGCCGCTGATGCCACAGCTCCCACCGTGCGCACAAAACCGGACTTCGTTCACCTTTCGCCCTGCCAACACCTATTCATATGTCTGAGATTCCATTGCTGATCCGCCGCGAAGGCTCTGTCCTCGTCATCACCGTCAACCGTCCCGACAAGCTGAACGCACTCAACGCCGCCACCCTGGACGCGCTGGATGCCGCGTTCGCCGCGGCGGCGGTCGATGACCAGGTCCGTGCCGTCGTGCTGACCGGAGCCGGACCCAAGGCCTTCGTCGCCGGCGCCGACATCGCCGAGATGAACACGCTCACCCCGGTGCAGGGCCGCGATTTCTCGCTGCGAGGGCAGCGGATGATGCGCCGGGTCGAGAGAATGCCCAAGCCGGTGATCGCGATGATCAACGGCTTCGCCCTCGGCGGTGGGCTGGAACTGGCGATGTGCTGCCACCTGCGCATCGCCGCCGATACCGCGAAGGTCGGCCAGCCGGAGATCAACCTCGGCCTGATCCCGGGCTTCGGCGGCAGCCAGCGCCTGCTGCGCCTGGCCGGCCGTGCCGCCACGCTGGAACTGTGCCTGCTCGGCGCACCGATCGATGCCGCGCGCGCGCAGGCACTGGGCATCGTCAACCGGGTGGTGCCGGCGGCCGAGCTCGAAACCGAGACGATGAAGATCGCTGCCCAGCTGGCCGGCTCGGCGCCGCTGGCGCTGCGCGGCATCCTCGACTGCATCGACGTCGGTGGCGAGTGCGGGATCGAGGAGGGGCTGGAGTACGAGGCCAGCCAGTTCGGGCTGATCTTCTCCACCGACGACATGCGCGAAGGCACCAGCGCCTTCCTGGAGCGCCGCAAGCCGGCGTTCAAGGGCGCGTGAGCCGAATCTGCTCCGGCTGCGATTGCGGTGATGCCGGCGCTACGGCTGTGCATGCCGTGATCGAGGCGCTGCTCGCAGACGATCTGGATCGCGCGATCGACCTGGGCCTGATGACGGTCGCGCCCTGCCCCGGCTGCTCGCCTGCCTGCCGCGGGAAGCTGACCGATGCCCGCGCCGCCCGCGAGCGCGCCCTCGCCGCGCGCGAGCGTTTCCGCAACCGCCAGGCCCGGCTGCAGCGCCTCGCCGAAGAACGCCGGGAGCGCCGCGAGAAAACCGCGACCGCTTCACAACCGGCGCCCGGCCGCACCCGCCCGCCTCTGCCCGACGCGGCGGCGGCGGCGCTGGCTCGGGCCAGGGCCCGTGCCGCGGAGCGGGGACGCTGATGGCCGGGACGACTTCGCGCAAGGTCGCCGCACGCAACGCACCTGCGAGGAAACGCGCCACCCGTCGGGTCTCCAAGCTCAAGCCGGCCGAGGTGGTCGAACTGTTCGAACGGCTGAAATGGCTGAACCCGAAGCCGACCACTGAGCTGGAATTCAGCACCCCCTACGAACTGCTGGTGGCGGTGACGCTGTCGGCACAGGCGACCGATGTCGGTGTCAACAAGGCCACGCGCAGGCTGTTCCCGGTCGCCAGCACGCCGCAACAGATCGCCGCGCTCGGTGTGGAGGGGCTCAAGCCGTATATCTCGACCATCGGCCTGTACAACACCAAGGCCGCCAACGTGGTGGCGATGGCGCAGCAGCTGATCGAGAAGCACGGCGGCGAGGTGCCGCGTGACCGCGAATCGCTGGAAGCCCTGCCGGGCGTCGGCCGCAAGACCGCCAACGTGGTGCTCAACACTGCATTTGGCGAGCCGACGATGGCAGTGGACACGCATATCTTCCGCGTCTCCAACCGAACCGGGCTGGCGCCGGGCAAGACCGTGCGCGCGGTCGAGGACGCGCTGCTGGCAACGGTGCCGCCGGAGTTCCTGCACGATGCGCACCACTGGTTGATCCTGCACGGCCGCTACGTCTGCAAGGCGCGCAAGCCGGATTGTCCGCAGTGCGTGATCCGGGATATCTGCAAGTTCAAGGACAAGACGCCAGGCAAACCGACGTAGCCGATTCAAAACAAGACTCTTTTCCCTATTGCGGGATTGTCTGCGGGGAAGCCAGCGGCCATGGGTTTGCGGGACACGCCGCAAGTACGTCCATGTAGGCTCTTCCGAAACATCCATGTTTCGGAAGGTCCCGCAAACCCATGGCCACCGGCTTCTGGACACGCGGCCGGCGCTCGAACAAAAAGCCAGCCGAAGTTGCGAACCCCCACTCCGCCGGACGGCGACTCTGGCCGAAGCCGGCATCCCCGGAAACGGGAGAAACAAAGAAAAAACGCCCCCGCTGTAAACGGGGGCGCCGGCTTCGACAGCGAGAGAGGCGAAGCGCCTAGAAGCTGAACTGCGTGCGGACGGCGTACTGCCCGGTCTTGTCGCCGGTGAACTCGTTGTCGCCCTTGGTGTAGTTGAACATCACGCGCACGTTCGGGGTGATGTAGTAGTTCAGGCCGAGGATGTACGAACTGACCTCGAGATCGGACACATCCTTGTTCTCGATGTTGTCGTAACGCGCGGTCAGCTCCCATGCGCCCGTGTCGCCCACCTTGGGCGAACCGAACACACCGTTGCCGGCCTTGTACGGCTTGTGCTCGCCGGTCAGGAACCAGCTGCCCATCACATACCAGCTCTCCACATCCTGGCTGGCGCCCAGCGGCGCGCCGAATTTGGCCTTGGCGTATTCGGACTGGAAGAACAGCGGGCCGAACGCACCGGCGAATTCCAGCCCGAACGAATCCACTGAATCGCCGCTGGCACCGGTGGTGGTGGCGATGGTCTGCGACGGACCGCGACGACCGGCGTAGGCGACCGCCGCCCGCATGTCTCCCGAACCCTTGTTGGCGTTCTCGTGACTGACAGACAGGCCAAGGTGCAACGTGTTGTCGTCGTCGTTGATCGGCGCGAAGGTCGCACGCGCCGCCGCGCCCATGCCTTCGTTGCGCGGACCGCTGGCGTTGCGGGTGTTGTACACGGTCGCACCGAAGGTGTAGTTGTCGCCTCCGGTCAGGTAACCCAGACCCTGCGCGAACTGGCGGCCGCCGTACAGGCCGCTGGCCGAGGAGAACGGGCGCTCCATCATCGTGATCTCGTTGGAGCTGGTCAGCTCCTCCATCGAGCGGTACGGCTTGAAGTGACCGATGGTCCACTTGCCGCCCAGGCCGCTTCTGGCAATGAACACGTCGCGGTAGCCGTCGGTGGTGCTGCCGGCCGAGAAGTCCTGCTCGACCTTGTAGTCCCAGCCCAGCGCCTTGCCGGACAGGGTCAGGCGGGTGCGGCGGAACTCGGTGGTGCCGGTGGTGCTGGCCTCGTCGCGGTCAAAGGCGTAGGCATCGAAATGGATGCGGCCGCCGAGCGAAGCCTCGTACTTCTTGTCCGCGGAGGTGACCTTGAAACCACCCTTGGTCTCGACCCTGGCCGAACCTGTGTTCAGCGTGTCCAGCTTCGCGGCGGTATCGATGTTGACGTCCGACTGGGCGTCGGTGCGGCTTTCCAGTTCGGTGACCTTGGCCTGCAGCGCCTCGATCTGGGCCTTGAGCTGGGCCAGTTCCTGATCGCTGGGGGCCGCGGCGGCCGAGAAGCTGGCGCTGCCAATGGCGACGGCGATGGCAGTTGTCAGGATGGAAGAACGCATGGAATCCGGCTCCATTGAATATGGTGAATACGGTGGGAGGTACTGGGCTGCTGTCCAGGGACAGCCGCACGATGGTCGAAGCACATATGAAGACGGCGCACAGCGTGCGAAACAAATCTGACAGGAAGATGTGGTTTACATGACACTTCAGTGACGCACCCGCACCACAGGCTGGTCGGAGCGGCCACCCGGTCACCGAACCGCCACATGACCGACGCGGGATTGAAACACGATGGCGATGCAATTCCCGCAGGAGCAGGCCCAGCCCCGGGCCGGTCCGTGTCATCACTCCAGGGAGCCATCCGTGTTCAAATCCTTCACCCTTCGCGCCGCCACCGTCGTGCTCGCCTCGGCCGCGGCCGTCAACGCGCATGCCGCCGACATCACCGGCGCCGGCGCCACCTTCATCTATCCACTGTTGTCCAGGTGGTCGGCAGACTACAACCAGGCCACCGGCCACAAGATCAACTATCAGTCGATCGGATCGGGCGGTGGCATCGCCCAGATCAAGGCCCGCACCGTGGACTTCGGCTCGTCCGATGCGCCGTTGAAGTCCACCGAACTGGCCAGGCACGGGTTGGCCCAGTTCCCATCGGCGATCGGCGGTGTGGTGCCGGTGGTCAACATCCAGGGCGTGCAGGCCGGTGCGATGAAGCTCGACGGCGAGGTCCTCGCCAACATCTTCCTCGGCAGGATCACCAAGTGGAACGACCCGGCCATCGTCGCGCTCAACGGCGGCATCGACCTGCCGGACATGAGGATCACCGTCGTCCACCGCTCCGACGGTTCGGGCACGACCTTCAACTTCGCCAACTATCTGTCCAAGGTCAGTCCGGAGTGGAAGACCCGGGTCGGCGAAGGCACCGCGCTCAACTGGCCGGCCGGCGTCGGCGGCAAGGGCAACGAGGGCGTGGCCGCCTACGTCAAGCAGATCAAGGGCGGCATCGGCTACGTCGAGCTGGCCTATGCACTGCAGAACAACCTGTCCTACCTGCGCATGAAGAACGCCGCCGGCAACTTCGTCCTGCCCAACAGCGAAAGCTTCGCCGCTGCCGCCGCCAGCGCGGAATGGACCACGGCCAGGGACTTCGACCTGGTCATGACCAATGCCCCGGGCGAAAACGCCTGGCCGATCGCCGCGACCAACTTCATCCTGATGTACAAGCAGCCCAAGGATGCCGCGCGCTCCAGGCACGCCAAGGACTTCTTCCGCTGGGCCTACAACAACGGCCGGACCCAGGCCGAGTCGCTGCACTACGTGCCGCTGCCGCCCGAGCTTGTCCAGCAGATCGAAGCCTACTGGGCCGAGAACATGAACTTCTGATCCGTACCCCCTTGCCACCTTCCGGAAAGCGGGCCCAGTGCCCGCTTTCTGCTTTCTGGAATGCCGGTGCCCGGGCAAGCCCGGCCAGGCCCCACGCCAGCAGCGCCAGCCCGGCGGCGGCCCGTGCGCCTGTCGGGCCTCTTCACTGACAAACATGAACGGGGCCGCGGTGTCATCGTGATGTAACAAAAACATCATTTCATAGGCACGCCCGCTGGCCGCATGGCCGGCACTACCCTCATGGAGTCCCGCATGAAAGTCACGCCGGCCCGTATCGCCGTCCTTTCCATTGCCATCGCATTGGCCACTGCCGCCTGCCAGCCAGGCAGCGACACCGCTGCGCCGACTGCCGGCACCGATGCCGCTCCGACCGCGGACGCCCCTGCCGCCCGCGACAAGATCAGTGTGGAGATCACCGGTGCCGGCGCGACCTTCATCTATCCGCTGCTGTCGAAGTGGTCCGACGACTACAACAAGGCTACCGGCGCCAAGATCAACTACCAGTCGATCGGTTCGGGCGGCGGCATCGCCCAGATCAAGGCCGGCACCGTCGACTTCGGCTCGTCCGACAAGCCGTTGCCGCCGGAAGAACTGGCCGAAGCCGGCCTGGCCCAGTTCCCGTCCGCGATTGGCGGCGTGGTGCCGGTGGTCAATCTAGAGGACATCGCGCCGGGCGAATTGCGCCTGACCGGCCCCTGATCGCCGACATCTACCTCGGCAAGGTCAGCAAGTGGAACGACCCGGCGATCGCCGGTATCAATCCCGGCCTGGCCCTGCCCGACGCCAAGATCACCGTCGTGCACCGCTCCGACGGTTCCGGCACCACCTTCAACTGGGTGAACTACCTGTCCAAGGTCAGCACCGAGTGGGAGAGCAAGGTCGGCGAAGGCACCTCAGTCAGCTGGCCGACCGGCGTCGGCGGCAAGGGCAACGAAGGCGTGGCCGCCTACGTGAAGCAGATCAAGGGCTCGATCGGCTATGTCGAACTGGCCTACGCCACCCAGAACGACATGGCCTACACCTCGATGCAGAACGCCGCCGGCAACTGGGTGCGCCCGAGCGCCGAAGCCTTCCAGGCCGCGGCGGCCAGTGCGGACTGGGCCAACTCCAGCGACTTCAGCCTCATCATCACCAATGCCGAGGGTGCGGATGCCTGGCCGGTCGCCGCCACCAACTTCATCCTGATGTACAAGGAGCCGAAGAACGCCAAGCGCTCGCAGGACGCGATCGACTTCTTCACCTGGGCGCTGGAGAACGGCGGCCCGCAGGCCGACGAGCTGCACTACGTGCCGCTGCCCAAGCCGCTGGTCGAGCAGATCGAGGCCTACTGGGCCGCCGAGATCAAGCTGTAAGCACGGGCATCCGCAACGCGCCGCCCCCTCGTCGGCGGCGCGTTGCGGACCAGCCCTCGCGATGGCGGCCGCGACCGCCGGCATGCACGACCTCTTCCCTACCCGGCTTCTGGCTTTCCGATGAACGCTACTACCCTGCCCACCACCGCAGCGAGCCAGCGCGACGCACGCGACCTGCGGGCCGATCGCGGTTTCCGCTGGCTGGTTACCGCCGCCGGCGTTTTCGTCCTGGTTTCACTTGGGGCGGCCGCGCTTTCGATGCTGTGGGGCGGGCGTGCAGCCTTCCAGAAGTTCGGCCTCGAATTCTTCTGGCGCGATGCCTGGAACCCGGTACTGCAGGATTTCGGCGCGCTGGTGCCGATCTACGGCACCCTGGTCACCTCACTGATCGCGATGTTGATCGCGGTACCGGTCAGCTTCGGTATCGCCATGTTCCTGACCGAGATCGCGCCCAAGTGGCTGCGCGGACCGGTCGGTGCCGCGATCGAGCTGCTGGCCGGCATTCCCTCGATCATCTACGGCATGTGGGGCCTGTTCGTGCTGGTGCCGTTCCTGGCCGAGCACGTCTACCCCTGGGTCAACGACAACATGGGCGAGCTGCCGCTGGTCGGCGCGCTGTTCTCCGGGCCGCCGCTGGGGCTGGGCATGGGTACGGCCGGCTTGGTGCTGGCGATCATGGTGATCCCGTTCATTTCCTCGGTGATGCGCGAGGTGTTCCTGACCGTGCCCGGACAGCTGAAGGAATCGGCCTATGCGCTGGGCTCGACCAAGACCGAAGTGGTCTGGGATGTGGTCCTGCCCTACACCCGCTCGGCGGTGATCGGCGGCATCTTCCTCGGGCTCGGGCGCGCGCTGGGTGAAACCATGGCGGTGACCTTCGTGCTCGGCAACGCGCACCGGCTCATCGTCTCCCTGCTCGAACCCGGCAACTCGATCGCAGCGACCATCGCCAACGAGTTCGCCGAGGCCGATTCGCCCATGTATCTGTCCTCGCTGATCGCACTCGGCTTCGTGCTGTTCATCGTGACCTTCGTGGTGCTCACGATCGCGCGCCTGATGCTGCGCCAGCTGGCCAGAAAGGAAGGCAACTGATGAGCGCCTCGCTGTACGGTATTCGCCGCGCCAAGAACATCATCGTCCAGACCCTGGCGATCGCAGCCACCGTTTTCGGCCTGTTCTGGCTGGTCTGGATCCTGATCACCACCCTGGGCAAGGGCATCGACTCGCTCAACCTGGCCCTGTTCACCCAGATGACGCCGCCGCCCGGCAGTTCCGGCGGCATGCTCAATGCCTTCTTCGGCAGTTTCGTGTTGAGCATGCTCGGCATCGCTTTCGGTGCGCCGATCGGTGTGCTGGCCGGCACCTACCTGGCCGAGTACTCCGCCACCAGCTGGATCGGGGGAACGGTGCGGTTCGTCAACGACATTCTGCTGTCGGCGCCGTCGATCGTGCTCGGCCTGTTCGTGTATACCCTGGTGGTGGCGCAGATGGGTCACTTCTCCGCGCTCGCCGGCGGCATCGCCCTGGCCTTCATCGTGCTGCCGGTGGTGGTGCGCACCACCGACGAGATGCTGCGCCTGGTCCCGACGCAGATGCGCGAAGCGGCACTGTCGCTCGGCGTCCCGCAGTGGAAGGTGATCGTGCAGGTGCTGTACCGCTCGTCGCTGCCCGGCATCGTGACCGGCATCCTGCTCGCCCTGGCCCGTATTTCCGGCGAAACGGCGCCGCTGCTGTTCACCGCGCTGAACAACCAGTACTGGACCAACGACATCATGTCGCCGATGGCGAACGTACCGGTGGTGATCTTCCAGTACGCCATGAGCCCGTACGAAAACTGGCATACCCTGGCCTGGGCCGGTGCCTTCATCCTGACCATGTTCGTCCTCGTCGTCAGCCTGCTGGCCCGCACCATCGTGCTACGCAACAAGTTGACCCATGACTGACCTTTCCCTGGATCCCGCCATGAACGACGTCGCCAGCGGCGCTCCCGCCCAGCGCATCAACACCGTGACCCCGGGTCGCGACACCCTGCCGCCCGCCCCGGTGAAGCTGGAGGCGCGCGGGCTGGACTTCCATTACGACAAGTTCCATGCGCTGAAGGGCATCAACCTTGAAGTTCCGGAGAAGCGCGTGACCGCGCTGATCGGACCCTCGGGCTGCGGCAAGTCGACCCTGTTGCGCGTGTTCAACCGGATCTACGCGCTGTATCCGAAGCTCGAAGCCAGGGGGGAAGTGCTGCTCGACGGCGAGAACATCCTGGCGCCGAAGTACCCGATGAACCGGCTGCGCAGCAAGGTCGGCATGGTGTTCCAGAAGCCGGTGCCGTTCCCGATGACGATCTACGAGAACGTCGCCTATGCCATCCGCCATCACGAGCGGCTGTCGAAGTCGGAGATGAACGACCGCGTCGAACAGGCATTGCGCCAGGGCGCGCTGTGGGACGAGGTCAAGGACAAGCTGAACCAGAGCGCGCTGGGGTTGTCCGGCGGCCAGCAGCAGCGTCTGTGCATCGCCCGCGCGGTCGCACTGCGTCCGGACGTGCTGCTGCTCGACGAGCCGACCTCGGCACTGGACCCGATCTCCACCAGCCGCATCGAGCAGCTGGTCGAGGAGCTCAAGCACGAGTACACCATCGTCATCGTCACCCACAACATGCAGCAGGCCGCGCGCGTGTCGGACTACACCGCCTTCATGTACCTGGGCGACCTGATCGAACACGGCGAGACCGAGCAGATCTTCTCGGCGCCGGGCAAGCAGCAGACCGAGGACTACATCACCGGTCGTTTCGGGTGAGACGAGCTGTTTGCGCGGCACTGCCGCGCAGCTCGCCGAACGCCCGGCCACGGATGGCCGGGCCGGGCGATCCGAAGCCACGACCACAACGCCATGGACGGCTGCGACCATCCGGGCAGGAACCACACCAGAGATGAGCACCGACATGCACGACCATATCGTCAAGAGCCACGATGAAGAGCACAAGCGCCTGCTCGACGAGACCCTGCGCATGGGCGAAATGGCCGCGTCGCAGCTGGAAGCCGCGCTCGACGTGGTCGAGCGGCGCGACGACAAGGCGGCCGAACGCATCATCGCCAACGACGAGGCGATCGACGCACTCGAGCAGGAAATCAGCCACGACGTGATGAAGCTGGCCCTGCGTGGTCCGCTGGCCCGCGATCTTCGCGAGATCCTGGCGGCGATCCGCATCGCTTCCGACATCGAGCGCATCGGCGACTACGCCGCCAACGTCGCCAAGCGCTCCACCGCGCTGAACCTGATGCCGGCCCTGCCCCATGTCGCCGGCCTGCACGCACTCGGCACGTTGGCGGTGAAGCAGGTCCGCGACGTGCTGGCCGCCTATCGCGACAGCGACATCGAGGCCGCCCAGCGCATCCGCGAGCGCGATGCCGAGATCGATGTCGCCTACACCGGTCTGTTCCGCGAACTGCTGACCTACATGATGGAGGACGCACGCAGCATCACCGCCTGCACCCATCTGCTGTTCATGGCCAAGAACATCGAACGCATCGGCGACCACGCAACCAACATCGCAGAGAACATCTGGTTCCTGGTCAGGGGCGAGGACGAACTGCCGCCGCGCGAGAAGCGCGACGATTCAAGCACCACGACCTCTCCCTGAGGTTCGGCGGGCGCCGCCGGTGCCCGTCATGGGGGCTCTGCACAGCCCACCCCCGACAGCCTCATCAGGACCTTGTCCTGATCCGCCGGGATCACGGGGCCGCTTGTACTTGCCCGGGCGACATGGGTGCGACCTTTCGCCGCGCCCTGCGTTCGCAATGAACGAAAAATGAACGCGCCTGAGACGTTGCCGGGCCCTACCGCGGCGGCAACACCTCCTGTGTAACCCTCATGCTCCGCCCTGCGTAAGCAGCAGGGTGTCGGCGGCCGGACCATCCGGCACCGGCCCGCATCCACTGGAGAGAGAGGAATCACGACATGAGCAGCAACAAGAAACCGGTCGCACTCGCGGTTGGCGCCGCCCTGCTGGGCAGCATGGCGATGTCCACGTCGGCCTTCGCAATGAGCGATCTGGCCGGCGGTTACATGCAGGCGGCCCAGCAGGCCCAGGATGCCGCCAAGAAAGCTTCCGAAGGCAAGTGTGGCGAAGGCAAATGCGGCGGCGACAAGACCGACGAGGAAGGCAAGTGCGGTGAAGGCAAGTGCGGTGGCGACAAGACCGACGAAGAAGGCAAGTGCGGTGAGGGCAAGTGCGGCGGCGACAAGACCGACGAGGAAGGCAAGTGTGGCGAGGGCAAGTGCGGCGGCATGGCGTAAACGCAAGCGTCCGCAAGAACCCGCTGTGATCGAATGAACGGCCATCCTCCCTTGTCCACCGACGCCGTCGGCGTCGGCCTGCGGCGGGCCCTGATCGACCCGCTGCTGGCCGCGCCTGCAGGTGCGTTCGACTTCCTCGAATGCGCGCCGGAGAACTGGATCAGGGTGGGTGGCCGCCTTGGTGAGGCGCTGGAAACGCTCAGCGCCCGCCATCCGATCACCTGCCATGGGCTGTCGTTGTCGCTGGGTGGCTGCACGCCTCTGGATGAGACATTCCTCAACCGGGTGCGGCGTTTCCTCGACCGCCACCAGGTCCGGCTCTACAGCGAACACCTGAGCTACTGCAGCGACGACGGCCAGCTCTACGACCTGCTGCCGATCCCATTCACCGAAGAAGCGGTGCACCACGTCGCCGCGCGCATCCGCCAGACGCAGGACATCCTGGGCCGCCGCATCGCGGTCGAGAACGTGTCCTACTACGCCGCCCCGCACCAGGCCATGACCGAGACCGACTTCGTCAACGCGGTACTGGCCGAGGCCGACTGCGACCTGTTGCTCGACGTCAACAACATCTTCGTGAATGCGATCAACCACCGCTACGACGCGCACCGATTCCTGGCCGCGATGCCGGGCGAGCGGATCGCCTGCATCCACGTCGCCGGCCACTACGACGAGGCCGAGGACCTGAAGGTCGACACCCACGGTGCCGCGGTCAAGGACGCGGTCTGGAATCTGCTCGGCGAGGCCTATCATCGTTTCGGCCCACGCCCGACCCTGCTGGAGCGCGACTTCAACTTCCCGCCGTTCGCCGAGCTGCTCGACGAACTGGACACCGTTCGCCGGACCCTCGACACGCAGCGCGCGCCGGCCGGCCATTCCGTCCGCGTCTGACATGGCCAACGCCCCGCTCCTTCTGCGCGCGCAGCAGTTCGAACTGACCCGCTACCTGCGCGACCCCGACTGCGAACCTGCGCCCCCCGGCATCGAACCGCGCCGGCTGCAGGTCTACCGCGAACTGCTGTTCAACAACATCGAAAGCCTGCTGGCCGGCAACTTCCCGGTGATCCGCCGGACACTGGGCGAAGCCTGGCCATCGCTGGTACGCCGCTTCTACCGCGACCACCGTTGCCAGACCCCGCTGTTCCCCGAGATCGCGCGCGAGTTCCTGCGCTTCATCGAGGCCAATCCCGAGGCGGGGCCGCCCTGGCTCGGCGAACTGGCCCATTACGAATGGGTCGAGCTGGCACTGCAGATTTCCGAAGCCCGGCAGGACGGTGTCGAGGCCGATCCCGACGGCGATCTGCTCGACGCCAGCCCGGTGCTGTCGCCCGTGGCCTGGCCGCTGGCCTACCGCTGGCCGGTGCACCGGATCGGCCCGGACTTTCTGCCGGACCAGCCGCCCGCCACGCCCACTCTGCTCATGTTGCGGCGCGAGCCCGACGGCAAGGTCCGTTTCTCCGAACTGAGTCCATTGGCCTTCCGCCTGGCCGAGCTGATCGGCGAAGCCCCCGCCCGGTCGCAGTGCCCGATTGGACGCGAACTGCTGGCCGCCGTCGCCAGCGAGGCCGGTGTCCCGGCCGATGACGCCTTCATCGCCCAAGGCCTGGTCCTGCTTCGGCAGATGCGCGCCAGCGGGGTGTTGCTGGGGACCATGCCGGCAAGCTGATGTCTGGATGGCTCACCCCGGCTCCCGGAACCACCACGCCGGTCTGCTACCCTTTCGCGCATGCAGATCCCCCGTGAAATCGCTGCCGCGGTCCGCCCGACGGGCGCAAGGGCGGCCGACCTCTCTCCCCTCGCCACGCGTTTCCGCGGCTACCTGCCAGTGGTCGTCGACGTCGAAACCGGCGGCTTCGACTGGAACCGCCACGCACTGCTCGAAATCGCGGTGGCCCCGATCGATGTCGACCAGAACGGCCGACTCTGTGTGGGTGAGGTCACCGGCAGCCACGTGATACCGGCGATGGGTACCGAGATCGACCCCAAGTCGCTGGAGGTCACCGGCATCGACATCGATCATCCGTTCCGTGATGCCCTGCCCGAACGGCCGGCACTGGAGCGCGTGTTCGCCCCGGTGCGCGCGGCGGTCAAGAAGCACGGCTGCCAGCGCGCGATCCTGGTCGGCCACAACGCCCACTTCGACCTCAACTTCCTCAACGCCGCGGTGGCGCGCTGCAACCACAAGCGCAACCCGTTCCACCCCTTCAGCGTGTTCGACACCGTGACCCTGGCCGGCCTGGCCTATGGACAGACAGTGCTCGCCCGCGCGGCGCAGGCCGCCGGGCTGGAGTGGAACGGCGACGAGGCCCATTCGGCCGTCTACGACGCCGAGCGCACCGCACAACTGTTCTGCAGGGTCGTCAACGCCTGGCCTTCGTCTCCCGCATAGGCGCGCCCGCCGACGTGCCTACGGCGTCGCCAGTTTCAGGCCGACCAGCCCCGCCACGATCAGCAACACGCTGAGCGCACGCAGCAGATTGAGCGGCTCACCGAACAGCACGATGCCGAGCACGACGGTGCCGACCGCACCCACGCCTACCCACATCGCGTAGGCGGTGCCGACCGGCAACGACTTCATCGCGAGACCAAGCAGACCGACGCTGATCCCCATCGCGGCGACGGTGCCGACGGAGGGCCACAGGCGGGTGAAACCTTCGGTGTATTTCAGGCCGATCGCCCAGCCGATCTCGAACAGACCGGCGACGACAAGGATGATCCAGGACATGACGGAGGCTCCGGCAAGCGGGGCCGTCCCCGGGTGGATATGCATGGAATTGCGGGGTCGTCCCCGCTTCCACCCGTGGCCACCTTAGACCACGGAGTGCGGTATTTTCACACGGCCCGCATACGGCAGGCCGTCCCGCGGGTAAATGACCGGAAGCGTCAGCCGGCGCGCTGCCGCACTGCTTCGAACAGGCTGACGCCGCTGGCGACCGAGACGTTGAGGCTCTCCACCCCGCCGTCGGCATCCGCGCCCGGCATCGGGATACGAACCAGCTGGTCGCAGTTCTCGCGGGTCAGCCGGCGCAGGCCGTCGCCCTCGCCGCCGAGTACAAGGGCGACGTTGCCGCGCAGGTCGAGGTCGTAGAGCGAGGCCGTCGCTTCGCCGGCCAGCCCGTACAGCCACACGCCCAGCTTCTGCAGGTCGCGCATCGCACGGGCCAGGTTGGTGACCGGTACCACCGGCACCCGGTCGGCGGCGCCGGCCGAAGTCTTGCGCACGGTCGCGTTGACCTGCACCGCCTTGTCCTTGGGGATCAGTACCGCGGTCGCGCCGGCCGCGGCGGCGCTGCGCAGACAGGCGCCGAGATTGTGCGGGTCCTGCACGCCATCGAGCACCAGCAGCAGCGCACGCCCTTCGGCGGCCTCGACCAGTCCCTGCAGTTCGTTCTCGCTCCAGGTCCTGGCTGCCGCGTAGCGCGCGGCCACGCCCTGGTGGCGCAGGCCGCCGGCCACGCCGTCCAGCGCCTGCTGCGCGACCCGGCGCACGTCGATGTCCTTGCGGCGCGCGTTGGTCTCGATCTCGGCCAGGCGCGGGTTCTTGGCACCGGCTTCGATCAACACCTCGCGCACGTTGTCGGCGTCATGCTCGACCGCGGCCGACACCGCGTTGATGCCGGCGATCCATTGGTTGCTGCTCATTGGGATTCCGATGATGGTTGGTAGCCGTCATTCCCGCGAAGGCGGGAATCCATGGACGTTCAGCACTCGAAGGCAAGTCCATGGATCCCCGCCTTCGCGGGGATGACAAGCTAGTATTTCTGTTTGTTGCGCTTTGCCGGCTGGCCGCGTGGCGGCAATGACTTCACCCCACGCTCCTCGACCAGTTTGAAATCGATCTTGCGGTCCTCGACGCTGGCCTTCATCACGATGATGTCGACTCGGTCGCCAAGGCGGAACTCGCGGCCGCCGCGCTGGCCGGTCAGGGTCTTGCGGATCGGGTCGAAGTGGTAATAGTCGTTCGGCAGCTGGGTGACATGGACCAGGCCGTTGACCTTGGAATCGTCCAGCTCGATGAACAGGCCGAAGCTGGTCACGCCGCTGATCACACCGGAGAACTCACCGCCCACGTGCTGCTCCATCCACGCCGCGCGGTAACGCTCGTCGACCTCGCGCTGGGCCTCGTCGGCACGACGCGAGCGCTCGGAGCACTGCAGCGACAGCGCTGCCATCTGCGCCGGCGTGTAGATGAACTTCTCCGCGCTCGCGCCGGACAACGCATGCTTGATCGCACGGTGCACCATCAGGTCCGGATAACGCCGGATCGGCGAGGTGAAGTGCGCGTAGGCTTCCAGCGCCAGGCCGAAGTGGCCGTGGTTGTCCGGCGAGTACACCGCCAGGCTCTGGCTGCGCAGGAGTACGGACTCCAGCAGGGTGGCGTCGGGCCGCTCGCGGATTTTCTTGAGGAGGTTGGTGAAATCGCGCGGCTGCACCTTCGGCCACGGCGGCATGCGCAGCTTGAACTCCTTCAGGAATTCCTGCAGATCGGCATACTTCTGTTCCGGCGGACGCTCGTGGATGCGGTACGGCGCCGGCACGTCCTGGGCGAGCAGGAAACGCGCCGCCTCGACATTGGCGGCGATCATGCACTCCTCGATCAGCTTGTGCGCGTCGTTGCGCTGGAGCATGCCGGCCTGCACCACTTCGCCAGTGTTGTCGAGCACGAAGCGGACCTCACCGCTCTCGAACTCGATCGCCCCGCGACGCTCACGCGCCTTGGCGAGCACCCTGTACAGCTGGTGCAGCTGCTGGATCTGTGGCAACCGGTCGCCGACCACGGCCAGCGCCGCGGAGCGGTCCTCCTCGGGGATCCCGTCGCCCACCGCGTTCCAGACCTGGGTGTAGGTCAGCCGGGCATGCGAATGCATCACCGCTTCGTAGAAACGCGAATCTGCGACTGCTCCCTCGCGGTCGACCTGCATGTCGCAGACGAAACACAGGCGGTCGACCTTGGGCTTCAACGAGCAGATGCCGTTCGACAGCGTCTCCGGCAACATCGGCACGACGAAGCCGGGGAAGTAGACCGAGGTCGCGCGCAGCTGCGCCTCATCATCGAGCGGTGTGCCGGGCCGCACGTAGTGCGACACGTCGGCAATCGCGACCACGAGACGAAAACCGTCGCGGTTCGGTTCGCACCAGACCGCGTCGTCGAAGTCCTTGGCGTCCTCGCCGTCGATGGTGACCAGCGGCAGGTCGCGGATATCGACACGGCCCAGCCCCTTTCCCGTCCGCGGGAGAGGGGCTGGGGTGAGGGTCGCCTGCGCATCGACCTCAAGCGGCACCGCGGTGGCTTGGTCGATCACCTCCTGTGGGAACTCGTGCGGGATATCGTGCCCATGCAGCGCTGCCTGCACCGCCAGCGAGGCGGTCAGGCGTTCGCCGAGCACGGTCAGGATGCGGCCGATCGGCGGGCGGCGGGCATCCGGCGGCTGGGTGATCTCGGCCACTACCAGTTGGCCGGGGCGCGCTTCACCACGGGCCTCGGCCGGGATCATCACGTTGCGCTGGATGCGCGGGTCATCGGGTATCACGTAGGTGATCCCGACTTCTTCGGTAAACCGGCCGAGCAGGCGGTTGAGCCGGCGCTCGAGCACCTCGACGATCGCGCCTTCGAGGCGGCCGCGCCGGTCCATGCCGGTGACACAGGCCATCACCCGGTCGCCGTGCATCGCCTTGCGCATCTCGAACGGCGGCAGGAACAGGTCGTCGCCGCCCGCATCCGGACGCAGGAAGCCGAACCCGTCCGGATTGGCGATCACCACGCCCGGCACCAGGTCCATCTGCTCGGCGGGGGCGAACGCGCCCTTGCGATTGCGCAGCAGCTGGCCGTCGCGGACCATCGCCCGCAGCCGCGCGTTGAGGGCATCGAAGCGCTCCGGCTCGACAAGCGACAGCCGTTCGGCCAGCGCATCGGCGCTCATCGGACCGTCCGCGGCCGTCAGCACCTGCAGGATCATCTCGCGGCTGGCGATCGGGTTGTCGTAGCGGGCCGCTTCACGCTGGGCATGCGGATCGTGGCCAGGCACCGCGGGCTTTGCCGATCCTTGCGGCTTGAAGCCCTTCGGCGGCGGTTCCGGCATCCAGCCCGGGAGCTTCTTCCCGGTCTTCCTGCCTGCACCTGTCTTGCTCGTGCCCGTCTTGCCGGCGTTTCTCTTGCCCGATGTCCCCCGGGTTGGGGTTTTCTTTGTCATGTGCGAATGGTCGCACACCGGTGCGATGCCGGCGTGGAGGTCCGGGGCCGCTGCTTGTGCCCCGGAACGGTTTGCCGGGAAGCGAACGCGTACTCTGCCCCCAGCGCCCCGGTCATCCAACAGCCCCGGCGCTTTCCCCTCGATCTGGAGAAGAACCACAAAAAAACCCCGCCGGAGCGGGGTTCTTTGTCGCATGGCTGGTAGTGCCATTGCGAGGAAATATGGTGCCCAGGAGAGGACTCGAACCTCCACGGAGTTGCCCCCGCTAGCACCTGAAGCTAGTGCGTCTACCAATTCCGCCACCTGGGCAAATCGCGCTGCGGCAGCAGTGCGAGCCGCGTATGTTGCTGCGCACGAGGACGGTTGTCAATGCCTGCCGACGAAAATTTTTCATCGACCGGTCAGCCCGGGGTGGCAATGCCTCTCCGGGCGGGACGGGCACCCGGATAGAATGCCCCCACTGCACACAGAGCTGCTTTGAACATGACCGAATCCGTACGTCCGGCGTTCCATGGCTTCGAACAGATCCCGCTGAAGGAATACGCCGAACGGGCCTACCTCGACTACTCGATGTACGTGGTGCTCGACCGCGCCCTGCCGTTCCTCGGCGACGGGCTCAAGCCGGTGCAGCGCCGCATCATCTACGCGATGAGCGAGCTGGGCCTGAACGCCGCCGCCAAGCCGAAGAAGTCCGCCCGGACCGTTGGCGACGTGATCGGCAAGTACCATCCGCACGGCGACAGCGCCTGCTACGAGGCGATGGTGCTGATGGCGCAGCCGTTCTCGTACCGCTATCCGCTGGTCGACGGCCAGGGCAACTTCGGCTCCAGCGACGACCCCAAGTCGTTCGCGGCGATGCGCTACACCGAATCCAAGCTGACCCCCATCGCCGAGGTGCTGCTGGGGGAACTCGGCCAGGGCACGGTCGATTGGACCCCGAACTTCGACGGCACCATGGAGGAACCGACCTGGATGCCGACGCGGCTGCCGCACCTGCTGCTCAACGGCACCACCGGCATCGCGGTCGGCATGGCCACCGACGTGCCGCCTCACAACCTCAACGAAGTCGTCAGCGCGACCGTGCGCCTGCTCGACGATCCCGACGCGACCACCCGCGACCTGTGCGAGCACGTGCTCGGCCCGGACTATCCGACCGAGGCCGAGATCATCACCCCGCGCGCCGACCTGCTGTCGATGTACGAGACCGGCCTGGGCAGCGTCCGCGCCCGCGCCGTGTACGAGAAGGAAGGTACGAACATCGTCGTCACCGCCCTGCCCCACCAGGCATCGCCGGGCAAGGTGATCGAGCAGATCGCCGCGCAGATGCGGGCCAAGAAGCTGCCGTGGCTGGAAGACCTGCGCGACGAATCCGACCACGCCACCCCGACCCGCATCGTGCTGATCCCGCGCAGCAATCGCGTCGACGTCGAACAGCTGATGGGACACCTGTTCGCCACCACCGACCTGGAGAAGAGCTACCGGGTCAACTTCAACGTGATCGGCCTCGACGGGCGCCCGCAGGTGAAGGGGCTGAAGGCCTTCCTCGCCGAATGGCTGCGCTTCCGCACTGAAACGGTCACCCGCCGCCTCAAGCACCGTCTCGACAAAGTCGAGCGCCGCCTGCACCTGTTGGAAGGCCTGTTGATAGCCTTCCTCAACCTCGACGAGGTGATCCGCATCATCCGCAGCGAGGATGAGCCCAGGCCGGTGCTGATCAAGCGCTTCGACCTCAGCGAGGAACAGGCCGACTACATCCTCGAAACCAAGCTGCGCCAGCTGGCCCGGCTCGAAGAAATGAAGATCCGCGGCGAGGAGTCCGAGCTCGATGCCGAGCGCGACCGCCTGATCGCGACTCTCGGCAGCAAGGCCAAGCTCAAGAAACTGGTCAAGGACGAGTTGCTGGCCGACGCGAAGAAATTCGGCGATGCCCGCCGCTCGCCGCTGGTCGCACGCGGCGCCGCCCAGGCGATGTCCGAGACCGAACTGGTGCCGAGCGAGCCGATGACCGTGGTGCTCAGCGAAAAGGGCTGGGTGCGTGCGGCCAAGGGCCACGACATCGACGCCGCCGGCCTGAGCTACCGCGATGGCGACAGCCTGCTGGCAGCCGCCCGCAGCCGCAGCACCCAACAGGTCGCCTTCCTCGATTCGACCGGACGCTCCTACTCGACCATCGTGCATTCGCTGCCGTCGGCCCGCGGCAACGGCGAACCGCTGACCGGACGCTTCTCGCCGGCCGCCGGCGCGTCGTTCCAGGCCGTCGCCAGCGGCGACAACGATGCCCGTTTCGTGCTCGCGTCGAGTCATGGTTACGGCTTCCTCACCCGCTTCGAGAACCTGACCAGCCGCAACAAGGCCGGCAAGGCGATGCTGTCGCTGACGCCGAACGCGAAGGTGATCCAGCCCGCCGCGGTCGGCGATGTCGGGCAGGACCGCGTGGTCATCGCGACCACCGCCGGCCACCTGCTTGCGTTCCCGGTCAGCGAACTGCCCGAGCTCGACAAAGGCAAGGGCAACAAGCTGATCGACATTCCCAAGGCCAAGCTCGGCACCGAGCGGGTGGTCGCGGTGGCGGTGGTACCGCCCGGCGGCACGCTGAGCGTGAAGTCCGGCGCACGCACGATGAGCCTGTCGTTCAAGGAACTCGACGCCTACATCGGCAGCCGCGCCACCCGCGGTGGACTGCTGCCGCGCGGGTGGCAGAAGGTCGAGGGCCTGTCGGTGGAGTAGCCGGCAACCACGTAGCCCGGGTAGGCGAAGCGCACCCGGGATATGCCTCAAACCCCGGATGCGGCTTCGCCATACCCGGGCTACAACAAAGGTAAGTTGTCTCCGATGCAACCCGATTTCTGGCACCAGCGCTGGCAGGAAAACCGCATCGGCTTCCACCAGGACAAACCAACGCCGCTGCTGCTCAAGCACTGGCCCTCTCTGGGCATCGCACCGGGCAGCCGCGTGTTCGTGCCCCTGGCCGGCAAGTCGCTGGACATGGTCTGGCTCGCCTCGCAGGGTCTGCGCGTGCTCGGCGTCGAGCTGTCTCAGCTGGCGGTCGAAGCGTTCTTCGTCGAGCACGGGCTAAGCCCGGAAATCGTGGAATCGCAATACGGACGCCATTACCGCGCCGATGCAATCGAACTGATCTGCGGCGACGCGTTCGCCCTCGGCAAGGCCGCCCTGTCCGATTGCAACGCCGTGTTCGATCGCGCCGCCCTGATCGCGCTGCCGCCGGAACTGCGCCGGCGCTATGTCGATGAGCTGCAGGCGCGCCTGCCCGCCGATTGCCGCGGCCTGCTGATCACCCTCGAATACCCGCAGCACGAGAAGGCCGGACCGCCGTTCAGCGTGACCGAAGACGAAGTTCACGCGCTGTACGACCGCGACTGGGCGATCGAGCGGCTTGAGCGTCGTGACATCCTCGCCCAGCAACCGGGCTTCATCGCTGAAGGCGTGACCGCGTTGGAGACGGTGGTTTACCGACTCCAGCGACGTGACTAGACGATCGCAGCGTCGACGAGGATTCCTGCCAGCGCCTCGGGCGTCATGCGCAGGACGGTCGGATTGACCTGCATGGCAAACTCGCCTGTGACGGGGTTGGGGCGAGGCAGCAACACGTCGCGCCTTGCCGCACGTGCTACCACGGCCCGGAGATCGCCCCCCTCGACAGCGATGAAGAAACGGCTGGTACCGTTCGGTATCTTGCGCACCTGCAGCCGCTTGTTTGGCTTGAGCAGCGCGATGAGCTGGTCCGCCGCTCGCCATGACTGTGCGTACTCTTCCTCGTAGCGGTCCACGTACTCGATGGCCGCCGCCGCCACCGGCCACGCCTGTGGCAGTGAGCCGCCGAACATGCGGCGCATGTGGTACAGCCCGTCGATGAAGGACGCGTCGCCGGCCAGGATCGCCCCGGACGCGGCATTGAAGTGCTTCCACAGCGACACGAACACGGTATCGAACAGCGCGGCGTACTCACGGATGCTTCGGCCTGAGTGATACGGCAGATTGAACAGCCGCGCGCCATCCAGATGCAGGCGGATGCCCTGCTCGCGCGCATACCGGCACACGCGCTCCAGCTCGGTGAAGTCGACCATCTCGTGGTCGCGGCGACGCACCGGCGACTCGATCGAAATCGCACCGATCTTCATCGGCACGCGTCCGCCACCTGAGCGCTCGACCCAGCGCCTGACCTCATCCAAGGTAACCGTGCTGCGGCCTTCGGCCAGCGGAACCAGGTTCAGACCGCTAAGCACTTCGCCGCAGTCGCCGCTGTCGCAATAGAAGTGGCTTTCCGCCTGCACCAGCACGCGGCGGTCGTTGCCGGCGAGTTTGCGCAATGCGAGGTGGTTGGCCAGCGTGCCGGTGGGGACGAACATCGCCGCTTCCTTGCCCAGCTTCTGCGCGAACTTCCGCTCCAGCGCTTCGATGACACCGCCATTGGAATAGCCGTCGCTGGTCAGCTCATCGCCGTCGGTCATCCCCTGCAGCAAGGTGGCGTATTCGCGCGGGCTCAGGCCGAGGCCGTCATGGAAAAAGTTGACTTCCCGAAACAAGCCAGGCGCCGGTTCCGCCGCTTCGACGGTCCCGGCACCCGGCGCCAACCCCAACGCCGGCGACAATGCAGCCAAGCCAGTGGAGCCCAGGAATTGGCGTCTGTCCATGCTGGAATCCTTGTGGCAAATGAAGGCCGCTCATCCTACCCGTTCACGTGTTGTCCCGGATCGGTTACTCCGGCACGTCGCCAACGCGTTCCGCCAACGGGCGCGCGTACTGCACGAGCGAGACCAGGGTCTTGCCGGGCTCCTCGTTCATGACCTCGTGCGCCGAATGCTCGAACCACACCAGCTGCTTGTGCGGAGCCTGTACTTCCTCGAACCATTCCGCGGCCACTTCGGAGGAGACATTGACGTCGTGCCGGCCGAGGAACAGGAGCAGCGGACAATCGAGTTGCCTGATCCGGGACATGTCCTGGGCAAGCACGTAAGCGAGCAGCTTTTCCTCGGAGAAGTTGCTGGCTTCCCAGACGCGGGCGACATCGGCGTCGGTGTACTCGGGGATAGCGCGATCGCTCTGGCTTCGGCTGCGCCGCCCGTGCGGTTGTGGACCATGCCGCCGTAGTGGTTCAGCCATTTGCGTTGCTTGTACACGTCGGCCAGCGCGGGGGCGTCGTCGCCTTCGGCATAGGGCGCGATGGACTCCAGTTCGGCGATGGCCTCGGCATTTCCATCAGCGCGCGCCTTGTCCATGGTCCAGGCCCAACCGCGGCGTTCGCTCTCGGGGATGTCGGTTCCCTGGCCGATACCGATGTAGGCGTGCAACCAGTCGGGATGGCGCGATGCCAGCTCAAGGCCCAGATAGCTGCCCCACGAATGGCCGAGGACGAAGATCTTCTCCTTGCCGTACTCGCGACGCAGCCAGGCCACCAATTCGACCGTATCGGCGATCATCTGTTCGGGCGTCACCGTCGGCGCGATGAGTTCCGGATCGTTCTCGACATAGGTCTTGCCGGCGCCGCGCTGGTCCCATTGGACAACAGTGAAGTACTCCTCCCAGCCACGCTGGAAGTACCAGCTGGTCGGCATCGATACCCAACCCGGTCCACCGTGCAACATCAGCAGGACCGGGTTACGGGCATCGTTGCCACGGATCGAGACCCATTGCTCGATGCCTCCGATACGTACCTTTTCCAGCCGCTCGATGCCCTGGTCGGTAACGATGCGACGCATGTCGGCAACGATGCTGGTTGCCTCCGCACGGCTGTGCGGACCCGGGGCCGGTGCCTCGGCGCCGGCGGGATTGCCGAACACCATCATCAGGACTGCGATGCAGCCGCCGCACACTCTCTTCATCGTGATTCATGTCCCAAAGCGAAAAGATGGAGGATTCGGCGACTCGTCGGCCGAAGCCGGCCGCCTGGACCCGGCCGCTATCGTACCGCTAGGTCAGCGCCGCCTCATGCACCCCCGCAACCGCCCGTCCTGACGGGTCGGCGGCCTTGGCGAACGCCTCGTCCCAGGCGATCGCCGCGGAAGACGAACAGGCGATCGACTTGCCGCCCGGCACCGTCGCCGCACAAGCGGGGCCGGGGAAGAACTGCTCGAAGATGTGTCGGTACAGGTAGGCCTCCCGGGTCTGCGGCGGGTTCACCGGGAAGCGGCTGGCCGCGGCGGCGAACACGCGGTCGCTGATCTGTGCCGCGGCATGATCGCGCAGGCCGTCGATCCAGCCGTAGCCGACGCCGTCGCTGAACTGCTCCTTCTGCCGCCACAGGATCGAGTCGGGCAGGTAGCCCTCGAATGCCTCACGCAACACCGCCTTCTCGATCCGCCTGCGGCCATCCGGCCCGGTGCCGACCATCTTGTGCCTGGCATCCATCGACATCGCCACGTCGAGGAAATCGACGTCGAGGAACGGCACCCGCGCCTCCACGCCCCAGGCCATCATCGACTTGTTCGCGCGCAGGCAATCGTAGTTGTGCAGGGCGTCAAGCTTGCGGATGGTCTCGTCGTGGAACTCGCGCGCGTCCGGCGCCTTGTGGAAGTAGAGATACCCGCCGAACACCTCGTCGCTGCCCTCGCCCGACAGCACCATCTTCACCCCCATCGCCTTGATCCGCCGGGCGAGCAGGAACATCGGCGTCGACGCGCGGATGGTGGTGACGTCGTAGGTCTCGATGTGGCGGATCACCTCCGGCAGTGCGTCCAGGCCTTCCTCGAAGGTGTAGGTGAAGCCATGGTGCACCGTGCCCAGCGCCTCGGCCGCAATCTCGGCCGCGGCCAGGTCGGGCGAGCCTTCCAGCCCGATCGCGAACGAGTGCAGGCGCGGCCACCAGGCTTCACTGGCGTCGTCGTCCTCGACCCGCTTGCGGGCGAAGCGTGCCGCCACCGCCGCGACCAGCGACGAATCCAGCCCGCCCGAAAGCAGCACGCCATACGGCACGTCGCTCATCAGCTGGCGATGCACGGCAGCCTCGAAGGCTTCGCGCAATGCCTGCTTGGATACCTCCACGCCCCGGGTGACATCGTGCTCCCGCCACGGCCGCACGTAGTACTGCACGACTTCTCCGCGCTCGCTGTCGTAGTAGTGCCCGGGCGGGAACTGGGCGACGTCGGCACAGGTGTCGGCCAATGCCTTCATCTCCGAAGCCACGCATAGGCGGCCGTCGGCATCATGTCCCCAGTACAACGGGCAGACGCCGATCGGGTCACGTGCGACCAGGCAGCGCTGCCGCTCTCGGTCCCAGAGCGCGAATGCGAAGATGCCATTGAGCCGGCCCAGCCAGGCGCCGACATCGCCGCCGCTTTCCACGGCCTGACGGTACAGCGCACTGATGACCTCGCAGTCTGAGCCGCTCTGGAACTCGTAGGGACGTTCGAGCGCCTGCTCTAGCTCGCGGTGGTTGTAGATCTCGCCGTTGACCGCCAGCACCAGTTGGCCATCACCCGAACGGATCGGCTGCGCACCGCCTGCAGGGTCGACGATGGCCAGGCGTTCATGGACGAGGATCGCGCCATCGTCGGCGTGGACACCGCTCCAGTCCGGGCCACGATGGCGCTGGCGTTGCGATTGGCCGAGTGCCTGCCGGCGCAGAGTGCCGATGTCGTCGCCGGGTTGCAGGCCGAAGATTCCTAGGATCGAGCACATTCAATTGACTCCGTGGATTCGTATGGGAAGCGTTTGGAAGAGGAAAAACAAAAAGGCCCGCACTTCGCAGTGCAGGCCGGGGGAGAGCGATGGAACCTTGGGGTACTAGGTGCTAATCACCGGCCTGTGGAGGGCTGGCGTTGTCATTCTCGGTGACGTTGGAGACCGGCACGCTGCGGCCGCCCGGAAGGGCATTGGCAAGGGCGGCGCGGGCGCGGATGAAGTGCATGGGTCGATCCTGACGCAGTGTCGCCGCCCTTGCAAGCGACGATTTCATATGTAACGGACCGCAGTTTGGATAAGCTCGACGAACACCATTCTGGAAGGGGACACCATGGTGCGTTCGCTGGTTAGGGGAGCGCTGCTGCTCCTGCTGGGCGCTGCACTGCTGGTCATCGCGATATGGCTGCTGATGGCCGCCAGTCTGCCGAAGCTCGATGGGGGGCTGTCGCTGCACGGGCTCTCGGCCGAGGTCACTGTCGAACGCGATGCGCTCGGCGTGGTCACCATCGACGCGCGCAACCGAGAGGATGCGATGCGTGCGCTGGGTCATGTCCATGCCCAGGAGCGCTATTTCGAGATGGATCTGATGCGTCGCACCGCGGCCGGCGAACTGGCCGCGCTGTTCGGCCCGGCCGCGGTGGAAGCCGACAAACGCCATCGCATCCATCGCATGCGTGCGCGAGTGCGCGAGCACATGGACACGATCACCGGCACCCAGCGAGCGATGATCGAAGCCTATGTCGAAGGCGTGAATGCCGGCCTTGCCGACCTGAAGGCACGGCCGTGGCCCTACCTGTTGTTGCGCAAAACACCCGAACCGTGGCGCCTGGAGGATTCAGCACTGGTCGCCTATGCGATGTACTTCGACCTGCAGGACGCTTCCAATGCCGACGAACTGGCTCTGTGGAAACTGAAGCCGCACCTGCCGGCGCCGCTGTTCGAACTGATCACCCACGGCGGCAGCCGCTGGGACGCACCGATCACCGGTGCGGCGGTGGGCGACGCGACGCTGCCCGGCCCCGACCGCGTCGACCTGCGCCAACTGCCATTCGACGACACCACGGCAATCGTACCGTTGCCCGATGCCCGGGTCGTGGGCAGCAACAACTTCGCCGTCGCCGGCAGCCTGACCCGCAACGGCCGCGCGATCGTCGCCGACGACATGCACCTGGGGCTGCGTGCGCCGAACATCTGGTTCCGTGCCCGCCTGCGCTACCCCGAGCGCAATGCCGCCGGCGGCCGGGTCGACGCCACCGGCTTCACCCTGCCGGGGTTGCCGGCGATCGTGGTCGGCAGCAATGGGCATGTCGCCTGGGCATTCACCAACAGCTACGGCGACTGGCTCGACTGGCGGCAGCTGCCGCCCTGCCCCCACGCCGCGGCGGACTGCATGCCCGGCACGACGGTGGTCGAGCGGATCGAAGTGGCCGGTGCCGATGATGTCGATTTCGAGATCGAGGAGACCGCCTGGGGCCCGGTCCTGCATCGCGACGACAAAGGTAACCGACTGGCGTTGCGCTGGGTCGCACACTTGCCGGGCTCGTTGACGATGGAGCTGGCCCGCTTCGCCGAGACAGGCACGGTGAACGCGGCATTGCGCCTGGCCGACGACATCGCCATTCCGGCACAGAACCTGCTGGTCGGCGATGCCCATGGGCGCATCGCCTGGCGCCTGCTCGGTCCATTGCCCGATCGCGGCGAACACTGCATCGCCTCACCACGCGATACCGCCGGCAGATCTGCCGACACGCTCCTGGGCGACCTCGAGGCCTGTCCGCCGTGGGCATTGGCCGCATCGACCGGCGTCAGCGTGTCCGGCCCCGGCACCGCGCGGCTGTGGACGGCCAACAGCCGCGTGGTCGACGGCGACATGCTGGCGCGCATCGGCGATGGCGGCTATTCGCTCGGCGCCCGTGGCCAGCAGATCCGCGACTCGCTCGAGGCCCGCCGCCGCTTCGACGAACACGACCTGCTCCGGATCCAGCTCGATGACCGGGCCCTGTTCCTCCAGCGCTGGCATGACCTGCTGCAACAGCAGGCGCAACAGGCCCGTACCCCGGCGTTGCAGACCGTGGCTGCAGCCGCGGCCGGCAGATCGGGGCATGCAGGCATCGATTCGGTCGGCTACCGGCTGGTCCGCGGCTGGCGGCTGAAAGTGCTCGAGCGCATCACCGACGGCCTGCTCTCTCCCGCACGCGACGCACTCGGCGAGGACTTCGCGATGCCGGCATTGAAGCAACTGGAAGGCGTGGCCTGGCCGCTGGTGACCGAGCAGCCTATGCACCTGCTGTCGCCGCGCCATGACACCTGGCAGGCCCTGTTCGAGGATGCCGCCGCCGAACTGCGTGATGAACTCGAAGCATCCGGGCCGCTGGAAGAGCGCAACTGGGGCGAACGCAACACCGCCCGTATCTGCCACCCGCTGTCACGTGCCCTGCCCGACCTGGCCAAACCATTGCTGTGCATGCCGGCCGAACCGCTGCCGGGCGACAGTCACATGCCGCGCGTGCAGGGTCCTGACTTCGGCGCATCGCAGCGGATGGTGGTTTCGCCCGGCCATGAGGCCGACGGCATCGCCCACATGCCCGGGGGCCAGAGCGGCCATCCGCTGTCGCCGTTCTGGGGCGCAGGCCATGACGACTGGGTGCATGGCAGGCCAACGCCATTCCTGCCGGAACCGGCACGGTACACGCTGGTACTGACGCCCGCGAAGTAGCGGCACATAGCACGTAGCCCGGGTAAGCGAAGCGCACCCGGGGATGCTCACTCGAACCCCAATGCGCTTCGCTCGCCCGGGCTACGACCGCGGAGTGGTTTCCTGGGCGAGCAGGCGCTCGATCAACGCCAGGTACAGGTCCGGCAGCGCTTCCAGGTCGGCAACGCGGACATGCTCGTCGACCTTGTGGATGCTGGCGTTGACCGGACCGACTTCGATGCAGTGCGCGCCCAACGGAGCGATGAAACGTGCATCCGAGGTGCCGCCGCCGGTGCTTTCCTCCGGCGCACCGCCACCGAATCGCGCCAGCACTTCGCGTGCAGCCGCGCGCAGCGGACCTTCGGGCGTAAAGAACGGCTCGCCGCTGCGGTGCCAGCGGATGTCGAAGTCCAGCCCGTGTGAGGACAGCACGCCCTCGCAGGCCTCGACCAGGCGCTCGGCATCCCAGTGAGGGTTGTAGCGCAGGTTGAACGACACCTGCAGCTCGCCCGGAATCACATTGCTGGCACCGGTACCGGCATGGATATTGCTGATCTGCAGGCTGGTCGGCGGGAAGGTCTCGTAGCCCTCGTCCCATGCCCGGCCGGCCAGCTCGGCCAGCGCCGGCAATGCCAGGTGCAGCGGATTGCGCGCCTTGTCCGGATAGGCGACATGGCCCTGCACGCCACGCACGGCCAGCGTCGCCGACAGGCTGCCGCGACGGCCGACACGCAGCAGATCGCCGAGCCGCTGCTTCGACGACGGCTCACCGGTGATGCACCAGTCGATGCGTTCACCACGCTCACGGAACACATCGGCGACCTTGCGTACGCCGTCGATCGCATCGCCTTCCTCGTCCGAGGTCAGCAGCAGCGCCAGTCGCCCGGGATGCTCCGGATGCGCGGCGACGAACCGCTCGGCGGCGACCACGAACGCAGCCACGCTGCCCTTCATGTCGGCCGCGCCACGCCCGTACAGCACGCCGTCACGTATATCAGGCACGAACGGATCGCTGCTCCACGCCTCGCGCGGGCCGGGCGGCACCACGTCGGTATGGCCGAGCAACACCAGGGTCGGACCGTCGCCATCGCCGTGGGTCGCCCACAGGTTGTCGACCTCGCCGAAGCGCAGGTGCTCGCAGGCGAAACCGGCTGCCCGCAGCCGCGCGGCGATCAACTGCTGGCAACCGGCATCGTCCGGCGTCACCGACGACCGGGCGATCAGTTCACAAGTCAGATCAAGAACGTCACTCACCGCACTCGCCTCCACACCATCATTCCGAGCGTAGCGAGGGGCCTGCTTTCCGGACATATGTCCAGACGCGATCGGGCATGGCTTTGCGGGACCTTCCGAAACATGGATGTTTCGGAAGAGCCTACAGGGACGTATTCACGGCGTGTCCTGCAAAGCCATGCCCGGTCGCGTCCCCCGCGGACTTTCAAGGCAGGTCCCTCGCTACGCTCGGGATGACCCACTTCAAACCCCGAACCGCTTCTTGAAGCCGTTGTCGGAAAAGCCCTGCGTCACCTCGCCATCGTCCGTCACCACCACCGGTCGACGGATCAACTGCGGATACTCGCGCAGCAGCAGTTTCCACTCCGCTTCCGATCCGGGCGCCTTGCGGTTGGCCGGCAGATTGCGCCAGGTGGTCGACGATCTGTTGATCATCGCGTCCCAACCACCGAGCTTGTCCTTCCACTCGACCAGCGTCTCCGGTGCGCGCGGCTCGTCGCGGTAATCGACGAAAGCGTGTTCGATGCCGAAGCGGTCGAGCCACTTGCGAGCCTTCTTGCAGGTGTCGCAGTTCTTGAGTCCGTACAAAGTCGTCATCGTCAATCCGCCAGCCCGCGCAACAGATCATTGATGCTGGTCTTGGCGCGCGTCTTCGCATCGACCTGCTTGACGATCACCGCGCAATACAGCGAATGCGAACCGTCGGCGGCCGGCAACTGGCCGGACACCACCACGCTGTACGGCGGCACGGAACCATACGTGACCTCGCCGGTGGCGCGGTTGTATATACGCGTGCTCTGGCCGAGGAACACGCCCATGCCGATCACGCTGTGATGACCGACCACGAAGCCCTCGACCACTTCCGAGCGCGCGCCGATGAAGCAGTGGTCCTCGATGATCGTCGGCGTGGCCTGCAGCGGCTCCAGCACACCGCCGATGCCGGCACCGCCGGACAGATGGCAGTGCGCGCCGATCTGGGCGCAGGAGCCGACCGTCGCCCAGGTGTCGACCATGGTGCCCTCGCCGACGTAGGCGCCGATGTTGACGAAGCTCGGCATCAGCACCACGTCCCTGCCGATGTGCGCGCCGCGACGGGCGATCGCCCCAGGCACCACGCGCGCACCGAGGGCACGGAACGCGGCTTCGTCGTAATCGGCGAAACGGGCCGGGATCTTGTCCCAGAACGGTGCCGGGTACGATTCCACCACTTCCATGTCCTGGGTGCGGAAGTACAGCAGTACCGCCTTCTTCAGCCACTCGTTGACCTTCCAGCCGCCCTGCCCATCCGGCTCGGCGACGCGGAATTCGCCGCGCTCGATACCGTCGATCACCCGCTCCACCGCCGGCCGGGTCGAGCCGTCGATCTCGTCGACGGTCAGGCCCTGGCGGCGCTCGAACGCGCTTTCGATGATGACCTTCAGTTCATCGCCTCCGGCCTGCGGAGTGGTCGGATTCTTGCGGGGGGACATCAAGCATCTCCTTCAAGGCATGCAAGCAAGGCTTCCTTCAAAGCCTGCTGGTGGGGTTCGTCAAGGGGCTGGTCATGGCCGTCGGCATCGACCGCGGTGACCTGAAACAGATCCTCGGCACGCTCGCCGAACGTGGCAATCCGGGCATCGTGGACACGCAGCCCCTGGTGGCGCAGGACGCGCGTCACATCCGCCAGCAATCCCGGTCGGTCGGTGCATACCAGGCTGGCCTGGGTACGGCCGCCGGCAGTATCGTCGAAAGCGACCTGCGGCACGATGCGGAAATGACGCAGGTGGCGCGGCTGGGCGCGACGCGGCGGTTTGATCTCGTCCAGGTTGCCGGCCAGCGCGGCTTCGAGGCGCTGTTCGATTTCCTCCGCTGCCGGGATGTGGCGCGGATCGGAAGGGATCACCTCGAAACTGTCGAAAATGGTGCCCTCGGGGCCATCCAGCACGCGCGCCTGCTGGATCGCCAGACCAATGCGATCGAGCGTGGCGACGATCGCGGCGAACAGGCCGTCGCGGTCGGGCGAATGCACGAACACTTCCATCGCACCGGCGTGCGCGGCAACCGGACGCGCGCGGACCCGGGTGTCGCCCGTGGCCACGCCGCGCAACGCACCCGCCTGCCAGGCCAACTGGTCCGGACGGCCTCGTCGGAACGCCGCTTCGGGCATGCGCGAGAACAGCGACTCGATTTCCCTGTCGCCGGTACCGAACGCGGCCAGCATCGCATGCGCTGCTTCGCGGGTTTCGACAGCACGCTCGGCAGCGGCAAGCGGATGCTCCAGACCGCGCCGCAGCGCCAGCCGCGTCGCAGTGTAGAGATCCGCCAGCAGGCGATCCTTCCACGCATTCCACAGCTTCGGCGAGGTGCCGGCGATATCGGCACAGGTCAGCAGATAGAGATGATCGAGCCGTTCGCGATCGCCAACCTCGGTGGCGAAGCGATGGATGATTTCCGGATCGGTGATGTCCTGCTTCTGCGCCGTGGTCGACATCAACAGGTGCTTGCGGACGAGCCACTCGACCAGGGCGGCATCGATCGCGCTCAGCCCGATCGCGCCGCAGAACACACGGGCGTCATCGGCGCCCAGCTCGGAATGGTCGCCGCCCCGCCCCTTGCCGATGTCGTGGAACAGGCCGGCCAGCAGCAGCAGCTCGGGCTTGCGCAGGCGCGGCCAGACCTCACGTGCGAGGGTGAAGCGCTCATCATGTTCGCCGGAGGCGAAGATCGACAGGTTCTTCAGCACCGCCAGAGTGTGCTGATCGACGGTGTAGACATGGAACAGGTCGAACTGCATGCGCCCGGACACGCGCGCGAAAGCGGGTATCCAGCGCCCGAGCACGCCCAGGCGCGCCATCCGGGTCAGGGTCTTCACCGGCTCGGGACCACGCAACAGCTGCAGGAAGCGAACATGCAGTGCCGGCGTGGCGGCCACGAAGTCCGGCAGCTCCGGCAATGCCTCGGCCAGCGCACGCGCGGTCTGCGAATGCAGGCCACGCACGTCGCCTCGCGCAGCCCAGGTCGCGAAAAGGTCGAATACCTCCGCAGGCTGCCGCGGCCATCCGGCATCGCGCGCGGCCAGGTAGCCACGGCGCAGTTCGAACAGCGCATCGATCGGTTGCGGTATCGGCTCGCCTTCGATCTGTTCCTCGAAGCGTTGCATCAGGCGTTCACCGATCCGTTGCACCAGCGAGGCGCTGCGGTAGAAGCCCTGCATCATCTGTTCGACCGCAAGACTGCCGTCGGTGTCGACATATCCCAGGCGCTCGGCCAACCGCTTCTGATAGTCGAAGCGCAACCGCTCCTCGCGCTTGCCGGCCACCAGGTGCAGGCCATAGCGCAGTCGCGAAAGGTTGATGCGCTCGCGGTCCAGCGATTCGGCCTCATCGGCACCCAACTGGCCAGCCGAGACCAACGACTCGAGGTCGGAGGTGCCGATGATGCGCAGCGCCATCCAGTGCAGTGTCTGCACGTCGCGCAGGCCACCCGGGCCTTCCTTGAGATTGGGTTCGAGGTTGTCCGAGGTGTCGCCGTGACGCGCGTGGCGCTCTCGCAGTTCGTTGCGCTTGGCCTCGAAGAATTCGCGTGCCGACCATACCCGCCCGGGTGCGACCGCGGCTTCCAGGGCCTGCCGTGCATCGTCATCGGCATCGAGCGGACGCGACTCGATCAGGCTGGTCATCACGGTCACGTCGGCTGCGGCGGCCTCGCTGCACTGCGCGATGGAACGCACCGCATGGCCGACCGGCAAGCCGGCATCCCAGAGGCTGGTGAAGAAGCGCGACAGCGCGTCCTCATGCGCGGCCTGCACCTCCGGTTCGGCCATGACCAGCAAATCGATGTCCGAGTGCGGGAACAGTTCGCCGCGGCCGTATCCGCCTACTGCGAACAGCGACAGCCCCGCACCCTCTGGCACGCACATCCTCCACGCCGTGAGCACCTGACGGTCGACCGCCATGATCCTGCTGGCCAGCAGGCGATCGATATCGCCCCCGGCATCGAAGCGGACCGCCAGCGCAGCCTGGCCCTCGGCCAGGGATTCACGCGCGGACGCGGCCCACCCGGCCCACCCGGCATTGGCCGCGGCGTCGGGGGCGTGACCGATGGGCGGGGGACTCATGGCCTCACAGGTCGTTGTCGTCGCCCGGCAGCCGGGTCAGGATCTCGGCACCGTCGTCGGTCACCACCACCGTGTGTTCCCACTGCGCCGACAGCTTGCGGTCCTTGGTGACCACGGTCCAGCCATCAGGCAGCAGGCGGGTGTGGCGGGTACCCTCGTTGATCATCGGCTCGATGGTGAAGGTCATGCCCGGCTTCAGCACCACGCCCTGCCCGGGACGGCCGTAGTGCAATACCTGCGGTTCGTCGTGATAGACCTTGCCGATGCCGTGGCCGCAATACTCGCGCACCACCGAGAAGCGCTCGGCCTCCGCGTACTGCTGGATCGCGTGGCCAATATCGCCCAGGGTCGCCCCCGGCCTGACCGCGCGGATGCCGCGGAACATCGCCTCGCGGGTGACCTCGACCAGCCGCTGCGCCATCACCGACGGCTTGCCGACGATGTACATGCGGCTGGTGTCGCCGTGCCAGCCGTCCTTGATGACGGTGACGTCGATATTGACGATGTCGCCGTCCTTCAGGACCTTGGCCTCGCTCGGGATGCCATGGCAGATGACGTTGTTGACCGAGGTGCAGACCGTCTTCGGGAAGCCCTTGTAGCCGACGTTGGCCGGGATGGCCTTCTGTACATTGACGATATGGTCGTGGCAGATGCGATCGAGCTCCTCGGTGGTCACGCCCGGCTTCACGTGCGGGGCGACGACCTGCAACACCTCGGCGGCCAGGCGGCCGGCAACGCGCATCTTCTCGATTTCTTCGGGGGTCTTGATGGATATGGCCATGCGCGCATTATCGCCGAATCCGGGGCGGGCTGAATCCACGCCACCCTCGAGGCCTCCGGTGGGGGCCTGGAGGACACCTCACAACACTGAACGGATCGGGGCAGCCGGAATTCCTTGACAGGGCAGGCAATGAGTGGAAGTGTCGGGTGCGTCGGGCACGCAACGTGCAGCCCTGCGCAGGCGGCAGACGCGGCGCCTTCCAGGGTACGGGGGATACAACGCGCCGGAGACACATCATGAGCCGATTCAAACTGCACCTGTCCGCCACCCTGCTGGCCGCCGCGGCCCTGCTCGGCAGTCCCGCGCTGCATGCGCAGACGGCCACGACGACCTTCGAGGTCAGGATCACCATCGAAAGCAGTTGCACCATCGACACCCCAGCGGCCACCGATGTCGACTTCGGCACCCAGCCCTCCAGCGCCACCGACATCGACGCCGTTGGCCAGTTGAACGTCAACTGCACCCCGGGCACGGGCTACACCATCGCGCTCGACGAGGGCCAGAACAGCGGCGGCGGCGGCATCGCGGCCCGGGCCATGGCCAACGGCGCCGACCTTGTCCCCTACCAGCTCTACAGCGACGCCGCGCGCACGACGGTCTGGGGCGAAACGATCGGTACGGACACGGTGGCCGGCACCGGCACCGGCGCGGTCCAGGCCTACTCCGTATACGGACGCACACCCAGCGCCAACTTTCCGGCTGCGAGCTACCTTGACGTGGTAACCGCGACCATCGCCTTCTGAACGTCGTGAAGGGGATGCCGACGCGGTGTCTGCACGCTTGGTCGCTGTTGCTGCTGGCAACCTTCGCGTTGCTGGCGACGGGCCAGGACGTCCGTGCCGCCAACCTGCAGGTGGCGCCGACATCGATCACGCTGCAGGCCCGGCAAAGCGCCGGCGGCCTGACCCTGAGCAACACCGGCAGCGAACCACTGCATGCGCAGCTGCGCGTGTTCCGCTGGACCCAGAATGCCGGCGAGGACGAACTGGAGGCCACCTCCGACATTGCCCTGAGCCCGCCCATGATCGAGCTGGCTCCGGGCGCCCGGCAACTGGTCCGCATCGTGCGTACCGGGCCCCCGCCCGCCGGCCACGAAGCCAGCTACCGGGTCATCGTCGACGAACTTCCGACGGCGGAGCGCGGCGATGGCGGCGAGCCGGCACAACCCTCCCCGCCCGGGCTGCAGTTCGTGCTGCGCTATTCGATCCCGGTCTTCCTGATGCCCGCCGGCGCGCGCGAGCTGGCGCCGGCCCTGCGGACGCGGCTGGTAGACGGCAACCGCATTGAAATCAGCAACACCGGCGACGGGCACGCGCAGGTCGCGGATCTCGTGTTCGTCGGGCGCGACGGCCAGCGCATTGCCATCGCGCCCGGACTGTCGGGGTACGTGCTGCCGGGCCAACGCAAGCGCTGGGAACTGCCAGCCCTCTTCACCACGCCGCCTGATGGCGCGTTCAAGGCAAGGATCAACGGTGAACCGGTCGAACGCACACTGGCGCTGGACGCGACGACTCGGTGACGCGCTGCTGCTGACCGTGTTCGCCGTCCCTTTTGCCGACACCGCGGGCGCGCAGCCAACGCGGCACGGAGGCGACGCAATGAGCGGCGATGCGACCAACGACGACTCCGCGCTCCCGGCAGCAGACATCGACGACGAGACACACGGCGAGACGCTATACCTCGAGGTCGTGCTCAACCACACCCGCCAGCCGCAACTGGTCCGGTTCGTCCGCCGGACCGGCCGCGACCGGGACTCCCGCTTCTTCGTCCACAGCGACGACCTGCGACGACTGGGCTTCGTACTGGCAGACCGCAAGGACGACGGAATGCTGGCCCTCGACGAACTCGCCGGCGTCGAGGTCCGCTATGACGTCGCCAGCCAGCGCATCGCCATCGATGCGCCGCTGTCGCAGCTTTCGCTGGCGACCACGGTACTCAATGTCCCGGACGGCCTTGCCGCGCCGGTCACTGCGACATCGCCCGGCCTGCTGTTCAACTACGACCTGTATGCCAGCCACGACGACCGGGGCAGCAGCCAGTTGAGCGTCGCCAGCGAACTGCGCCTGTTCGGCGTCGGACCCGGCGTGTTCAGCACCTCCACGGTCAGCCGCACCTACCGGACTGGTGGAGACGACGAGCAGGATGGCTGGCGTGGCGATACGGTCCGCCTGGACAGCCGCTGGCAACTGTCGTTTCCCGAGACCGCGCTCACCCTGAGCGTGGGCGACACCTTCAGCGGCTTCCTCAACTGGACCCGGCCGGTGCGCATGGGCGGCGTACAACTCGGCCGCAACTTCAGCCTCCAGCCCTATCGCGTGACCGCGCCATTGCCGGCTTTCCTCGGCGAAGTCGCGGTGCCCTCGGCCGTGGATCTCTATGTCAACGGCATACGGCAATACAGCGGCGAGTTGCCCACCGGCCCATTCCAGCTGACCACGGTGCCGGGCATCAGCGGCGCGGGCAACGCGCAACTCGTGATCACCGATGCCTTCGGCCGCACCCGCAGCCTCGACTTTCCGTTCTATTCCACCCAGCAGCTGCTGGCCAGGGGACTGTCGGACTGGTCGGTCAGCATCGGCACGGTCCGCGAAGACTACGGCGTCGAGTCGTTCTCGTACGCCAGCGAAGCGGTCGCCAGCGGCAACCTGCGCTACGGCGTCAGCGACCGCTTCACGCTGGAATCGCATGCGGAAACGGGTGACGGGCTGGTCAACGCCGGACTCGGCGGCGTGTGGCTGGCCGGTCGCGCCGGCGTGGTGAGCGCCTCGCATGCGCGCAGCGTGCTCGACGATGAGCGTGGGTCGCAGACGACACTGGGCTACAGCTGGAACAACGGCCGCTTCAACATCTCTGCCGACAGTCAGCGCACCCATGGCGATTATCGCGACATCGCCTCGTTGTACGGCGCACGTGCGCCCACGGTCAGCGAGCGCGCGTTGGCCGGCTTCACCACCCCGGCACTGGGCAACATCAGTTTCAGTTATGTGCGCTTGAGCCATCCGGACGTGGACATGGACCTGGCCACGATGCGCTACGCCGGTGTGTTCTGGACGCGCAACTTCGCCCGCGGCTGGTCGGCCAACCTGTCGTACAACCAGAACCTGGACGACGACCGTGACCGCAGCCTGTACCTGAGCGTCACCGTTCCGCTGGATCACGACCGCCAGTTCGGCACCTCCTGGCAACGCAGCAACCGGCGCGACAACGGCCTGGTCGAGCTTGCACAGCCCGTCCCGGGCGACGGCGGTTTCGGTTGGCGGGTGCAGGTGCGCGACGGCGACGACGGCAGCGGTGGTCTCGCCGAAGCCGGCTGGCTGGGCGACCACAGCCGGCTCGGGCTGGGCATCGCCAGCATCGGCGGCGCCCGCCACGGCCATGCCCAGGCCAGCGGCGGTCTGGTATGGATGGGCGGTCACGCCTTTGCCGCGCGGCGCATCGACGACGCCTTCGCGGTCGTCTCCACCGATGGCATTGCCGGCGTTCCGGTCAAACTGGAGAACCGTCTGATCGGCCACACCGACGCCGATGGCATGCTGCTGGTGACACCGCTCAACGCCTGGCAGCGCAACAAGCTGTCGATCGACCCGATGGCGCTTCCGATCGACGTGCGTATCGCCGATGTCGACCTGACCGCCACTCCCAGCGACCGCGCCGGCACACGGGTGCTTTTTTCGCTCACCCCGGTGCGCGCCGCGCTGGTGGTCCTGCACGATGTCGACGGGCAGCCGCTGCCACCGCACAGCCGGGTGCGCTTGCAGGGCACCGATATCGAGACGATCGTGGGCTACGATGGCGAGGCCTATCTCGACGCGCTCGAAAGCCACAACCGTCTGCGCGTACTGACACCGACAGGCGCCTGCCAGGTCGACTTCGATTACCCGGAAGCGGCCGGGGCGATTCCGCGCATCGGTCCACTGCAATGCCTGCAGGAGACTCCGCCATGATCCGTTCGCATCCCGTCCCCGGAGCGGCCCTGCTGCTGTTCGCCCTGTTGTGGCTGCCGGCGCCGGCGCAGGCGGTGACCACCTGCACTGCCAGCTCCACAGCACTGAACTTCGGCACGGTGACCGGGACCGGCAACGTCGACAGCACAGCTGTCGTCACGGTCGTATGCAACACCAGCGGGCTGTCGCTGCTGGCCACGGCCCGGGTCCGGATGTGCCTGAATATCGGCGCGGGCGCCAACGGCGGCGGCCTGACCAATCCACGTCGCATGACCAACTCGTTCGGCGATGCGATGCAGTTCCAGATCTACCGGGATCCGGCACGCACCCTGATCTGGGGGGACAGCTCGATCCCCGCCACGCCCACTCCAGTGCAGATCGACCTGCAGTACGACGTCCCGGTGCTGGGCGGTAGTGGCTCGACCACCGCCACGATGCACGCGCGGGTCCCGGCGCAGGCAGGGCTTGCCGCCGGCCTCCACAGCAATCCCTTCACCGGCACCCACACACGCCTCGACTACCGCTATGCGGAAGCACTGCTCGGCACACCCAACTATCCCGCGTCGTGCACCAGCGGCGGTGGTGGCGGCGGCACCGCGACCTTCCCCTTCACCGCCAGCGCCACCGTTCCCGACAACTGCGTGATCGCCACCGCGACCGCGCTGGATTTCGGCAGCGTTCCCGGACCGGTCGGCAGCAACATCGACCAGACCTCCACCATCACCATGACCTGCACCGCGCGCACCGCCTGGAACGTCGCCCTGGACAACGGCCAGAACGCCGTTGGCCTCACCCGCCGCATGCGCCTGGGCGCAACCGGCAGTTACGTCGACTATGAGCTCTACCGCGATGCCGGCCGCAGCCTGCGCTGGGGCGCCACGATCGGCACCGACACCGTGCCGGGGACCGGCACCGGCACCGCGCAGGCCCTGACCGTCCACGGCCGCGTGCCGGCAACCCAATCGGTCGCCGCGGGCAACTACAGCGACGTGGTCACCGTCACCGTGACCTACTGAGTCCGGAGCCGCCAGGGGCCGGACCGGCTGATCCGGCGCGCGCCGCAAGGGCCGCCCCGCCCCGCAGACATTGCCTCCGGCGCCCGTCCGCGCTATGATTCGCCGGCTATGCGGCCGGCTTTGGCTGTCCGCGCCGCCCATGCCGGGCGTAACCGGCAAATACACACCCGCTGCCATGACCCGTGCCGGGGTGCCCCAAGTCCATCAAGACGGAGGCGGGGTTCGGACACGGACGCAGCGGGGAGGCCCAACCCCGGAATCCACGCCATGGCGCTCGCCGCGGCAGCCGCCCCACCTTTATTGGCGGCCAGGATTCCACTGCCTGGAGTCACAAGCTAATGTCCCAGATCACCATGCGCCAGATGCTGGAAGCCGGCGTCCACTTCGGCCACCAGACCCGTTACTGGAACCCGAAGATGGGCCCGTACATCTTCGGCGCCCGCGGCAAGATCCACATCATCAACCTCGAGAAGACGGTTCCGCTGTTCAACGACGCGATGAACTTCATCTCGGGCATCGCCCAGAAGCGCGGCATGATCCTGTTCCTCGGCACCAAGCGCAGCGCGCGCGAGTCGATCAAGGAAGAGGCCGAGCGTTGCGGCATGCCGTACATGAACCAGCGTTGGCTGGGCGGCACCCTGACCAACTTCCGCACCGTCAAGCAGTCGGTCGCGCGCCTGAAGGAACTCGAGGCCGCCGAGACCGACGGCACCTTCGAAAAGCTGGTCAAGCACGAGGTGCTGGGCCTGCGCCGCGAGCGCGACAAGCTGCAAGCCAGCCTGGGCGGCATCAAGGAGATGAACCGCCTGCCGGACGCACTGTTCGTGATCGACATCGGTCACGAGGACATCGCGATCAAGGAAGCCAAGAAGCTCGGCATCCCGGTGATTGCTGTCGTCGACACCAACTACAACCCGGAACTGGTCGATTACGCCATCCCGGGCAATGACGATGCCATCCGCGCCGTGCAGCTGTACGCCCGCGCCGCCGCCGACGCGGTGCTGGAAGGCAAGGCCGCCGCGCCGACCTCCACCTCGGTCCGCGAGGAAGACTTCGCCGACGCCACCGACACCGCCGAGGGCGATGCCGAGGCCAAGAAGCCGGCCCGCAAGGCTCCGGCCAAGAAGGCTGCCAAGGCAGACGACGCCGAAGCTCCGGCTGCCGAGTAACAGCCCCGTAAAAGCAGGCGCGTCAAACACGCGTCATGCAGCCGCGCCACACTGCGCGGCTGTGCCTTTACCCCTGGTTCGTCATTTCCGCAAAAGCGGAAATCCAGCGACTACGCCCTGTCGCCCAAGACACTGGAGCCCCGCCTTGGCGGGGATGACGTCTCAAACATCCAGACGTCCCAAACAACATCGAGGTACCCCCAATGGCTGAAATCACCGCATCCCTCGTCAAGGAACTGCGCGAGCGCACCGGCGCCGGCATGATGGAGTGCAAGAAGGCGCTGACCGAAACCGGCGGCGACATCGACGCCGCCGCCGAGAACCTGCGCAAGTCGGGCCTGGCCAAGGCCGACAAGAAGGCCGGCCGCGTGGCCGCTGAAGGCCGCATCGCGACCGCCCAGGATGGCGGCAAGGCCGTGCTGGTCGAGATCAACTCCGAGACCGACTTCGTGGCGAAGGACGAGAACTTCATCGCCTTCACCGACGCCGCTGCCAAGGCCGCGCTCGGCGCGGCCGACATCGAGGCACTGAAGGGCGCCAAGATCGACGGGCAGACCGTCGAGGAAACCCGCGCCGCGCTGATCGCCAAGGTCGGCGAAAACGTGCAGTTGCGCCGCATGGTCGCCATCGACAGCAGCAACAACGTCGCTGCCTACGTGCACGGCGGCCGCATCGGCGTGCTGGTCGAGGTCAAGGGCGGCGACGCCGATCTGGCTCGTGGCATCGCCATGCACATCGCTGCGATGAACCCGCCCTACGTCAAGGCTGCCGACGTTCCGGCCGACTTCATCGAGAAGGAGAAGGAGATCGAGCTGGCCAAGATGAGCGACAAGGACAAGGCCAAGCCGGCCGACATCCTGGAGAAGATCATCAGCGGCAAGATCAACAAGATCGTCAACGAGGTCACCCTCTACGGCCAGCCGTACGTGCTCAACACCGACCAGACCGTCGAGCAGGCGGTCAAGGCCGCCGGTGCCGACGTCGTCGGCTTCCAGCGCCTGGCCGTCGGCGAGGGCATCGAGAAGGTGGTCGAGGACTACGCTGCCGAAGTGATGAAGCAGGCCGGCCTGGCGTAACACGCGCTCTGCCAGCACTGAAAAAAAGAAGGCCGCGGAGCGATCCGCGGCCTTCTTCGTTACTGCAGGCAGTCCATTGTTCTACTTGCTGCGTGCGCTGTGCCCATTGAGTGCGACACGGCCACCGGAGCACTCCGCTCCCATTCAGGGGCGGCGCCGCATCCAGCGGCCTTCAGGATCCGGTTCCCATGAACCTGATCGGGAAAAAATGGTGCTCCCGCGCGATGAGAACAGGGAACATCGCGCCGGGAGCATGCCGTCCAGGGCAGGCACCTGATCCTTGTGTGCCAGCAACGGGCATCCGTTGCCCGTCCTTCGTCCAAAGTGCGCTCTCAGCTCAGAACTGCAACGAGTACCTCGCACTGAGACCATGCGCGTTGCCGTCGTCGCCGAACTGGCCGCGATAGCCGAACTCAAGCAGGCTGGTCGCGCCGGTGCGGGCGGCAAAACCCAGCTCGGCCACGGTGGCGTCGCCGGCCAGCGGGGCGCCATGCACTGCGAAGGCATCGGCACCGCTCCAGGCCAGTTCGGCCGAAGGCAGCAGGTCGCCACTGGCGTCGCGATAGCCCAGTCCGCCACGCAGGCTCAGCCAGCTTTCCTGCTGCCTCGCAGCCTTCAGGTCGACGTTGAAGCGGACACCCGCAGTCGCCAGGCCGACGTCGCCGTCGCGACTCTGGCCCTGCAGTGCGGTCACGCCGCCATCCTCGCGGAAGCCGTCGATATCGAACGCAATCCTCGCGTACTGCAGGTAGGGCTCGAACTCCCATGCACCGACCCCGATGCGGTAGCCGGCCTCGACGAAGGCCTGGGTCGCGGTCGCGTCGTACTCGGCACGGGTCCGGTCCTGCAACCCATCGAAAGCCACGTCCCGGCGCACATCGATCTCGCTGCTGTCGTGGACCAGGCCGGCACGCAGGCCGAAACCGCCCCACGACTGCCCGACATAGGCGCCGATGCGATAGCCGGTGATGTCGCCCTTGCTGCTGCGCTCGCGGGCATCCATGTCGCTCCGGCCGCTGCCACCCAGCACGCCGACCCGCCAACCGCTGTCGAAGCGGTGGTCATAGCCCACCAGCCAGGTGTTGCCGCTGTACTCGGTGCGGGCGGCATTGCCATCGCCATCGAGCGTGCCGCTGCCGCGCAGCACCTCGACCCAGGCCGCGGAACCGGCGGCATCCTGATGGGCAAACGCACCCTGTCCGGCCGCCGCGCGCGTCAGCGCGCTTTCGCGCACGTGTTGCTGGCTGTCCAGCAACACCGACTGGGCGCTGGCATGCAGTTCGCCGCTCAACAGGTCGAGCGCGGACATGGCCTGAGCCGGAAACAGCCGGGTCACACGCTGTGCCAGCACGTGATCCATCGCCAGTGTGTCCGCGCCCACCGCCACCGCGTGCTGGTTGTGCGTGGTCGCGACCTCTGCGAGCGCCATGCCCCGGCTCACGTCGAGCGCGATGATGTTGCCGCCTTGATCGAGAGTGAAAGCCAGGAACGGCGAGAACGCGCTGCTGTCGATGCCGTCGAAGCCGCCGCTGATGCCACCCGCGGCGCTGAGGATGTTGTAGCTGCGGCCCAGCAGGTAGTCGCCCGCCACCGGCAACACGCGCACGGTGCCGCCTTGCAGGTCGGCATGGCCGCTGATGTCGAGCAGGTCGGCATTGCCACCCTCGACCTCCGCTTCGTACACCGAGCCGGCGAGCTGGGTGTAGTCGCCGTCGATGCGCAGGGTGCCAACCGAATTGCCCGGAGCGATCACGCCGGCTACGCGGGTATCGCCCAAGGTACCGGTGCCGTGCAGGTGGCCCTGCGCACCGATCACGGTCATGCCGCCTGTCACTGCACCCTGGATGCTGGCCAGGCCGCGGTTCACGGCCAGGTCGGTGTCCTGCAGCGTGCCATTGAGCACGAAGAAGCCGCCGTTGACCTCGGCTGAGGCTGACAGCCGGTTGTCACCGTCGAGTTCGAGCACGCCGTCCTCAACACTGAGGCCTGCGAAACTGTTGTCGCCGCTCAGGCGCAACCAGCCAATGCCGGACTTGGTCAGCCGGCCGGGGCCACTGATGTCGTTGCGCCAATCGTCCCAGGCCAGGCCGTCCCAGACCTTGGCACCACCGGCGGGGCGATCCATCACGACGTTGGTGTCGACACGCAGCATGCCGGGGCCGTCGATGGCCTTCTCCAGGTTGATCAGGCCCCAGCCGTAGATCTCGTCGACGCCGGGCGCGCCGAGATCGGTCGCGGTGGTCAGCAGCACGTCGCGGACCTGCGGGTTGTCGAGGTACGGGAAACGCTCCATCAGCAGTGCCAGCGCACCGGTGACGTGCGGCGCGGCCATCGAGGTGCCGGTCAGGTTGCCGTAGCCGTACTCGGGATTCTCCGCAGTGATCTCGAGGCCGATGAAATTGCCGTCCTCGTCGCGAATCACCTCGCCTTCGATCTCGCCGCCGACGATCGTCGAAGCGATCGAAGTGCCGGGCGCGGTCACGCACCAGTCCTTGCTCAGGCCGCAGATGCTGGAGCTGTCGGCAAGCTCGCCGTTCGGGGCAATGTTGACGACGCTGAGCCAGTACTGCTCCAGTTCCGGATTCCAGCGCGGCAGGGTCGCGTAGATGCCGGCGATGTTGCCGCCGTCGTTGCCCGCGGCCCAGACCTGGATCAGGCCGTTCTGCAGCGAGGGACTGGTGTAGGTGCTGAAGTACCCGGCCACGCCCGGAGCGTTGTAGAGCGCGTCCATGTCCGCGGCGGTGGTCGGCTCGCGGCTCAGACCCCAACTGTGATTGATAGCACGCACGCCCTGCGCGACCATCTGCTCGTACATGCTGGCCACGGCGCTCGAATCGGGACCGTTGGCGTACGACTCGCCACCCCAGCCCAACAGCGCATCGAGATCCGTGTACGAGTTCGAGAACAGCCGCGCACTGGTGATCTCGGCCCCGAAACCGACGCCATGCATGCCGCTGCCGTCGCGATTGGCGACCATGGTTCCGGCGACGTGGGTGCCGTGCTCGGAATAGCTGAAGCCGGCCAGCGACTCAAGATACTCCGGCACCCAATCGTAGAAGTAGCCCATCTCGGTCGCCCACTGGACGAACTCGCGGTCGGCGTCGGTGTAGTGGAAATAGTCGATGCCGACGGTATCGCCGTCGCTCATGAAGCAGGCGTCAGGGCCGCTCAGCGCGGTGGCGTTGGTGCAAGCGGAACCATCGGAGAGGATGTCGGCGATGCGGATACCGTTGTTCTGCTTGCCCGCGAATTCGCCATGGCGCAGGTCGACACCGCTGTCGAAAACGCCCAGCCGGATGCCGCGGCCGCTCAGCCCACGCGCATAGGCATGGTGCGCGCCGATTGCCGCGAGCCCCCAATCGGCGTTGAACTCGTCACTGCGCCAGCTGTCGGCATCGCCGAGCCGACCCTGCTCCTGATAGGTCGCCGCCTCCTGTGCGGCAAGCGTCCCCACGCTGCCGCACAGGAGTGCCGCGGCGATGGCGCCGGAAAGCGCCGAACGGGCCCTGCGGCCCCTCCCCCGATTGGTTCCCTGAAAGCTCCTGTCCTCAATGCTCCGGTACTGCTTCATACTGCTGACTGCTCCCCTGAGTTCTGCTGGCATGCGGCTGCATGTCTCCGTGTGGCCATCCTGCGGGCACAGCCCGCAGCGACACCGTTGCCGGCGTCGGACAGGAGCAATAACGGATGTACGGCCGATCCCCCTACCCGGAGAAGTCCCGAGTCTCAGAACGGGTCTCAGAACCGGTAGCGCGCGCTCAGCAGGACGAAACGGCCGCGGGGGTCGTCATGGGCGATGTCGTAGCCGTCCTGGTCGGTGTCGTAGTTGACCGGGGCGCGATCGGCCAGATCGCGGATATTCAATCCCAGCCTCCAGTTCGGCAGGCCGTTCCAGGCCAGATCGAGGTCGAGCACGCCGCGACCGGGGGTGCTACAACGGCTGCCGTTGTAGGACGGGCAGCCGGTATCCGGCGAGCCGATCCGATAGGGCCCGCGAGCACGCAGATTGAGGGTGGTCACCCAGTCCCGGCGCGACCATTGCAGCGAGGCAAGCAGGTTGCTGCTGGGCGCGCCATAGCTGGCATGATCGTGGACCGGCGCATCGCCCCAGGCCTGGCGCCTGACCTTCAGCAGGTGGTGAGCGGTGATCGCCAGCGAGAAGTCGCCGACGTTGCCGGCATCGAGCCGCCAGCGCATCTCGGCCTCCCAACCACGCACGTCGGTTCGGCCCAGGTTCCTGAAATAGCTTTCGATGGCGACCAGCCGTCCTTGCTCGTCGCGGCGCAGGGAGTCAGGGAAAGCGTCCAGGTCGTCGAACGCGCTGCCGGCGACGATCTCGTTGTACCTGCGGATCCGGAACACGTCGAAACTGAGGCTGAAATCAGTCGATGGCGCCCATACCATGCCGAGAGTGTGGCTGCGTGATGTCTCCGCCCGCAGGTCAGGATTATCGAAGGCCCCGAGCAGGACCAGGCAATAGGACCGCTCCTCGTCGAGCGCGATTTCGATCGCGCACGGGCGCAACACGTCGATCTGGCGGACGAACACGTGCTCCTCGATGACGTTGGGCCGCCGCAGTTCGAACAGCGACGGCGCGCGGTAGCCGGTAGCGGCGGTGCCACGGAACGTCAGCGACTCGCCCGGCGCCCATTTGAGCCCCAACCTCGGCGAGAACCGGCTGCCGTAGTCCTGTTGGCGGTCGAAACGGAGGGCGACATCGGCCAATAACTTCCCGTGCAGTGGCAGGCCCAACTCGGCATATACCGCCGAACCGCGACGATGGCTGTCGAGCGGCCGCTTCTGCGTGCCAAGCGCCAGGTCATCGTCGCGCAACCGCTGGTCGGGGTCGTGCAGCAGGGTGTTGCGGGTCAGCTCCACTCCGGTAGCCAGCCTCGCCGCGCCGCCGGGCAGATTGAACCAGGGGCCTTCGAAGTCGACCGAGAACTGCTGCAGGGTCGCCTCACCGCCCAGGCGGAACACCGGCGAGACCGCTTCCAGCAGGGCCGGGTCGTTGGGCGTGCCGTCGAAACGGTACCGTCCCTCATCGACCGCGTGCTCGATCGCTTCGCTGCTGATCAGTCCATGGATCCGGCTGTCGACCTTGTTCTGGTGATGCGAGAACGATACATCCCAGGTCCAGTCGCCGGCCGTGCCGTTCACCGAGGTACCCAGATCGAGACTGCGATTGTCGCTGCGATTGCGGACCGGGCCGATCTCGAAGAAGGCGTAGTCGAGGAAGCCGTCCTCCAGGCCATCCGGATGCGAAGCCGGCAGGTTCACGCGAGCGCGGAAGGGCGGATTGGCCAGCGCCTGTTTGGCCTTGCTGTAGCGCAGATCGAGTTCGAGTGCGGCCCCTTCCCATAGCGGCTCGATGAGGTGCCCATGCAACGATAGCCGCTGGCTGGCCGGTTGCAGACTGGTGTAGCGCGCGGGGTCGAACATGCAATCAGGGGCGATGCCGGGCGGCGCATTGCCACACTGCAGTTGGACCAGGCGATGGCCCAGGTCGCGATAGCCCAGCGGGAAGCGCCAGTCCGGCAGCCCGTGCCGACTGTGGTCCCAGGTATGCCAGTCGCGCGCATCGCCGGGCAGTTCCTCGCGATCGAGCCAGTCCACCGCCAGGATGCCGGCACCGCCGCGGCGCGTGTCCAGACCATGGCTTGCGGAAAGTCGCCACTCGTCCGCATCGCCGCGGGTACTGCGACCAAGACGGGCCAGTAGTTCGCTCCCTTTCTGCCGCTTGCGCAGGATGATGTTGACCACGCCGGCCATCGCATCGGCGCCATAGATGGCCGAGGCTCCGCCGCGCACCACCTCGACCCGCTCGACCATGCTCAGCGGGATCGCGTCCAGATCGGTCAGCCCGCCCAGTTCCGACGAGGTCAGGCCGTAGTTCGCCACCCGTCGACCATCGACCAGGAACAGGGTCGCGCGCGGGCCCAGGGCGTTGAGGCTGGTCGTCGCGGCGATGCTGAAAGGCTGCTGGAAGTCGGGCCCGCCATCCGCCGCGACCGCGACCGGATGGTGGCCGATCATGCCGACCTGGAAACGCAGCAGCTCGAACAGGGTCTGGTAGCCGCTGGCTTCGATGTCCTCACGGCTGATAAGCGTCATCGGCGTGGGCGTGATCGCGCCGATGTCCGCCAGCGGAATCCGCGAGCCGGTGACCTCGATCCTGTCGATGTCGACCGGGTGTTGCCGCGGCGGGGATGGCCGGGGGCGCGAGGCATTGGTTTCGACCCGGGGCCGACGAATCTCCCTGAGCACGAAGGTGTCCGGCGCCACGCGTTCTGCGCGTAGCCCCTCGCCTTCGAGCAGCTCATGCAGGGCTTCCGCGATGGTCATGTCGCCTTGCAGCGCGCTCGCCCGCCGGCCCTCGACCTGACCGGGGGCATAGAGGATCTGGATGCGGCTGCGCAGGGCCAGCGCCTTCAGCGCGTCATCGAGCCTTCCGCCGGGCAGGTCCAGTGACAACACTCCAGGCGCCTGCTGCTGGAGCGCCGGCTGCGCCCATGCTTCTGCTCCACGCGACGCAAGCGCGCCGCATGCCGCCATCAGCAGGCATGCCCTGACCATTCGCGGAAGGATCCGACTCCCCATTCCGCCACATTACGGAAAGGTTTGATCGGCCGGCAAGGCAGACCACCGGACAGCCACTGGCGACGGTGCCGGTGCCGCCATGGAAATGGCGGCCCCCGTGCTCAACGAGGCGGGCCGTGGAGCAGGATTTCGTCGGCGCGTCTCTCCGCCCGCAGCCCCCAGTTTTCTTCGAGCGCCTTGATCAGTCCGTCCTGTTCATCAACCCGGAACACACCATTGATGGCAATGCCGGCCAGCGTGGAGTCGGCCAGCCGCAACGGAACCTCCGCATAGCGGTTCATCTCCGCAAGCAGATCGTCCAGCCGGCGCTTGCTCAGTATCAGCTCGCCGCGCGGCCAGGCGGTGGCTGCTTCCAGGTCGAGCGCGCGGGTCGCGGTGAAGCGGCCTTGCGGATCGACGCGGACCTGCTCGCCCGGCGCCAGCTTTCGACCGGGACCATCGTCGCCCCGGCTGACCAGCACCACGCCCTCGATCAGGCCGATATCGACCTCGTCGCCGCGGCGACTGACCTGGAAAGTGGTGCCGATGTCGCGCACGGTACTGGCCGCGGCCCGGACCAGGAACGGCCGGCGATCCTGCCCGACCTCGAACTGCACGCGCCCATGGGCCAACTCGACCACGCGCTGGCGGCGGTCGAACCGGGTCACCAGTGCGGTGTCGGTGTCCAGCAGCATGCGGGTGCCATCGGCAAGCAACACCTCGCGCTGTTCGCCGACCACGGTGGCGTGGTCGACGATCGTGGCCGGTCCGGGGCGCATCCACTGCACCGCCCCGACCGCCAGCACCAGCATCGCCGCTGCAGCGGCCGTCCAGCTCCAGCCACGACCGCGTGCGACCCGGGACGCCTGGCGCGGCGACGGCCGCAGGACCTCGCCGGCCGCGGCCTGCAGCATTTCATCAGTGGCCAGCGCACCGGCCAGACAATGCAGGCGCTCGGCCTCCAGCCAGGCCTCGACATGGCGCGGCGACGCGGCCAGCCAGTCCTCGAACGCTGCCCGCTCGGCTGCGCTGCACTCGGGCGAGTGCAGGCGCGCCAGCCAATCGGCGGCCACATCCTCCAGGCGTGTGATGCGCTCGACATTCACGGCCGCGACTCCCGCGAGGCACTGCCCTCGATCATCTCCATTCCCTGGCGCAACCCCTTCAGTGCGCGGCTGACATGCTTCTCGACCGCCTTGACGGAAATACCAAGCCGTTCGGCTATCTGGGTATAGCTCATGCCCTCGATGCGATTGAGCAGGTAGACCTCGCGACAGCGCTCCGGCAGTTGCAGGATCAACTGCCGGACATGAACGAGCTGCTGTTGCTGGTCGATGCGCTGCTCATGGCTCGGCTCGGGCGACTGCAGCCAGTCGTAGCCGTCGTCGAGACTGACCTGGGCGCCGGACCCACTGCTGCTGATGCGGCGGCCGCGATCGAGCAGCACGTTGGCGGCAATCCGGTACACCAACCGCCGCAGTTGCTCCTGCGGCAGGTCGCGGTAGCGCATCAACCGGATCATCGCCTCCTGGGCAATGTCCTTGGCGTCCTCTTCGGGCAGGCGTCTGCACAGGTAGCCCACCAGCAACGGACGCTGGTCGCGCAGGAAGGCCTCGAATCCATCGTCCTGCGGAGCCTGGGCCGGCATGTCCCCGTCCACCTCCTCCCGCACCGGGGCAACCACTAGCCCCCCCACCTGCAACGGGCGACGAGTTGGACGGCAGGATTCCCGGTCGGGATCATGGACGGCGGCGACTCCGGCAGCAGCAAGATTGGCGACGCGCCGGACGCAACCTTGGGCCGGCCGCCGCGTCGGGATGCTGTTGTACCACGACCCGCGTGCGCCACGCCGGGTGGCGTGCCCCAGGGGCCTGGCATCCGAGAGCGGCGGCGATGGCGATACAAGAGCTGGCATGCCCCCCTGAACGCAGCACGAGGCACCCATCCCTACCCCGCTGGCGCTCCGGCTCGGCTAGAATTGCGGGGTTTGTTCACAATCGAGGCCACCATGTCCCCACTTGCCTGTCGCCGTGTCCTGTTGAAACTCTCCGGCGAGGCCCTGATGGGGGACGAGGACTACGGCATCGACCCGAAGATGATCGGCCGCCTCGCCCAGGAAGTGATCGAAGCCCAGCAGGCCGGCGCCGAGATTGCGCTGGTGATCGGTGGCGGCAACATCTTCCGCGGCGCGGGCCTTGCCGCCGCGGGCATGGACCGGGTCACCGGCGACCAGATGGGCATGCTCGCCACGGTGATCAATGCACTGGCGATGCAGGACGCGCTGGAAAAGCGTGGCTGCAAGGCCCGGGTGATGAGCGCGTTGAAGATCAACGACGTGTGCGAGGACTACATCCGGCGCCGCGCGATCCGGCATCTGGAAAAAGGGCGGCTGGTGATCTTTGCCGCCGGCACCGGCAACCCGTTCTTCACCACCGACTCGGGTGCGGCCCTGCGCGCGATCGAGATCGGCGCCGACCTGCTGCTGAAGGCGACCAAGGTCGACGGCGTCTACGACCGGGACCCCAAGAAGTACCCGGACGCGACCCGCTTCGAGGCCCTGACCTACGACGAGGTGATCACCCGCGACCTGCAGGTGATGGACACCGCCGCGTTCGCCCTGTGCCGCGACAGCGGCCTGCCGCTGCGGATCTTCGACATGGGCCAGCCGGGCGTGCTGCTGCGCATCCTCAAGGGCGAGAACATCGGCACCCTGGTTTCCGGGCGCGGCTGACACATTCATCGTCGTCCCGTCCGTCTCCGCCAATACTTCGACTCTCGTAATGGTGTCCTGAGCCACCCCGTGGCAGCATCGCTCCATGCATGGGCACGGACACCATCGCCACGCACACGACGGCACCCGTGCTTTCGCCACGGTGACCCTGGTCAACCTGGCCTACACCGCACTCGAGGCCGGCTACGGCTTCGCGATCAACTCGCTGGCATTGCTGTCCGATGCCCTGCACAACCTCGGCGACGTGCTCGGGCTGGGGCTGGCCTGGACCGCGGCGGTCATTGCCCGGCGCGCTCCGACCGACCGCCACACCTACGGCTGGCGCCGCGCCACCCTGCTCTCTCCACTGGCCAACGCCCTGCTGCTGGTCGCGTTCTCCGGCGCGCTGGCATGGGAAGCCGTGAGGCGCTTCAGCCAACCGCCGGAAATTCCCGCGATGACGGTAGTGGTGGTGGCCGCGATCGGGATCGCGGTCAATCTCGGCGCCGCGTGGATGGTCCGTGACGGTCACGACCACGACCTCAACCGTCGCGGCGCCTTCCTGCACCTGATGGCGGATGCCGCGGTATCGCTGGCCGCAGTATTGGCTGGATTGGGCATGGCCTGGCTGGGCTGGGCCTGGCTGGACCCGGCCATCGCGCTGCTGATCGGTGCGGTCGTGGCGATCACCGCGTTCGGCCTGCTGCGCGACAGCTTCAACGCGGCGATGGACGCCGTGCCGGCCAGTATCGACCAGGCACAGGTGCGCGCTTTCCTTGAGGCGCAACCCGAGGTATCGGCGGTCCACCATCTGCATATCTGGTCATTGGGCGCGGGTGAAATCGCGATGACCGCGCACCTGGTCCGCCCCGACAGCGATGACCACGATGCCTTCATCGATCGCCTCAATCATGCCCTGGATGCGAACTTCGGCATCAACCATCCGACCCTGCAGATCGAACATGGCCGCAGTTGCGAGCATGACCGCCATGACCGGGCACCACATGGAGGATGAAGCAGGTTGCCGATTGCACGCTGGCGAGGCGGGACCCGACTGACAGCGGACAACCAACAACCGGCAACCCGGCTATAATCCGGCGGTTACCGACACAGGACCGGAGCCGGCGATGCTCAACGAGATCAAGACTGACGCGAAGACCCGCATGGCCAAGAGCGTGGACACGCTCCGTCACGACCTGACCAAGGTTCGCACCGGCCGGGCTTCGACCGCGCTGGTGGACCATCTGAAAATCGAGTACTACGGCTCCGAGATGCCGCTGACCCAGGTCGCCAGCGTCGCGGTCACCGACTCGCGCTCGCTGACCATCACGCCGTGGGAAAAACAGATGGTGTCGCCGATCGAGAAGGCGATCATCAACTCGGACCTCGGCCTGACCCCGAACACCGCCGGCACCGTCATCCGCATCAACCTGCCTGCGCTGACCGAGGAGCGCCGCCGCGAGCTGTCCAAGGTAGTCCACGGCGAAGGCGAGGACACCAAGGTGGCGATCCGCAACATCCGTCGCGACGCCAACCACCAGGTCAAGGAACTGCTGAAGGAGAAGCAGATCACCGAGGACGACATGCGCCGCGCCGAGGACGACATCCAGAAGCTCACCGACAGCGCGATCAAGGACGTGGACGAGGTGGTCAAGGCCAAGGAGCAGGAACTCATGGCGGTCTGACGGGTCTTTCCGTCACCTCATGGAATCCGACTCCTCCATTGCCAGGCCGGCTGCTGCCGGCATCCCGCGCCACCTGGCCATCATCATGGATGGCAACGGGCGCTGGGCCGAGCGCCGGCGCCGGCCGCGCATGGTCGGCCACCGCGCCGGCGCGCGCGCGGTCAATGTCTGCATCGACTTCTGCCTGGAGCGCGAGATCCAGGCGCTGACCCTGTTCGCCTTTTCCAGCGAGAACTGGGGGCGACCGGAGGAGGAAGTCGGCGCGCTGATGAAGCTTTTCCTCAACGCGCTCGAGCGCGAAGTCGAGGAGCTGCACCGGCGTGGCGTGCGAATCCGCTTCATCGGCGAGCGCGAACGCTTCAGCGACACGATCCGCCAACGCATGGACCACGCCGAGGCGGTCACCGCCAGCAACGACCGCCTGCACCTGGGCATCGCAGCCAGCTATGGCGGCCGCTGGGACATCGCCCAGGCGGCGCGTTCGCTGGCCGCGGACGTGGCCGCGGGCCGGCTGATGCCGGATGACATCGACGAGGCCGCCATCGCCTCGCGCATGGCCCTCGCCGACCTGCCGCCGCCAGACCTGTTCATCCGCACCGGCGGCGACCTGCGCATCAGCAATTTCCTGCTCTGGCAGCTCGCCTATACCGAGTTGTGGTTCACCGAGACCCTGTGGCCGGAGCTGGATGCGGCTACCCTGCAGTCCGCCCTGGATGACTTCGCCAGCCGCCAGCGACGCTTCGGCCTGACCGGCGCCCAGGCCGCCGCCTTCATCGACGAGACGACCGAATGACCCGTACCCGCCTGATTGCTGCGCTGGTGATGGCACCTGCCGCAATCGCCGCCATCCTGCTGCTGCCCACTCCATGGCTGATGGCGTTGACGGCAGTGGTGTTCATGGCCGGGCTGTGGGAATGGTTCGACCTGGCCGATGTCAGGGACAGCCTTGCCCGTTCGGTGCTGCTGGCTGCCAATCTGGCGCTGATGGTGGCCCTGGTCTGGGCCTCGCGTTCCAGTGCGGGCTTCAGTTTCGTGCTGCTGCAACTGGTCTCCCTGATCGGCGTGGTCTGGTGGCTGGTGAGCCTGTTGTGGCTGGGCCGCTACGAATTCGCCAGCGACCCGGACAGCCACGCCCGCGCGATCAAGCTGGCCGCGGGCACCCTGAGCCTGGTGCCGGCCTGGTGCGCACTGGCCTGGATCCACGGCGAGGATGGCGACGTCGGCCACCGCTGGCTGCTGGCCGCACTGGCGATCGTGTGGGCGGCCGACAGCGGCGCCTACTTCGCAGGCCGGCGCTTCGGAGGGAAATTGTTCAAGGGCCGCAGGCTGGCACCGCGGATCAGCCCCAACAAGACCTTCGAAGGCCTGCTCGGCGGTCTGGTCGCCGGTGTCGCGGTCGGCATCGGACTGGGCCTGTTTGCGGGCGCCAGCGTCGCGCAGTTGCCGTGGGTCGTGCTGGCCAGCGTGATCGCGGTGCTGTTCTCGGTGATCGGCGACCTGTTCGAGAGCCTGCTCAAGCGCCACGCCGGAATGAAGGACTCCAGCCAGCTGATCCCCGGCCATGGCGGCGTGCTCGACCGCCTCGACGGCGTGCTGGCCGCGCTGCCGGCGTTTGCCGTGGCCAAGGCGCTGTTCGGGTTCTAGGGCGTGGGCGTTCTGGACATGAGCACCAGCTCCTCCCTTCGCGAAGTCGCCGTGCTCGGTGCGACCGGCTCGATCGGCAGCTCGGCGCTGGACGTGATCGCCCGCCACCCGGATCGCCTGCGCGCGACCGTGCTCGCCGCCGGCCGCAACGTCGAAGCCCTGCTCGAACTCTGCCGCCGGCACCGCCCGCGGCATGCGGTGATCGCCGACGGCAAAGCGCTGCCGGCGCTGCGCGAGGGCCTGCGAGCCGCCGCGCTGGACACCCAAGCCCATGCCGGCGACGCACTCGACGCACTGATTTCCGGCGATGCCTGCGACACAGTGGTCGCCGCGATCGTCGGCGCCGCCGGCCTGCCCTCCACCCTCGCCGCCGCCCGCGCCGGCAAGCGCCTGCTGCTGGCCAACAAGGAATCGCTGGTGCTGGCCGGCGAACTGCTGATGCGTGCCGCCCACGAGGGCGGCGCGACCATCGTACCGATCGACAGCGAGCACAACGCGATTTTCCAATGCCTGCAGGGGCGGCAGGACGACGGCAGCGGAGAAGTCAGCCGGATCACCCTGACCGCCTCCGGCGGCCCGTTCCGCGGCCGCGACCGCGCTTCGCTGGCCAACGTGACCGTCGAACAGGCCGTCGCCCACCCCAAGTGGTCGATGGGTCCGAAGATCTCGGTCGATTCGGCGACGCTGATGAACAAGGGCCTGGAGGTGATCGAGGCCCACCACTTGTTCGGCCTGCCCGGCGACCGCATCGGCGTGCTGGTGCACCCGCAGAGCCTGGTCCACTCACTGGTCGAGTTCATCGACGGCTCGACCCTGGCCCAGCTCGGCCTGCCGGACATGCGCACTGCCCTGGCGGTCGGCCTGGGCTGGCCGCGGCGGCTCGAATCCGGCGTGGCCGGCCTCGACCTGCTGGCCGAAGGCGGCCGGCTCGAGTTCGAACCGCCGGATACCGATGCCTTCCCCTGCCTGCGGCTGGCGTTCGAGGCCCTGGCCGCCGGCGGCACCGCTCCGGCGGTGCTCAATGCCGCCAACGAGGTCGCGGTTTCAGCCTTTCTTCAGCGCCGGACCGGTTTCCTGTCGATACCCGCCCTGGTCGAGGACGCGCTGGAGGCCCTGCCGCCGGTCGCAGCCGACTGCCTGGACACGCTTGCCGAAGCCGATGCCCGGGCCCGCTGCCATACTGAAGCTGCCATCGCCCATCACGCCTGACCTCCACCACTCATTTCGCCGAGACCATGAACACCCACTTCCCCACACTGACCGCCGGATGCCGCCATGGCTGAGCTGCTGGGTTCAGTCTGGTGGCTGATCGTCAGCCTCGGCGTGCTGGTCACCATCCACGAATACGGCCACTACCGGGTCGCCCGCTGGTGCGGGGTCAAGGTCCTGCGCTTCTCGGTCGGCTTCGGCAAGCCGCTGTGGATGCGGCGCGGGCGTGATGGCACCGAGTATGCGATCGCGGCGATTCCGCTGGGCGGCTACGTCCGCATGCTCGACGAGCGGGAAGCCGACGTCGATAGCGCCGAGCTCGACCAGGCCTTCAACCGCAAGCCGGTGTGGCAGCGCATCGCGATCGTGGCCGCCGGACCGGCTGCCAACCTCGGCCTGTGCGTGGCTTTGTTCTGGGCCATGTTCGTGGTCGGCCGCCCGGACTATGCGCCGGTCGTCGGCCAGGTCGATCGCATTGCCGCCGAAGCCGGCCTGCAACCGGGCGACACCATCCTCGCCGTCGGCGACCGCGCCACCCCGACCTGGAGCGAGGTGCAGATGGCGCTGCTGCCGGCGGCCCTGGACCGCGACGACATGGCACTGCAGGTCGAGAATGCCGAAGGCCATGCCCGCACCCGCATCCTGCCGTTGGGCCGGCTGCCGGAGAACTTCAACCAGCGCAACCCGACCGGCGAGATCGGCCTGACCCCGCGCCACGCCCTGATGCCGGCGGTGATCGGCCGGGTGGAACCCGACAGCGCCGCCTGGGGGGTGCTCGCCGAGGGCGACCGCATCACCGCCATCGATGGCAGCCCGATCCGTGGCTGGAACGACATCGGCCGCGAGGTGCAAAGTCTTGGCGCACGCAACGAAAGCGCGATGATCGAGGTCGAGCGCGACGGCGAACGGCTGGCGCTGGAGATCAAGCCGAGACTGACGACCAGCCCGGACGGCAACGAGTACTGGGCGCTGGGAGTGAACTCGCCTTCAGGCCGCGAGATCCCGAAGGACGCCGTGCTCCGTCACGGCCCGCTGCGAGCGGTCCCGGCCGCCTTCGCCGAAACCGGACACCAGGCCCGCCAGTTGTTCGCCATGGTCGGCCGCGCCTTTACCGGCCGGATCGCAATCGAGAACACCGTGGCAGGGCCTGTCACCATCGCCCGCGCCACCAACGCCTTCGCCGGCCAGGGTCTGGCCTGGTACCTGTCGATCCTGGCCCTGCTCTCGTTGAGCCTCGGTATCCTGAACCTGCTGCCAATCCCGATCTTGGACGGCGGTCACCTGCTGTATTACCTTATCGAGCTGGTCAAGGGCAGCCCGGTGAGCGAGCGCGTCATGGCCGCCGGGCAATACGTCGGCCTCGCACTGATCGTCGGCCTGATGGGCCTGGCGTTCTACAACGACATTGTGAACAACCTGGTGCGCTGATGCCCGTTGAGCGGATGCTGGCACCCCTGACCGAACGACGCCCGCGCTGCGGGCGTCGTGCATAGCATCAGGCATGCATGTGCCTGACGCCATGTAACCGAATTTCCAACCGGACGTGATGATGACGCGAACCCCGACTCGCCACCTGCTTGCCCTTGCCCTGGCTACCGCCCTGTACCCTGCGGCGGTCCTTCCCGCACTGGCACAGGTGGCCGCCCCGGCCCTGCCGGAGTCCTTCGATCCCACGGCCACAACGTCCGTCCCGGGCCAGGGCTTCGTCGCCAGCGACATCCGCGTCGATGGCCTGCAGCGCATTGCTGCAGGCACCGTGTTCACTTACCTGCCGATCGAGCGCGGCGACACGATCGACCAGGCCCGTGCCGGCGAGGCGGTCCGCGCGCTGTACCGCACCGGCTTCTTCGAGGACATCAGCCTGTCCCGCCAAGGCGACATCCTCGTCATCACCGTGCGCGAGCGCCCGGCGATCAACAAGCTGACCCTCACCGGCAACAAGGACATCAAGAGCGAGGACCTGCTCCGCGGCCTGGGCGATATCGGCCTGACCGAAGGCGGTACCTTCGATCGTCTGGCGCTGGACCGCGTCACCCAGGAGCTGGCCCGCCAGTACAACAACCGCGGCAAGTACAACGTGGAGATCAGCCCGACTGTCGCCACCCTCGACCGCAACCGAGTCGACCTGACCATCGCCATCAAGGAAGGCAAGGCGGCCAAGATTCGCCACGTCAACCTGATTGGTGCCGACAACTTCGAGAAGAAGGACATCCTCTCGGCCTGGGAATCGCGCGAAAGCAACTGGCTGAGCTGGTACCGCCGCGACGACCAGTACTCGCGCGAGAAGTTCGCCGGCGACCTGGAAAAGCTCAACTCCTGGTACCTGGACCGCGGCTATGTCGACATGAGCATCGACTCGCCGCAGGTCGCGATCAGCCCCGACCGCCAGGACATCTACATCACCGCCGGCCTCACCGAGGGCGAGAAATACACGGTGTCCAGCATCGAGATCACCGGCGACACCGTGCTGCCCAAGGAGCGCATCGAACGAATGGTGCTGGTCAAGCCAGACCAGACCTTCTCGCGCCGCCTGCTGGAGATCAGCTCGGACGCGATCACCGCCACCCTCAGCAACGTCGGCTACGCCTTCGCCCAGGTCAATACGATTCCCGACATCGATCGCGAGAACCGCACCGTCGGCGTCACCCTGCAGGTCGTTCCAGGACCGCGCGTCAACGTCCGCAACGTCGTGTTCCGGGGCAACACCCGCACCGCTGACGAGGTTCTGCGCCGCGAGATGCGCCAGTTCGAAGGCTCGTGGTATTCGCAGGCGGCGATCGACCGTTCCAAGATCAGGCTGCAGGGACTGGGCTTCTTCGAGGAGGTCAACGTCGACAGCGAGCCGGTGCCCGGCAGCAGCGACGAGGTCGACGTGATCTACAACCTCAAGGAGACCACCTCCGGCAGCTTCATGTTCGGCCTCGGCTACTCGCAGGTGTCGGGTGCGACCATCCAGGCCCAGTTGTCGCAGAACAACTTCCTCGGCACCGGCAACCGGGTCGCGGTGCAGGCCCAGCGCAGCGACTTCCTGCAGCGCTACGACTTCTCCTACGTCAACCCGTACTTCACCGACAACGGCGTGTCGCTGGGCTACAACGTGTGGTGGCGCGAGTACGACTACGGCAACTTCAACACCGCCCAGTACAACAGCACCAACGCCGGTTTCCAGACCATGTGGGGCATCCCGATCACCGAGACAGGCTCGATCACCGGCCTGTTCGGCATCGACCGCAACCAGATCAACGCGTTCCCAGGCTCCGCCCCGGACTCGATCGTCGACTATATCAATGCGATCGGCCAGCGCACCTTCCATGCCTGGCGCGGCGAGATAGGCTGGTCGCGCAACACGCTCAACCACGGCCTGACTCCGACCGCGGGTGCCTCGCAGCGACTGTGGTTGGAGGCGACTCTGCCAGGCTCGACGGTCGAGTACTACAAGATCAACTACAACATCTCCAAGTACTGGCCGCTGTCGCGCCACCTGGTGCTCAACACCCGCGCCGAACTCGGCTACGGCGACAGCTACGGCGATGCGGTGTCGCGCAACATCTGTTTCTCCGGCTCGATCCAGGACACCAACAACGATGGTCGGGGCGACACCTTCGTGCCGAATCCCCCCAGCGATCCGTGCCTGCCCGACTCCGGCGACTACGTGGAAACCGTCACCGCCGACGGCCTGCCGTTCTTCGAGAACTTCTACGCCGGCGGCGTGCGCTCGGTGCGCGGTTTCCGCGACAACACCCTGGGCCCGCGCGAGGCGCCGTCCGGGAACAGCACCTTCCGGCAGCCGCTCGGCGGCTCGGTGAAGACGGTCGGCTCGGTCGAGGCGATCTTCCCGACCCTGTTCGACAGCCCGGCCGCGCGCATCTCGGCGTTCCTGGACTTCGGCAACGTGTACAAGGACCTCGACGCGTTCGACGTCGGCGAGTTCCGCGCCTCGACCGGCGTGGCGCTGATGTGGCGTTCGCCGATGGGCCCGATCTCGATCAGCTATGCCTACCCGCTCAAGAAGGAAGAGGGCGACGAACTCGAACGCCTGCAGTTCACCTTCGGCGGCGCGTTCTGATTCAGCGCCTGGAACCATTATTGGCGAACATGACGACGCACACTGCCGCATCACTGGCCGAGCGTTTCGGGCTGACTGTGCGGGGCGACGGCAACGTGGCCCTGCACGGCGTAGGCACCCTGGCCGAAGCCGGGCCTGACCAACTCGCCTTCCTCGCCAATCCGAAGTATCGCAACCAGCTCGCCAGCACCCGCGCCGGGGCAGTGGTCATGAAGGAGGCCGATGCCGAGGGCTACGAAGGCACGGTGCTTCTCGCCCGCGACCCGTACGTCGCGTTCGCCCGGATTTCAGCGCTGTTCGCGCCAATCCCCGAGCGAGCGCCCGGCATCCATCCCTCCGCATCCATCGACCCGAGCGCCGAAGTGGCTGCCGACGCCCATGTCGGCGCCTTCGTCGCTGTCGGCGCACGCAGCCGCATCGAGGCCGGCGCAGTCGTCGGCCCGGGCTGCGTGATCGGCGAGGATTGCGTGATCGGTGCCGGCAGCGAACTGGTCGCCCGGGTCACCCTCGTCACCCGGGTCAGGCTCGGCCAGCGCGTGCGCATCCACCCGGGCGCCGTGCTCGGTGCCGCAGGTTTCGGGATCGCGATGGACAACGGCCACTGGATCAACGTCCCCCAGGTGGGCGGCGTGGTGATCGGCGACGACTGCGACATCGGTGCCAACACCTGCATCGACCGCGGCGCGATCGAGGATACGGTGTTGGAAGAGGACGTGCGCCTCGACAACCATATCCAGATCGGCCACAACGCCTTCATCGGCGCCCATACGGCGATGGCCGGTGGTGTGGCGGTCGCCGGCAGCGCGCGCATCGGACGTTACTGCATGATCGCCGGCATGGCCGGGATCGCCGGTCACCTCGAGATCTGCGACCGGGTCGTGATCACCGCCATGAGCATGGTCACCAGTTCGATTCGTGAACCGGGCGAGTATTCATCCGGCCTGCCATTGATGGACAATCGCACATGGCGCCGCAATGCCGCCCGCTTCAGGCACCTGGACGAACTTGCCCGCCGCATTCCGCGCGCCGACAAGTAAGCCCAGCCCGTTCCGCCATCCCGCTCCGCAACGCCGGGCAGGGATGCAGTTGCAAGGAAACATGATGAGTTCGACCCTGAAATTGCCGATCGACGTCACCGCCATCCAGACCCGGCTGCCGCATCGGTACCCGTTCCTGCTGGTCGACCGCGTGGTCGAGCTGGAACCGAACAAGCGCGTGCTGGCGTACAAGAACGTCACCATCAACGAACCGTTCTTCAATGGCCACTTCCCCGGTCATCCGGTGATGCCGGGCGTGCTGGTGGTCGAGGCGATGGCCCAGGCCGGCGGCCTGCTGACCCAGTTCTCCAACGAGGACGGCCCGGACGGACGCCTGTTCTATCTGGTCAAGGTCGACAACGCGAGGTTCTCGCGCATGGTGGTGCCGGGCGACCGGCTTGAACTGGAAGTGACCCTGAAGCGGCTGATCCGCAACATGGCGCTGTACAGCGGCGTCGCCCGCGTCGATGGCGAACAGGCTGCCTGTGCCGACATCCTCTGCGCGGGGGTCGATCCCTGATCATGGCCGCGGGCATCCACCCTTCCGCCGTCATCGAACCGGGCGCGCGCCTCGGCGAGAACGTGCGCATCGGTGCGTTCTGCCATATCGGCGAAGACGTCATCATCGGCGACGGCTGCGAATTCGGGCCGCACTGCTCGGTGGCGGGGCCAACCACGATCGGGCGCGACAACCGCTTCATCGGCCACTGCGCGATCGGCGGCGAGCCGCAGGACAAGAAGTATGCCGGCGAGCATGTGGAACTGGTGATTGGCGATCGCAACCTGTTCCGCGAGTTCGTCACCATCAACCGCGGCACCGGCAGTGGCGGCGGCGTGACCCGCATCGGCAACGACAACTGGATGCTGGCCTACACCCACGTCGCCCATGACTGCGTGGTCGGCAACCATTGCGTGTTCTCCAACAATGCCACCCTGGCCGGCCACGTCACCGTCGGCGATCACGTGATCCTGAGCGGCTTTGCCGGCATCCATCAGTTCTGCCGGATCGGCGCGCATGCATTCATCGGCATGGGCGCATTCGTCAACGGCGACGTGCCACCGTTCGTGATGGTGGCCCAGGACGGCTATGGCCGCCCGCGCGGTATCAACAGTGAAGGACTCAAGCGCCGCGGTTTCGACAGCACGCGGATCAGCGCGATCAAGCGCGCCTACCGTGCCCTGTACATCGCCGGCAGTTCACTGGACGAGGCACGGGGAAAGCTGGCCGAGCTGGCCGGCGAAAGCGAGGACGTGCGCGCGTTGCTGGATTTCATCGACAGCGGCGAACGGCCGTTGCTGCGATAAAGCAGGGGCTGGAAACCGGGGCCGGGGATCCATCCCGCCATCCTGCCCTCCATCACTCCATGTGAACGGGTACCGATCGCTATGATCGACCCACCTCAAGCATCGACGAATCTGCTCTTGTCCCAGCCTTCAACCCCCAGGCTCCAGCCCCTGAAAATCGCCCTGGTCGCCGGCGAGGCTTCCGGCGACCTGCTCGGTGCGGGGCTGATCGATGCGCTTCGCGTGCGCTTTCCGGATGCGGAATTCGCAGGCATCGGCGGCGACCGCATGCGTGAGAGCGGGCTCGATGCCTGGCACGACGCCAACGAACTGGCGGTGATGGGACTGGCCGAGGTGCTGCGCCACCTGCCGCGGTTGCTACGGTTGCGCCGCGATCTGCGGCGACGCCTGCTCGACTGGCGCCCGGACGTCTTCATCGGCATCGACGCGCCCGACTTCAACCTCGGCGTGGAGAAATGGTTGCGCCGACGAGGCATCCGCACCGTGCACTACGTCAGCCCGTCGGTCTGGGCCTGGCGCGAGAAGCGTGCGGAGAAGATCGGCCACAGTGCCGAGCGGGTGCTATGCCTGTTCCCGATGGAGCCGGCGATCTATGCCCGCCACGGGGTCGACGCGCGTTTCGTTGGCCATCCGCTCGCGGACGAATTGCCGCTGGAGCCCGACCGCAGCGCCGCGCGCGCCGATCTCGGACTTGATCCACAGCGCCCTGTACTGGCGGTGCTGCCCGGTTCGCGGCTGGGCGAGATCGCGCGCCTGGGCTCGGTTTTCATCGAGGCCGCCGCGCAGGTTGCCCGCACGCTTCCCGGACTGCAGGTCGTGGTACCCGCCGCCAACGCCGCCTGCCGAAGCGCCCTCGAACCACTGCTCGCGGACACCGGGATGGACGTCCACCTGCTCGACGGCCGCGCACGCACCGCGATGGTCGCCAGCGATGCCATCCTGCTCGCCTCCGGCACCGCCGCGCTGGAGGCGATGCTGACCAAGCGCCCGATGGTGGTCGGCTACAAGGTCGCACCGCTGACCGCGCGCATCGTCAGGATGCTGGGCCTGCTCAAGGTCGACCTTTACTCGCTGCCCAACGTCCTTGCCGGCGAGCGGATCGTGCCCGAACTGATCCAGGAAGACTGCACCGCCGAGGCGCTCGCTGCCGCCACCCTGGCCTGGCTGCAGGACCCGACGGCGACGGCGCGGCTGCAACCGCGTTTCCGCGACATCCACCTGCAGCTGCGGCGCGACGCCTCGGTGATGGCCGCGGACGCGGTGGCCGGGCTGATCGACGGTCGGGAGCCGTGATGGAGGACATTCTGATCGCGGGGGTCGACGAGGCCGGACGCGGACCGCTGGCAGGCCCGGTGGCCGTGGCCGCGGTGATCCTCGACCCGGCGCGCCCGATCGAAGGACTCAATGATTCCAAGAAGCTGACGGAGAAGCGCCGCGAACGGCTTTACCCGCTGATCCGCGAACACGCACTGGCCTGGCATGTCTGTTTCATCGAAGCGGACGAGATCGACTCGATGAACATCTTCCAGGCCACCCTGGCCGGCATGCGGCGTGCCGTGGAAGCACTCAGTCCCGCCGCCCGGCGGGCCCTGATCGACGGCAACAAGGTCCCGCCCGGGCTACCCTGCCCGGCCGAGGCCATCGTCGGCGGCGATGCGACCGAGCCGGCGATCATGGCCGCCTCGATCCTGGCCAAGGTCGCTCGCGACCAGATCATGGTCGCCCTGCACGCTGACTGGCCGCAGTACGGCTTCGATGCCCACAAGGGCTACCCGACTCCGGCCCACCTGCGCGCACTGGCCCGCCACGGCCCCTGCCCCGCGCATCGACGCAGTTTCGCGCCGGTACGCAACGCGCTCGGGTTGGCGTGACACCGACCGGACGCAAAGGCCCTACCCGGCTGTTCCTCCCCCGTTCATGACCCGCTGAACAGTCCACGCCCGCCGTCACTCTGCCCTTCTCCAGCGAGCGCTAGACTTGGGCAGCAAGGATGCACCGATCGGGCCGCAGCTCTTGCGACCCGGTCCAAGGGACGCGGCGCGATGCCGGCCCGCCCGCCCCAACGCCACCTTCGCCGGCAATGGAGGTGCGCCATGCGCAGGACCCAGCTCAATCCACTGGAACCCCCCATGCCGTTCGGCAAGGATGCCCCGCCGCCCGCCGCCCGCGATGCCGTGATGTCCTGGCAACCGGCCGCAGTGGCGCAGTTCGACGCGTTGTTGCACGAGATCAACCCTGATGCGCCGCGCGTCGACATCCCGCGCCTGCAGGCCGTGGCCGAATGGCTGGTCGAACTGCCCGAGGAGCAGGCCCGGCCATTGCTGGCCACCCGCCTCGAACGCATCGAGTTGATCCGTACCATGCTCGCCGACCCCGGTTGGGACACCGATGAGGGTACCCGGGCCCGCGTCAACCGGCTGGTCGCCTATTTCGACCGTGAAGACGACCTGATTCCGGACGGCACTCCCAGTCTGGGAATGCTCGACGATGCGTTGATGCTGGAACTGGCCTGGCCGATGGTGGAGAACGAAGTCGAGCAGTACCGCGACTTCCGTGACTACCGCGAGCAGGAACACCCCACCGGAGATGCAGCCGCCCAGCGCGAAGCCTGGTTCCGCGATCGTCTGGCCGAAATCGAACAGCTGCGACTGAATGCGCGTGCCCGCAGCGGCCATTACGTCAAGAACAAGAAGGAAGGCCCCCTGCGGGTGTTTTGATCGGCGGCCGGTCTCGCCGGAACGACGAAACCATGGAACGACGGACACGGCCTCCGCGGCAACGGCGGCGATTTCCGGTCGTCAAGTCTTGCCGCCGCCCGGGGGGCTGATACCCTGCGAACCTGCAACAGGTTCCAGGCATGTCCGCACCCCGCTTCATCCACCTCCATCTGCATAGCGAATACTCGCTGGCCGACTCCACCGTCCGGATCGGCGAGCTGGTCAAGCGCTGCGTCGAGCACGGCCAGCCGGCGGTCGCGATCACCGATATCGACAACGTGTTCGCCGCGGTCAAGTTCTATCGCAAGGCCGAGGGCGCCGGCATCAAGCCGATCATCGGCGCCGACATCGGCCTGGCCGACGGCAACGAGCCGACCTCGCGCCTGACCCTGCTATGCCGCGACCGCGAAGGCTACCTCACGCTGTCCCGACTGTTGACCCGAGTGTGGATGGAAGGCCACCGCACCGACAGCGTCGCGATGCGCCCGGAATGGCTGCGCGAGGACAACGCAGGCCTGTTCGTGCTGGCCGGCCGCCACAGCCTGGCCGGGCGCCTGACCGTCGCCAACAAGCACGAGCATGCCGAGGCCTGGCTGGCCGACTGGCAGGGCGTGTTCGACGACCGCCTGCATATCGAACTGACCCGCGCCGGACGCGACGGCGAAGAAGCGTTCAACAACTTCGCGCTGCACGCCTCGGCCAAGCGCGGATTGCCGGTGGTCGCCAGCAACGACGTGCGCTTCCTCGACCGCGACGGCTTCGAGGCGCACGAGGCGCGCGTGTGCATCGCCTCGGGCCGCGTGCTCGACGACCCCAAGCGGCCCAAGGACTACACGCCCGAGCAGTACCTGAAGTCGACGGAAGAAATGGCGGCGCTGTTCGCCGACGTCCCGGACGCGATCGACAACGCGCTCGCGCTGGCGATGCGCTGCAATGTCGAGATGAAGCTCGGCGAATACGCGCTGCCGGCGTTTCCGGTTCCAGCCGATCACACCATCGAATCGTGGCTGCGCAACGAAGCTCGCGAGGGCCTGAAAAAACGGCTGGAGAAAGCCCCGCTCGCAGAAGGCAGGACCCGCCAGGACTACGAAGACCGGCTCGAGACCGAACTGGACGTCATCATCTCGATGGGGTTCCCCGGCTACTTCCTGATCGTCGCGGACTTCATCAACTGGGGCAAACAGCACGACATCCCGGTCGGCCCGGGGCGCGGTTCGGGCGCCGGTTCGCTGGTGGCGTGGGCGCTGGGCATCACCGACCTCGACCCGCTGCCGTACGACCTGCTGTTCGAGCGCTTCCTCAACCCCGAACGCGTGTCGATGCCCGACTTCGACATCGACTTCTGCATGGACCGCCGCGACGAGGTGATCGAATACGTCGCGCGCAAGTACGGCCGCGACCGGGTCAGCCAGATCATCACCTACGGCACCATGGCGGCGAAGGCGGTGGTGCGCGATTCGGGCCGCGTGCTCGGCCACCCGTACGGCCTGGTCGACGGCATCGCCAAGCTGATCCCGAACACGCTGGGCATCTCGCTTTCCGACGCGATGGGCGAGACCGAGAAGTCGCGCGCGGCCGAAGGGCTGGCATCGCCCGACCTGATCGAGCGCTACAACAGCGACGAGGAAGTGCGCGACCTGATCGATCTGGCGCGCAGCCTCGAGGACCTGACCCGCAACGCCGGCAAGCACGCCGGCGGCGTGGTGATCGCGCCTTCGCCGCTGTCCGACTTCTGCCCGCTGTACGCCGAACACGACGGCGAGGGCCGCGGCAGGAACCCGGTCACCCAATTCGACAAGGACGACGTCGAGGCGGTCGGCCTGGTCAAGTTCGACTTCCTCGGCCTGCGCACGCTGACGATCATCGATTGGGCGGTGAAGGCGATCAACGCGCGGCTGGCAAAGGAAGGCCAGGCCCCGCTCGACATCACCGCACTGCCGCTGGACGACAAGGCCAGCTACGAGCTGTTCGCGCGCGGCGACACGGTCGCGGTGTTCCAGTTCGAATCGCGCGGCATGCGCGAGCTGCTCAAGCGCGCGATGCCCGACACCTTCGAGGACATCATCGCGCTCGCGGCATTGTTCCGCCCCGGTCCGCTCGGCTCGGGGATGGACAAGGAATGGGTCGACCGCAAGCACGGCCGCACCGAGGTCAGCTACCCGCACCCGCTGCTGGAACCGGTGCTGGCGCCGACCTACGGCGTCATCGTCTACCAGGAACAGGTGATGCAGATCGCCCAGGTCCTGGCCGGCTACTCGCTGGGCGGCGCCGACCTGCTGCGTCGCGCGATGGGCAAGAAGAAAGCCGAGGAGATGGCGAAGGAACGCGCCAAGTTCGAGGCCGGCTGCGCCGAGCGCGGGATCGACGCCAAGGTGGCGACGCCGATCTTCGACCTGATGGAGAAGTTCGCCGAGTACGGCTTCAACAAGTCGCACTCGGCCGCCTACGCGCTGGTCGCGTACCAGACCGCGTGGCTGAAGGTGCACTACCCGGCCGAGTTCATGGCCGCGGTGCTGTCCTCGGACATGGACAACACCGACAAGGTCACCGGCTTCCTCGACGAATGCAGGGTGATGGAGCTGGAGGTGCTGCCGCCGGACGTCGCGCATTCGGAGTACATGTTCCAGGCCGTGGCGCCCAATACGATCCGCTACGGCCTGGGCGCGGTGAAGGGCGTCGGCCGCGGCGTCTGCGAGGCGATCGTCGAGGCGCGCCGCGCCGGCCCGTTCAACGACCTGCTCGACTTCTGCAAGCGCGTCGACGGCGGCAAGCTCAACCGTCGCGCCCTCGAAGCGTTGACCCAGGCCGGAGCGCTCGATGCGTTGGGGAAGAATCGCGCCAGCCTGATGCTGCAGTTGCCGGAAGTGCTCAAGGCCACCGAACAGCTCGCCCGCGAGCGCGCGGCCGGGCAGGTATCGCTGTTCGGCGGTGGCGAATCGCAGGCGGCGGAACTGCACATCGACCTGCCCGAGGTCGAAGAATGGTCGCTGGCGCGGCTGCTCAATGGCGAGCGCGAGACCCTCGGCCACTACCTCAGCGGGCATCCGTTCGATCCGTGCCGCGACGAGCTGCGCAGCCTGCTCGGCCATGACCTCGGCGACCTCGAGAAGATCTGGGAATCGCGCCCCGAATCAGCGCGCAGTGGCTGGCGGCCGGAAATCGAAACCGTCGTCGCCGGCCAGGTGGTGGCGATGCGCAAGAAGGGCGACAGCCAGATGTTCGTGCAGATCGAGGACGGCCGCGGCCGGCTCGAATGCGCCTTCTTCGCCGAGGCCTACGCCGAGTACGCGCACCTGTTCACCCGCGACCGCCTGCTGATCGTCCAGGGCGGCCTGCGCGAGGACAGCTTCAGCGGCGGTTTCGCGCTCAAGGCCCAGCGCTGCTGGGACTACGACAGCGTCTGCGCCAACCACGCCCGGCGACTGTCACTGCGGCTGGACCTGCGCGTGCCGGGCATCTGGCAACGCGTCGACGAGCTGCTTGCCAGCCATCGCCCCGGCAAGACACCGATCCGGCTCGACCTGCTGCGTCCCGGTGCCGCCGGCATGCTCGACCTCAATGGCGAACACGCGGTCCGCGTCGACGCCGAACTGACCGGCACCCTGCGCGCCCTGCCCGGCGTCAAGGCGGTCAAGCTGGCACTGGCGCGGCCCTGGGGCTGACACCCGTCAGCAGCCCGCCCACACCCGGGTACGCCGACAACCCGCCCGGCAATCGTGGGCACATCGCCTTGTCAGCCGGGCCCCGCATCACGGCCACGTCGCGCACGCCGGCGCCGGCGCCACGCCCGGAAACCAGCGGCCAGCGCCAGCGCCAGCAGGGCCACCGGGATCAGGAAAGCCGACGCACGGATGGTCCATGCCGTCCCGAGCGAGAGCGTTGTGCCGAAGTCCCTGACCGCCTCGGCGATCTCGCTGCGGCCGGTCTGGCCGCGTGGCGGTTCGAGGTGGATGCTCAGCTTCTGGGTATTGATCCGCAGGTCGTGCTGGGCCGCCTGCTGCGCGGCCGCCTGCAACTGCGCCTCGACCTCGGCGATCTGCCGCGACAGCGCGATCATGTCGGCCACCGACAGGTCGCGTCGCTGCTGGAAGGCCTGCAACTGGCTGCGTTCGCCCTCCAGCCGCTCGACCAGCTGCCGGTTGTCGCGCACCACCACGGCCAGATCCTCGGCGTGGGTGCGGCGGGTACCGACCTCGCCGCCCTCGCCCGCCATCCCGATCAACGGTTCGACGCCCTCCGGCACCACCCGCACGATCAGCCGCCCGTTCGGGTAGTCGCCTCCCTGCCGGCTCACGTCCAGGACCGTGCACTGGCCATGGGTTCCTTCTATGCAGGCATCCTGCAGGGCCTGGATGCGGTCTGCGATGGCATCGGCGCCGAGCGCGACGCGGACGTCGTGCTCGTAGGCCAGCATCGCCCCTTGCGGCGCCTGGGCCGCAGCCGATGTCCCGGCGTACTGCTCGGCCTGCTTGTGACTGCAGGCGGCAAGCCCGACAACGAGCGCGGCCGTTGCCAGTTCCTTCAGAGTCATACCCATGGACCATCCTGTCTGCACGCTTGTGGCCGCCGACTATACCGGCGACACAGGTCCGCCGGGGCAGGCTCTCCTGCCATACCCGACCGGACGGCTCGGTACGGTCGCGTGCGGTCGGCTAGACTGTGCGCCTTCCCGGCGGCCATCCCGCCCTGAGCCTGTTGACGCATGAATCCCAATTACCTGGACTTCGAGCAACCCATCGCCGACCTGGAAGAAAAAATCCAGGAGCTGCGCCACGCCAGCCACGGGCCGGCAGTGGATGTGGATGCCGAAGTCCATGCGCTGCAGGAGAAGCTGCGCCAGCGGACCGCGCAGATCTTCCGCGACCTCAGCCCGTGGCAGGTTTCACAGCTGGCCCGCCACCCGGCACGGCCGTACACGCTGGACTACATCCGGGTGATCTGCGACGAGTTCCAGGAGCTGGCCGGCGACCGTGCGTTCAAGGACGACTCGGCCATCGTCGGCGGCCTCGGCCGGATCGGCGGCCGCAGCGTGGTCATCATCGGCCATGAGAAGGGCCGCGACACCAAGAGCAAGGTCAGGCGCAACTTCGGCATGCCTCGCCCGGAAGGCTACCGCAAGGCGCTTCGGCTGATGAAACTGGCCGAGCGCTTCAACCTGCCGCTGGTGACCTTCATCGACACCCCCGGCGCCTACCCCGGCATCGGCGCCGAGGAGCGCGGCCAGTCCGAGGCGATCGCCCGCAACCTGCTGGAGATGAGCGAACTGCGCACCCCGATCGTCTGCACCGTGATCGGCGAGGGCGGCTCCGGCGGCGCGCTGGCGATCGGCGTCGGCGACCGCACCTTGATGCTCGAGTACAGCACCTATTCGGTGATCTCGCCGGAAGGCTGCGCCTCGATCCTGTGGAAGGACGCGGCCAAGGCCAAGGACGCCGCCGAACAGCTCGGCCTGACCGCCAAGCGCCTGCATGGCCTGGGCCTGGTCGACAAGGTCGTGCGCGAGCCGATCGGCGGTGCCCACCGCAACCCCAGGCAGATGGCGACCCGCCTCAAGGCGGTGCTGATGAACGAGATCGACACACTGGCGGAATTGCCGCTGGACGAGCTGGTCGAGCGCCGCTACAAGCGCCTGCGCGACTACGGCGCGTACGAGAACGTCTGACCGCAACGCCGCGGCGCGGGAGCGGCACGCCGGTTCACTCCACCTCCAGGATCGCCACCATCTTCCCGATGAACGCATCGTCCGATATCGCGCCCATGAAGCGGCCGTCCTGACTGTTGTCGCGATTGTCACCCATCAGCAGGTAACTCTTCCGCGGTATTTCCAGAGGCTCCATCTGGCGGGAGTAGGCCATGATCGCGTTGCCGGAGTCGACATAGTCCTCAGTCAGTTCGCGTCCATCGACCATGACCACACCGTCCTCGATCGACACGGTTTCGCCGGGCAAGCCGATCACACGCTGCAGCCAGTGGCTGCCGTCCCCGGAGTTCGAGAAGACGACGATGTCGCCGCGCTCGGGACCGCGATTCCGGTAAGCTCCGGCCCGCACGATCACGATCGAATCAGGCTCCAGTGTCGGCAACATCGACCTGGAAGGGATGCGATAGGGCGCGTGACCGACGATGCGTTGGCGCGGGTCGTAGGACTTCGCCCCGAACGGGTTGATGAAGTACACGCAGATCGCCGTGACCGGCAGCAGCACCGCCAACGTCACCAGCACAACGACCACCCGCTGCCGCCATTTCGCCATCGCCGTCCTCCCTTCGCAACGGAATCCTCGCCGGATGGTACATCGCAGGCCGGCACTGCCTGCCCGACCGCATCCGGGCGGACGACAGGGACGCGCATTAGACTTGCCCCATGCTGTCCGACCTTCCTCCCGACGCACCGCAACCTGCGCCCCTGCTGGTGGCCTACAGCGGCGGTCTGGACTCGACGGCGCTGCTGCGCCTCCTGGCCGACGACCCGGCACGCCGCGCCGATGGTTTGCGCGCCATCCACGTCCACCACGGCCTGCACGCCGACGCCAGCGATTGGGCGCGGCATTGCCAGCGGTCATGCGACGCACTGGGAATCCCGCTGACTGTCGTCCGAATCGAAGTGCAGCGCGACAGCGGGCTCGGGCTTGAGGGTGCGGCACGGCAGGCCCGCCATGCCGCCTTCGCTGCCGCGCTGGCAGACGACGAGGTGCTGGTCACCGCCCACCACCGCGACGACCAGGCCGAAACCTTCCTCCTGCGTGCGCTCCGCGCTTCCGGCCCGGACGGGCTGGCGGCGATGCGGCCATGGCGGCGGTTCGGAGCGGGCTGGCTGTGGCGCCCGCTGCTCGACACGCCGCGCACGGACCTGCTCGCCTACGCCCGGGCCCACGGACTGGCGTGGATCGAAGATCCAGGCAACGACGACACCGCTTTCGACCGCAACTTCATCCGTCAACGGGTCATGCCATTGCTTCGAGAACGCTGGCAGCGGGCCGATGCCGCGCTGGCCGCAAGCGCTGCGCTGTGCGCGGATGCGGTGGGCCTGCTGGAAACGGACGACACCCGCGCCCTGGCCACGGTCGCCACCGCCGATCCGCATTGCCTGTCGGTCGATGCGCTGCTGGCCCTGCCGGCGGCACGCCGCGCCCGTGTACTGCGACGCTGGATCGCGGCCCGGTCGCTGCCACCGCTGCCGGCCAGCGGCATCGTCCGGATCGAAACCGACCTGCTCGACGCCCGCCCCGATGCCGAAGCCACCTTCGCCTGGGCCGGCGCCCGCATCCGCCGCTGGCGTGGACTGCTGCACGCTGGCCGGGAACGCCTGCCATTGCCGGTGGACTGGAGCGTCGAGTGGAATGGGCGCGACCCGTTGCAGTTGCCCGACGGCGGCACACTTCGACTCGAAGGCGCGGATGCCTTGCCGACTCCGGTCCGTGTCCATGCCCGCCAGGGCGGCGAACGCATCACCTTGCCCGGCCGCGACCACAGCCATGCACTCAAGCAGGTGTTGCAGGAGCTGGAAGTGCCGCCGTGGGTACGCGAGGGGTTGCCACTGCTCAGCGATGCGGAAGGCAATCTGATGGCGGCCGGGGATCTGACCTATTCAGCGGCTTTCGATGATTGGCTGCGCGGGCATACCGCACGGCTAGTGTGGCGAGTATCGGAGTAGCAGGTGTCATCCCAAGCGTAGCGAGGGGTGAGCGCGGGCGCTTGCGAGCCATTGCTCGCGCCCGATCGAACGCCCGAACACAATGCGTGAGGGCCGGGGACCGTACGATCTGCTTTACCAGGCGACTGTCCAGACGCAGCCGGGCATGGCTTTGCAGGACCTTCCGAAACATGGATGTTTCGGATGAGCCTCCAGGGACGGATTCGCGGCGTGTCCTGCAAAGCCATGCCCGGCTGCGTCCCCTGCGAACCAACAAAGCAGATCCCTCGCTACGCTCTGGATGACAGCCTCTCAACCCCCGCCCGCACCTCCGTTCCAGTAAACTCCGCGCATGGCCAAGAAACCCGCCAAAGAAGCCTCGCCCGTCGCCGACTTCGAACAGTCGCTCGACGCACTGGAGTCGCTGGTCGAGAAGATGGAGCAGGGCGAGATGAGCCTCGAGGACTCGCTTGCCGCCTACGAACGCGGCGTCGGTCTGTATCGCAGGTGCCAGGCCGCGCTGGAACAGGCCGAACTGCGTGTACGCCTGCTCACCGACCCGCAGGATCCGGCCACTGCCCAGTCCTTCGATACCGACGGCGCCCGCAACGGCGATGCCTGACCACGATCTTGCCGGCTGGCGGGCACGTGTCGATGCCGCGCTGGACCGTGCCCTGCCCGATCCTGATACCCCCCCCCATCGCCTGCATGCCGCGATGCGTCACGCCACACTGCTCGGCGGCAAGCGGATGCGACCGCTGCTGGTCTACGCCAGCGGCACGATGTTCGATGCCGCCCCGCAAGCTCTGGACACGCCCGCAGTCGCGGTTGAACTGATCCACGCCTACTCGCTGGTCCACGACGACCTGCCATGCATGGACGACGATGCCCTGCGCCGTGGCCAGCCGACCGTGCATGTCGCCTTCGACGAGGCCACCGCGGTACTGGCCGGCGACGCGCTGCAGACCCTCGCCTTCGAGCTGTTGTCCGATACGCCGGTGCCCGATGCCATCCGGCTCGCCCTGATCCGCACCCTGGCCGGCGCCTCGGGCGCCGCCGGCATGTGCGGTGGCCAGGCGTTGGACCTGGAAGCCACCGGACAGAAAAAAAGGGGTCAGAGTGAATCTTGCAAAGCAAGAATTCACTCTGACCCTTTCCCCCGGGTCTCCGTTTCTGCACTGCGACGTCTGCACGCACTCAAGACCGGCGCCCTGATCCGTGCTGCGGTACGCATGGGCGCGCTGTGCGCCGGCGCTCCGGACGATGCACTGGCCCGGCTGGACCTCTTCAGCAATGCCCTCGGCCTGGCCTTCCAGGTCCGCGACGACATCCTCGACATCGAAAGCGACAGCGCCACGCTCGGCAAGACCGCCGGCAAGGACCAGGCCCAGGCCAAGGCGACCTTCCCCGCCCTGCTCGGCATGGGCGCCTCGCGCGAACTGCTGTCCGACCTCGCCATGACGATGGATGACGCGCTGGCCGGTTTCGGCGAACAGGCCGCGATGCTGGCCGCGCTGGGCCGGTTGGCGATCGAACGCGATCGCTGAAACCGCAAACGAAAAACGCCACCGGCGGCACCGGTGGCGTCGGGATCGAAAGCTGCGTGAGGTTACTTCACCAGCCTCATCGTGAACGGATAGCGGTAAGCCAGCCCGTCATTGGCCTTGATGGCGGCAATGATCGTCAGCACCAGCCAGGCAACAAAAACCGCGACGCCGATCGGGGCGGTCAGAATCACACCGAGGCCGAAGGTGATGAACGTCAGCACCACCAGTGCCAGACCGATGATTCCTACCGTGATGTTGAAATTCAGCGCTTCCTTGCCCTGCTCATCGGCAAAGGGCATGGTTTCCCTCTTCACCAGCCACATGACCAGCGGCCCGAGAATGTTGCCGAAGGGGATGATGAAGCCGATCAGGGCCGACAAGTGCGTGAACAATGCCCATTGGCGTTGATCGGCAGGAATGCCTGCGTCCGAGGCCTGGCCGGCGGCCGGCGGCTCGTTGTATGGCGGCGGTGTCTGGGACGGATCATTCGGATCTTGCATACCGCTCATCTGTCGTTCTCCCTGCGTGCGTGAACCCTCACTCTCCGTCCATCGGGCATCGGCGTCAACCATCGGAAGACACCGTGACCTCCGGTCTCCCCCTCAGCCTTCGCCGGCCACGGTCATGGCGCCGACCAGGATCGAGCCGGTGCGCACATGCGAGCGTGCGTCGACATCGCTGCCAACCGCCTCGATCGCATGAAACATGTCCCGGAGGTTGCCGGCGACGGTGATGCCATCGACCGGATACGCAGCCTCGCCGTCCTCGATCCAGAACCCGGCCGCGCCCCGTGAATAATCGCCGGTGATGCTGTTCACGCCCTGCCCCATCAGCTCGGTCACCAGCAGCCCCCGGCCCATGCCGCGAAGCACGTCGTCGAGACCACCGGCGTTGGCGGCCACTTCGAGATTGTGCACGCCACCGGCATTGCCGGTGGTCCGCAGGCCGAGCCGGCGCGCGGAGTAGCTGCCGAGAATGTAGCGTTGCAGCACTCCCCCCTCGACCAGCGCCGACTCGCGCGTGGCCACACCCTCGGCATCGAAGCTGGCCGAGCGGAAACCGCGCGGCATGAACGGGCGTTCCTGGATCGCGAACCAGTCCGGGAACAGTTGCGTGCCGGCGCTGTCGAGCAGGAAGCTGGCGCGACGGTAAAGCGCGCCGCCGGACACCGCGCCGAGCAGGTGGCCGACCAGTGAACGCGCCATCTCGGCCGAAAACAGCACCGGATAGCTGCCGGTCGCCAGCTGGCGCGGCGCCAGCCTCGACACCGCGCGCTCGGCCGCGCGCTTGCCGATCGCCGCGGGATCTTCCAGATCCTCGGCAGCCAGGGCGATGCTGTACCAGCCGTCGCGCTGCATCGCATCGCCTTTGCCGGCGATGAAGGCGCAGCCGAGGCTGTGCTGGCTGCTGCGCTCGCGGCCGATGAAGCCATGCGAATTGGCGTACACGCCGAGGCTGGTGCCGGTACCGAGCGAGGCGCCATCGGAGTTGTCGATCCGCGCATCGAAATCGCGGCCGGCCTGCTCGACCGCCAGCGCCAGGTCGATCGCGCGCTGCGGCTCGTGCTCGACCGCCCACGGGTGCCAGCCATCGAACTCGCGAATGTCGCTGGCCATCAGCTCCCGATCGGCAAGCCCGGCCGCCTCGTCGTCTTCGGTATGACGGGCGATCGCGCAGGCCTGCTCGACGGTCGCCTGCAAGCTCTCCTCGCGCAGGTCGGCGGTGCTGGCGCTGCCCTTGCGCTTGCCGAAATAGACGGTGACCGCGACGCTCCGGTCACGCGAAGCCTCGACTGTCTCCACCTCGCCCATCCGCACCCCGACGGTAAGCCCGCTTTCCTCGTTGCAGGAAACCTCGGCCTGGCTTGCACCGCTGGTGCGGCATCGGTCGAGCAGGCGCTGCGAGAGCTCGGAGAGCGCGTCGAGACGGGCCTGTGAATCGTCGGTAGAGGTGGTGATCTGGCTCAATGGCTTATCCTAGTGACCGTCATCCCGAGACCGCAGGCCGAGGGATTTGTTTTTACCCGTGCATCGCTCACAGCAGATTCCTCGCTACGCTCGGAATGACGCTGGGTGGCGACTGCCCGGAATGACATTGGAAAGTGACCGATGCGCGGCATAGACGAAGAATCCGGTGAGTACCTCGGCCCCAGTCGCAGCCAGAAACGCCGCGAGGCGCTGGACGTGTTGGAGCTGGGCGCAAAGCTGGCCGAACTGAGCGACGCCCAGCTCGACCGCCTGCCGGTGCCCGAGTCGCTGCTGCCGCATATCCGCGAGACCCGTCGCATCACCTCGCACATCGCCCGCAAGCGCCAGCTGGCCTTCCTGGCCAAGCAGATGCGGCGCGAGGACGAAGAGACGCTGGACGCACTTCGCGACGCGCTGGACAAGGATGGCGAAGCGGCGCGGCGCGAGGTCGCGGCGATGCACCGCGTCGAGACCTGGCGCGAACGCCTCCTTGCCGAAGGCGATCCCGCGCTGGCGCAACTGCTCGACGAGCATCCGGCTGCCGACCGTCAGCGTCTGCGTCAGCTGGTCCGCAACGCGCTGGAAGAGCGCAAGCGCAACAAGCCGCCGCGGGCGTTCCGGGAGTTGTTCCGGGAACTCAAGACGCTGTTGACTACGGGCGAAAGCGAATCGCCCAATGCTTCCGCCGACGACCTGCTCGCCGACAGCGAATAGTCCTGAAGCCGTCATTCGCGGGAATGACGGGCACGAACGGCGCGTGTACTTCATCACGTCCGCGAAGGTCACGCCTGCGTGCCACCCACCGTCAGTCCATCGATCAGCAACGAAGGCTGACCGACGCCGACGGGGACGCTCTGGCCGTCCTTGCCGCAGACGCCGACGCCCTCGTCGAGCGCCAGGTCGTGGCCGACCATCTTCACCTTCTGCATCGTCTCCGGGCCGTTGCCGATCAGGGTCGCACCCTTGACCGGCGCGGTAATCCTGCCGTCCTCGATCAAGTAGGCCTCTGTCGCCGAGAACACGTACTTGCCGCTGGTGATGTCGACCTGGCCGCCACCGAAACTGACCGCGTACAGGCCTTTCTTCACCGAGCGGATCATCTCTTCCGGATCGTGCTTGCCGGCGAGCATGTAGGTGTTGGTCATGCGCGGCATCGGCAAATGCGCGAACGATTCGCGGCGGCCGTTGCCGGTCGGCGCCATGCCCATCAGGCGCGCATTGAGGGCGTCCTGCATGTAACCGACCAGCACGCCGTCCTCGATCAGCGTGGTGCAGTTCGTCGGCGTTCCCTCGTCATCGATGTTGAGCGACCCTCGGCGGCCCTCCAGCGTGCCGTCGTCGACGATGGTCACGCCCGGCGATGCCACGCGCTGGCCCATGCGGCCAGCATAGGTGCTGGTGCCCTTGCGGTTGAAGTCGCCCTCCAGGCCGTGGCCGACTGCCTCGTGCAGCAGCACGCCAGGCCAGCCCGGGCCGAGCACCACCGGCATCATGCCCGCCGGGGCGTCGATCGCTTCCAGATTCACCAGCGCCTGCCGCAGCGCCTCACGCGCGAACTGCTCGGGTTTGCCGGATTCGAGCAGTTCGGCATAACCGTAGCGTCCGCCGCCGCCGGCGTAGCCACTCTCGCGGCGGCCGTCCTGCTCGACGATGACCTGCACGTTGAGCCGCACCAGCGGGCGCACGTCAGCAGCGAGCACGCCGTCGCTGCGCGCGACCAGCACGGTGTCGATCACACCGGACAGGTCGACCATCACCTGCTGCACGCGCGGATCGGCCGCGCGCAGCAGTTTGTCGACCCGGCGCAGCGCCTCGACCTTGGCCTCGTTGGCGTAGCCGTCGATCGGATCCTCCGGTGCATAGAGGCTGCGGCCGCCGCCGCGCGACAGCGCCTGCGCGCCTATCACGCGGCCATCGCGCGCGATCGCACGCGCCGAGGACGCCGCCTCGATCAAGGCTTGCCCATTGATCTCGTCCGAGTAGGCGAAACCGGTCTTCTCGCCGCTGATCGCACGCACGCCGACGCCCTGCTCGATCGAATGCGCACCGTCCTTGACGATGCCGTCCTCGACCGACCAGCTCTCGCGTCGGCTGTGCTGGAAGTACAGGTCGCCGAAATCCACGCCCGGCCCGAGCAGGGTGCCGAAGGCGCGTTCAAGGCCGCCGGTATCGAGTCCGGCCGGCAGCAGGAGGCGGGATTCGGCGAGTTGCAGGTGATGGGTCATCGGTTCGGGGCTTGGGTCCGGGAAGATAGGATGGGTGCCACAACGTCCCCGATCAACCCGCCGGCACCTCGACCACGGTCGATGCACGGCCCTGTTCGCGGGTCTGCACCTCGACCTTGGGGTCCTTCCACGGGCCGGTGACCCGGTAGGTTTTCGCGGCCACCTGCCCCAATGGCTTCTCCAGCACCACGTTGGCGGCCGCGCCGATCGCCGCGCCCATCGGGCCGCCGGCAAGCGCACCGACCGCGGTCAGCAGGTTGCCGGCCTTGGGCCGGACCTCGATGGTCTGATCGAACTGTTCGCCGCGCAGGTCGGTGGTACCTCGGATCGCAATCGCCGCCGAGGGGCCGTCGATCAGCAGCCCATCGCTGCGGGCCTGGCCGTCATCGAACATCACGCTGCCGCCGGCCTGGTTGAAGGCGAAACCCTTGTTGAAGAAGTCGCCGAAGTCCAGCATCAGGCGGCGCGGCAACTGGGCGATACTGAGCAGGCCGAGTACGCGGCCGGCGCCGGGTTCGACCTCCAGCAGCTGACCGTCGCGGACAGCCACTGTCAGGCGGCCGTCGAGCGCGGCGGCCGAGAACGCGGCGGGGTTGCCGGGCCAGGTGCCAGCGAAATTCAGCTTGCCCTTGCCGTCTCCGATGCGGCCTGTCAGGCCGAGACCCAGGCCATCGACAAGGCGGCCGAAATCTTCGCTGCGCAGCTCCAGCGCCAGTCGGGTGCGGGCCGCCCCGCCGGTACCGGTCCAGTCGCCACTGACGTCGATCTGCTGCCGGCGGGCTCGGGTCTCCAGGCGCTCGATATGCATGCCGGCCGCGGTCGGCTGCGAACGGAACACCGCCTGCCCGAGCGCGGCATCGTTGAGCCGGAACTCGTCGACATCGATCGCCAGTGGTGGGATTGCCGCCGGATCCAGCGTGTCCTCGAGACCTGGCCCGACCACCGGGGCAGCCGGGTCCTGGACTGCGGCTACCGCAGTCTCCGGCAGGCGCCAATGCACGCGCTCGAAACGACCGGCGATGGTTTCCGAGGCTGCCGCCGGGATCGACAGGCGGCCCTGCAGGCTCTCGCCGCTGGTATCGACCTCGAGCACGCCCGCGGCCGCGGGCGCCACCACCACCCGGGTGTCCGGGAAACTGCCGCCGAGCAGGCGCAGGTCGCTGGCGGTCACGTCGATGCGGCGCAGCGGCATGGTGCCTTCGCCGGTACCGACACGGCTGAGCGCGATCCAGTCCATCGCGTCCAGTTGCCCGGCATGGCCGTTGACCACCAGCCCGTTCACCGGCGGCGGCTCGTCCACGCGAGTCGCGCCGAGGACGATACGCACGCCTGTCGCGTTGTCGCCCGCGCGCGCGCGTACCGCCATGCGCTCTCCCAGCGTGACCCGGATGTCGCCGCTGCCGAGCGGCAGCGGCGTTTCGACCGTGGTCGCCAGTGCCAGGTCGAGCGGCTTGGTCATCGGTGCCGGCAGGTCGAGTCCGGTGCCCGTCAGGTCGGAATCCAGACGCAGCCACGACACCGTCTCCTGTCCGTCGCGGGCTTCGGGCACGTTCACGCCGACGTTCCAGTCCGAACGGCCGGACAGGTACGGCCCGAGCCAGGCCAGATCCGGTACCCGCCTGACCAGTTCGCTGGCCGGCACCGAGGACTGCAGGCCGGCCTCGAACGCATTTCCGGCATTGCGCACATGGCCATCGCCTGCGCGCAGGCTCAACGTGCCCGGCAACCCTTCGTGGCGGACCGACAATGCCTCGGCCTCGAACCCGTTGCGAGAGTAATGCGCCCGCCCGCTGACCTGGTCGAAGGCCAGCTCCCAGCGCGGATCGGCAAGCCGTGCATCGGCGAGATCTACGGTACCGTCGATGCGGAGGCCGTCGCCCTCCTGCAACGGCAGGTGCAGTCCGAAGCCGACCCGCGCCGGGCCGCCGGCCTCGATCGCGGCAAGGTCATCGCCGAGACTGTCGTTGAGCGGACTCTGCCGCAGCAGTTCCAGCAACTGGCTGGCGTCGCCGCGACCGTCGGCCCGGACCTGCAGGCGGCCGCCGTCGTAGTGATCGATTCCGGCCTCGATGCGGCCGATCCCGACTCCGGCAATCGCTCCGCTACCACGAACGTCGAAACCGTCGGCAACGAAGCTCACCTCGGCCTGCAGGTCCTCCACTGCCGGCCAGTCCGGCTGGAACCGCACCACGCCCTGTTCGATCCGGCCGGTCGCCTCGAACAACCCGGTATTGCCGCGAAACGGCCAGTCGTCGAGATCGCCGCTGATGACCGCGCGGCCGTCGCGCACGATGCCACCCTCCAACGCCTTGTCCAGCCACTCCACCGCCGACTCCGGCATCTGGTCGCGCACCCAGAAGCCCTTGGCCACCGGCACCTGGACATCGTCGAGGGTGGCGGCCATGTCGATCCGCGGCCGACTGCCGTCGCCCGGCCAGTGCAGTCCGCCGCGTACGTCGGTGGCAAAGCTGCCTCCGTCCACGCGCAGGCCGCCGGTCGCGACCTTCCAGCCGTCTCCTTCACGCCAGCCGCTGACATCTCCGTCGAGCACCACCTCATGGACGACGCCGAACCCGGTCGGCCAGTCGAAACGCATCGGCGAATCGCGATCCAGGCGCAGGACGAAACCCGAGGCATCGCCTTCGAACATCCCGGCAACGCCGGACAGACCCGGACGGCTGCGGACGGGCTGGAATCCGATTCCCTCGATGCGGGCGTTGGCCTGCACCGGCCCATCGCGTTCGCCGCTGATGCGGATTTCGTGCACGACGCCCTGCGGGCGCGCTTCGCGCATCCATTCGCGCAAGCCGGGCGCGAGGCGGTCGCTGAGCGCTGCCGCCTCCAGCAGCGGCGCGATGTCGACGCGGTCGGCGAACAGGCCATAACGGCGGCCGCCGACCATGGTCAGACCATCGAGGACCTGTGGGGCATCATCACTGTCGATCCGCAGCACCGGCGCATCGAGACGCCAGTCGCCAGCGGTCGCCTGCCAGCGCGCGCGTGCTTCGACCCGGTTGAATTCGACCATTGAATCGTCGCTACCCGCCGCATCCGGGTCGGCCGATGCCAGGGCCACTCCGTCCAATGCTGCATTTACCGTGACCGCAGTAATGCGATTCCCGTGCAGCTCGGCCCAGGCCTCGGCACGGCCACGACCAGAGCGCACCTGCACCCCGGCCAGTTCCAACAGCGACTGCCACTCGGCCAGGTCGGCCTGGCGGGCGCCGGCATAGGCCTGGCCATCGCCGCTCTTGCGTTCGAACGAAACCACGGCATCGAGCGGGTCGCCTCCGAGACGGGGCCAGGCCCGTGCCGCCGCACGTACAAGCTCGCCGCTGACCTGCAGGCGCAGGTCGATGCGCGGGATATGGGTATCGATGCCGAACGCCGGCGCGACGACGGCCAACTTGCCATCGACCACCTGCAGTTCGCCCAACGACTCCAGCGTACCGAGAACATCGCCATCGTCCCTTTCCTGTCCAGGCAGGCCACGCACCTGCCAGCGACCGTCGTCGCCCCGCTCCAGGGTCAGGTCGAGCCCGCGCAGGCGAAGCTCGGACAGGGCCCGGCCCGGCAACAGACCGGCATAGATCGACACCAGCATCTCGGCATCGCCAACCGTCACCGCTCCAGCGCCATCAGCGCCATCGCCGCCAATGCGCAGATTGTCGAGCTTCAGCAGCGGTCCGCGACGGGTCCAGTCAGTCTCGACCCGGTCGAACGCCACCGGCCGCCCGGTGCGTTCGCTCAGCCAGGCCTGGATCCGCTCGGGGTGCTGCTCGGCCAGCGGCAGCAGCCGGCTGGCGATGCCCAGCAGCACCGCGACCAGCACCAGTACGATGGCGGCCGTGTAGACGGCACCACGACGGGCAAGGCGCAAGCGGCGGCGCAGGGGGGTGGGCATGGGTCAGGGAAGCCGGGGCGGCAATGGGAAACGCGGGACGGGGAGTGACAGGTTCGCGCGTGGGCGGGGAACATCGGCTGAAGAGCGCGAACGAAAGGCCCGATCTGCCGCCATGCCGCGATCGTCCAGCTTCAGCGGGCAGAAAGGTCGCGCTGGCAGCCTTCCGCTCCCTGCCCCCGATCGCCTGCTCCTCTCAGAGCAACACCACATCGAACTGCTCCTGCGAATACTGCTCGTCGGGTTGGAAACGGATCGATTTGCCCAGGAACTCTTCCAGCTCGGCCACCGCGGCGGACTCCTCCTCGGTGATCCGCACCACCACCTTCGGCGAGGCGATGACAAGCAATCTCTGGGCGTCGAACTGACGCACCTGGCGGACGATCTCGCGGAAGATCTCGTAGGTCACCGTCTCCGGCGTCTTCAGGGTGCCGCGGCCGCCGCATTCGTGGCAGGGCTCGCTGAGCAGACGCTCAAGACTGTCGGTGGTGCGCTTGCGGGTCATCTCGACCAGGCCCAGTGGCGAGAATTCGTAGACGGTCGACTTGGCGTGGTCGCGAGCCATCGACTTTTCTAGCTGGCGCAGTACCTGGCGGCGGTGCTCCGGGTCGGTCATGTCGATGAAATCGATGATGATGATGCCGCCCAGGTTGCGCAGCCGCAGCTGACGCGCGACCGCCTGCGCCGCTTCCAGATTGGTCCTGTAGACGGTTTCCTCGAGGTTGCGCTGGCCGAGGAACGAACCGGTGTTCACGTCGATGGTGGTCATCGCCTCGGTCTGGTCGATGACCAGGTAGCCGCCGGACTTCAGCGGTACCTGCTTGTCGAGGGCGCGCTGGATTTCGTCCTCGACTCCGTACAGGTCGAAGATCGGCCGCGCGCCACTGTAGTGCTCGATCTTCTCGTCCAGGCCGGGCATGAACTGGGCGGCGAAGGTGCTCAGGCGCTCGCAGGTCTCGCGCGAATCGACCTTGACCCGCTCGACGTCCTTGCGCATCAGGTCGCGCACCGCACGCATCGGCAAACTCAGATCCTCGTAGACGCATGCGCCGACACGGGCATTGACGACCTGCTCCTCGATAAGCGCCCAGGCACGCCCCAGATAGGCGATGTCCTCGGCCAACGCCTCGGCCGGCTGGCTCTCGGCATTGGTGCGGACGATGTAGCCGTGCTCGGGCTCGGACCTGCCGTTCACCACCGGCGCCTGTCCGGCGACGAACGATTTCAGGCGCTGGCGCTCGCCCTCGTCCTCGATCCGCGCCGACACCCCGACCACGCGGGTGCGCGGCAGCAGCACCAGATAGCGCGACGGGATGCTGAGCTGGGTGGTCAGGCGCGCGCCCTTGCTGCCGATCGGGTCCTTGACCACCTGCACCACGATCTCCTGACCCTCGCGCAGCAGTTCGGTGATCGGCTTGGTCGGGGCGGGCGGCAGCGGGGTCTCCTCGCCCTCACCGTTGCTGACCGGTGGCGGCTTGGCGATGTCGGCCGCATGCAGGAACGCGGCGCGATCCAGCCCGATCTCGACAAAGGCCGCCTGCATGCCAGGCATCACCCGCTGCACCTTGCCCTTGTAGATGTTGCCGACCACGCCACGGGCCCAACCGCGCTCGATGTGCAGCTCCTGCAGCATGCCGTTCTCGACCACCGCAACGCGGGTCTCGCGCGGGGTGACGTTGATCAGGATCTCCTCGCTCATGCCGCCACCCCGGATTCGCGCAGCAGACCAAACCGGCGCAGCAGGCTGGCAGTCTCGTACAGCGGCAGTCCCATCACCCCGGAAAAGCTGCCGTCGAGGCGGCTGACGAAGGTCTCGGCCAGTCCCTGGATACCGTATGCCCCGGCCTTGCCGAAGGCCTCGCCGGTGGCGATGTAGGCGGCGATGCGGGCCTCATCGAGGGTGTCGAAAGTGACCTCGGACACCGACACCGCCTCCAGCTCGCGCGCGGCCGAGACCAGCCACACCGCCGACACCACCCGGTGGGTGCGGCCCGACAACCGGCGCAGCATGGCTGCCGCATCGTCGGCGTTGGCCGGCTTGCCGAACACTTCATCGTCGAGGATCACTTCCGTGTCCGAACCCAGCACCACCGCGCCGGGCGTGGCCACCACCTTCAACAGGCCCGCACCGGCTTTTTCGCGCGCGACCCGGCGAACGTAGCCGTCGGCCCCTTCGCCCGGCTGGCGCTGCTCGGGAATATCGAGATCGATGGTGCCGAAATCGACACCCAGGCGGGCGAGCAGTTCATGGCGGCGCGGAGATTTCGAAGCGAGGTAGAGCATCAAGGCTCCCGGAAAGAGGGAATGGCGATTCATACGGCCAGCCCCTGGAAACTGAACAGGCCCGACATGGCTCCGGCCTGCCCGCTCCCGGCCCCTGTCAGGCCGGTTGACCGGTCTGGAGCCGGAACCGCCCGGACGACAAGTGAAAGCATAACCCGCGCTGACCGGGCACCCGACGATGCCTGTTCGATAACCCCGACAGGGCTCACGCTCCGTTCACCCCGTCGTCCCGAATGAACATGCATGGTGAAAGTCGGTACTGTGACAGCCGGTATCGCCACACCCTTGGACAATCGGGCCTTGTCCCCCTCTTCGATGGAGCCGAACATGTCAAACACCCCCGCCCTTCGCCCGGCCGCCCGCGGTCCGCAGCCATTGCGCCGCAGCCTGCAGGCCACGGCCCTCGCTTTCGCCCTGACCCTGGGAGCCCTGCCCGCCATGACCGCACACGCCCAGTCCATGCCCGCTACCGTCGCCAGCGACGGCACCCTGTTGTCGGTCAGTGCCCAGGCCGAAGCGAAGCGGGTGCCGGACATCGCCACCCTCTCGACCGGCGTGGTCACCCAGGCCGACGACGCCAACGCGGCGATGCGCGCGAACGCCGATCAGATGGAGCGGGTGATGGCGGCGATCCGCAAGGCAGGCATCGCCGAGCGCGATATCCAGACCAGTGGAGTCAATCTGTACCCGCAGTACCGCCACGACAACGATCGCGCGCCAACGATCACCGGCTACCAGGCCAGCAACACCGTCAGCATCACCGTGCGCGACATCGGCAAGCTGGGCCGGGTGATGGATGCGCTGGTCGCGGCCGGCGCCAACCAGGTGCACGGCCCCAGTTTCGATGTCGACGACAAGGAATCTGCCTTTGACGAGGCCCGCCGCGCGGCGGTGGAGAAGGCCCGCGGCCGGGCTGAGATGTATGCCAAGACGCTGGGCATGAAGGTGCGCCGGATCGTCAGCATCAGCGAGGGCGGCGGCGGATTCGGACCGCCGCGGCCGATGCCGATGATGGCGATGGCGCGCGCCGAGAAGGCCGCCGACACTTCGATCTCGCCGGGCGAGAGCACGTTGTCGGTCAACCTCGACATCGTGTTCGAGCTCGGCAACTGAGCTTCCCGGGAGGGCCTCCGAAGAGGCTGTCCCTGATCCTCATCCCCGCGAAAGCGGGGGTGAGGGGATGTCTGCGAGCATTACAGGGTTTTCTCGGTTCTTCTCCCAAGTGAGGGGGAGCTCGCCTTCAGCGAAGGCGTGGGCGCCGCCGCTTGCGTTCGATCGCCGGTTATCGCCACGACCTGGCTGTTCCGACGTGGTCTGCCGGCCTTGACGGCGAATGTCCCCCGGCGCCCAGTCATCCAACACACCCCCGCGCTTTCCCCTCGATTGAGCGAAGAACCTTTTTTGACCTCTATCAACCCCACCCGACTGCGCCGCCCGTTCACACCCCTGCAATCCAACACAGCAGGAGGTGGAACATGGCCCACGCAATCCATGCCGGTATCGGCCCGGCGACCTTCCGTCATCAGCTTCGGGAACAGCCCCTCGACCCCGGCCGCATCGCCGCCACCAGTGCCGCCATCGTGCTGCATGCAGCCGTCTTCATGGCACTGCTGATGCCCGCCTCGCTACCGCCGGAGCGGGAGGCGCCGAAGGACATGGAAGTCGTGATTCCGATCAGGCCGATAGAAGTGCCGCCGATTCCAGTCGAAGTCGTGCAGCCACCCCAGCCGCTTCCGCCGCAACCCGCCCCGCCCACCTCGCGCGCACCGGTGACGGAACCCCCGGTCGTCCCCGTGGCCACGGCCGAACCCGGCGACCTGCCTGCCCAGCCTGACATGCCCGCAGCCGACTCCGGTCCGGCCACCATCCCCGACCTGTCGCCGATGGCCGGCGCCCGTCTCGCCTATGCGATCGCCCCGCCCCCGTCCTATCCGTCGCGCGCGGTCCGCGAGGGCCGTACCGGCACCGTGCTACTGGAGATCACCGTCGACATCGACGGCTCGCCGGTCGACGTCGTCATCTCCCGCAGCAGTGGCCACCGCGACCTCGACCGCGCGGCACGCGACCAGGTGCTGTCACGCTGGCGCTTCCAGCCGGCCATGCGCGACGGCCATCCGGTGCGCGCCGTGGGGCTGGTGCCGGTCGAGTTCAAACTTTAAAAACGACTCTTCTCCCAAGTGCGAGGGCTGTGCGGGGGAGCCCGTCAGGCACGGTGGTATGGGTGGTTGGCCAGCATCGCCGCAGCGCGATAGAGCTGCTCGGCCACCACCAACCGCGCCAGCATGTGCGGCAGGGTCAGCGGCCCCAGCGACCAGGTTTCGTGTGCGGCGGCCAGCACCTCGGGGGCATGCCCCTCCGGGCCGCCGATCAGGAATGCGAGATCGCGACCCTGCCCGCGCCAGAACTCAAGCCGCTGCGCCAGCTGTTCGGAGCCGAGCGGGCGGCCGGTGACTTCCAGCGCGACGACATGCGCATTCTTCGGCAGCGCCGCCAGCACGCGGCGGCCCTCGTCCTCGATCGCACGTTGCGGATCACGGCCCTTGCCGCGCAGGCCGGGCTCGACCTCGACCAGCTCGAACGGCAGCCAGTGCGACAGCCGCTTGCGGTACTCGGCGAAGCCCTCCGCCACCCACGACGGCGCGCGTTCGCCGGTGGCGATCAGGCGGGCTTTCATGCCACGGGATCAGGCATCCGCCGCTTCGCCAGCCGCTTCTTCCGGCGGCTGGTCGCCGACGGTCCACAGACGTTCGAGCGCGTAGAACTCGCGCACCCGCGGCAACATGACGTGGACGACCACGTCGGCCAGGTCGACCAGCACCCACTCGGCCTCGCGCTCGCCTTCCACACCCAGCGGCACGAAGCCCAACTGCTTGGTCTGCTTGACCACCTCGTCGGCGATCGACTTCACGTGTCGGGTCGAGGTGCCCGAAACCACCACCATGAAGTCGGTGACGCTGCTCTTGCCGCGCACGTCGATCTCGGCAACATCCTGGGCCTTGAGTTCCGCCAGTGCATCGCGCACGGCCTTGAGCAGGTGCTCGACGGCAGGGGGCGGATCGGGAATACGGGTCTTGATGACGTGGGCTTGGCTGCTCAAGTGGCTTGCTCGGGGGATTGGCACGTGATGGTGATTATAACGGAGGGGCCATGGCCCCGCCGGACAGCGCCGCGCAACGCATTCAGCTGCCCTGCCGAACCGAGGCCAGTCCGTACAGGCCATGACGCTCGATGTAGGCGGCCACCGCAGGAGGCACCCGGGATTGCCAATCGCCGCCGCGGGCCATCGATCGCCGGATTCCGCTGGCCGATATGTCGGTCGAAGGCTGCCGCATCCGCCAGATCCGGCCGCAGGGCGTCGCGCCCAGCGCCTCGGGGGTGGAAACCCAGCGAGTCTCCACCTCCTCGGCCAGTTCGGTCGCCAAGGGACCGTCGAGCGGGCTGCCCGGCCGTTCCGCAATCACGAAATGGGTCAGGCCGAACAGGCTGCGCCATTCCTTCCAGCCGGTCAGGCCGAGGAAGCTGTCGGCGCCGACCAGCAGGGCCACCGGCTGCTCGGGGCCGATTTCAGCCCGCAAGGCGCGCAGGGTATCGGCGGTCCAGGAGCGTCCATCGCGTTCGAGTTCACGGCGGTCGACGGCCAGTCCGGGCTCGCCGGCAACCGCAATCTCCAGCATCCGTGCCCGCTGGATCGCATCGGCGCCGGGCGGCGAGCGGTGCGGTGGATCGGCGGCCGGCATCAGCCGCACGCAGACGCCCAGCGCATCGCGGGCACAGCGCGCGATCGCCAGGTGGCCGTTGTGAATCGGGTCGAAGGTGCCGCCATAGAGGAGGAACATGGCAACAGGGGTCATGCCTTCAACAGCCGAACCGCCTTCGGCTCCGCCACCGCCAGCAGCAGGCGCTCCAGGCCAATCCAGGGGTCGCCGGCCTCGCGCCCCTTGACCATGCGATCGACCTTGCCGGCAACACCGACGAAGGCCTCCCAGCGCGGCGCTGCATGGCGCTGCAGCGCACGACGGTAGACCGGCTGCTTCGAATCCCAGATCCGCTGCGCCCTGAACTCGGCGCCCAGGTTGCCGCCACGGGCATTGGTCCTGGCCAGCGCGGCGACCCGTTGCAGTTCCATCACCACCATGCCCATCAGGGCCTGAACCGCAGAGCCTTCCGCGCGCAGGCCGGCGAGCATCCGCGAGACCTGCAGCGGCTCACCGTTCAGGGCCGCGTCGACGAGGCGGAACACGTCGTAGCGTGCGGCATCGGCGACCAGCGACTGCATGCGGGTGACATCCAATGAAGTCTTGTCGTCACCGGCCAGCAGGGCCAGCTTCTCGATCTCCTGCGCGGCCGCCAGCAGATTGCCCTCGACCCGGTCGGCCAGCAGCTGCACCGCATCGCGATCTGCGGACAGGCCGTGGCTGCGCAGGCGGCGCTCGATCCATTCCGGCAATTCGTGCGGCTTGACCGGCCAGGCCACCGCGACATGGCCGATGCGCCCGATCGCCTCGCTCCACTTGCCGGCGTGCTTCTTGCTCCACTCGCCGGCGATCACCAGCAGGGTTACGTCGGGCGCCGGAGCTGCGCAGAAGTCGACGATGAGCTTGCCTCCGTCCTTGCCCGGCTTGCCGGTCGGCAGGCGCAGTTCGACCAATCGACGGCTGGCGAACAGGCTGGGCGCGTTGAAGCTGGCCTCCAGTGCCGACCAGTCCGGTTCGCGCTGGTTGCCTTCGGCTTCGAACACCTCGCGCTCGGTGACGCCTTGGGCGCGGGCGGCGGCACGCACGGCATCGGCAGCCTCCAACACCCGCAACGGCTCCGCGCCGGCGATCAGGTAGGCGGGCTTGAGGGGCTCTGATTCGAGCCGGGCGGCCAGTTGCTCCGGCTTGAGTTCCACGACTCAGTCCTGGTCGTCGAGGATTTCGACCGGCTCAGGCTCCGGCCCGGGCAGCGCGTCGTCCGTGCGCTCGATGAGCGTCTCAGGCTCACCGCCGGCATCGGCAGCGCCCGCTTCGAACTGGCGCCGCGCGACTGCGTCGATGCGGCGCAGGATCGAGGCCGCCATCTCGCGGCGCAATTCCTTGACCAGCACGTCGCGTTCGCCCTCGGTACCGACCGAGTTGGTCGGCTCGCGGATGTAGTCGCGCGCAAGCTCGATCGCCTGCCGTGGCACCACCGGATGGCCGTCCCGATCGCGCACTTCGAAAATCGCGGCATAGCGCAGGCTGTACTCCTGGGCACGGCCACGCGCATCCACGCTGATCGGGGTATCGCCCCAACGCTCGGCGATCAGGTCGAGCACAGCGACATTGCTCGCGTTGGCGGGGGCAATGGCGGCTCCGGCGCGCTCCAGCGACTGCGCCAGGCTCTCGGCCAGCGGGCTGTAGCGGCTGGCCGAGACCACCTTGATCGGCCCCACGTCCGGCGGCAGCACCAGTGCATGCCGCAAATGGAAGCCACAGGCCGTCAAGGCCAGCAGGAGGATGATGGGAGCAAGGCGACGGATCATGCGCGCAGTCTGGAGGAGGCGCCCGCCTCCATCAATAGCCGCCGCGAATATGCCGTTCAGGCTGGGCACCACCGGAATCGAACCCTGCCCCGGATACAGGACGACCGGAGGCAAAAAACAGGTTCTTCGCCTAATCGAGGGGAAAGCGCCGGGTCTGTTGGATGACCGGGGCGCCGGGGTCGAAGGCCCTTGGATGCGAATGTCCCCCGGCACCGGCCAGGGCCGGCGCCTCCGCCTTGATTTCGCACCCAAGGGCCTTCGACCCCGGCGTTCCGACATGACCGGTGGTTCCAGAAGCGCACTCCCAGGGAGGGTCTGCTTCGCGTTCCAGCGTGGCCGCGCGATCCGACGTGGCCTGCCGGCCTTGACGGCGAAATCAAGGAGGAGGCCGCCGCCACGGGCGGCGGCCGGGGGACATTCGCCGTCAAGGCCGGCAGGTCGCGTCGGGACAGCCAAGTAGCGGCGAGAATTAGCGATCGAACGCAAGCGGCGGCACCCACGCCTTCGCTGAAGACGGGCTCCCCCCTCATGTGGAAGAAGGACCAAAAAACACGGCTGCGCCGGAATGGAAGGGCCAAACGCAACAGAGCGGCCGCAGCCGCCCTGTTGCATGCGCGCCATCACGCAATCGATCGCCCGGCTCAGCCCAGCAGGTGGGCGACCCCAGCGCGCTCCTCCTCCAGCTCGGCCAGGGTCTTGTCCATCGCCGCGCGGCTAAAATCGTCAACCGGCAAGCCATCGATGCGGGTGTATTCACCGTTCGCACAGGTCACCGGCACGCCGTAGATCACGCCTTCCGGGATGCCGTAGCTGCCGTCGGACGGCACGCCCATCGTCACCCACTTGCCATCGGTGCCGAGCACCCAGTCACGGATGTGGTCGATCGCGGCATTGGCGGCCGAGGCAGCCGACGACAGGCCGCGCGCTTCGATGATCGCCGCGCCACGCTTGCCGACCTTCGGAATGAAATCGTTGGCGTTCCAGTCGGCGTCGTTGATCTTGTCCTTCAGCGACTCGCCACCCACGGTCGCGAAACGGTAGTCCGGGTACATGGTCGGGCTGTGGTTGCCCCACACGACCATCTTTTCGATGTCGCCGACGGCCACGCCGGCCTTGTTGGCCAACTGGCTCAGCGCACGGTTGTGGTCCAGGCGCAGCATCGCGGTGAAGTTCTTCGCCGGCAAGTCCGGCGCCGACTTCATCGCGATGTAGGCATTGGTGTTGGCCGGGTTGCCAACCACCAGCACCTTGACGTCCCGGCTGGCGACCTTGTTCAGTGCCGCGCCCTGGGCGGTGAAGATCTTGGCGTTCTCCAGCAGCAGGTCCTTGCGCTCCATGCCCGGGCCGCGCGGACGCGCGCCGACCAGCAGGGCGATGTCGGCGTCCTTGAACGCGACCTCGGCGTCATCGGTACCGACCATGCCGGCCAGCAGCGGGAACGCGCAGTCCTCGAGTTCCATCATCACGCCCTTGAGCGCGGCCTGGGCTTTCTCCATCGGCAGCTCGAGCAGTTGCAGGATGACCGGCTGGTCCTTGCCCAGCATCTCGCCGGAAGCAATGCGGAACAGCAGCGAGTAGCCGATCTGGCCGGCAGCACCGGTAACGGCAACGCGGACGGGAGTTTTCATCGGGAATTCCTTGCGTGGTAACTGTGGGGTGGACAGGCTGGAAGGAGCGTCAGAAAACACCCCGGTAACCCAGCGGTTCGAGTTTCTGTTGCAGCCCGGCGGTGTCATAGCCATGGACGACGTCCTGGCCGATCACCGTGGTCGGCACGCCGCGCGCGCGCAATGCGCGCATCGCGCGGTCGCCCTCGGGCGTGTCGACATCGAGCACGCGGTAGCGCACGTCCGCCCGCTCGAAGGCCCTCTGCTGTTTGCGACAATAGCCGCACCAGTCGGCGGCCAGCATCACGATCCGGTTGTCGCCGGTGGCGACGCGCGGATCGTCCGGATGCAGCGCGGCCGGCTCGCGGGGCCAGAGCTTCCAGGCCCCGCCGAGGGCAGCCACGAGCAGCAGCAACCAGACGATGCGCATGCGCGGATCAGGCGAGTTCGCCGAAGAATTCCTTGATGCGCGCCATGCCCGGTGCCAGCTGCGGTGTCGGACAGGTGTAGCTGATGCGCATCGCACGCGGCTCGCCGAACGCCGAGCCCGGCACGCAGGCCACGCCCTTGGCTTCCAGCAGCACGCTGCAGAAGTCGACGTCGTTGGCGATCGCCTTGCCGGTCGGGCCGTGGGTCTTGCCGAAGCTGCAGCTGATGTCCGGGAACACGTAGAACGCGCCCTGCGGACGCGGGCAGACCACGCCGGGGATGCTATCCATTACCTGCATCACCTGATCGCGCTTGGACTGGAACTCGGCGCACTTGCCTTCCGGCACGTCCTGCGGACCGGACAGTGCGGCCACGGCGGCCGCCGTGGTGATCTCCGGAATGTTGGTGATGTGGTTGGAGTTCAGCACCACCACCGCCTTGGCGACCGATTCCGGGCCGGCCATGAAGCCGACGCGCCAGCCCGGCATGCCGTAGGTCTTGGACAGCGAGTCGACGAAGATCACCCGCTCCTTCAGCTCCGGCTTCGAGTGCACGAAATTGTGGTAACCGACGCCGTCGAACACCATCTTGTTGTAGATGTCGTCGGTGATGATCCAGGTATCCGGATACTTGACGATGACTTCGGCCAGCGCATCGATCTCCGCGCGGGTGTAGACCATGCCGGTCGGATTCGACGGGTTGTTGAACAGGAATACACGCGGCTTCTTCGCCAGCGCAGCGTCCAGCTGGGCCGGGGTGAGCTTGTAGTCCTGCTCCGGCGGGCACGGCAGCAGCTCGATCTTCGCGTTGACGATCTCGGCGATGTCGAGGTAGCTGGTCCAGTACGGGGTCGGGAAGGCGATGGTGTCGCCCTCGTCGAGCAGCGCCTCGGCCAGGTTGTAGAGAATGTGCTTGGCGCCAACGCCGGTCGCGCAATTGACCCGGCCGTAGCCGGTCAGCCCCAGTTTCCCCATGTGCTCGATGAAGGCGTCGAGCATCGCGTCGGCGCCACGGTTGCTGCCGTACTGGCCGCTGTCGTGGGCCAGCGCGTTGCGGGCGGCCTCGTAGACGTGCTCGCCGGGCAGGAAGTTCGGCACGCCGATCGAGAAGCTGATGATGTCGCGGCCTTCGGCTTTCAGGCGCTTGGCCTTCTCGGCAATCTGCATGATCGCACTGGGCTTTGCGCGGCCGATACGGCTGGCGAGCTGGGGCATCGCGGGGAACCTCTCAGGGTAGGTGGGTTGAGTGGGGACGACCGCGTCAGGCGGCCGGATTTAACCCCCTGATGGTAACACGCACCCTCCCCTGCCCCAGGCGCGCAAACCGGTCGGAATGGTTATCGGCGAATGCCCCGCAGGCATGAAAACAGGCATGCAAGTCGGCGCCGGCCGAAGCCGACGCCGTTCCGGAAACCGGGCTGGAGCGCAATCTCAGGCGCGCGCGCTGGCGTCCAGGGTCTTGTTCCAGTCGGCCACGCGGTCGGCCTTGGCGGCCAGCACGGCATCGGTGTCGCCTTCGATGCTCACCGTGCGGATGCCGTCGCCCTGCTGGATCTTGTCGACCACTTCGATGCCCTCGACCACCTTGCCGAACACGGTGTGCTTGCCGTCCAGCCACGGGCACGGCACGTGGGTGATGAAGAACTGGCTGCCGTTGGTGCCGGGACCGGCGTTGGCCATCGACAGCACGCCACGCTCGTGGCTCAGACCGTTGCCGGTTTCGTCCTCGAAGCGGTAGCCCGGACCACCGGTCCCGGTACCCAGCGGACAGCCGCCCTGGACCATGAAATCGGCGATCACACGGTGGAAATTCAGGCCGTCGTAGAAGCCGCGGCGAGCGAGGTTGACGAAGCTGGCGACGGTCAGTGGCGCCTTGTCGGCGGCGAGTTCGACGCGGATCGGGCCGCGGTCGGTGTCGAAGGTGGCAATCAGGGACATGAAGGTGGCTCCTGTCAGGGCTTGCACGTCGCGAACGACGTCAGGGGAGGCTCAGGGTCCGTCAATCTGGGGCGACGGCACATGAACGGCAATGGAATTGATTCGGGCAAATGAATGCAGACCGATAAGAATACCGCAACCGGGCCTGCAACCTCCCCTCCCGGCACGCGCCGGGCAGGTTTGCACGCTATAATTGTCGGCTTCCCTCCGCGACCCTGACGTCTTCGCCGGCGTCCTTTCCGCATGTCCGCATCCAACTCCATCGAACGCCTGCGCAATATCGCCATCGTCGCCCACGTCGACCATGGCAAGACCACCCTCGTCGACTGCCTGCTCAAGCAGTCGGGCACCCTGTCCGAACGCACGGTGCTGGCCGAGCGCGTGATGGACAGCAACGACCAGGAAAAGGAACGTGGCATCACGATCCTGGCCAAGAACACCGCCATCACCTGGCAGGGCAACCGGATCAACATCGTCGACACCCCCGGCCACGCCGATTTCGGCGGCGAGGTCGAGCGCGTGCTGTCGATGGTCGACACCGTGCTGATCCTGGTCGACGCGATGGACGGCCCGATGCCGCAGACCCGCTTCGTGACCCAGAAGGCCTTCGCGATGGGCTTCAAGCCGATCGTGGTGGTCAACAAGATCGACCGCCCGGGTGCACGCCCGGACTGGGTGATCGACCAGGTGTTCGACCTGTTCGACAAACTCGGCGCGACCAACGAGCAGCTCGACTTCCCGATCGTCTACACCTCGGCGCTGAACGGCTACGCCAGCCTCGACGACAGCGTCCGTTCGGGCGACATGACCGCGCTTTACGAAGCGATCATGCAGCATGCACCCAAGCCCGAGGTGGACCCGGACGGCCCGTTCCAGATGCGCATCAGCCAGCTGGACTACAACAACTTTGTCGGCGTGATCGGCATCGGCCGGATCCAGCGCGGCACCCTGAAGAAGAACATGCCGGTCGCCGTCATCGACCGCGAAGGCAAGAAGCGCCAAGGCAAGGTGTTGCAGGTGCTGGGCTTCATGGGCCTGGAACGGATCGAGCAGGACAGCGCGCAGGCCGGCGACATCGTCGCCATCTCCGGCATTCAGGAACTGACCATCTCCGATACCGTCTGTGCCATCGATGCCCCTGAAGCCCTGCCGCCGCTGACCGTCGACGAGCCGACGATCTCGATGACCTTCCAGGTCAACAACTCGCCGTTTGCCGGCAACCGCGACCTGTCGGGCGGCAAGTTCCTGACCAGCCGCCAGATCAAGGACCGCCTGGAGCGCGAGACCGTCCACAACGTGGCCCTCAAGGTCGAGCAGCTCGAGGACGCGGACAAGTTCCTCGTCTCCGGCCGCGGCGAACTGCATCTGTCGGTGCTGATCGAGAACATGCGCCGCGAGGGCTTCGAGCTGGCAGTATCGCGTCCGGAGGTCATCATCAAGGAGATCGACGGCCAGCTGATGGAGCCGATCGAGCAGCTCGTGGTCGACGTCGAGGAGATCCACCAAGGTGGCGTGATGGAGAAGCTGGGCGTTCGCAAGGGCCAGCTGAAGAACATGGAGCCCGACGGCAAGGGCCGCGTGCGCCTGGAGTACATGATCCCGGCGCGCGGACTGATCGGCTTCCAGAACGAGTTCAAGACCCTGACCCAGGGCTCGGGCTTGCTGTTCCACGTGTTCGACCATTACGGCCCGAAGGAACAGGGTGCGATCGCCAAGCGCATCAACGGCGTGATGATCGCCAATGCCGCCGGCACCACCCCGGCCTACTCGCTGGGGCCGCTGCAGGATCGCGGCAAGCTGTTCGCGGCCGAAGGCGACTCGGTGTACGAAGGCCAGCTGGTCGGCATCCACTCCAAGGACAACGACCTGACCGTCAATGCGATCAAGCCCAAGCCGCTGACCAACATGCGCGCCTCGGGCAAGGACGACGCCATCGCGCTGAGCCCGGCGATCAAGTTCTCGCTCGAGCAGGCCCTGGACTTCATCGAGGACGACGAGCTGGTAGAGATCACCCCGAAGGAGATCCGCCTGCGCAAGAAGTTCCTGACCGAAAGCGACCGCAAGCGCGCCTCGCGCGCTGCCTGAGCCGTCGATCCGATCCGCTCCGGGAGATTGCCCGGAGCGGATCGCTCATGCTGCTCCGCGCAGCCAAAGCCGGGAAGGGCCCGTCGCGACGTCGCCAGTCAGGCCGGCGCCGCGAGCTGCGCCTGCTTGCGCACGATCAGCATCGCGATCTCCAGCGCCTGTTCGTAGTTCAGGCGTGGATCGACGGTCGACTTGTAGGCACGCTCCAGGTCGCTCTCGGTCAGCTCGCGCGCGCCGCCCAGGCACTCGGTCACGTCCTCGCCGGTCAACTCCAGGTGCACACCGCCCAGACGGGTGCCCGCGGCCGCATGCAGTTCGAACGCCTGTTCCAGCTCGCTGCGGATATTGCGGAAACGACGGGTCTTGTAACCGTTGGTGGTGCTCTCGGTGTTGCCGTGCATCGGATCGCAGACCCACAACACCCGACGGCCATCGCGACGGACCGCGTCCAGCAGCGGCGGCAGCTTGTCGGCGATGCCGGCCGCTCCCATGCGATGGATGAAGGTCAAGCGGCCCGGCTCGTCCTCGGGGTTGAGCAGATCGATCGTGCGCAGCAGCTGGTCCGGTGTCACCGACGGCCCAACCTTGAGCGCGATCGGATTGCGGATGCCGCGGAAGTATTCTGCATGGGCGCCGTCGATCGCCGCGGTGCGCATGCCGATCCACGGGTAATGGGTGCTGAGGTTGAACCAGCCCCAGTGGCGCGGCACCTGCCGGGTCATAGCCTCTTCGTACGGCAGCAGCAGCGCCTCGTGCGAGGTGTAGAAATCGACCCGGTTGATGTTGTGCACTTCGCTGCCGGACAGCGTTTCCATGAAGCGCACCGCATCGCCGATCCCGTTGACCATGCGGCGGTACTCATCCGCCAACGGTGAATGGCCGACCCAGCTCAGGTTCCAGTACTCGGGATGGTGCAGATCGGCGAAACCGCCGTCGATCAGACCGCGGACGAAGTTCATCGTCATCGCCGAGCGCGCATGCGCCTTGACCATGCGACGCGGGTCGGGCGTGCGCGCAGCGGTCGTGAACTCGGACGCGTTGACCATGTCGCCGCGATAGCTGGGGAGGGTCACGCCGTCGACGGTTTCGGTATCAGTCGAGCGCGGCTTGGCGTACTGACCGGCGAAACGGCCAACACGCACCACCGGCTTGCGCATGCCGTGAACGAGCACCAGGCTCATCTGCAGCAGCACCTTGAGCCGGTTGGAGATCACGTCCGAGCTACAGGCGGCAAAACTCTCGGCGCAGTCACCTCCCTGCAGCAGGAAGCGCTTGCCCTCCTGCGCTTCGGCCAGCTGCTGCCTGAGCGCAAGGATTTCCCATGAGGTCACCAGCGGCGGCAGCGCACGCAACTCGTCGAGCACGCCGGCCAACTCCGCTTCGTCCGGATACTGCGGCAACTGCAGCGCGGTGCGGCCGCGCCAGCTGTCAGGCGCCCAGTCGCTGGGAAGTTTCACGGCGCGGATGTTGCGTTCGGGACTCGACATGGCGAATACGACTTGTTGCGTTGCGGCAAGCCATCATCCGTCCTTCGTGGGCCTGCTGCAACGGTTACGTAGGCAACAGAGCGCCGTGTTCAGCTGCGCCTGAATGCCGCGACCAGCGCCCAGCCGGTCAACAGCACGAACCAGACCAGGCTCCAGGCCGGCATCGACAGACCGAGGAAGCTCCAGTCGACGTTGGCGCACTCACCCGAACCGGTCATCACCTTGCGGATCACGCCGGTGATCGGCATCGCCTCAAGCATGTAGTCGAGGCCGGGTCCGCAGGCCGGCACCTGGTCGGGCGGCAGGTGCTGCAGGCGGACATGATTGCCGGCGATCAGGATGCCAACCAGGCCGGCCAGCGCAGCCAGTACCCCGTAGATCCGCCGCCCAAGCGCGCCGGCCGGCGCATGCAGGCCACCGAGCAGGAACACCACGCCAAGCGCGGCGAACGCTACCCGCTGGAAAATGCACAACGGGCAGGGCTCAAGCGGATTCACTTCGCGCAGCTGCGTATACAACGCGAAGCCGATAAGGCCGGCGCAGGCCAGGAACCCCAGCAGGAAACGGGTACGGAACGAAGTGACGGCGAGGCGGCTGGCTCGATTCATGTCGCACAGCTTAAGCGCTCGGCGTGACTCTGCCCATAGTCCGGAAGGCCCGCCCATCCGGACCCGCTGCAGCGGTGGAGCACGATGCCGGGTCCACGAACATGCAAAAGCCCCGGCAGGCCGGGGCTTCGCAACACATCGTCACGATGGCAGCCGGGGCGGGAATATCACCGCCGGGCTGAGGACTTACTCGACGGCTTCGGCGACCTGCGGGCGATCGACCAGCTCGACATAGGCCATCGGCGCATTGTCACCCGCGCGGAAGCCGCACTTGAGGATGCGCAGGTAGCCGCCCGGACGCTCGCGGTAACGCGGCCCCAGCTCGACGAACAGGGTGCCGACCGCTTCCTTGTCGCGCAGGCGCGCGAATGCAAGGCGGCGATTGGCCACGCCGTCGGCCTTGGCGAGGGTGATCAGCGGCTCGGCAACGCGACGCAGCTCCTTCGCCTTGGGCAAGGTGGTGCGGATCAGGCCGTGCTTGAACAGGGACGCAGCCATGTTGCGGAACATCGCTTCGCGATGCGCGCTGGTGCGGTTGAATTTGCGACCGGATTTCTGGTGGCGCATGATCTGGATTCCTGGTGAATGTTGGACCGTTGGATTTCGCTGTCGCCATCCAGGCGTTGGAACATCGGGCTGCGGGTGGCCCTTGCCGACCCTCCGTGGGCGGCGTGCCGCGGGCCTTCTGGCCCGTCGGCGCTGGTCTTGCAATCGGCGTGGTCCGCAGCGGGCCGCAGACCACGCGCAGGTCTATCAGCCCATCATCCCGTGCGAGGCAATCCCCGCCGGCGGCCAGTTCTCGAGCTTCATCCCAAGCGAAAGACCGCGCTGGGCGAGGACTTCCTTGATCTCGGTCAACGACTTCTTGCCAAGATTCGGGGTCTTGAGCAGCTCGACCTCGGTCTTCTGGATCAGATCGCCGACGTAGTAGATGCTCTCGGCCTTCAGGCAGTTGGCCGAACGCACGGTCAGCTCCAGGTCGTCGATCGGACGCAGCAGGATCGGGTCGACGCCACCGGTCTGCGGCTTGGCCTGACCACGATCGCGCTGGGTGAAGTCGCCGAACACCGACAACTGGTCGGTGAGGATGTCGGCGGCGGTGCGCACGGCTTCCTCTGCGTCGATGGTGCCGTTGGTCTCGATGTCCAGCACCAGCTTGTCAAGGTCGGTGCGCTGCTCGACACGGGCGGCTTCGACCGCGTAGGCCACGCGACGGACCGGGCTGAAGCTGGCATCCAGCATCAGGCGGCCGATCGCACGGGTGTCCTCGTCGGGACGGCGACGGGCCGCAGCAGGCTGGTAGCCAAAGCCGCGCTCGATCTTCAGGCGCATGTTGATCGCGGTGTCCTTGGTCAGGTGCGCGATCACGTGCTCGGTATTGAGGATCTCGACGTTGTGGTCGGCCTTGATGTCGCCGGCCGTGACCACGCCCGGACCCTGCTTGCTCAGGACCAGGGTCGCAGTCTCGCCGGTATGCATGCGAATGGCGACGTCCTTGAGGTTCAACAGCACCTCGAGCACGTCCTCCTGCAGGCCTTCCACGGTGGTGTACTCGTGCAGCACGCCGTCAATCTCGACTTCGGTGATGGCGAAGCCGGGGATCGAGGACAACAGCACGCGGCGCAACGCGTTGCCGAGGGTGTGGCCGTAACCGCGCTCCAGCGGCTCGATCACGACCTTGGCGCGGTTGCCGTTGAGGCGTTCGATCTGGGGACCGCGAGGACGCAGTACCTGATTGGCGGTAACCGTCATGTTTGGGGGTCTCCTGCGAGCCTCCGGTGGGGGAACCGGAGGCACGTGAAATGGATTACTTCGAGTACAGCTCGACGATCAGCGCTTCGTTGATGTCGGACGGCAGGTCGGCCCGATCCGGGACGGCCTTGAACACACCACTGAACTTCTTGCTGTCGACCTCGACCCAGGCCGGGAGAAGGTCCATCTGCTGCGCGACGGTCAGCGACTCCTGGACACGGAGCTGCTTCTGGGCACGCTCGGACAGCGCGATCGCGTCGCCGGCCTTGACCTGGTACGAGGGCAGGTTGACGGACTTGCCGTTGACGGTGACGCCACGGTGGCTGACCAGCTGACGCGCAGCCGGGCGGGTCACCGCGAAGCCCATGCGATAGACGACGTTGTCGAGACGGGTTTCGAGCAACTGCAGAAGGTTCTCGCCGGTGTTGCCCTTCTTGGTCGAGGCCTTCTTGTAGTAGTTGCGGAACTGGCGCTCCAGCAAGCCGTAGATGCGCTTGACCTTCTGCTTCTCGCGCAGCTGGTTGGCGTAGTCGGACAACTTGCCGCGACGGGCGATGGGGCCATGCTGGCCGGGCTTCTGCTCCAGCTTGCACTTGGAGTCGAGTGCGCGAGCCGGCGACTTCAGACCGAGGTCGGCGCCTTCACGACGCGAGAGCTTGCACTTGGGACCAATATAACGAGCCATTATTCTTCAGCTCCTTAGACGCGACGCTTCTTCGGCGGACGGCACCCGTTGTGCGGGATTGGCGTCACGTCGATGATGTTGGTGATCTTGTAACCGACGTTGTTCAGCGAACGAACGGCGGACTCACGACCCGGACCCGGGCCCTTGATGCGGACTTCCAGCGACTTCACGCCGTAGTCCAGCGCGGCACGGCCGGCCTTCTCAGCGGCGACCTGCGCGGCGAACGGGGTCGACTTGCGGCTGCCGCGGAAGCCCGCGCCGCCCGAAGTCGCCCAGCTCAGCGCGTTGCCCTGGCGGTCGGTGATCGTGATGATGGTGTTGTTGAACGAAGCGTGGACGTGGGCAATGCCGTCGGTGACGACACGCTTGATCTTCTTCTTCGTTTTCGCTGCTGCTGGCTTGGCCATGATCTACCCCTTACTTCCTGATGGCCTTGCGCGGACCCTTGCGGGTACGAGCATTGGTCTTGGTGCGCTGACCGCGCAGGGGCAGGCCGCGACGATGGCGCAGGCCGCGATAGCAGCCCAGGTCCATCAGACGCTTGAGGGACATGCCGATCTCACGGCGCAAGTCGCCCTCGACCACGTACTTGCCGATCTCCGCGCGCAGGCGCTCGACTTCCGGCTCGGACAGGTCCCGGATCTTGGTCGTCTTCTCGACCCCAGCTGCTTCGCAGACCTGGACCGAACGGGTACGACCGATGCCATAAATGCTTTGGACACCTACCCAGACATGCTTCTGGGGAGGCAGATTGACGCCCGCAATACGCGCCATAACGCGATCTCCAACTAGTTTGGCGGCCGGACAGAGGCTGTCCGGCGGAGTGAATCGGAAATGATAACAAGATTCCGGCTTTTCAGGAAGCCCCGCGTCCAGACGGCGACGCAGAACCCGGCATGGGGAGTGTGCCCATGCTCCAGCGACGGACCCGGACTGTACCGTGCGGGGCAGGCCGATGTTTCCAGCCTGCCCTGCCCGGCCCGCGCACTACTCTGGTGCGCGTATGGTCCGGAACCACTCGCGCCCGGAACCGCCGCGCGAGTCGCTCATTTATGCGCCCGGGCGGAGAACCCGGGACGGCGCGGCACGTTGACGTGCCGGCTTTTGGCAGGACCGGGGTCCTGCCGACCCGCGAGACTACAGGAGAGTCCAGCGGAGAGGTGGGTCAGGCCATGATTGCCCGACCCCTGTTCAGCTTCAGGAGCGGCCTGGCAGGCCGGGCCTGGAGCCCTTTAGATTGGCCTTCTTCAGCAGGCTTTCGTATTGGTGCGACATCAGGTGAGCCTGCAACTGGGCGATGAAGTCCATCACCACGATGACCACGATCAGCAGCGAAGTGCCACCGAAGTAGAACGGGGTATTGAACTCCTTGCGCATGAACTCCGGCAGCAGGCAGACCAGCACCAGATAGGTCGCGCCAGCCGCGGTCAGGCGGGTCAACACGCCATCGACATATTCGGCAGTCGCCTTGCCCGGACGGATGCCGGGGATCAATGCGCCCGACTTCTTGAGGTTGTCGGCGGTTTCCTGCGAGTTGAACACCAGAGCGGTGTAGAAGAACGCGAAGCCAGCGATCATCCCGCCGTACAGGATCATGTGCAGCGGCTCGCCCGGACTGAGCCACTGACTGACCTGGAGCAGCCACGAGGAGGAGCTGCCCTGGCTGAACCAGTTGGCCGCGGTCGCCGGGAACATGACGATGCTCGAGGCGAAGATCGCCGGAATCACGCCCGCCATGTTGAGCTTGAGCGGCAGGAACGACGACTGGTTCATGTAGGCGCTGCGGCCGCCCTGCCGGCGGGCGTAGTTCACCGTGATCCGGCGCTGGCCACGCTCGACGAACACCACGAAGTAGGTGACGCCCAGCACGATCGCGCTGATCAGAATCGCGGTGATCGGGCTCATGTCGCCGTTGTTGACCTGCTCGAATATGTTGACCACGCCCGAGGGCAGGCCAGCGACGATGCCGGCGAAGATGATCAGCGAAATACCGTTGCCGATGCCGCGCTCGGTGATCTGCTCACCCAGCCACATCAGGAACATGGTGCCTGCGGTCAGCGCCACCACAGCCGTCAGGATGAAGCCCGGGCCGGGATTGTAGACCACCGCAAGACCCTGGCTGGCACCGCCGGCCTGCAGCGCAGTGGCAATGCCCCAGGCCTGGAAGATCGACAGCGGGATGGCGCCCATGCGCGACCACTGATTGATCTTGCGTCGGCCCGATTCGCCTTCCTTCTGGATGGCCTTCAGGCTCGGCACCATGTTGACCAGCAGCTGCATGATGATCGAGGAGGTGATGTAGGGCATCACGTTCAGCGCAAACAGGCTGAAGCGCTCCAGGGCACCGCCGGAGAACATGTTGAACATGTCGACGATGGTGCCTTCCTGGCTCTCCATCAACTGGATCATGGCCTCCGGATTGACGCCCGGCACCGGGATGTAGCAACCGATCCGATAGACGATCAGTGCGCCAATGACGAACATGAGACGCTGGCGGAGCTCGGTGAACTTGCCGAATCCACCACCGACACCGGCCATTGCACTACCGCTGCGTGACATCAAGCGCCCCCATGTACCGGTCAATTCGCATACTTTTCAAATCTCTTCTTCGGGAAGACAGCGGGTCGTCATCCATGGCGCAACATTACCGATTTCGGTGCCCGGTCATCCTGACCGGACACTCGCCGGGACGGCGCGGCATCCCGCGCCGGACCTGTCCTTACTCGCCGTCGACGACCTTGCCGCCGGCCGCTTCGACCGCGGCCTTGGCACCGGCCGTGGCCAGCACGCCCTTGAGCACGAATGCCTTGGTCAGCTCGCCCTTCTTGACGATCTTGGCCTTCTTGGCGGTGCTCGGCACCAGCTTTGCGGCGCGCAGGGCGGCGAAATCGATCTCGCCGGCCTCCAGCTTGTCCAGCTGGTACAACATCACCTCTGCGGTGTCCTTGGCGATGCGCGAGCGGAAACCGACCTTCGGCAGGCGCATGTGCATCGGCATCTGGCCGCCTTCGAAGCCGGCCTTGATCTTGCCCTTGCCCGAGCGCGCGAACGAGCCCTTGTGGCCACGGCCTGCGGTTTTGCCCAGGCCCGAACCGATACCACGACCGACCCGGGTGCGCTCGGCGCGGGCGCCGGGAGCCGGCTTGAGTGTATTCAGACGCATGATGTTTACTCCTCCACCCGGACCAGATAGTGGACCTTGTTGATCAGGCCACGAACCTGCGGGCTGTCCTTCAATTCACGGACGTCGTTGAGCTTGTTCAGACCCAGCGCACGCACCGACAGACGGTGCCGCGCCTGGGTGCCGCGCAGGCCCTTGACCAGGCGCACCTTGACGGTGCCAGTCTCGACGGACTTCTTAGCCATGAGCCAGATCCTCCACCTTCTTGCCGCGCTTGGCCGCGATCTTGGCCGGCGAGTGCATCTCGGCCAGGCCGCGCACGGTCGCGCGCACCAGGTTGATCGGGTTGCGCGAGCCGACCGCCTTGGCCAGCACGTTCTTCACACCGACCGCTTCGAGTACGGCGCGCATCGCGCCGCCGGCGATCACGCCGGTACCTTCAGACGCCGGCTTCATGAACACGCTCGCCGCACCGTGGTGCGATTTGACCGGATGCCACAAGGTGCCATTGTTCAGGTCGACGTTGACCATGTTCTTGCGTGCGTACTCCATCGACTTCTGGATCGCGACCGGCACTTCGCGTGCCTTGCCGTAACCGAAGCCAACGCGGCCCTCGCCGTCACCCACCACGGTCAGCGCAGTAAAGGTGAACTGGCGGCCGCCCTTGACGGTCTTGCTGACGCGATTGACCGCGATCAGCTTCTCGACCATCCCATCATCGATCTCTTCGCGGTTGCGATCGCGATCACGACCCCGCGGTGCCCGATCTTCTGCCATTGGATTGATTCCTGTGTTTGAAAGAAATTTGCGGCTTTGCCGCTTGGAGTTGTGTTCTGCTTCGGGTGTTCCGCAACGCGGAGAATTCCGCGCGGCGTCCGATACGGCCCGTATCGGCGGGTACAGGCTCGACGCGGGCGGCGCCCGCGCCGATTCAAGCCCTTAGAACTGCAGGCCACCCTCACGGGCAGCGTCGGCCAGGGCCTTGATGCGGCCGTGGTACCGGTAGCCCGAACGGTCGAAGGCGACCTTTTCGATTCCGGCAGCCTTGGCCTTTTCGGCGATGGCGCGGCCAACCTTGGCGGCAGCCTCGGTGTTGTGACCGTTCTTCAGGCCTTCCTTGACGACGGCCTGGGTGGTCGAGGCCGCAGCCAGGACCTTGGAGCCATCGGCGGTGAAGACCTGAGCGTACAGGTGCTGACCGGTGCGCAGCACCGACAGGCGCGGCACGCCGAGTTCGCGAATGTGCGCACGGGTCGACTTGGCGCGGCGCAGGCGAGCAATGTTCTTTTTCATATCTGAACTCCGAATGGGCAATCCCGCGGGCTTTTCCTTGGGAAGTCCGGCCACGGATGACCGGACTCTTGCGGACGGACCCGCGATCGATTACGCCTTCTTGGCTTCCTTGCGGATGATGGTTTCGTCGGCGTACTTCACACCCTTGCCCTTGTAGGGCTCCGGCGGACGGAAGCTGCGGATCTTGGCGGCAACCTCACCCACGCGCTGCTTGTCGGCACCCTGCACCACGACCTCGGTCTGCGTCGGGGTGGCGATGGTGATGCCTTCGGGAGCCGAGAACACGACCGGATGGGAGAAGCCCAGCGACAGGTTCAGGTCCTTGCCCTGCATCGACGCGCGATAACCGACGCCGACCAGCTCGAGCTTGCGCTCGAAGCCTTCGGAGACGCCCTTGACCATGTTGGCCAGGATCGCGCGAATCGTGCCGGTGATGGCCATGTCGGCCGGGGTCGCCGGCGACAGGGTGGCGACGCCGTCTTCGATGTTGATCTCGACGCTGGCCGGCCTGGCGACCGACAGGGTGCCCTTCGGGCCCTTGACGCTGACGCTTTCGGCCTGGATGTTCAGCTCGACGCCCTTTGGCAGGGCGATCGGCTTCTTGGCAACTCGGGACATGTCTATTCCTCCCTTAGGCCACGAAGCACAAAACCTCGCCGCCGACGCCCTGTTGGCGCGCCTGCGCATCGGTCATGATGCCCTTCGAGGTGGAAATGATGGCGATACCAAGGCCGTCCAGGACCTTCGGCAGGTCGGCTTTGCCACGGTACTGACGCAGACCGGAACGCGAAAAACGCTCCAGGCGCTCGATGACCGGCTTGCCTTCGTAGTACTTCAACGAGATCTCGAGTTCGGCCTTGCCGCTGCCGATCTCGGTCACGCGCGAGTCGAGGATGTAGCCCTCGTCCTTCAGGACGTTGGCGATCGCGATCTTGATCTTCGACGACGGCATCTTCACCGTCGGCTTGCGGACCGCCGCCGCATTCTTGATGCGGACCAGCATGTCGGCGATGGGATCAGTCATGCTCATGAAATGTCACCTTATGAGTAGCACCGATATCCGCGGGATTGCGAATAATTCAGCTATTGCCGCCGAAGCGGCGACACCCCGTCCGAGGGGCCCGGAAGCCTCCCGAACGGGGCGAGCCGGCAAGTCTAGCAGACCTGCCGGCAGTTTGTCGCACCAACTGGCGGGTTACCAGCTGGCCTTGCGCAGGCCCGGCACGTCGCCACGCATGGTGGCTTCGCGCAGCTTGTTGCGGCCCAGGCCGAACTTGCTGTAGACGCCACGCGGCCGGCCGGTCAGGGCGCAGCGGTTGCGCTGGCGGCTCGGCGAGGAGTCGCGCGGCAGCTTCTGCAGCTTGACGGCAGCTTCCATCTTCTCCTCGTACGAAGAAGTGTCGCTGGAGATGATCTTCTTCAGCTCTTCACGCTTGGCGGCGTACTTCGCAACCAGCTTGGCCCGCTTGATCTCGCGGTTGACCATGGAGGTCTTGGCCATTGTCTGTGTCCTTGGATCAGTTACGGAACGGGAAGCGGAAGGCCTCGAGCAGGGCCCTGGCCTCGGCGTCGGTCTTCGCGGTGGTGGTGATCGCGATGTCCATGCCGCGCAGCGCGTCGACCTGGTCGTAATCGATCTCCGGGAAGATGATCTGCTCCTTGACGCCCATGTTGTAGTTGCCGCGACCGTCGAACGACTTGGCGGACACGCCGCGGAAGTCGCGCACACGCGGCAGGGCCACGTTCACCAGACGGTCGAGGAACTCGTACATCTTGGCGCGACGCAGGGTCACCTTGCAGCCGATCGGCCAGCCGTCGCGGATCTTGAACGAGGCGACCGAGACGCGGCTCTTGGTGACCAGCGGCTGCTGGCCGGTGATCTTGGCCATGTCGGCCACCGCGTTCTCGAGGATCTTCTTGTTGGTGGCCGCTTCGCCCACGCCCATGTTCAGCGTGATCTTGACGAGGCGCGGCACTTCCATCGGGTTCTTGTAACCGAACTTCTCGGTCAGAACCGGAACCACCTCTTCTTTGTAAATCTTTTCAAGCCGGGTCATTTGGGCATTCCTCAGGCGTCGACCGCCTCACCGCTGGAGCGGAACACACGCAGTTTGCGTCCATCCTCCAGCACCTTGAAACCAATGCGCTCACCCTTGCCACTGGCCGGGTTGAACAGCATCACGTTGGAAATATGGATCGGCGCCTCGCGCTCGATCACGCCACCGGGCTGACCGGCCTGCGGGTTCGGCTTGGTGTGACGCTTGACGATGTTGACGTTGGACACGACGACCTTGTCGCCGAGCACGCGGACGACATCGCCCTTCTTGCCCTTGTCCTTGCCGGCGGTGACGATGACTTGGTCACCCTTGCGGATACGGTTCATTTCTCTATTCCTCCGCTCAGAGCACTTCAGGCGCGAGCGAGACGATCTTCATGAACTTCTCGGAGCGAAGTTCACGGGTCACCGGCCCGAAGATGCGGGTGCCGATCGGCTCATGCTTGTTGTTGAGCAGCACGGCGGCGTTGCCGTCGAAGCGGATCAGCGAGCCGTCCGGACGACGCACACCCTTGCGGGTACGCACCACGACGGCGTCGTAGACGTCGCCCTTCTTGACCTTGCCGCGCGGGATCGCATCCTTGACGGTGACCTTGATGATGTCGCCGATGCCGGCGTAGCGGCGCTTGGAGCCGCCCAGCACCTTGATGCACATCACTTCCTTGGCACCGGAGTTGTCGGCCACGTCGAGGTAGCTTTGCATCTGGATCATGGTTCAGCCTCCTCGTTATTCAGCCGCGCGGGTGACGATCTGCACCACGCGCCAGTTCTTGGTCTTGGACATCGGCGCGATCTCGCTCACACGGACGATGTCGCCCTCGTTGCAGGCGTTGTCGGCGTCGTGGGCGTGGAGCTTGGTCGAGCGGCGGATGTACTTGCCGTACAGCGCGTGCTTGACCTGGCGTTCGACCAGCACGGTGACGGTCTTGTCCATCTTGTTGCTGACCACGCGCCCCTCGACCGTGCGCACTGCCTTCTCTGTATTGTTGTCGGTCATGGCGGGTCCTTACTTCTTCTGTACCAGCAGGGTGTTGACGCGCGCGATCTCGCGGCGCACCCGGCGGACTTCATGGGTCTTGGCGAGCTGGCCGGTGGCCTGCTGCATGCGGAGGGCGAAGCTCTCCTTGTGCAGCTCGACCAGATGGGCCTGCAGCTCGTCGGCGGATTTCTCGCGGAGTTGCTTGAGTTCCATCAGCGCACCGTCCGGGTAACGAAAGTGGTGGTGACCGACAGCTTGGCGGACGCCAGGCGGAATGCCTCGCGCGCCACGTCCTCGCTGACGCCCTCGATCTCGTAGATCATGCGGCCGGGCTGGATCTGGGCGACCCAGTACTCGACGTTGCCCTTGCCGGAGCCCATTCGGACTTCGATCGGCTTCTTGGTGATCGGCTTGTCCGGGAACACGCGGATCCACATCTTGCCGCCACGCTTGACGTAACGGCTGATCGAACGGCGGGCCGCCTCGATCTGGCGCGCGGTGATCTGGCCGTGCGCGGTGGCCTTGAGGCCGTACTCGCCGAAGCTGACCGCGTTGGCGTTCCAGCTCAGGCCCTCGTTACGGCCCTTGTGCACCTTGCGGTATTTGGTTCGCTTGGGTTGCAACATGGTCGTTTACCTCGATTCGCGGGCCGGACGGGCCGGACGCGGACGTGAAGGACGGTCGCCGCGGTCGCCGCGCGAGCTCTCTTCCGGCTTCTCCTGGCCGACCTGGGAGAAATCGAAGATCTCGCCCTTGTAGACCCATACCTTGATGCCGATGATGCCGTAGGTCGTCTTGGCTTCGGCGAAGCCGTAGTCGATGTCGGCACGCAGGGTGTGCAGCGGCACCCGGCCTTCGCGATACCACTCCGAACGGGCGATTTCCGCACCGTTGAGGCGCCCCGCGACGTTGACCTTGATGCCCAGCGCGCCCAGACGCATCGCGTTGCCCACCGCGCGCTTCATCGCACGACGGAACATGATGCGGCGCTCGAGCTGTTGCGCGATCGACTCGGCGACCAGCTGCGCGTCGAGCTCCGGCTTGCGGACCTCGGTCACGTTGATGTGCGCCGGAACGCCCATCATCGCGCTGACCTCCTTGCGCAGCTTCTCGATGTCCTCGCCACGCTTGCCGATCACCACGCCCGGACGGGCGGTGTGGATCGTCACGCGGGCGTTGTTGGCCGGACGCTCGATGAAAATGCGGGAAATCCCGGCCTGCGCGAGCTTCTTGCGAAGCATCTCACGGACCTTGAGGTCAGACGCCAGGAACTCGGCGTACTGCTTCTTGTTGGCAAACCACTTGGAATTCCAGTCCTTGGCAATGCCCAGGCGGATGCCGGTCGGATGAACTTTATGACCCATTAGTCTGACTCCGCCTTACTTGCCCGCGCCCACAACCACAGTAATGTGGCTGGTGCGCTTGAGGATGCGGGTGCCGCGGCCCTTCGCCCGCGCCATGAAGCGCTTCAGCGTCGGACCCTCGTCCACCATGATGGTCTTGACCTTGAGCTCGTCGATGTCGGCGCCCTGGTTGTTCTCCGCGTTGGCGATGGCCGACTCGACCACCTTGCGGATCATGCCCGCGGCCTTCTTGTCGGAGAACTTCAGCAGGTTGACGGCGCGTTCGGCCGACAGGCCACGGACCTGGTCGGCGACCAGGCGGGCCTTCTGCGGGGAGATGCGCGCGGTGCGCAGGATGGCTTTCGCTTCCATGTTCATCTCCTTAACGGCTCTTCTTGTCGCCGACGTGACCCTTGAAGGTACGCGTCAGGGCGAACTCGCCGAGCTTGTGGCCAACCATGTTCTCGTTGACCAGCACCGGGATATGGTTGCGACCGTTGTGCACGGCGATGGTGAAGCCCACCATCTCCGGCAGAATCATCGAACGACGCGACCAGGTCTTGATCGGCTTCTTGTTGTTACCCGCGTTCTCCACCTTCTTGATCAGATGATGGTCGACGAACGGGCCTTTCTTCAGTGAACGTGCCATGGCCGATTAGCTCCTGCGATCGCGCACGATGAACTGCTGGGTGCGCTTGTTCTTGCGGGTCTTGTAACCCTTGGTGGGGACGCCCCACGGGGTGACCGGGTGCGGATTGCCCTGGCCGGCCTTGGCCTCACCACCACCGTGTGGGTGGTCGACCGGGTTCATGGCCGCGCCGCGGACGGTCGGACGAACGCCGCGCCAACGCTTGGCGCCGGCCTTGCCGAGCTTCTCGAGACTGTGCTCCTCGTTGCCGACCTCGCCGATGGTGGCGCGACACTCGGCCGGCACCTTGCGCATCTCGCCGGAGCGCAGGCGCAGGGTGGCGTAGCCGTGCTCGCGAGCGACCAGCTGGACGCCGGCGCCGGCGGCGCGGGCGAGCTGGGCGCCCTTGCCCGGCTTCATCTCGATGCAATGCACCGTCGAACCGACCGGGACATTGACCAGCGGCAGGGCGTTGCCGACGCGGATCGGGGCGTCACGGCCCGCGATCACCTGGTCGCCAGTCTTCAGCCCCTTGGGAGCGATGATGTAGCGACGCTCGCCATCGACGTAGCACAGCAGGGCGATATGGGCAGTGCGGTTCGGATCGTATTCGATCCGCTCCACGCGCGCCGGGATGCCTTCCTTGTTGCGCTTGAAGTCGATGATGCGGTAGTGCTGCTTGTGGCCACCGCCGATGTGACGAGTGGTGATGCGGCCATTGTTGTTGCGGCCACCGGTCTTGCTCTTCTTCTCGACCAGCGCGGCGTGCGGCTTGCCCTTGTGCAGGCCCGGCGTTACCACGCGGACGGCCGAGCGACGGCCAGCCGAGGTGGGTTTGAATGTCATCAATGCCATGGGTCTATCCTCAGGCCGTGGCCATCACATCGATCGACTGACCGGCGGCCAGCTTCACGTACGCCTTGCGCCAGTCGGCGCGACGGCCCATGCGGAAACGGAAGGCCTTGCTCTTGCCCTTCACGTTGACCACGTTGACCGCTTCGACCTTGACGTCGAACAGCTTTTCCACGGCCGCCTTGATGTCGGCCTTGGTCGCGTCCGTCGCCACTTCGAAGACGTATTGGTTGGAGACTTCCTGCAGGCGCGCGGTCTTTTCGGACACGCGCGGCGCACGGATGATGGTGTAGAGCTTGGCCTCGTTCATGCCAGCCACTCCTCGATCTTCTTGACCGCATCGGCGGTGACCACGACCGAGTCGGCGCCAACCAGCGCGACCGGATCCAGGCCCTGCACGTCACGGACTTCGACATACGGGAGGTTGCGCGCCGAGAGGTACAGATTCTCGGTGGCTTCCTCGGTGACGATCAGCGGGCGCTGACCGACTTCCAGCTCCTTCAGCTTCGCGGCCAGACCCTGGGTCTTGGGGGCGTCGACATCGAAGCCCTCGACAACCTTGATCCGGCCCTGACGGTTCAGCTCGGACAGGATCGCGGCAATCGCGGCGCGGTACATCTTGCGATTGACCTTCTGCTCGAAGCTGCGCGGCTTGGCGGCGAAAGTCACGCCGCCGCCCACGAAGATCGGCGCGGTCAGCGCACCGTGACGGGCACCGCCGCCCTTCTGCTTCTTGGACTTCTTGGTGGTGCCGGCGACTTCGGAGCGGGTCTTCTGGGCCTTGGTGCCGGCGCGGCCGGCATTGCGGTAAGCCACGACCACCTGGTGGACCAGGTCTTCGCTGAACTCACGGCCGAAGATCGCATCGGAGACCGACAAGGTCTTCTTGCTGTTGTTGATGGCGAGTTCCATCGTCATCTCTCCTTATGCCTTGCTCGTCGGACGGACGATGACGTCGCCGCCCGGCGCACCCGGCACGGCGCCCTTGATGGCGATCAGGCCGCGCTCGGCGTCGACCTTCACCACCTCGAGACCCTGGGTGCTCTGCTGCACGGCGCCCATGTGGCCGGACATCTTCTTGCCCGGGAACACGCGGCCCGGGGTCTGGCGCTGGCCGATCGAACCCGGGGAACGATGCGACAGCGAGTTACCGTGGGTCGCGTCGCCCATGCGGAAGTTGTGGCGCTTGATCGTGCCCTGGAAGCCCTTGCCCTTGGTCACGCCCTGGACATCGACGATCTGGCCGGCCTCGAAAATGTCGGCCTTGATCTCGCCGCCAACCTCGAAGCCGTCGATCTTGTCGTCGGCCACGCGGAACTCCCACAGGCCACGACCGGCTTCGACCTTGGCCTTGGCCAGGTGCCCGGCCTCGGGCTTGTTGACCAGCGAGGCGCGCTTGACGCCGGCGGTGACCTGCACGGCGCTGTAGCCGTCGCCGTCGACGGTCTTGATCTGGGTGATGCGGTTCGGGGTGGCCTCGATCAGGGTCACCGGCACCGACTTGCCGTCGGTGGTGAACACGCGGCTCATGCCGGCCTTGCGACCGACGATGCCCAACGAATATTTCTTCGCGGTCATGGTTGCGGCCTCAGGTCAGCTTGATCTGGACGTCGACGCCAGCCGCGAGCTCGAGCTTCATCAGCGCGTCCACGGTCTTGTCGTTGGGGTCGACGATGTCGAGCACGCGCTTGTGCGTGCGGGTCTCGTACTGATCGCGCGCGTCCTTGTCGACGTGCGGGGAGACGAGAATGGTGTAACGCTCGATCTTGGTCGGCAGCGGGATCGGGCCGCGCACTTGCGCGCCGGTCCGCTTGGCCGTCTCGACGATCTCGCTGGCCGAGCGGTCGATCAGACGATGATCGTACGCCTTCAGCCGGATCCGGATCTTTTGGTCCGCCATGACGGAATTCCTCGGTTAAAAGAGCGACGGGCGCGGCCTCTGGGTGTGCCGAGCCCCTGAAAAAACACAATGCCCCGGAGCTACACCCTCGCCCCGGAGCCTCCCTGCCTCGAAAAACAAGGCAGGCCGGTTACCCGGCCCGCCCAGACGGAATACCTGAACGCGCAACAGCCGCACCCGAGGCCCGGATGAAGCGGCACTGCCGCGCGACATGTCCCTGTCTGGCGAATACGAGGAGCTTCCTGCGCCTCATTTCGCTGGTCGCGGACACCTGACTGGCAGGCCTCCGCAGTGGTCGCGCATTCTAGCGGGTTATTCACAACCAATGCAAGCATCGGTTGTTGCCCGTCCCTGGCCGTTCAGGCCGGGGAGCAAGAAAGAGCTTCATCAAGCGGGATCCCCGATGAAAGCACTCGGGGAGGACCCAATGGCGAAGGCGGTTGCGCTAAGCGCAACCGCGCCATTGCTTCACTTGATGATCTTGGCAACGACGCCGGCGCCGACGGTACGGCCACCTTCGCGGATCGCGAAGCGCAGGCCCTCGTCCATCGCCACCGGGTTGATCAGCTGCACCGCCATCTTCACGTTGTCGCCCGGCATCACCATCTCCACACCCTCCGGCAGCGTCACCGCGCCGGTGATGTCCGTGGTGCGGAAGTAGAACTGCGGACGGTAACCCTTGAAGAACGGCGTGTGACGGCCACCCTCGTCCTTCGACAGCACGTACACCTCGGCCTCGAAGTCGGTGTGCGGCGCGATCGAACCGGGCTTGCACAGCACCTGGCCACGCTCGACCTCGTCACGCTTGGTGCCGCGCAGCAGCAGGCCCGCGTTGTCGCCCGCCTGGCCCTGGTCCAGCAGCTTGCGGAACATCTCAACGCCGGTCACCGTGGTCTTGGTGGTCGGACGGATGCCGACGATCTCGATCTCGTCGCCCACCTTGATGATGCCGCGCTCGATACGACCGGTCACCACCGTGCCGCGACCCGAAATCGAGAACACGTCCTCGACCGGCATCAGGAACGCCTTGTCGATGTCGCGCTCCGGCTCCGGAATGTAGCTGTCGAGCGCCTCCACCAGCTTCAGGATCGCCGGCACGCCAATCTCCGACTGATCGCCTTCAAGCGCCTTGAGCGCCGAACCGTGGATGATCGGGGTGTCGTCGCCCGGGAAGTCGTACTTGCTCAGCAGCTCGCGGACTTCCATCTCCACCAGCTCCAGCAGCTCGGCGTCGTCCACCATGTCGGCCTTGTTCAGGAACACCACGATGTACGGCACACCGACCTGACGCGCCAGAAGGATGTGCTCGCGGGTCTGCGGCATCGGGCCGTCCGCGGCCGAGCACACCAGGATCGCGCCGTCCATCTGCGCCGCACCCGTGATCATGTTCTTCACGTAGTCGGCGTGGCCCGGGCAGTCCACGTGCGCGTAGTGGCGCGTCGGGGACTCGTACTCCACGTGCGCGGTCGAGATCGTGATCCCGCGCGCCTTCTCTTCCGGCGCCGCGTCGATCGCGTCGTATGCCTTGAACTCACCGCCGAAACGCTCCGCGCCCACCTTCGTCAGGGCCGCCGTCAGCGTGGTCTTGCCGTGGTCCACGTGGCCGATCGTGCCGACGTTCACGTGCGGCTTGGTGCGCTCGAACTTTTCCTTAGCCATGGTCGTTTACCTTTTTTTCTTGAATGCCAGTGTATTGGGGGACAGGGTGCCGGCCGAAGCCGGCGCGCCTCAGTTCTTCTTGCTCGCGGCTTCGGCGATGTTGGCCGGCGCCTCGGCGTAATGGTCGAATTCCATCGTGAAGGTCGCGCGGCCCTGCGACATCGAACGCAGCGACGTGGCGTAGCCGAACATCTCGCCAAGCGGGATCATCGCGTTGATGATCTTGCCCGACGGGCTGTCGTCCTGGCCGGAGAGGATGCCGCGACGACGGCTGACATCGCCCATCACGTCGCCCAGGTAATCCTCGGGGCTGACGATCTCGACCTTCATCATCGGCTCCAGCAGCACCGGGCTGGCCTTCATGAAGCCTTCCTTGAAGCCCATCGAGCCGGCGATCTTGAACGCCATTTCCGACGAGTCGACCTCATGGTACGAGCCATCGACCAGCTTGACCTTGACGTCGACGATCGGGTAACCGGCCATGATGCCGCTGGCCACCGCTTCCTGGATGCCCTTGTCGACCGCCGGGATGTACTCCTTCGGCACCACACCGCCGACGATGGCGTTCTCGAACGAGTAACCGGCGCCCTGCTCGTTCGGCGAGATCTCCAGCCACACGTGGCCGAACTGGCCCTTGCCGCCCGACTGGCGCACGAACTTGCCTTCGGCCTTGACCGACTTGCGGATGGTCTCGCGGTAGGCCACCTGCGGCTTGCCGACATTGGCCTCGACGTTGAACTCGCGCTTCATGCGGTCGACGAGGATGTCCAGGTGAAGCTCACCCATGCCGGCGATGATGGTCTGGCCGGACTCTTCGTCGGTGCGAACACGGAAGGACGGATCCTCCTGAGCCAGGCGGCCGAGGGCGATGCCCATCTTCTCCTGGTCCGACTTGGTCTTCGGCTCGACCGCCATCGAGATCACCGGCTCCGGGAAGGTCATCCGCTCGAGCGTGATCACGTGATCCTGCGCGCACAGAGTATCGCCGGTGGTGACGTCCTTCAGGCCCACAGCCGCAGCGATGTCGCCAGCGCGGACTTCCTTGATCTCCTCGCGGTTGTTGGAGTGCATCTGCAGGATGCGGCCGACGCGCTCCTTCTTCGACTTGACCGGGTTGTAGACCTGGTCGCCGGAGTTGAGCACGCCCGAATAGACGCGGAAGAAGGTCAGCGAGCCGACGAACGGGTCGGTCATGATCTTGAATGCCAGAGCCGAGAACGGTGCCTTGTCGTCGGCGCTGCGGGTGTCTTCCTTCTCGTCCTCGTCGACGCCCTGCACCGGCGGCACGTCGACCGGCGACGGCAGCAGGTTGATGACGCCATCGAGCATGGCCTGTACGCCCTTGTTCTTGAACGCGGTACCGCAGAACACCGGCACGATCTCCACCTTCAGGGTGCGCTCGCGCAGGCCGGCCAGGATCTCCGCCTCGGACAGGTCGCCATCATTGAGGTACTTGTCCATCAGCTCTTCGCTGGCCTCGGCGGCGGCCTCGACCATGAAGCTGCGGGCCTCGGCGCACTTGTCGGCGAGCTCGGCGGGGATGTCGCGGTACTCGAATACGGTGCCCTGGGACGCGTTATCCCAGTGGATCGCCTTCATCTTGACCAGATCGACCACGCCCTCGAAGTTGTCCTCGGCACCGATCGGCACCTGCATCGGCACCGGGTAGGCGCCCAGGCGTGACTTCAGCTGCTCGACGACCTTGTCGAAGTTGGCGCCGGTGCGATCCATCTTGTTGACGAACGCCATCCGCGGCACGCGGTACTTGTTGGCCTGGCGCCACACGGTCTCGGACTGCGGCTGGACGCCGCCGACCGCGCACAGCACGAACACCGCGCCGTCGAGCACGCGCAGCGAACGCTCCACCTCGATGGTGAAGTCGACGTGCCCGGGGGTGTCGATGATGTTCAGCCGGTGCTGCGGCATCGACTTGTCCATACCGCTCCAGAACGCCGTGGTGGCCGCGGAGGTGATGGTGATGCCACGCTCCTGCTCCTGCTCCATCCAGTCCATGGTGGCGGCACCGTCATGCACCTCACCAATCTTGTGGCTGACGCCGGTGTAGAACAGGATGCGCTCGGACGTGGTGGTCTTGCCGGCATCGATGTGGGCCATGATGCCGAAGTTGCGGTAACGCTCGATGGGAGTGGTGCGAGCCACGGGACCCTCTCACAAGTTTTCGAATTCCAGATGGCCGGACGCCGCCTGTCGGCGGCATCCGGTACGCGAGGCGGCGCTATCGTCGCCATGGCGGCCGATGCGGCCGCCGTCAGAGCCCCCGCATCGCGCGGGGGCTGCCGGATCACCAGCGGTAGTGCGAGAACGCCTTGTTGGCTTCAGCCATACGGTGGGTCTCTTCACGCTTCTTGATCGCGCCACCACGGTTCTCGGAGGCGTCGATCAACTCGGCCGCCAGCTTACGCGGCATGCTGTTCTCACCACGCTTGCGGGCCGACTCGATCAGCCAGCGCATCGCCAGCGCCATGCGACGGGAAGTGCGCACCTCGACCGGCACCTGGTAGGTCGCGCCGCCGACGCGGCGGGACTTGACCTCGACAGCCGGGGAGACATTGCCCAGCGCCTTCTCGACCAGATCCAGCGGGGCTTCATTCTTCTCGCCGATGACGTCCATGGCGCCATAGACGATCTTCTCGGCAACGGACTTCTTGCCGCTCTTCATGACCATGTTGATGAAACGCGCGATCGTCTCGCTGCCATGCTTGGGGTCTGGCAGGATGGAACGCTGCGGGGCGGAACCTTTACGCGACATGGGTCAGTTTCCTCAGGACTTCGGACGCTTGGCGCCGTACTTCGAACGGCGCTGACGACGCTTGGCGACGCCGGCGGCATCGAGCGAGCCACGCACGGTGTGGTAACGCACACCCGGCAGATCCTTCACGCGGCCACCGCGGATCAGGACCACCGAGTGCTCCTGCAGGTTGTGGCCTTCGCCGCCGATGTACGAGATGACCTCGTACCCGTTGGTCAGGCGCACCTTGGCCACCTTGCGCATCGCCGAGTTCGGCTTCTTCGGGGTGGTGGTGTAGACGCGGGTGCAAACACCCCGGCGTTGCGGGCAGTTCTGCAATGCAGGCGAGGCACTCTTGTAAGTAGCCGCCTGCCGCGGCTTGCGGACCAGCTGATTGATCGTTGCCATCTGGAGCTCTTTTGTGGGAGGGCGGACCCGATCGATTCAAGCGCGATCGACCACCCCGGACGTGAAAACGAACGGCAAGCCAGGGACCCCCAGCTCACCGAGACGGAAAAGTATAGCCTGCGTTTGACGAATACGTCAACGCAACGCCATGTGCCAATCCGGGTTCCGGTCATTCCGGATCCCGGATTGGCGATACTGCGATCCCGCCCTGCCCTGGGCCGAACACGAGGCGCTCCCTGCGCCTCATTTCGTGATCTGGGGCGCCCCCTTGGGGGCGCTGACACTACGGGTGTCGGCCGGCCGTCAGGAAGCGCTCGACTCCTCGCCCGCCTCGGTGACGACAACTTCATCCGCATCATCGGTGACTGGCCCTGCCAAGGCTTCCATCTCGGCCTCGGTAAGCCCGGAGGCACCGCGGCGGCGCTGGGTATGGTACGCCAGGCCGGTGCCGGCCGGAATCAGGCGACCGACGATGACGTTCTCCTTCAGGCCACGCAGATTGTCGCGGGTGCCGCGGACGGCCGCCTCGGTCAACACCCGGGTGGTCTCCTGGAACGACGCCGCCGAGATGAACGACTCGGTCGCCAGCGAGGCCTTGGTGATGCCGAGCAGGACCGGATCGAACCGGGCCAGGATCTCGTCCTTGGCGGCCAGGCGGGCGTTTTCCTCGACCAGGCGCTGACGCTCGACCTGCTCGCCGTTGAGGAACTTGCTGTCGCCCTGATCGGTGATCTCGACCTTGCGCAGCATCTGGCGGACGATCACCTCGATGTGCTTGTCGTTGATCTTCACGCCCTGCAGGCGGTAGACGTCCTGGATCTCCTGGGTCAGGTAGGCGGCCAGTTCCTCGACGCCCTTCAGGCGCAGGATATCCTGCGGGCTGGCCTCGCCGTCCACCACGGTCTCGCCCTTCTCCACGTGCTCGCCTTCGAACACGATGATCTGGCGGTACTTCGGGATCAGCTCCTCGTGCTCCTCGCCATCAGGGCCCTTGATGATCAGGCGCTGCTTGCCCTTGGTGTCCTTGCCGAAGCTGATCACGCCGGACTTCTCGGCCAGGATCGCCGGGTCTTTCGGCTTGCGGGCCTCGAACAGGTCGGCCACGCGCGGCAGGCCACCGGTGATGTCGCGGGTCTTGGAGGCTTCCTGCGGGATCTTGGCGACCACGTCGCCGACGCCAACGGCAGCGCCATCCTGCAGGTTGACGATCGAACGCGGCGGCAGCAGGTATTGCGCCGGCAGGTCGGTGCCCGGGATGTTGAGGTCGTTGCCCTTCTTGTCGACGATGCGGACGATCGGGCGCAGGTCCTTGCCTGCCGAACCACGGCGCTTGGGATCGGTGATCTCGCGTGAAGCCAGGCCGGTCAGGTCATCGGTCTTCTCGATCACGGTCACGCCGTCGACAAAGTCGATGAAACGCAGGAAACCGGCAACTTCCGAGACGATCGGGTGGTTATGCGGGTCCCAGTTCGCAACCTGCTGGCCGGCCTTGACCGCACCGCCGTCCTGGACCGCGACGGTCGCACCGTACGGCAGCTTGTAGCGCTCGCGCTCGCGGCCATGGGTGTCGAGGATCGACAGTTCGCCCGAACGCGACACCGCGACCTGATGGCCGTTGGCGTGCTTGACGTGCTTGAGGTTGTTGAACTTGATCGTACCGGTGGTCTTGACGGTGACGTTGTCGATCGCGGCGGCACGCGAAGCCGCGCCACCGATGTGGAACGTACGCATGGTCAGCTGGGTACCGGGCTCACCGATCGACTGTGCGGCGACGACGCCGACCGCCTCGCCATGGTTGACCAGGTGGCCACGGGCCAGGTCACGGCCGTAGCAGTGTGCGCAGACGCCGAACGCCGATTCGCAGGTGATGGTCGACCGGACCTTGATCGACTGCACGCCGGCATCTTCCAGCTGCTGCACCCAGGCCTCATCCAGCAGGGTGTTGCGGGTGACGATGGGCTCTTCGTCGTCGCCCGGCAGGAACACGTCCTCGGCCACGATGCGGCCAAGCACGCGCTCGCGCAGCGGCTCGACCACGTCGCCGCCTTCGACGATCGGGGTCATCGTCAGGCCGCCCATCGTGCCGCAGTCATCCTCGGTGATCACCACGTCCTGCGCCACGTCGACCAGTCGACGGGTCAGGTAACCCGAGTTGGCGGTCTTCAGCGCGGTATCGGCCAGGCCCTTGCGGGCGCCGTGGGTCGAGATGAAGTACTGCAGGACGTTCAGGCCCTCGCGGAAGTTGGCGGTGATCGGCGTTTCGATGATCGAGCCATCCGGCTTGGCCATCAGACCACGCATGCCGGCCAGCTGGCGGATCTGCGCCTGCGAGCCTCGCGCGCCGGAGTCGGCCATGATGTAGATCGAGTTCATCGACTTCTGCTCGACGACCTCGCCCTTGGCGTTGGTCACCCTGTCGGTGCCGATCACCTCCATCATCGCCTTGGCCACACGCTCGTTGCAGCGCGACCAGATGTCGACGACCTTGTTGTAACGCTCGCCAGCGGTAACCAGACCCGACTGGTACTGCTCCTGGATCTCGTTCACCTCGGCCTCGGCCTCGGCCAGGATCCCCTTCTTCTCATCGGGGATGACCATGTCGTCGGCGCCGATCGAGACGCCCGAGCGGGTCGAATAGGCGAAGCCGGTGTACATCAGCTTGTCGGCGAACACGACCGTGTCCTTCAGACCGAGCATGCGGTAGCAGGAGTTGATCAGCCGGCTGATGTTCTTCTTGTTCAGCTCGACGTTGGCCAGCTCGAACGGCAGTGCCTGCGGCAGGATCTCCACCAGCAGCGCGCGGCCGACCGTGGTGTCGACGATCGCCTTCTTCTGAACCCGCTCGCCGTCCTCGCCGATGACGGTCTCGATGATCCGGACCTTGACCTTGGCGTGAATGTCCACCACGCGGTTGTCGTAGGCCCGCTTCACCTCGGCGACGTTGGCGAACACCATGCCCTCGCCCTTCTTGTTCTCCAGGGCGCGGGTCATGTAGTACAGGCCGAGCACGACGTCCTGCGACGGCACGATGATCGGCTCGCCGTTCGCCGGCGACAGGATGTTGTTCGACGACATCATCAGCGCACGCGCTTCCAGCTGGGCCTCCAGGCTCAGCGGCACGTGCACGGCCATCTGGTCACCGTCGAAGTCGGCGTTGAACGCGGTGCAGACCAGCGGGTGCAGCTGGATCGCCTTGCCCTCGATCAGCACCGGCTCGAACGCCTGGATGCCGAGACGGTGCAGGGTCGGCGCACGGTTCAGCAGCACCGGGTGCTCGCGGATCACCTCTTCGAGGATGTCCCACACCTCGGCCTCTTCGCGCTCGACCAGCTTCTTGGCGGCCTTGATCGTCGTGGCCAGGCCACGGCGCTGCAGCTTGGCGAAGATGAACGGCTTGAACAGCTCCAGCGCCATCTTCTTCGGCAGGCCGCACTCGTGCAGGCGCAGGGTCGGGCCGACCACGATGACCGAACGACCGGAATAATCGACGCGCTTGCCGAGCAGGTTCTGGCGGAACCGGCCCTGCTTGCCCTTGATCATGTCGGCCAGCGACTTGAGCGGGCGCTTGTTGGTGCCGGTGATGGCACGGCCGCGGCGGCCGTTGTCCATCAGCGCGTCCACCGACTCCTGCAGCATGCGCTTCTCGTTGCGCACGATGATGTCAGGCGCGTTGAGCTCGAGCAGGCGACGCAGGCGGTTGTTGCGGTTGATGACGCGGCGGTACAGGTCGTTGAGGTCGGAGGTCGCGAAGCGGCCGCCGTCCAGCGGCACCAGCGGACGCAGGTCCGGCGGCAGCACCGGCAGCACGGTCATGACCATCCATTCCGGGCGGTTGCCGGATTCCAGGAAGGCCTCGACCAGCTTGATGCGCTTGGTCAGGCGCTTGAGCTTGGTCTCGGAACCGGTGGCGGCGATGTCTTCCCTCAGCTGCACCATCTCGGCCTGCAGGTCGATCGTGCGCAGCAGGTCGTAAACGGCCTCGGCGCCCATCGCGGCCTCGAAGTCGTCGCCGTGCTCCTGACGCGCCAGCATGTACTGCTCCTCGTTCAGCAGCATGCCGCGCTCCATCGGAGTCAGTCCGGGCTCGGTGACCACGAAGGCTTCGAAGTAGAGGATGCGCTCGATGTCGCGCAGGGTCATGTCGAGCATCAGGCCGATGCGCGACGGCAGCGACTTCAGGAACCAGATGTGCGCGACCGGGCTGGCCAGGTCGATGTGACCCATGCGCTCGCGGCGCACCTTGGCCAGGGTGACCTCGGTGCCGCACTTTTCACAGACCACGCCGCGGTGCTTCATGCGCTTGTACTTGCCGCACAGGCACTCGTAGTCCTTCACCGGCCCGAAGATGGCGGCGCAGAACAGGCCGTCGCGCTCGGGCTTGAAGGTGCGGTAGTTGATGGTCTCGGGCTTCTTGACCTCGCCGAACGACCACGAGCGGATCAGGTCGGGCGACGCCAGCGCGATCTTGATCGCGTCGAAGTCGAGCGCCGGCCGCTGCTGGTTGAAGAGGTTGAGCAGGTCTTTCATTTTGATCTCTCCAGTCGGAGCTGAATCCAGTTGAAGGGCTGATGGCTGAGTGTCGGGGGCCGGTGGTCAGGGCGCTGGCCCTGCCCCGGCCCGATCGGCAATCAGTCTTCTTCCAGCTCCATGTTGATCGCGAGCGAGCGGATTTCCTTCACCAGTACGTTGAAGGACTCCGGCATGCCGGCCACCATCTCGTACTCGCCGTCGACGATGTTCTTGTACATCTGGTTGCGGCCCTGCACGTCGTCGGACTTCACCGTCAGCATTTCCTGCAGGGTGTAGGCCGCGCCGTAGGCTTCCAGCGCCCAGACTTCCATCTCACCGAAGCGCTGGCCGCCGAACTGCGCCTTGCCGCCCAGCGGCTGCTGGGTGACGAGCGAGTACGGGCCAGTCGAACGGGCATGCATCTTGTCGTCGACAAGGTGGTTCAGCTTCAGCACGTGCATGTAACCGACCGTGGTATGGCGGTCGAACGCCTCGCCGGTGCGGCCGTCGTACAGCTGTGTCTGGCCGCTGCTCGGCAGGTCAGCGAGCTCAAGCATCCGCTTGATCTCGGACTCGGCGGCACCGTCGAACACCGGGGTCGCCATCGGCACGCCGTCGATGAGGTTGCGCGCGAGCTTCAGCAGCTCCTCATCGGAGAACTGCTTGAGGTCGACGCGCTGTTCGCGCAGCTTGCTGTCGTGGTTGTAGATCTCGTCGAGGAACTTGCGCAACTCGGCCACCTTGGCCTGCGCCTCCATCATCGCCTGGATCTTCCGGCCCAGGCCCTTGGCAGCCCAGCCCAGGTGCACCTCGAGGATCTGGCCGATGTTCATGCGGCTCGGCACGCCCAGCGGATTGAGCACGATGTCGATCGTCTCGCCGTTGGCCATGTACGGCATGTCCTCGACCGGCACGATATTGGAGATCACGCCCTTATTGCCGTGACGGCCGGCCATCTTGTCGCCCGGCTGGATCCGGCGCTTCACCGCCAGGAACACCTTGACCATCTTCAGCACGCCCGGGGCAAGGTCGTCACCCTGGGTGATCTTGCCGCGCTTGTCGGCGAAGCGCTTCTCGAACTCCTGTTCGTGGACCTCGATCTGCTTCTGGGCGCGCTCGATTGCCTCAACCGCGTCCTCGTCCTTCATGCGCAGGCTGAACCAGTCCTTCCTGGACAGACCATCCAGCACCAGGCTGGTGACGGTGTCGCCCTTCTTCAGGCCGGGGCCGCCGTTGGCGACCTTCCCGATCAGCTGGTTGCGCAGGCGGCTGTAGATGGCCGCTTCAAGGATGCGGAACTGGTCGTCGAAGTCCTTCTTGACGCGGCGGATCTCGGACTCCTCGATCAGCTTGGCGCGCTTGTCTTTCTCGATGCCGTCGCGGGTGAACACCTGCACGTCGATGACGGTGCCGTCCATGCCCGGCGGCACGCGCAGCGAGCTGTCCTTCACGTCGCTGGCCTTCTCGCCGAAGATCGCGCGCAGCAGCTTCTCTTCCGGGGTCAGCTGACTCTCGCCCTTCGGCGTGACCTTGCCGACCAGGATGTCGCCGGCACGCACCTCGGCGCCGATGTAGACCACGCCAGACTCGTCGAGGCGGTTGAGGGCGCTCTCGGAGACGTTCGGGATGTCGGCGGAAATTTCCTCCGGCCCCAGCTTGGTGTCGCGGGCGACGGCGGTCAGTTCCTCGATGTGGATCGTGGTGTAACGGTCCTCCTCGACCACGCGCTCGGAGAGCAGGATCGAGTCCTCGAAGTTGTAGCCGTTCCACGGCATGAACGCGACCAGCATGTTCTGGCCCAGGGCCAGCTCGCCGATGTCGGTCGAAGGACCGTCGGCCAGCACGTCGCCACGCGCGATCACGTCGCCCACGGTCACCAGCGGACGCTGGTTGATGCAGGTGTTCTGGTTCGAGCGGGTGTACTTGATCAGCGAATAGATGTCGACGCCGGCATCGGTTTCGCCGGAAATCTCGTCCTCGTTGGCCTTGACCACGATGCGGCCGGCGTCGATCTGCTCGACCACACCACCACGACGCGCATTCACGGTCACGCCCGAGTCGCGCGCGACCGCGCGCTCGATGCCGGTACCGACCAGCGGCTTCTGCGAGCGCAGCGTCGGCACGGCCTGACGCTGCATGTTCGCGCCCATCAACGCACGGTTGGCGTCGTCGTGCTCCAGGAACGGCACCAGCGCGGCAGCGACCGACACGGTCTGCATCGGCGAGACGTCCATGAAGTGGATCTCGGCCGGCGGCTTGAGCAGCGACTCGCCGGCGTGGCGGCAGGCGACGAACTGGGCGGTCAGGCGGCCCTTTTCGTCCTGCTCGGCGTTGGCCTGCGCAATGACGTACTCGTTCTCCTCGATCGCCGACAGGTACTCGATCTCATCGGTCACCTTGCCGTCCACGACCTTGCGGTACGGCGTCTCCAGGAAGCCGTATCGGTTGGTGCGGGCGAACACCGCCAGCGAGTTGATCAGGCCGATGTTCGGGCCTTCCGGCGTTTCGATGGTGCAGACGCGACCGTAGTGGGTCGGATGCACGTCGCGCACCTCGAAACCGGCGCGCTCGCGGGTCAGGCCGCCCGGGCCGAGCGCGGAGACGCGGCGCTTGTGGGTGACCTCCGACAGCGGGTTGTTCTGGTCCATGAACTGCGACAGCTGCGAGGAGCCGAAGAACTCCTTGATCGCGGCCGCGACCGGCTTGGCGTTGATCAGTTCCTGCGGGGTCAGGCCCTCGGACTCGGCCATCGACAGGCGTTCCTTGACCGCCCGCTCGACGCGGACCAGGCCCACGCGGAACACGTTCTCGGCCATCTCGCCGACCGAACGCACGCGACGGTTGCCCAGGTGGTCGATATCGTCGACCACGCCACGACCGTTGCGGATCTCGGTCAGGACCTTGATCACGTCGAGGATGTCGGACGAATCGCCGCACTCCTTGACCAGACGCTTGGACTCCTCGTCCTTGCGGTCGGCGTAGTACTTGGCGTCGTAAAGCACCGAGGCGCCCACGGTCTCCTTGCGACCGATGCGACGGTTGAACTTCATCCGGCCCACGGCCGACAGGTCGTAGCGCTCAAACGTGAAGAACAGGTTGTGGAACAGGTTCTGGGCGGCATCCTTGGTCGGCGGCTCGCCCGGGCGCATCATTCGATAGATCTCGACCAGAGCCTCGAGCTGGGTCTTGGACGGGTCGATGCGCAGGGTGTTGGAGATGTACGGGCCACGGTCGAGGTCGTTGACCCAGATCGTGCCGACGGTCTCGATGCCGGCCTTGCGGAACAGCTCCAGCTGCTCCTCGGTGATCTCGTCGTTGGCCGAGGCGATCAACTCGCCGGTAGAGGTGTCGACGACGTCGTGCGAGAGGATGCGACCGACCAGGTAGGCGTCGGGCACGGCCAGCGCCTCGATGCCGGAAGCCTCGAGCTGCTTGACATGCCGCGCGGTGATGCGGCGCCCGGCTTCGACGATCACGTTGTCGCCGTCGGCCAGGTCGAAGTCCAGGGTCTCGCCACGCAGGCGCTCGGGCACCAGTTCCAGCTGGACGCCCTCTTCCGGCTCGATATGGAAGGTGTTGACCTCGAAGAACTCGGCCAGCATCTCCTCGTTGTTGTAGCCCAGGGCGCGCAGCAGGATCGTGACCGGCAGCTTGCGGCGACGGTCGATACGGGTGAACAGGCCATCCTTCGGGTCGAACTCGAAGTCCAGCCAGGAGCCGCGGTAGGGAATGATGCGGGCGCTGTACAGCAGCTTGCCCGAGCTGTGGGTCTTGCCACGGTCGTGGTCGAAGAACACGCCCGGCGAACGGTGCAGCTGCGAGACGATGACGCGCTCGGTGCCGTTGACGATGAAGGTGCCGTTGTCGGTCATGAGCGGGATCTCGCCCATGTAGACCTCCTGCTCCTTCACGTACTTGATCGCCTTGGTCGACGACTCGCGGTCGTAGATGACCAGGCGCACGGTCACGCGCAGCGGGGCGCCGTAGCTCAGGCCGCGGTTGCGGCACTCGCGCTCGTCGAACGGCGGGTCGCCGAGTTTGTAGCCCACGTACTCCAGCGCGGCATTGCCGCTATAGCTGGCGATCGGGAACACCGACTTCAGCGCGGCGTGCAGGCCCTTGTCCTCGCGCTTGTCCCAAGCGATGTGCTCCTGCAGGAATCCGCGATAGGAATCGACCTGGATCGCGAGCAGGAACGGGACCTCAAGGATCGACTTGCGCTTGCCGAAATCCTTGCGGATGCGCTTCTTCTCGGTGAACGAATACGACGTAGAAGCTGTGGTCATGGTGAGCTACCGCCTCGACTTTTCTGCGGGCCGCGCGTCCGCGACCCTGGGGGATGATGTGGCCGGAACCCCGTACATCGGGGTTCCGATGGAACTGCCAGTTGGAAGTCGCTGGTATTGCCGGCACCAGCACGCCCTCTCCCGCTACTTCCAACTGCCAACTCGTTCGGGACCGCCTAACAACGGCCAAAGGCCGGGGGCTTTCGCCCCCAGCCTCGGGTGGTCGCCAGTTGTGGCCGGCGACGCAATACTGCTTACTTCAGCTCGACGGTCGCGCCGGCGGCCTCGAGATCCTTCTTCAGCTTCTCGGCCTCTTCCTTCGACACGCCTTCCTTCACGTCCTTCGGGGCGCCTTCGACCAGGTCCTTGGCTTCCTTCAGGCCCAGGCCGGTGATGGCGCGGACGACCTTGATGGCTTCGACCTTCTTCTCGCCGGCGGCCTTCAGCACGACGGTGAACTCGGTCTGCTCCTCGGCAGCGGCGGCGCCACCGGCGGCCGGGGCGGCAGCCACGGCAACCGGAGCGGCGGCGGAAACGCCGAACTTCTCTTCCATCGCCTTCACCAGCTCCATCACCTCGACGAGGGTCTTGCCGGCGATCGCTTCGATGATCTGCTCGTTGGACAGGGACATTGTGTTTACCTCTGTTAAATAGTTTGGAAACGACTTGGGTTTCGGATTTCGAAACCGAACTGTTGGGCTTAGGCCGCCTTCGCCTGGCCGGCCGCGTTGATGACGCGGGTGACCTGCGAGGCCGGTTCGCTGAGCAAGCGGACCAGCTGGGTGGCGGGCTGGACCATGACGCTGAGCAGCATCGACAACGCTTCCTCACGGGTCGGCAGCGAAGCCAGGACATCCACATGGGTGCCCGGGTACTTCTGTCCGCCGATCGCGACGATGCGCGGCTTCAGCTTGTCGTTCGCCTTGGCGAACTCCTTGATCAGACGTCCGGCCGCACCGGGGTCTTCCTGCGAGAAGGCATACATCAGCGGACCGACCAGGTCGTCCTGGACGACCGCATAGTCGGTGTTCTCCACCGCGCGGGAAACCAGCGTGTTCTTCGCAACCTTCAGGAACACGCCCGATTCACGAGCCTTCTTGCGCAGGTCGGTCAACTGACCTGCCGTGAGACCCAGGTACTCCGAAGCGACCAGCGAATGCGCCTTGGTGGCGACTTCGGCCAGTTCGGCAACGACTTCCTGCTTCTGTGTCAGATTGAGAGCCATTGCACTCCTCCGTACTTCGATTCCGCCGCGCGCAACATCGCGCGTGGCGGTCCTGTCGGCATCGTTTGGCCCGATGCCGGGAACGCCGGGTTGGCGTTCCTGTTGGCAGCCGTTTCCAGAATCTCTGAAGGGCGGCAACCATCTACGCAGGCCCTGCCCCTTACGGGACTGGATTAAGCGACCCCGCTTCCATCGTTGGCGACTCCTTGCCGGTACGACTCCATGCCCGCCTTCGATGTGCGCTGACCGCGCCTGCGGTCTTTGACGGCCATCGCGCCGGCCAAAGCCTTTGCGACGCCCTCAAAATCGTGTGAAGAGTGTCGAGGAGCGAGTGGTGAGCAGAAACAGCCTTTGCTCTTTACTCACTTCTCTCCACTCATTCCTGTTATTTCAGTGACAGCGACGACTGGTCGACGGTGACGCCCGGACCCATCGTCGAGCTGATCGACACCTTCTGCAGGTACTGGCCCTTGGCGGTCGCCGGCTTGGCCTTGATCAGGTCGGCCAGCAGCGCCTCCAGGTTGCCCTTCAGCGAGCCGTCGTCGAAGTCGGCCTTGCCGATCGTGCAGTGGATGATGCCGGCCTTGTCGGTGCGGTAGCGGACCTGTCCACCCTTGGCGTTCTTCACCGCCTCGCCCGGGTTCGGGGACACGGTGCCGACCTTCGGGTTCGGCATCAGGCCGCGCGGACCGAGCAGCTGGCCCAGCTTGCCGACGACACGCATGGCATCCGGGGTCGCGATCACGACGTCATAGTTCAGGTCGCCGGCCTGCATCTTCTCGGCCAGATCGTCCATGCCGACGATGTCGGCACCGGCGGCCAGGGCTTCTTCGGTCTTGGCACCCGCCGGGGCGAACACGGCCACACGGACCGACTTGCCGGTACCGGCAGGCAGTACGGTCGAGCCGCGGACCTGCTGGTCGGACTTCTTCGCATCCACGCCGAGACGCACGGCCACGTCGACAGACTCGACGAACTTGGCCTTGGTGGCGGTCTTGATGATCTTGATCGCGTCGTCGAAGGCGTATGCCTTGCCCGGGACGACGGCAGCCTTGATGGCCTTTTCGCGCTTGGTCATTGTCATTGTCTTAACCCTCCACCACCAGGCCCATGGAACGGGCCGAGCCCGCGATCGTACGGACGGCGGCGTCCAGGTCGGCCGCAGTCAGGTCAGGCTCCTTGGCCTTGGCGATCTCTTCCAGCTGGGCACGGGTGACCTTGCCCACCTTCTCGGTGTTCGGGCGCTTGGAGCCGGACTGGATGCCGACGGCCTTCTTCAGCAGGATCGACGCCGGCGGCGTCTTGGTGATGAAGGTGAAGGTGCGGTCTGAATAGGCGGTGATCACGGTCGGAATCGGGAGGCCCGGCTCCAGCTTCTGCGTGGCGGCATTGAAGGCCTTGCAGAACTCCATGATGTTGAGGCCGCGCTGGCCGAGGGCCGGGCCCACCGGTGGCGACGGATTGGCCTGGCCGGCCTTGACCTGCAGCTTGATGTAGCCGATTACTTTCTTTGCCATTGCTTTGCTCTCCGGGTACCAGCGCCTGGGTCTCAGGCTCCCCATCGGGCCGGGAGGGTCGCGTGTCCCGGCTTCACGTAAAATCCAAGGCCCTGGCAGGCCTTCACACCCCGGCCACGAAGGCGGGCAACGAAGCTCCGCCGACACGCCGACGGCCGCCATGGGGCGGCCGGACTTTCAATTTGGCTCGCGCCTGAGGGGCAGCGAGCCGGCTATGGTAACAGATTCCCGCCCTGCTGGGGGAGTTCGCTGGAATCAGGCCTTCTCGACCTGTCCGAATTCCAGTTCGACCGGGGTCGAGCGGCCGAAGATCAGAACCGAGACGCGCAGGCGGCTCTTCTCGTAGTTGATCTCCTCGACCACACCGTTGAAGTCGTTGAACGGCCCATCGATGACGCGGACCATCTCGCCAGCTTCGAACAACACCTTCGGCTTCGGTTTCGCCACGCCTTCCTGAACGCGATTCAGGATCGCGTCGGCTTCGTGATCGGCGATCGGCAAAGGACGATCGGCGGTACCACCAATGAAGCCCATGACCTTTGGGGTTTCCTTGATCAGATGCCAGCATTCGCTGTCGATCCGCGGAATCCCGCTCTCGTCGTGGGTGGCGATCTGCACCAGCACGTAACCCGGGAAGAACTTGCGCTCGGAACGGCGTTTCTGGCCGGAGCGCATCTCGATCACTTCCTCGGTAGGCACCAGCACGTCGCCGAAGCGGTCGCCCATCTCGGCGCGCGCGATACGGTCACGCAGCGCCTGGGCCACCGACTTCTCGAATCCCGAGTAGGCGTGGACCACATACCAGCGCTTGTTGTTCTCCGTCATCTGCTCAGCGTCCCAAAATTGACTTGACCACAAACTGGATCACGACGTCGAAGCCGGCCAGGATCAGGCTCAGCACGATCACCGCAATGATCACGATCCAGGTCGTGCGCAATGCCTCCTGACGGGTCGGCCAGACGACCTTGCGCAACTCGAAGCGCGACTCCGCCAGGAACTCACGGGTCTGGTGACCCTTGCCGCTGGTGAAGAATACGCCTACCGCGGCCACCAGGCCCGCCACCACCAGCAAAGCGCGCAGGGCGCCAGCCCAGTGCTCGAACCAGATGTAACCGAACACACCTGCCGCCACCAGCGCCACGGCCAGCACGTACTTCATGATGTCACCGGCACTGGCGGTGTTGTGTTGTTCGAGCTTGCTGTTCATCCGGCTCTTCGCAGGTCCGTACACGGACCCATCATTGTGTGGCACGCCAGGAGGGACTCGAACCCCCAACCTGCGGTTTTGGAGACCGCTGCTCTGCCAATTGAGCTACTGGCGTAGATTTTCGACCTTGCGGCCATCGAACTTTCTTAGACGGCGAAGGCGGACCGAAGTTTCGGCCCGCCTCGCTGCGGTGAAATCGCCGCTGTGCGGCTGCGAATTGGCAGGCATGCCGCCTGCAAGGAGTCTACCCCTTTCCTTCGCAGCGCCCACCAGGCGCGACCTCACCCTTCTTGCCGATTACTTCAGGATCTTGGCAACGACGCCGGCGCCGACGGTACGGCCGCCTTCGCGGATCGCGAAGCGCAGGCCCTCGTCCATCGCCACCGGGTTGATCAGCTGCACCGCCATCTTCACGTTGTCGCCCGGCATCACCATCTCCACACCCTCCGGCAGCGTCACCGCGCCGGTGATGTCCGTGGTGCGGAAGTAGAACTGCGGACGGTAACCCTTGAAGAACGGCGTGTGACGGCCACCCTCGTCCTTCGACAGCACGTACACCTCGGCCTCGAAGTCGGTGTGCGGCGCGATCGAACCGGGCTTGCACAGCACCTGGCCACGCTCGACCTCGTCACGCTTGGTGCCGCGCAGCAGCAGGCCCGCGTTGTCGCCCGCCTGGCCCTGGTCCAGCAGCTTGCGGAACATCTCAACGCCGGTCACCGTGGTCTTGGTGGTCGGACGGATGCCGACGATCTCGATCTCGTCGCCCACCTTGATGATGCCGCGCTCGATACGACCGGTCACCACCGTGCCGCGACCCGAAATCGAGAACACGTCCTCGACCGGCATCAGGAACGCCTTGTCGATGTCGCGCTCCGGCTCCGGAATGTAGCTGTCGAGCGCCTCCACCAGCTTCAGGATCGCCGGCACGCCAATCTCCGACTGATCGCCTTCAAGCGCCTTGAGCGCCGAACCGTGGATGATCGGGGTGTCGTCGCCCGGGAAGTCGTACTTGCTCAGCAGCTCGCGGACTTCCATCTCCACCAGCTCCAGCAGCTCGGCGTCGTCCACCATGTCGGCCTTGTTCAGGAACACCACGATGTACGGCACACCGACCTGACGCGCCAGAAGGATGTGCTCGCGGGTCTGCGGCATCGGGCCGTCCGCGGCCGAGCACACCAGGATCGCGCCGTCCATCTGCGCCGCACCCGTGATCATGTTCTTCACGTAGTCGGCGTGGCCCGGGCAGTCCACGTGCGCGTAGTGGCGCGTCGGGGACTCGTACTCCACGTGCGCGGTCGAGATCGTGATCCCGCGCGCCTTCTCTTCCGGCGCCGCGTCGATCGCGTCGTATGCCTTGAACTCACCGCCGAAACGCTCCGCGCCCACCTTCGTCAGGGCCGCCGTCAGCGTGGTCTTGCCGTGGTCCACGTGGCCGATCGTGCCGACGTTCACGTGCGGCTTGGTGCGCTCGAACTTTTCTTTAGCCATGACTGTGTATCTCGCTGACGTTGTGCAGTGGATTACCGCTTTTCGTGGAAAGTCCGGCCACGGAGGGCCGGGTTCTTCGCGAATGGACCCGCGACGAATGATGGTGCTCACGACTGGAATCGAACCAGCGACCTCCTCCTTACCAAGGAGGTGCTCTACCGACTGAGCTACGTGAGCAGGTTGTTCCAGCAGGTGGCGCGTTGCAGCAATGGAGCGGGAGACGGGAATCGAACCCGCACCATCAGCTTGGAAGGCTGAGGTTCTACCATTGAACTACTCCCGCGCCGGACGACCCTGCTTGGGTACCGCACCCGGGGCTGGTAAGGCCACGGGGTCTTGCTTTCTCCTTCCATCGCCTGGACGGGGATGGAATCTGGTGGAGGGAGGTGGATTCGAACCACCGAAGGCGTAAGCCAGCAGATTTACAGTCTGCCCCCGTTGGCCGCTTGGGTATCCCTCCAAAAGAGCCCGCAATTCTGGCGCTGGCAGCTGCGGTTGTCAATGCACAATTGCAGACCGGACGAGATTTTTTTGATCGCCGCCGCCACGCGACCCGCACCAGGGCGAAAGACGGCGCTCAGACGTTGAAACGGAAGTGCAGGACATCGCCTTCCTGGACCCTGTACTCCTTGCCTTCCAGCCGCATCCGGCCGGCCTCGCGTGCACCGGCCTCGCCCTGCAGCGGATGAAGTCGTCATAGGCGATGGTCTCGGCACGGATGAAGCCCTTCTCGAAATCGGTATGGATCACTGCAGCGGCCTGCGGTGCGGTAGCGCCCTTCTTCACGGTCCATGCACGCACTTCCTTGACGCCGGCGGTGAAATAGGTCTGCAGGCCCAGCAGGGTATAGGCAGCACGGATCACCCGGTTCAGGCCGGGCTCGTCGAGGCCCAGATCGGTCAGAAACGCATCGCGATCTTCGTCGTCGAGCTGGCTCAGCTCCTCCTCGATCGCCGCGGAAACCGGCACCACCTCGGCACCCTCACCGGTCGCGCGCGCGCGCACGGCATCCAGATACGGGTTGTTCTCGAAACCGTCCTCGAGCACGTTGGCCACGTACATGACCGGCTTGAGGGTGAGCAGGAACAGATCGCGCACTGCGACCAGATCGTCCTCGGACAGGTCCAGCGCGCGGGCCGGTCGGCCGGCGTCCAGACCTTCACGGATCCGCCCCAGCACCTCGACGCGAGCCTTGGCATCCTTGTCGCCGGACTTGGCATTGCGCTCGGCGCGCTGCAAGGCCTTTTCGACCGACTCCAGGTCGGCCAGGGCCAGCTCGGTATCGATGGTGTCGATGTCCGAGATCGGGTCGACCTTGCCGGCGACGTGGACGACGTCGCCATGCTCGAAGCAGCGAACCACATGCGCGATCGCATCGACCTCGCGGATGTGGGCGAGGAACTTGTTGCCCAACCCCTCACCCTTGGCCGCACCGGCCACCAGGCCGGCGATGTCGACGAACTCCATCGCGGTCGGGATGCACTTCTGTGGCTTGACGATCTCCGACAGCGCGTTCAGGCGCGAATCGGGCACGGGCACCACGCCGACGTTCGGCTCGATGGTGCAGAACGGGAAGTTGGCCGCCGCGATACCGGCCTTGGTCAAGGCATTGAAAAGGGTCGACTTGCCGACGTTCGGCAGCCCGACGATGCCGCATTTGATGCCCATGGAGAAACCTCGGGTCTAGGATCTGGGGACTGGGGGCTGACACGTCGCCAGCCCCCAGTCCCTAGCCCCAGCCCCCTTCGGAGTGTGCAGACGCGTCATCGCATCCATGAAGTTGCCCTGCACGGCCAGCGGCATCACGTCGATGGCATCGTCGATCGCACGCAGGATCAGGGTTTCGTCATCGCCACTCGCGCGGCCGAGCACCCACGGGGTCACCCGGTCCCTGTGCCCGGGATGGCCGATGCCGACGCGAAGCCGGTGAAAACCGCCGTGCCCGATCAGGCGCATGGTGTCGCGCAGGCCGTTCTGCCCACCATGCCCACCATCGAACTTGAGCCGCACGGTACCCGGCGGCAGGTCGAGCTCGTCGTGCGCGAGCAGGGCCTGCTCCGGCTCCAGCTTCCAGAACCTCAGCGCCGCAACCACCGACTTGCCGGACAGGTTCATGAACGTGGCCGGCTTGAGCAGCCAGACCGGCTGCCCGGCGATCTCGACCCTGCAGGTCGAGCCGAACAGCTTGGAATCGACATTGAAACGCCCGCCAAACCTCTCTGCCAAGGCGTCAACAAACCAGAACCCGGCGTTGTGCCGGGTCCGGATGTGTTCGGGACCGGGGTTGCCCAGCCCGACGATGAGGCGTACGCCGGCCATCGGTTCGGATCGAAGCAGTCCGCGCCAGCCGCGGGCCCGCATGCACGGGCTCGCGGACGGAACGCGATTACTCCTGGTCCTTCTCGACCTTGGCTGCCGGCACCTCGGCCGAAGCCTCCTCGTCCGAAGCTTCCTCGACCTCGACACGACCGGCGCGGGCCACGACCACGGCGACGTCGTGCTCCTTGCCGAGCTTCAGCTCGGGGATCTCGACGCCCTTGGGCAGCTTGATCTCGGACAGGTGGATGGTCTGGCCCAGGGCCAGCTCGGACAGGTCGACCTCGATGAACTCCGGCAGGTTCTTCGGCAGGCAGCTGATCTCGACCTCGTTCATCTCGTGGGTGACGACCACGTCGGCTGCCTTGCCGGCCGGCGACTTGTCCTCGTGGATGAAGTGCAGCGGCACGCGGGTGCGCAGCGCCTGACCAGCGGTCACGCGCTGGAAGTCCAGGTGCATGATCAACTGCTTGTACGGGTGGCGCTGCATGTCACGCAGCAGGACCTGCTCGGACTTGCCGTCGATCTCGAGGTCGATGATCGAGGAGTAGAACCACTCGTGCTGGCTGGCGAGCCAGATCTTCTCGTGGTCGAGCTGGATGGACTTCGGCGCGGACTTGCCGCCGTAGACGATGGCAGGGATCACGGACGCATGACGAAGGCGGCGGCTCGCACCCTTCCCTTCATCGTTGCGGCTGCTGGCCTGGAGGCTGTGTTCGGACATTTTCTTCACTCACATTTACAACGTTGATACCGCCTCGCGGCGGTTTGGCAACTCCCCCGCGACCAGGAGAGTCGTTGTGGCGAAGGGTGAAGTCGCTGACTCCACCCTTCGCCGCTTGCTGTTCGTCAATCCACGTAAAGCGAACTGACCGATTCGCCGAACGCGATGCGACGGATCGTCTCGGCCAACAGCTCGGCGACGCTGAGCTGGCGGATCCGGCCGGTAGCACGCGCCGCCTCGGTGAGCGGAATGGTGTCGGTCACCACCAGTTCGTCGAGCTGCGACCGGGTCACGTTGTCGATCGCCGCACCCGACAGTACCGGGTGGGTGCAATAGGCGACCACCTTGGTCGCACCCTGCGCCTTCAGCGCATTGGCCGCGGCGCACAGGGTGCCGGCGGTGTCGACGATGTCATCGACCAGCACGCAGGTCTTGCCCTCGACGTCGCCGATGATGTTCATCACCGTGGCGACGTTGGCGCGCGGACGGCGCTTGTCGATGATCGCCAGGTCGGCGTCGTCGAGGCGCTTGGCGATCGCACGGGCGCGGACCACACCGCCGACGTCCGGACTGACCACGATCAGGTTGTCGGTACCATGCGCGCGCCAGATGTCGGCCAGCAGCAGCGGCGAGGCATATACGTTGTCGACCGGCAGGTCGAAGAAGCCCTGGATCTGGTCGGCGTGCAGGTCCACGGTCAGCACCCGGTCCGTGCCTACCGCGCTGAACATGCTGGCCGCGACCTTGGCCGTGATCGGCACGCGCGAGGAGCGCGGGCGGCGGTCCTGGCGGGCATAGCCGAAGTACGGCACCACCGCGGTGACAGTGGACGCCGACGCGCGCTTGAGCGCGTCGATCAGCACCAGCAACTCGACCAGATTCTCCGCGCTCGGCGCGCAGGTCGGTTGGATCACGAACACTTCCTGGCGGCGAACGTTCTCCTCGATCTCGACCTGCACCTCGCCATCGGAGAAGCGACCCACCAGGGCCTTGCCGAGGCGAATGCCAAGCTCCTTGCACACGGTCTCGGCAAGCGGGCGGTTGGCGTTGCCGCTGAACACCAGCAAGTTGCGGTCGGGTTGCACGATCGGACTCCGGCGATTGGGTGTTCGTTGAACAGTTGGGCGTTGAACTGCAGGACGCTTGACCACAAGGCCAGGCATGCGGGCAAGACCGGCCCGTAGCGGGTGGAACTGGCAGGGGCGGCAGGATTCGAACCTGCGAATGCCGGGATCAAAACCCGGTGCCTTAGGCCACTTGGCGACGCCCCTGGGGATCAAGTGGAGAGTGGAGAGGAGTGAGAAAAGAGAGAAATGCAGGCTTCACTCTTTCTCACTCCTCTCCACTCTCCCATCGCTCGAGTGCGCCCAGCAACGGCGAACGTGCCGCGCCAGCAGCGGTCCAGACCTGCATGCCCGCAGGCAGCAGCGACCTGACCCGCCCGGCTGCCGCCTCGGCCGACCCGAGAGAGTCGAACTCGACGAAGCAGCCGCTGCCCGACCCGGTCAAGTGCGGCGGACCGACCTGCGACAGCGCCCCGAACACGGCCTCCACGGCCGCCTCGCGCGCGCGCAGCACCGGCTCGAACACATTACCGAGCGGAGCACCCGAAACGAAGTCCGATATTGTCGCGGGAGCCGCATCGCGCGTCAATTCCGGGGACCGGTAAAGCTCGGCGGTCGGCGCATGCACACCGGGAGCGACAAGCAGGTAGGCCGCTGCCGGCAGATCAAGAGGGGTCAGTTGCTCCCCCACTCCCTCCGCCCAGGCATTGCGGCCACGCACGAAAACCGGCACATCGGCGCCCAGTTGCAGGCCCAGCGGCTCCAGCATGTCGCCACCCAGGCCCGTCCCCCACAGCGCATCGAGGGCCATCAGCACGGTCGCGGCATCGGTCGAGCCCCCGCCGAACCCGCCGCCTGCAGGAATACGCTTTTCGATGCGGATGTCTGCACCTTGCTTGCATTTAGCAGATTTTTGCAGCAATTTTGCCGCCCGTACCGTCAGGTCATCGGCTTCGGGCACGCCCGGCACGGAATCGCCATGGCGGACGATGCGGCCGTCGGCGCGTGGACGCAGATAGATGGTGTCGCCCCAGTCGAGCAGACGGAACACGGTTTGCAGCAGGTGGTATCCATCGGCCCGACGGCCGGTGATGTGCAGGAACAGGTTGAGCTTGGCCGGCGCCGGCCAGGCGCTCCAGCCATCGGCCTCCGGCACGCCCCAGCCGGAGGCCGGCCAGGACGGTGAAACTGAACCTCCGGTCAAGCAGGATGCGACTGCGGTCACCGGCTCGCCGCTCCGGCGGATGCTTCCATCGACAAGTTCCAGTGGTCGACCACCAGCCTGACCCGTGCCTGCGGCCCGGATACGGCCTCGCGACGAGCGTCGATCCGCCGCGGCAACACGGATGCCCCGCGATCGGCCTCCATCCCGCCACCCGCCTCCACTGGCGGCCAGCTATAGTCGATCTGCCAGCCCCCCTGGCTGAGCCGCTGCAGGCGACCATCGGCGCCGTATTCGACTTCGGCCGGTCCAGCTGCCTGCGCGCGCAGTCCGCGCACCCAGTCGCCGAGCGCCTCGACCGGGATCAGCCAGCCGGTCGCGTCGTACAACAGTTCGCTGGCGTCCGCGCCCGAACGCGGACCATCGTCCAGTCCATCCAGCTGTGCCCAGCCCGGACCGCCGCTCAGGCGCCAACCCTGACGGGTGACCGGGGCGCTGAGCTCGACGGTGAAAGCATGGCCGTCCTGACGCCAGTCGACCCGGCCACTGCCGCCATTACGGTCGACCGACATCGCGATCCGGCCCTGCAGGCCCCAGTCCGGCTGCGCGCGCAGCGCCTGTTCGCGCGCCAGCTGGCGAGCTTCGGCGGCGGCCAGCAACTCCGGCGGCAACGGCGAGCGCACCGGCCGGGAGGTACACGCCACCAGCAACACGGCGCAGGCCGCGACCGCCAGAAAACGCAGGCTCATGGCAGCGCCTCATCGTCGGGCTCGCCGGTCTCCGGCACGTCCGCCGGCAACCCGACGGCCTCCAGCGCGCGCCGCAGCGAGCGGTTCTCAGGATCGATCGTGCGTGCCTTGTCGAAGATCCGCCGCGCTTCATCACGCTCGCCCATCACCCACAGCACCTCGGCCAGATGGGCGGCGATCTCGGCGTCCTCCATCATCGACAGTGCGCGGCGCAACTCGATCACTGCCTCCTTGTTGCGGCCCAGCCGGTACAGCACCCAGCCATAGCTGTCGATGATGGCGGCGTTGTCCGGCTCGGCGGCGCGGGCGCGGTTGATCAGCTCCAGCGCCTCCTGGTAGCGGTCGGTGCGGTCGGCCAGGGTGTAACCGAGCGCATTGAGTGCGGCGGTGCTTTCGGGGTCTATCACCAGGATCTTGCGGAAGTCGGCCTCGGCACGGGGAATGTCGTCGCGGCGCTCCCAGGCCAGGGCGCGGGCGTAGAGGATTTCCGGGTCGTCCGGGAATGCCGCAAGACCGCGAGCGAAAGTATCGAGCTCGCCGGCATCGTCCTTGTCGCGCTGGCGCAATACGGCCTCGAACAGGTAGGCATCGCGGCGGGCATCGTCGGGAACCGCGGCATCGGCCTGCATGTCGCGCAGGGTCGCGTAGGCTTCGTCGCCACGCTCCAGCTCATGCAGCACGTTGGCGCTGCGCAGACGGGCCTGCCAGCGTTGCGGCCCGCCGGGCACGCCGGCATACCAGTCCAGAGCTTCGTCGTGGCGTTCGAGGAACTCGGCGATCTGGCCGAGCAGCAGGCGCCGGCGCGGATCGGGGCGGGCCGCACCCTCACTCAGTTCATCGTAAAGCCCGGCCAGCGCCTGTTTGTCTTCGGCCCGGGCCAGCAACGAGGCGCGGATGGCATAGGTCTGCTCATCCTGCGGGCCCTGCGCCAGGGTCTGTTCGGCCCGTAACAGGTCACCGAGGCGTTCGTACTCATTGGCCAGACTCTGCCGCAGCAATGGCCCCTGGGCGGTGGGGTCGATGCCATCAAGCATCATGCGGGCCTCTTCATCCTTGCCCGCCTCGCGCAGTTGGCCGGCGCGCAGCAGCGCCACCCGCGGTTCGCCCGGGAAGCGATCGATCAGCCTGACCACGATGTTCTCGACCAGTTCCGGCGAATCCAACCGCAATGCCAGCCCGCCGAAAGCCATCCAGGCATCGAGCACCTGCGGAAGGCGATTGCGGCGGACCAGGTAGTCGAGCACGCGCGCACTCAGGCGCGGGTCGTGGCTGCCGGTGGCGAGCACGCCGAAGGCCTGACGCCAGCCGTCTGAGCCGGGCTGGGCCAGCAGCTCGGACAGCTCGCGGCGGGCGGCACGCTCGTTGCCCTTGCGCAGCGACAGCGCGGCCTGGGCGGAGAGCACGCCGCTCCCCTCACCTCCCAGCCGGCGCCACAGGTCCAGCGCCGCGGCGGTACTTTCGTCGTCCTTGGCCAACAGCGCGACGCGGGTGGCGCGCTCGGCCAGCGCAGGATCGCGGGTATCGCGGGCGGCCTGCAGGTACCAGCCGGCCGCCTCCTCCAGGCGTCCGCTCTGGATAGCGAATTCGGCAGCCATCAGCGGCTCGAGCGCCTGTACCACCGGGTCGTCGCTACGGCCGGGTGGAGTCAGGGCGACACGCTCAACCAAAGGTTCGGGCGGCGCGGCCACGGCAGGCACGAACACCCCCGACAGGGCAAGAATGAGCAGACTGGAACGGATCGGGTGGGTCAAGTGGCGAGTCCCATGGATTGCGACGTGAGAGGCGACATGGCTGCAAGCTCAACGCCCTGTGACGGCCGATATCGGCTGCAGGACGCTTCGCCGCTGCGAGGCCGGTAGAATGTCGGCCGGCAGCCAGCTTATCGCAAGCACCTGAACGGGAAAGCCGGCACGGCGCCATCGTGCCGCTCGCCCCCCTCTGTGAGACCTCACGTGAGTTTGTACGTCCTCGGCATCAATCACCAGACCGCGCCCGTGTCGCTGCGCGAACGGGTGGCGTTTGCCGGTGATGCGGTGCCGAAGGCGCTCACCACCCTGCGCAGACTGCCGGGCGTACACGAGGCGGCCCTCCTCTCGACCTGCAATCGCACCGAGCTGTATGCGGTCATCGAGGGAGACGGCAACATACTGGCCGACTGGCTGGCCACTCATTCCGACGACGGCACCGATCTGCATGGCTATCTGTACCGCCACACCGATGCCGAAGCCGTGCGCCACCTGTTCCGGGTCGCGACCGGGCTCGATTCGCTGGTCCTCGGCGAGCCGCAGATCCTCGGCCAGGTGAAGGAGGCCTGGTCCATCGCACGCACGGCCGGCAGCCTCGGCAACCAGCTCGATCGGCTGTTCCAGCAGACATTCTCGACCGCCAAGCGCGCCCGCACCCACACCCGCATCGGCGCCAACCCGGTTTCGGTGGCCTCGGCCGCGGTTCGACTGGCGCAGGAATCCTTCGCCCGGCTGGAAGATTCCACGGTGCTGCTGATCGGTGCCGGCGAGACGATCGAACTGGCCGCGCGCCACCTGACCCAGGCCAGGGCCCGTCGTCTGCTGGTCGCCAATCGCACTCTCGCCCATGCGCAGGACCTGGCCAGCCGCCACGGTGGCGTCGCCCTGCCACTGGCCGAACTCGACAAGCACCTGCATGAGGCCGACATCGTGTTCTCGGCCACCGCGGCACAGCAGCCGATCCTGTACAAACCACAGGCCATCGCCGCACTGGCCCACCGCAAGCATCGGCCGATGCTGCTGCTCGACCTGGCGGTGCCACGCGACATCGCCGCCGATGTCGCCGAACTGCAGGACATCTACCTCTACACGGTCGACGACCTGGAGCGCACCATCGAGGACAACCGCCGCAGCCGGCGCGAGGCCGCCGACGAAGCCGAGGCGATCATCGACCTGCAGGTCGCGCGTTTCGTCGAGACGATCACCGCCAGCACCCGCACCGAACCGCTCAAGCGCCTGCGAGCGCATGGCGAGGCGGTGAAAGAAGACGCCTTGGCCCGCGCCCGTCAGCAGCTCGCCAGCGGCGACGACCCGGCGGAGGTGCTCGACCGCCTCGCCCACGGCCTGACCAACAAGTTGCTGCACGCGCCGACGGTCGCGCTGCGCGAGGCCGCGCTCAGCGGCGATGCCGAACTGGGCCGCGCGGTCGACAAGCTGTTCCCGCAAGACGAGTGGAGAGTGGAGAGGAGTGAGAAACGAGAGAAGTAGCACGGTCTTCGCTTCCACTCTTTCCTCACTCCTCTCCACTCTCTACTTGCTCTCATGCTCCCTTCCCTGCGCTACAAACTCGAAGCCCTGGTCGAACGCCGCGAGGAGCTCGAGCGCCTGCTCTCCGACCCCGACGTGATCGGCGACGCGAAACGCTTCCGCAACCTCTCGCGCGAGTTCGCCCAGCTCGAGCCGGTCGCCACCGCGCTCGCCGACGAGACGCAGGCCAGGGCCGACCTCGTCACCGCCGAGGCGATGCGTGGCGATGCCGAACTGCGCGACCTCGCCGAGGAGGAGATCGCGGCCGCGACCGCGCGACTGGAGCGACTCGACCGCGAACTGCTCGCCCACCTGGTGCCGAAGGACCCGCGCGACGACGGCGACCTCTATCTCGAAGTCCGTGCCGGCACCGGCGGCGACGAGGCGGCGATCTTCGCCGGCGACCTGTTCCGCATGTACTCGCGCTACGCCGAGCGGCAGGGCTGGCGGATCGAGGTCGAATCGGCCAACCCCGGGGAGCACGGTGGCTTCAAGGAGGTCATCGCACGCATCGAGGGCCAGGGTGCGTATTCGAAACTGAAGTTCGAATCCGGCACCCATCGTGTGCAGCGCGTGCCGGAAACCGAGTCGCAGGGCCGCATCCATACTTCGGCTGCGACCGTGGCGATCATCCCGGTCGAGCCCGAGGGTGAGCCGATCGTGATCAGCCCGGCCGACCTCAGGGTCGACACGTTCCGCTCCAGTGGTGCGGGCGGCCAGCACGTCAACAAGACCGACTCGGCGATCCGCATCACCCATCTGCCCAGCGGCATCGTGGTCGAGAGCCAGACCGAGCGCAGCCAGCATGCCAACCGCGACAAGGCGATGAAGCGCCTGCAGGCGATGCTGGCCGAGGCGCAAGCCGCGCAGGCCGCCGCCGCCCAGGCCGAGACCCGCAAGCTGCAGGTCGGCAGCGGCGACCGCAGCCAGCGCATCCGCACCTACAACTTCCCGCAGGGCCGGATCACCGACCACCGCGTCGAAGGCCTCACCCTGTACGACCTGCCCAACATCGTCGAAGGCGACCTCGATGCGCTGGTCGAGCGCCTGCAGGCCGAGCACCAGGCCGACGAGCTGGCCCGCCTGACTGCGGGAGAGTGAGCATGCGTGTTCCGCCGTCGTCCCGGCGAAAACCGGGATGCGGCTGCCGGCAAGCACGGCGTGGCCACATCGGCGCCACAGTGCCAGAATCGAGCCTCGCCGCACTTAGCACGCACCGCATATGACGCTCACGATCCGCCGCGCCACGCTCAACGATCTGGATGCCCTGGCCCCACTGTTCGCCGCCTACCGCTGCTTCTACAGCCAGGCGCCGGACCTGGCGCTGGCGCGCGGATTCCTGCAGGCGCGGCTGCAACGCGGCGAGTCGGTGGTGTTCCTCGCCGGCCTCGATGGAGCACCTGCCGGCTTCACCCAGCTCTATCCGATGTTCTCCTCGGTACGCGCGGCCCGGGTGTGGGTGCTCAACGACCTGTTCGTCGACAGCGCCGCGCGCCAGCATGGCGTGGCCCGTGCCCTGTTGCGGGCCGCGGCGGATTTCGCCCGTGCCGACGGTGCGATCCGGCTGGAGCTGGAAACCACGCCGGACAACCTCGCCGCACAGACGCTTTACGAGGACCAGGGCTGGCAGCAGTACGACGGCACCTTGCGCTACCACCTGCCGCTGGCGACGACCGCCACAGCATGAGCGACCCGCGCCCCGTCCTGCGCCAGCGCTCGCGCCCGACGAGCCGCAACTGGCCGCCTGCCTGATCGTCAGTAGATGCGGGTCCATTCGGTGCCATCGAACTGCACCACGTCCTGGGCACCTATCGACCACAGCACGCCGTCGGCGGCACTGAGGTGATGACAGGTCGAAGGGATGTCGCAATCGCCGAAGTCGACCGGGACCAGCCGTCCGTCGACCAGCCGGTACAGCATCTCCATGGTCGACAGGTACAGGCTGCCGTCGAACCAGGCCAGCCCCCAGATATCCTCTTCGGTCGCGCCATGGTCGATCAGGCGCCACTGGTTTCCGCGCCCGGCGACCAGGACGCCCTCGCTGCCGGCGGCGTAGACGGTTCCGTCCGGCGCGCACACGACCTTGTACAGCGCCAGCCCGGTCGGGCTGTCGGCCTGTTGCCACTGCGTGCCGTCGAACGTCCAGATCTCGCCTTCCCAGCCGACGGTGTAGATCTCGCAGGTCGAATAACCGTCGACCGACTCGAAGCTGCGTTCGAGCAGCTCGTCGGAATCGTCGTCGCCCCAGATGTCCAGGCGCGTCCAGCGGCAGGGAGCATCGCGGCGGTACAGCTGGCGACAGGTGCCGGCGGCGTACAGCATGCCGCCCGATGCGTCGTCGGCGATCGCCCTCAGCTCACGGATGTAACCGCGCGTCGACGGCGGCGGCAACGCCGGGTCGAACATCTCCTCCGAAACCTCTCCGCCGCCGCACATCCAGCTGCCGCTTCCCTTGCGTTCCATCAGCACGAACTTCTCCTCCGGCAACTGGCAGACCGCCGCCGAGCCGGCCAGCCAGTCGAGGTCGTCTCCGCCCCAGTCGCCTTGGTCGATCGTGATCACGCGGGTATGCGCGACCCCCTCCTCGATCAGCGCGTCGTCAGTCGCCAGCAGGTAGGCCAGATCGTGGTAGCGGACCACGCCGCCAATGATGCTGTGGCCCTCGAGAAATCCTTCCATCGGCAACGCTCTCCAATCGATTCAGGTCAAATATTCGATACACGCAAGCTGCGCCCTGGCAGGCCTGACGGCTAGTCGATGCGCCGCCAGCGACGGCCGTCACAGGCGAACACGTCCTTGGCGGCGATGCTCCACAGCACGCCGTCGGCGGCACTGAGGTGGAAACAACGCCCCGGGCGATCCTTGCCAAAGTCGACCGGCTGCAGCCGACCCTGCCGCAGGGTATGGAGGCCATCGGCGCTGGCGACGTACAGGACGTCCTGGAACCAGGCCAGGCTCCAGAAATCGTCGTCGGATCCGTCATGCGCGATGGCCTCCCACTGCGTCCCCCGGCCGCGCAACAGGGTTCCGGCCTGCCCGCAGGCATAGACATGGCCATCGCCCGCGCAACACAACGCGGTCAGCACCTTGTCGGTGGGGCTGTCGGCCTGGACCCAGCGTTTGCCGCCGTAGTGCCAGATCTCGCCGTCCAGGCCGACCGCATGGAGATCCTTGCGGTCGAAACCGGCGATGGCCTCGAAGCCGACGACATGCGTATCGCCCACCGCCGGCCTGGCGCCAGTGTCCATCGCCCGCCAGTCGTCGACATCGTGGCGGCGGTAGACCTGACGGTCGGCACCACAGGCATAGGCGACGCCGTCGACCGCGCAGACACCGCGGATCGGGCCGCGGCCGCCGATCGCCTTCGCACCATTGGGTAACTGCTCTTCGTGGGTGTCGCCCGAACCGATGCAGATGACCTGACCACCGGCACCGACGAACAGCGCTTGCTCGAGCGGCTCATGGACCAGGGTGGCGGCGACGACGGCCCATGGCTGGATATCCTCATCGTCATCATCGACCCGCCAGGTACCGGCATCCCACTCGGTGACGTAGGTGTGCGACTGGCGCCGCGCCTGCATTTCGTCGGATACGGAGGCGATATAGGCCAGGTCGTGGTAACGGACGACGCCGGTCACGTGGGAAAACAGGTCCGACCATCGTTTCGTCATGCGGAGTCCATTCGTATCGATGCCGCCCTCTCCGTCGACGGGGCATGCGGAATCGGTGGCGGGTTATGGCGACGGATTATCACCTGACATCGGCACGGCCTGCCAATAGTGTTCAACCGATCCGCGCAGGCAGTTAACGCTCTCCGATGCCGTCCGTGGCACGATCCGGCCAGCCGCCACGCATGCAGGGATATACGATGGAAATCAGGAACGCGCGGGAGGCCGAGCTCGACCATCTGGCAGCGCTCTGGCACGACGGCTGGCAGGATGCCCACGCACGGATCCTGCCCGCGGAACTGGCCCGCCACCGGACGCTCGAGAGCTTCCGGCAGCGTTTGCAGGCGGCGCTGGACGAGGTGCGCGTGGCGGGTGCGCCCGGGCAACCGCTCGGGTTCTGCATCACCCGGGGCGATGAGCTGTACCAGCTGTACGTGTCGGCGGACGCGCGCGGCTCCGGCATCGCGGCGGCGCTGCTGGCCGATGCCGAGGAACGCCTGGGTGCGCGTGGTGTGACGACGGCCTGGCTCGCCTGCGCGATCGGAAACGCACGGGCCGCCCGGTTCTACGAAAAGCAGGGCTGGCATCGGATGGGCACAATGACCAGCCAATTGCCGACGCCGGACGGGCCATTCCCGCTCGAGGTCTGGCGGTACGAAAAGCCACTGTGCGCGGCATCGCGCCCCGCCGTCGGCGTGGCCCATGTAGTGATGGAGACGGACCGGATGGAAGCCACGGCCCGGCTCATGCGCATCATCGGCATGCGCCCGATCTTCGACGGGCCCGAGGTGTCGGTTTACGAACTGCGCGGTGGCACCCACCTGATCCTGATGCGGAAAGACACGGTCGCGCCAGGCGACGCCGCTTTCGACCTGATGGTCGACGACCTCCACACGACCCATGCGCGGTTCACGTCCGAGGGGCTGAAGCCGTCGCCCATCGAAGCCCGCCCCGCCATCGACCACGAAGTCTTCACCGTCCGCGAGCCGGCGGGACACCTCATCACCTTCTTCTCGAGCCACACGTCCGGGAAGCCGGTGTGAAGCGGAGCTACATGCCTTTCCTCGCGATCTTCCCGTGCACCTCGTTGACCTGCATCAAGGCGGCCGAACCATAGTACTTGTGGTACTCGGCGATCATCTCGCCGTTCTGGATGACCGGATCGGTGGCGACCAGCTCTTTCGCGGTCTCGATGTCGTCGACGGCGAGGACGAACAGGCCGCGCCAGCCGTCGACGCCGTCCAGCGGACCGGCGACGGCCAGCCTGCCCTCGGCGGCGAGCCGTGCCATGTTGGCGAAGTGGCCCTTGAACATCGCATCGCGCGCCTCGCCTTTCGGCACCGGGGTCGGGCCGGACTTCAGGATCACCAGCACGTAACCGCGCATGCCGTAGTCGTCGGCGCCGAGGGATTCGGCCAGTTCGGCGTCGTAGCCGGGCGGCGCGACTTCATCCGCGGGTTCCTGCGCGAAGGCACCGAAGGCCAGCGACTGGCAGGCGACGAGCAGGAAGGCTTTGGCCCAATGCATGGCGGCACTCCGTGGTTGACGTGTGTGGGCGATCGTACGCCTGCGCGACGATTCGTGCCGGGTGGCATTGCGGCCCGGCACCGACACGCAACGCGCTGCCCCCGCATCGTCCCGGGTCACCGTGACCTTCCGCAGGGTTTCGCCGGCCGCGCGACACGTAGGATGGCCACATGAAAACCGCCGTGTTCAGCCTCATCCTTGCCACCCTCGCTTTCACCACCAACATCCGTGCGCAGGACTGTCCGGATGTCGCGCCGTACGCACCAGCGCGCGAGATCATCGAGGACCTCAACCACATCGTCGCGCCGAACGGGGTGCAGGAGGCCTATACAACCGACATCGGCGGCATCCCGCAATACATCAACGTGCGCGGACAGGACCGCGACAACCCGGTGATCCTGTTCGTGCACGGCGGACCGGCATCGCCGGTCACGCCGAGCCTGTGGCAGTTCCAGCGCCCACTGGAGGAGTACTTCACCATCGTCAATTGGGACCAGCGCGGCGCCGGAAAAACCTTCAACCTGATCGAGCCGGACCGCATCGCCGACACGATCGAGATCCCGCGCTACATCGACGACGCGATCGAGGTCGCCGAGCACATCCGCGAGCGGTACGGCCAGCGCAAGCTGATCCTGATGGGGCACAGCTGGGGCACCATCGTCGGCATGGGCGCGGCACTGAAGCGGCCGGACCTGTTCCATGCCTACGTCGGCATCGGCCAGGTCATCAACGTGCAGGAGAATGAGCGGATCAGCTTCGACTACGCGCTGGAGCAGGCGCGCGAGCACGGCAACACCAAGGCAATCGAGGCACTGGAAGCGATTGCGCCCTACCCCGGCGACACCCCGCTGACCCGCGACCGCATCGTCACCGCACGGATATGGGCGCAGCACTACGGCGGCATGAGTGCGTTCCGCGACGAGACCAACCTCTATTTCTACCGCGCCGGCCGGCTGTCGCCGGACTACGAGGCCGCCGACGTCTGCGCGATCAACCGCGGCAACATGTTCACCCTCGGCCGCATCCTCGACGCCTTCCTGAAGGTCGATTACACCGGCGTGACCGAGTTCCCGATCCCGGTGGTGATGTTGATGGGCCGCCACGACTACACCTCCCCGTCGCAACCGACCGCTGACTGGCTGGACCGGGTAAAGGCGCCGTACAAGCGCGGCATATGGTTCGAGCGCTCGGCGCACATGATGCCGTGGGAAGAACCGGGCAAGACCCTGGTCAGCCTGCTGGAGACAGTGCGGCCCATCGCGGTCGAAGGTGATGCGGAGCAGTGAGCCCCCTGCCACGCCGGATCGGTTAGGCTCGCCACCATGACCGCCGCCACCGACTTCAAACCTCTGAACCTGTGCGTGTTGACGGTTTCCGACAGCCGCACGCCCGACAACGACACTTCCGGCGACTACCTTGCCGGAGCATTGGCCGAAGCCGGCCACCACCTCGCCGGCCGCGCCCTGCTGCCGGACGACAAGTACCGACTGCGCGCACAGGTCTCGCAGTGGATCGCCGACGATGGCGTCGACGGCATCCTGGTCACCGGCGGTACCGGCTTCACCGGCCGCGACTCGACCCCGGAAGCGCTGCTGCCGTTGCTGGACAAGCAGATGGACGGCTTCGGCGAACTGTTCCGCGCGATCAGCTTCGATGAAATCGGCACCTCGACCCTGCAGTCGCGGGCGTTCGCGGGGCTGGCCAACGGCACCTTCGTGTTCGCGCTGCCCGGCTCGACCTCGGCTTGCCTCACCGGCTGGGAAAAGATCATCCGCGCCCAGCTCGATGCGCGCACCAGGCCGTGCAATCTCGCCAACCTGCGTCCGCGACTGAAGGAATGACAGCATGGGCCAGCCCGGGAGAAGCAAGCTGAAGAAGAAGGAATACGAGAAGGCGGTCGAGTCGCTGCAGCTGGAGCTGGCCTCGGTCGTGCGCTGGCTTCAGCACACCGGCAAGCGCCTGCTGGTAATCCTGGAGGGCCGCGATACCGCCGGCAAGGGGGGCGTGATCGGCGCGATCAGCGACCATCTCAACCCGCGCCAGTGCCACACCGTCGCCTTGCCGAAACCCAGCGAACGCGAAAGCACGCAGTGGTACTTCCAGCGCTACGTACCGCACCTGCCGGCCGCAGGCGAGATCGTGCTGTTCGACCGCAGCTGGTACAACCGTGCCGGGGTGGAGAAGGTGATGGGCTTCGCCACCGATGAACAGGTCAGGCTGTTCCTGAAGCAGGCACCCGTGTTCGAGAAAATGCTGGTCGATGACGGCATTCTGCTGTTCAAGTACTGGCTGTGCTGCGATCAGGAGAAGCAGGAAGAACGCTTCGGTGAACGGCTCGACGACCCGCTCAAGCGCTGGAAGCTGTCGCCGATCGATCTCAAGGCACGCGAGCGCTACGACGCCTACACGCAGGCACGCGAGGCGATGCTCGAGGCCACCCACACAAAACACGCGCCGTGGGCCCTGGTCGACTTCAACGACCAGAAGCGCGGTCGGCTGACCCTGATCCGCGACCTGCTCGACCGCCTGCCCGACCGCGAGGTACCCATGTCGGAAATCGAGTACCCGCCACTGGAGCGTGAACCGCTGAAGGAGCGGTACGGTGTATTGAAGCCGCTGGAGGATTACGGCACGGAATGATGCCCCGCCATCATCGCGCACGGGGGGGGTGGCGGACACCCGGATGGCCTGTTGCGGGCCCCGGCGTAACTTTTCCAGCCCTCCGCCCGAAATGGCGTCATCATGGGCAACATCGTTCCCTTCCGGACATCTTCACCCGCGATGTCCCCTGAATCGCCTCCGGCCGACCCGCCTGCGCGGGACGGCGACAGCAGCCATGCCGACGCCGAGCCGTGGGAGCGGCTGATGGCACGCGCGCAGGATGGCGACCGGGTCGCGTACCACTCGTTGCTGCAATCGATCACGCCATACGTGCGGGCGATCGCCCGGCGCCATCTCGGCCCCGGCGAGGATACCGAGGATGCGGTGCAGGAGATCCTGCTGGTCGTGCACGGCATCCGCCACACCTATGAGCGCGGGCGGCCGTTCAAGCCATGGCTGGGCACCATCGCCAGCCGTCGCTGCATCGACCTGCTGCGCAAGCGTTCGTACCGTACCCGGCACGAATTCAACGCTTCCGACGCACTGCCGGAACCTGCCGACATCGGTATCGACGATCCGCTCGACGAAGCCGCGCGGGAACAATCGGCCCAGACCATACGCGAGGCTGTCGACGCACTGCCCGAGCGCCAGCGTGAAGCGGTGCGGCTGCTGCGGCTGAAGGAACTTTCGCTTGCCGAGGCCGCCGCCGACAGCCATCAGAGCCGCGGCGCGCTCAAGGTCGCGTACCACCGCGCGCTGAAATCGCTGCGACGGGCGATGGGCCAACCGGATAGCCGCCATGACTGACACCCACCGTCTCATCGATCATCTTGCCTCGCGTGGCAACCGCGTACGCCCACTGGCCCCGCCCCTGCGACGGACACTGTTGTGGCTGCTGCTGGCCGGACTGGTGCTGGCCATCGTCGTCGCCATCAGCGGCCTGAATCCGAGCGCGCTGCAGGCTCCATTCGCGCGGCTGGAATGGCTGGCCAGCCTGCTGGTCGGCGTGCTCGCGGCCTACGCGACCTTCCAGGTGAGCGTGCCTGGCCGCTCACCGCGCTGGGCCTGGCTGCCGCTGCCTGCGCTGGCACTGTGGCTGGCCGGGATCGGCTGGGGCTGTCTGCAGGAAGCGGCGCAACTGGGCCCCGCCGCCCTGGTCATGCACGCCACCAGCGCCGAGTGCGCACGGGCGATTGCGATGGTCAGCATTCCGCTGGTGCTGGTGATGTTGCTGCTGGTACGCCATGCGGGCGCGGTGCGACCGGTCACGACCGCGCTGCTGGCCACGCTCAGCACCGCCGCGCTGGCCTCGGCCGGGGTCGGGCTGATCCACGAAGGCGAGACCATGCTGATGGTGCTGCTGTTCCACTTCGGCATGGTGGCGGTGCTGTGCGGGCTCAGCCTGCTGCTTGGGCGGCGGCTGTTCGCATGGATCGGATACGCATCGCGGTGAAGACCTCCTAGCACTCAGGCCGGGAGGCCTGCGCTGGAGCCTCGCTGAAGACGGTCCAGGCTCAACCGATGGTGAAACCCGGGCCTGCACCCTGCTCATCGGCAGGCTCGCGTTGGACCGACGTCACCCGGGCCAACGGCGGGCCGTGCCGCAGCCACGTCTCCAGGGCGTCGATCGCATCGGCCTCACCGACCGCCAGCACCTCGACCCGGCCATCGTCGAGATTGCGTGCATGGCCGCTCAGGCCCAGTGCCCCGGCCTGCTCGCGGGTGGAGGCACGGAACCAGACGCCCTGTACCTTGCCCTCGACCCGGAAACGCGCCGCTGCCATGACGTCTATCCCTGCGGCCCGACCCCGGCGGTCTCGCCGGCACGGGCAATCGCCGCTTCGATGTCGCGTGCGGTGACGGGCCCAAGGAAACGCTCGGCGACACGACCGTCCGGGGCGATCAGGTAGGTCATCGGCAGCCCCCGAGGAGTCTCGAAATCCGCCGGAGGATCGTAGGTGTCGATGATCGCGATCGGATACACGACCGGGTGCTTCTCGAGGAAGCTGCGCATCTCGCCGACCTCGATCTCCTCGTAGGCCAGGCCGATGACCTCGATGTGCTCGCGCATCGCGTCGAGCGCGGACAGTTCCGGCATCTCCTTCAGGCAGGGCTTGCACCAGGTCGCCCAAAAATTCACCACTACCCAACGACCGCGATGATCGGCCAGGTCGTAGGGCTGGCCTTCGACCGTGGTGACCCTGAGCCTGGGTCGCTCCGGATCACCGGCAGGCTCCGTCCGCTCCGCGGTCTCGTCGACGGTCGCCGCCGCCGTCGGCTCATCCACATCGGCCGGCGCAACCTGTTCGCGCTTGCAGGCCGCCAGTGCGCACAGCAACAGGGCTGTCAGCAGGGCCGTCCCGAGCGGTCCTCGTAACGGGCGATCGAACATCGGATCAGTCCTCCTTCTCGCCATGGATCGAACCCACACGGCGCTTCAGCAGTTCACGCAAGGGCAGTCGCAATTCGTCGATCGCGGCCATGACCTCGCGGCCGAGTGCATCGTCGCATGAAGGCAGGTGGGCCTCGGCCACCGGAATGCGCAGCTGACAGCCTTCATACAGGTCGGCCAGGCTCAGGCGGTCGAGATCGCGCGAGAGCAGCCACTCGCCAGTCTCGGCCCTGCGCACCACGCCCATGGCATCCAGTTGACCGAGCATCTGCTGCACCAGGTCGTCGGTCAGGATCGGTTCCAGTGCCAGGATCTGGTCACTGTGCAGGCCACGACCGTCCCTGCGCGCATCCTCGAAACGGCCGAGCAGGCGCAGCAGACCGTAGACCTCGTACCCCTCCGGCAGGCGCAGGCGAACCGGCTGGTAGCGGAAGGCCGAGATCGCCGAGGCCACCGACGCGCCCAGCAGCACCGACACCCAGGCCAGGTAGATCCAGACCAGGAAGATCGGCAGGAAGGCCAGCGCGCCATAGATCCTCGAATAGGCATTGAAACTGCCCAGGTACAGGCTGAAGCCCCACTTGATCAGTTCGAACAACACCATCGCGATGAAGGCGCCGGCCAGCGCGTGCCGCCAGTGCACGGTGCGATGAGGGACGACGCGGTAGATCGCGGTGAATGCGAGCAGTTCGAGCAGCATCGGCGACAGCCACAACGCCAGTCCCTGCAGCGCGTGGCCGGTCCCTGTGCTGAAGATCGACAACGCGAACAACCGCGCCGACAACGCGAAACTGGCCGCGGCCACGATCGCGCCGAGGGTCAGTACGGTCCAATAGACCATGAACCGGGTCAGCTGCGGCCGTGCCGACTTGACCCGCCAGATCCGGTTGAAGGTCGCCTCCACCCCATTGAGGGTGATCAGCAGCGACACCACCAGGCCGATCACGCCGGCAGCGGTGAGATGGCCGACATTGGTCGACAGGTCGCGCAGGTAGTCGGCGACCGAACTGGCCGCGTGGGGGACGAAGTTGGTGAAGATGTACCCGGTGAGCTGCTCGCTCCAGGTCGAGAACACCGGGAACGCCGACAGCACCCCGAACACCACCATCGACAACGGCACCAGTGCGAACACGGTGGTGTATGCCAGTGCGCCGGCGGACTGGAACAGGTTGTCCTCGAGCATGCGGCGGCCGACGAAGCGGGCGAAGGCGATGTTGCGTGCCTTGTCGCGCAGGCGTTCGTGCAGCAGGTTCAGGGAATCCAGGGCAGCCATGAGCCGCGAGCGTAACCGATGCAGGGGCAGCTTGCTGTCATTCTCCCGACGCACTGCAGCGCCGCGGCGGGCCCCCACCCTCATGCACTATCCTTGGCCGCCACCCCGTCGAGGAAGCCCGATGCCCGAGATCCTGGTCCTGTACTACAGCCGCGGCGGCTCCGTGGCCCGGCTCGCGCGCCAGATCGCCCGTGGCATCGGCGAGGTCGATGGCATGTCGGCGCGACTGCGCACGGTGCCACCGGTCGCTCCGGTCACCCGAACCTCGGCGCCGCCGGTGCCCGAGGACGGCGCCCCCTACGTGGAAGCGCAGGATCTGGAGGAATGCATCGGCCTGGCGGTCGGCAGCCCCACCCGCTTCGGCAACATGGCAGCGCCGATGAAGCACTGGTTCGATGGTCTTGGCGCTCAGTGGGCCAGCGGCACCCTGGTCGGCAAGCCGGCGGCAGTGTTCACCTCCACCGCGACCCTGCACGGCGGCCAGGAATCGACCCTGCTCAGCATGCACGTACCGCTGCTGCACCACGGCTGCGTGATCGTCGGCATCCCCTACACCGAGCCCGCGCTGAGCAGCACCCGCGGCGGCGGCACACCCTACGGCGCCAGCCATGTTGCCGGCGGCAATGACGACCCGCAGCCGACCGAGGACGAAGCCACACTGGCCCGCGCGCTCGGCGGCCGGCTGGCGCAGGTCGCGCGGAAGCTGGCGTCATGAGCGCGCGCGCGCCCCGCCACGGCCTCTTCGCCCTGTTGCTGGCGCTGGCTCTGGTCTACGCCGCCTGGTTCCGCGGCGATGCCCACCTGGTGGCTGCGATGCTGTTCTTCCCACTCCCGCCGCTGCTGCTCGCGATCGGCGCCTGGCGCGGCAACCGCCATGCCGTGTTCTGGTCCGGTGTGTTCGGTCTGGGCTGGTTCTGCCATGGGGTGATGATGGCCTGGGCGCACCGCGAGCAGGCCCTGTGGGCGTGGATGGTGATCGTGCTGGCGGTGGCGATCATCGTTGCCGGCAACCTGCCCGGCCTGCGCACCCGCTTCGGCCGCGGCCGCAAGAGCTGAGCCCGTATAATCCGCGCACGCTCCCAACACACGCATTCCGATGGACCAGCTCTGCATCGTCACCACCGGCGGCACGATCGACAAGATCTACTTCGACGACAAGTCGGACTACCAGATCGGCGAACCGCAGATCGGCGGCATCCTGCATGAGCTGGGTGTCGCCTTCCGCTTCAATGTGATCCCGATCCTGCGCAAGGACTCGCTGCACATCAGCGACGACGACCGCGAGCTGATCCGCGCCACCATCGCCGCGCAACCCGCCCGACACGTACTGGTCACCCACGGTACCGACACCATGGTCGCCACCGCGCAGGTGCTTTCCTCGTTGACCGACAAGACCATCGTGCTGACCGGCGCCTTGAGCCCCGCCCGCTTCCGTGGTTCCGATGCCGAATTCAATGTTGGCTGTGCGGTCGGCGCGGTGCAGTCGCTGCCGCCGGGTGTCTACATCGCCATGAACGGCCGGATATGGGACCCCACCAAGGTCCGCAAGAACGTCGAGGCCAATCGCTTCGAGGCGGTCTGAGACCGGATCGTTTTTCCGAACGGCCGGGATGGCAGATGCGAACCAACGGTCGCGCATAAAAAAGCTTCTTCGCCCAATCGAGGAGAAGCGCCGGGTCTGTTGGATGACCGTGGCGCCGGGGGCGAAGGCCCTTGGATGCGAATGTCCCCCGGCACCGGCCAAAGCCGGCGCCTCCTCCTTGATTTCGCACCCAAGGGCCTTCGCCCCCGGCGTTCGGACATGACTGGTGGTCCTGGAAGCACACTTCCAGGAAAGGCCGGCTTCGCGTTCCAGCGTGACCGCGCGATCCGACGTGGCCTGCCGGCCTTGACGGCGAAATCAAGGAGGAGGCCGCCGCCACGGGCGGCGGCCGGGGGACATTCGCCGTCAAGGCCGGCAGGTCGCGTCGGGACAGCCAGGTAGCGGCGAGAAGTAGCGGCGAGAACCGGCGATCGAACGCAAGTGGCAGCATCCACACCTTCGCTGAAGACGCACTCCCCCTCACTTGGGAGATGAACCACAAAAAATGACCCCGGCCGAAGCCGGGGTCCGGGTCCACCAATGACGGTGGAGAGAGACTTCAGAAGGTGATGCTCCAGCTGTTGATGTAGCCGATGTCCTGGCTGGCGCGGTCCCTGGCACGCAGCAACCAGGTGCCGTTCAACGGCTCGCTGGACAGGTTCACCGTGTAGGTGGTGTTGATGTTGTCCGCACTGCCGCCCGAGCGGTTGTGCAGGTTGTACACCGAGCCGTCCGGCGCGATCAGGTCGACGATCAGGTCGCCCTTGTAGGTGTGCACGATGTCCACCGCGACCGGCGTATTGCTCGGTGCGTTGCCGCTGCGGCCTGACACGGTGATCGGGCTGCTCACACCGGTGTTGTTGTTGTCCGGAATGTCGTAGCGGGTGTTGTTGGTGTAGGTCTGCGGATCGCTGCCGCCGCCTTCGCTGTAGTCGCCGATCAGGCTGACGCCGGAGAAGGTGCTGTACGCGCGCAGCGACACGTGCCAGGTGCCGGCCTGCGGGCTGGCGAAGCTGCAGGTTTCCTCGTTGCCGTTCTTGTACGGGCGGCAGTCGTAGCTCGACGTGGTCGGCTGGCTACCATGTTTCACGTACAGGTCGGCGTCGCCGGTACCGCCGGAGATGGTGAAGCTCAGGTTCGAAGCTCCGGCCGGCACGTTCATGGTGTAGTGCAGCCAATTGCCCTGGCTCGCCGCCAGGCCGGTCACCGCCACGCCTTTCTGCAGTTCGTTGCCGCCGCCGCTGTCGGCGGTGCCGGTGAAGTTCTGACCGCTGACGTTGGCGCCGTCCACGGCGACGCTGCGGCTGGTCGGCGAGAAGCTGTAGCCGCTCAGCGTGGGCGTGATGGTGTAGTTGCCATTGGCCAGATTGGTCAAGGCGTAGCTGCCGTTGCTGCCGGTAACGGCGCTGACCGAGCCGGCACCGACACTGACGCCGCCGATGCCGACGCCGCTGCTGTTGGTCACGGTGCCGCTGACCGAGAACGTGGTCGGCGTGCCGCCACCGCCGCAATCGTCGAACTTGAAGTCGGTGATGCGGGTCTGCCAGCCGCCACTCGGGCGATACATGCCGACATACCAGAACGTGCAGTCATCGACCGGATCGACCGTCATCTGGTGGTAGTCGCCCCAGCGGCCCGAAGTTTCCGCCGCACTGCCGATGGCGATATCGGTTTCGGCAAGCGTCATCACGCCCAGCGGGTCGCTGGCCTTGCGGCCGGTGTAGCGCAGGCTGGGATAGATCACCGGCGAGCTGGTCTTGGTGACGTTGTAGCCCAGGCCGATGTTGCCGTTCTTGTCCATGGCGACACCGCCCATCAGGTGATGGGTGTTGCTGTCGCCCGGACCGTAGGTGCCTTCCTGGTGCAGCGACCAGTCACTCGTGCCGGACTTGCGCAGCTCGAACCAGCGGATACCGGCGTGGACAACCGTTCCGCTGCGGGCCGGATCCCGGTTGGTCGCGTAGTTGCCGACGATCGCCTCGTGGGTACCGAAGTTGCGGTACACGAGCTGGTTGAGGATGACCTCGCGGATCGGGTCCAGGCGCGAGCTGGAGTTCGGCTGCGGCACCGTGGCGAAGGTCGAGTAGTCGCGGAACCAGCTGTTGAACTCGGTGACATCGATCTTCGGCAGGGTCGCGATCGAACTGTTGGACGGCGTGTCCCAGTCCACGCTCAGCGCGAACAGGTCGATGAAGTCCTTGCTGCCGTCGGCATTGCTGCCGGCGTGGGCCTCGTCGTCGTTGTGACGGGCCAGGATCATCGGCGCGCCGGCTGGCGGAGCCGTGCTGCCGAAGAAGGTCACCGGGGTGACGATCTGGAAGCCGTAGCCGCCGAGCTTGGGAATGCTGGTGAAACGCTGGGCCGCACGCGCAGTCCCACCGGTCAACATGCGCTCACGATCGAAGGCATAGACCTTGGCACCGCTGCCGCCCTCGTTGGTGCCGCAGACGTAGGCGTTGTTCCAGACGCCGCAGTGCGGGTAGTCAGGGGTGCTCGGCGTGGAGAAACCGTAGAACCACCAGCCGCCCGAGACCGGGTCATCGCTCTTGGAGACATAGGTACACAGGTGCGGGTTGGAGCTGCCGCCGCCCATTTCCAGCATGAACCAGCGATTGGCGATCCGGTCGAACATGATGATCGGATCGCTCCACGAGGTCCGGCAGGCATGCCCGGCCGGCGCCAGCGACGACATCGAGATCGGTCCGGCCAGCTTGCTGCCGCTCTTGTCGTAGACGGTAAAGGTCGTGCCGCCGTTGCTGGAACTGCCGTTGATGCCATACAGCACGTGATTGCTGCCGACCGCGACCACCGGATCGCCGGGGCTGACGCCGGTGTTGCCGTTGTTGATGTTGACCCGGCCGCCACTGGCGCGGTTGCGGGCACGGACGGGTGCCGACTCGTCCCAGATCTGCTGCAGCTCGGGCAACTGGTCCTCAAGCACGGGCATGCTGGCCGGCGCGTGCGGCATGATCTTGTCGAGCGGGTGGTACTGGCGCTTGTGCGCTTCCCGGATCGCCTGGCCGGGCACCCATGCCGGCGCGGCCGGCATGTTGCGCAGATCGACGTTGACGCCATGTGGCGTGACCGGCTCGCCCAGTTGCGGGCGGCCGGGGTTGGGATTGCCGGGTTTGTCGACCGGCGGCGCGGCGAATGCCACGCAGGGTAACAGCAGCGATGCTGCCACGACCCGGGTCAAGGCCTTGCTGAACTTCATCACTCTTACTCCCAAGAACAGGTTGAAGTGGATACAGCAGGTGCACTGGCGAACCAGCAGGTATGGCGAGTCCGCGTCCGGGGCGGTGCCCTCATGGCGTACTCTCCGATTCGGATGTCTGCGGCGATGGCTCTTCCGGGGTCGGGCGGTACACCACCCGTCGCTGCAGACGGATTTCCCCGCGCCGGCTTTCCAGCAAGACGTCGGCGTTTGGCGTGCCGATGACGGCATGCGCGGTCTTGTTCGGCTCCTCGCCGTCGTGGCGCTCGACCTGGATCGAGTAGTCGCTGGAGAACATCGCCGACGTGGCCATGCGCACGCGTGCGTCGAGCTGGTCGGTGACACCGACCACGATCGAACCGGTCCGGGTGGCCAGGCGCTGGCGCGAACCGGCCGGCGCGGTGTCGGCGAAGGAAATCTCGATCGAACCTTCGCCGGTCTCGGCCTGGATCGTTCCCACGGTGCCGCGCGCGGCGATGTTGCCGGCCGTGCTGACGAGGTCCATGTCGCTCATGACACCCCGGCACTCGATCTCCCCGAGGTGGGTGCGGACGCGGACCGGGTGCTTCTCCGGCACGTAGACCACCAGGTCAAGACGCTGTGCCGCGGCCAGGGTCGCGCCATCGGGCAGCCGGGGGCGATCCGGTAACGGCCATCGCCTTGCTCGGGCAGGAACTCGATCGTCGGCGCACCCGGCGGCTGCTGAAGCGTCGAATGGATGCCGACCTCGTGCTCGTAGCCACCGAAGCGCAGGAACACGCTGCCGTAGGGGTTGTCGATCTCGATCGGCAGGCCAGCCGGAAGCTTGGCGCTGAGATCCTGGCGCAGCGGTTCCGGCAAGGTCGCCGGCTCGTTCGCTGTACTTGCCGTCTGTACCGGCTTGGCATCGCCGGCGTATGCGCCCATCGCCAGCAACACGCCCACCAGCGCGGTCAGCAGGCGAGGCCCGGCGCCCCGGTGGCGACTTCTCTGTCGGGACGTGGGCGCCCGTGGGACATGGGAGAACGGGGTCGGTATTGGCATCGGCTGCGGACCTCTCATGGCAGGATCGGTGGACATTCGGCGGGGACGGCTGCGTCTCCCATCAGAAGCGGTAGTCGGCACTGAGAATGAAGTTGCGCCCGGCGGCATCGAGCCCCGTGCCGTGCTCGCGATAACGCTTGTCGGCCAGGTTCTCCATGCGGAGCGCGAGATCGAAGCGATCGCTGGCATGCCACGCGATGCGCGCATTGCCGGTGACCCATCCGGCGGTGCCGTCTGGGTTGATGCGCGGATCGCCCATGTCACGCTCGCTCAAGCGGTCCTGGCGTGCGGCGTAGTAGGCATACAGCTCCAGGCCCAGGTCGGCCCGCGGACGCCACAGTGCGCCGGCCTTGCCGAACAGTGGCGGCACCCGGTCGGCGGAATAGCTGCGTCCCTCGAACGTTTCCTCGCCATGGGTCCAGGTGGCGCTGGCATGGAGCTCCAGCGCCGGAGCATCGAGGTGATAGCGCATGCCGGCCTCCACACCCCACAGGTCCAGTGCGGTGACATTGCGGTTCTGCACCACCTGCAGGCACCCCCGGGTATCGGCGACACAATCGGTTCCGTCGACGGTGCGTACCGCACCGGTCTCGACCGTGGTGATCTTGTCGCGATAGCGTGAGTGGAACGCGATCAGTTCGCCGCTGGCGCGTGAGCCGCCGAACTTGAAGCCGGCGTCGACGGTCGTCACCGTCTCCGGCTCCAATCGCGGATTGGCGATGTTGAAACGCTGTCCCGGACGTTCGCCGAACATGCCCAGGTCGAAGATGTTGGGGGCGCGAAAACCACGGCCGATATTGCCGATCAGGCGCCAGTCGTCGCGCAGCTTGAAGCTGATCCCGACACTGCCGCTGAGCGCATCCGGGGCCAGCGTCACCGCCGGCATGGCATCGGTCGCCGGTATCCGGACTTCGGCACGGCTGTACTGAACGCCGAAATTCAGGTCCACGCGGTCGCCGATCAGCCAGTCGTCGGCCAGATACAGCATCTGCGTGTCCATGCGCGCGCCGTTCGGGAAGCGGGGAGCGCGGGCAACGGTCGCGTCATTGGCCAGGTCGGTGCGGGTCCGGCTCGATGCCACCTCGTCGCGATACCACTCGAAACCGTAGCTGAGGTAATGCGCCGCCCCCAGCGACTTGCCGAACTGGCCGAACAGCCCGGTCAGCGTGTCGCGATTGCGCTCGCGGTCCTCATTGCCGGGGGTGCCGAAGGCGCGCAGGCGGCGGTCGTCGATGATGTCCTGCCGGCCCAGATGCAGCTCGGCGCTGTCGAACCAGCCATGGTCGCGTTCGATCTGCCACACCAGCTGGGCGAAGCGGCGCTGCTGCGGTTCGAACAGGAACAGCGTGTTCTCCGGCGCCTCCTGGCCGAAGCCGGGCACCAGAGCGTCGTAGCGCGGCGTGCGCGGCTGCGAGAGGTACTGCACGCTTGCCGACAGCGTGTGGCCTTCGGCGACAGCGGTGCGCAGTTTCAGGTCGTAGGCATGTGCGGTGAAGCCGGTCGGACGCAGACGCTCGCCGCCACCAATGCGCCGGTCTCCCACGTCCTGCCAGGTGGCGCCGCCGGACAGCGCGAATCCCTCGCGGCCCACCGCGGCTTCGACCCGGCTCAACGATGAGCGGTCGGCGCTGCCGAGGATCGTGCGCAGGCGACCGTTGGCCTGCCAGATATCACCCTCGAAGCGCGGCTGCCGCGTCAGCATGTGTACCACGCCACCCATCGCATCGCTGCCGTACAGCGTGCTCATCGGGCCGCGCACCACTTCGATCCGCTCCACCAGTTGCGAGTCGACCAGGGCGATGTACTGGTTGGGCGAATTGCGGAATATCGCATTGTTGAGGCGGAAGCCATCGACCACGTGCAGCACTTCCGAACCCTTGAGGCCGCGCACGATCACCACGCCCTGCCCGGGCGTGGTCTGCTGGACGAAAGTACCGACAGCGCCATGCAACGCATCCATCACGGTTTGCGGTGCAGACTCGCGCAGTTCCCTCGCACCGATCACGGTGGTGCCGGCGGGTACATCGAGCGTCGATTCAGGGCGTTTGGTGGCGGTGACCTGGATGCGGTCCAGGCAGGTGACGGAATCGGCAGGACAAAGCGGCGCACCACCCGCTCCGGCCATGCCGGCTGCAGGCAGCATCGACGAAGCCAGCAGGAATACCGCCAACGTCGCTCCCGTTTTCAAGGCGCTCCGGTCTCCATCCACGACGTGGCGTGCACGTCGCGCACGCCACGGAAATCCGTTGTGGGCATGTCCCGGGCCATGCGGACCCGGAACATGAAAATGCCCGGGCGAGATCCTCCTCGCCCGGGCTGTCGCTTCAGAACGTGACGGTCCAGCTGTTGATGTAGCCGGTGTCCTGGGTAGCGTTGTCGTTCACCCGCAGCTTCCAGGTACCGTTCAGGGCTTCGCTCGACAGGTTCACCGTGTAGCTCTTGATGATGTTGTCGGCACTGCCGCCACTGCGGTTGTGCAGGTTGTAGACGCTGCCGTCCGGCGCTACCAGGTCCACCTTCAGGTCGCCGATGTAGGTGTGGCGGATGTCGACGTCGACCTTGGTATCGCTCGGGGCGTTGCCGCTGCGGCCGGACACGCTGATCGGGCTTTCCACCGTCGAGTTGTCGTTGATGGCGTAGTCGGTGCCGTTGGTATACGCCTGCGGACTGTTGCCGCCGTCTCCCCCGCCGGTGTAGTCGCCGACCAGGCTGACGCCACTGAAGGTGCTGTACGCACGCAGCGACACATGCCAGGTGCCGGCCTGCGGGCTGGCGAAGCTGCAGGTCTCGTTGTTGCCGTTCTTGTACGGACGGCAGTCGTAGCTCGAGGTGGTCGGCTCGCTACCGTACTTGACGTACATATCGGCGTCGCCAGTGCCACCGGAGCTGGTGAAGCTCAGGTTGGTCGCTCCAGCCGGTACCTGCATCGTGTAGTGCAGCCAGTTGCCGGAACTGGCCGCCAGGCCGGTCACCGCCACGCCCTTCTGCAGCACGTTGTCGCCCGGGGGCGGTTCGGTGCTGCCGCCAGCGGCCGCATCGACCGCGGCCTTGGCATCGACGATGCCGTTGCCAATGTTCTGGTCGGTGGTGGACGGGAACGGACGCAGGGTGCTCTTCAGGATCGACTCGACCTCGGCCGGCGTCAGCGGCGTCGGTGCCACCGACTGCATCAGCGCGACCACGCCGGCGACGTGCGGGGCCGCCATCGAGGTGCCTGCATTGCACTTGTAGTTCTCGTCGGTCGGCGTGGTGGTGCCGGCGTTGCCGGTGGACACGATCAGGGTGGTGCAGTCGGGGCTGTCGCCGCCCGGTGCGGCCACGTCGATCAGGCTGCCGTAGTTGGAGTAGCTGGCACGGCCGCCGGTCTTGTTGGTCGCGGCTACGGAGATCACGTTGGCGCAGCTGGCCGGGCTGAAGTTGGCCACGTTGGCGTTGCTGTTGCCGGCCGCCACCACCACGGTGGAGCCGCGGCCGACCGCGGCATTGATCGCGTTCTGGTAGGTGGTCGAACAGGAGCCGCTGCCGCCCAGGCTCATGTTGATCACCTCGGCCGGATTGGCGTTCGCCGGCACGCCGGAGACGCTGCCGCCCGAGGCCCAGGTCAGGCCGTCGACGATGTCGGAGGTATAGCCGCCGCACTTGCCGAGCACGCGCACCGGCACGACCTTGGCGTTGTAAGCGGCGCCGATCACGCCCTTGTTGTTGTTGCCCACCGCGGCGACGGTGCCCGCAACATGGGTGCCGTGCCAGCTGGAGTTGGCCGCCGGATGGCTGCCGCCGCATTCGTTGGCGCCGTACCAGTCACCTTCGTCCTTCGGATTGCTGTCGCGGCCGTTGCCGTCGCGCGCCATCGCCGAGTCGCTGATGAAGTCGTAACCGGGCAGGATGTTGGCATCGAGGTCGCTGTGGGCGGAGATGCCGGTGTCGATGACCGCGACCACCACACCGGCGCCGTCGGTGATGTCCCAGGCCTGGTTGGCCTTGATGCCGCCGACTCCGTCCTGCAGACCCCACAGGTAGGTGGCGTAATGGGTGTCATTGGGCGTCATCGCCGCCCGCATGATCTGGTCGACCTCGACGTACTCGACGTTCGGGTCGGCGGCGATCTGGCGCATCAAGGTCTCGGCCTCGGCCACGTCGAGCCGACGGTCGGCGCGGACCACGTCGGCGCCGCCAGCGATCTGGCGCAACCGCTGCAGGCCCAGGCCCTTTCCGTTGCCACGCAGGCCGGCGGAGGCGGCGGCGCGATTGAGTGAGTTCTGCACGGCGGATGCCTGGGTGGCGCCGTCGCGGTACTTGACGATGAAACGGTCGTTCGGGCCATCCGACTGCACGGTGGCGATGTTGACCCGCTCCGCAGCAGCGGCGGTAGCGAAGGTCGAGGAGATTGCGATCACCGTGGCCGCAGCGAGTGCATTCAGGCGGATGGATCGTTCTTTACGTGACATGCTGGTGTAACCCCCAAAACGTAGCGTTGTTGTGCGCGCCGCCGGACTACCCGGGCGGCGGATGGGTACAGCCACCGGACCGCGCGCATTGCGCGACAGGCCAGCATCCACAGGGTTCTCTCCCGACCCCGGCCAGCGCCCCTCGGCCAGCATGACGAAACGGATGCCGCTACTGCTGGCTCCAGACAGCCGGTACCGCCCGGAGCCGGACCGCAGGCAGGCGGTCCATCAAAAAAGCCAACGTCAGCAAAGCACCACCCCCTACCCACGCATAGGGCAATTTTCAGATGTGCGACAACCGTCACGTAGCGCTCGGGGTGTCGGCCGACACCTACAAGCGATACAGAACAAAAAAAGGTTCTTCGCCCAATCAAGGGGAAAGCATCAGGTCTGTTGGATGACCGGGCGCCGGAGGCGAAGGCCCTTGGATGCGAATGTCCCCGGCACCGGCCAGGGCCGGCGCCTCCGCCTTGATTTCGCATCCAAGGGCCTTCGCCCCGGCGTTCCGACATGACTGATGGTCTCGGAAGCGGACTCCCGGGGAGGGCCGGCTTCGCGTTCCAGCGTAACCGCGCGATCCGACGTGGCCTGCCGGCCTTGACGACGAAATCAAGGAGGAGGCCGCCGCCACGGGCGGCGGCCGGGGGACATTCGCCGTCAAGGCCGGCAGGTCGCGTCGGGACAGCCAGACAGCGGCGAGAACCGGTGATCGAACGCAAGCGGCAACGTCCACGCCTTCGCTGAAGGCGCGCTCCCCCTCACTTGGGAGAAGAGCCAAAAAAAGGCACCCCGCATCGCAACGGGGTGCCAGGTTCTCAACAGACAATCAGATATACGGCGAAAGCGCTGCATTCCGCTTCCCTGCGGCGTCCCGACCGGGGCCGGGACGGCCCTCCCTGGCCGGATGCCAGCGGACTACGGACGCTGGAGCCAGAAGTCGTAGCTGCCGCTGCCCGAGTAGGACAGGATCCGCCAGTAGTAGTAGCCGGCGGTGCCGTTGTACGAGATCGACTCCTCGCTGGTCGGGCCTGCCGACTGGGCCACCCGCGTCCAGCCGGACCCGTTCCAGCGGTACAACTCCAGATCGAAGTCGGTACCGGCCGGTCCCTTCAGCCAACCCTGATGCGTGCCGCTTGCCGACTGGTAGTAGGTTCCATTCGGCTGGACCTGCGAGCTGCCAGCCCCGGACAGCGACCCGCTGTACTTGGTGCACGAGGTGCACGGCGCACCACCGCTGCCGGTATCGAAGCTGCCAGTCAGGCTCACGCCCGAATACGCACTGTAGCCACGCAGCATCACATGCCAGGTGCCGGCCTGCGGGCTGGCGAAACTGCAGCTCTCTTCATTGCCGTTCAGGTATGGACGGCAGTCGTAGCTCGACGTGGTCGGCTGCGCACCGCGACGGACATACATGTCCGCATCGCCACTGCCGCCGGTGATGCGGAACACCAGGTTGGTCGCTCCCGAGGGCACGTCCAGGGTGAAGAACTGTTCCGAACCGCTGGCACCGGACAGGCCGGCCACCGGCACGCCGTTCTGCAATTCGCCGGGCTGCGGATCGGGATCGGGATCGGGGTCCGGATCGGTGCCGCCACCGAACAGCGAATACAGCATCCGGTTGGGCGAACCCGAGCCGATGTTGCTGAGCACGTTCAGGGTGGCGTTGTTGTAGATCGCACTTTCCACCTGCGACGGCGTCGCGCCCGGGTTGCCCGCCAGATACAGCGCCGCCACGCCCGCCACATGCGGCGAGGCCATCGAGGTGCCGCCAATCGAATTGGTGGCCGTGTTACTTGTGTGCCAGGCCGAGGTGATCGACGAGCCCGGAGCGAAGATGTTGACGCAGGAGCCGTAGTTGCTGGACCACGTCGAGTGAATCGAGCGGCTGTCGTTGTTCATCGTCGAACCGACCGTGATCGCCGAGGACGAACGCGCCGGCGAGTAGTTGCAGGCGTTGCTGCTGTCGTTGCCGGCAGCGACGACCACGGTCACGCCGGCATTGCGCATGCGGGTAACGGCCTCGTCGATGCTGCTGGTAGCACCTCCGCCCAGGCTCATGTTGGCCACCGCCGGCTTGGTGTGGTTGCCGGCCACCCAGTCCATGCCGTCGATCACGCCGGACCAGGCTCCGTTGCCGTTGCAACCGAGCACGCGGACCGGATACAGCCGCGCCTGCTTGGCCACACCCCAGGTGGTGCCGCCGACAGTACCGGCGACGTGGGTGCCGTGGCCGTTGCAGTCGTTGGTGCCATTGCCGTCGTTGATCGCGGTGTAGCCGCTGCCGACCCGGCCGCCGAAGTCGTTGTGGCTGGCGCGGATGCCAGTGTCGATCACGTAGGCATGCACATTGGCTGCCGTGGCGTCGTAGACGTAGGTGCTGTTGAGCGGGAGGTTGCGCTGGTCGATGCGATCCAGGCCCCAGGTCGCGTTGTTCTGCGTTGCGGAAATGCTGACGATGCCGTCTTCCTCGACATAGTCCACGCGCGGATCGGCGAGTACACGCGCCAGCGCCTCATCGTCGGCCTCGACCACGAAGCCGCGCAGCACGTGCTGGTAGGCGTGGACGACGTTGGCGCGACCCTTGCCGCGGCTGGAGGCGAACTCGCGTGCAACCGCGGCCACGCTGGGCTTGCTCTGGCCGTTGGCGGCGATGGCCGACGCTTCCGAAGCCAGGCTGGCAGCGTCTTCCTTGAGCACGACGATGTAGCGGCCCTCGATCGGCGCCTTGCTCGTGCGCAACTCCGCAGCACCGTTCGGGGAGGATGCGAACGCCGGGAGCGACAACGCCATCAAGGTCGCTGCCGCCAGCGCTTTCACCCGCATTGGCGTACCAGTAACAACTTTCATTCAATAACCCCACTTGTGTGATGTTGATATGGATCCAAGTCCGCATCGACGCGAACCCGAACGTTTCCACCACGGCGTCGATGGCATCCCGTCCGATTGCCGGGTTTCGCCGGCAACCTGCCCGCCCCCTGATCCACCCGTGCAACCGACTGCCGCCGTTCAACTGTTTAGCCATGCGTCGACCGCGAGACATGCGCCTGAGGCTCAAATCCAGCTCAAATAAGCGCCGGAAAAATCAAATCCACTTCAAATCCACCCCGGCATGTGACCGGAATCATCATTCCGGCATCGGGCACGCCGTCCCGCGCAGACCCCGTTCAGGCTGCACGGCCCGCACGGCGACGTATGGAAATTGCCTGTGATCCCACGCTCGCATACGGGATAGCATTCGGGACCGGCAATGGAAGGGCACGCCCATGACAGCGTCGACGCACCAGGCAAACCCGCGGCCCTGGACCGAGCATGCACAGCGGTTGCGGGTCGGCGATCTGTGGATCGACCTGCTCCATCGCAGGATCGAGCGCCCTGACGGACAGATCGAACTGCCGAACCGGATGTTCGAGCTGCTGCTGTTGTTCCTGGCCGAACCGAATGCACTGCATACCCGTGCCCGCCTGTTCGAACGCATCTGGCCCGGCGTGGTGGTCGAGGACTCGAACCTCTCGCAAAGCGTGTGGATGTTGCGCAAGGCACTGGGACCCGAGCGCAAGCACTGGATCCGCACCGTCGCCAGGAATGGTTACGTGTTCGAGCCCCCCACCCCCGTCGAGGAAGACGCCAGGACCTCCATGCAGGCGAACGATCCCGGTCCCATCCCGCCGGCATCCGTCGCGCCCGGGTCAGGTCAGCAGGCGGAAGCACGCAAGGCCACTGTGCGGGCCATGCCTTCCGGCGACAGGGCACACAGGTCCGGTCATCTCTTATTGGCAGCGGTGCTGGTGGCTGCCCTCGGCCTTGGCCTGGCCGTGCTGCATCGCCTCGCGGCGCCCCGGCCCGCATCCACCGCGCCGGTTGCGATAGCCCTGATCGAAGTAGGCGATCGCGCGGCCGCCTCCGACACCCGCTGGCCGGCGAAGCTGTTGCACGCGTGGTTGGGCTGGAAGCTCACCCATCTGCCCGAGGCGGTCCTGCTGACCGAAGCGCAGCTGGCCGCCGACGCGGCCACGCTGCCGCCCACGATCGTCCTGATCTCTTCCGGCCATTCGCCCGCCGCGCCGGATGAAATCTTCGTGCGCGCCAGCTTTGGCCAGGGCACGGACGGTGAGCAGATCGAGATGCGCGGCACGGCGTCGCAGGTGCCGGCTCTGGTCGATGCGCTTTCGCAGCAGGTGCTCGCACGGTTGTTGCCGTCCCGTGCCAAGACAGCATGGCCGGAGCTCGATATCGATGCGGATGCCGCGCGCAGCTTCGGCGATGCACACGACGCCCTGAAGGCGCGCGACTGGTCCTCCGCCACAGGTTTGCTGCAGGACGTGGTGCGGCAGGCCCCCCGGTTCGGTCTGGCGCGGCTCGATCTGGCCGTGGCCCAGGGCCATCTCGGCCAGAACGCCGGCGCCAGGGAACAAATGGCGACCGCGCGCGAATTGCTGGTGCCGGTCCCCGACGACGCCGAACCGCTGCTCGATGCACTGGCGCTGTCGATCGACCCGCGACAGTTCATCGAAGCCGCCGAAGCCTATGGCTCGCTGGCGCAGATTTATCCGCAACGGACCGGATTCGCACTCGAGCAGGCACGCCTGCTGGTCCAGGCCGGCCAGGTCGAGCAGGCGCTGGAGATCCTGTCGCAACCTGTCTGGGACCGGCAGCCGACCGGCCTGCGCATCACCCGGCAGCTGACCCTGACTCAGGCCAACATGATGCTGGGCGATTACGAACGCGGCCGGGCCGAGGCCATCATCACCGAACGGATGACACAGGCAGCCGGGCCGGGATGGACCCTGGAACGCGCGCGCGCACTGCTGATGATGGCCACCGCGGGCAATATTCTCGACCGCGAAAGCGCCGACCTGTCGCTATACGAACAGGCCGCCGAACAGTTCGAGCTCGCGGGCGACAATATTCGCGCAACGCTGGCGCGCTATCAGGCCCGATGGGCACGCGACCCGCACGATGTCGAAAATCCGCTGCTGGACAGCCTGCTCGCCGAGACCCATGCCGGCGGGCATCACAACCTCGAGATCACCCTGCTTCGCCAGGTCGCGTTCAGCCACTACAACGCCGGCCGGCACGAGCAATACCGGCAACGACTCGAACAGGCGCTCGCGACCGCGATGACATCCGGCGACCGGTACCGGCAGAATCAGCTGGACCTGGACCTGCTCAACGAAGACCTGCTGCTGGGCGACTTTCCCGGCGCCGGGCATCGCATGCAGCGCCTGCGCAGCGGCCCGTTGCAGGGCGACGCCGCCGCCTGGGTCGCCCAGTTCGACGCTTACCTGCAGCAGCTTCACGGCGATACCGGTGCTGCCCTGGCCACCCTTGACCGCGACATGCAGCACCCGAAGCAGGACACCGCCGTCGAGCTGCCGCCGCTTTCCGCCGCGCGACTGGCCTGCGTGCGCGCCGGACTTCTGCTGGCACAGGGGCAGCTCGCGCCGGCGCGCACCGAACTGGGCCGCTGCAACGGACACGACCACCCCTCGATCAGGCAGTACGCCGAACTGATCGCCGCCTCGGCCGACCTGCTTGCCGGCAATCGTGCCGCCACACTCGACCGGTTGCAGGTGCTCGACGCCATGATCGACGCCGACCTGGACGGCCCGGATCGCTGGATGCTGTCGCTGTGGCAGGCCGACCTGCTGACCCGAAGCGGCGAGCTGGAGCAGGCGCGCCGACTCTACGAAGAAGTGTTACCGCCAGTGCGGAAGGCGGATTACGGCTGGCTGGCCACGCTGACCCTGGCCGGGTTGGCTGAAGTCGCGGCTGCTCGCGGCGACTGGAAGGAAAGCAGGCGCCATCTCGATGCGGCACGGCTCAGCGCGACCGCGGACGTGTGGCTGCTCACCCGGCGCCTTGAGCAGGTCGCGATCGTCCTCGCACTTGCCGCCGGCGACCACCAACAGGCGCTGGAACGGCTGGCCTCAATCCATGCCGAGGCGCACCGGCTGGGGGACACCGTGACCCTGTTGGAGCTGCACAGCCTGATGCCGCCCGACATGCAGTCCGGCGACTGTAACCGGGCGACACGCGTCGCGATACTGGCCGAGACAGGACTCCGTGGCGCGGACCTGGACTGGCTGACTGCCACCCTGCAGGCCACGAAGCGCGCCGCGCTGACACAGCACAGCCCGCTGCGCTGAACGCCCGGGCTTACATCATTCCGGTTTCGAGGCGGGCGACCTCGGACATCATGTGGCGACCCCACGGCGGGTCGAACACCAGCTCGACGTCGGCTTCGGCCACGGTCGGAATCATTTCCAGCTTGCTGCGCACATCGTCGACCAGGATGTCGCCCATGCCGCAGCCCGGGGCGGTCAGGGTCATGCGGATCACGACCATGCGCTGATCCTCATGCTCCGGATGCGACTGGATCGTGGCCTCGTAGATCAGGCCCAGGTCGACCACGTTGATCGGGATCTCGGGGTCGAAACAGGTGCGCAGCTGTTGCCAGACCAGTTGCTCGACGGCCTCGTCGTCGGCCCCTTCGGGCAGTTCCAGCGGTGACGGCGGCTCTTTGCCCAGCGCGTCTGCGTCCTGGCCGGCAATGCGGAACAGGTTGCCCTCGATGAACACGGTGTAGCTGCCGCCCAGCGCCTGGGTGATGTAACCGATGCTGCCCGCGGGCAGGTTGACGTGCTCGCCCTGGGGGACGAGGACGGCGGCGCAATCGCGCTCCAGGCGGACGGGTTCGCTGCTTCGAGAGTACATGCCGGAAATATTGGGGTGTCCGGGCCTCGGACAAGGCCGACCATTCTACCGGGACGCCAGGGCCACCGTCCGGAGTCGGCTATGCTGTGCGGCTTGTTTTGCCTGCTTCCTGCCTCCCACATGCCCGACCAGCCCCGTCCGACCGGCCACGTCCGTGCCTCCTCCTGGCTGCTGCTCGTCCTGAGCATGGCCGGACTGGTGACGTTATGGGTGCTGCTGAGCCTCTACACCGGCGGCCTGCATGTCTGGATGGCACTGGTCGTAGCCCTCGACCTGGCCTGGGTGCTGCGTTTCGGCAACTGGCGGCAGGGCTTCCGGCGCGCCCTGCTCGGGCTGTCGGCCACCGCACTGGTGGTGCTGGCGGCGCAATGGCTGATCATCGCGGGCCAGGTCGGGGGCCAGCTCGGGCTGATGCCGCTGGCCTCCGCCACCCGGCTCGGCTTCCACCACGCCTGGACCCTGGCCCAGCTTGCCAACGGCCCATGGGAGCTGGGCTGCATGGCGGTGGCGCTGGTGGTCGCGGTACTGGCCTCGCGCTGACGCTGTCTGCGGGCTCAATGCCCGCCGTCCAACGCCTTGAGCTCGCTGACCAGCGCGCTGGCCATCTCGGCGCCATCGCCGTACAGCATGCGGGTGTTGTCGGCGTAGAACAGCGCGTTCTCGATGCCGGCGAATCCCGTGCCCTTGCCGCGCTTGATGACGATGGTGTTCTTCGACCGGTTCACGTCGAGGATCGGCATGCCGTAGATCGGACTGGCCGGGTCGGTCTTCGCGACCGGGTTGACCACGTCGTTGGCGCCGATCACCAGCGACACGTCGGTGTTGGGGAACTCAGGGTTGATGTCGTCCATGTCGGCGATCAGGTCGTAGGGCACGCCGGCCTCGGCCAGCAGCACGTTCATGTGCCCCGGCATGCGTCCGGCAACCGGATGGATCGCGAACTTCACCTTGACCCCGCGCTCGATCAGCTTCTGGGTCAGTTCCCAGATCTTGTGCTGCGCCTGCGCCACCGCCATGCCGTAGCCGGGCACGATCACCACGCGCTCGGCGAAGGCCATCATCGCGGCGACGTCGCCGGCCTCGATCGGTTTCTGCGACCCGCTGATCTCCTGCGCCTGTCCACCACCGCCGAAGCTGCCGAACAGCACCCCGGAGATCGGCCGGTTCATCGCCTTGGCCATCAACCGGGTGAGCAGGATGCCGGCCGCGCCGACCATCATGCCGGCGATCACCAGCGCCTCGTTTTCGAGCACGTAGCCCTCGAACGCGACCGCCAGTCCGGTCAACGCGTTGTACAGCGAGATCACCACCGGCATGTCGGCGCCGCCGATGGGCAACGTCATCAGGATGCCGAGCGCGAGCGCGGTAGCGAAGAAGGCGATGATCCAGGTCGTCGACAGCGTCGCCACCGCGAGTACGCCGAACACCACCATCGCCAGCGCGACGGCGAGGTTGAACAATTGCTGGCCGGGGAACACCACCCGCTTGTCGAGGCGGCCATCAAGCTTGGCCCACGCGATGATCGAGCCCGACAGTGCCACCGAACCGATCGCCGAGCCCAGTGCCGCCAGCACCAGGGTCACCGGCGAGGCATCCACGGCCAGCATCGCCAGCCCGGCCCCGGCCGGGAGCGCGGCCGCCACGCTGGCGAATTTCAGCAACTCCACCGCACCGATCGCCGCCGCCGAACCGCCGCCCATGCCGTTGTAGAGCGCGACCATCTGCGGCATGTCGGTGATCGCGACCCTCTTGCCCGACACCCACGCCAGCACCGTGCCCAGCACCAGCGCGGTGACGATCAGTCCGAGGTTGTGCAGATCCGGCAGCAGGAAGGTCGCCGCCGTCGCGATCAGCATGCCCCACCCGGCCCAGTGGATGCCGCTGCGCGCGGTCAACGGCGAAGCCATGCGCTGCAAGCCGAGCAGGAACAGGGTCGCGGCGACCAGGTAGCTGGTGGAAGCCAGCGCCACCTGCGCGCTCATGCATCGCCTCCGTCAGCGGGCTTCCCGGCAGGCTTCCTGCTGGACTTGAACATCTCCAGCATCCGCTCAGTGACGACGTAGCCGCCGGCGGCGTTACCGGCGCCGAGCAGCACGGCGATGAAGCCGACCACCTTCTCCAGCGTCGTGTCGGCATGGCCGAGCACGATCATCGCACCCACCAGCACGATGCCGTGGATGAAGTTGGAGCCCGACATCAGCGGCGTGTGCAGGATCACCGGCACCCGCGAAATGATCACGTGGCCAGCGATCGCCGCCAGCATGAAGATGTACAGCATCATGAACGCCTGCGACACGATTGCGCCTCCCGCCCTTCCCCGATGCAGTCCGTTCGCATCATAACCGCCGATCGACTGCTCGCGTCCAGTGTCAACCCCGGGCGGGGTGACGCGTTCCCATGCCCGAACCCACCTGCGACCACCATGCCCACTACCACCGCACCACTGCGATGCCGCGACTACTGCCTGTCCGGGAAGGAGGTCGTATGCTGCAGGCCGTGAGCCATGGCGCCCCTGAAAACACGCTGGACAGCTCCGCCAAAGAGGATTCGCCGGCTTCGCTGGAGGCCTTCCTTGCCGGTATCGGCACGCGGGCGTTCCGCTTCGCTGAGGTCGGCCTGCGCCAGCGCGACGACGCCCTCGACGCGGTGCAGGACGCGATGATGAAGATGCTGGCCTACCAGGACCGGCCGGCATCGGAATGGACACCGCTGTTCTGGAGCATCCTTCGCCGCCGCATCATCGACATGCAGCGACGACGCAGGTTCCGGCTGACCTGGCTGTCGGCCGAGCCGCAGCATGAGGACGGCGGGACGATCGAATGGGCCGACGACGGCCCCGACCCGTCGCGCACCCATGACGGCCGCGAGGGCTACGCCCACCTGGCCGCGGCGCTGGGCGGGCTGCCGACGCGACAACGCGAGGCGTTCACGCTGCGGGTTCTGGAGGAACTGGACGTCGCTACCACTGCGAGGGCGATGGGCTGCAGCGAGGGCGCGGTGAAGACGCACCTGTCGCGTGCCCGCGAAGCACTGCAACGAAAACTGGAGGACTGGCGATGACTGCCAACCACGACAACGAGACCCGCTTCGACGCCGCGATGCGGCAATTGCACCGGGCATCCCTGGAGCAGTTGCCGCCTGCGACCGCGGCCCGCCTGCGCAGCGCGCGTCGCGACGCTTTGGCGTCACCGCGCCCGCGGCACGGCCTGGGCTGGAGCATGGCCAGCGCCACCGCGGCGGTGTTCGCGTTGGCCATCGGCGTGTTCTGGCTGCGTCCCGACGCCCCGGCGCCCAGCCCGGATGTCGCCATCACCGCTCCCGGTGGCGACAACGCCATCGCCGATGTCCTGCTGGCCGCCGAGATCGAGGCGCTGGTAGCCACCTATGACGAAGACCCCGACCTCTACCTGTGGCTGGCCGTCAACGATGACGCACTGCCGCCGATCCTGGAGCGCTGACATGTTTGCCGACCGCACCGCCGTAACCGCTCGCTCGCGGCTCCTCCAACGCTTTGCCGCCGGCAGCGCCCTGCTGGCCCTGGGCCTGTTCGCCGTGCCCGTGGCCGCCAGCGAGCCGGCCAGCCCGCCGCCCGCCTGGGAACAACTGAGCCCGGAACAGCAGGAACGGCTGATCGCGCCGATCCGCGACCGCTGGAACGCGCAGCCGGAGGCACGCGAGGCGATGCTCGATCATGCCCGCCGCTGGCAGGAGCTGACCCCCGAGCAGCGCCGCAGGGCCAGCCACGGCCGCCACCGTTGGGAACACATGAACCCCGAGCAGCGCGAACAGGCGCGAGCCCTGTTCAAGTCGATGAAGGAACTGCCCCCCGAGCAGCGCAAGGCCCTGCGCGAGCAATGGCACTCAATGACGCCTGAACAGCGCCGGGAGTGGATCGAGAAACACAGCAAGGGAGATTGAGGGCGATTCCCGGGCTGTGTCCGGGGATCACGGCTGCCGCTCCGGCCAAACGGTCTTCGCCAGCAGTTCGTCGTCCCAGTCGAACGCGAGCACGCCGTCCTGCAGGAACAGGCTGGCGAAGTTGTAGAGGTTGCGTGCGTACATCTCGCTGGCATGCACCGCGCCGCTGCTGGCGAGGTCGAGCGGACCGGCAACGGCCACGCCATCGACATCGACGGTCTCACCGGGCCGGGTCGCTTCGCAGTTGCCGCCGGTCTCGGCTGCAAGGTCGACGACCACGCTGCCGGGTTTCATCCCCGACACCATCGCCGTGCTGACAATCTTCGGCGCCGGTCGCCCCGGCACCGCCGCGGTGCAGACGATCACGTCGACGTTCTTCAGGTGCTCGCCAAGCCGGCGCTGCTGTTCGGCACGCTCTTCGTCGGTGAGCTGGCGCGCATAGCCGCCCTCGCCCGCAGCGCTGACGCCAAGGTCCAGGAACTTGCCGCCGAGCGATTCGATCTGCTCGCGTGTTTCCGGTCGCACGTCGAAACCTTCGACCTGGGCGCCGAGCCGCCTCGCAGTCGCGATGGCCTGCAGGCCGGCGACGCCGGCGCCGATCACCAGCACCTTCGATGGCCGGATCGTACCGGCGGCAGTGGTCAGCATCGGAAAGAAGCGTGGCGCCAGCTGGGCGGCGATCAGCGCTGCCTTGTAACCGGCCATGCCGGCCTGCGAGCTGAGCACGTCCATCGCCTGCGCGCGGGTGGTGCGCGGCAGGCGTTCGAGCGGGAAGGCGACGATGCCACGCGACTGCAGCGCCTCGGCACGGGCCGGGTCGGCCTGCGGCGCAAGCAGGCCGACCAGGGTCGCCCCCTCACGCATGCGGGCGATGGCGTCATCGGCGGGTGGCTGCACGCACAGCAGCACGTCGACACCGGCCAGCACCGCGTCTGCGGTATCGGCCAGTTCGGCACCGGCCTGGGCGTAGGCTTCATCGGTAAAGGCCGAACGCAACCCGGCGCCGCGCTCGATCTGCACCCGCACACCCGCGGCCACCAGCTTGCGGCAGGTCTCCGGGGTCATCGCCACCCGGCGCTCGCCCTCGGCGTGTTCGCGGACCACGCCCACGATCGCCTTGCCGGATGCCGTCGTTTCCGCCGCCGTCTCTGCCGCCATGTCGGACCTCCCCGCAGGGGGGCGCCTGTCGCCCCGTTCAGCGCGATCCTAGCAAGGGAGTCGCCGGAAATGGCCGGCAGCCGCTCAGTCGGCGGCCGCGGCGCTGTCCAGGCGCTCGCGCACGCGCCGCATCGCCTCGTCGAAAGCCGAGCGCTCGGAGCCGACCACCAGACGGCCGTCCTTGTGCATCAGCGCCAGCTCTTCGGCCGAAGCGACCAGCACGCGCAGGCCACGACGGTTGACCAGCAGGAAGCGCGAGGTCATCGGGCTGATCCAGGCAACCTTGGCAGCGACGATCTCGCCGTGCACGTCGGTCACGCGCATCCAGTCGCCGATCTCCAGGGCACGCATGCGTTCGGTGATCTCCGGGTCGTGACCGATGGTGGCGGTACCGCCGGCCAGCCACAGCTTGTGTTCTTCGCTGGATTCGACGGTCTCACCGGCCGCCAGCGGCCGGGCAGTCTGCGCGCGGCGCGGCCCATCAGGGGTGGCCAGTGCCCGCACCAACCCGGCCAGGCCGTGCCGGGCGGCACTGTCGTCGAGGCCGGAGCTGGCCAGGCAGCGCAGCACCAGCGGCTCGATCTCGAGCAAATGGTCGGCCAGTTCGCGGCCGCGGTTCTCGGCTGCCAGCCGGTCGGCCTTGAGCAGCGCATCGCCCAGGGCCAGCGCCTCCTCGCGCCGTGCCGGATCCTCATCGCGCAGCAGGGTCTGGACCATATGATGCCGCCACGGCATGGCCAGGAAGTCGGCCACGGCCTGGGTCAAGCGGACCTTGCGCAGGCGCTCCATCAGCGCTTCGTCGGCGGTTTCGCGGGCCTGGTCCAGGCGTTCGCGCCCGAGCGTGGCCTTGACCAGCCGCTCTTCCTGCAGCGCACTGCGGCGACGCTGCTGGCCCAGCAGGGCGTCGAGCTCGGCATGGGCCAGCTCGAACACCGCGATGTCCTCGTTGTATTCGGCCACCACCCGCTGCGACGCGGCGGCAGCACGGTCGAGCAGTTCGCGTTCCTGCGGGGTACTGGCCTGGTTGCCCTCGCAGGCCTCGGTGATCGCGTCCAGCAGCTTGCGGGCCGGGTGCTCGCGCTGCACGAACAGGCCGTCGTCGGTCAGCGCGACCTTGACGTAGGGCAACACCAGTCGTCCGTACAGGCGGCGCGCACGGTCCTGCAACGAACTGGTGCGGAACAACGAATCGAACAAAAGCGCGACCAGGTCGATCGCATCTTCCTCCTCGTCGCTGAAACGGGTCTGCTCGGGATCGACACCGATCCGGCGCGCGCCCTCGCTCAGGTGGTCGCGGATCGCCGAACCCAGCCGCCCCGGACCGGCCAGCGCACGGGCAAAGGCGTCCGGCGGCTCGGACTGCAGCAGACTGACCACACTGAGCATCTCGTCCACGCGCAGTTCGCGCCGGGGGCGGTGGTCATCCCCGGTGCCGCATCCGCGGCAGCAGCTCTTGGCTGCGGCGTGCCCAGCCCGCCTTCACGCCACATCCGCAGGATCGCGCGCAGATCGGCCATGTCCTGGCCGGGAAGCGACATCCCGGGCGAACCGCCGGTGCTCATCCCTACTCCCATCTGTTCCATGAATCCCTGCATTGCCTCCATGCCCATGGCCGCTCCCCGGTAGGGAACGGCCTCGACGGTGTCATGCCGGTAGCCGTGCTGTACCGGAGCGTGTTGTGCTGGAGCGTGACCTGGAGCGGCCATGCCGTGGTGGCCGTAGCCCGTCGCCGACAGCAGCGCATTGACCCTGCCGTACAGGTCGCCCAGCCGGCGCACCAGCTCGCCTTCGTAGTAGCGGAACAACAGTTCGCGCACGTGTCGGGTCGGTTCGGTTTCGCGGAAGGATTCCACCAGCGCCGCAACCAGCCGCTCGGGGGCGATCGGATTGGGCGCATCCGGCAACCCGAGCATCTCGGTCATCATCAGCAGGCGTTGGCGCATCACCTGCAATGGTTCGGCGAAGCGTCCTTCCAGCGACTCGACCAGGCGCTGGCCCTCGAGGTGGAACTCCAGGTGGTTCTCCTCGACCAGGCCCAGCGGCAGGTCGCCGCGCGTGCGCATGCGCAGACCACGCAGATCATCGAACCCCTTGGCCAGCTGCTGGCGATAGCGCATCACCAGGCTCGCCGCCTGCTGGCGCAACATGCGCAGCGACGTCAGATCCTCGAAATGGTCGGGACCGACATCCCCGGCCTGGAGGGCGGCCGAAAGGGATTGTTCGATGCCGGGGTACAGGGCATCGGGCACGCCGCCGAGCTGCTCGACCGCCTGCCGCTTGATTTCCTCGAGTACGCGCATCGGTTCGCCTCGCGACGAATGCGCTGGAGTGAGTACACTCATCCCCTGTCCCCCAACATTGACCGGCCGGACCTTTAGGCCAATGCCCCGGCGATACGACCGGTGACGCATAGCGCCCATTCCCGGCACTGGAAGCAGCATAGTGGCAAGATGAGTCACTTCGCTTTCGATCTTCACGAACTGTGACTGATGTCGCCCATTGATCCGATAGCCGGCGCCGCGCCCGGCGCCCAAGACCCCCTCCACCCGCTCGACAGCCGCCGCTCGGTCCCGGCCCGGCAACTGGGCGAACCCGGCCCGAACGAGGCCACCCTGCTGCGCATGCTGCGCTCGGCCTGCCGTGTCCCCGACCACGGCAAGCGGGTGCCGTGGCGATTCCTCACGATTCGCGGCGACGCCCGCCATGCGCTCGGCGAGCGGCTGGCGGCCCTGACCCGCGAGCGCGACGCCAGCGCCGGGGACGCGGCCATCGAGAAGGACCGCATGCGCTTCTCGCACGCGCCGCTGGTGGTCGCGGTGGTCGCCCGGCTCGGCGCCGACGAGAAGATTCCGGAACAGGAGCGCCTGCTGTCGGCCGGCTGCGTCTGCTTCGCCCTGCTGCAGGCCGCCCAGGCGGTGGGCTTCGGGGCGACCTGGCTGACCGGCTGGCCGGCCTACGACGCCACCGTGAAGGACTGGCTCGGGCTGTCGGCCGAAGAGCGCATCGTCGGCTTCATCCATATCGGCACACCGCGGATGCAGGCACCCGAACGTGAGCGCCCGGACCCGACCGCGTTGCACGAGGAGTGGCAGCCATCGTGAGCACTGCACCCGCTCGACCCGCGCTCTACCTGGTCGATGCCAGCCTGTACGTGTTCCGCGCCTGGCATTCGATGCCGGACGAGTTCAGCGATGCCGACGGATGGCCGACCAACGCCGTGCACGGCTTCGCCCGCTTCCTCGCCGAACTGCTCGAACGCACCCGCCCCGGCACATCGCGGTCGCCTTCGACGAAGCGCTCGACTCCTGCTTCCGCAACGCGATCTACCCGGCCTACAAGGCCAATCGCGAGCCCGCACCGGAAGCACTCAAACGCCAGTTCGCGCACTGCAGGTCGCTGTGCGTGGCACTCGGACTGGACGTGCTCTCGCATACCGAATACGAAGCCGACGACCTGATCGGCTCCGCCGTACATGCGGCCCGACCTCACGGCTTCCGCTCGGTGATCGTGTCGGCCGACAAGGACCTCTCGCAGCTGCTGCACGACGGCGACGAGCAGTGGGACTACGCCCGCAACCTGCGCTGGGGCGCGGACGGGGTGCCGGCGCGGCATGGCGTGGAGGCACGCCAGATCGCCGACTACCTCGCCCTGACCGGCGACAGCATCGACAACATTCCCGGCGTACCCGGCATCGGCGCCAAGACCGCGGCCGCCCTGCTCAACCATTTCGGCACCCTCGATGCCTTGCTGGAACGCATCGAAGAAGTGCCGTTCCTGCGCATCCGCGGTGCCGCCAGCACCGCGAAGAAGCTGCGCGAACACCACCAACAGGCCCTGTTGTGCCGGCGCCTGACCACGATCGCGCTCGATGCGCCGATCGACGGCGCGCGCCCCCACTTCGCCCGCGGCAATGGCGATCGCGAGGCCCTGCTGGCGCTCTGCGAGGCCCTGCGTTTCGGTCCGATGACCCGGCGCCGGCTGCACGAGGCAGCGGGGCTGGAATTCATCGCCTCCTGAAACGGCGATGTCCTGAAACGGCGGAGGCGCCCTGAAACAGCCGTCGCGGTACCATCGGCGCATGGATACCGCCACTGACGACAGCATCTCCGAACAGACCGAAACCCTCTACGAAGGCCAATGGCTGCGGCTGAGCCGTCGCGGCAAGTGGGAATTCGCCGAACGCACCCACGGCAACGGCATGGCGGTGATCATCATCGCCGTCACCCCCGACGACAAGGTCGTGTTCGTGGACCAGTACCGCACCCCGCTGGGCGCGCGCACGATCGAGATGCCGGCCGGACTGGTCGGCGACGACCATGCCGACGACACCCTGGCCTCGGCCGCAAAGCGCGAGCTGATCGAGGAAACCGGCTGGGAAGCGGCCCAGGTCGACGTGCTGCTGGTCGGCCCGACCTCCTCGGGCATGAGCAGCGAACGTATCGCCTTCGTCCGCGCCCGCAACCTGACCCGCATCGGCCCCGGCGGCGGCGTCGACGACGAGGACATCGTCGTCCACGAGATTCCCCGCGACGAGGCCCCCGCCTGGCTGATGCGCAAGCAGGCCGAAGGCTACGAGCTCGACCTCAAGCTCTGGGCCGGGCTGTGGATGATCGATCGCAATCCAGATGGTTCGGAAGCGAGGTAGATGAAATACCCGGCCCTGGCTCTCCTTGGAATCATCCTGTGCATCGCCCAGGCCCTGGCAGCCTTCTACACGCTCGGGGAAAGCCCGTCGTCCGCATGCCTGTCGTGCTCCATTGAAGCCGAAGTTTCGGAGTACAGCCTGTTTGCATGGACCACCGCGCTGATCGTTTTCCTTGCGTGCAGGCGGCTGGCCAGCGGGCGGGACACGCTCCTGCTGGCATTGGCCTTCGTGCCCACCTGCCTCCTGGTGAACCACGCCATCTTCGTTTCAAGGGTTGCTTCATGGAGCACGTTCACACTCGCCGACGCGCTGGCCGTAACGATTTCCCTCTCTTACCTCTCGATCGCCATCGCCACAGCCGTGTTCACGCTGGCTGCCGGCTTCATCGTGGCCCGCACCCGCCCCGACAATGAACCCATGTCCTGAGGCAGGCACCCGAACGCCGGGCATCTGAAGGCCGCGCGGCAAAACTCCACCAATGACCGCGCTCCCTGCCGGGCAGCACCTTGTCGATGGCGAACGGGGCGGCAGGTGGAATCGAGACCGGCCCGGCGACAAGGCGCTTGGTCCGCACCGTGTCGCCGAACTGTCCCGGGCGACGGCCAGATCAGGCGAAACGATCGGTCGCCGCGACCAGCGCGTCGATGTTCTCGTCCTCGAACGCCGAATGGCCGGAGGCCGGGGTGATGACGAGGTCGGCCTTCGGCCAGGCCTTGTGCAACTCCCAGGCGTTCTGCACCGGGCAGACCACGTCGTAGCGGCCATGCACGATCACGCCGGGGATGTCGGCGATCTTTCCAACGTCGCGCAACAACTGGTCGTCGACCTCGAAGAAACCGCTGTTGACGAAGTAGTGGTTCTCGATGCGGGCGAAGGCCAGGGCGAAGTGCGGATCCTCGTGGCTTGAAGCGAAGTCGTCGTCCACGTGCAGGAAGCTGGTCGCCCCTTCCCACACGCTCCACGCGCGCGCGGCGGCGAGGCGGGTCGCTTCGTCGTCCGAGGTCAGGCGGCGGTGGAAGGCAGAGATCAGGTCGTGGCGCTCGACCACCGGGATCGCCGCGATGTAGCGCTCCCAGGCCTCCGGGAACAGCCGCGAAGCGCCTTCCTGGTAGAACCATTCCAGCTCCCAGCGACGCAGCATGAAGATGCCGCGCAGCACCAGTTCGGTCACCCGCCCGGGATGCGTTTCGGCGTAGGCCAGCGCGAGGGTGGAGCCCCACGAGCCGCCGAACACCTGCCAGCGCTCGATACCAAGCTTGTCGCGCAGCTTCTCGATGTCCGCGACCAGGTCCCAGGTGGTGTTGTCGACCAGGTCCGCATGCGGGATCGAGCGTCCAGAACCGCGCTGGTCGAACAGCACGATGCGGTACTTCGACGGGTCGTGGAAACGCCGCATCTTCGGGCTGCAGCCCCCGCCGGGTCCACCGTGCAGGATCACCACCGGCTTGCCGTCCGGATTGCCGCACTCCTCGAAATAGAGGCTGTGCCGGTCGTCGACCTTGAGCATTCCGCTGTTGAAGGGCTCGATTTCGGGGTAGAGCTTGCGCATGCCTTGCCTCGGTTCTGCAGTTCGCGACAGTTTACCGGCCGGGCGCACGGCCCAGCGTGACACGATCACGCTGTTCGAGATCGCGTTCGGTCGCGACATCGATCAATCCGGACGCCTCGAACAGCGCGCGCACCGCCACGCCCTGCTCCCAGCCGTGCTCGACCAGCAGCCAGCCGCCGGGCTTGAGGTGGTCACGCGCGCCGGCAGCGATCTCGCGGATCGCATCCAGCCCGTCGGCGCCCGAGGCCAATGCGGTGCGCGGCTCGGCGCGCAGGTCGCCCTGGCCCAGGTGCGGATCGTGGTCGGCGATGTAGGGCGGGTTGCTGGCGATCAGGTCGAAGCGACGCCCGGCCAGCGGCGCGTACCAGCTGCCGTGATGGAAACCGATGCCGGGCAGGGCCAGCGCTTCGGCGTTGGCACGGGCGACTGCCAGCGCGGCCTTGCTGGCATCGACGGCGGCCACCCGCGCCTGCGGGCGCTCCATCGCCAGCGCCAGCGCGATCACGCCGCTGCCGGTGCCGAGGTCGGCCACCTCCAGTTCGATCCCTTTCGACAGCCGTTCCAGCGCGCGCTCGACCAGCAACTCGGTCTCCGGGCGCGGGATCAGGGTGTCGGCGGTCACCGCCACGTCGAAGCGCCAGAACCCGCGCCGACCGGTCAGGTAGGCCACCGGTTCGCCGGCGCGGCGGCGTGCCAGCAGGGTATCGAAGGCGGCCAGTGCCTCGGCATCCGGTTCCTCGTCGCCATGGGCATAAAGCCAGCTGTGCGGACGACCGAGCGCATGCGCCAGCAGCGCCTCGGCATCGCCGGGCCCGGTGCCCTCGCGGGCGGCGCGCAGCAGTTCGTCGATGCGGGGCATGGCGGCTCGTGTCGTCGGTCGGGCGGACATCCTACACAGGGGAAACGTGGCGCCCATGCGGGCAAGCCTTTCGCAATCCAAGGCAACGCCGAACAAGTCTCGGATCCTCATCCCGGGGAAAGCCGGGAACCGGCTTTCCAGGCGCTTTCTGAAGAGCTGGATCCCGGCGCTCGCCGGGAGGACGGTTCATTCAGCATCACTGCGATAGCTTTTATCTATCAAATTAATTCAATCAATCAACTTGATTGAAATCGACCGCATCCCTACTCTTTCGCTATCGCGGCGCTGCCCATTCAGGTCGGCGCCCGGCTTCCAAGCCAGTTTTCCCACCCCGACCAGAAGGACTGTTCTGAATGTCGCTCATCAACACCCAGATCCACGCCGGCCCCGTGTCGCTGATCAACACCCACGTCCCGCAGTTCAAGGCCGACGCCTTCCACGACGGCAAGTTCATTGAAGTGACCGACGCCGACCTGAAGGGCAAGTGGTCGGTGCTGATCTTCATGCCGGCCGCGTTCACCTTCAACTGCCCGACCGAGGTCGAGGACGCCGCCGACAACTACGCCGAGTTCCAGAAGGCCGGCGCCGAGGTCTACATCGTCACCACCGACACCCACTTCTCGCACAAGGTGTGGCACGAAACCTCGCCGGCGGTGGGCAAGGCCAGGTTCCCGCTGGTCGGCGACCCGACCCACCGGCTGACCCGCGCCTTCGGCGTGCATATCGAAGAAGCAGGCCTGGCCCTGCGCGGCACCTTCGTGATCAACCCGGAAGGCCAGATCAAGACCGCCGAGATCCACGACAACGCGATCGCCCGCGACGTCTCGGAGACCCTGCGCAAGCTGAAGGCCGCCAGGTTCGTCGCCGAACACCCCAACGAGGTCTGCCCGGCCAAGTGGAAGGAAGGCGAGAAGACCATCGCGCCGTCGCTGGACCTGGTCGGCAAGATCTGATCGCTCAGCGACCCCAGCTCTCCCCCCGGGCGGTCACGCCGCCCACCTCGCCCTTTCCGTCAAGGAGAGGGCACCCAGGCGGCATCCCGAAGTGCCGCCAGGACGCCCGGCTCCGGCCGGGCCGTCCGTCGCGGGTCCGCGTACCCGTTCCGAATGTCCGCGGCGCCCGGATCCCTCCCCCTCTCTCCCGGTCCGGATGCCGCGGCATTCCCTCCCCCTGACTCGACCAGATTTCCCGCCTGGAGCCGCCCCATGCTCGACGCCGCACTCAAGACCCAGTTGAAGGCCTACCTTGAAAAGGTCACGCAGCCGATCGAGCTGGTGGCCTCGCTCGACGACAGCGCCAAGTCGCAGGAGCTCGACGCCCTGCTGCGCGACATCGTCGGGCTGTCCGACAAGGTTGCCTACTCACGCAACGGCGACGATGCGCGCAAGCCGTCATTCGCGATCCGCCGCATCGGCACCGATGTCCAGGTCGCCTTCGCCGGGCTGCCGATGGGCCACGAGTTCACCTCGCTGGTGCTGGCGCTGCTGCAGGTCGGCGGCCACCCGCCCAAGCTCGATGACGAAGTGATCGAACAGATCCGCAACATCGAAGGCAAGTTCACGTTCGAGACCTATTTCTCGCTGTCCTGCCAGAACTGCCCGGACACCGTGCAGGCGCTCAACCTGATGAGCGTGATCAACCCCAACATCAAGCACACCTCGATCGACGGCGCGCTGTTCCAGGCCGAGGTCGAGGCACGCCAGGTCATGTCGGTGCCGACCGTGCTGCTCAACGGCGAGGTGTTCGACACCGGCCGCATGAGCGTCGAGCAGATCCTCGCGAAGATCGACACCGGTGCCGCCGACCGCGCCGCCGAGCAGATCAAGGCGAAGGACGCATTCGACGTGCTGGTCGTCGGCGGCGGCCCGGCCGGCGCCGCGGCCGCGATCTACGCCGCCCGCAAGGGCATCCGCACCGGCATCGCCGCCGAGCGTTTCGGCGGCCAGGTGCTCGACACCATGGCGATCGAGAACTTCATCTCGGTCCCGCACACCGAAGGCCCGAAGCTGGCCGCCGCGCTGGAACAGCACGTCAAGGACTACGAGGTCGACGTGATGAACCTGCAGCGCGCCGAGGCATTGGTTCCGGCTGACGACGATGGTTTGGTCGAGGTGAAGCTCGCCAACGGCGCCTCGCTGAAATCACGCACGGTGATCCTGTCCACCGGCGCACGCTGGCGGCAGATGGGCGTGCCCGGCGAGGACGAGTACCGCAACAAGGGCGTGGCCTACTGCCCGCACTGCGACGGCCCGCTGTTCAAGGGCAAGCGGGTGGCGGTGATCGGCGGCGGCAACTCCGGCGTCGAGGCGGCGATCGATCTGGCCGGGATCGTTGCCCACGTCACCCTGATCGAGTTCGACGGCAAGCTGCGCGCCGACGAGGTGCTGCAGCGCAAGCTGCGCAGCCTGCCCAACGTCGACATCATCGTCAGTGCGCAGACCACCGAAGTGTTCGGCGACGGCCAGAAAGTCACCGGACTGGCCTACAAGGACCGCGTCGGCGGCGACCTGCACCGCATCGACCTGGAGGGCGTGTTCGTGCAGATCGGCCTGCTGCCCAACACCGAATGGCTGAAGGGCACCGTGGAACTGAGCCCGCGCGGCGAGATCGTCATCGACGCACGCGGCCAGACCAGCGTGCCGGGCGTGTTCGCAGCAGGCGATGCGACCACCGTGCCGTACAAGCAGATCGTGATCGCGATGGGCGCCGGCTCGACCGCCGCACTCGCCGCCTTCGACCACCTGATCCGTACCTCGGCCCCGGCCGAGGTGAAAGAAGCGGAGGCAGCATAGTGTGCCGTCGTCCCGGCGGAAGCCGGGATCCATTTTGATTTTGCCCGCCCCGAATCAGCCACCGGGAAGCAGATGCGGAATGGATCCCGGCTTCCGCCGGGATGACGGGGAAACAAACATCCTGGCGGACCGCAGGCAGCCCATCGCCCCCCACGCCCCGTCACCGAGGAGTCTGCCATGAACCTGCGTGACCTCAAGTACCTCGTGGCACTGGCCGAGCACAAGCACTTCGGTCGCGCCGCCGCGGCCAGCTTCGTCAGCCAGCCGACCCTGTCCACCCAGATCAAGAAGCTGGAGGACGAACTCGGCGTCGCCCTGGTCGAGCGCGCACCGCGTCGGATCATGCTGACCCCGGTCGGCCATGAGATCGCCGAGCGTGCGCGCAAGGTCATCGCCGAGGTCGAACAGATGGCCGAGATCGCCCGCCGCAGCCAGGACCCGGAAGCGGGCACGGTGCGGCTGGGGATGTTCCCTACCCTCGGCCCCTACCTGCTGCCACACGTGGTGTCCGGCCTGCGCGAACGCTTCCCGCGGCTCGAACTGCTGCTGGTCGAGGAAAAGACCGACCAGATCCTCTCCCGCCTGCGCGACGGCCGCCTCGACGCCGGTCTGCTCGCGCTGCCGATTCACGACGACCAGTTGCACATCGAGCCGCTGTTCGACGAACCGTTCATGCTCGCGGTGCCGCGTCAGCACCCGATGGCGGCGCGCGACCACCTGCAGGTCAACGACCTCGACGACCAGCACCTGCTGCTGCTGGAAGAAGGCCACTGCCTGCGCGACCAGGCGCTCGACGTCTGCCGCATGGCCGGCGCCGACGAACGCGACGGCTTCCGCGCCACCAGCCTGGAAACCCTGCGCCAGATGGTCGCCTCCGGCGTCGGCATCACCCTGCTGCCGATGCTGGCCGTGCAACCGCCGGTGCCACCGTCACCCGGCATCCATCTGCTGCAGTTCGACGGCCAGCCGCCGCACCGCCAGATCGCGATGGTCTGGCGCAAGAGCTCGGCGATGGACGGCTTCCTGCGCAAGCTCGCCGACGAGTTCCGGGGTCTGCCCGACGCCCTGTTGCAGCCGCCACAAGCTCAGCCGACACACTGAGGCGGACCGGCTTTCACATGGCATGCCGCTTGTAGCACTCAACACGGATCGACGATCTTCTCGTAGCGCCGCTGCATCTCCTCGGGCGTGACCTCCTCGATGCTGTGGCCGATGTTCCAGCGGTGGCCGAACGGGTCGCGGACCACGCCGGAACGTTCGCCGTAGAACATGTCTTTCGGCGCCATCAGCAGGGTCGCGCCGTGGGCGACGGCGCGCTCGACCAACTCGTCGGCATCGTCGACATGGATGTGGATCGTCACGTTGTTCGGGCCGTCGGGATCAGGGCGACGCACACCGATCTCGGGGTACTCCTCGCTCAGCATCAGCGTGCTTCCGCCAAGCGAGACCTCGGCATGGCCGATGCGGCCGCCGGGTTCGACCAGGCGGAACAGTTCGGTCGCGCCGAACGCATCGCGGTAGAAGGCAATCGCCTTTTCGGCATCGTCCACGCAGATGTAGGCAAACAGTTCATGCACGGCCATGACGCTTCTCCTCGTCGAATCGGGTGCGACCAGACTGCCCGTCACCGTCGCCCGGGTCTTGAACGGAATTGACCCCGAGCCCGGTCAGCGCACCGCCCCGACCGGCAGGTGATGGGCGGCGTCCGGACGGGCGGCACGATACGCGCGCGGCGTGACCCCGGACAGCTCGCGGAACTCGCGACTGAAATGGGCCTGGTCGCTGTAGCCCGCCGCGAATGCCACCTCGGCCAGCGCGCCGCCGCGCGCGAGCATCCGCAGCGCACGCCGGAACCGCCGCAACCGCGCGTAGGCCTTGGGCGGCAAGCCGGTCGCCTCGCGGAACCGCGCGATGAAATGCCGATGGCTGTGCCCCGACGCCGCCACCGCATCGGCAACGCTGCCCGCGCGGGCGAGATCGTGCAGCGCCTGCGCGATCTGCGGATGCAGGGCCCCGACCGGACGCAGCCGTGCCCGCAACGCGGCGGCGAACAGGTCGAGCTGGCGCGACGGATCGGCCTCGGCCTGCAGGCGTTCGAGCAGCAGCCCGGCCTCGCTTCCCCACACCTGATCGAGCGGCAGGTGGCGGCCGGCCAGCTCGGCCGCGCTGCAGCCGAACAGCGCCCGCGCCGCACCCGGCCGCAACACCGCACCGACCGAGCGGCCAGGTGTCGAAGTGTCCTTGATGCAGTGCCCCATCCGCACACCGCCGATCACCGCCTGCGAGACCTCATGCCCGACCGTGTCCGCACTGCCGGCATACAGCCGCAACGGCGCATCGAGCCGGATCGCCAGATGCATCGCCCCGCTCGGCAGCGAATGCTCGCGCGGCGCCCGCGCCGCCTCGCCCGCCGACACCCACAGGGTCTCGACATACGGTTGCAGCGCGGCATCCGGGCAAGCTCTGGCCATGGGGCGAACGATACACCCGACGATGCAATGTCGCGGGCAGGATGCACGTGCCCGGGGCAACTACCGCCGCCCCGGGTTACGGCGTACCCTGTGATCCGGGTCACGGATGCTGCAGGGGGCGCATCGGATGGGGCGAGGGATCTGGATCGGGCTGCTGATCGTTGCCGGCATCGGCTGGTGGCATTCGCCCTACTCGCCACGCGACCACGACAACACCGCCTACGCCGCGGACGTCGACTGCGCACTGCCACCACGGGTGACGCCCGGCGCCCCGCCGCTGCAGAGCGCGGTCCCGAGCCGGATGTCCGGCATCGACCTGCCCACCGCCCGGCTGACCCCGCTCGCCGGTTTCAGCCTCGACGCCCGTGTACTGTCGCGCCGCGACTACAGCCGCGACCGCGAAGCCGACCTCTCCCCCACCGACCTTGCCCTCGGCTGGGCCCGCATGAGCGACGACGCCGTGCTCGACCGCCTGGCCATCAGCCAGTCCGGCCGCTGGTACCACTACCGCTGGCAGGGCAACCCGCCCCTGCCCCCGCGCGAGATCGCCAGTTCCAGCGCCAACATGCACCTGATCCCCGCCAACAGCGACGTGGCGAAACAGCTCAAGACCATCAAACCCGGCGACCGCGTCCGCATCGACGGCTGGCTGATCGAAGCGCAGGCACCCGATGGCTGGCGCTGGCGCAGCTCGACCTCGCGCACCGATACCGGTGCGGGGGCGTGCGAGGTGGTTTATGCGTGCTCGATCGAAAGGGTGTGAGGGAGCTTCGAATGTTGGCCAACGCCAGCGGAGAATACGAATGAGCAGCAGGGGCCCCCGCCTGGGTCAAGTCGGAGCGCCAAGTGCTGTCATGCAGCCAGGCGCAGACATCAACTCAAATTTGCAGCGATACCCGACAGCACCCCGAAACAGTCACAAAGGTGATTTGGCCGACAACTGCCTACCCCAGGGAAATTCAGCACAAACTGCTGTTCTTGCAGAGAAAGCATATGATTGTCCGCAAGTTTCAACATCAACAAAATCGAAGCACTGCCCCGAAATTAGGATCATTAGGTAGCTAGGCGTCTTAGGAGAGTTCAATGCTAAAGCTGTACAAGCAGATCGATGGAAAACTTCACTACAACGAGGCTTGGGCAGAGCCAGAGAATGAAGCGATAGTTGAGCATTGGGGTGTGATTGGGGAAAAGGGAGAGACAAAGAATCATCCGCTCGCTCCCGACTTGGACGAGGATGAGCAGATCTCATTAGTCCTTTCCAGTGCTGCGGAGAATGGGTTCGCGCCGTTCGATGATGACGACATGAGAATCCTGCTTGTGGAGTACGCCGTAGAGGGTATGGGCACAAAAGCTGACGTTAAAAAACGGCAGGACTTGGAGGGCGTGCTCAATGAGAGCCTGGGTTGGACTGGGCTCGGCCACTGCGATGGAGGCAGTATCGGATCAGGCACCATGGAAGCTTGTTGCTATGTTGTCGACTTCGGGATCGCAAAGGACGTCCTTATCAAGGACCTCGCAGAAACTAGATTTGGTGATTACACAAGAATTTACGATGAAAACGCCTAACAATTCATTTAGTCTGAAACCGCTTCGCGGTTCTGATTAATTCAGGCGTTAGGGGGCTTGGAAAAATACCGATGATTTGCCAGGAAGTCATTCGCGGACTAATCACTCTTACCGTTGGACTGATCGTCGCGAGAGTAGGTCTATGGATCTACTTTCGACAGAAAGAGTATGAACTTGTAAAGCAGAGATACCTTGAGCAGTCTGTTGATTTGATCGCAGCAGAGCTGGAGTCGGTTAGCGGAGCGTTTAATCACAACTGGGCTCGGTGCTTACATGTGCTAAAGGAATACCGCGACTCTGAAGAACAATTTGACAGAGACCAGCTCAACGATGGTTTTACTCCACTTTCGGGCTCCAACTTTCATCGCCAAGCTCACCACAGACTGCGAACTCTGGTTCAATCCAATACCTTCTGGGATGCTTATCAAGTTGCACTTTCGTTCTATCACTCAGCAAATGCCGTAATAGTCAAGGAAATCCCTCACGCTATCCGAGCAAAGTTCTCTGGCAATGTTGGCGCACCACACTCTGAGATAGTCAGCCGCGCATACGACGAACTTGCCAAGCTACATCGAGAAAGCGAAAGATTTGCGCCCTTGCTAGGCAGCTTGCAGGCTATTGCTTCTGAACTTGAGCAGGAGAACCTAAGTTTCAAACAGGTTCGTACCTTTCATAGGCGCAAGGTGACACTTGACGCAGTAGAAGATCTCAATACTTCATTTTCAAAAGACTTCGAGAAGCACGAGTTCACCCCCTAACAGTTATTCAATCCGAAGCCGCTTCGCGGCCCGGCCTAATTCAAGCGTCAGGCCTCACAGGAGAAGTGCTCGTGTACGAGATAGAGATCTGGCTTGACATTCAGTTCTCAGAAAGAGGCACAACGACTACAGCATGCACTCTTTTTGGGCGACACGAAATACCCGTTAGACCCCACCTCGGCGAGTCAATTTCATATCATCCAAAACGGTGTCAGAGTGACTTTCCGCTGCCTCATCACTCGGCAGCCGCAGATAGCGCACCCATTTGTTCGTCGTGCTTAGTAAGTGACTCTGACACCGTTTTTGTTGTGACACCGTTTTTGAAGCCGCTTCGCGGCTCGGCTTAATTCAGGCGTTAGCGCTCAGGGGAGGCGCCCATGCAGTTCCACGAATTTGGCGACCCAGACGGGACACCACTTGTTTTCTTCATGGGCACGCCGCAAAAAGGCGACTATGGACAAGAGCTTTCGGAACTCGCACAAGAGCATGGCATTCGACTAATCTGCCCCACTCGACCGTGGTACGACGATCCGGATTCCGAACCATCATTTGATCTGTGCTCGGACAAGACGATGGAGTACCTGCGAAACAATAGCATCGCGTCATGCCACGCAATGGGCGGTAGCGGGGCGGGCCATTCGCCTTGCACTTGTCCACAAAAAATCCTGGCGTGGTGTGCGCGTGCTATCTCGTGGCCTCAATGGGCACGCCCAAGACCTTTGTGGAAAAGGTGACCTCGCCACCCACATTGGAGTTGTTGGAGCTCTTTAGAGACAACAGCTATGACGCAGCAATCGAGCAACTTGGGGCGTGGGGACTTCCGCGAGACCTCGCCCATGGCGCCTGGTCTGATTTCAAAGTTCTTCTTGGGCCTTGGGATTCGATCCGCTTCGATGCCGCGCCAATGGTCTTTATTCACCATGGCGAAGGGGATGATAATGCCCCGATCGAGAGTGTTCGCGATCTCGCAAGCAAGCTGCCAAAATCGGAAATTCGTATATCCCCTTACGCTAGCCATGCCGGACTTGCCGAGGATGATTCTTGTACAGAGATGGCAAAAATTTTTCGTGAAGTATCAGGTGCTGAGCGCTAACAATTCGTTCAAGCCGACGCCGCTTCGCGGCTCGGCTTAATTCAGGCGTTAGCTGCCTATGATACTTTGTGCCACGCGAGCGAAGGGAACCCCTGATGGCTGACATTTTTCCATGTCTTGAAAACATTGAGCGGTTAAAGGTGCCTCCTACGCCCGGCGAGATGGCACTTGCCACGTACATGGCCCAGAGGCTCTCAGACGAGTACGAGATCTTCTTTCAACCGTTTCTGAATGGTGACATGCCAGACATTATCTTGATGCGGAGAGAGGGCGGGGTCGCGATAGTTGAGGTAAAGGACTGGAATCTAAGTTCATATAGTGTTGACGATAAAAATCAATGGAGAGAACGCGCTGGAAATCATGTGATTCGATCCCCCTTTAGGCAGGTCTTCGGCTATAAATCCAATATGTTCAATTTGCACATTAACGGGTTGGCTGAGAAAAATGCACTCAATAATAATTTTTATGGGATTATTAAACCATTCGTTTACTTTCACGAATCAACAAAGGAAGATATTAACGAGCTTTACCATTCAGCGGAAAGCTCACTTAGGCAGGCTCGCGATGAGCTCAATCAAAGTTTCAGAAATCGCGAGATTCCGCATGCCGCATATGAAAAAAGGCTTGGCTATTTAGACAAAAAACTTAGACAGATTGGTCGTGACAAGGGCATGTCGGTACTTCCGAACGACTTTTCAAAACTAACCAATTGCCTAAAACAAAACCACGTTCTGTTTACCGATCTAATTCATGACGAATTTCTAAGATACCTTAAGCCTCCGTATCACGTTGAGAGCCAAGGAAAGAACATCGATTATGATGCCAAGCAACTTAAGCTTGCACAAAGCGTGCCTGGGTTCGCCAAAATTAAAGGGGTTGCCGGCTGTGGAAAAACAACGGTGCTGGCCAAGCGAGCGGTCAATGCTCACAAGAGACACGACGACAAGGTTCTGATTTTTACGTACAACAAGACATTGCGAAACTATATTCGTGACAAGATTAGCGAGGTTAGGGAGGATTTTTCCTGGGGCGCTTTCGGAATCACGAACTATCACGCATTTATCGCCCAAGAGATGAACCAGTGCGGCATGGAGGTTTCCCCGCCGGATGATCGAAGAGCCGCGTCTCAATATTTTGACAAACTATATTCTGATGAAAATTTGTTCGATGGGTTCGAGGAGCAGCTTTACAAGTACAAAACTATTCTTCTAGATGAGGTTCAAGACTACAGGCCGGAATGGATCAAGATCATTAGGAAGTACTTTCTTTCGGATGACGGCGAGATGATACTTTTCGGTGACGAAGGCCAGAATATCTATGAGAGAAATATTGGCAAGACGAATTCAGCCATCGTTCAAGGTTTTGGACGCTGGGAGCGGCTGACAAAATCCTACAGATCAAAAAGTGATTCCGAGATCCTCAGGGTGGCGAATGCGTTTCAGAATAGTTATCTTTTGGAAAAGTACGACATCGATCTTGTTGATGTCGATCCCGTGCAATCCAGCATGGCTTTCGAGTTTTTTGAGGGATGTTTGCTGCCTTCCCCAATTGATTGCACTGCCATATACAAGAAAATTTACAGCATATTAAGGAAATATCAGATCCACCCGAATGATGCATCTATAATTTCCTCTAGTATTGAAGTTCTCAGAAAGCTAGACACCATAATCTGCAGAGAAACCAACGAGAAGACGCAAACTACTTTTGAAACCGAATACGTATATCAAACGCTGGCTGATAAATACAAGAAGGATCAGAATAAGCTTGGTAAAGCGCTGGATGCTATTCGGGGCAGCAAGAAATTCAGCTTTAACTTGAACAGTGGGCTTATAAAACTATCGACGGTGCACAGTTTCAAGGGGCTGGAGACTTCGACCTCGTTCTTTATTATTCTGGAGGAGGATGCCGATGAGATGGTTTATACCGGAATCACTAGAGGCCGTGACAACTGTTTTGTTTTAATCGCTGAGCCGTCGAGATTTGTGGGATTTTTCAGGGACGCCTGCAAAGTTCCAATGTTGGGGATTGAGGCGTGATCAAGGCGGCAGCTAACAAATCGTTGCAGCGGACGTTTGACCCGCCACCCATTTTTGCTTCCGCAAAAACGGGCGTCGCCTCAAACGCCGCTGAACTCAGGCGTTAGCGCCCTAGAACCAACATGACCGCACTTGTGGTTCTCCCAGGCCTAGATGGCACCGCGACCCTCCACACTGAGTTCCTGACGGCAGTTGGTACGGCATTCGATTCGGTCGTCGTTATCCCGTATCCACCGGATAAAGCTCTCGGCTATGCCGCGCTCGAGAGACTGGTCAGGGCGCAGCTTCCTCCAACCACGCCGTTTGTGCTCTTGGGCGAGTCCTTCTCTGGCCCCATCGCACTCTCCGTTGCCGCAGACCCGCCGCCCAATCTTGTGGGCCTAGTTCTCTCCACAACCTTTGCCAAGACTCCCGTTCCTTTGCTTTCGCCGTTGGCCACGCTTACGCGCATTGCACCAGTGCGCTCCCTGCCGCCTTCGGTTCTGTCGTGGCTTCTGCTTGGTCGCTGGGCCACACCGCAGTTGGAGGCGTCACTGCAAACCGCTTTATTGGCTGTAAATCCCGCAGTGCTCCGGTTCCGCGCAGCAGCGGCCATACGGGCCAATGTATCGGCTCGTCTCAGCTCAATTTCTGCACCACTCCTCTACCTGCGCGCCACTCACGACAGATTGCTTTCTGTGACTGCCGGTCGGCATATTCTCTCGGCACTTCCGCAATGCACCACCGCAGACGTTGCTGGACCTCACCTCCTGCTGCAAGCTGCTCCGACAGAGTGCGCTCGGGCTGTGGCTGCCTTTTCCAGGCATCTCGGCTAGGGCGCTAACAATTCCGAAGCCGCTTCGCGGCTCGGCTTAATTCAAGCGTTAGGCCGCTATCGAATGTACGTGCTCACTGAACAACTTCACGCAGACGGCGATCCAAACCTGCCATTCAAGCGATATGGCAAGTACTTGGAGCGCAACAAGAACCGTTTCCCTGCCTCTGCGTTCAAGCTCGCCTCTGGCCCACTTCTCAATGCAGCAGATCGTCGCTGCCCGCATGATGCGTGGCTGGAGTGGGCCCGCTTTGAGGAGCCCGCTAAAGGCAAGCGGCGCCACATTCGACACCTCAGCCTGCGCGTACGCCTACTTGGCGCCTATCACGATCGCTACTTAGAGCTGTTCTATCCCAAGGTGTACTCATACACCATGACAAACCCTGTGGCGTCCGGTGGCCACTATGATTGGCGCTACAGTGAGTTGAGACTCAGCAAGGCCGGAAATGTGCTCCATGAGATTGAGTGGGCTGGGCCTCCGGGCGCTCATGCAACATGGCTAATTGAGGCATCAGATGTCCGGCTACGGTCGCTCCCCATGGACGCGGCCTAACAATTCATTCAAGCCGAAGCCGCTTCGCGGCTCGGCTTAATTCAGGCGTTAGGCAGAATATGAATACTTCGACTCTCTCATTATTCATCGTGGCGGTTCCGCCTATTGTTGGTAGTTTTATTGTCCTTGCTCTGGCTGCTATGGGGTGGAGTGTCTGGATCACTCATTTGTTGGCAATTTTCTTGGCCTGTTGTCTTGGCTTGGCCGGCAGCCACATGAGCAAGCTAGGGAATCACCAGAATATGGCCTTTATTGTAGTTATTCTGACTTTAATTGGGCTTGCGATACCGTTATTTGGAGACTCGACAGGACCTGAGCGCTGGATTCCGGCCGGGCCGTTGAGGCTTTATGTCGCGCCGCTCCTGTTGCCCTCATTTATCGCAGCTTGTTCGGTCTTTATTACCAAAGACGGTAAGCACCAAATTATGTCTCTCGCTGCCGTTCTTGCGGCTGCTTTTTTACTGGCTTTGCAGCCAGATGCGTCTCAGGTTCTTGGGTTGTTGGTTGCTTCTGCTGTTGTTATTGTGCGGTACCGACTTGGCATATTATGCTTCAGTGCTATCGTGATTCCGTTAGCATTGGTCACTATGTGGGCATTCTCTTTGCCAGATCCTTTAGCGCCTGTGCCGCATGTAGAGGAGATCTTTGCCTTGGCTCTTGGTCACTCGTTATTTGCTGGTGTTGCCATAATTGCCAGTGCGATTGCGTTGATTGTCGGGTTGTGGATTCAATCGGTTAGCGGAACTCTCTGGCTATCTGCCGTAGCGGCGTACTACATGGTTTTATTTTTGTGTTCAACCGCGGGAATTACTCCAGCTCCTTTGGTTGGCTATGGTGCAGGGCCAATTTTAGGTTTTGGTCTGATGGTAGGGCTACTAGGGTGGTTTAAGCATCAAAATCTGCCTAACAAATCAATGCAGCCGACCGCTAATGCGGCAGCTGATTGAAGCGTTATGCCGCAGCACCTGGCACTACGGAGGGTCGAAATGAAAGTCTTCATGTTATTACCCTGTGTACTGCTTGCAGGCCTCAGCATCGCGCAAGATCGCTCCCCAATCATTGACATGCACCTCCACGCCAGCTCACCGGATGAATTCGGCGGACCGCAGACGGTCTGCACAAATCGGGATGAGGTCGAGTTCCCACCCGTCGATCCACGCGAAGAGGTAACAGTTCAGAAAACCTCGATCTGCGCCCGCCCGCTGATGTCCGTCCGCGACGGCGAAGAGAATGCGCGCCGCACCGGCGAGATGATGAAGCAATACAACATGTACGGTGTGCTCGACGTTAGCAAAGACGGACTCGAGGCGAGTCTGGCGCACGACCATGAATGGCGCCGCCATGCGCCCGGGCGCTACTGGATCGCAATCGACTTCGCTGGCACAGATCTGCCGCCGCTCGACCAACTTGAGGATCTGATTCGCCAAGGTCGCATCCAGCTATTTGCCGAAGTCAGCCCACAGTATGACGGCGACAAGCCCACCGTGGAGCGGCTAGAACCATATTTCGCGCTGGCAGAACGGCTTGACGTCCCTATAGGTCTTCACCTTGGCGAGGGACCGCCGGGAGGCGCACACGTCATGCCTGGAAGCAACTATAGTCCCGCAGCAGGGCGCCCGCTCGATCTCGACCCGGTGCTGAGACGGCATCCGAAGCTGCGCCTCTACGTCATGCATTACGGGTCGCCGCTGATCGAGGAAATGATTGCGCTGCTCTACTCCCATCCCAACCTCTACGTTGATGTGGCGCAGAACAACTGGGGATTTCCGCGCGCGCATTTCTATCGTCAGCTTCAGCAGCTAGTGGACGCAGGATTCGGCAAGCGGATCATGTTCGGATCCGACCAGATGATCTGGCCAGACACCATCCCCATCGCCATTGAGACGATCAAACAAGCGCCGTTCCTGACGGAGGAGCAGAAACGGGACATTCTCTATAACAACGCAGCGAATTTCCTTCGTCTAGACCAAGCAACCATTGACCAGCACCATGGCAAATGAGGCAGCGGCATAACAATTCGTTCAAGCCGAAGTTGCTTCGCGACTCGGCTTAATTCAGGCGTTAGACCACATGAGTGATACTCACGCAGCTCGGAACCAGCGCCACTACCCGGCAACGGGTGCGTGGGGCGCTGTAGCGGGATTGGTGGCAAGCCTGCTTGCTTGGTATCGCCAAGACTTCTTGTCTGCAGGGTCAGCCATTGCGCTCTACGGCTTGGTACCCCTGGCATTGCTGGCTCTGACGGTCATCATCCCCCGCCTTCCGTCTCGTCCAGCACTGCTTGTGCAAGGCGCCGCGCTACTAGGCTTCGCAGCGTTTTGTTATGGCATGTTCCTGCTGTTGCTCCGTCAGCATGTGGTCTAACAGTTCATTCAAGCCGACGCCGCTTCGCGGCGCGGCTTAATTCAGGCGTAAGACGTTAGGCGTTATGGAGGAGTAGGTTGAGCAAGAAGGTGCCCACTCGACATGTTCTATTCACCGCTCTTTCCTTAGCGTTTGCCATTCTGTTCCAGCTCTATCTAGCGGAACCTCTGGCCTACTGGCTGCGCCCTACGAAGCACTTGTTCAATGAAGCCGGCTGGAAGAGTTTCAGCGAGGATCGCACAGAGAAAGTTGCGTTTCTGCTCAGGCACGGGGCAGACCCAAACGAGATTGTCCTCCGAGATCACGCGGCGATACACGCTGCGGCTCATTGGGGATCTGTCACGGCAATGGAGCAGCTGATTTCAGCTGGGGCTGACGTCAACCTACCCACCACCTCAGAAGTGAACCCAGAAACGCCACTGGATCTCGCGTGTCGTTTTGGACCGGAAACCGTTGATCTGCTGGTACGACATGGCGCCACGCGATTAGGTTCCTACAAGCATACCTACGAAGGGGCTCAAGCCCATCCTGCCTGTAGCGACGATGAGAGCGTTGATACGGATTTATGAGAGATCCATTCCTACCACTGCGCGCACCTAACAGTTCGTCCAAGCCGAAACCGCTTCGTAGCTCGGCTCTATCCACGAGCAAGGTCATTCTCAGGAATCGCACATGACTCGATTTTTGCTGCTCATACTCCTTGCGGCACCATCAATCGCTAGCGCCATCATTATTCGAGATGATGTTGATGATTCAAAGTATCGGATTGCGGCCTCTGAGTTCCCTGCTCTCGTCGATATGCCCGGTGACGGGCACGGCGTACTGATTGCTTCCCAGTGGGTCATTACTGCGGCCCATACGATCCCGATGCATTCTGAACTCAAGCAGGTAGTCATCAACGGGATGTCGAGGGACGTTGACCGCGTCGTCATGCATTCCGGGTACAAGACGCTGCCTCAAGGGCTGATCGATCAGGCAATGGCCAGTGGGGAGGCCATGTTGATAGTGGTGTTTCTTGCCTCATCCGACGACATCGCACTGATCAAGTTGACCCAACCCGTGACGGATGTCGCTCCTGTCGCAATCTACAAGGACAGTGACGAGCCAGGCCAAATCGTCAAGATCGTGGGGAAAGGCGCTACGGGTACAGGAGCCACTGGGCACGACCCCAGAGGCCCCAATCGGACGGAGCTTCGCCGGGCGTTCAACAAAATCACCAGTGCTTACGACCGCTGGTTTTGCTACGTGTTCGACGAGCCATCGTCGGCCCTGCCCTTGAGGGCATACTGGGCAATGGGGACAGCGGCGGCCCCGTGCTCATCCAGATCGATGGCCAATGGTTGTTGGCCGGGATGGGCTCCTGGAAGGTCGTCCAAGGCAACATCATGACGGCCCGGCCCGGGCGCTATGGTCAAACCAGTTGCAATGTCCGCTTGAGCCATTACATCGAATGGATTGAAAGCGTGATGTCTGAGCAGCCGCAGGCGGGGGCTGACAATTCATTCAAGCCGACGCCGCTTCGCGGCGCGGCTCAACTCTGGCGCCAAGCCTGACCACCTGCCATTGAGAGGACAGACAATGAAGTCGAAAATATCAGTTTTGACAGCCACGCTGCTTGTCACTGCACAGGCATCGGCACAGGTGAAGAGCCACCCACCCGCCAACGTCAGTTTCGACGATTTCAAGGGCCTGGTTGCCGAGGTTGAAACGCACCGGGCAAGCCGTCTGGTCGATCTCGATACTTTCATGAAGATGAGCAAGCAGCCGGGAGTCATCATTCTCGATACGCGGTCGACATTTCGCTATGAGCGAATTCACCTCGAAGGGGCGAAACACTTGAGTTTTACCGACTTCACGCAGAACAACCTGCAGGAAGTCATACCTTCCCTTGATACGACCATACTGATCTACTGCAACAACAATTTCGAAGGCAACCAGATCGATTTCGCCACCAAGATTGCGCTTCCCCAGCGAGGAGATTCGTTGTCAGCACAATTCGCCGCTCAAGAGAAGCCCATCATGATGGCCCTGAACATTCCAACATACATCAACCTGTACGGGTATGGATATCGGAATGTGTATGAGTTGGATGAGCTCGTGAACGTAAACGATCCGAGGATCAAGTTTGAAGGATCTATCGTTAAAGTTGGGCCATCGGCCCAGGGAAACGGAGGTAACTAATTGCTCACCCGCATGCAGCCCAACCGGCTGGCGATCATCGGGATCGTGCTGCTTTCCCCGGCCATCGCCTACTTCATCAACTACGTGTCCGAGGCAGCCTTCATCTTGCGGATGTTCTGGCTAGGCGGACCAGAAGGTTCGGAGATGCTGGGCAATCTGGTATCCGCCCTGCTCCTGCCTCAGATCGCGGCATCGCTGATCCTCATCCCGGGCGTGTTGCTGTGCCGGCATGTGATCCACAAGCATGGCTACAACCCGCCCTGGTTCCATCGGACACTGCGATTCTACTGCGTCATCCTGATTGTCATGCTGCCGCTTTACAGCGTTGTCGGCGTCGTCCTGGCGCTTCTGACCCGGGCGCCGCCCATGGCACCGGCCCGCACCTAGCCGTACATGCGGCTATTAGCCGCCCTTGATCGAGGTTTCCATGGCTCGCTATCTCATCGCACTTCTGATGGCACTGGTCAGCATCAACGCGCAGGCTGACGAGCCGCTTCCGGTCGAGCTGCCGCCAGACCAGGAGGCAGCCGCGCTTAAGGAAGCGGAAGCCACCGGCCTTGCGATCTATCGCCATGATCACGCTGCCGCGGTCGCGACAGACGCTGCCCTGAAAATCCGGGCGTTCAAGAAAGACAAGCGCGTGCGTGGGTGGATCACGGAAGAACAGGACGGATTGATCGCCGTCACGTTCATCGAACAAAGCCCGGCGGCGCTGTATCGCGTAGTTGTTTCGGGTGCCGGCGACATCGTTGGAGATGTCGATGTTCTGGAATCCCCGCAACCGCTTACCGAGTTCGAGGCTGCTGCCGTAGCGGCCCGTAGCGCAGCGATTGCCTCGGAGTTCCAGCCTTGTTCCGACAAATACAATTCCGTCGTTCTCCCGTCCGGCGACGACGCACCCGACAAGTGGACCGTCTACCTCCTGCCCGGGACAACCAAGGGCAACGTGGTCCCGATCGGTGGCACCTATCGCATGAGAACGGTCGATGGCGCCGTCGTTGAGAGCCGCGGCTTCACGCGCACTTGCATCGCGCTTCAGAGCGACCCCGGCGCGGCCGGCATGATGATTACCCATCTGCTGGACTCCATCCCTACGGAGGCCCATGTCTTCTGGAGCCTCTGGGCCCGCAGCCCCCTGTACGTCGCCACGCCACCCAACGGCACCATCTGGTCCATAGAGAGCGGAGAGATCACGCTCGTCAAGCGTGGAACGGCCAAGGATTGAAGCGCTTTCCGATCGCCTGACTGTGCTGAGCAAAGGTCGACTTTGCGCTCAGGCGGACTTCGGGGACACTCCTTCCTTTGCATTTTCTGCCCGTAGCCGCTTGGCGCATCGCCAGCCATCATCAGGAGCATTCGTGCCGAAGATCGATCTCAAGAGAGAACTGAAGCATCTCTACCAGCCATCCGCGAAGGAAGTGGTTCAGGTCGATGTGCCGACTTTCCAGTTCCTCATGATTGACGGCGAGGGCGATCCCAACACATCACCTGCGTATGCCGAGGCGGTGGAAGCGTTGTTCTCCGTGTCCTACACGGCGAAGTTCATGCTGAAGAAGGGAGCGCAAGGAACTGACTATGCAGTCATGCCCCTCGAAGGCCTCTGGTGGTCAGACGACATGTCCGCCTTCACCAGCAACGACAGGTCGAAGTGGAGATGGACGATGATGATCATGCAGCCCCATTTTGTGGAGGAAGCGGTGATTCATGCGGCCATCGCGGAAGTGAAGAGAAAGAAGGCGCTTCCCGCAGTGAATGCGCTCAGGCTGGAGAACTTCACCGAAGGAACATGTGCGCAGACGCTCCACATCGGCCCTTTCACTGAAGAAGGCCCCACCATCCAGCGAGTCCACGACTTCATCGGTGCGCGCTCCGCGCTTGCCGGCAAGCACCATGAGGTGTACCTGAGCGACATACGTCGCGCCGATCCGTCCAGGTGGAGAACCATCATCCGCCAGCCCATGGAATGATGGCCGACAGCTGATTCCAGCCGAAGCCGCGTCTCTACACGGACCCAACCGGACAACCATGACCATCAAGCACAACCCATTTCTCATAGCCGGCGCGGCACTCAGCGCCACTGCTGCGCTGCTCCACCTTGGCTGCATCGTCTTCGGCCCGTCCTGGTATCGCTTCGTCGGCGCTGGCGAGGAGTTCGCGCAGATGGTGGCTGCCGGGCATTGGTATCCCGCCGCCCTCACCTCGGCCATTGCCGCGATTCTTCTGGTCTGGTCCCTGTATGCCCTGTCCGGGGCGGGCCTGATCCGCAGGCTGCCTTTCACACGGTTCGTGCTTTGTGCCATCACCAGCGTCTACCTGCTCCGCGCGGTGGCCTTCGTACCGCTCATGGCGTATTTCCCGGGCAACAGCATGCCGTTCTGGCTTACAAGCTCGGCCATCTGCCTGCTGTTCGGCGTCGTCCATCTGATCGGGCTTCGACAGGTCTGGCCGAAGCTGTGATTCGCACCACAACCACTTCAGAAAACCATGTCCCACGAATTCGACCCGGAAGCATTTGTCCAGCGACAGCTCGAGGCCTACAACGCCCACGACCTGCAGCGCTTTGTCGACGAGTACAGCGATGATGTTCTCGTGTATAGACTGCCTGCGAGCGAACCGGTGATCGTGGGCAAGGCGGCGCTGGCCGAGCACTATCGCGCCAACCGCTTCAATCTCCCCGAGCTTCATGCCGAGGTCGTGAACCGCATGGTGCTGGGCAACAAGGTCATCGATCACGAACGCGTCACAGGTCTGGCCACTTCCCCACTTGAAGTCGCGGCCATCTACGAGGTCACGCCGGATGGCATATCAAAAGTATGGTTCGTCAGCGCCCGGTAGCTATTTTGGCAAGTCAGCAATTCGGCTCAACTCGGTGTTGGACCTCATGATCATCTCTTTCGAAGGACCGACCTTCTTTGCTGCTGACCTGGTTCTCTGGGACACTGCACCGGAAGAAGCATCGGCTCGTGACGCTTGAGCCGTTCATGCGAGTCGACGTCACGTCGCATCATGGCCTGCCCTGCTCCCCACTACCGCGAACATGCGCCTCTGGTCCCTCCACCCCCGCTACCTGGACGCCAAGGGGCTTGTCGCCGCGTGGCGTGAAAGCCTGTTGGCCAAGGCTGTCCTGAAAGGCGAGACACGCGGGTATACGCGACATCCGCAGCTCGAGCGGTTCCGCGGCCACCCCACTCCCCGGCTTGCGATCAATGCGTATCTCGCCGGCCTTCATGCCGAGGCGGTGTCGCGCGGGTATGCCTTCGACCGGAGCAAGCTCGGCCCGCTGCGCACGGTCGAGCCCATTCCGGTGACCACGGGCCAGTTGGCCTGCGAATGGAAGCATCTGCTCGACAAGCTGGCGGTGCGCAGCCCGGCGCTCTTCGATCAGTTCCGTTCCGTGGCCAGTCCGGTCTGCCATCCGCTGTTCCGCCCCGGCCCGGGCCCGGTGGCATCGTGGGAGCGGGCGACAGAGCGACCCGCCGGGAAGCGTCCGGCAACACGGCGGTGAGCCACGACGACAAGCTGCCGACAAGATCGCAACATCGATCAACGCCCGACTGCCAGACTTCTTCCCGAACAGCGTGACCCCAGCAACGGCGCCATTCCGGCGTCCAACCACGGAGTGCATGATGGAAACGATGGAATTACACCGCGGCCGCCTGATCGACCATGTCCAGCTTGTCGTCCGCGATCTCGACGCCAGCCGGCGTTTCTACGAGGCGGTGCTGGATGTCCTTGGCGTGCCGGTCAGCGGCGAGGGCGAGGGTTTCTTCTGGGCCGACGAGCTGGTCGTGTCCAGCGCCGACAGCGAGGCCGCGCAGGGCGCGCTGACCGGGCGGGTGCATCTTGCCTTCCAGGCGAAGGACGAGGCGATGGTGCGTGCCTTCCATGCCGCCGCACTGGCCGCTGGCGGAAGCGACAACGGCGCACCGGGCCTGCGTCCATATCATCCGACCTATTACGGCGCGTTCGTGCTCGACCCGGACGGCAACAACATCGAGGCGGTGTACCACGGGCCCGCACAGCGCAGCGCGGATTCGGTGAAGGTGACGTTCTAGCAACTACCTGGCGACTACGGCGGCCGGACCCGATGCAGCGGGGTAGAGGCCGCTGAATGCCTGTCGATGGCGATCCGCCGGTTCAGCTGCGGGCCGCCTGCACACGTGATTCAGCTCACAATAAAACGAAAATTTCGCGCATTGGGAATGCTTTGTTGACGGTGTGTCCATCCGCCGTTAATCGCAGACTTCAATGATGTTCACCCGCAACTGCGTAGCGTCGAATGCAAGCCATCCGCATCCGATCGCACTCCCCCCACCGCGGATGGACACCTTCGAGGAGGACACATGAACCTGATCTCCAGAAGCACGCTTCAGAAGGCCCGGCACGCGAGCCATGTTGGCGCGACCGCGGCGCTCGCGGCCATGCTCGTGGCGGGCACCGCCTATGCGGTCGTCAACGCGCAGGCACAGACCGAAACGGTGAACGAGGCCGAGTCGTCGCAACCGGTCGGCGACACCTGGATCACCACCAAGGTGAAGAGCAAGCTGCTTGCCCACAGCGAGACCGAAGGCACCGAGATCGATGTCGACACACTCAATGGCGTGGTGCATCTGTCCGGCGCGCTCGGCAGCCAGGCCGAGATCGACAAGGCGGTCGAAATCGCCCGCAGTACCGAGGGCGTCGTCGACGTGGACGCCAGCGGCCTGACCGTCTCGATCGCCGATACGGAGCATCCCGGCGAGTAGTCCCTACCGACATGAGCATGTGGGTCGCGACGCCGTGACGACTGTCGAACGATGACCGTCCAAGGAACGGCAATGCTCGCGATACCCTGGGCCCTGCTCCGGCAGGGCCCTTTGTCGTGCGGGAGGGTAGCCCGGGATCGCGCGGCTCAGCCCGAGGTCGAAGACGCCGGCCCCGGCTCCAGCTCCGGAGCGGTGATGGTCACCCGCAAGTCGCGGTTGGCGATCGCCTCGTTGCCGCTCCAGTCGCGGGCGGTGATGCGCAGCACGTAGTCGCCGGGGGCGAGTTCGGACGGTTGCCAGTAGCCGGTGGTGGCGATGCCGTCGCGCACGGTGTTGGTCAGTTCGTAGCGGAAACGGGTCACGGTGCTGCCGTGGACGGTGATGCCGCTGCCGGGGGCGTAGGCGATCTTCACCGCCTCGTTGGGTGGCATGCGGTTGAACTCGATGTTCATGCGCGGGGTTTCATGGCCGGGCAGCGGGCGTTCACCGGCATCGAGCCACTGGTAGCCCAGCGCGTACAGGCCGAGGCGGCGGCGCGGCAGGTTGCGGTCGACCTGGTCCCAGGCCTCGACCACGATGCGCAGGTCGCGTGCATCGGCCGGCACCTGTACGCGGCCGGCCTGCTTCGGCAACGACCGGTCGTATGCGTCGAGCAGTTCGACGCTGTCGATCCGCGGCGGATACGTGTCGGCATAGTTGACGAAGCCGAGCGTGACGGCATTGGTTTCGTAGCCGGTGGTGCCGACCGCCAGGTGCACGTGCGCCATCCGGTTGATGGTGCCGAGTTCGTCGCCGACGGCAAAACGGGTGCCGCGGCGGATGCGGACGCGTCGCGGTTTGCCTTCGTCATCGTCGACGAGCTGGAAGCGGGCCGGGTCGATCAGCGCGCCGCGCGGGGTGCGGCCAACGCGCATGTGGATGTATTGCAGGGTGTCGACCGCAAGGCCTTCGTTCAGTCGCTCCATGCCCCAGGCGGCGAACGGGCTGCCGACCTTGGCGTCGGCGATGGCGACCACCGGCTGGCCGACATCGCCACGGATGTCGAAACCGCCGTGCAGGTGGTTGCGGCTTTCGCCGCTGTAGTTGCCGCGGACCTCGCCGAGGGTGCCGACCACTTCGTGCCAGCCGGTCTGCGGGCGCAACGGCCAGCGGCCGCCGGTATCGGGCAGCGGGTTGAACGGGGACGGGCCGACCGTGGGTGCGGCACTGCCCTCCCCGGCCACCGCGGTCGCGACCGGCAGCGGCAATGCTTCGATCGCAGCATTGCCGCCCCGCGCGAGGCGATGGACGCGGTAGGCGCCGGCATCGCTGAAATGCAGGCCGCCTTCGAGATCGACGTCGATGCCGGCCGGGCGCGACAGCCGCTGCTCGCCACGTTGGGTGATCTCGTGCCAGCGTCCACGGCCATCGATCTGGACCACGGCCGATGGCCAGAGCGTGGTGACATGGAGGACGCCGTCATGGGCGCGGGCCAGGCCGACCGGGGTGGCGGGGGCGTCTTCGAGCAGGGTGTCGACCGCACCGCCGGGAGCGACGTGGCGGATGGCACGGTTGCCGGTATCGGCGACCCAGACACGGCCGAGCGCACTGACCGCCAGATCGGTCGGGGTGTCGAAGCGGGCCAGCATGCCAGGGCCGTCGAGGTGGCCCGGGCGCCCGTCACCGGCCAGCGTCCAGACGCGGCCATCGGGCTCTATCACTCGGATGCGGTCGTTGTAGGTGTCGGCCACATGGACGCGCCCGCTCGCGTCCACCGCCACGCCCATCGGGCCGTCGAACTGCGCCTGCGCGCCCGCTCCGTCGTGGAACCCGGGCTGGCCGTTGCCGGCCAGGGTGGTGACCACGCCGGCGGGAGTGACCTTGCGGATCGCATGGTTGCCGGTGTCGGCCACGTAGAGATTGCCAGCCAGGTCGAGTGCGAGTCCGGACGGGGTGTGGAAGGCGGCCTGCGCGCCGGAGCCGTCGGCGAAACCCTCACCGCCGCCGGCCAGGGTGTCGACGTTGCCATCGGGGCGGATCCGGCGGATGCGGTTGTTGTCGCCGGCATCGGCCACGTACACGGTGCCGTCGTCGGCGCGGGCCACGCCCCAGGGATCGGCGAAGCGCGCCTGCGTGGCCAGGCCGTCGTCCGAACCGCGCACGCCGTCGCCGGCCAGCAGCGACACCCGTTCGCTCCAGCCCCATTCGGTCTTCGGCGGGCCGAACTCCTCGAACGACGGCAGCGGCGGCACGCGCCCGATGAGGAAGGTCGCGGCCAGCGCCGCCACGGTCAGGGCGGCCACCAGCCAGAGCCAGGTATTGCGACGGGAAGTACGGGGCATGCCGGTCCTGGGGCAAGGTTGCGGGATAGCGGGGGATGCTAGCAGGACACCCTGGCAGGACGCCGGGGTAGGCTACGCTGGCACGCGATGGCACGCCCCGTACAGAACAAGCGAGGAGTTCCCGATGCACCCGGACACCCGGAAATACAATGAGGCCCAGGCGCCAGACGATCGGGCCATATGCCAGCTTCTGGCAGAGCAGATCGACCGCAACCTGACGGAAGCGGAGAACAAGATATGGCACGCCCATCCCGTATGGTTTCTCGATGGCAACCCCGTGGTCGGGTACAGCAAACTGAAGCACTGCGTGCGCCTGCTCTTCTGGAGCGGCCAGTCCTTCGAGGAGGAGGGGCTGGAAAAGGAAGGCAGCTTCAAGGCGGCTGAAGCGCGATACACCGCCGTCGACCAGGTCGACACCGGAAAGCTGCAGCGCTGGCTGGCCGAATCCCGCGACATCCAGTGGGATTACAAGAACCTGAGCCGCCGCAAAGGCCGGCTGGAGCGGTTGAAATAACGCTCAGGCGCCGGTCCCGACCGGGCAGCTGATGCCGGTGCCGCCCAGACCGCAGTAACCACCGGGGTTCTTCGACAGGTACTGCTGGTGGTCGTCCTCGGCGTAAAAGAACGGCGGCGCGGGGTACGCGATTTCAGTGCTGATGATGCCGAGGCCGACGGCATCGAGACGGGCCTGGTAGGCATCGCGGCTGGAAGTCGCGGCGCTGTACTGGGCCTCGTCTTCGCAGTAGATGGCCGAGCGGTACTGGGTGCCGACGTCGTTGCCCTGGCGCATGCCCTGGGTCGGGTCGTGGCCTTCCCAGAACGCCTTGAGCAGGGCGTCGACGCCGATCGCAGCCGGGTCGTACACCACCAGCACCATCTCGGCATGGCCGGTCAGGCCACTGCAGACCTCGCGGTAGGTCGGGTTGGGGGTGTAGCCGCCGGCGTAGCCGACCGCAGTGGTGAACACGCCCGGGATCGACCAGAACATGCGTTCCGCGCCCCAGAAGCAACCCATGCCGAACTGGATCCGCGCAAGACCTTCGAATGCGTCGCGCAGCGGGCGGCCGTGCACGTGATGGGCGTTGTGCAGGGGCATGGGGGTATCGCGCCCCGGCAGTGCATCGCCGGGAGCGGGAAGGCGTTGCTTGAAAGCACCGATGTTGAGCATGACGGTTGATTGCTGGAGCAGCGTGGGCTGCGATGGGGTCAATAGTGCAGCAGGGCGTGCAGCGGGATGTCCTCCGGCCAGCGCGCGCGGCCGCCGAGGGCATCGAGTTCGATCACCACGCCGGCACCGACCGTCCGCGCACCGAGCCGGGTCACCAGTTCGTGCGCGGCGGTCAGGGTACCGCCGGTGGCAAGCACGTCGTCGACGATCAGGGTGCGGGCGCCGTCCACCAGTGCGCCCTCGCGGGCCTGCAGGCGATCGTGGCCGTATTCGAGCTGGTACTCGACCTCGACCAGCGGCGGCGGCAGCTTGCCGGGCTTGCGCAGCGGCACGAAACCCACGCCCAGCCGCTGCGCCAGCGCAGCACCGAAGATGAAACCGCGCGACTCGATCCCGCACACCGCCTCTACCCCGGCGCCCTGCCAGGGCGCGGCCAGCGCGTCGATGCACAGGCCGAACGCGCCGGCATCGGCCAGCAGCGGGGTGATGTCGCGAAACAGGATCCCGGGCGACGGGAAGTCGGGGACGGCATGGACCCGCTCGCGCAACCGTTCGACCTGGAGCCCGCGCATCGGATCCCCGGTGCGGCCAGCATCGGCGGATGGACTCATGCCGGCACCCAATCGTTGCCGTCGGCGGTGTCGTCATCGTCGGTCGCGGCGACCGGCGGCTCGGACAGCGGCAGCCCCGCCACCACCTCGCTGGCCTCGGGCCAGACGCTGTCGGGCACGCAGACCGCGACCACGCCGAACAATGGCAATTCGCCCATGCCACCGACCAGGTTCTCGCCACGCAGGAACACCGGCAGGCCGGCGTCTTCCAGTGCGTGCTTTACAAGGTAGGCGTCGATCAGGCTGGCGGCCTCGTAGACGACCTTCATTGCCGTCTCCTCCGGGCGGGCTTGGCTTCGAGGATACCCCCGCGGGCCGAAAAGGTCCTCACCTCGTCAAAGGTCCTCGCCCTCGTCATCCCGAGGGAAGCCGGGATCCATTTTTGCTTTTGCTGCCTCCGGGCTTCCGGCCGGGCAACCGGATAGAATGCGCGATCCACCCCGCCGATGCCGCATCGCATGTCCGCAACGCCCGAAAAGCCCGTCCCGTCCGCTGAAACCCAGGGCGCGACGACCGAAAAGAAGGATTTCATCCGCCAGATCGTCCGCGACGACCTGACCAGCGGCAAGCACACGGCGATCAGGACCCGCTTCCCGCCCGAGCCGAACGGCTACCTGCACCTCGGCCATGCCAAGGCGATCTGCCTGGATTTCGGCATCGCGCAGGAATTTGGCGGCGTCTGCAACCTGCGCTTCGACGACACCAACCCGGTGAAGGAGGATCCCGAGTACGTGCGCGCGATCCAGGAGGACGTGCGCTGGCTGGGCTTCGACTGGCATGAGTTGCGCCACTCGTCCGACTACTTCGAGGTCTACTGCCTCGCCGCCGAGAAGCTGATCGCGCAGGGCGACGCGTTCGTCTGCGACCTCGCGGCCGATCAGGTGCGCGAGTACCGGGGCACCCTGACCGAGCCGGGCCGCAACTCGCCGTACCGCGACCGCAGTGTCGAAGAGAACCTCGACCTGTTCCGGCGCATGCGCGCGGGCGAGTTTCCCGATGGCGCGCGCACGCTGCGGGCCAAGATCGACATGGCCAGCGGCAACATGAACCTGCGCGATCCGGCGCTGTACCGGATCAAGCACGTGCCGCACCCGATCGCCGGTGCAGGCTGGTGCATCTATCCGATGTACGACTTCGCGCATTCGCTCGGCGACGCGATCGAGGGCATCACCCATTCGCTGTGCACGCTGGAGTTCGAGGACCATCGCCCGCTGTACGACTGGTGCGTGGACAAAGTCGATCTCGTCAATCACCCGGAACTGCTCGCGCCTCTGACCGGCAAGGGCCTGCCATTCGAGGCCGCAAAGCCGCGCCAGATCGAGTTCTCGCGCGCGAACATCAACTTCACCGTGATGAGCAAACGCAAGCTGATGACGCTGGTGCAGGATGGCCTGGTCGATGGCTGGGACGACCCGCGCATGCCGACCCTGCAGGGCATCCGCCGTCGCGGCTACACGCCGGCCTCGCTGCGCCTGTTCGTCGAGCGCCTGGGCATCAGCAAGCAGAACTCGGTGATCGACTACTCGGTGCTCGAAGGCTGCCTGCGCGAAGACCTGGACGCGACCGCGCCGCGCCGCATGGCGGTGGTCGAACCGCTGAAGCTCACCCTCACCAACCTGCCCGACGGCCACGCCGAATCGCTCACTTTCCCGAACCATCCGAAGGACGAGTCGTTCGGCGAGCGCCAGGTGCCGTTCTCGAACGTGTTGTGGATCGAACGCGATGACTTCGCCGAAGTACCGCCGAAGGGCTTCAAGCGCCTCATTCCCGGTGGCGAGGTGCGTCTGCGCGGCGCCGGTATCGTGCGCTGCGACGAAGTGGTGAAGAACGACGCCGGCGAGATCATCGAACTGCGCGGCACCCTCGACCCCGAATCGCGTCCCGGCATGGAAGGCGCCAATCGCAAGATCAAGGGCACCATCCACTGGGTCAGCGCCGCGCACTCGGTCGAGGCGGAAGTGCGCCTGTACGACCGTCTGTTCGATGTCGCCGATCCGGACGACGATACTGACGGCAAGACCTACCGCGATCACCTGAACCCGGGCTCGCGCCGCGTCGTCACCGGTCATGTGGAGCCGTCCGCGGCCGGAGCCGCTCCGGAACAGGCCTTCCAGTTCGAGCGCCTCGGTTATTTCGTCGCCGACCGCTACGATCACGCGGCGGACAAGCCGGTGTTCAACCGCGCTGTGACGTTACGCGATACCTGGGCGACAAAAGGCTGAGCCTTTTTCCTCGCCGCTCATGCCCCGGGTGCGCTTCGTTTGCCCGGGCTACATACTGAGGGTCGTGGCATTGTGGCCACGTTCGCCCGCGCTGGCCTAACCTGTCAGGCAACCGGCAACTCGACAAGGCTACGGCCGCGCCCGGGATAGGACGGGCAGGTAGATCATCCCGGGTGCGCCGCCTGCCCAGGCCGCTAAACCGGCCCCACCAGCTCCATGACCATCGTCCAGGGAGGTTCGCATGTCCATCGCACGCATCCGCCATCGTTTTGCCACGCTGTTCATCACCATGCTGTTCGCCAGCACGTTGTTCGCGCTGGCCGCCTGCGCCGCACCTCCCACGACCGCTCCGGCCGCGACCTATGACGACGTCGCCCCCGCAGCAGCCACTCCGGCCGCCGATCCGATGAACCTGCCCGGCGCGCAGGAACCGGCATCCGGCCCGGTCCAGGTCGACAGGAGCTGCAAGACCAATGCCGACTGCACGGTCAAGGACGTCGGCAACTGCTGCGGCTACTACCCGGCCTGCGTCAACGTGAACAGCCCGACCGATCCCGAGGGCGTGCGCGCCGCCTGCGCGAAGTCCGGGATGATGTCGGTCTGTGGGTTCCGCGAGATCAGCAGCTGCCAATGCGTCGAAGGCAAGTGCGAGGCGGCCAACGGCGGCGCCCTGCCCGCCATCGAGTAAAGACAAACGAGTAAGGACACACGCTGCATGCTCTACGCCCAGGTCCACCTGACCCTGCCCGCATGGGTGCACGAAGTGGCCGATGCCGCGCGCGCCTACCCGGACGACGGCGACAAGGTCGCGCTGGCGATCGAACTGTCGCGCCGCAATGTCGAAGCCGACAGCGGCGGCCCGTTCGGCGCCGCCGTGTTCGGCCCGGACGACCGCATCATCGCGATCGGTGTGAACCGCGTCGTGCCGCAGAGCTGCTCGGTGGCGCACGCCGAGAACATGGCCTACATGCTGGCCCAGCAGCGCACCCAACGCCCGCGCCTGAACCGCGATGCCGACGACAACCCGGTCGGCCCGATCACCCTCGCCACGTCGTCACAGCCGTGCTGCCAGTGCTACGGTGCGACGGTATGGGCCGGCATCGACCGGTTGCTGATCGGCGCCCGCAGCGAGGACGTGGAAAGCCTGACCGAGTTCGACGAGGGTCCGCTGCCGGCGGACTGGGTCGGCGAATTGAACAAGCGCGGGATCGAAGTCGTGCGCGACATCAATCGCGACGCCGCACGCGAAGTGCTGCGCATGTATGGCGAGTCCGACGGCGCACGCTATTGATTCTCACGGACGCGCGTTGTCCTGTAGCCCGGGTAAGGCCAAGCCGCACCCGGGGCTGGCGGCCGATCATCCCGGTTGCGGCTTCGCCCTGCCCGGGCTACGAACGATGGAGCCCTGATGCCTGACGCCCTGTTCTGCCATTGCCGTGCCGGCTTCGAGCCGGAGCTTGCCGCCGAACTGACCGAGCGCGCCGCATCGCTCGGCCATGCCGGCTATGCGCGTACCGAGCGCGGCAGCGGCTTCGTCGAGTTCATCTGCGACGAAGCAACACAACTGGCGCGACAGCTGCCATTTGCCTCGCTGATCTTCGCCCGGCAGAAACTGTTGCGGCTGGCCGAGTTGCGCGGATTCGATCCGAAGGACCGCATCGGTCCGATCCTGGCGGTGCTCGATACCGCAGTACGGCGGCGCGACAGTGAGCCATTCGGCGACCTGTGGGTCGAACACCCGGACTCGGACGATGCGCGGCCGCTGTCCGGCCTCGCCCGCAGCTTCGGCAACGCGCTGCGGCCGGCCCTGCGCAAGGCCGGCTGGCTGACCGCGCGCGAAGATGCCCGCCTGCCGAGGCTGCATGTCGTGTTCCTGGCCGGCGACCACCTCGTGCTCGGCCGCAGCCACCCCGGCGACAGCGCGCCGTGGCCGCAGGGCATCGCGCGCCTGCGCATGCACCCGCAGGCGCCGAGCCGTTCGGCATTGAAGCTGGAAGAAGCGCTGCTCACCCTGCTCGACGAAGACGAGCGCAGCGAACTGCTGCGCGAAGGGCTGACCGGCGCCGACCTCGGCGCCGCGCCGGGCGGCTGGACCTGGGTGATGCTGCACCACGGCCTGCACATGACCGCGGTCGACAACGGCCCGCTGCGCGCACATCTGTTCGACGACGGCCGGCTCGAACACCTGCGCGCCGACGGCTTCCGCTGGCAACCGGAGGGCACGCTGGACTGGATGGTCTGCGACATGGTCGAGCAGCCGCGCCGCGTCGCCGAACGCATGGCAAGCTGGCTGCGCGAAGGATGGTGCCGGCAGACGATCTTCAACCTGAAACTGCCGATGAAGAAGCGCTGGGACGAAACCCGGCTGTGCCTGGATCTGTTCGCCAAGCAGGTCGGCGGGCCCGTGGACATCCGCGCGAGGCAGCTCTACCACGACCGCGAGGAAATCACGGTGTTCGCGCGACGGAAATGATGTCTCCTCCCCTTGAAGGGGAGGGAATCAAAGCCCCGCCGCGCGCCTCCAGAACGCGTGCGTCAGCGGCGGAATCTTGCCGACCAGCCCCATCAGCGGGCCGCGCAACAGGGTCGGCAGCATGGCGTCGTTGGAGAATAGCTGGTTGAGGCCGTCGAAGGCATGGGCGGCAACTGAGTTCTCGCTCTTGCGCGTGCGCGCCCAACGCGCGAGGCGCGATGGCGAAGCGATGTCGCCACCGCGCTTCATTGCATCGGCCACCATCGCACGCAACGCAGCCACATCGCGCAGGCCGAGATTGACGCCCTGCCCGGCCAACGGATGGACGACATGGGCGGCATCGCCCACCAGCGCCACGCGTCCGGCGACCACGGTCTCGGCCAGCTGCCGCTTGAGCGGGAACGCGACCCGCCTCGACACCGCCCGCATCGCTCCGAGCGGGCCGTCGAAGGCGCGATCGAGCTCGCAAAGGAACGCCGCCTCGTCGCAGTCGCGCAGGCGCAGGGCCTCGGCCTCGGGCAGGGTCCAGACGATCGAGCTGCGGCGCGCACCCTCGTCGGCAGCATCCACTCCAACCGCATCGCCTTCACGGAAGGGCAGGAATGCCAGCGGCCCGGTCGGCAGGAAGCGCTGCCAGCAGGTTTCGCGATGTGGTTGTTCGTGGTCGATGAAAGCGACCAGGCCGCTCTGGCCATGATCGCGGGTGGTGGTATCGATGCCCGCCATGGCACGCAGTTGCGAGTCGCCGCCGTCGGCCGCCAGCACCAGCCGGGCATGCAGGCGCAGGCCGGATTCGAGCTGCAAGCTGGCCGATGCGTCATCGGTCTGATCGAGTGCGACGACCCGGTCCGGACAATGCAGGTCGACCCCGGCCGCCGGCAACGCCGACCACAGCCGGTCGACCAGCAGACCATGTTCGACGATCCAGCCCAGCTCCCGGCGGGCGAAGGCATCGGCCTCGAACACCAGCGGGTCGCCTCCGGCCGCGTCCCAGACCCGCATCGCGCGGTAGGGCTGCAGACGCGCGGCGCGCACCCCGGCCCAGACACCTAGACCGTCGAGCAGGGCGGCATTGTCGGGTGCGAAGGCGTAGACGCGCAGGTCCGGCGCGTCCACGCGCCAGGGCGACGGCGTGCGCGCCTCGACCAGCGCCACGCGCAGGCCGTCGCGGGCGAAGGCCAGCGCCGCCGCGGCGCCGACCACGCCGGCGCCGACCACGGCGATGTCGTAGAGATCGCGCCGACTCATGCCCGGATCCTCATGTCATGCTCCTTTCGGCACCGGCACGACACAGCGTCGGCACGTGGCCGCGATAGCCAAGCGCGCCGCCGACGATGGCCGCCTGCGCCGACGGCAGGCGATCCAGCGCGAACAGGCCGAGGCTGCGCAGCGGCCCCAGCCACGGCAAGTCGTTGGCGGTCAGCCGGGCCAGGCCATGGGAAAAGGCGAGGGTCTGCTCGCGGTCGACCTGACGCCGTTCGACATGCGCGGCCAGCAGTTCCGCCGCACCGCAATCGGCGGCCGGATCGGTGGTACGAGCGGCCTCGATCAATTCGGCCAGGGTCAGCGCATCGCGCAGGCCGAGGTTGAAACCCTGCGCACCGACCGGATGCACGGTCTGCGCGGCATTGCCGACCAGCACCGCACGCGGGGCGGTCAGGCGCCGGGCAACGGTACGGATGGCCGGGTAGGTGCTGGGCCGGCCACAGGACAGGAAACGGCCGACACGCCAACCGAACACCTCCTGCACGCGCTGCAGGAAATCAGGCTCGTCGAGTGCGGCCACGGCTTCGGCCTCGCTGCTGGCAACGCCGTGCACCAGGCCGAAATGACGGTCGCCGCGCGGCAGCAGCGCGGTCGGACCGTGCTCGCCCAGACGCTCGTAGGCGGTGCCATCGGGTGCGCGCTCGGTGCGCAGGCGCGACACGAACAGGGTCTGGCCGTAGTCGTGCGAGTCGCTTTCGATACCCAGCGCATCGCGCACCTGGCTGCGGGTGCCGTCGGCGGCCACCAGCAGGCGGGTGTGCAGGACGCGCTCGCCGGCATCGTCGGACACACGCACGGCGCGATATCCGTTGATCGAAGCGGCATCGGCCAGGCCGGACTCGAGCCCGACGAAACGCACCGGCCGGTAGCGCATCAGCTTGGGCAGTTCGGCCAGTCGCGCTTCCAGCGCATCGCCAAAGTCGCGCGCGATCACCACCTGGCCAAAGGCCTCGCGGCCATGATCGTGGGCCTCAAGCACGGCACGACCAAAGTCGCCGCAGCGGCTGATGTGGATGCGGCGGATGGCCCCGGTCGGCGCATGCAGTTTCTGCATAACCCCGAGCGCGGTCAGTGCGTTGACGGTGGCCTCGGCGAAGCTGAGGTTGCGCTCGTCGAACACGGCCGGCAGCGAACCGGGCGGGGCCGCCTCGATCAGGCCGACATCGAGGCCGAGGCGATCCAGTGCGATGGCAAGGCTGGCACCGACCAGGCCGCCACCGACGATCAGAACGTCGTGGCAGGGCGGAGTATTGGCAGGGTCTGGGTCGACAGGCATGCCCTACAGTGTATCTCCCCGGCACCTTGTACTGCCCCGCCATGCACGGGACGGGCGGGGTGCTGGGTTATGCTAGGCGCTTCCCGTCTTCATGATTCCCAGACTCCGATGAAGCCCGCCGCCGCCGTCCCGTCCGCCCCCGCACAGCCGCCCACCGGTACTTTCGCAGCCGGTCCGCTGGTGCTTGCCGGCCTGATCCTGGTCGCCGCGCTGAGCCGCCTGCTGCCGCACCCGCCGAACTTCTCGCCGGTGGCCGCGATTGCCTTGTTCGGCGGCGCCTACTTCGCCTCACGCAACCGGGCCTTGATCGTCCCGCTGGTGGCGATGCTGATTTCCGACCTGGCACTGGCGACGATGTACGGCGGTATCTATGCGAGCTGGTTCAGCGGCTTCGGCGTCTGGCTGGGCTACGGCTGCGTGGCCCTGACCACCGTCTTCGGTTTCGGCCTGCGCGGCCGGGTCGGCGGCGCCCGTGTGCTCGGCTACGGGCTGGCCGCTTCGGTACTGTTCTTCATGGTCACCAATTTTGGCGCCTGGCTGGCCGATCCGATGTACCCGAAGACCATCGGTGGCCTCGGCATGGCCTACACCGCCGGCATTCCGTTCTTCCAGTGGACCGTGCTCGGCACCCTGTTCTACTCGGCGCTGCTGTTCGGCGGTTTCGCCCTGCTCCGCAGCCGCCTGCCCGCACTGCGCGCGCAAACGGTTTGAGAAAAAGCGGGTTGTCAGTTGTCCGGTCCCATGTTGCCCTGCAGCCGCGCGCCGACGCCTGACAACCAGGAACTGACGACTGACAACTGACTCATGGGCAACCGCCTCTCCAAGATCTACACCCGCACCGGCGACGACGGCAGCACCGGCCTCGGCGATGGCAGCCGTACCGGCAAGGACTCGGCGCGGGTCGCGGCCTACGGCACCGTCGACGAAGCAAACTCCTGCATCGGCCTGGTGCTGGCCTGCGCGGCTCCCGACAGCGCGATCCCCGACGAAGTACGCGACCTGCTGGTCGCGGTCCAGCACCAGATGTTCGATCTCGGTGGCGAGCTGTGCATTCCCGGGCACGCCGCGATCTCCGGCGAGGACGTGGAACGGCTGGAGGTTCACCTCGACCGTTTCAACGAAGACCTGCCGCCGCTGAAGGACTTCATCCTGCCCGGTGGCGGCGAGGCGGCGGCACGCTGCCATGTCGCCCGCACCGTGGTCCGTCGCGCCGAGCGCGAGGCGGTGGCGCTGGCCCGTGTCGAGGACGTGCGTCCAGAGGCGATCCGCTACCTGAATCGGCTGTCCGACCTGCTGTTCGTGCTGGCGCGGGTGCTGGCGCGGGCCGGCGGACATGGCGAAGTTCTCTGGGACCACGAACGGCGCAAGGCCTGAGCCGTCGTCCCGCTCGCTCCGGACATGCGCATCTACACCCACCCTTCCTGCCTCCTGCACGACCCCGGACCGGGCCATGCAGAGCGCCCCGCCCGCCTGACCGCCGTGGTCGAGGCTCTGAAAACCGCGTTCCCGACACTGGACTGGCACGAGGCGCCGCGCGCGACCCGTGGCCAACTGCTGTGCGTGCACGACGACACCCTGCTTGCCCTGGTCCTGGACACCACGGTCGAGACCCCCACGCCGCTCGACCCCGACACCTTCCTCGGTGCGCATTCGGCCGAGGCGGCCCTGCATGCGGCCGGCGCCGGCATCGCCGCGGTCGACGCGGTCATGGCCGGCGAGACATCGTCAGCGTTCTGCGCGGTGCGCCCGCCCGGCCACCATGCCACCGCCTCGGTCGCGATGGGCTTCTGCCTGTTCAACAACATCGCCGTCGCCGCCGCCCACGCCTGCGAGCGGCACGGGTTGGAACGGGTCGCGGTGGTCGATTTCGACGTCCATCACGGCAACGGCACCCAGGACATCTTCGACACCGACCCACGGGTGATGTACCTGAGCTCGCACCAGATGCCGCTGTACCCGGACAGCGGCCGGGCCACCGAGCGCGGGGTCGGCAACATCCTCAACGCACCGCTGCAACCCGGCACCGGCGGCGAAACCTTCCGCACCGCCTGGCGCGAGAAACTGCTGCCAACCCTGGACAGCTTCCGCCCGCAGCTGGTCCTGGTCTCGGCCGGTTTCGATGCCCACCGCCGCGACCCGCTGGCGCAACTGCAACTGGAAGCCGACGACTACGCCTGGATCACTGGCGAACTGGCGACCATCGCCGAACGCCACGCGGGCGGCCGGCTGATCTCGATGCTGGAAGGCGGCTACGACCTTGACGCCCTGCGCGAATGCAGCGTTGCCCACGTTGGCGCGATACTGGGCCGCCCCCTTCGGCTGCGTGATGAAGACCCCGTGAATACCGCCCAGGCCACAAAGATGAACACCACCCGCCCCCGGCCGCCAGCCCGCGTTGCCGTCATGCGGAACAATGCGGCAATCTAGCGACCGCCTGATACGCCCCTCGACCCGGAACGCCGCGTGCGCAAATCCCTTCGTCTGCTCCCACTATCGCTCTGCATTGCACTGGCCCTGCCGGCGATCGCGGCCGAGGACGAGGAAGACTGGCGCCTGTGCCCGATCGGCGACGTGGTACCGGCGTTCGGCGATACTCCGCTGCCGGAGGGCTCGCCGGCCGATCGCCAGGACGCACCGACCGACATCGAGGGCGGCAGCCTGACGCGCGCAGGCACCGGCGAGAACATCGTGGTCCAGGACAATGTCCGCCTTGACCGCGGCGACCAATCGCTGTTCACCGACGTCCTGAGCTACAACGAAGAGAGCGGCCAGTATTCGGCCGAAGGCAGCGTGCGCTACCAGGACAGCGGCCTGCGCATCGTTGCCGAACGCGCCAAGGGCGACCAGTACGCCGACCACCACCGCATCGAGCAATTGCAGTACCAGCTTGTCGAACGCCGCGGCCACGGCGGCGCCGACCACATCGAGCTGCGCGGCAGTCAGGGCACCCTGGTCGGCTCCACCTACACCACCTGCGACCCCGCCAACCCGCACTGGCAATTCAGGGCACAGCGCATCGACATCGACACCGAGGAAGGCATGGCGGTCGCACGCAACGCCGTGCTGCGTGTCGGCGACGTCCCGGTGCTGTATGTCCCCTGGTTCATGTTCCCGATCGACGACCGTCGCCGCACCGGTCTGTTGTACCCGTCGATCTCGATGTCCAACCGCAATGGGTTCGACTGGAAACAGCCGATCTACCTGAACCTGGCGCCAAACTATGACGCCACCCTCGAGCCGCGCTACATGAGCAGGCGCGGTGCATTGCTGGGCGGCGAATTCCGCTGGTTGTATCCCAGGGGCAGGGGCAAGGTCTACGGTGAATGGATGCCACATGACGACCTGCCCGGCCGCCGGCCCGACAGGTACCTGCTCGACAACAACGGCAACCCGATTCCCGGCGCCACCCTGCCCGAGGACGACCGCGGCCTGTTCCGCCTCGACACGCTGCACAACCTCAACCGTACCTGGCACGCCCGTGCCAACCTGGGCTGGATCAGCGATACCCACTATCTGGACGACTTCAGCAACAGCCTGTTCGGTCGTTCGTCATATTCGATGACCAGCACCGCAGGCCTGTACGGCCGTGGCCGTTACTGGGATGCCGGGCTGATGGCCGACTATCAGCAGCTCACCGATTACACCGTCGACGAGAGCAGCCTGCGCTACCACCGCCTGCCGCGCGCCTACTACAACTGGACGCAGCCGTTCGGGCGCTGGTTCGAGGCCGGCATCAATGCCGAGGCCGTGCGCTTCCAGCACGAGGTCCGGGTCCAGGAAGGCTCCCGGCTCGACCTCAAACCGTACATCAGCATGCCGCTGGAGGGCGCCAGCTGGTTCCTGCGCCCGACCCTGGCCTGGCGCCACACCGCATACAACCTGGATTACACACCCACCAACGGTGACGGCGACCGCTCACCGAGCCGCAGCATGCCGATCTTCTCGGTCGACGCAGGGCTGTTCTTCGACCGCACTGCCACCATCCGCGGCGACCATTACCTGCATACGCTGGAACCGCGGATCTACTACCTGAACGTGCCCTACCGGGACCAGGACGGCCTGCCGACCTTCGACACCCGAGCACTGACCTACACCTGGGGGCAGTTGTTCCGCGACAACCGTTACTCCGGTGCCGACCGGCAGACCGACGCCAACCAGCTGACCACCTCGCTGACCACCCGCCTGATCAACGACGAGGACGGACGCGAACGGCTGGCCGCAAGCATGGGCCGGATCCAGTATTTCGACGACGTCCAGACCACCCTCAACAGGGAACGGCCGATCGAACAGGGCAAGTCGGCCTGGATCGCCGACCTCAGCGTCACCCCCAGCGACCGCTGGAACATCAACGTCGGCTACCAGTGGGACCCCAAACTGCGGGGCGAGGACCTGGCCAGCCTGCGCGTGCGCTACCTGTTCCGCGACACCGGCGTGGTCAACCTCGGCTATCGCTACCGCCGCCACCCGACCAGCCGCGACGACCTGCTAGAGCAGGTCGACTTCTCGTTCCTGTATCCGGTCAACGACAACTGGAGCCTGGTCGGCCGTTACTACTACTCTCTGTTCGACCACAAGCTGCTCGAATCGATCGCCGGCGTGCAGTGGGAAAGTTGCTGCATCGCCGCGCGCCTGGTCGCCCGCCGCTACGTCCGCAACCGCGATGGCGACCTCGACAATTCGCTGCGCCTCGAATTCGAATTCAAGGGCCTGGGCTCTGCCGGCCAGAAAACCGAGCGCGAACTGCGCCGTGCTATCCTCGGCTACGACCGCGACGATCTGTATCTGGTCCCGCCGTCCCTCATCACCGACGACGACGTCGAATCCTCGCCTGACCCGATCCTATGAAGAATCTCATTGCCTGCTGCGTCCTCGCCGCGGCCCTGGCCACGCCATCCATCCAGGCCCAGACCGCCCCGCCCGCGGTCGGGGGACAGCAGATCGAGGGCATCGCCGCGATCGTCGACGAAGACGTGATCCTGCGCAGCGAACTCGACCGCGCTGTCGCCAACATCCTTACCCAGTACGCGGGCCGCGAAGGCCAGCTGCCGCCGCGTGAGGTGCTCGAGCGCCAGGTGCTGGAGCGGCTGGTGCTGGTCAAGCTGCAGGTCGCCCGCGCCGAGGGCACCGGCGTGCGGGTCAGCAACCAGGAGACCGACGGCGCGATCGCCAACATCGCCCAGCAGAACGGCATGAGCATCGACCAGCTCAGCCGCCAGCTGGCGGCCGACGGCACCTCCTTCGAGGAATTCCGCCGCTCGATCCGTGACGAGCTGATGATCCAGAAGCTGCGCCAGCGCTACGCGCAGTCGCGGGTATCGGTCAGCGACGCCGAAATCGACGCCGCGATGGAAGCCCAGCAGGCCGGCGGGGTCCAGTATCACCTCGCCCACATCCTGGTCGGGCTGCCCGAGGGCGCCACCCCCGAGCAGATCACCATTGCCCAGGACAAGATCGATGGCATCAAGAGCCTGCTCGATCGTGGCGAGATGGACTTCGCGGCCGCCGCCGTGCGCTATTCCGACAGCCCCAATGCGCTGGAAGGCGGTGACCTGGGCTGGCGCAGCCTGGATGAGATCCCGGCCGCCTTCGCCGAACTGATCCGCAACATGCAAGCCGGCGAGGTCAGCCAGCCGCTGCGCGGCCCCAGCGGCTTCCAGCTGCTGCAGATGGTCGAATCGCGCGATGTCGATGCCGAGGCGGCGCAGACCGTCACCCAGTACCGGGCCCGTCACATCCTGATCCGGATCGACCAGAACACCAGCGACGCCGAAGCCAAGGGCAAGATCGACACCCTCGCCGCGCGACTCGCCGGTGGCGCCGACTTTGCCGAACTGGCGCGTCAGGAATCGCAGGACCTGAGCAGCGGCAGCAGTGGCGGCGACCTGGGCTGGTTCATGGCCGACGCCTACGGCCTGGACTTCGGTGGACAGGTCATGCGTCTCGGCGACGGCGAGGTGTCGGCCCCGTTCAAGACCGCCACCGGCTGGCACATCGTCGAACGTACCGGCAGCCGCCAGACCAACCTCACCGACCAGAACCGCCGCAACCAGATCGCCGAGATCATCGGCCGCCGCAAGCTGGAAGACGAGTGGAACCGCTTCCTGCGCGAGATGCGGGGCGAGGCCTATGTCGACCTGCGGGTCGGTCCACAGGCTGCCTCCAGCGACGGCTGACCGGTCCGGTGGCCAACCGGACCCGGCCGCCCGTCATCGTTAGCAGGCCCTCTCCGTGATCAGCGACGCCCAGGCCCTTCGCCTCGCGCTTGTCCCCGGCGAGCCGGCCGGCATCGGGCCCGAACTCTGCGTCCGCCTGGCCCAGCGGCCGCGCGACTACCACCTGACCGTCTTTGGCGCCGCCACCACACTGCGCGACGCCGCCGCCAAGCTCGACCTGCCCCTCACCCTCACTGCATCGCCCGGCGCCGCGCCGCGCCCTGGCGAGCTGGCCCTGATCGAGATTCCCAACGCCGTACAGTCCCTCCCCGGCACGCCTGATCCACGCAATGCCGCGGCGGTGATCGAAGCCCTGACCCGCGCCGCCGACGGTTGCCTGCGTGGCGATTTCGACGGTCTGGTTACCGGTCCCGTGCACAAGGCGGTGATCAACGAAGGCGGCATCGCCTACACCGGCACCACCGAGCTGCTCGCCGCGCAGGCCGGCCGCGAGGTGGTGATGATGCTGGCCAATGACATCGTCCGCGTCGCCCTCGCCACGACCCACCTGCCGCTGCGCGCGGTGCCGGACGCGATCAGCATCGATGGGCTGCAGCGCGTGCTGCGCATCCTGCACCGGTCGATGCACGCCGATTTCGGCATTCCCGACCCGGTCATCGCCGTGCTCGGCCTCAACCCGCACGCGGGCGAGGCCGGCCACCTCGGCCACGAGGAGATCGAGGTGATCGAACCCACGCTCGCGGCGTTGCGCGATGAAGGGATGCAGCTGATCGGCCCGCTGCCGGCCGACACCGCCTTCCTGCCCGGCAAGCTGCGCGGCTTCGACGCGGTGCTGGCGATGTACCACGACCAAGGCCTGCCGGTGCTCAAGTACAGCGGCTTCGAGCAGGCGGTGAACATCACCCTCGGCCTGCCCTATCCGCGCGTCGCGGTCGATCACGGCACCGCGCTGGACCTGGCCGGCAAGGGCATCGCCGACCCGTCGAGCCTGTTCGCCGCTGTGGAAACCTGTGCGCGGATGGTGGTTTCGCGAAGAGCCCGATTGGGGACAGATTGAGGCGGATTCGCTCGCCACGCCCGGGATGACGGCCTCGAGCGATTACACTTCCAGCCCATGACCCGCAGCCACTTCAAAGATCCGCCCAAGAAATCGCTCGGCCAGCACTTCCTGCACGAGCGCGGGATCATCGACAGGATCGTGCAGGCGGTGAACCCGAAGCCCGAGGACCGATTGGTCGAAATCGGCCCGGGCCAGGGCGCGATCACCTTCCCGCTGCTCGACGTGCACGGCCGGCTCACCGTGATCGAGTTCGATCGCGATCTGATCTTTCCGCTCACCGAGGCCGCGCGTGCGCACGGCACCCTGCGGGTGATCCACCGCAACGTGCTGGAAGTCGACTTCACCGCGCTGGCTGGCGAGGAAGGCCCGCTGAGGCTGGTCGGCAACCTGCCCTACAACCTGTCCTCGCCGATCCTGTTCCATGCCCTCGAACACGCCGCGGTGATCCGCGACATGACCTTCATGCTGCAGAAGGAAGTCGTCGACCGCATGGCCGCCGGCCCGGGCAGCAAGATATATGGACGCCTCTCGGTGATGCTGCAGGCCTATTGCGCGGTCACGCCGCTGTTCAACGTCCCGCCCGGAGCGTTCCGCCCACCGCCGAAGGTCGACTCCGCCGTGGTGCGGATGGTGCCGCGCGCACCGGAGAAGATCGGCATCGACGATCCGGACCTGTTCGCCGCGGTCGTGCGCGACGCTTTCGGCCAGCGCCGCAAAACCCTGCGCAACGCGCTGTCCAAGATCTGCGATACGTCCGCGATCGAGGCCGCCGGAGTCCGGCCCGACGCCCGCGCCGAACAACTGGAAGTCGCCGACTTCATTCGCATGGCCAACGCCTTGGCCGCCAGCAGCAGCCACTGATCGCAACTGCCCCTGCCTCGCCAGCGCACTTCTGGCGGGTACACTGTCATCCATGAATTCCCCCGCCGACTACGCTTTCGAAATCCAGGTCGCCACCCGATACCTCGACGACCAGTCAGAGCCGGAGCAGGACCGCTACGTCTTCTCCTACACCATTCACATCCGCAACAGCGGCACCGTGCCCGCGCGGCTGCTGGCGCGCCACTGGATCATCACCGACGCCAACGGCAAGGTGCAGGAGGTCGAGGGCGATGGCGTGGTCGGCGAACAACCGTGGCTGCGTCCGGGCGAAGCATTCGAATACACCTCCGGTGCGATGCTGGAGACCGACCTCGGCACCATGCAGGGCCACTACCAGATCCTCGCCGACGACGGTACCCGCTTCGATGCGCCGATTCCGCCGTTTACCCTGACCATTCCCCGTACATTGCATTGAGGCAGGAACGAGTGAAAGGGAACAACACTGCAGAAGCCAATCGTTCTGTTCTCCCGCTTTTACTCGCCCCTCACTTCTCGTCACTTACTACTGCCCCATGAGTATCTGGGCCATCGGCGACCTGCAGGGTTGCTACGACGCCACCCAGCGCCTGCTGGAGAAAATCGCCTTCGATCCGGCGCGCGACCGGCTATGGTTCTGCGGCGACCTGGTCAACCGTGGCGGACAATCGCTGGAAACATTGCGGCTTGTGCATTCGCTGCGCGACTCCAGCACCATGGTGCTTGGCAACCACGACCTCTCGCTGCTGGCGATCGGCCAGCGCAGCGAGGAGGAACAGCGCAAGGTCAACCCCGACCTGCAGCGGGTGGTGCTGGCCGAGGATCGCGACACCCTGCTCGACTGGCTGCGCACGCAGAAGCTCTGCCATGTCGACCGCAAGCTGGGCTGGATGATGGTCCATGCCGGGCTGGCGCCGAAATGGACCACGTCGATGGCCGAGCGCCATGCCCGCGAGGTCGAGCAGAAGCTGCACGGCGACCAGGCCGGGCGCCTGCTCAAGGCCATGTACGGCGACGGCCCGGCGTGGAACCCGCAGCTGACCGGCAACGATCGCCTGCGCGCGATCATCAACATCATGACCCGGCTGCGCTACTGCACCCCGCGCGGCCGTATCTCCTACGAGGACAAAGGCTCGCCCGGTACCCAGCCGGCCGGTCTGTACCCGTGGTACGAAGTACCCGGCCGTGCCGAACGCGACCTGAAGATCGTCTGCGGCCACTGGTCGACCCTGGGGCTGTTCATTGGCCATGGCGTCCACGCGATCGACACCGGCGCGGTCTGGGGCGGCAAGCTGACCGCGTTGCAGCTCGACACCGACGAGCTGCGCGTGGTGCAGGTTGCGGGCCGCGACCAGCCTGCCGCACCGCCGAAGCCCCGGCACAAGTCCAGACCGGGCAGGCACAGGCCTCGACAGGAATCGCGGCGATGAACACGGCGACCAACCGGCATCGTGCTGGCAAGCGGCGATGGTTGGCCGCCATCGCGGCGATACTGGCCGCGGCCGCGATACTTGCCTTGGCGCTTCCCGGGCGGCAACCGCAGCACCCCATGCCGGCCCGGATGTTCGTCGGCAGCGGAGCCCCGTCCCGGCCGGACGCCGCCCCGGAACCTGCCACCCTCGCATCGGCGGAGGAGTCGGCACCATTGAGGGTCCATGCAGCGCGCAACCAGGTTGGCGTGACCCGCCATTACGATCCCGCCTACGTGGCTCTGGCCTACCCCGGTGGCGACGTGCCGATCGAGCGCGGCGTCTGCACCGACGTGGTGATCCGCGCCTTGCGCCATGAGGGCCTGGACCTGCAGCAGACCGTGCACGAGGACATGCGCACAAACTTCGGCGCCTACCCGCCGCTGTGGGGCCTGCGCGCCCCCGATCGCAACATCGACCACCGCCGCGTACCCAACCTGCGGCGCTGGTTCGAGCGACAGGGCTGGGCGCTGCAGGCCGGGCGCGAGCCGGACGGCTACCTGCCCGGCGACCTGGTGACCTGGACCCTGCCGGGCGGCCTGCCGCATATCGGCATCGTCTCCGAGCGCCGCAGCGGCGCCGGGGTGCCACTGGTCATCCACAACGTCGGCCACGGCACCCGCGAGGAAGACGCGTTGTTCGCCTACACGATGACCGGGCACTATCGGCCACGCCTCGATTGAACCGTCAGGACCGAACGTAATCGACAAACTCGAACGCGAAGGCGTGGCGGTCATCGGCCGGGTGCGGCTCGCGGGCGACAACCTGCCAGCCGGCGTGATCGAAGGCGGGGAAATGCGCATCCGCGCCCTCGACCACGGTATCGACGTGGGTCAGGTGCATCCGCTTCGCGTATGGCAGACACAACGCGTAGACCTCGCCGCCACCGATCACGCACAGCGTATCGGCGCCATCGTCCGCGGCGACGCGCAACGCCTCGTCGACGCTGGCCACCGGTTCCATACCTTCGAACGGCACCCGTCCGCTGCGGGTCAACACCAGGTTGCGCCGCCCCGGCAGCGCGCGGCCGAGCGACTCGGCGGTCTTGCGGCCCATCAGCAGCGGCTTGCCGAGGGTCAATGCCTTGAAGCGCTTCAGATCATCAGGCAACCGCCATGGCAGGTCGTTGTCGCGACCGATGGCGCGGTTCATGTCAAGCGCGGCGATCAGAACCATCTGCATCGGGGTGCAACTCCGTATAGATCGACATCGCATGTTCGCGCGACGAGACCGCCAGCCATACGATCAGCAAATAGAGCACTACGAACACCAGCGCCTCGAAGGACGGAATGTCCTTCACCGCCTCGAACAGGGAGGATGCCTCGTCGCCGGGAGTCACCAAGGCGCGGAACACAGCACCCAAAGGCGCCAGCAAAAGGGTGGCCATCAGGCCAATGATCAAACCGTTCGACAACGTAAAGAGCGAATCTGCAAACTTCTCGCGCGATCTTGATGAATGTTTTTTCTGGCGAGCCATGGCACGTAGGTCCGATTGGGGGTCGCTTGAAATCGTCGATCACCGCGGTCTCATGCCGCGAGACACGCTCAAACCGCCACCGGCGCCTTGATCGCCGGATGCGGGTCGTAACCCTTGATCGCGATGTCCTCATACCGGAAACCGAAAATGTCGCGCACCTCCGGGTTCAACACCAATGTCGGCAACGGGCGCGGCTCGCGCGACAGCTGCTCGCGCGCCTGCTCGAAATGATTCGAATACAGATGCGCATCGCCCAGCGTGTGCACGAAATCGCCGACGCCCAAACCGCACACCTGGGCCACCATGTGCGTGAGCAGCGCGTAGCTGGCGATGTTGAACGGCACTCCCAGGAAGATGTCGCCGCTGCGCTGGTACAGCTGGCAGCTCAGCTTGCCGTCGACCACGTAGAACTGGAACATCGTGTGGCACGGCATCAGTGCCATCTTCGGCAGATCGGCCACGTTCCAGGCGCTGACGATCAGCCGCCGTGAATCCGGATTGCGCCTGATCTCCTCGATCACCCAGCGGATCTGGTCGATCCCGCCCTCGCTGCCGTCGGACCAGTGCCGCCACTGGTGGCCGTAGACCGGGCCGAGGTCGCCGTTGGCGTCGGCCCACTCGTCCCAGATCGACACCTTGTTGTCCTTAAGGTAGGCGATGTTGGTGTCGCCCTGCAGGAACCACAGCAGTTCGTGGACGATCGAACGCAGGTGCAGCTTCTTGGTGGTGACCAGCGGAAAACCTTCGGCCAGATCGAAGCGCATCTGCCAGCCGAACACGCTGCGGGTGCCGGTGCCGGTGCGATCGCTCTTTTCGGCACCGCGTTCGAGGACGTGGCGGAGCAGATCAAGGTATTGACGCATCGGTCATTCCTTGGTGGTGGCAGGTTGCGGCTGCAGGGTCGGCGAGCGTCGCGACAACCACAGCCAGAACAGGCCCAGGGCGATCAACGGAAGACTCAGCACCTGTCCCATGGTCAACCAGTCGAAGGCAAGATAGCCGAGCTGTTCGTCAGGCACGCGAACGAACTCGACCAGGAAACGGAAACAGCCGTACAGCAGCGCAAACAGGCCGGCGACAGCGTAGCGCGGCCGCGGCCGGCTGGAGAACCACCACAGCACCACGAACATCACCAGTCCCTCGAGGCAGGCCTGGTAAAGCTGCGAAGGATGGCGGGCGAAGGTGTCGAGCGCGCCACTGGCATGCAGGCTGCGCAGCTCCTCCAGCGGCAGGTATGCATACTGCTGCGGCAGCGCGCCGGGGAACACCACACCCCAGTCGCCTCCGGTCGTCTTGCCCCACAACTCACCGCCGATGTAGTTGCCAAGCCGGCCAAATCCCAGTCCCGGGGGCACCAGCGGAACGATGAAGTCGGCCACGTCGAAGAAATGCAACTTGTGCCGGCGGGCCCACAGCAAGGCCGCAACCATGACCCCGACCAGGCCGCCGTGGAAACTCATCCCGCCTTCCCAGATCCGGAACAGCATCAACGGATCGCGGATCAGCTCGCCAAAAGCATAGAAGAGGACATAGCCGATACGCCCGCCCAGCACCACGCCGAGCATGCCGTAGAACAGCAAATCGCCGAAGCCCTGCTCATCGACTCCCGGCAGACGCCCGGCACGGATCCGCTGGCGCCCCAGCCACCAGGCGGCCAGGAAACCAAGCAGGTACATGATTCCGTACCAATGGACGGAGAGCGGACCCAGCGAGAAGGCGATCGGGTCTATCTGGTGCAGGAAGATCATGCGTTCGGCAGGCTCGAGTCGGCGACAGGGCCCCTATTGTGCCCGACCCGGGCGGGTGACAGCTTCCATCGTACAGCTGCGCCGGGCCCACAGGTTCAGACATTCCGCCAGCGCCGAGAAACCCATCGCGCCCTAGATATACCCGCGCGGAACGAAATGCACTGAGCGTGAGCAGGCTGATCCAGGCGTTCGGATCGCTCAACAGCTCAACCACGGTCAGCGACTTCCGCCTGCATCAATGGCGACCCGCGTACGCGGAGTTCAGAACAACCTCGGCAGCACGATCGCGCCCCAGACCAGCGCCACGTTCACCATCACCACGAACACCGCGGCCGAACCCATGTCCTTGGCTCGCCCGGCCAGTTCGTGGTGCTCGTCGCCGAAGCGCTCGATCACGGCCTCGATGGCCGAATTGAGCAGTTCCACACTGAGCACCAGCAGCATCGAGCCGATCAGCAGCGCCCGTTCCACCGCCGTATCGCCGAGCCACCAGCCCAGCGGCGCCAGGATCGCGAACAGGTATACCTCCAGCCGGAACGAGGATTCGTGCAGCCAGGCTGCCTTGAGCCCCTGTAGCGACCAGATCGTGGCCTTGAGGATGCGGCTCGGGCGGCGTGGCAGATGTCCGAATTCGTCGGCCATGGATCATGCGTCTCGCTGGGTGGATGGCGCGGCGGGACGCCGGACGGCCGACGATTTTGCCACAGGCCCGCAGCACCCGCCCCGGCGGCCGCTCAATCGGCCCCGCCGCCATCCCCCGCTTCGTGGATCGCGGTGCCCCGGCTACCGTCGGGGCGGATCCAGCCGCGGAACATGCTGCCGCTGTTGAACGGCATGGCGATGTTGCCGTCGACATCGAGCGCGATCGCGCCACCATCGCCACCGGCGGCCGGCACGATCCGGTTGACGACCTCCTCGGCGGCTTCGGTCAGGCTGTCGCCGCGATAGGCGACGCGGGCACAGATGTCGTGGGCAACCGCGTTGCGGATGTAGAACTCGCCCCAGCCGGTGCCGGACACGCCGCAACGGTCGTCGGCCCAGGTACCGGCACCGATGACCGGCGAATCGCCGACCCGGCCCCAGCGCTTGTTGGTCATGCCGCCGGTGCTTGTGCCCGCGGCGATGTGGCCATGAACGTCGAGCGCGACCGCGCCAACGGTACCGAAATAGCCTTCCTTACGCTCAAGTGCTTGCGCACTTGATTCGTGGGCTGGCGTGTCCCCGCCCAGCACCGCCTGCGGGTCGCGCGCCTCTTTCTCCTTGGCCTGCTCCAGTGCACGGCGACGCTGCTCGGTATCGAACCAGCTGTTCTCGACCCGCTCGATCTCCGGCCGCGAATCGGCGAAAACCTCGGCGCCGGCGCCGGCCATCATCACGTGCTGGCTATGCTCCATCACCGCGCGTGCCAGCCGGATCGGATTGCGCACGGTGGTGACCCCGGCCACCGCACCGGCGCGGCGGGTATGGCCCTCCATCACCGAGGCATCGAGCTCGTGCCCGCCGATGGCGTTGAACACCGCGCCCTTGCCGGCGTTGAAGCGCGGCGACTCCTCCAGCACCAGGATGGCCGCCTCCACCGCGTCCAGCGCCGCGCCGCCCTTCGCCAGCACCGCGTTGCCGGCGTCCAGCGCGCGATTGAGAGTGGCGTGCACATCACGCAGGTCGGCCTTGCTCAGCGCGTCCTTCGGCACGAAGCCGGCGCCACCGTGGATGACCAGCGCGGTCCTGCCGGACGGCTGGTCCTCGGCGGATGGCGCGGTCTGGGCCTGGGCGGTGATGGTCATGGCGGCAAGGGCGAGCGTGATCAGCAGTCGCATCGGTGGTCTCCATTGACGAAGACCAAGGATAACGCCGTGAGGCGGAATGATCTGAACCCGGCTTTGGATTTCCCACCAGCACCAGCAGAGTGTCCAGAAGCCGGTGGCCATGGGGTTTGCGGGACACGCTGTGAACCCATCCATGGGCGCTCATCGTCGGCATCCTGCCTCCGAAGGTCCCGCAAACCCCATGGCCACCGGCTTCCCTGCGGACACTACGCCACCGGATTCCCGGGTGCAGCCTGGGAACCGCGCCCGAGGGCGCTCCTACTGTTGTCGCAGGGCCTCGATCGGATCCAGCTGCGAGGCCTTGCGCGCCGGGTAATAGCCGAAGAACAGGCCGGTGCAGATCGAGAACCCGGCCGCGAGCGCGACCACCTGCCCATTCAGCGCCACCGGCAGATCACTGACCTGGCCCACCACCAGCGCACCGGCGATGCCGATGCCGATGCCGAGCACGCCACCGATCAGCGAGATCAACATCGCCTCGGCGAGGAATTGCCGGCGTACGTCCGAAGGCCCCGCACCGACCGCCATGCGCAGGCCGATCTCGCGGATCCGCTCGGTCACCGACACCAGCATGATGTTCATGATGCCGATGCCGCCGACCACCAGCGAAATCGTCGCCACCGCGCCCAGCAGCAGCGACATCAGCCGGGTGGTCGCGGTGCGGGTCTCGATGATCTCGGCGATGTTGCGCACGCGGAAATCGTCCTCGGCGCCGGGCTGGATGCGGTGGCGCTGTCGCAGCAGCGCCTCGACCTCACCCTGCACGTACGACAGATCGTCGGCATGGCCAACACCGAGGGTGATCTGCTGCACCGCCCCGGGCGGTATCGCCATCGCACCCATCAGCCGCCGCCGCGAGGTCTCCAGCGGCACCAGGATGGCGTCGTCCTGGTCCTGGCCCCAGCCGCCCTGTCCCTTCGGCTTGAGCGTACCGACCACGGTGAACGGTACCCGGCCGACCCGGATCGACTGCCCGACCGCATCCTCGTCGCCGAACAGTTCGCGGCGCACGGTCTCGCCGATGATCACGGTCTTGGCGGCGCTGGAGTAGTCGCGTGCGTCGAACACGTCGCCATTGGCGATCTGCCAGCTCTCGATCTCGAAGAAGTCCGGCTGCACACCCTGCCACTGGGTCGACCAGTTCTTCTCCGCGAACACCACCTGGGTGCCGCCGCGCAGCGACGCGGCGACGTACTGCACCTCCGGGATCTCGCTGCGGATCGCCTCGGCATCGCCCTCGTTGATGGTGTAGAAGCTGCTGCCGGCCATGCGCGCACCGCCCATGCCGCGGCCGGCGCCCGGGCTGATGTCGAGCCGGTTCGAGCCCAGCCCGGACACCAGCTTGTCGATCTCGGCCTGGGTGCCCTGGCCGACCGAGACCATCACGATCACTGCGGCAATGCCGATGATCACGCCCAGCGAGGTCAGTGCGCTGCGCATCCAGTTGCCGCGCAGGGCATGGGCGGCGGTGCGCAGGACTTCGAGGAAGTTCATGCCCCGCCTCCGGCGCGCTCATGCAGGCGCTCGTGCAGGCGCCCATCATGCATCTCCAGCACCCGGCCGCAATGCGCGGCGACCTCGGCATCGTGGGTGATCAGCACCACCGTCTGGCCCTCGTCCTGCAGGCGCTTGAACAGGGCCAGGATCTCCTCGCCGGTACGGCTGTCGAGGGCGCCGGTCGGCTCGTCGGCGAGCAGGATCGAGGGCCGGTTGACCAACGCCCGCGCGATCGCCACGCGCTGCTGCTGGCCGCCGGACAGTTCACTGGGCCTGTGACCGGCGCGTTCGGCCAGGCCGACCACGGCCAGCGCTTCGCGCGCACGTTGCAGGCGTTCTTCGCGCGGCACGCCGGCATAGCCCATCGGCATGGCGACGTTTTCCAGCGCGCTCATCCGGCTGAGCAGATTGAAACCCTGGAATACGAAGCCGATCTTCTCCAGCCGCAACTGCGCCCGTTCCTCGGCATCGAGGCGGGCGATATCGATGCCGCCGCACAGGTACTGACCGCTGCTGGGCGTGTCGAGGCAGCCGATCAGGTTCATCAGGGTCGACTTGCCGGAGCCGGACGGGCCCATGATCGAAACCAGTTCGCCGCCCCCGATCCGCATGTCGACATCGCGCAGTGCGACCACCTCGGCCGGGGTGCCGGGCGAATAGACCTTGCCCAGCGCGCGGGTCTCGATGACCGGCACCGCAGTATCGGGAACCGTATTGCGGACGACGGCATTCATCGGGTCGAGCGCTCGCGGCCGGTGACGACGGTATCGCCGTCGGCGATGTCGCCGGACACCTCGGTCCAGCTGCCGTCGCTGGCACCCACGCGCACCATCACGCCCTGCAGGCTGCCGCCCTCGAGCCGGTACAGCGGCGCCCGGCGCGCGCCGAGCCGGTCGGCCAGCTCCGCGTTCCACGCCGCCCGCTGGCGGTCGTCGAGCAGCGCGGTGAACGCGGCGAACTGCTGATTGAAGCGCTCCATCATCCGCTGCCGCTGCTCGCCGCTCATGCCGGCCGAACCGGTCGTGCCGCCACCACCCGGACCACGTCCGAACAGTGCGTTGCCACCACCTCCTTGGGGCGCCGCCACGGTCCTGCGGGCAGACATGCGTTCGCGCATCTGCGACAGCGCCGCATCGAAGCCGGCCTGCTGGTCGGCGTCCAGTTCGAGCGCGGCGGCGATGCGCGGCAATTCGTCCTGCAAGCCGCCACGGCCGCCCTGGGCACCGCTCATCTCCACGTTACCGTCCGGGCGGTAGCGCAGCGCCGCGTTGGGCACGCGCAGCACGTCGTCGCGACGGTTGACCTCGATCTCGGCATTGGCGGTCATGCCGGGCAGCAACAGCTGTTCGCTGTTGTCGACCGCGACCACCACCGGATAGGTGATGACATTGTTGGTGTTGGTCGCCGCCAGCCTCACCTGCTGGACCTCGCCACGGAATCGGCGGTCCGGAAAGGCATCGACAGTGAAAGCCACGCCCTGCCCGGCCTTGACCTGGCCGATGTCGGCCTCGTCGATGGCCAGCACGATCTCCATCTTCGACAGGTCCTCGGCGATCTGGAACAACACCGGCGCCTGCAGGCTGGCGGCCACGGTCTGGCCGCTCTCGATCGAACGGGTCAGCACCACGCCATCGACCGGCGAGCGGATCACGGTGCGCTCGAGGTTGAGGCGCGAGGTGCGGGTCGAGGCGATCTGCTGGTCGATCTGCGCCCGGGCCGAGGCGACCTGGGCCCGGGCCTGGTCGCGCGCGGCACGGGCGAGATCGGCGTCGCTGCGCGCGACCAGTTGGGTCTCGGCCAGCGCAATCTTGCGCTGGTAGTCGGCCTCGGCGTTCGTCAGCGTGGCTTCGGCGGTGGCCAGGGCGGCGCGAGCGGCAGCCACTGACGCGTCGCCCTGCGCGATCTGCGCCTCATAGGTACTCGGGTCGATGCGGGCGATCACCTGCCCTTTCTTGACCCGGTCGTTGAAGTCGGCCAGCACCTCGGTGATCTGGCCGGAAATCTGGCTGCCGACATCGACGGTGGAAATCGCCGACAGACTTCCGGTGGCGGAAATGCCGACGCGGATGTCGCCGCGCTCGACCTGGGCGCTGCGCCAGCCCCCGGCGGAGGCCTCGGCGTTGCGCTGCTGGATCAGCCAGGCGCCCATGCCCACCAGCGCGGCCACGGCCAGCACGGAGACGCCGCGGCGAACCCACGGTGAGCGTTTACGGGAAGTATTCGGCATGCGGCTTGCGGGACTCATCGGTGCGACCAGGGAACGGACATGGAGTCAACGCCCATCGCCGCTTCACGTTGACAACATGGAACCGCCGAAAGCGGGACGTTCAGGCACCCTGCCGTTCTGCCTTTTCCCGGCCCAGCATCCTCCCGTCCCAGGATCGGCAGACTTCAGGCGGAAAAATGGATCGTCGCCACCGTCCCCTCGCCCGGCTCGCTGACCAGCGCCACCGGCCAGCCAAAGCGGTCGCCGAGCCGGCGCACGATCGACAGGCCCATGCCGCGACCCTCGTCGCGGTCCGGGTCGACCCGGTAGAACGGGTCGAACACGCGTGCCAGAGCTTCCTCGCTCATGCCGATGCCGGTATCGCGGACATCGAGCCGGTCAGGCGATATCCGCACTTCGATCCTGCCGCTCTCGGTGAAGCGGGCGGCATTGCTGAGCAGGTTGCCCAGCATCACGTTGAGCACGTTGGGCGGTGCGTACAACCGGGGCGCACCGTCGTCGATGACCTCTACTTCGACCGGTCGGCCGTTGAGCAACGGCAGAATCCGCTCGACCTCATGGTTGACCACGTCGATGACCGGAAATTCCTCGCTCTGCGGCTCGATCTCGGCTTCCCGGGCCAGGATCAGGAACGCCTCGATCACCGCCTCCATGTCGCGGCCGGCGCGCTGGATTCGGGCCAGCGAGCGCCGCGACTGCGGGTTGGTCGCGGGGTCGGCCAGCATCAGATCGGTGGCAACCCGGACCACGGTCAGCGGCGTGCGCAACTCATGGCTGGCATCGCGGGTGAAATCGCGTTCACGGGCGACGAACTCCTCCACGCGGCCGGCAAGCCCGCGCAGCGCGCGGGCCAGGGAGCGTACTTCGCCGCCGGCATCGGTCGGCAACGCACTGGTCGAAATCGCGTCGGTATCAGGCGCGCGCGGATCCCAGCGCGAGACCATGTCGGCCAGCCAGCTCACCGGCGTGACCAGACGCCTTGAAGTGCGGTAGCTCAGCCAGGAAATCACCACGATGGTCAGCATCGCCAGCAGAAAGCTGGCCAGGCCGGTCAGCAGGATCGCCTTCTCCACATCGCCGGCACCCATCTCCAGGTAGAGCGTGCCTTCAGGCCGGCGATCGACATACACCGTCAGCCGCTTCGACGGCAGCCAGTGCAAGCCGTGTGGCAGATGCCGGTAGGCTTTCTGCATCGTTCCGGGATCATGCGCGCGCAACCCGTCGTCCAGCGCGCCTTCCCGCTCCAGCTCGCCGCGCAGCGCGCTCGTCATCGGCAGCGGATGCTCCGGATCCTCGGCACGCTGGTTCCAGAACTGCTCCGCTTCGGCCTGCATGCGCTGGTCCAGGATCACGTGCCGTACCGCCATGCCCAGCAAGACGATGCCCATCGCGATCAGCAAGGTGCTGATCAGCGCCTGGAGGATGAACACCATCTTGATCTGGCGTGACAGACCGTAGGACATGGCAGCGGTGGACGGATCGCCTCGGCGTACTCGTCAGTCGGGTGACTGCGAGATATCCGCGATGCGGTAGCCGGCGCTCTGCACGGTATGCAGCAGCTGTTTGTCGAACGGCTTGTCGATGGTCTTGCGCAGGTTGTACAGGTGGCTGCGCAGGGTGTCCGAATCGGGCAGGCCGTTGCCCCATATCTCGCGCTCGATCTCCTGCCGGCTTACCACCCGCGGCGACTCGCGCATCAGGATGGTCAACAGGCGCAGGCCGATCGGCGACAACTGCAGTTCGTTGCCACCGCGGGTCACCCGCAGGCTGGCCGGGTCGAGCACAAGGTCGGCGACCTTGAGCACCTCGCCGCCGACCTGGCGCCGCTCACGGCGGATCAGCGCACGCAGGCGGGCCTCCAGCTCCTGGATCGCAAACGGCTTGGTCAGGTAGTCATCGGCGCCGGCGCCAAGGCCGGTCAGTTTTTCGTCCAGGGTGTCGCGCGCGGTCAGCATCAACACCGGCGTGGACTTGCGTGCTTCCTCGCGCAGCCGTTTGCAGACCTCGACGCCGTCCATCCGCGGCAACATCAGGTCGAGCACGATCACGTCATAGTTGTTGTCGGTCGCCAGCCGGTAGGCATCGACGCCATCGGCTGCGTAATCGACCTCGAAACCGCGGCCCTCCAGGTACTCGCCGACCATTTCGGAGATGTTTCGGTTGTCCTCGACGATGAGGACCAGACCTCCCTCACGCGTGCCCTGCATAAACACTCCCGCATCTTCAGTTTCGTGAAGACTGCCGATGGTCAGGTCGACGGCTTGTGAAAACGGGCGCCAAAATCGGGCAATCGGCCATTGCGGGGTGCACAAGACCGTCTCCAGATGCCGTTGCCTGCAGGCCGAACCACCGCAGCGTGATGCTCGTCTCAGAACCTGATCTTTCCGCGCAGGATATCCCCGAACATCGCCCAGTCGCCGATGAACGAATAGAACGGGTGCCGGAAAGTCGCCGGCCGGTTCTTCTCGAAGAAGAAATGGCCCACCCAAGCGAAGCCGTAGCCGCATACCAGTGCCGCCAGCAGCCACCACGGGTTGCCGCGCACGATCGCGACCACGACCAGGGCCAGCACTCCGCAGCTGCCGATGAAGTGCAGTCGCCGGCAGGTGCGGTTGCGGTGTTCGCCGAGGTAGTAGGGGTAGAACTCGCGGAAGCTGTTGAAAGCCATCGTCGGCCGACCTCCTCAAGCCATTTCGATAATGGTTTCCGGCGCATTGTGGCCGGCCTCGCCATAGCGCAGGCGCACGCTGAGACGGCTGAGGAAGCCACTGGACAGCAAGGCTGGCTTCACGCTTTCCAGCAGGCGGTCGGCATCCGGGCCATAGAGGAAGAAGCTGCCATCGCTGCCGTCGGCGGCGATCTCATGGCCGTCGTATTCGCCCGTTCCGGCCTGTTCGATCGCCTCGCGCAGGCGCTCGCCGAGTTCCAGCAGCGGTCCGATGTCGGACGAGCCATATTCGAAGGAAACGATCACCGCGTGCTCGCCCGCGTCGGGTGCACGCCTGCCGAACAATCTCGACCACCAGCCCATAAGCCCCCCTGCTGTTGATCGCCATTCCCGTGCAGACGGGAATCCATGGACTTGGCCCTTCTCTGACCTCCAGGGCCTGGAGTCGTTGGGTTCCCGCTTCCCGACTCAATCACTCGGGGACAGACTTCGCGGGAACGACGGCGGATTTTCGTGGCGCCCCCGGGTTACTCGTCTGCCTTCGCGCGCGCCCAATAGGCATCCTGCGCGTCCAGCGGCAAGTTCTCAAGTGCGGAGCCGTCGGCGGAGGCCATCGCCTCCATCGCCCGGAACCGGCGCTCGAACTTCAGGTTGGCGCGACGCAGGGCGGCGCCGACGTCGACCTTGCCGTGGCGGGCGACGTTGGCGGCGACGAACAGCAGGTCGCCGATCTCCTCCTCCAGCCGGTCCCGCGCGCCGTCATCGGTCGGTGCACGCCCGTCGGCAGCGAACTCGGCCCGGACCTCGCCGATCTCCTCACGCAGCTTGTCCAGCACCGGGTCGATGCCGGGCCAGTCGAAGCCGACCCGGGCAGCGCGTTTCTGCAGCTTCACCGCCCGCTGCCACTCGGGCAGGCCCCGGGCGACACCGGCCAGCGCGGAAGCGTCGGTGTCGCCATTGCCCTCGCGTTCGCGGCGCTTGAGCTCCTCCCACGCAGCGGTCTGGGCCTCGGCATCCTCGAATGATGCATCGCCGAACACGTGCGGGTGCCGGCGCACCATCTTGTCGCTGATCGCGGCGACCACGTCGGCAAAACCGAACGCGCCCTGTTCCTCGGCCATGCGTGCATGGAAGACCACCTGCAACAGCAGGTCGCCGAGCTCGTCCTTCAGGTCGGCCATGTCGCCGCGGTCGATCGCATCGGCGACCTCGTAGGCCTCCTCGATCGTGTACGGGGCGATGGTCGAGAAGTCCTGCTCGACATCCCAGGGACAGCCATCCACGGGGTCGCGCAGGCGGGCCATGATGTCGAGCAGGGTCTGGATCTCGCGCGGATTGCCGGTGACTTCGCTCATCCGTCGCTCACCCCGCCCAGTCTTTCCACGGCAGCGCAGTATCGCCCAGCGCGACGAACTCCCCGTTGAGCAGGGTGTCGCGCTGGTTGTAGCGGAACGGCCGGCCCCGCGGGTCGAACACGGCACCGCCCGCACCTTCCAGTACGCACTGGCCGGCGGCGGTGTCCCATTCACTGGTCGGACCGAAGCGCGGGTAGACGTCCATCCCGCCCTCGGCGATGCGGCAGAACTTGAGCGAAGAGCCCAGCCCGATCGGCTCGACCTCACCCATGCGAGCGATGAAGGCCTCGGTCCGCTCATCGCGGTGCGAACGGCTGGCCGCCACCCGCAGCGGCGCGATGGCCGGGGCACGGACCTTCATTTCGGCACCGGCCCCACCCTTCTCGCGCCGGAACGCCCCCAGATCGCGCCCGCCGTACCAGGCCACGCCGGTCACCGGCGCCTGGACCACGCCGAACACCGGCTCGCCGGCCTCGACCAGGGCGATGTTGACGGTGAACTCACCATTGCGCTTGATGAATTCGCGGGTGCCGTCGAGCGGGTCGACCACCCACAGCCGGGTCCAGCTCCGGCGCTCGGCGGTGGCCACTTCGTGGGCGGACTCCTCCGACAGCACCGGGATGTCCGGGGTCAATGCTTCCAGGCCAGCGAGGATGCAGCGATGCGCGGCGAGATCGGCCGCGGTCAACGGCGAACGGTCGTCCTTGTGCTGGACAGCGAACTCGCTCTCGTAGACCTCGAGGATGGCATCGGCGGCACGATAGGCGAGTTCGACAACCTGCTCGCGCAGGACGGGGGAAACGGGGTCTGTCATTTCTGTTGGGTCCTCAGCCACTCGCGGGCAATGAACAGCGCCGCGATCGAGCGGCCTTCGGAAAAATCCTCGCGCAGGATCAGTTCGTGCAGGGCATCGAGCCTCCACGGCACCACTTCCAGTTCCTCCGGCTCGTCGCCGGGCAGGCGCTCGGGATAGAGGTCGCGCGCAACGACCAGATGCGCCTCGTGGCTCATGTAGGTCGGCGCCAGGGTCAACGCACGCAACACCGTCAGCGAACGGGCACCGTAGCCGGCCTCCTCCTTGAGCTCGCGGTCGGCGGCCTGCAGCGGGGTCTCGCCGGCATCGATCCGACCCTTGACCAGCCCCAGTTCGTAGCGGTGTACGCCGGCCGCATATTCGCGCACCAGCAATACGGTGTCGTCGTCGAGCAGCGGCACCACTACCACCGCACCGTGGCCGCGGCCGTGCAGGCGCTCGTAGCGGCGGCGCTCGCCATTGCTGAACTCAAGGTCCAGCCGCTCCAGGCGGTACGGACCGGCATCATGCTCGGTGATGCCGTGGATGGTCGGCAAGCGATGACTCACGCGGCACCCCCGTTCATGGCGGCACTGCACGATCGGCATCGGGGCGGGATAATGGCGGTATGCAGAAGAAGTCTCACGATCCCGAGATGCTAGCAGAGCCTGATGAAGCGCAGCGCTGGCGCGAGCGCGATCTGGCCGTGCTGTGGCACCCGTGCACGCAGATGCGCGAGCATCCCGATACCCTGCCCCTGCTGCCGATCGCGCGTGGCGAAGGCCCGTGGCTGATCGGCCGCGACGGCCGCCGCTATCTGGATGCGATCAGCAGTTGGTGGACCAATCTGTTCGGCCATGCCGAACCGCGTATTGCCGCCGCGATCGCGCAGCAGGCCTCGACGCTGGAGCACGTGATCCTGGCCGGCTGTTCGCACGCGCCCGCAGTCGAGCTGGCCGAGAAACTGCTCGCGATCGCCCCGAAGGAGCCGGCCCGGGCACCGCTCTCGAAAGTGTTCTACGCCGACAACGGCTCGGCCGGAGTCGAGGTCGCCTTGAAGATGGCGTTCCACTGGTTCCGCAACCGCGGCATCGAGGGACGGCACAAGTTCATCGCACTGGAAGGCGGCTACCACGGCGAAACCCTCGGTGCGCTCGCGGTCGGCGACATTCCGCTGTACCGCCGCGTCTACGCGCCACTGCTGACCGAGGCGCTGTTCGCACCCTCGCCGGACGCCTACCTGTGTGAGCCCGGCGAAAGTCCAGCCGACCGCGCCCGCCGCGCCGCCAATGCCCTGCGCGAACTGCTCGAACGCCATGCCGGCGAAGTCTGCGCGCTGATCCTGGAACCGCGACTGCAATGCGCCGGCGGCATGCGCATGCACGACCCGCTGTACCTCAGGCTCGCACGCGAGCTGTGCGACGAACACGGTGTGTACCTGATCGCCGACGAGATCGCCGTTGGCTTCGGCCGCACCGGCACGATGTTCGCCTGCGAGCAGGCCCCGCCCTCACTCCCCTCTTCCGCCAGCGGGACAGGCAGTGAGGGCAACACGGCTGGCATCCAGCCGGACTTCCTCTGCCTGTCCAAGGGTCTCACCGGCGGCTCACTGCCGCTGGCGGCGGTACTGACCACCGAATCGATATACGAGGGATTCCTCGATGATTCGCGCGAAAAGGCCTTTCTGCATTCGCACAGCTACACCGGCAACCCGATCGCCTGCGCCGCCGCGCTGGCCACGCTGGCCATCTTCGAGCAGGACAACGTGATCGCCCGCAACCGGTTTACCGCCGCGCGCATGACTGAGCTCGCCGCACCGTTTGCCGACCACCCGCATGTTGCCGACGTGCGCCAGGCCGGGATGGTGGTCGCGTTCGAACTGACGAACAACGGCAACAAGGCCACGCCGTTCGATCCGGCCTCACGCATCGGCCTGCGGGCCTACCGCGAGGCGCTGCGCCGTGGCGTGCTGCTGCGGCCGCTCGGCAACATTCTGTACTGGATGCCGCCGTACTGCGTGGATGACGAGGCGCTGCAACTGCTGGCCGACACCACGCGTACGGCCATCGACACGGCCATCGGGGAAGCCGCATGCGCCTGACCCGCGTCCACGTCGATGCCCCCCTGATCGCCGGCAGTGAACTCGACCTGCCCGAAGGCCCCGCCGCACATCTCGGCCGCGTGTTGCGGCTCGGCATCGGCGACGCCTGCGTGCTGTTCAACGGCGACGGTCACGACTACGCCGCCCGCATCACCGCCGCCGGCAAGCGCGAGTTGCGCGTCGCCGTCGAACAGGCGACGAGAATCGAGAATGAATCCCCGCTCGCGATCACCCTGCTGCAGGGCGTCGCCCGCGGCGAGAAGATGGACCTGATCCTGCAGAAGGCGACCGAACTCGGCGTCGCCGCGATCGTGCCGCTGTGGTCGCAGCGCAGCGAAGTGAAGCTCGACGGCGCCCGCGCCGAGAAGCGCCTCGTCCACTGGCGCAACGTCGTCGTTTCAGCCTGCGAACAGTCCGGTCGCGCCCGCGTCCCGACCGTCGCCGAACCGCTGGCGCTGGACAGGGCACTGGCCGCATTGCCACAAGGCGGTCTGCGCCTGACCCTCGACCCCGAGGGCATACACACCTTTACCACTCTCGACGTGGACCGACACCAGCCCATCCACCTCGCCATCGGCCCCGAAGGCGGCTGGTCCCCGCGCGACCTCGAACAACTGCAGGCCGAAGATTTTGCCGGGCTGAAACTCGGCCCGCGCATCCTGCGCACCGAAACCGCCGGCTTGGCCGCGATCGCGGCGCTGCAGGCACGGTTCGGGGATTTCGGCTGACCGGGACGGACAACCTGACGCCTGCTCGAACCGCTTCGCAACTGATCGCCAGCTCAGTAACGAAGACCCGACCGTCCTCCGCTGCGCAGCTCAACCCTTCCCGTCGCCCGCATACCTCAGGCGGGTCACGAACGCCGCCAGTCCCCGGCTGCCGAACACCAGCCAGCCACCAAGCAGCAATTCGACGACGGTCGCCGCCGCATTCGCCCAGTTTTCGGACCCGAATTCGATGGGATACGGCTGCCGGCTGGTGTGGAACAGGTAAGTGATCCAATAGGTCATATCGACGATCGCCATCGCCAGCACCCAGAAGCCGATTGCGGTCAATGCCAGCTCAAGCGCGGTGCGGGATCCGGGATCGACCAGCGGCCGCGGCTCCTTCATGACCGGCAACAGCTTCCGCGCCACGGTCAGCGGGAAGAACCACAACAAGGCCGCAACCAGCAGGAACGGCACGGATACGGCCGCCGCCAGCAGGAGCATATCCCTGACTGATTCCGGGGCTATCGCGACCGAAGCGAGGTAACGGATCTGCACCACCACCAGAAAGATGGCGAACAAGCGCGTGGCGATGGCGACAATGTCTTCCCGACTCATTCCCTGCTCCTGTGGTGGCAAGTCGAATATGGCCCCGATTATTGCCCAGTGAGGGCGCTGGATGACAGGCGGTGGGGCAGCGTGCTTATCGCGCTTTGACCTGGACAGCCTTGCCCGACTCGACCCGCCAGCGCCACAGGCAGATGCCCAGCGGCAGCAGGAAAGTTTCAGCCATCCCATCGACCAGCAGCATGCCGATGATGCCGATCGCGCTGATCACCGCGAGCACGGTCACCATCTTCAGTGCGTTGCGCCCCTTCATGCCGATGCTCCGCTGGTTCCGGCATTCCTGTCGATGTTCTTGTCCACAGCCAGGTGCCATTGGCGGTGATGAACAGGGGCAGATCGAGATGCAACAGACGCGTACCGCGTCCGCGCCGTAGCACGCCGAAGGCGATGCGCTTGACGTAGGGCACGTACACCACCAGCCCCGACAGCAACGACGCCAGCATCAGCATCGTCCAGGACAGCACACGCGGCCTCTTTCAGACCTTGAAATGGATCCGCCGCGCATCCAGCCAGTGCACCACACCCCACCACACCGCGACGAATGCGAGCGCATACGCCAGTGACGGCAGGTATGGCCCGGAACGCGGCGTCATCCAGTCGGCGAAGCCGTGCCGATACAGCGGTTCCAGCCAGCCGGCCGCGGCCAGTGCATACAGCATGAAAGCCGAACCTGCGTAGGCGGCAATCGCATTGACTCCGAAGGTACGGCCCAGCGGCGGCCAGCCATGGATGTCGATGAGCCGGTGACAGAGCGCGAGCAGACTGCAGGCCAAACCACCACTCCACAATACGTAGGACGGCGTCCACAGGTTCTTGTTCAATGGCAGCCACATCGACCAGGCCGCTCCAAGAGCCAGCAACACCGCCGCTGCCAACCACAGCGTGCGCAGCCGCCCACGGCGCAACCAGTCGCCCGCGCGCAGACCGAGCAGCGTGGTCGCCAGCGCACCGAGCGTGCTGACCAGGCCCTCGGGATCGTGGCCCTGCCCGCTTGCGGCGTCATACTGGTAGGCGTGCGGGCCCAACACGGCGGTATCGACGCGGCTGACGATATTCGCGTTCGGCTCCAGTGAACCGCCGACCGCCAGCAGCGCCCAGTAGCCCACCAGCAGCACCACGATCGACCCCCACTGCATGCGCGGCGGCAGCCACAGCATGATCAGCGCGGCGGCGAGATAGCACAGGCCGATCCGCTGCAGTACGCCCATCACCCGGTAGTAGTCGAGGTCGAACGCCAACCATGCGCACAGGTGCAGCAGCAGGCCGAGACCGATGATGCGCGCGGCACGGCCCAGCACCGGCCGCACCAGGGTGGCGGGGACGACGCCCTTTTCCAGCTGGCGACCGAGGGCGAGACTGATCGACACCCCGACGATGAACAGGAACAGCGGGAAGATCAGGTCGGTCGCTGTGAAACCATGCCAGTCGGCATGCAGCAGCGGCGCGTAAACACGGCCCAATCGCCCGGGTTGTTGACCAGCAGCATTGCCGCCACGGTCAGTCCGCGCAGCGCATCGACCGAAGCCAGCCTCGACACGCCGACAGCCTGTCCGGAAACCGGGGTCAAACCGGCGACGGCAACAGTGCGAGGCTCAGGCGGCCTGCGCCGCCGCCACTTCGGCGATCCGCGCTTCGATGAAAGCGAGGTCCGGCAGCAGGGCGGGATCGTCGTTGTGCAGCACCCGGGCCAGCACGCCTTCGGGCAGGTCGTCCTGCTCGCCTGCAACGCCAAGTCCGGCCCGGCTCACCGTCACCAGGCGCGGGAAGCCCTGTGCCACGATCGCGAAGTACGGTGCATGGGAGTCGCCGCCCAGAGCCTTCAGCACTACCACCTTGCTGCCGAGCCCGGGCTGCTCCCCGGCGATTCCGGCCAGCCGGGAGAACGCCACCAGGGGCACCCGCCAGCCGTGCCAACGGATCCGCCCGAGCAGCCAGTCCGGAACGTCGGCGTCATAGGATTCGGGCGGCGCATAGGTCAACACCTCGGCGATTGTCGCATTCGGCAACAGCAGGCGCGCGTCGGCAACCTGGATCAGCACGCCACGGATATCGTTGACTGGGGCCGCGGTTTCTTGGCGGGTGGACGCATGCATCGTCGTATTCCTCAGGCCGGCCAGCGCTCGGCCAGGCGTTGCGCTAGTTCGACCGGAGGCGCGAGTTCGCCGCCACGTGCCGCCAGCTGTCCGGGCGCGGCAGGGTCGTAGCAACCTTCCGGCGATTGGCCGACCACCAGCGCACCGTCGACGCGGTGCTTGAGCACGATGTCGATACTGTCAGGATCGCTGCCACTGAGCATCAACACGCCGCTGTCCGCGGATGGCAGCCCGGCCAGGATGTCGCCGTCGGCGCTGAAATTCATGCCGTTGGCGCCAGCTTCGATGCCGACCCCGGCCGGCACCACATAGACGAAGCCGGCCATGACCATCCGCCCGGGCTCAGCCAGTTGCACCGGCAGCGTGGTGGCACGCTGCATCTGCGCGACCAGCCGGTCGTAGCGGCCGCCGTCGAGGCGTTGCTGCACCAGCACCGGGCGCGGGAAATCATTGGGCAGAGCGCCGAGCAGTTGGCGCACCGCATCCGGACCACCGATGCCCGCCATCACCAGCACAGCACCGGGGATGTGCTCGACCGGGGCGTCGTCGACCAGTTCCAAGGAGGCGATGCGTGCGTCGAGGTCGGAAAGATCGTGGCCGAAACCTGCATCACCGGACTGGCTTCCGGCGGTCCAGTACGCGCCGCTGCCGTCATCCAGGGTCAACTCGCCAAAGCCCGTGTCCGTAGCAGGCGTCGACGGCCCAGCGCCCTCTTCCGCAGGCACTTCGGCGACGGGCAGTGGTGGCGGCTCGGCCGCACCGTGGTCCTTGTCCTGCGCGATGGAAGACAGGCTGTCGAGGTGCTCGTCCAGCCCGGGGGACGGCGTTGCATCTGCTGTCGTGGCCGTGCCATCGAAGATGATTTCAAAGTCGCCGGCCGCATCGTCGCCGAACTCGAGTTCGCTGGCGACATCGACATCGACCGTCTCGGCGGCAACCGGATCGAAGTTGATCTCGAAACCACCTGAGCCCTCGCCGGCCTCATCCGACTCGATGGTCTCCATGAGCGTCTGGCCGCCCGCATCCTCGTCTTCGAGTTCGAGGGTTATGCCGTCGCCATCGCTACCGTTATCAGGCGATGCTTCTGCGTCGATCCCGATATCCACATCGAAATCGAGGCTGATGCCACCTTCGGCGAGCTCCATGACATCGGCAGCAGGTGCCTCGGATTCGAATCGGGCCGATGGCTCATGCGCCGGCACCTGGGTGTCGATCGCTACATCATCCTCCCCGGCATTCGGGTCGAACGCGGCCAAGGCCTCGTCGCTGATCTCCGGAGCCGAATGCACGCGGAGCCCGGCCGGCTCCTCGGCCGCGTTGTCCGGCCGCGGTGGCAATACGCGGTCATGACCCTGCAGCTTGGCCAGCAGGTGACGCTTCCAGCGTGCGGCCTCCCAGCCCTCGCGTGCGGCGGCCAGTTCGGCCTCTTCGTAGATCACATTGACACCGGGATTGCCGAGCACGGACTCGAAACGCTCCAGTGCGTTCTCCATGTCCGGATCGAGCGCGACCAGCACGATCTCCGGACGGGCCTCGCTCAGGGCTTCGGCGGGCAGTTCGTTGGGGTCGCCGTGCAGGACGCTCTCGATGCCGGCTTCGGCCAGCAGCTCGCGCAAGCGCTCGCCGGCGATACCCGGGCGCACGAGCAAGGCTACGCGAGGCGCTGGTTCGTTTCGGTAGTCAGTCATGCTGCTGCTCGATTCCCAGCAGTTCGTACACGTTTCGCAACAGCTCGGGCTCCTGATAGGGCTTGCCGAGGTAGCGGTCGACGCCGATCTCCATCGCGCGCTGGCGGTGCTTCTCGCCGGTTCGCGAGGTGATCATGATGATCTTCACATCACGCAAGCGCGAGTCGGCCTTCATCTGTGTCGCCAACTCGTAGCCGTCCATGCGCGGCATCTCGATGTCGAGCAGCATCAGGTCCGGCACGGTTTCGACCATGCGCTCGAGCGCGTCGATGCCGTCCTTCGCGGTCGAGACCTCGAAGCCCTGACGCTCGAGTACGCGACCGCTGACCTTGCGCATGGTGATCGAGTCGTCGACCACCATGACCAGCGGCACCCGCCGGGTCTCGGCCACCGGTACCGGCTCGATCACGGCTTCCTGCGGCAGTGCGTGACGGCGGCGGACCAACGGCGCGACGTCGAGGATCACCACCACGCTGCCGTCACCCATGATGGTGGCGCCGAAGATGCCGGGCACCGAGGCGACCTGTGGGCCGACCGTCTTCACCACGATCTCGCGGTTGCCGACCACCTGGTCGACACAGACCGCGGCGCGCAGGTCGCCGGAGCGGATCAGCAGCACCGGCATCTGCAGGTGGCCTTCGGCCTTGGCCGGGGCGTGCCCGATCAGCTGGCCGAGGTCGTGCACGGCGTAGTCCTCACCGCCATACTCGTAACTGGGCGCATCGCCATCGAGCACGTCGCGGGAGACGCGGCCCACGCCCTGCACCGAGGCGATCGGCACCGCGAAAGCGGTCTCGCCGATCTTGACGAACACTGCCTGGGTGACCGCCAGGGTCTGCGGCAGGCGCAAGGTGAAGACGACGCCCTTGCCCGGCACCGAATGGATGTCGAGGGTGCCGCCGAGCTGATGGACCTCGCTGGCGACCACGTCCATGCCGACGCCACGGCCGGCCAGGCGACTGACCTCGTTGGCGGTCGAGAAGCCCGGCTGCAGGATCAACATGTCGAGTTCGCTGTCGGCCAGGATCGCGTTGTCGGCGACCAAGCCGCGCTCGATGCCGCGGCTGCGGATCGCTTCGCGATCCAGGCCGCGGCCGTCGTCGGCCACTTCCAGCACCACTTCCGAGCCTTCGCGGCGGACCGCGATGCGGATACTGCCTTCTTCCGGCTTGCCGGCTTTCTTGCGCTCGGCCGGCGTTTCCAGGCCGTGCGCGACCGCGTTGCGCAGCATGTGTTCCAGCGGCGCGGTCATGCGTTCGAGCACATTGCGATCCAGTTCGCCCTGCGAGCCTTCCAGCTTGAGCTGGACGTGCTTGCCGAGCTCGCCGGACGCCTGGCGGACGACGCGGCGCAGGCGAGGCAGCAGGCCGTCGATCGGCACCATGCGCGTGCGCATGAGACCTTCCTGCAGCTCCGAACTGACCCGCGACTGCTGCAACAGCAGGGTTTCGTACTGACGGGTCAGATCATCGAGGGTCTGCTGCAGGCTGTTCTGGTCGGTGGCGGATTCCGACAACGCGCGCGACAACTGCTGCAGGGTCGAGAAGCGGTCCAGTTCCAGCGGATCGAACGCCGGATTGGCATCGTCCTGCTCGCGCTGATAGCGGGCGATGATCTGCGCCTCGGTCTCGATCTCCAGGCGACGCAGCTGGTCGCGCATGCGGATGTTGGTCTGCTCCATTTCCGCGATGGCAGCGCGGAAGGCACCCAGCTGCTGCTCCAGCCGCGCGCGATAGATGGCGACCTCGCCTGCATAGTTGACCAGACGGTCGAGCAGGTCGGCGCGGATGCGCACCTGCTCCTGCGGCGCGCGCGCACTGATCTCGTCGTCGTCGCCCGGCACCGGCGCATCGCTGATCGGGGGCGACAGCGACGGCAATGCATGGCCCGGCACGGTGGCGGCGATCGGCTCGACTGCGGGCACATCGATTGCAGCCGTATCCAAGGCCGTCGTATCGGCGATGGCGGGCATTTCCGGAACATCGGGCGTCTCCGGAACAGCCGGAATCGGCGACGTGGGAACGTCGACCGCAGCCTCAACCGGCGTTGCCTCGTCCGACGGAGATTCGATGGCTGCGTCTTCGACGGCAATGTCTTCGATGACGACGTCTTCGGGAGCGTCGTCATCGACCGCTGTGGTAGCGGGCGCGACAGCAGTGCTGTCCGCAATCGCTTCCAGAGTGGTTTCCCCACGGGAGCGCGCCTCGAACTCGGCGATCAACGCCTTCGGCAACGCAATCGCGTTACGTTCGCCGACCCGGGTGACCATCGCATGCAGGCGGTCGAAGCCCTGCTCCAGCAACGGCACGCCTCCGCGGCCAAGCACGCAACGTCCCTCGACCACCGACTCCAGCAACGACTCCATGACGTGGCCGAGTTCTCCCACGGCCATGATGCCGGCCATGCGCGCACCGCCCTTCAGGGTGTGCAGGTCGCGCTGCAGGCCGATCAGGACGTCACGATCGTTCGGCATTCCGCGCAGACGCGCGAGCAGGCCATCGGAATGATCGAGCAGGTCGCCCGCCTCCTCGACGAAGATATCGACCAGTTCGACATCGAGTTCGCTGGTGTCGAACGCTTCGTCCGGATCGGGCTCGATCGCAAGCGCAGCCAACAGCATATGGGCAGCAGCTGGCTCGATCGCGGCAGTTGCCTCCCGTTCGGCTTCGAGACGCTCTGCTTCAAGACGTTCGGCCTCGAGACGCTCGGCTTCGGCACGTTCGGCTTCGAGACGCTCGGCTTCAAGACGTTCGGCCTCGAGACGCTCGGCTTCGGCACGTTCGGCCTCGAGACGCTCGGCCTCGAGACGCTCTGCTTCGAGACGTTCGGCTTCGAGACGTTCGGCTTCGAGACGTTCGGCTTCGAGACGCTCTGCTTCGAGACGTTCGGCTTCGAGACGTTCGGCCTCGAGACGCTCTGCTTCGAAACGTTCGGCCTCGAGACGTTCGGCCTCGAGACGCTCTGCTTCGAGACGTTCGGCTTCGAGACGTTCGGCCTCGAGACGCTCTGCTTCGGCACGTTCGGATACGAGACGCTCTGCCTGCAGACGGCGTTCGGTCTCCTCGCGCGCGACGCGCAAGCGCTGTTCCGTCTCGATACGTTCTGCTTCGAGGCGCTCCGACTCCAGGCGTTCGGCCGCGCGGCGTTCGGTTTCCAGCCGCTCGGCTTCAATCCGCGCGGCTTCGGCCAACTCGGCTTCGATGGCATCTGTCGGGCGTGCGAGATGGCCGGGAACGGCTTCGTCAGCCTGGTCGGCAAACCGGCTGAGGTCGATCGCCGAGAAATCAGCAGAGGTGCTGGCATCGATGCCAGCCGGGGCTCCGGCCCCGCCGGCCGCAACCCGGGTGCCGGAACGGTCATCCATGAGCGCCGGTGCCTGCACGCCAGGCAATGCATCGCGCAAAGCAGCCACGCGTTCGGCCAACCCCTCGAACATCGGTATCCGTGGCGACGGCGTCTTCAGTGCTTCCAGGGTGCGACGGATGGCGTCGGCGACCAGTGCGAGCACGGCCACGCCTTCCGGTCCGACCGGAGTACCGGCCGCCAACAGACGCTTGATGTATCCCTCGGCCGGCGCGGTGATGTCGGTGATCACCGGCACCTCGGTCATCGCGAAGGCACCGTTGAGGGTGTGGATCGCACGCTGAAGGGCATCGTTGGCAGATCGCTGGGCGACCTGGGCTTCGCCGATCCAGGACTCGATGGTCGCTAGATGACCGGTCACCTCGGCATCGAGGATCTCCAGCAGCACCGCATCGACCGAGGCCGGTACGCCCGCCTGCACCTCCGGCGGCCCGCTCTCGACCGCTGCGCTTTCGACCGGCGGCAGCGTTTCAACAGGTGCTTCAGTGGCGGGCGCTTCAGCGGCGGGCGCTTCGGCCACAACCGGAATGTCCGCTGCCGGGCTGGCTTTTTCGACAGCGACTTCGGCCGGAGCGTAGAAGACATCCTCGCCGCCGGCGACGCGGTCGGCGATGCCCTGCATCGCCGCCAGATCGGCACTGACCGGTGCCTTGCCTTCGAGTGCGGCATGGAACTGCGGCAGCACCTCGAAGGCCTGCCCGACCAGCGCGATCACTGCCGGGCTGGCCGGCCGCGTGCCTTCCAGCACACGGTTGAGCATGTTCTCGATCTTCCAGCTGAACTCGCCCAGCGCGCGCGCGCCGACCAGCCTGCCACTGCCCTTGAGGGTGTGGAACACGCGCCTGATCGGACGCATCCGCTCGGCGTTGTCGGGCTCTTCGTGCCAGACCGGCAGCAGCGCACCGAGATGGGCCATCTCTTCGCTGAGTTCCTCGAGAAACACCTCGCGGATGTCGTCGTCGATGTCCTCGTTCTGCTCGAAGCCGCCCTGCTCGCCGGCGATCGAACCCGCGGGCGGCGCGGGAGACACCGGTTTCGCCGTCGCGAATCCAGCGGTGGCGCCGGGCGAGACCGGGATCTCCGGCGACATCGCGCCGGCCAGCGCCTGCGAGACCGCTTCGCGGGTGGCGTCGTCGATGTTGATCGCACCGGGCACATCGGCCGCAACGACATGCGCAGCGACGTCCGGGACCGGCCAGTAACCCAGCGCCTCCAGGCTCTGGCGGGCGATATCGAGGATACGGTCGCGGTTGGCGCGCTGGTCGCGCACCGCTTCGAGGTAGTACTCCAGGCTGGCCAGGGTGTCGGCCATGGTGTCGAGCTGTGGCCCGCCGGGCACGCGGCGTTTCTCCAGCAGTTCGACCTCGGTGTAGCGCCTCAGGCCGACCAGGTACTCGGCCGGCAGCGGCAGGTCGAGCATGCGCAGCGCGCCGCTGACCTCGGCGAGCAGACGCGGCACGTCGGCCAGCTCGTCATGGCTCCAGTTGGTCTCGACGAAGGCGACAAACGACTGCCGGGCATCGCTGAAGTTGGCGATCGCCTCGCGTACCACCACCTCGAGCACGCGGCGCGACTCGTTGGCAAGCAGGCTTTCCTCGGTCTTCTCGTCGAAGTGGCCGAGTCGCGTGACCTGGTCGTCGAGGGTCGCATCGACGTACAGCAGGGCGCCGGCGACATCGAGCAGCACGTTCTCGTCGGCCGGGCGTTGCCCTCTGACGACCTGCTGCAGGGTGTCGCGGTGCTGGACCACGACGTTGCGCGCCATGCCTAGGCCCATCATGCCGAGGGTGTCGGCGACACTGGCCAGCACGTCGACCTGCGGCGCAAGCTCGCCGACATCGCTCTGCTGGGTGCGCAGGAACAGGTCCAGCGCGTCCTTGACCCTCAACAGGTCTTCCTTGATCGCCGCCGAGACGGTGTCGAGCAGTTCGCGATTGCGTCCGCTGAGACTGCCGCGAGCATGGTCGATCTCCGACTGGCTCGGCATCTGCGCGTCGAGGTCGAAGGTCCGGCGCAGGCCATCCAGCCCCGGGTGGCCGGCATCGCTGTGGGCCACGTGATAAAGCAGCTGGCGGGTCGGCTCGGCCGCGGGGGTGCTGCGCGGGCCGCTGAAGTCGTCGCCTTCCAGCATCTGCCGGGCCTCGCGCTCGACCCCGCTGAACGCCTGGCGCAGTGCACGGGTCGGCGGCAACGCCTTGTCGCGGATCGCGCTGGCGACCGACTGCGCCACCCACAGCATCCGCCGCAGCGGTTCGATCGCGACATCGGCAAGCAGGCCGTCGATTGCCGCCGCCAGGCCGGCCGGATCGGCTGGTCCTCCGAGCTCGGGCCAATCGGCCAGGGCCTGTCGCAACGCGGCCAGGTGCGAGGTGGGTGCGGTGTCGCCCTTCGCCGGTGCTTCGGGCGGCAATGGCAGGCTGTCGGGCAGCGGGCGGTCGAGGTTGGGCGCGAACAGCACGCTCTCGTTCAGGCCGACCTCGCCGCGGGTCGCGCGCAGCTCGTTGAGCAGCGGCAACAGCACGATCGGAATGTCGCGATGACCTCCCTGCAGACGCTCCAGGTAGTCCGGCAGTTGCACCGCGCCGCGCATCAGCACCGCGCAGGCGTCGTCGCAATTGTCGATCTCACCGTGCAGCAGTGCCAGCGACAGCCGTTCCATCTCCTCCGCGACCATTGCCGGGGCGTACAGCTCGACCATGCGCAGGGTGCCGTGCACCTGGTGCAGGTGGCTCGCGCACACGCGCATGCGCGCGGTGTCGGTCCGGTTCTCGGCAAACGCCTCGATCTCCTCGCGCGCCTGGCGCAGGGTCTGGTCCAGCTCGGGCTTGATCCAGCCAAGCGTGGTGGTGTCGATCGCATCGCTCATCACGGTCATGCCATCCCCCGTTCTCACGGCAGGAGTGCGGCGTATGCGTCGCGGACATGCTCGGCTCGATCATCGTGCTGACAGGTCCTGCGTCAGGCCGGGAGTTTGAAGTCGGCGACCGAGCGGCGCAGATCGGCGGCGAGCTGGGCCAGGTTGCCGATCGACTGTGCGGTCTGGCTGGCGCCCTGCGAAGTCTGTGCGGTGATCGACTGGATCGTGTTCATGGTCACGGTGATGTTCGATGCCGCGCTCGTCTGCTGTTGTGCTGCACTGGAGATGCCCTGGATCAGGCCCGACAGGTCGGACGACACCTTTTCGATCTCGCCCAGTGCGGTACCGGCATCCTCGGCCAGGCGCGCACCGGCGACCACTTCGGATGTCGTCTGCTCCATCGAGCTCACAGCTTCGTTGGTATCGGACTGAATTGTCTGGACCAGGGTCTCGATTCGCTTGGTCGCGTTGGAGGCGCGTTCGGCGAGTCGCTGCACTTCGTCGGCCACGACCGCGAAGCCGCGGCCTGCTTCACCAGCCGACGCCGCCTGGATGGCCGCGTTCAACGCCAGGATGTTGGTCTGTTCCGAGATGTCGTTGATGAGCTCGATGATCGAGCCGATCTCCTGTGAACTCTCGCCCAGTCGCTTGATCCTCTTTGAGGTCTCCTGGATCTGGTCGCGGATGTTGTCCATGCCTGCGATCGTCTGGCGTACCACGCCCGCGCCCTTGGTCGCGATCTGCACCGAGCGCTGCGCCACGTCGGCGGACTCAGCGGAGTTGCGCGAAACCTGGTTGATGCTTTCGGCGATCTCGCTGATGCGGCTGGAGGCGGAGTTGATCTCCTGCGCCTGATGCTCGGCGGCCTCGGCCAGGTGCATGGCGGTGGCCTGGGTTTCCTGGGCGCTGGACGCCACCTGCACCGAGGTATCGGTAATCGTCTGCACCAGGCTGCGCAGCTGCTCGACGGCGAAGTTGATCGAGTCCGCGATCGCGCCGGTCATGTCTTCGGTCACGGTCGCCTTGACGGTCAGGTCGCCTTCCGCCAGCGAGCCCATTTCGTCCAGCAGGCGCATGATCGCCTCCTGGTTGCGGTCGTTGAGCTCTTTGGTGGTCAGGTAACGTTGTTTCTGCGCGGTATTCAGCGAAACCACCAGCAGGACGATGGCGAGCAGCGCGATCGCGCCGGACACGATGCTGATCCAGATGTTGCCGAGCAGGCTGGTGTCCTTGAGCGAGCCGAATGCGGTAAGCGCGTTGAACAGGCCTTCACTGTCGCCCAGCAGCTTGTCGGCACCCTCGGTGATCGCGGTGGCCGAAGCCTGGGCCTGGAACAGATCCGGCGAAGCGGCCAGGATCGCGTCCACGTCCTCCTTCATCCCGCTCCACAGTTCCTCGACCTGGGTCAGCGCTGCGACCGCGCCAGAATTGGTCAGCGCGGTGATGGTCGGGTTGTCGGCTCCGTTTCGCAGGCCGGCCAGGACGTTGTCGAACACCAGCACGTCGCGGGCCAGTGCGTCGCCGGCCATGGTCGCGCCGCTGCCGCCGGCCTGGATCTCCGTGATGCGTCGGGCGATGGTGCCCGACAGCACGACCTGGCGCAGTGCGTAATAGACCTGCGAAGCCGGCGAGCCGCTGGAGGACATCGCCCGGACCAGCTCGTCGAGGTTGGCCTGCAGCTGCGGGACCTTGGCGTTGAAGTTGCTGGCGTTGCCTGCAAAGCCGGTCACCGCGGCCTCATTGGCGATCAGCTGGTTGGCGCTCTGCCCCAGTGGAGTCCAGGTCGAGGCCACGGCGTTGATCGGACCGGCCACGCCGGCGGTGTCGCCGAAGTTGGAAGTGAGCTGCGACAGGTTGCTCTCGATCGCGGACCGTGTGTTGCGGAACGCGGCGAAGGCGCGTTCGTCGCCGCCGACCGCCTCGCGCCCCTGCACCGCCAGCTGCTGCGAGAGCACGCGCAGGTCCGAGGCCGAGGTGCTGGCGCCGCCAAGACGGGAGGCCTTGTAGATCGAGTAGCCGGTATTGAGGCCGAACACCAGCAAGGCGATGCCCAGGACCGCGAGCCAGGTGTTGACGCCGTACTGGCGGCCCTTGCCCATTGCGTTATTCATGTCACTGCTCATGATACGACCTCAAGTGCGTTGCGATTGCCTGGTTCGGCATGGTGTCCAGCGCGTTGATCGGCCCGCGGCAAGTCCGCCGCGGTCTGTCTGAATTCGGGAGTGCGGGTCAGCTTGTCCAGGCTGAAGATGCCCCAGGTGGTGCCGCCTGGCTGATAGGTACGGTCGATGAAATGCTGGTAGCGGCCCGCGACCAGGGCGTCGTTCCCGGCCTGTCCAGCGTCGACTTGCCCGCCCGCTTCGACCATGTGCTCCTCGACGAAGCTGCGCTGGCCGTACAGTTCGTCGATCAGCACCGCGACGTTGCCGCCCGACTGACGCACCAGCAGGATCCGCTGGCCCTCGTGCAGCACGGTGCGCTCGCCTTCGAGGAACTGCTTGAGGTCGACCACCGGCAGCAGGTTGCCGCGCACGTTGGCCAGGCCCAGCAGCCAAGGCTGCGCACCTGGCACCGGAGTGACCGCGGGCAAGGTCAGGATCTCGAGGACCTCATCGAAACCCGAAGCCAGGCGCCGGTTGCCGATCCGGTAACCGACCCCACGCCACATGCCCGGCGCATCGATCTGCTCGGGCAGACCGACCACATGCGCGAGGCTGCGACGCTCGTAATCGGCCAGCACCTCGAATGGAGTCATCTGTGTGGCCACGCCCGCCTCAATCGCCCAGCAGGTCGTTGATGCGCGCGACCAGCTCGTCCTCGCGGGGCGGCTTGACGATGTAGTCGCGGGCGCCTTGGCGCAGGCCCCAGGCCTTGTCGGTGTCCATGCCCTTGGTGCTGACGATCAACACCGGGATGTGCTTGGTGTCAGCGTCGCGCGACAGCGCGCGGGTGGCCTGGAAGCCGTTCATGCCGCCGGGCAGGACCACGTCCATCAACACCAGGTCGGGCCGCTCGCGGCGGCAAACATCGATGCCGTCCTCCGCATTCCCGGACGCCAGCACCTGGTGTCCATTGCGTTCGAGCAACTGGGTCAGGACCGCCGTGTCGGTCGGCGAGTCCTCGATCAGCAGAATACGTGCCATGGTAGCCCTACCCCCCGGTCAGGCGTTGTGTGCTTCGGTGTGTACGTGGGTGCGGATCGCGCCGAGGAGCTCCTCGCGCGTGAATGGTTTGGTCAGGTACTGCTCGGAACCGACGATGCGGCCACGCGCCTTGTCGAACAGGCCGTCCTTGGAGGACAGCATGATCACCGGCGTACCCTTGAACATCTGGTTGTTCTTGATCAGCGCGCAGGTCTGGTAGCCGTCCAGCCGCGGCATCATGATGTCCACGAAGATGATGTGCGGCTGCTGGTCGGCGATCTTCGCCAGTGCCTCGAATCCATCCACGGCGGTTACAACCGCGCATCCCTCGCGTTTCAGCAACGTCTCTGCGGTTCGCCTGATGGTGCGGGAGTCATCGATCACCATGACCCGCAAGCCATCGAGATTGCCTGTACGGCCCTCGTCAAACATTACCTGCTTCCCCGGGAAATTCCCCAAATGCGGGCGCCATAGTTATCAGGACATGGCAGCGCCTCGCGATACCCGCCTATATTCCAACCCTGACTGCCCGTGTCAAGCACAAAAACAGGTGCGTCACAGTTGAACAGGCAAACCCGTGACCGGTTCCGGGGGCATTGTCGCAGTTCCCGGAGCACCTGCCGGGCCGCGATCCCGGCCTGCTACCATCGCCTCACTTCCGCTGCGCCACGCCTCCATGCCTCTCGACATCGTCGTCGTGATGGACCCGATCGGGACCATCAAGACCGCCAAGGACTCCACCTTCGCCATGCTGCTGGAAGCCCAGCGCCGCGGCCACCGCCTCCACTACGTGATGCCGGGCGGTCTGTCGATGTCCGGCGGAAGGGCGATGGCCCGCATTGCGGCGTTGACGGTGCAGGACGACCCGGCCGACTGGTTCAAACTGGAACAACCGTCACAAATCGAACTGGGCCGTGGCCAGGTCGTTTTGATGCGCAAGGATCCGCCGGTCGACTCCGAGTACATCCACGACACCCAGATCCTCGGCATCGCCCAGCTGGCCGGCGCGACGGTCGTCAACGACCCACAGGGCCTGCGGGACTACAACGAGAAACTGGCTGCGCTGCTGTTCCCCGAGTGCTGCCCCCCGACCGTGGTCAGCCGCGACAACGCCACGCTCAAGGCCTTCGTCGCCGAGCATGGCGAAGCCGTGCTCAAGCCGCTCGACGGCATGGGCGGGCGCTCGATCTTCCGTGCCCGCCACGGCGAGGCCAACACCAACGTGATCCTGGAAACGCTGACCGAAGGCGGCCGACGGCTGGCGATGGCGCAGCGCTACCTGCCGGAGATCGCCGATGGCGACAAGCGCATCCTGCTGGTCGACGGCGAACCGGTCGACTACTGCCTGGCTCGGATCCCGCAGGGCGACGAATTCCGCGGCAACCTGGCCACCGGCGGCCGCGGCGAGGCCCGCCCGCTGAGCGAGCGCGATCGCTGGATCGCCGCCCGGGTCGGCCCGGAAATGAAGCGCCGCGGGATGCTGTTCGTCGGTCTGGACGTGATCGGCGACTGGCTGACCGAAGTCAACGTGACCAGCCCGACCTGCATCCGCGAGATCGATGCCGCATATGGCACCAACATCGCGGGGATACTGTTCGATGCCATTGAAGCAAAGGCGGGAATGGGGAATGAGGCATAGGGAACGGCGGGACTGCCGCTCCCGGTGGCCAGCTTAGGCCCAGCCGTCCAAAAGGACGGAAGCAGCAGACTCGACGCAGCCTTACCATTCCCCTTTCCTGCTCCCCAGTTCCTTTTTGCCCCGTCATGTCCACCCTCGCCCAGCCCGCCAACGAAGACGGCCGCCTCAGCGCCACCCTGGTGCTGTCATTGCTGGTGCACGGTGTGCTGCTGCTCGGGGTCGGCTTCGCCCTGGAGCGGGCTGCGCCGGTGGTGCCGACACTGGACGTGATCCTGACCCAGACCCGCAGCCCGCTGACCCAGGCGCAGGCTGACTTCCTCGCCCAGGCCAGCAACCAGGGGGCGGCGAACACGACAAGAGCACCCGTCCGCGCGAAAGCCAGAGCGGGCCGGCACCGCACGAGACACCGGGACTGGCGCCACAACCTCTGCGCGCGCAATCGCCCGAAGCGCAACCGGCGCCGGTCGCGCGGGTGATCAGCAGCACCCGCGGCGACGACCGGATCGAAACCGCCCGCGACACCCCTGAACCGGACGAGCTGCCGCTACCGCCCGGTGACGAGAAGATCGAGCGCGACATGCAGATGGCGCGGCTGGCGGCCGAGATCCACCTGCGCTCGGAACGCTACGCCAGGCGCCCGAGCCGCAAGTTCGTCTCCGCCAGCACCCAGGAATACGCCTGGGCGACCTATTTGCGCGAGTGGGTGGACCGGGTCGAGCGGATCGGCAACCTCAACTATCCCGACGAGGCGCGGCGGCGCCGGCTCGGCGGCCAGGTGGTGATCAGCGTGGCGATCCGCCGCGATGGCTCGATCGAGCGCTCCGACATCGTCCGCAGCAGCGGTATTCCGCTGCTGGATTCCTCGGCGCTGCGCATCGCCCGTCTTGCCGAGCCTTACCCGCCGCTGCCCAGGACGGAGGAGAATCCCGACGTCCTGCACGTGACCCGGACCTGGAACTTCCTGCCGGGCGGGCAGCTCATCGACGAATAGGGCGATACCCGGGCTGGGCCCGGGCATCCCCGAAGTTTGGTTCTTCCGGCAAGTGAGGGGGAGTTCGCCTTCTGCCGCTTGCGTTTTGCGTTTGATCACCGGCTCTCACCGCTACCTGGCTGTCCCGACGCGACCTGCCGGCCTTGACGGCGAATGTCCCCCGGCCGCCGCCCGTGGCGGCGGCCTCCTCCTTGATTTCGCCGTCAAGGCCGGCAGGCCACGTCGGGATCGCGCGGCCACGCTGGAACCCGAAGCAGACCCTCCCTGGGAGTGCGCTTCTGGAACCACCGGTCATGTCGGAACGCCGGGGGCGAAGGCCCTTGGGTGCGAAATCAAGGCGGAGGCGCCGGCCCTGGCCGGCGCCGGGGGACATTCGTACCCAAGGGCCTTCGCCCCCGGCGCCCCGATCACCCAACAGACCCGGCGCTTTCCCCTTGATTGGGCGAAGAACCCAAAGTCTGCAGCGCAAACCTTGGGCCCCATCAATGCACCTCCACACCCCCATTCGCGCTGACTCAGGGGGCTGAGGATCGCGCCCAAGGACGCTCCTACGAACGTGATTGACGCAGGGCCTGCTGCTCGGCGATGGTCAGGGCGACGTTGTTGCGCAGGTAGGCGGGTTCGGCCTGTTCCGGGGCCACCGCCTCGCCGCGGGCGAACGCGGCCGCGCCGAGCCGGGCGACGTCGGCGGCGTGCGGCAGTTCCTGCGCGGCAACCGATGCCAGTCGACCGCCCAGGTGCCGCTGAAGTGCGCCGTCGAGTGCATCGAAACCGGTGCCGACGCCGTGCCAGCCCTCGCCGCCCGGCAAGACGACATCGGCCGGCGGCAGCACGCGTTCGCCGTCGAGAAGGACGGGCTCGCCATCGCGACGCTCGAACGCGGCGACGTAGATCTCGCCCATGCGCGCGTCGATCGCCGCCAGGATGCGTTGGCCGTCGTGTCTGCCCTCACCCCTGCCCTCTCCCGCTAGCGGGAGAGGGGGACAAGGTGCGCAAGCGCGCATCGACAAGGCGGCCAAGGTCGACACCGGCAACAGCGGACGGTCGAGCGCCAGCGCCATGCCCTGCGCCAATGCAATCGCCAGGCGCACGCCAGTAAACGCGCCGGGACCGCGGCCGACCGCGATCGCGTCGAGCTGGCTGCGCGCGATGCCGGCTTCGGCCAGCAATTCACCGGCCCACGGCAGGGCCAGCTCGGCATGCCGGCGCGGGGCGATCTGGAAGCGCTCGACAACCTCGCCGTCCAGCCAGAGGGCGACGGAGCAGGCTTCGGTGGCGGTTTCGAGGGCGAGGATTTTCATTCAGGGGCGTGGAGACCGGCTATTCGGGAAGGATACCCGCCTGCTCCCGGTCTCCGGCAAAAAACGCCTGCACATCGGCCACGTCCCGGCTGCGCGGCAGTGGCGGCAGCGAGTCCATGAATACCTTGCCGTAGCTGCGGCCTAGCAGGCGCGGGTCGCACAGCACCAGCACGCCACGATCAGTTTCGCTGCGGATCAGGCGGCCGGCGCCCTGCTTGAGCGCGATCACCGCCTGTGGCAGCTGTTCGTCGCGGAATGGATTGCCGCCGCCGCGACGGATCGCCTCCAGCCGCGCCTCGAACACCGGGTCATCGGGCGCGGCGAATGGCAGTTTGTCGATGACGACCACGCTCAATGCGTTGCCGGCGACGTCCACGCCCTCGCGGAAACTGGCCGCACCCAGCAGCACACCGTTGCCGGAGGCGCGGAAACGCTCCAGCAGCAGCCCGCGCGGCGCTTCACCCTGCACGAACAATGGCCATGGGCAATCGCTTTCGCGCAACAGGGCGGCGACTTCACGCAGCGCGCGGTGCGAGGCAAACAGCAGGAAGGCGCGGCCGCCGGAGGCCTCCAGCACCGGGCGTACCGCCTCGACCAGGGCCTGGCCGTAGTCGCGGGAGGACGGTTCCGGCATCCGCTTCGGCAGGTAGCACAGAGCCTGCGTCTGCCAGTCGAACGGACTGGGCGCGAGCAGCGTGTCCGGCTCGGCCAGGCCCAGCTTGCCGGCGTAATGGCCGAACTGGCCGCCGACCGCCAGCGTGGCCGAGGTGAACACCCAGGCCGCCTTCGAACGCTCACGGTGCTCGGCCAACGGACCGGCGACATCGAGCGGGGTGCGGCTGAGGCGGAAGCCGCGCGCGGTGAGTTCGTACCAGCGCACGCTGTCGGCATCGTCCGGAAGACTCACCGGCATGCGTTCGTCGGGATCGGGCGGTGGCGGCATATCTTCATCGCCGTTCTCTTCACCTGCCGCGCCTTCGATGTCGCGCCATCGCCGCAGCTTGGCCGCATAGTCGCCGACCCGGAACATGCAGGCCTCGAAGCCCGGCGAGGTCGAGCGCAGGGGTTCCAGTACCGCGGCCATGTCCTTCAGCGCCCGGGCCAGCGCTTCCAGCGCGGCCTCGGCGGCATCCAGTTCGGCCGCGCGCGACCGGGTGCCGCGCACCGGCAGATCGTCCATCGCTGCGCGCAATGCGCGTGTCGCCTGTTCCAGCACGCGGGCCGGCTCCTGCACGCTGGCCAATGCGCCGGGTACCTCCTTGCATTCGGCAATCGCGTCGCGGGCCAGCTCGACCAGCGGCCGCGCGCTCACTGCCTCGCCGAAGAACTGCGAGGCCAGCTCCGGCAGCTGGTGCGCCTCATCGACGACGAAGGCCTGCGCGCCGGGCAGGATCTCGCCGAAGCCCTCCTGCTTGAGTGCAAGGTCGGCCAGCAGCAGGTGGTGGTTGACGACGACGATGTCGGCCGACTGCGCCCGCTGTCGCGCCTGTACGACGAAACAGTCGGAGAAGAACGGGCATTCGCTGCCGAGGCAGTTGTCGACGGTCGAGGTGACGATGGGAATGAGCGGAGAATCCTCGCCCAGGCCTTCGACCTCGGCCAGGTCGCCCATCTTCGTCCGCCCGCCCCAGGCGACGATGCGCTGGAACTGCGCGGCCATCTCGCGGCTGTGGAAACGCGGCTCGCCCCTGGCCTGGTTGAGCCGGTAGTGGCACAGGTAATTGGCACGCCCCTTGAGCAGCGCGGCCTTCAGACCGACACCGAGCGCATCGCGCACCCGCGGTAGATCGCGGTGGTAGAGCTGGTCCTGCAGCGCGCGGGTACCGGTGGAAACGATGGTCTTGAGTCCCGACAACAGCGCCGGCACCAGGTAGGCAAAGGTCTTGCCAGTGCCGGTGCCGGCCTCGGCGATCAGGGTGCCGCGGTTCTCGAAGGCGACGGCGATCGCGGCCGACAGATCCTGCTGTGCCGGCCGTGGGGCGAACGTCTCGAGCTGGCTGGCCAGTCGCCCGCCATCGTCCAGTGCTTCGCGCGCGGCTCGGGCGAGCCGGGAATCCTGTCCTGTCATCAATGCATCCGCTGCCGTCTCAATACCGCGGCGGCGGCGCCACCGTGCAGGCGTCGCGACGTCGGGCAGCCTCTTCCACCGACACCCGCGGCAGGCCCGACTCGGCGGCCGGCGGTCGGGAGCCGGCCTTGCGGGCCTGGATCATCGTCTCCCATGCCCTGCGGCACAGCGGCCCGACCGCGGTGCCGATGCTGCGGACACGCAATGCAAGCAGTTCAGCCATGTCGGGCTCGCCCAGCAACAGAGCCAGCTCGGCCCGCTGCTGCAACACACTGGGGTCATCGGGAACGATCCCGAGCGCCTCGTCGATGCGCTCGGCAGCGGCGAGGTACAGGTGACTCGCTTCGAGTGCGGCGGCCTCCTCGCGCAGGTCGGCGACCTGCGGATCGATCAACGGCTGCACGTCGAGTTCATCGCCGCTGGCGGTGCCGGCGGCGCGGATCGTGGCCACCGCTGCGACCGGGTCGAAATCCGGTGGCAGGGACGGCGTCGGCGCGGTCGTGCAGCCGGCCAGAACGATGGTGGCAATCAGGCCGGCCCGGAGCCCCGGGGCCGGGAGAATTCTGCCGTGCGGGTGCCCGGAGGCAACCCGGGGGCGACGGAACATCGGATTCATTGCGATGGCGTCTCGGAGGGGGAGGGGGATGACGGCTGCGCCGGACTCGAATCGCGGTCGCGGCCGAAGCCAAACCAGTCGCGCCAGCTACGACGCTCACGGTCCGGTTCGGGCTCCGGCTCGGGCAGCCGGCACGGGGCGTGGGCCGGCGCATGGCCGGCGACGAAGGGGAAACGGCGGGCTTCGGGGCAGCCGGCATCGGTGCTGTTGCTGCCGACCACCCACTGCCAGTCCAGACCTTCGTTGCCGACGCTCAGTGTTGCGCTGGGCAGGTTGCTGAAAATGTTCGACCACACTTTCATCGCGCCGGTGGCGCCGTACAGGCCAGTGGCCTGGTTCTGGTCATTGCCGACCCAGACCACCGCAAGATGGTCGCCGGTCCAGCCGGCGAACCAGCTGTCGCGGCCGTCGTTGCTGGTGCCGGTCTTGCCGGCGGGCGCGAGGTGGCCAAGGCCATCAGCGACCAGTTGCCGGGCGGTGCCATTGGTGACCGCCTGTTGCAGGGCGATGGTGATCAGCCGGGCAGCGACCGCGTCGCCGGGCTGGGCCGGTGCCGGCTCATTGTCGTAGCGGTTCAGGGCGCGGCCTTCGGCATCGAGCACGCCACGTACCGCCCGCAGTGGCTGGATCTCGCCGCCGGAAGCGAGGAACTGGTACAGCTGCGCCATCGCGTACGGGCTCTGGTCGAGCGAACCGAGGATCAGCGCCGGGTTCGGTTCGGCCTCGATCCCGGCCAGGGTCTTGAGCAGGCCGGCGAGACGTTCGGGCGCGACCTCCATGCCGATGCGGACGGTGGCCTGGTTGTAGGAACGCGCCAATGCATCGACCAGCCGCACCATGCCGTGACTGCGGCCGTCGGAATTGCCCGGCTTCCAGGTCCGGCCACGGCCGAGGGTGACGGTAACCGGCGAATCGTCGACCCAGCTGGCCAGCGACCAGCGTGTTGGCTGGGCCAGCGCGAGCAGGTTCACGAACGGCTTGAGCAGGGATCCGACCGGACGCTGGGCCTCGATCGCACGATTGAAACCGTGCGCGGTGAACTGGCGGCTGCCGACCAGGGCCACGACCTCGCCGTTGTGGACATCGGTGACCACCAGACCGGCTTCCAGCGGCGGCCGCTTGTCGCTGTCGAGCGACTTGAGGGTGGCGGTGACGGCAGCCTCGGCCCGGGCCTGGGCCGAGGGCGACATCCCGCTCATCACGCTAAGCCCTGCGCCGGACAGGGCACCGGCCGGGTAGTCGCGCGCGAGCTGGCGACGGATCAGGTCGACATAGGCCGGGAAACGGTTGGCCGACAACCTGCCGGGACTGTCGCTGATGCCAAGCGGGGCTTCGAGCGCGCGCTTGTATTCGGCTTCGTCTATCAGCCCGCTGCCATGCATCTCGCCAAGCACGAAGTTGCGCCGTTGCAGCGCCGCCTGCGGGTGGCGCCGCGGGTCGTAGGCCGATGGTCCCTTGACGATGCCGATCAGCAACGCGATCTGCTCGGTGCGCAGGCTGTCGAGATCGCGGCCGAACCAGAACTCGGCACCGGCGGCCACGCCATGCACGGCCTGGGCGCCGCGCTGGCCCAGGTAGACCTGGTTGAGATAGGCCTCGAGGATGGTGCCCTTGTCGTAGCGGGCCTCGATCAGCAGCGCGTACAGGATCTCCTTGCCCTTGCGGGTGAAGGTCTGCTCGCGGCCGATGCCGAGCAGGCCGCTACGGGCGAGCTGCTGGGTCAGGGTGCTGCCGCCCTGGCGGGCGCTGCCGGAGCGCAGGTTGACCCAGGTCGCGCGCAGCATGCCGCTGACGTCGATGCCGTGGTGGTGGGCGAAATCGCGGTCCTCGACCGCCTGCAGGCCGGTCACCAGCAACTCGGGCACGTCGCGGACCCGGACCAGCCGCCGCTCCTCCTGCTTCTGGCCGTAGAGGGTGGCGATGCGGGCCGGGTCGAGCCGGGCGCGCCGGGCCGCCTCACCGGGCGTGCCGTCGGCAGCGACGTCGCGCAGACTGGACACGCGACCGGCCGAGAGGGTCAGCTCCAGCCGCCGCGGCGCCACCATGCCGTCGACATCGTTGAAACCGCGACTGGAAATGCGCCAGCGGCTGCCGTCGCGGAGATACGTGCCGGGCGTCAGGCCGTCGCCTTCGTGATAGGCGGCGGCATCGAGTTCGGTCTTGAGCGTCGCCGCGTCCATCGCCAGGCCCGGCGACAGCACCAGCGGGCGGGCATGGACCCGGGTCGGGATCTGCCACTGCAGCTGTCCGAAGCGCTCGCCGACCTCATGGTTCAGGTACAGCGTGTACGGGATCAGGAAGCCCAGGCCCAGCGCGGCAACGGCCAGCGCCCAGGTGACCAGCCGGCGGCGCCATTGCGGACGCGCGTCATCGTCGGTGTCGTCTTCGTCGTACCGGAGCTTGTGCTGGTGCGTGTGCTGCTTTCTGGCCACGGCGTGGGACAATGGCGGGGCTGCGCCCTCGAACCGCCCGAGTCTAGCGCAGGCCGAAACTGCGCCAACGCGGTTCCTGAACGATTGATGGGAGTTCCTTCAGCAATGCGTGAGAGCCTGTCCGCGACCTTTCCGTGGCCCACTCAGCTTCATGGCCATCAAGGAACCGGGGACGGGCGCCGATGACCCTGGCCGATCTGCGGTTCCTGTTCGACCGGGCCACCGGGCTGGCCTGGCGCGGTCTGACCAGCCTGCGCACGCGCGGCTGGCGCGCCTCCTGGCAGCGGGTGCTGAAGCAGTTCCACCGGGTGCCGGCACACCAGCGACCGGCGTTGTACCTGCCGGCGGCAGAGCCATTCGCACCATTCGCGGTACCGGCTTCGACCGATCCACGGGCCAGCATCGTGATTCCGGTCTACAACCAGTTCGCCTTCACCCTCGCCTGCCTGCGCGCGATCGCCGCGCACCCGCCTGCCGCCGGGATCGAGATCATCGTGGTCGATGACGGCTCCAGTGACGAAACCGGGGCTTCGTTGCGCCAGCTAGAGGGCCTGCATTACCACCGCCGGGCGGAGAACGGCGGCTTCATCGCCGCCTGCAACGACGGTGCGGCGCTGGCGCGCGGTGAATACCTGGTGTTCCTCAACAACGACACGGTGCCGCAGCCGGGCTGGCTGGACGCGCTGCTGCGCACCTTCGACGAGCATCCCGGCACCGGGCTGGCCGGCGCGCAACTGTTGTATCCCGATGGCCGGCTGCAGGAGGCCGGCGGGATCGTCTTTGCCGACGGCAGTGGCTGGAACCATGGCCGCTTCGAGTCACCGCTGGACCCTCGTTTTGCCTTCGTACGCGAAGCCGACTACCTCTCGGGCGCTGCGATCGCACTGCCCTGTGAAGTGTTCTCGCAACTGGGCGGTTTCGATACGCGCTATGCGCCGGCCTACTACGAGGACACGGACCTCGCCTTCGCCATCCGGAAACTGGGGCTGAAAACCCTCTATCAACCTGCCGCCCGCGTGGTGCATGACGAGGGGGCGACCTCCGGCACCGACCTCAACCAGGGACCCAAGGCCTACCAGGTTCGCAACCAGAACATCTTCGCCGACAAGTGGCGGGATGCGCTGGCGGGCCAGTATCCGCTCGGTACCGGACCGGACGACGCAGCCCTGCCGAAGGGCCGGCAGACCGTCCTCATCATCGATGCCCTCACCCCGCAACCCGACCGCGACTCCGGTTCGCTGCGGCTGGTCAACCTGATGCGGCTGTTGCGCGAGGAAGGCGCGCACGTGGTGTTCATGGCCGCCGACCGGCAGCACATCGGTGCGCCGACCCAGACCCTCCAGCAGATGGGCGTGGAAGTCTGGCACGGGCCGCACGCGCGCGGCTGGCCGGCCTGGCTGCGCGAGCACGGACCGCGCCTGGATACGGTCATGGTGTGCCGCCATTACGTGATGCGCGAGATGCTGCCGCTGCTGCGCCTGCACGCCCCCCAAGCCCGGGTGGTGTTCGATACCGTCGACCTGCACTACCTGCGCGAGCGGCGCGGCGCCGAGGTCGCCGGCGACACGGCCCTGCTCAGGGCGGCCGAGCGCACCCGCGCGCTTGAACTGGACGTGATCGCACACAGCGATGCGACCCTGGTGGTCAGCAGCGTGGAACGCGAGCTGCTGGCCATCGATGCACCGGATGCCCGGGTCGAGATCCTCTCCAACCTGCACCGGGTGCCGGCGGCGGGTCCGGGGTTCGAGGCGCGGCGCGACCTGATGTTCGTCGGCGGTTTCCGCCACCCGCCCAATGTCGATGCGGTGCGCTGGTTCGTGGGCGAGGTCTGGCCGCGCATGCGCACCGCCCTGCCCGACATGCGCTTCCACTGCATCGGTGGCGACGTGCCTGACGAGATCCGTGCCCTGCACGGCCACGACGGCGTCGAGATCCACGGCCATGTGCCCGACCTGTCGCCGTTCCTCGATGGTACGCGGCTGGCGGTCGCACCGCTGCGCTACGGTGCCGGAGTCAAGGGCAAGGTCAACCAGAGCATGGCCCACGGCCAGCCGGTGATCGCGACCTCGTGCGCGGTGGAGGGCATGCATCTGCGCGACGGGATCGACGTACTGGTCGCCGACACCCCCGAAGCCTTCGCCGACGCGGTGGTGCGGGCGTATCGCGACGGGCGGCTCTGGCAGACACTGGCCACCCATGCACGTGCGAACGTCGAACGCCATTTCTCGCTCGATGCCGGCCGTGACGTGGTGCGCCGCGTGCTGCTCGGATACGACGACCGCCAGCCGTAGTGTCCCGCGACGCGGGCGGACGGAAGCCCGCTCGGGAAGCCTGCCCAGAAGGCCTGCCCAGAAAGCTTGTCCGGGACGCCCTTTCAGTCGGCGCCCGTGGCCGCCGCCACCCGCCGGGCGAAGTCATCCAACCCGACGGCTGAAGGGTCGAGCGCGCGCGCCGACTCCAGCGCCGTCCGTGCCGCCACCAGCTCACCGGCACCGAGACGCTCGTCGCCGACCTCGATCCAGCGCCGGGCCAACCGCTGCCGCGATTCGCGCAGGGCATCGGGATCGCCCCCCAGTTCCACACTGGCCTGCAGGCAGCGGCCGGCCGCGACCAGACGGTTGTCGCGCAGGGCCTCGCGATAGCACTCACGAGAGGCAGGCAGCAGGCGCGCAGTGGCTTCGGCCACGCGGGCATCGCCCGGGGCCAGCGCACGCGCCGCTGCGATGCGATCGAAGGCGCTCTCGCCAGGTGGAGTGAGCAGGTGGCCACGCGCCTCGGCGGCACGGGCATCGCGCAGCAGACGTGTCAGCCGCCGCTCGAGTTCGGCCGCCGGCATCGACCCGGCCTCCGTTGCCAGCAGCCGCTGCCGCGATTCGCGCGCCTGCGCGATGCGACGTTCCGCTTCGGCGATCGCCGACCTGGCGTCGGGCGCATCGGCGACGGTATCGCGGGCTTCGGCCAATGTCGCCTCGGCCGCCTCGAAGCGGAAGTCCTGCGCCTCTCGCACGGCCTGTCCGGCCTGCGCGCGCGCCACCTCCCGCAACCCACGCCGCGCGTCCGCGTCCTCGGCGTTGACCGCCAGCACCTCCCGCCACAATGTGCGCGCGCGCGTCAGCTGGCCACGCTGCAGGGCGGTACGGGCACGCGCATGGTGGCGCTCGACCAGACGCGCCAGTTCCGCCATCGCATCGGGCAGTTCGGCATGACCGCTGTCGTACCCGCGCGCCGCGTGGATGATCCGGCCGGCGCGGGCCAGTTCGTCGTCCCGGATCGCCTGCCAGGCCTGTTGCAACAGAGCGCTGATCGCGTCTTCGCGTCCCTCCAGCGCTTCGGTGCGGCTCGGCTGCAAGGCCAGTACGCGCTGGTAGAGCGGCAGCGCTGCGGTTTTGTCTCCGGTCAGATGGCCGGCCTTCAAAGCCGACGCCGCCGACACCAGCATCTGGTCGAGGCCGGCCCGCGAAGCCTCGCGCTCGCGCAGTTCCGTCGCCAGCGCATCGGATTCGGCCCGCGGCACGCTCAGCTGGCGGGCCAGGCCGAGCAGCTGGTGGGCTTCGTGATAGCGGCCGTCTTCCATCGCCTCACGCGCCTGTTCCAGTGCCGCCTGGCCGACCCGGGCCAGGCCCGCGTGGGCTTCGAGGCGGTCGGGTTCGAGCGCGAGCGCGGCCTCGTAGAGTTCGCGCGCGCCGCTACCGTCGTCGGCAGTCAGACGACCCTCGGCCAGGGCGCGCTCGGCATCGGCACGCAGCTGCTGGGCCCGGGTTTCCGGCCAAAGCCGGTCCGCCAGGGGTTGTCGAACCAGGTGCAGGGCAATCAGCACGAGTCCCAGCCCGGCCAGCATGCCCCACCAACCCCAGCCCGTCCGTGGCCAGTGCGGGCGCACTGTGCGGACGCGCGAGACAAGCGGGCGACGCGGCATCCCGGAGTCCGGGCGCTGTTCGGGCGGGTCGACGCGATTCCTCTCCATGGCGATACCAGCATAGTGCGCCGGCCGGCCATCGACACAGTGCTTCATGAAGCCGTTCAGGCCCGTCGTGCGTATTCGACGCCCGGCAGTGCCGCGAGCTTGCCGAGCACGGTCGAAAGCCGGCCGAAGTCGGCGACGCGCAGGCGCAGGCGTACGCGTACATGGGCGCCGTCGCGCTCGAAGTCGGTGCGCATGCTGGTGACGTGCACGTTGTCCTGGGCGACCAGGTTGGTGATGTCCTTGAGCAGCCATTTGCGATCGATCGCACGCAGTTCGGTATCGACCTCGTGGCTGCTGCCGGCCCGGCCCCATTCCACCGGCAACACCCGTTGCGGATGCTGCGCGGACAGACGGGCGAAGGTGGCGCAGTCGGGACGATGCACGCTGACACCCCGCCCCTTCGTCAGGTAGCCGACGATCGGCTCGCCCGGCAGCGGCTGGCAACAGCGCGCCAGCTGGGTCAGCACGTTGCCGACCCCCTCGACTGTGAACTCGCTGGTACGTTCGCGCGGGCGCTTCGGTGCCTGTTCCGGTACAGACGGCACCGCGGGCGGGGCGGGTTCCCCGGCCCGTTCGTGCTCAAGCAGCACGCGGCCGATCTGATGCGGGCCGAGATCGCCCAGCGCGACCAGGATGTGGAGATCGCTGTCGTGGGCGACGCTGAAGCGTTCGCGGGCCGGTGTCAGGTCGGCACCGAGCAGGCCGAGCTTGCGCAGCTCCCTGTCGAGCATCTCCTTGCCGGCAGCCTCGTTGCGGACGCGGTCGAGCTTGTGGAACCAGGTTCGCACCTTCTGCCGCGAACGACTGCTGGCGAGGAAACCATTGGCCTCGAGCAGCCAGTCGCGACGCGGCTCGCCGGTCTTGGCGGTCATGATCTCGATCCTGTCTCCGCTGTGCAGCTTGTGGTTCAGCGGCACGATGCGGCCATCGACCTTGGCGCCGCGGCAGCGATGACCGACCTCGGTATGCACGTGGTAGGCGAAGTCGAGCGGGGTCGCTCCGGCCGGCAGGTCGATCACCTCGCCCTTCGGCGTCAGCACGTAGACGCGATCCTCGACCAGTTCGGTATCGAGATCGCCGGCGAGCTGCGCCTCGTCTTCGCGGTTCTCCAGCAGCTGCCGCATCCACGCAATCTTGCGGTCGAAGGCGGCGTCGGCGGCCTGGCTGCCGGATTCCTTGTACTTCCAGTGCGCGGCCACGCCAAGCTCGGCCTGGCGGTGCATCTCGTCGGTGCGGATCTGCACCTCCAGGGTCTTGCCCTCCGGGCCGATCACCGCGGTGTGCAGCGAGCGGTAGTCGTTGCGCTTGGGCCGGGCGATGTAGTCGTCGAACTCGCTCGGGATAGGCGCCCACTGCGCATGCACGATGCCCAGCGCGGCATAGCAGGCAGCGACGTCGTCGACCATCACCCGCACGGCGCGCAGGTCGTACAGCTCGCCGATCGGCACGTCCTTGCGCTGCATCTTCTTCCAGATGCTGTAGATGTGCTTGGGCCGGCCGGCGATCTCGGCACGGATGCCCTGCGCGGCCATCGCCTCGCGAAGGGTCCGCTTGACCGCCTCGATGTAGCGCTCGCGGTCGCCGCGCTTCTCGTCGAGCAGGCACGCGATCCGCTTGTAGGTGTCGGGCTCGAGGTAGCGGAAGGCCAGGTCCTCCAGCTCCCACTTGAGCTGCCAGATGCCGAGCCGGTTGGCCAGCGGCGCATGGATGTCGCGGGTGAGCCGGGCGAGCTGGCGGCGCTCGGCCTCGTCCAGCGACACCGCGTGGCGCATCCGCGCCAGCTGCCTCGCCAGCAGGATCGACACCACGCGCAGATCGCGAACGATCGCCAGCAGCAGCCGGCGCAGGCCCTCGCTGCCAGAGCGGGTGGTCTGCTCGGCATGCAGCAGCCGCACCTGCGCAGCCGCCTGCTGCCCCTCCAGAAGGCCGAATGCTGCCGGATGCGCCTGCTCGAAGTCCTTGCCCAAGTGTTCCCGCAGGGCCGGGTACTGACGCAGCAGCGCCGCCATCACGGTGTCGCCGTCGGCACCGAGGCGGGCCAGCGAGCCGAACATGTCGGCCACCACCGGTACCGGGTCGCGGGCCCCGGCGACGCTCGCCGGCCCGGACAGCACCTGCCGCAGGATGGCGCGGTCGGCTTCGGCGATGGCCGCGGCGGCGGGCTCGTCCAGCAACGTGATCGGATCGGGGGCGGGCGGCGAAGTCATCCTGGACAACGGTTCGACTGCAAGCAGGAAAGGGACACGACTACACTAGCAGGACCGTCGGCAGCGGTTCGTCGACCCACCGATCCTGGAGGACTCCCATGCTTCCCAAGCCACGCCTGCTTCTTCCTCTCGCCATCGTGGCCGCGCTGGCACTGGCCCCGGCGGCATTCGCCCAGCAGTCCGCGCCGCCGATCGAACAGGAAATGAGCGCCGGAGAGTTCAGGGCCGCCGGTCTCGACAAGCTGAGTCCGGAAGAGCTCGCCAATCTCAACCGCTGGCTCGACCGCAAGGTCGAAACCGTGGCTGCCGAGGTCACCGCGCAGGTCACCGAACAGGTGACCGAGCAGGCCCGGGAGGAAGGCCGCAAGGAGGTGGTGGAGAAAAACCGCGGCTTCCTCACCTTCGGTTCCAACGAGCCGATCACCGGCGTCATGGCCGGCTCGTTCCGGGGCTTCGGCAAGGGCCGCGTCTACACGCTCGACAATGGCCAGGTCTGGGAACAGGTCGACGACGTCACGCTTGCCGGCGTCCGCAATCCGAATCCGAACGTGACGATCAGGCCGAGTCTGGTCGGCAATGTCTGGTACATGTCGATCGAGGGCTACAACAAGCGGGCCAAGGTCAGACGGGTGAAGTGAGTCCAGCCTGCAGGAGGGCGCCTCGGTGCCCTCCTGTTCCTTCTCAGCCCAGCTGCGCCACTCGTTGCGCGAGCTTCTTCGGCGACACGCCGCCACGGGTGCCGAGTTCCTGCGCGAACAACGATACCCGCAGCTCCTCCAGGTCGCGGGCGAAGTCCCGCCACCCGGGGGTGTTGCCCCGCCCTTCGTTGCGCGCGGCATCGAGCGCATCGACGAAAGGCTTGAGTTCCAGCATCCGCGACTGGTCGCGCGACGGATCGCGCAGCGCGCGTTCTCCGCGCAACGACAGTGCCTTCAGGTAGCGCGGGTATTCACGCAGGGTTTCGGCCGGCACGTCGCGCAGGAATCCCGGCGGCGTCAGCGCGGCCAGATGCGCGCGCATGTCGTCGAGGTTGCCGCTGGCCCAGCCCATCAGCGGCGATTCCAGCTTCGCCCGCACCTCCGCCACCGCGGTGAGGATGGCCTCGGCCTGCCTGAGCCGCTCGACCGCCTCCGCGAACAGCGCCTTGCCGACCGACTCGACCCTGACGGCGAAGGCATCGGCATCGCGGATGTCGCCGAGCGCGTCGGTCGCAAGCGCTTCGAACGCGCCGTCGACCAGATCGTTGCGAAGACGGTCGCCGTCCTTCAATCCGTCGCGTCGCGGCGCAGCCGCTTCGATCGCCGCGTACAGCAGTCCGGTCTTCGGCGACACCGGCAACTGCTTGCGCGCCTGTTTCATGCGATCGGCAAGGGCCAGCGCGAGCAGGCGACGGACACCGCGCGGATGCGCGACCTCGGCCACCTCGCGCTCGGCGTGCACACGCAGCGAAGCACTGTCGCCGTCGTCGTGCAGCGCCGGCCAGGCCGGCACGCCACCCGCACCGGGGACCGAGATCGGAATCGCCTGTTCGGGAAACGCCGTCAGACCTTGTTGCGCCAGGCCGTCGGCGGCACGGGCGGCGAAGGCGTTCGCGGCACGCTCGCCGAACCTGCGCTTCAGCTCATCGAGGTCGCGGGATTCTGCAAGGACATGCCCGACCCGCGCGGTCTTTCCGTCGCGATCGAGCAGGCGCAGATTGATGCGCAGGTGCGGCTCCAGCGCAGTCTCGTCGAAATCGACCGCCGCGACCTCGGCACCGGTCAGCTTCTTCAGGAAGCGGGCCAGGGTGCCGGCGAAGGTGTCGGTGGCTTCCTGGTCCGGATGTGCCGGATGCGCCTCGCGGAATGCATGCGCGAAATCCGGCGCCGGCACGAAGTTGCGGCGCTGCGCTTTCGGCAGGCTCTTGATCAGTGCCGCGGCCTTGTCCTCGACGAAGCCCGGCGCCAGCCACGACAGCCGCACCGGGTCGAGCGCGTTGAGCAGGTGCAACGGCACCACGACAGTCATGCCATCATCCGGCGCCCCCGGTTCGAAGCGGTACTTCACCGCCAGCCGCGCATCGCCGAGCGCGATGTATGGCGGAAAGAGCGTGGCATCGCTCTCGTCGACGACCATCAGGTCATCCAGCGACCATTCCAGCTTCGCCTTGTCCGCCGCCGGCAGCTTGCGGTACCAGGCATCCAGCGCCTGCGCGTTGTGGACCTCCGGCGGCAGCCGGTCGAGGTACCAGCGGGCCATCCAGTCCTCGTCGACGACCAGGCCGGTGCGACGCTGCTTGGCCTCTTCCTCGTGCGCCTTCGCCAGCGTGGCGAGGTTGCGGGAGAGGAACGCGCTGCGGGTGTTGATCTCGCCGGTGACCAGGGCATCGCGGGCGAAGATCGCGCGGCTTTCCTCCGGGAACAGCGCGCCGTAGTGGATCGGCTTCTTCGGCGCCAGCACCAGGCCGAACAGGCTGATCTGCTCGCTGCCGACCACCCGCCCCTGCGAACGCGCCCAGCGCGGGTCGTGCTGGCGGCGTGCGAGAAGGTGCGGCAGTTCGGCGATCACCCACTCCGGTTCGATCGCGGCGTTGGTCAGCGCCCATACCCGCTCGGTGTCGAGCAGGGTCGCCGACAGCACCCACGGCGGTGGCTTCTTCGACAACGGCGAGCCGGGGAACAGCTGGTAGCGGCGCCCGCGCGGACCTTCGTACAGGCCCTTGTCCCCGCGGTGCGCGACCTGGGTCGGCAGGCCGGCGAGGATGGCGCGGTGGAGGGTCGTGTAGGCGGCGGCATCCAGTAGCCCGGGCAAGGCCAAAGGCCGCACCCGGGAGCCCTCCCGACCTGCCCCCGGGTGCGCTTCGCTTGCCCGGACCGCGGTCTGCCAGCCGATGTCTTCCACCATCAACTTCAACTGCCTATGCAACTCGCGCCATTCGCGCATGCGCAGGAAGCCGAGAAAATGTTTCTCGCACCACTTGCGCAGCCGCGACTGGGTCAGCTCTTCGTGCGCGACCTGATAGGCCTCCCAGAGCTTGAGGATGCCGACGAACTCGGACTTCGGATCGGCGAACTCCGCATGCGCGGCATCGGCGGCGCCACGCTGGTCGGCAGGGCGCTCGCGCGGATCCTGGATGCCGAGGAAGGATGCGATCGCAAGCATCTCGCGCAGGCAACCATGGCTGTTGGCAGCGACCAGCATCCGCGCCAGCTTCACGTCGACCGGCAGTCGCGCCATCAGCTTGCCGGTCGCGGTCAGGCCACGTTTGTCGTCGACCGCGCCCAGCTCCGACAGCTGCTGCCAGCCATCGGCAATCGCGCGCGAATCCGGCGCCTCCAGGAACGGGAAACTCTCGATGTCGCCCAGCCCGAGCGCCAACATCCGCAGGATCACCCCGGCCAGTGCGGTACGACGGATCTCGGGGTCGGTGAACTCGGGCCGCGATTCGAAATCGGCCTCGGAATAGAGCCGATAGCACACGCCCTCGGCGATTCGCCCACAACGGCCCTTGCGCTGGTTGGCGCTGGCCTGGCTGACCGGCTCGATGTGCAGGCGGTCGAGCTTGCCGCGCGGACTGTAGCGCTTGACCCGCGCCAGCCCCGGATCGATCACGTAGCGGATCCGCGGCACCGTCAGCGAGGTCTCGGCGACGTTGGTCGCCAGCACGATCCGGCGCCGGACGCCGGGGTTGAACACCCGGTCCTGATCGCGCGCCGACAGCCGCGCGTACAGCGGCAGCACCTCGGTATCGCGATATTTGCGTCGCTCCAATGCCTGATGGACATCGCGGATCTCGCGCTCGCCGGGCAGGAACACCAGGACGTCTCCGCGTGGGTCCTCGCGGGTGATCTCGTCGCAGGCGGCCAAAATGGGGTCAGAGTCGTTTCTCGCTCGGGATGATGACTCTGCCCCGTTCTCGACCCCGTGCCCTCCTCCTCCAGGTAGCGCACCTCGACCGGATGCGTCCGCCCTTCGACCTCGATCACCGGCGCATCATCGAAATGCGCGGCGAAACGGGCGGTGTCGATGGTCGCCGAGGTCACGATGACCTTGAGGTCGCGGCGCTTCTTCAGCAGCTGCTTCAGGTAGCCGAGCAGGAAGTCGATGTTGAGGCTGCGCTCATGGGCCTCGTCGATCAGCAGGGTGTCGTAGCGCGACAGCCAGCGATCGGACTGGATCTCGGCCAGCAGGATGCCGTCGGTCATGAACTTGATCGCGGTCTGCTCGCCGACGTTCTCGGTGGACACTTTGCCTTCAAACCGGACCTGGTAGCCGACCGCGCCACCCAGCGGCACGTGCAGTTCCTCGGCGACCCGACGCGCCACCGCACGCGCGGCAATCCGCCGCGGCTGGGTGCAACCGATCAGGCCCGCCGCACCGCGGCCGGCGGCCAGGCACAGCTTCGGCAACTGGGTGGTCTTGCCCGAGCCGGTCTCGCCAGCCACCACGATGACCTGGTGCTTGCGGATCAGTTCGACGATGCGGTCGGCTTCGCGTCCGATCGGCAGCGACTCGTCCGCCGGCGCCTGCGGCAGGGACGCGGCGCGCGCTTCGCGGCGGGCGACCGATTCCGTCAATGCCTTGGTGAAGTCGGCGCGGGCTTTCTCGTCGGCCGGCCGCCCTTTCCAGCGCGACCACAGGCCATGCAGACGGCCACGGTCGCGGCTCAGGGCACCGTCGATCGCCCGCCGGGCCTGCTGCAACGCATTGCCCTCCCTGTCTTTTCGACGGGATGGCCGTGACGTGGAATTTGCATTCGGACGGATAGACTCCATCTGTTCTTTTGAGCCGTATGACGTTTTGCGAATCAGGCGACATTGTCGCCGCAACGCATCCCCAAGGAGAAACCGCATGGCCAAGTCCAAGTCCCCCAAGCCATCCAAGGCCGCAAAGAAGGCCCCGAAACCGGTCGCATCGCCGGCATCCGGTTCCGACGCGCCGGCCATCGACATCGGCATTTCCGGCGCCGACCGCAGGAAGACCGCCGACGGGCTGTCGCACTTCCTGGCCGACGCCTACACGCTGTATCTGAAGACCCACAACTTCCACTGGAACATCACCGGGCCGATGTTCAACAGCCTGCACGTGATGTTCGAGACCCAGTACACCGAGCAATGGACGGCGCTGGACGAGATCGCCGAGCGGATCCGCGCACTGGGCTTCAATGCCCCGGGTTCCTACGCGGAGTTCACCCGCCTGTCCTCGATCCCGGAGGAGCCTGGCCTGGCCGACGCTGCCGACTGGCGCGAGATGGTGCGCCAGCTCGTGGTCGGCAACGAGGCGGTCTGCCGCACCGCGCGCAAGACGCTCAAGACCGCCGACAGCGCAGGCGATGACCCGTCCGTCGACCTGATGACCCAGCGCCTGCAGACCCACGAGAAGTATGCGTGGATGCTGCGGTCGCTGTTGCAGTAAGGGACCCCACCCCCACCCAACCCTCCCCCTGAGGGGGGAGGGCTTCTTAGCTGCCGTAGCCCGTAGGATGGGTAGAGCCGCAGGCGGAACCCATCAATGACGGGTTCCGCATCGATGATGGGATTCGCCTTCGGCTCATCCCATCCTACGAATCTGCGAGTCACCCCTCAGTTCTTTTCATCCGGAAGCGGCGGCGGGGTGCTGATGCTCTTCGGGCGTGAGCGCCAATAGCCGCCCTTGACCCAAGCGCGGAAGCCCCAGCCGGCCCAGCGCAGCACGGCGACCGCCAGCCACAACGCCCAGGCCAGCATCGCGGTGCGGTACAGCCACATCGGCATCGTGATGGCAGAGCCACGCGGCAGGATGTCGGTACTCTGGTCCGCGAACCAGCTCAGGGCGTGTGCAGTCGAGCCGTTGCCGCGGATGTGCATGTCCGGACTGCCGAGCAGGCCGTAGGGAATCGCCGCCACCAGGGCGAACGCGGCGGCGAGGGTCAGCACGACCAGGCCGATCTGCGCCAGGTTGAAGCCCAGGCGGTTGAAGCGCATGCCATTGGAGCCGATGTTGCCGGCGTCCGTATCGACGGGTGGCACGGCATTGCGGTCGCGCCAGGCCACGGCGAACAGCCAGGCCACGACCACGAACAGCGCCAGCCACGAGAAGGTGGAGAAACCGATCCCGAGCAGCAGCCATTCGTGCAGCTTCAATGGCGCCCAGCGCAGGCGGCTCAGGGCGAAGGCCACCAGCACGAGCACCAGCAGCTCGCCCCAGTACAGCACCGCCGGCCCCAGCCGCGGTCCTCGGGTCAGCAATACCCAGCGATCCCGTGGCAGGTCCAGCCGGAGGTCGATGTTCGCGGCCGGCAAGCCCAGGTCGATCGACGGCGTGGTGTTGCGCATGGCCACACCCTCGCTGTCGCGGAAGCGGATCTCGAACCGTTGCACGCCCGGCAGCAGGGGCAGGCTCAGGCGGCCGTCCTGCGGACGCAGATTGAGGACTTCGCTGCCGCGCCGGACCGACAGCACTTCCGCGCCGGCCGGCAGGACGAGGGTGTGGTCGCCGCCCTGGCTGGCGCGCACGGTCAGACCCAGCGTGTGTTCGCCGGCACGCTGGCCGATCTGGCTCTGCAGTCGCACCGCGTCGATGGCGCGGGTGGCACCGGAGGCGGCGGCGGGACGGGACACGGTGATCTTCAGCGTCTCGCCCGGCAGCGGGTAGAAGCGGAACACGTGCCAGTCGTTGGCGTCGTCTTCGGGCAGCGGGGCGCTTTCGGGCACGCCTTCGAAGCCGAGGTGCCACAGCGGGCTGGCGCTGATTTCCCATACTTCGGCGTGATCGTTCAATGCAGGCGCGGTCAGGGTCAGGGTGTCGGTCTTGTCGAGGCTGCCCCGCCACTCGGCGGTGTCGTCGCCATCGGGAATCGGCAGTTCGACATGGCCCGCGCGCACTTCCAGGCCCGCGGTGCCGACCTTCTCGCCCGCGACCAGAGGCAGCTTCACGGTGAAGCCGCCCTCTTCAGGTGCGAGCCGCTCCGCCACCGAGCGCAGATGCCAGTCCAGCCCCAGGTCGAGGTGCCGGGTCAGGCGTACGTACGGCGGGAACTCCTGTGCGCCCAGGCGCGTGGCGGCGCCATCCGGGGCGGAACCGGTCTCGCGGCTGCGAGCCAAGGTCAGGCTGCCGGCAGGCAGGCGGTTGTCGGTGATGCCGCTGGCCTGCCAGCCGGCACCGTCGAACGCGATCCGTGCCGGCGGCAGCGGAAACGCGAGCACGGCCTTGTCGGCCATGGCGCGGGTCTCGATCTCGACGCGATGCACGCCGCGATCCAGCACGATCCAGCGGCGCCCCTGCGCCTGCAGTACGCCTCCGGCATCGGCGCCGTCTACGCGCAGGCGCAGCGGCGACAGGTCGACATCGTCGACAGGCAGCGGAACGAACACGCGGGCGGCGGCGTGCACATCCAGCGCAATGCGCACGTCGTCGCCGTCGGCGCGCACCTGTGCGGCGGCGATCGTGGCGCAATCCGGCGCGCAGTCCGGCAGGCGGGTCAGGCGGTTCTTCAGTTCCTCGAGCAATTCCGGCGAGGGCATCGACGCCTGTGCGTGGGCAGGCGAGACCATCATTGGTCCGGCCAGCGCGAATGCGGCAAGCGCGGCCGCCACCGGACGCAGGGGCGGCCAGCGCAAGCGGACACCGAGCACACGCAAGGCCAGCAGGGCCAGCAGCGCGACCGCGAGCACGCGCAGCAGTCGGGTCAGCCACGGTGGCGAGATCAGCAGGCGCACACTCTGGTCCTGGGTGATCGGGCCGCTCCAGCGCAGCCGGTAGCTGTGCCCGCCCTGCCAGCTCGGCAGGCCGCGGCCGGTCTGGACCACCGTACCCTGGGTATAGCGATCGAGCACGTCGGCGCGCTTGATGCGGCTGCCGGTGACCATGATGCTGTCGAGCTCGACTCCCTGCCCGACACTGACCGGGGTAGGCGGAGGTGGAGGAAGTGCGGGCATATCGACCGGCGAAGGGTCATCGAATACCACTGCCGGAACCTCGGGCGGTGGCGCCAACTCCCTGTACGCGTACGCCTCCTCGGCAGCTGTAGCCGCAGCATCGGCCGCTTCCATCGCCATCTTCTTGCTCATCCCGACATGCAGCGCCGGCATCAGCGCCGCCCCTTCCAGTTGCGGGTGCAGGGCCATGCGCAACTGCGTCGCCACGAACGGCAGCGCGATCAGTACGAGCAGCACCAGCGCCGCGCGCCGCGCCCATTCGCCGATCCTGCGCAGGCGACCGGCAGGCAGCGCCTGCACGATCAGAGCGAGCGCCAATACCACACCAAGACTCAGGATCGGCGCACCGCGCTCGTGATAGGCAAGCAGCAGGTACACCGCCGCGAGCCCCGCACCGGTCCAGCCGAACAGCCGCCACGACAACAACGCGATCACCGCCGCGATGAACACGTCCAGCAGGGTCCAGCGCGACATCCAGCTGCCATCGGCGCGGTCGGCGCCTGGTGCGGCGAACAGGCGATAGCCGTAGGGCAGGTGCACGGTGGTGGTGACCGTGTCGAAACTCTGCCGCCAGCCCGCGATCGGCCACTTTCCGCCGCCCGATTGCAGGCGCAGGCCGGCATCGAGGCCTACTCGCGGTGTCCGCCATTCGACCCCGGCGGCACCCTCCTCGTCCAGGCGGGTCACCAGCAACGGGGCGTTCTCGACCAGCGACTGCGCACGCTCCAGTATGTAGGGCGCAGCGGCTTCCAGCCGCCAGTCGCGGCGCATCTCGCCTTCCATGCGATCGCGCAAGGTCCAACCGCCACCAGCAAAATCCAGCCAGGCTTCACGTTGCAGACTCAGGCGGTTGCCCTCGTCGGCAGCCACGCCGCGCGCACGCTCCTCGATGGTGATCGTCTGCGACGGCTCCAGCGCGAAGGCCGGCAGTGCGTGCCAATCCTCCGGGACGCCGGCATTGTCCGGATCGACCTGCACCGGACCGCCGGCGCTGGTGGAGCGCAGTGCCGGGGCGGCCTCGTAGCTCCATATTTCCTGTGCCGGCCACGGTTTGCCGGCCTCGGTCTGGGCGGCTAGTTGCACTTGCTGCAGCGGTTCGAGCATGCGGGCGCGCAGCACCAGTTCGGCCTGCTCCGGCTGGACCTGCACGCGCAGGCGGCCATCGGATTCCAGTCGCGCCGGCCAGTCGCCGTCCAGCGTCAGCGGCGCGAAGCCGGCTGGCAGCACCGGCCCGATCAATTCTTCGCGCGCCTGCCCGGCTCCGGTCAGGAGTATCCGTGTTTCCAGCTCCGCGGGCAGGCCGTCACCGAGCTTGCGGTAGACGCGGATGTCAAGCGCATCGGCCTCCGGTGCGGCGGATTCGCCACGGCCCAGCACGAGGTTGTCGCCGTCACGCTGCAAGGGTCGGATCGACTGACCGTCCACCTGCAATTCAACCAGGCTGACCCCGGCCGGCAGTGCCAGTGCCTGCGGTCGCTGTGCCCACGGGATGCGCCCACGCAGTTCGTAATGACCCGGATCCAGCCACACACCCGGCCGGCCGGCATGCCTGACCACCGGCACCGCATTGCCATTGGCGGTCACTTGCTGCGGCCAGTACTGGACATCGCCCGGAAGCACCACCCTGCCGCGCTTCTGAAGCGTATAGCGCAGCGCGAACGCGACCCCACCGGCATCGGCCTGCACATGCAGTACGCCGGGCCAGACGCAGATCCGCTGCGCGCCCTTCTGGCCGGCACCGGCCAGCAGCGGGCAATCGCGCCCGGGCTCATCCTGCAACACCCATTCGCGCCACGGCTCCAGGGGCGCCGGCACCGACACCGGTTGGGCCTGGGCAATCAGGGCACACGACAGCGACAGGGCAGCGGCAAACCAGCAAATCACGGTTCTGCGTATCACGGCTCGACTCCTTTGCAAGCACGATGGCGGCAACGATACAACGGCCGATGTTCCGCCGTGGGGTCAAGGCAACGCTGAAAAGTCGTCACTCCGGCAAAAAAAGCCGGGGGCCCGCTCTTCGGCAGAGGCTCGACTTGTTCAGCGTTTCCCCTACCTGCCGACGCGATGTTTTCCGACATCCGGGCGCCATCCGCCTGTTACCCTTTTGCGCATGGAGAACACCGCGCTTGACCTGCTTCGCACCGTTTTTGGACATCCCGACTTCCGTGGCGAGCAGGCCGAGATCGTCACCCATGTCGCCGACGGCGGCGATGCCCTCGTGCTCATGCCCACCGGCGGCGGCAAGTCGCTGTGTTACCAGCTGCCGGCGATGCTGCGCGACGGCTGCGGTATCGTCATCTCGCCGCTGATCGCGTTGATGCAGGACCAGGTCGAAGGCCTGCGCCAGCTCGGCGTGCATGCGGCCTTCCTGAATTCATCGCTGGACGCCGAAACCGCCGCACGGATCGAGCGCGAATGGCTCGGCGGCGAACTCGACCTGCTCTACGTCGCACCCGAACGCCTGCTGACGAGCCGCATGCTTGGTTTGCTCGACCGCGTTCACCAACATGGCCGGCTGGCCCTGTTCGCAATCGACGAAGCCCATTGCGTCTCGCAATGGGGCCACGATTTCCGTCCCGAATACCGCCAGCTGACCGTGCTCCACGAGCGCTGGCCCGACGTGCCGCGGATCGCGCTGACCGCCACCGCTGACCCGCCGACCCAGCGCGAGATCGCCGAGCGCCTGCAGCTGGACGACGCGCGCCGCTTCGTCAGTTCCTTCGACCGTGCCAACATCCGCTATACCGTGGTGCAGAAGGACAACGCCAGGCGGCAGCTGTTCGATTTCCTGCAGGGTCATGCTGGCGAGGCCGGTATCGTCTATTGCCTGTCTCGGCGCAAGGTCGAGGAGATCGCCGAGTTCCTCGCCGGTCATGGCATCGATGCGGTGCCCTACCACGCCGGCATGGACGCACGCTTGCGTGCGGAGAACCAACGCCGTTTCCTGCACGGCGAGGGCGTGGTGGTAGTTGCGACGATTGCCTTCGGCATGGGTATCGACAAGCCGGACGTGCGCTTTGTCGCCCACATGGATCTGCCCAAGTCGATCGAGGGCTATTACCAGGAAACCGGTCGCGCCGGCCGCGACGGCGAACCGGCCGAAGCGTGGATGTGCTACGGCCTCGGCGACCTGGTGCTGCTGCGGCAGATGATCGAGCAGTCCGAATCCGGCGAGGAGCGCAAGCGGCTCGAACACCGCAAGCTCGACGCCCTGGTCGGCTACTGCGAATCGATGCGCTGCCGCCGGCAGGTACTGTTGTCCAACTTCGGCGAGGAATACTTGCCTGTCGAGGCACCGCAGAGCTCGCCTTGCGGTGCCTCTGGTTCAATCTGTGGCAACTGCGACAACTGCCTGCAGCCGCCCGAGGCCTGGGATGCCACCGAAGCCACACAAAAAGCCTTGAGCTGCGTCTACCGCAGCGGCCAGCGTTTCGGCGCCGCCCATCTCATCGACATCCTGCGCGGCAGCGACAGCGAGAAGATCCGCCAGTTCGGCCACGATCGGCTCAGCACCCATGGTATCGGCGCCGACCTCGATGCGAAGACATGGCGCGGCGTGTTCCGCCAATTGGTCGCGCACGGCCTGCTAGACGTGGATGCCGAAGGCTATGGTGGCCTGCGCCTGACCGCCGCCAGCCGCGCAGTGCTCAAGGGCGAGCAGACCGTGATGCTGCGGAAGATCGTGGTCAAGCGCGAACGCACCCGCGTTGCGGCGAGGACCCCGGCTGCCGTCCTCGCCCTCGCCCCGGCCGATGTCCCGCTATTCGAGGCCCTGCGCGAGATGCGTGCACGGCTGGCACGCGAACAGAACGTGCCGGCCTATGTGATCTTCCACGACCGCACCCTGCGCGAGATCGCCGCCCGACGTCCGGCCAGCGAGGGCGAACTGGCCGGCATCGGCGGCATCGGCACCGGCAAACTGGAGCGCTACGGCGGGCTGGTGCTGGATACCGTGGCTGCTGCCGGCTGAGAAAACGCCAATCGTCAGGCCCGTAGCCGGACAAGGTCGCATCCGGGCGGCATTGCCCCGGGTGCGCTGCGCCTGCCCGGACTACGGCTGCCCGCTGGCGGTCACCGTGCAGGTGAGCTCGAACGTTGCCTGGCCGCCCGCCGGCAGGGTCGGGATCGCCACCCCGGTCGACTGCAACTGCGCCACGCTCGGGCTGGCGGGGCAGACCGCGCCGCCGCTGGCGCTGCAGCTTGGCACCGCCGCCGTGCAGTCGAGTCCATCCACGGCCGGATCGCGCAATACCGCGCCATCGGCGGCCGCGGGGCCAGCATTGGCAACCTCCAGGGTGAAGGTCACCTGCCCGCCGGATACGACGGTCTCCGGCAAGGCCGTTTTCACGACCGACACGTCGGCCTGCGGCAATGGCGTGTTGATGAGATCGCAATCGACCACGTCGCCCATCTCCAGGATGTTCAAGGTGGGCGGTGACGCCGAGTCGTATCCGTCGTCCAGCACGGTCTCGCCGGTCCGGGTGTTCACGCACACGATACGGCGCGCGTAGGCGTCCAGTGCCGATGCACTGCCGGGCGCCATTTCCTCGACCAGGGTGAGTGCGTTGCCGGACATCGCCATCGTGCTGATGTACGGATAGGCGCCGGTGGCCGTACCGGTCGTGGTTCCGGTGCTCACGGTCTGATCGTTGACGTTGACGATGCTGTAGGTGAACTGGTCGGCAGGATCGGCGCGTCCTTCGGGCAGCACCTTGCGCAGGCGCATCGCGCAGCAGCGCACGCCGATCGCGAAACCCTGGCCGGCAGCGGAGTGGATCTGCCCCATCACCGTGAACGGCTGCGCGCTGCCCACCACCTTCTGCGACGCCAGCACCACGGCGTTGGCGTCGCTGCCACCGGTCATGCCCTTGAACCGGAGGCAGTCGACGTAGCTGCCCAGGCAGGCCGAGGCCACGCCCGGATCCAGCGTGGCCGGCGTGCCCTGCTGCACGGCCGAGGCCGGCGCGTTGCCCAGCCACTCCAGCACGCTCCAGGGCGTACCGCCGGAGACCACGCCGAAATCCAGATACTCCGGATTGGAATTCAGGCGCTCGGCATCGGCCACCACGATCTCGAACGGCAGGTCGGTCACCTCCAGTCCGTCGGGGGCGTACAGGCGAATGTCCGCCAGCGTCAGCACGGCCTGGTTACCGCGCCCATCGGGCGAATGCAGCGCCGCCGCGTTCGGCGTGAGGATGGTGTAGTAGCCGGAATTGCCGCTGAAGTTGGAACCGGTCCAGGTCGGTGCCTGACGGACCGTCAAGCGTGGATTCGCGGCACTGCCGCCGCTGACGCTCACGTTGAGTTCCACCCTGGAACCGTCCGGCAGATCAAATTCGAACGGCACGTTGGAGGTGTCGCTGGGCAGGTCCTCGTCGACCGCGCCGAACTGGAACCAGCAGATCGTGCCGACATGCTCACCGTTGGAATTCGGATCGGCCAAGCGACACTCGTTGGCCGCCGCGGGAAGCATCGCGCCAAGCAGCCACAGTGTCGCCAGGGCAAGCAATCCGCGGATGCCGGACCGGATACGGCCACCACGAGGCCGGAAAACAGGATGGCCGGCACCCCAGGCTGCCGGATACTGCTGAGAGAACGCATTCATATGCCGCTGCCACCTTGACCACCGGCAGGCGTACTGACGGCGGCCTTCTGCGTGAAAGTGGCGTGAATGTTACGTGATACACATCACATTTTTAATCACGAAAAATCACCGTCCATCTCAGGTCTGCAGCACCGCTTTTTAGCGGCCGCAACCCGTGCATCGTTGGATGGGCTCGACGGGTCGCGGCTTGCGCCACTCCTGCAGGAGCTGGATCCCGCGGTCGTCGGGCGTAAGAAAGCCCGGGCCGCGCCTGAGGCGCCACCCGAGCCATGGGGCAAGCCCTTGGCGAGGCTCAGTTGCCGGTGGCGGTCACCGTGCAGGTCAGCTCCAGGGTGACGGTGCCACCAACGGGGAAGGTCGGAATCGCCAGCCCGGCTGCCAGTTGCGCCGGGGTCGGCGAGCCTGGGCAGACCGCACCGCCCCCAACCGAGCACGACAGCGTCGTACATTCCAGGCTGCCCGGCACTCCGGCGTCGGTGACCACCGCGCCGTCCGCGGCATCCGGACCGTTGTTGGCGACCTGCAGCGTATAGACCACCTCGTCGCCCGATACCACCGCGTCCGGGGTCACGGTTTTCACGACCCCAAGGTCCGCACAGGGATCGCCGGCAAAAATGAAGTTGTCGACGAACAGCCCGGTATTCTGGGTCGCCGGAGCGGCGTTGTTGACGAACTGGATCGTCGCCTCTGTGCCCGTCGCGATGAAGGTGTGGGTAAAGGTGCTCCAGACCACCGACCACTGCGGGGTGTCCGGCACACCGGCGTTTCCATTGAAGATGCCATCGGCAACCGGCTGCAGCGTTGCCAGGGTGACGGGTGTCGCCCCGACGCCATTGCCCAACTGGACGACGGCAATCGAGTTCGCCGCCGACAGACCCGAGTAATCCACCGAGAAGGTGTACTGCCCGCCCGGAACGAGCCCGGTGAACGTCTGCCGTAGCGTTGCCGCCGCCGTGCCCCAGAGATCGATGCTCTGCAGTTCTGCACTGGCGTTGTTGTAATGACGCAGGATGTCAATGGTGCCGGCGACGGTTTCCCAGCCGCTGATCGGATTGGTCGTTGTCCGCCAGACCGCAAAGCCGTTCACGTAGGCCGTATTGTCGCCCGGGCCTTCCGGATCGTTCTGGATGTCCGGCGATTCGAAGGAGCCGTTGTTGGCGATGTTGCATACGCCAGGAACGGGACCGGGTGGAGACGTGAACTGGGTGTTGGTGTCGCTGGCCGTGTTGTTGGACGGATCGGTATCGGTCATGCCGGCCGGCACGTCCACCGTGGCCGTGTTGGTGAGGTCCCCGCTGTAGCTGACCGGAACCGGTACCGTCAGTGTGTAGGTGACCGAAGTGCCCACCGGCAGGTCCGCCGTGGTGGCGATCGCGCCCGTACCACTCGCCTCTCCGCAGGCGCTGCCGCTGCCGCCGCCGTCGTCCGCGCAGGTCCAGCTGGCGTCGGTGATGCCGTCGGGCAGCGGATCGCTGACCAGGGCGCCCAGCACATCCGCCGGGCCGTTGTTGGTCACGACGATCTCGTAGATGACCGTGCCACCCGGCGAGTAAGCCGTCTGGCCGTCGTCCTTGGTGATGGCGAGGTCGACTTCGATGTCATCATCAAGGATTGTGTATGTGCTGCTTGCCAGTGCTGGCGCACCACAGGTCTGAGTGCTCAGAACCATGTAGTCGGACGAAGTCGCATCCAGTTCGAACACGATCGTCTCGTCGTCTTCCTGCGAATCGTCGTCGATGATCTCGACACCCAGCGGAAAGAGAGCCCCGGCATATTGGCCGGCCGGGATCATCACCTGAAAGCTGCTGGAGCCACTCGGCGTCGTATAGTCGGTGCCCAGCGTGGCGGTGCCTCCCACCACGTTGACAGTGATGGGTGTCGGCGCCAGGAAGCTGCCGCTGACCGCGATCTGCGGAATGTTCCCGCCGCCCGCCTCGGCGTCGGAGCCGCTCGCGGTGGCGAATTCCACGAATGGCGTCAGGTCGAAGTGGATTTCGTCCAGGTAATTGCCGACGCTCGCTCCGCTGAGCGCCTGGAAACCGACCGTCTGCATGCCGGTTGACCCGGACCAGGTGAAGCTGCCGGAGTAATTGGCCCAGTTGTTCACATTGCTTGCAACGCTGGCCGATCCAGTGCCGACCGAATTGATCGTGCCGGTTCCGGTTGTCGTTGTTGTGACATCGACGATGAGCTGGCTGCCGGCCCCCGAAGGATTCGTTCCGATATTGAACGCCGCCCTTTCGGTATTGGAAGCCCTACCCTTGTGGGCGAACTGCCACTGCACGACGTCGCCGCTTATCAGACAGGCAGTCTGATAGAGGCGGGAAGGCGTGTAGGCGTTCAGTTCCGCGTACTGCGAACCGGAGGCAGGGTTCGCGCCCTGGAAATTCCCCTTGAAGATCTGCATCGCGCCCTCGATGGGAGGCGATGGCTTGTGCCCCCCACAGGTGCCGTGCTCGGTGGGGGTCCAGTTGCCGGTCCAGGTCGGCTCGGTCGTCTCCCAGCCGGGCACAAGCTGGGATTCACGAATCGACCAGCAGGCGTCGCTGGGCAATACGGGTTCTTCGAAACTCGAATTTATGAAGCTTCTCTGTACCTGCGCCTGCGCGCCGGAAGCCGCCAGCAGCACGAGCGCGCACAGCACCACCGCGGCGGCCCTTGGAGCGGAAGTGAACATCATCAATAGCTCCCCACGAAGTTGACGAACCAGCCTTTGTGGTCGTAGTCGAAATCGGTCAGGTCGTCGCTGAAGTCGGTGAAGTTGTAGCCGGCACCGATGCGGAAGTTGCGGCCGATGTCGCGGTCCACGCCGACCAGGAAGCCCTGCCGGGTGCCGCCGTCGGTCACCCCCAGCCAGCGGTACTCGGCCAGCGCGTGCCACTTCTGCCGCAGTTCGTAGCGGACCTGACCGGCAGCGAAGGTGGTCGCCGAGTCGAACCACTCGCCGGTGCCGCGGCCGAACCGCGCCTCGCCCTCGCGCCGTGCCAGCTTGCCCGCCAGCTCCCAGTGGTGGTCGAGCCGAACCACGCCCTCGAATGCCAGCACCTGGGTCTTCTGGTCGACCTGCGCCCCGCCCACCTGACCCAGCGTGGCCAGGTCGTACAGGTAGGTGTAGCGGCCGAACAGGCCCCAGCGGCTGTTGTTCCACGGCCGGTAGGCGAAGCCGAAGTTGCCCTCGATGAACTTCGCGCCGGCGGCCGGGTTCAGCTCGTCGTCGGTGTCGGCATAGTTGAAGCGTGCGGCGATCCGCCAGCTTTCATTGACCTTGTGGCTCAACCGGTTCGTGCTCACCCACTGCGTGCGCCGTTCGGCACCCGCGTCGCGGCGCCATTCCAGCTTGCTCTGCCAGTCGGTGCCCGGCGAAGTCCGGCCGCCATTGACGCTGATCACCTGGCGGTCGACCTGGCCGCCGCTCGCGGTGGTCAGTTCGCCATCGGACAGGGTGAAGCCCAGGTTCCAGCCCACCGCCGGGTAGAAGTCCATGCCGAAGGTGTGCGCCAGCCCGGATTCGCCGCGGTCCTTCAGGAACTGGCTCTCGTTGAACAGGTTGACCTGGTTCGACAGCCGCCAGCGCTGGCCGAAGGTCCAGCCGTTGCGGGCGTTGGGGTTGAACAGCGAGTCGTAGCGGGTGCTGTCGGTGGAATAGGTGTAACCGCCGTACAGGCTGTGCTGGGACGTGAGGCGGTACTCGCCATTCACCGTGGCCGCATCGCCACGATCGCCGGTGGTGACCTCGGCGCCGATGTTGGACAGGTTGGCGAAGTTGTAGCGTGCGCCCAGGCTGTAGGCGTCGTTGTCGGCGTACTTGCCGCTGTCGTCGTCCAGGGTGAACTGGGCGGTGCCGAACAGGTCCAGTGCGGTGCCGAAGCGATGGGTGTAGCGCACCGCGCCCAGGGTGCCGGCGGCATCGCCGGTGCTGCGCTGTTCCTCGACCCGGCGCAGCTCGGCGATGACCGCGGCGTTCTCGCCGATCCGCCATTCGCCGTTGAGCTGGGCCTGGGTCAACGCTTCGGTGCCCCGCTCGGCCTTGCTGTAGCGGGCGTGCAGGCCGACGTTGGGGGTGAACCGCCCCAGCACCTCGGCGCCGTGCTCCTCGATCTCCAGGCCGGTGTCGTAGCGCGAGATCGAGTAGCCGGCATCGACCTGCCGCCACCACGCGCCCGCGCTCCACTCCTGCTCGGTCCAGCCCAGCTCCTGGAAGTTGACCCGCGCCTCGACCGCGCTGGCCTCGCCTTCGCGCGGTCCGTCGGGATTGAGCCGGGTGAAGGACAGGCCGCCGTTGTCGGAGAAGAACACCGGTGCGCTGGTGGACTCGGTGCGGCTGTGCTCCAGCTTCAGGTAGGTGCCCTTGCCGGCCTGCAGGGTCAGGTCGGCCGCCATCAGGGTGTAGTCCTCGCCGGCGCGGTTCTCGTCCACGTAGGTCAGGCCCACGCCGACGTGGTCGCCGAACCAGTGCTTGCCGCGCACGCCGGCGGTGATCTCGTCGGCGTCGAAGTCCGACGGCACCCACTCGTAGTCCACGATCAGCCGCTGCTCATACCCGTCCAGCGGGGTGTCGCGGGTGATCCCGCGCTGGTTCTCGCTGGTGACGGGATGCAGCGTCCGCACCAGGATGATCCGGCCCTGCAGTTCGTCGATCTCGTAGTCCGCCCCGCGCTGCAGCTCGATGCGCTGCTCCACCCGGCCGGTGCGCGGGTCGCGCACCTCGACCACCACGTGATCGGAACCGGGCAGCACATCGGTGTGGCGCAGGTAATAGACGCTGCCGGTGCCGATGAACTCGCTATGCCCGGGCGCGGTCTGCGCCTCGGAGCCGAACGCACGCAGTTCGGTGCCCGGGTCGCCCCAGGCGTTGCTCGCGCGCGAGCGCCAGTTAAGTCCCGCGCCATACAGCGAGCGCACGTACTGCGCGTACTCGGTGCCGGTGATGCCGGTGTAGTAATTGCCCCACAGCGCCTCGTTCTTGTCCCAGTCCACGCGCAGGTAGAACCGGCCCATGGTGTCGACGTCGCGGTAGGTGGTCGAGTCGTCGCCGTAGGTCGGGTAGTACAGGTCCGGGTCGAGACGGCGGAAGATGTCCTTCGGGTCGGCCGAGGTGAAGCCGTCGAACAGGTCCTCCAGCGGCCGGTCCTGGGTGTCGGCCTGGGCGGTGAACAGGTATTTGCCCTTGAGCTTGGCCTTGCCGTAGAACGCCAGCCTTCCGTCGCCCAGGATGTTGTCGTCGCGGCCGGCGCGGGCGATGTCGCGGCCCGGACCGCTGGCGCTGTTCTCGTACACGGTCAGGTCGGCAATGCCGACGCCGAAGAAGTAGCGCCCGCTCACGTCCACGTCCAGCGCATGCCGGGCCGGCATGGCGCCTTCCGGCCCTTGCAGGGCGATCTCGAAGCGGTGCTGGCCGACCGGCATCAGGTACTCGGCGACGAACTTGCGCTCCAGGTCCACCGGGTAGCTGTCGCCGTTGATCAGCAGGCCATAGCCCGGCGGCAGGTTGCGGCCCTGCACGCGCACCCGCGAGCCGTAGATCGGGATGTTCTGGTAGCGCAGCGTGCTTTCGCCGAAGACGTCGTCGACCAGGCGCTGGGTCTCGGCCTGCTCGGCGCCCAGCGCCCGTCCGTGACCGCGCTCGGTGCTATCGCGCAACCGCTGGCGGCCACGCTCGGCCTCTTCCGGACGCACCAGCTGCAACCGGCGCGCATGGGTCTCGTCGATGTTGCCGGCGGCGTCGAACGCCCGCAGCACGTAGACCAGTTCGTCGCCGGTGCGGAACGGGATGTTCGATGGCAGCGCGCCGTCCCACTCGACCTGCGACACCGGTGCGACCTCGATCGGCACCTTCGCCAGCGGCCGGACCAGGTCGGCGTCCGTGGCGCGGAACACCGCCAGTTCCATCCGCTCGATGAAACCGCTGTAGTTGCCGCGCACGAAGAAGCGCACCGGGCGGGTGATGGCCTTGCCGTCGAACGGCACCAGGGTCGGTGCGGAGACCGACAGCTCGGGCAGGCCCAGGGTCGGGTCCTCGGTCGCCCAGATCACCCCGCCACCGGGCAGGTTCACCGAGAAGCGGCCCTGCGCCACCGCGCGGCCCGGTTGCTCCAGGCCGATGCTGACCCGTCGATCGGGTTGCAGTACCTCGGACGAGGAGCCGGCACTGGTGCCTGCGGTCTCCGGCTGGTCGTAGCTGCGCGTGCGCATCTTGAACACCAGGTCCTCACCCGACGCACAACCGTCAGCAGTACAGTCCAGCGGCGTATCGGTGTCGTTGTCGCCTGACAGCTGTTGCCCGGTCTCCCCGCTGTCGACCGGAGCAGCACCGGCGGTCGTCGCATCCTGCGCCAGCGCCATCTGCGATGCGCTCGCCAGGATTCCGATCAGCGTGTAATCCAGCAGTTTCATTTTCATGATCCGGCCCCCTTCCATTCCCCGTCCTGACCGACTGGAGCCGTCGGATCGTCACTGGATTCCACGCGCACCCGTTCACGTATATCGGGGCTCAACCGTTCGGCCAGGGCTTCGTACACGGCACGCGCCCGACGCATTCCAAGTGCCGCGTTGTAGGCGTGGCTGCCGCGCACGTCGGTATGTCCCACCACCGCCACCGCACCGCCGCCCATGCCCTCCAGGCGGGCCGCGACGCGATCGAGCAGCGGCTCGAACTCCGGCCGGATCTCCGACTTGTCGGTGTCGAACAGCACCGTGCCCAGCAGCGCGCCGCCCTCGGTCACGCCCGCCACCAGTGCGCCGTCCACATCGGTACGCACATTGACGGTCAGCGCCCGCCGGTTCTCGGGTGCGACCTGCGACAGCAGCAGTTCGCGTACCGCGCTGGCGCGGTCGAAGGCCAGTGCTTCGCTATCGCCGTTCGCGGTGATCACCACCTCGCCGCCGCCGTAGGCATTCACCTGCTCGGCCATCTTCGCGATCGCCGGCCGGTACTCGGCACGGACCTCGGCGCTGCCCGGGGCGAAGATCACCTCGCCCAGTTCCAGTTCCACCTGCTCGCTGCCGCCCGGGATCGGCTCGGCCGGCAACTGCACGCCGAAGTCGAACCGGACCGGGAGGCCCGGGGTGATCCGTCGCACCCGCGGGTTGTCGGTGGTGAACACCGTGCCCGGCGGCAGCGTCGACGGATCGACCTTGAGGATGAAGTTGCGGTAGCCGCGCTCGCCGCCCTGCACGTCGACCAGGTGGTAGCGGCCGTACTGGTCGGTCTCGATCAGCAGACCCTCCACCGACGCGATCCGCACCCCGGGGATGCCGCGCTCGTCGATGCCGGCGTTGCCGATCACGTAGTCGACCACCACCCCGCCTTCGCCTTGCGCAATGCGCCGCTCCACCGTCGGTTCGGCGGCATTGAGGCCCTTGGCCGCTTCGCCACTGCGCTCGACCGTGGTCCGACCCTCGGCGTCCATGCGCACCGTCACGCCCTGGTCGCTGGTCAGCACGAAGTCGTTGGTGAACGCCGCCTCGGTGAGGCGCTGGCGGATCACCACCTGATGCGCCTCGGCCGGATCGGCCTCGGACTGGCGGGCGGCGATCTCGCCCACGTCAATGCCGTGCAGCAGCGGCGCGCTGGCATCGGCCACCGGCGCCATGCCAGCACCGCGGTCGATCGTGGTCGAACCGGCGATGTAGGCACCGGGGGCGAAGCCGCCCTGCACCTGCACCCCGCTCAGCGCGGCGTTGTCCTGCCAGCCGTCGCCGTCGCGGTCGTCGAACACCGTGCCGAAGATCAGGCTGTCGTCGAGCAGCGGATCGGCCTCGATCGTCACCTGTGCGGTGGCGATGTTGGAGATCGGATGGCCCGCACCGTTCTGCGCCACCGCCGAGTTGACCTGGGTGCCATGGCGCACGCCGGCGCCCACCCGCAGCAGGTACACGATGGTCGCGCGTTCGCCCACGGCGATGTCGATCCCGCCGATCTGCAGCGGATGCCGGCCCGGCGCCAGGGTGAAGGCACCGTCGCCGTCGACCACGCTCATCGAACCTTCGACGTAGCTGAAGCCGGCCGGCGGGGTGTCGACGACCGTGCCGCCGACCAGGTTCACCACCCCGACGTTCTCCACCGTCAGCGTGTAGCGGATCAGGTCGCCGATGCGCGCACTGCGCACGCCGGCAGTCTTGACGATCCGCAGTTCGGCGTCGCTCAGCAGTCGGTGTGAAGTACCGCAGGGCTGGCACACCGGCTCGGTGGTGCCGCCGTACTCGCTGACCACGGCATTGGTCACCTCGCCCGTGGCATCGGCATTGACCGTCGCCGGGTAGCTGAAGGTGTAGACGCCCGGCACCGTTCCGGCCTCTACCGTGCAGACGATTCCGTCAGAACCGCCGCTGCAACCGGCCGGCAGCTCGCCGACCGTCAGGCCCGCGCCCGGCGTGTCGTTCAGTTGCACCGGCATGGCGATGGCGGCGTTCTCGATGGTCACCGTGAGCGTGTAGACAAGGGTCTCGCCCACGCTGACCTCGGCGCCATCGCCCGGATGGGAGGTCTTGGCGATGGTTACCACCGGCTCGGCCAGCGGATGCTCGGTCGTGCACGGCGCGCACTCCGGATCCGGATCGCCACCGCCCTCGCCCACCACGCTGTTGCCCACCGCGCCGACCGCATCCGGGTTCACCTGAGTCTGGTAGGTGAACGCGTAGCTGCCCGGCAACGTGCCTTCGGCCAGGGTGCAGGTCAGGCCTTCATCCGTGGCCTCGCAGCTGCCGCCTTCGGGCAGGGTGATCGCATCGGCCAGCAGCGTCTGGCCGCCACCCAGGGTGTCGGTCAGCACGAACGGCGCGGTCGTGGCCGACGTCGCCACCGTCACCGTCAGGGTGTAGGTGATGACATCGCCTGCGTTGACCTCGGCGCCGTCGCCCGGATCGGAGGTCTTGGCGATGGTGAGGCTCGGCAATTCGACCCCGTGCTCGGTCTCGCAGGGCGCGCACTCCGGATCCTCGTCGCCACCACCACCGGTGGCGACCACGCTGTTGCCCACGCTGCCGGTCGCATCCGCATTCACCGTCGCGGTGTAGCTCACCGCATACACGCCCGGCGCCGTGCCCGCAGGCAGGGTGCACAGCAGCTCGCCGCTGCAGGCGAAGGCGCCGGCAGCGGTCACCTCGCCGAAGGTCAGGCCCGCACCCAGGGTGTCGGTCAGCAGCAGCGGTTCGGTGGTGACCGAGGTCGCGACCGTCGCGGTCAGGGTGTAGGTGAGCGTGTCGCCCGGACGCACTTCGACACCGACGGCAGGATCGGCCGACTTGACGATGGTGATCGTCGGCGGTTCGACGTCGTGGTTGGTCTCGCACGGCAGGCATTCCGGATCGCCACCACCGCCGCTCGCCACCACGCTGTTGCCCACGTTGCCGGTGGCATCTGCATTCACCGTCGCTGTGTAGGTCACCGCATACGTGCCCGGCAGCGTGCCCGTGGGCAGCGTGCAGATCAGTTCGCCATTGCAGGCGAACGCGCCCGCATCGGTCACCGCACCGAAGGTCAGCCCGGCCCCGAGGGTGTCGGTCAGCACCAGCGGTTCAGTGGTGGCGGAAGTCGCGATGGTCGCGGTCAAGGTGTAGGTGAGCGTGTCGCCCGGCTGTACGGTGTTGCCATCAGCCGGATCGGCGCTCTTGGCCACGGCGATCGTCGGCGGCTCGATCTCGTGCTCGGTCTCGCACGGCACGCATTCCGGATCGTCGCCACCGCCACCGCCGCTGGCGACCACGCTGTTGCCGACATTGCCCGTGGCATCCGCGTCCACCGTTGCGGTGTAGGTCACCGCATACGTGCCTGGCAGGGTGCCGGCCGGCAGCGTGCAGGTCAGTTCGCCGTTGCAGGCGAATGCACCGGCATCGGTCACTTCACCGAAGGTCAGGCCGGCCCCGAGGGTGTCGCTCAGCACCAGCGGCTCGGTCGTGGCCGAGGTCGCGATGGTCGCGGTCAAGGTGTAGGTGAGCGTCTGGCCCGGTTGCACCGTGCTGCCATCGGCCGGGTCGGCGGTCTTGGCCACAGTGATCGTCGGCGGTTCGACCTCATGGTCGGTCTCGCACGGCACGCATTCCGGATCGTCGCCACCGCCACCGCCGCTGGCGACCACGCTGTTGCCGACATTGCCCGTGGCATCCGCGTCCACCGTTGCGGTGTAGGTCACCGCATACATGCCTGGCAGGGTGCCGGCCGGCAGCGTGCAGGTCAGTTCGCCGTTGCAGGCGAACGCGCCGGCATCGGTCACCGCGCCAAAGGTCAGGCCGCTGCCCAGGGTATCGGTCAGCACCAGCGGCTCGGTCGTGGTCGAGGTCACGATGGTCGCGGTCAGGGTGTAGGTGAGCGTGTCGCCCGGCTGCACTTGGCTGCCCGAGGCCGGATCGGCGCTCTTGGCCACGGCAATCGTCGGTGGCTCGACTTCATGCTCGGTCTCGCACGGCACGCATTCCGGATCGCCGCCACCGCCGCTCGCCACCACGCTGTTGCCCACGTTGCCGGTGGCATCTGCATTCACCGTCGCGGTGTAGGTCACCGCATAGACGCCCGGCAGCGTGCCCGTGGGCAGCGTGCAGATCAGTTCGCCATTGCAGGCGAACGCGCCCGCATCGGTCACCGCACCGAAAGTCAGGCCGGCACCCAGGGTGTCGGTCAGTACCAGCGGTTCGGTCGTGGCCGAGGTCGTGATGGTGACGGTCAGGGTGTAGGTGAGCGTGTCGCCCGGTTGCACTTGGCTGCCCGAGGCCGGATCGGCGTTCTTGACCACGGCGATCGTCGGCGGCTCGACTTCATGCTCGGTCTCGCACGGCGCGCACGCTGGATCGCCACCGCTCGCCACGACGCTGTTGCCTACGTTGCCCGTGGCATCCGTGTTCACCGTTGCCGTGTAGGACACTGCGTAGGTACCCGGCGCGGTTCCTGCCGGCAGGGAGCAGGTCAGCTCGCCGCTGCAGGCGAAGGCGCCCGCATCGGTCACCGCACCGAAAGTCAGGCCGGCACCCAGGGTGTCGGTCAGTACCAGCGGCTCGGTGGTCACCGAAGTCGCGATCGTCGCGGTTAGCGTGTACGTGAGGGTGTCGCCTGGCTGCACCTGACTGCCCGAAGCCGGATCGGCACTCTTGACCACGGCGATCGTTGCCGGCTCGACTTCGTGATCGGTCTCGCACGGCACGCACTCCGGATCGCCGCCGCTCGCCACCACGCTGTTGCCCACGTTGCCGGTGGCATCTGCATTCACCGTCGCGGTGTAGGTCACCGCATAGACGCCCGGCAGCGTGCCCGTGGGCAGCGTGCAGATCAGTTCGCCATTGCAGGCGAACGCGCCCGCATCGGTCACCGCACCGAAAGTCAGGCCGGCACCCAGGGTGTCGGTCAGCACCAGCGGTTCGATGGTGGCCGAGGTCGTGATGGTCGCGGTCAGGGTATAGGTGAGCGTGTCGCCCGGCTGCACTTGGCTGCCCGAGGCCGGATCGGCGCTCTTGGCCACGGCGATCGTCGGTGGCTCGACTTCGTGATCGGTCTCGCACGGCACGCATTCCGGATCGCCGCCGCTCGCCACGACACTGTTGCCTACGTTGCCGGTGGCATCTGCGTTCACCATCGCGGTGTAGCTCACTGCATAGACGCCCGGCAGCGTGCCCGTAGGCAGCGTGCAGGTCAGTTCGCCGCTGCAGGCGAAGACACCGGGATCGGTCACCGCGCCAAAGGTCAGACCCGCCCCCAGGGTGTCGGTCAGCACCAGCGGTTCGATGGTGGCCGAGGTCGTGATGGTTGCGGTCAGGGTGTAGGTGAGCGTCTGGCCCGGCTGCACCGTGCTGCCATTGGCCGGATCGGCACTCTTGACCACGGCGATCGTCGGTGGCTCGACTTCATGCTCGGTCTCGCACGGCACGCATTCCGGATCGCCGCCACCGCCGCTCGCCACCACGCTGTTGCCCACGTTGCCGGTGGCATCCGCATTGACGGTCGCCGTGTAGGTCAAGGCATAGATGCCCGGCACCGTGCCCGCCGGCAGCGTGCATTGCAGCGCACCCGTACAGGTGAACACACCCGGGTCGGTCACGGCGCCGAACGTCAGTCCTGTACCGAGCGTGTCGGTCAGCACCAGCGGTTCGGTGGTCGCCGCGTCGGCGATCGTGGCGGTCAGGGTGTAGCTGAGCGTGTCGCCCGGTTGCACGGTGCTGCCATCGGCCGGGTCGGCGCTCTTGGCTACCGAGATCACGGGCGGACCGACTTCATGCTCGGTCACGCAGGGGTCGCACTCCGGATCGTCATCGCCACCGCCGGTGCCGACCACGCTGTTGGCCAGGGTGCCGGTGGCGTCCGCATCGACGGTCGCGGTGTAGCTCAGCGCATAGGTTCCGGGCAGGGTGCCGGCCGGCAGCGTGCATTCCAGCGCGCCCGTGCAGCTGAAATCGCCCGCATCGGTCACCTCGCCAAAGGTCAGTCCGGTGCCCAGCGTATCGGTGAGCACGAACGGTTCCGTGGTCGGTGCCTGGGCCACGGTCACGGTCAGGGTGTAGGTGATCGCCTGCCCGGCCTGGACCTGGCCGCCGGCCGCCGGATCGGCGGTCTTGGCCGTGCCGATGGTGGGAAACTCCGGCGTATCGGTGTCGCTGTCGGTGTTGTTGTCCGGATTCGGATCGGGCGAACCATCGGGGCTGGTCACCGTCGCCGTGTTGGTCAGCTCGCCGGTGAAGTCCGCCGGCACGGCCATGGTCAGCATGAAGGTGACGGTGGCGTCGGCCGGCAGGTTGACCGGCGCACCCACGATCGCGCCCGTGCCGCTGGCGACGCCGCAGGTGCCACCGCCGGTGGCGTTGCCGCAGGTCCAGCTGGCGGTGGTGATGCCGGCCGGCAGCGGGTCGTTGACGGTCGCAGCCGAGACGCCGAACGGCCCAAGGTTGCTGACCACGATGGTGTAGACCACCTCCTCGCCCGGCACGTAGGTGTCGCTGCCATCGTCCTTGTCGATCGCAAGGTCCGCCGGGAATTCCAGCGCGGCATCGACGCAAAGCGCACCGTCATTGCTGCCGGAGCCCTGCAGGTCCGAGATCAGGGTGGCCTGGCCGGTGGTCAGGTCGAACCGGTAGAAGCCGCCGTTGTTGTTGCTGCCGAACACGCCGTTGGTGGCGCCGAACATGCCGCCGAAGGGACCGGTGGTCCCGGTGAGGCCGATCGTGGTGACGTTTCCGTTTGCCGGATCGATCGCGTACAGATTGCTGCTGTCGACCGCGGTGTAGAGCAGCCCGTTGTGCCACGCCAGGTCCAGCGACCCGATGTTCTGGCTCAGCGTGACGCTGGTCGCCGTCATCGTCGGGATGTCGATCCGATAGAGCACACCGCCCGCAACCACGTAGTACGTGCCGTCGGGACCGATCTCGCCGGAGACGCTGTTGACCCCGAGACCGGCCACCGGCCCGAGATCCTGCACGCTGCCGTCACTGCCGATGCGCGCAATCGTGCCCGGGGTGCTCGCCGACAGCAGCATGCCGTACATGTAGTTGTCGATCGGGCTGATGGCGATGGCGTTGTACTGCGCTCCCGTCGCCGGCCCCACCGGGTCGACGATGAACGGATTGGACGAAGTGTCGAACCGGAAGAGGCGCGTCGGGACGTCCTGCGCCAGGTACATGGTCGCGTCGCAAGTTCCGAAGCTCGGCTGCACCGGATGCCCGGTGGTGCAGGTGCCGCAGGTCGGATCGTCGCCGCCCTCGGCCACCACCGAGTTGCTTACCGTGCCGGTGGCGCCGAGATCGACGATGGCGGTGTAGGTGACGGCATACGTTCCTGGTGCCGTCCCCGCCGGCAACGTGCATTGCAGCGCGCCACTGCAGATGAAACTGCCTGCGTCAGTGACAGCGCCAAAGGTCAACCCGGCGCTGAGGGTGTCGGTCAGCGTCACCACGTCCGAAGTCGGACCTCCGGCAACGGTGGCGGTGAGCGTGTAGGTCAGCGTCTGGCCGACGGTGACGGTCGTGCCGGGCACCGGAGCGGCAGTCTTTTCCACCGTGACCACAGCGGGCTCGACGGTGTTGGTGTCGCTGTCGGTGTTGTTGGCCGGATTCGGGTCGGGCGAGCCGTCGGGGCTGGTGACCGTCGCCGTGTTGGTCAGCTCGCCGGTGAAGTCGGCCGGCACGGCCATCGTCAGCGTGAAGGTGACGGTGGCGTCAGCCGGCAGATTGACCGGCACATCGACGATCGCACCTGTGCCATTGGCCACACCGCAGCTGCCACCGCCGGTGGCGCTGCCGCATGTCCAGCTGGCGGTGGTGATGCCGGCCGGCAGCGGGTCGCTCACCGTGGCGCCGGACACGCCGAACGGGCCGAGGTTGCTGACCACGATGGTGTAGACCACGTCCTCGCCCGGCACGTAGGTGTCGCTGCCGTCGTCCTTGTCGATTGCCAGATCGGCCGGGAACTCCAACGATGTGGTGGCGCACTTCGCGCCATCGTTCAGGCTCGCGCCCGGCGAATCGGAGATCAGCGTCGCCGCGCCGGTGGTAAGGTCGAACTGGTAGAAGCCGCCACCGTTGTTGCCACCGTAGACACCGTTGCTGGCGCCGAACATGGCGCCGAAGGGTACGCCGACGATGCCGGTCGCGCCGACGGCGGCGACCGCGCCGGTCGTCGGGTCGATCGCGTACAGCAGCCCGGTCTCGTGGGAATGGCCGTAGAGCAGGCCGTTGTGCCAGGCCCAATCCCCCAGCCACACCGATTGGCTGAGGGTGATCAGCGTAGCAGTCTGCGTTGCAAGATCGACCCGCCACGCCTGGTTGGTGTTCTCCGCACGCTTGACGTAGTAAGTGCCATCCGGGCCGATCTCGCCGGTATTCAGACCATTGGAAGAAGTATTGATTCCGCCGCCGGTGATGGGCCCGACGACTTCGGCCGAGCCGTCGCTGCCGATCCGCAACAACTCATGCTGGGAGCCGTTCCACCGGGCCGCGTACAGATAGTTGTCGAGCGGATTGAACGCGGTCGCGTTGTATTCGAAACCCGCCGCCGACCCCAATGGGGTATAGACGAATGGATTGCTGGAAGTGTCGAACTGAATCAGGGTCGTCGGCGGACCGCCGTCGGCCTGTGTGAGGTACATGGTCGCATCGCACGAACCGAAATCCGGCTGCGGCGCAGTGACCGAGATCAGCGCATCGTCGCTGTCGTTGTTCGGGTTCGAATCGACCACGCCGGCGGGTGCGGTGATGGTCGCCGTGTTGGTGACCGAGGTCTGCGCCAGTGCAGGCATGCCGATGAGCAGTCCGGCCACGGCCGTTGCAGCAAGCAGTACCGACAGAAAGCCCGTGTGGTGAGATGCAGCCGCCTTGCGTTGAGACGTGTTGGTCACGCAACCCCCTAGCTCTGCGGGAGCGCCTGTTGTCCACCGGTACGCATGCGTCCTGGCGACTGGCTACCCCTGCCATGAAATCGATCCCTCCCCCATCGGCTCCAACCGGTCTGCGGGTAGCGCCTCACCCCTGACCCAGGGTGCGACGTAACCGGAAGTGCCTTTGAGGGTTCTTGGCAGGGAATCTAGTAGCGCATGACGACAGGCACACGCACCGAAACTGGATAAAACTCACCATCGGTGAGAATCTGTCTGTCCGCTATCCGCCAGCCAACGACTCTTGCGCTACTCGCCCTTCGCTGCCTGGCGGCGACAGGCAGCGCGATCCGTAGGACGAATGGATAAGACGGGAGACTATCGGCGCGCACCTGCGGGCCATTATTCTGTCCACCGGTAAACCGACTTGGGGAACGGTTCGCTATGGTGAAGAAGCTCGTCGTCTGGTTGCGTCGTACCTCGATCAAGGATCCGGTCGATCGACGCAATGCGCCCATGCTGCAAGTCGTACTGCTCATGCTGGGCACGCTGCCGCCACTGATGTGGCTCTACCGGATCGTCGCCCTTGACGTGCCCTGGCGCCCGGGGGAAACGGTCGGTCTGGTTACCAGCCTGCTGATCTGCGCGGTGGCCTTCTTCTGCTTTGCCCTGATCCGCCACGGCCGCTTCCAATGGGCGGTGCGCCAGTTGCTGGTGGTAGTGGCAGTCATCCTCGTGATCGCCTACGCCGGCAGCGGAGTCGTGGCGCAGACCTACGAACAGCCGCTGCACGTGATGTGGCTGTTCATCGCCGGCACGATGGTGGGCCGGCGCGCGCTATGGGGCATGTACGGGGCGTTGCTGGTGGCACTCATGGCGGGAATGCTCGCGGACGCACAGCGGACGGGCGAATACTACTTCGGCGATCCCGTGGCCCGTGGCGTGATGTTCCTGCTGATCGCCATCGTGGTGGATCGCACCGTCGCCGCCATGCGCTCCAGCCTGGAAGAGGCGGTGCAGCAGGGCCTCGAGCTCTCGCTTGCCAACCAGCGGTTGAAGACGGAGATCGCGGCCCGTGAACAGGCCCAGGAGCAACTGATCCATGCGCAGAAAGTGGAGGCCGTCGGGCGCATGGCCAGCGGCATCGCCCATGACTTCAACCATCTGCTGACCCTGATCCTGGGCTATGTCGAACGCGGCAAGCACGCGACGGGCACCTCCGAGACCCGGGACATCCTGACCGGGGTGGAGTCTGCGGCGCGACGCGCCACCGCGATCACTCATAAACTGCTGCACTTCAGCCGGCAGGACACCACCCGGGTGGAGCGCTTCGATGCCGGCGAGGCCCTGCTCGAAATGAAACCGATGCTGCGCCAGACTCTTGGGGCCGGGATCACCCTCGATATGCACACTCCCGACACTCCGTGCATGATCCGCTTCGACCGTGCCGAATTCGCCCTGGTCATCCTAAACGTCACCGCCAACGCCGCCGATGCCATGCCCGACGGCGGCCGCTTCCGGATAACCCTGCGGGCGCCCTCGCCCGGTGGGATGATCGAGATCGAACTGCTCGACAGCGGCCACGGTGTACCGCCGGAGATCCGGGATCGCGTGTTCACGCCATTCTTCACCACCAAGCCGGACGGACAGGGGACCGGCCTGGGGCTTGCGATCGTGCATGACCTGATCGTCTCCGCCAATGGCAGCGCCGAACTCGACAGCGGTCCGGGGGCACCTGTTTCCGGATATGCCTGGCGAGCGACGAATTGCAGGGGCAGGGAAAGGCAGCGTCGTCGGTGGCCATGAATCATTCTGCAGACGAATGCCAGGTCGGCGCATGACGGCCAACGCAGGCAGCCGGCCGCATCGCACCCCGGCAATGAATATCTTCTATCCGCCCCGGGATCTGTGGCAACGCGTCATCGGCTGGATAAAGCGCATGCCCATTCATGCGCCCCAGGACCGCCGCAATGCCCTGATGCTGCAGACGATCCTCGCCATCGTCGGCACGGCGGCATTGGTGATGGTTTTCAGCTCCTACGCCTTCACGGGCATCGAGGCGCAAGGCGATACCTGGGTCGCCGTGGCGATAGGCGCATACGCATGGCTCTGCTTTCATCTGTCGCGAAGAGGGCTGTACCGGCTGTCAGCCAGTCTCACCGTGATCGGCAGCCTGTTGCTGATCGGAGCCAGCTACTACGTCTATGGTTTGCAGGCACAACCCGGGCTGCTGATGATCCATCTGATGCCGTTGCTATTCGCCGGCCTGCTGCTGGGTCGGTCGGCCGTGTGGTGGACGGCGCTCGCCAATACCGTCGCACTGGCGATAGGCGCGTGGGTCGACATACGGCACGCGACCAACATTCCGGGAACATCGGGCGTGCTGTCGGACCTGCTCCTGTCCAGCATGAACTTTCTCGTGCTTGCGGTGATCCTCGACCGTCTGATCCGCTCGTCCCAGCGGGCCATCGAGCGCAGCCAGGCACTGGACGCGGCCTGTATGGAACTCAAGCGCGAGATCGAGGAAAAGGAACTCGCCTACGCACGCCTGCTGCAGACACAGCGGATGGAAGCCATCGGCCGGCTGTCGGCCGGCGCCGCTCACGACTTCAACAACATTCTCAGTGTGATCGTCGGGCTCGCCACCTCGCCCCACCTGAAAGGCAATCCCGCCGACAGCGTGCTGTCCAGGATCCGTCGGGCCGCGCAGCGCGGCGCGGTGATCACCCGTCGTCTGCTGAGTTTCAGCCGCACGCAGGTCAGGCAGGTATCGGTCTTCGATCTCGCCGAGGCCATCGATGAAATGCGGCCATTGATACTGCCAATGTTCCATCGCGGGATCCGGGTGAGCCTCGACATCCCCCCGCCCGGCCTGCTGGTGGAGACGGACCATGAGGAATTCGAGCTCGCGCTGCTGAACATCGTCAGCAACGCCTGCGACGCCATGCCGCAGGGCGGACACTTCACGCTGTCCGTCGATCCATCGGAAAACCAGGCACTCATCCGGATGGAGGACACCGGCTCTGGCATGCCGCCGGACGTGCTCGCCCGCCTGTTCGAACCCTTTTTCACCACCAAGCCCAAGGGCGAGGGAACCGGCATCGGCATGTCGATCGTGCATCGATTCGTCGCCGACAGCGGGGGCGAACTGGAGGTCGACAGCAGTCCGGAACGGGGAACCCGCATCCACCTCCGGCTGCCTCTGGTCAAGCCGTATGCGCCGGAAGAGCGGCTGGACGATCCAACTGGCGCGTACGACAAGAGTGGCGAGGCGTGCGAAACCCGAACCGTCGCGGCAGGGTAGGAACCGGAGCCTGTCAGGGACGCTGCGAGCCCGGCCGGCCCGGAGCCGCTCCGCTGCCATCCAGGCGGGTGCTGCCGACCAGCACCAGAAGACCCAGCAGCATCGCCAGTGTCCAGATCCACGGGCGCTGGTACCACGGCTGCGGATGGACGATCTGCAGGCTCGCCGGAACCGGCGACCACTGCCCTCCCGCGATGCGCGCCTGCACCTCGAACTCGTGCTTTCCCCAGGGGATCGACGGATAGAGAACGCTGCGGTTCTGTCCCGCTTCCATCCAGTCGCCATCGACCCCTGAAAGGCGGAAGCGAAAACGGGTTTCCTGCGGCCGGCTCAAATTGATCGCCGTGTAGCGGATTTCCAGGTTCCGCGTGAACGGCTCCAGCGTCAGCGTCGAGCCGACGATATCGAGTTCGCGTCCGGCCGCCGCGGCATGCTCGATGTGTGGCCTGAGCAATGCAGCCCGGACCTCGCGCACATCCGCCGGATCAATGACGCCGAATCCTTCCACCAGTGCGAACCACAACCGGCCCTGCGTATCGCGATGGCAGGGCGACGAAGTGCCCCCGTTCATCTCGGCCGGCACCAGGCCATCGCTCGCCGCATAGCCCACCGATTCGATCTCGACGTCCGCCGTTTGCGGCGATGGCAGCAAGGTCACCCCGCGGTTGCCTCCCAGCCACAGGCGCCCCCGATCGTCGGCCAGAATGCACGACACTGTGTCGTCGAACAGTCCGTTGCCGCTGTCGTACTGGCGCACCTGCCCGTTCTCGATGCGGTTGAGGCCGCCGCCATAGGTGCCCACCCAGAGCGTGCCCGCAGCAGCGTCCTCGTACAGGGCGCGGGCAAAGCGTGAGGAAAGCCCCTCCTGCGTCGACCAGCGCTCGACGACCTCGTCGCCGGCCAGCCGCAGCACCCCCTGATCGCCCACGAACCAGGTGCCGCCATTCGCGGCCTCGACGACGTTGTTGATGCGCATGCCCTGCAGGGCCTCGATACGGTGACGCCCGGCGATGCGGCCTTCGCCATCGATCCCGATCACGTATGTCGAGCGTCCCGCGCTGACCAGAAAGCCTCCGTCCCTGCGCTGCCACATATTGACCATTCCACCAGCCGGCCATCTGGCGACCTGCTTCGGTTCACCTCCGGCTACCCGCGCCAGCCCCCCTCGCCCGTCCCCACCCAAAGCACGCCTTCGTGATCCAACAGCAGGCTGGTGACGCATTCACCCACCTGCGCTTTCCGGAGAGGCAAGGCCTGCACGCCGCCATCGTGCGACCAATGGTGTACGCCTCCACAGGCCGAGCCGAACCACAGACCGCCGTTTCCGTCGCCAATGATTGCGCGGCCGGCCATGTTGGTTCCCAGCTGGGAAGTCGAGAACAGGCCGAACAGCGGCTTGCGCGTCCGCAACAGGCCCTTGCTGCCACTGCCTGCCCACAGGTCGCCTTCGTCGTCCCATGCCAAACTGATGATGCCCATGCCCGACAGCTCCGGCACATGCGCCCAGCCGCCCATGCCGTCCTCACGCACCACCTTTCCGGAAAGTTGCGACACCCACCACAGGCCTTCTGCGTCCCGTGCAGCCAGGGCTGGCTCCTCGACACCAAGCGGCTGCCACTGCTGGCGGACCGGGTCGTACCGGTAGAGTTCCCGCTCGGTGCCGACCAGCAGACCGTCGCCATTGCCTTCAAGCAACCGGACGCCCCTGTTTCCGCCGGGCAACCGGATCGGCCGGAGTTGCTGGCCGGCCACGACATGGAAACTTTCGTATCCAGCGACGTGGATCCGCCCCAGCCCGTCACTGGCCAATCGGGTGTATCCGGCCGGACTGGAACGTCCGCTCCAGACCACCTGTCCGCTGACCGGATCCAGCTTGAACACGCCCTCGCTGCTCGCAACCCATATCCCCCGATCCGGTCCCTGCAGGATGTCGTTGATCTGGCAGAGGCCATCGCAAAAGGGCAGATGCCGGAATTCCCCGTGTTCGAGAACACTCAGCCCGGCATCCTCGGTCCCGATCCAGAGCCGGCCCTCATCGTCCTCATGCAGGGCGACGATGCGGTCGCTGGACGGTCCCGTTTCCGGCTCGCCATCCACATGCAGCGAGCCGGGGACATGGCGATCCCTGTATGTCCTGAACGTCCGTCCATCGAAGCGGGCCAGGCCGCCGAACGTGCCCACCCAGAGATAGCCATCGCGGGCCTGGACAAGGGCACTCACGCCTGACGGCGGAAGCCCATCGTCATCGGTGAACACCTTCGGGCGGACCCGGTAATCGGGGTGCACCGCGGTCGACGCCAGAACGGGGCCACACCACACAAGCAGGCCGAAGGCCAGGGCCATCAGCCTCATCGCGGTCGCTTCCTCACAATTCTCTCGCCATGTCCTGCATTCTGCCGCAGGTCTGCCACTCGCGCCGTGCATGCCATCCCCGCGACGGCAGGAAACCCGTTCAGTGGGCGCGCCACCCGGCGGAAGAGATCGACTCCGGAATTCGCCGTCGCATGCGATGCCGCCTACCAGGCCAGCACATAGCCGATACCGCGAACGGCGCGCAGCGGCAACTCCTCCTCGGTGAGCTTCAAGCACTTCTTGCGCAGGCGGTAGACCAGCATCTCCAACCGGTGCGGATCGAAATCGTGGATGTCCTCGACCAGCTGGGCGATCAACGCGTCGCGACGGACCGGCATGCCGGAGGCAGCCGCCAGCATCTTGATCACCTCCCGCTCGAACAGATTCAGGGTCACTTCGCCGCCACCGGGCGACCGCAGCCGCCAGCCGCCCTCGTCCAGTCGCCAGCGCCCCGGACCCGCATCGGCCTGTCCCTGGCCGGGCTGCACCCGCTTCGCCAGGTTGTGCAGGGTCATCGCCAGTTCGTCCATGTCCGCCGGCTTGGACAGGTAGGCGTCCACCCCCGCCTGCAAACCGCGCAGGCGATCCTTGCCGGAACCATAGCCGGTCAGGATGACGATCCCGATCGTCGGCGACAGGCTGCGCAGATGGCGGGCGATGGAAAGCCCGTCGTCATCGGGAAGCCCCACGTCCAGTACCACCAGGTCGTAGCTCGTCCCTGCCATGGCCCGATACAACTCGAGCGCACTGGCCATGCCGGCGACTTCGAAACCCGCGCGTGCCAGCGCCGGCAGGAGGATCTGCTCGCGCAACTCGGCGTCGTCTTCCACCACCGCGAGGGTGGGACGGATGGAGGTCTTTGGTGTACTCGAACTCATTGGCCTCTGTCTGAAACCCCGCAGGTCGCACCGCATCGCCAGCTACACGCGCCCCCTCGCGTGGAACCGGCACCGATCGCGCAGGCGCCGTGCCCGTTTCATTGTCCATTCCTGATGCTCCGGGCTTCAACATAACAAAAGGTGCAATTCATCGGCACCCGGCACCCGCGGATACGGCCCTTTCCGCACATGCCAGCCGACGGCCCCGCCCTCCCCGCCAATCTCTAAACCATCTTCCTCACGCCTGCATCCGAGTGTTTATGCTCAATGCCGTGGCCGACAGAACAACAATCGCCGAAGGCGCCCTCACGACCGCCGCGGCACCCGACACGGATGCCGAAGGCACGCTGGTGCGGGCCGCCTGCGAGGGCAATGTGCAGGCTTTCGAGGCGCTGTACCGGCGTCATGCGGCACGCGTGCATGGCGTGATCGGCCGGCTGGTCGGCCATTACGGCACCCGCGCCGAGGACCTCACCCAGGAGGCCTTCGTACGTGCCTGGCAGGCGCTGCCGGGATTCCGGTTCGAATCGGCATTCTCGACCTGGCTGCACCGGCTGGCGGTCAATACCGCGCTGATGGACTTGCGCAGTCAGCGCAGCCGGCCCCAGCACGAGGGAGACGACGGCGCCTTCGACACCCTCGGCCTGGCCGACTCGGCCGGCCATACCACCGCGCTGTCGATGGATCTGGAACGCGCGGTCGCCAGCCTGCCGCCGCGGGCCCGCGCGGTATTGGTGCTGTACGACGTCGAAGGCTGGAAGCACGAAGAGATCGCCGCCGAACTCGGCATGGCGGTCGGCAGTTCCAAGGCCCAGCTGCACCGCGCACGCAACCTGCTGCGCGACCGGCTCGGCGAAGCCGCATGGCTTGGAGAAACCCCATGACACACGATTCCGACATCCATCGCGACACGCCTTTCAGCCAGCCCGTCCCGCTGCCCGACACCCTGCGCTGGCAGTTGCGCGGCCTGCGTCAGGAACATGCCCCCGGGCGCGATCTCTGGCCCGGCATCGCCAACCGCCTGCCACCGCGTGACGCCATCGCCGCCGCTCCCCGCCGCCGCAAGCGCTGGCCGGCACCGCTGGCGATGGCGGCCAGCCTGCTGCTGGTGGTCGGCATGCTGGTCCTCGGCCGGCCCGGCTGGGACGACCTCCGATCCCCGGACAACACGGCGCCGCAGGTCGCCGACGCCGCCACAGCGCCATCGCCACTGGCACGGGAAACCGCGGGGCTGTCCGAGCAATACCAGGCCGCGTTCCGCGAGATCGGCCCCGTGCCCGACGACAACCCGATGCGGCCGGTGATCGACGAACTCGACCGCAACGCCAGCCAGATCCTCACCGCGCTGGCCGAACAACCCGATTCACGATTGCTGTTCGAACAGCTGCGACGGACCTATGCCCGCCGCCTGGCCGTCAGCCAACGCCTGATCCATGCCTGACATACAGACCCACGCAGACTTCACTCCCGAATCGGAGGCCCCCATGTTCCACGCCATCGCTCCAGCCGCCATCACTCGGCGCACCACCGCTCGCACCCTGACCCTGGCCTTTGCCCTGCTGGCTCTGCCGGCATTGGCTGCGACCCCGATCGACGAGACCCGCCCGCTGGATCCGCGTGGCCGGGTCGAGATCGACAACCTCAAGGGCAGCATCGATGTCCAGGCCTGGGATCGCAACGAGGTGAAGATCACCGGCACCCTGGGCGAGGGCGTCGAGAAACTCGACGTGTCCGGCACCCCGAGCCGCCTGAAGATCAAGGTCCAATATCCCAATCGCGGCAAAGTCGGGCTGTTCGGCGGCAGCGACCGCGCCGAGCCCAGCCAGCTGCTGCTGATGGTGCCCCTGCGGGCCGATCTCGAAATCGATTCGGTGTCCGCCGACATCAAGGTCAGCGGCGTCGCGCCGTCGGAACTGTCGATCGACACCGTGAGTGGCGACGTCGACGTCGCCGGCGCCCCGGACTCGATCGATGTCGACAGCGTCAGCGGTGACATCACCCTCGTCGTCAACAGCCGCAAGGCGGATGTGGAGACCGTCAGCGGCGACATCCGCCTGCGCGGCCGCCTCGATGGCGAGGTATCGATCGAGACCGTGTCCGGCGACGCCGAGGTTCGCGTACTCGAATCCAGCCTGCGGCGTCTGACCGGCTCGACGGTATCCGGCGACATCGATGCCAGCACCGCGCTGGCCGGCAACGGCCGGATCAAGCTGGAAACGGTCAGCGGCGACGTCGACCTGCGCATGCCGCGCAATCTGTCGGCCAGCGTGCGTGGCAAGAGCTTCAGCGGCAGCCTGCGCGCGCCCGGCGCCGACATCCTGCGCCCCAGGCACGGCCCGGGCGCCAGCTTCACCCACACCTATGGCGACGGCAGCGGCGAAATCGTCGTCGAAACCTTCTCCGGCGACTTCACCCTGCGGGTGGAGTGAATGAGGAAATGGTGGATCGTGTTGGGTGAGACGGCCTGATCGCGAACCACCGGTTCGCAGGCCGTCGAACGCCCGAGCCGCGAGGCCCGGGCCGGACCCGCGAAGCGGGCGAACCAACGATCTGCGGGTTGAGTCCGATTCGGAGACCGACTGTCTCTGGGATGGTGGGTCGTGTTGGATTCGAACCAACGACCAGCGGATTAAAAGGCATCGCCATAGTACCGCTTAGTCAACAGCTTTCCCCGAATTGAATTACGGACCTAGATCCGTGGAACCATTGCTGTGTAAGGCATGGTTGTTCTGAATTACGGAGCCCCGGCGCGTCGGCGCAGCGTCCCTGCTGACGTGGCCGCTGCCTGCCTTGGCGGCTCGTGGGCGGCCAGGACGGCCGGGGCAGCATCAGGATGGCAGTGCAGACTGGGTGCGGCAGTCGGGCAATCGCCGAGCCTCGGGTAGGAAAACCCCTACCCCTCCAACGCCGTCACCCGGGCATCAAGGGCATCATCCGCCGCTGCCTTACCCGCCATTGTGAACCACAGCAGTTCGACAGGACGCAGGCTGTAGCAGTTACCTGCGGGACGGTATTCCTGCACCACCGCACTACCCGCTTTACGGACCAAGCGCCCCTCTTCGTCGTACTCGTCTTCCCACGACTCGATGATCTCTTGCTGCTCGGGCCACTCGTCGTAGCAGATAGCTCCCCACCGGAACGGGTCGATGTCGTGCGCTTGCATGATTGCCATTACGGCTTGCACCGTCGGACCGCAATGCAGGCGGGCGTCCGGTCCCTTTTCTTGAATAGCGGAAAGCCATTGCCATACCATCGGTAGGCGAGCTATTTCTTGCGCTGCTTTGATTTCGTTTTGCGTTAGATACCTGGGTGTGGACTTCAATCTTGCATCTGACGTGTTGATAGTCGCATTAACCCCCCAGTATTCTTTGATCCTGTTGCCAGCCTTGCCAAAATCGAATGCGTTATCAGAGTTTGGGTAGAAGGCCCCCGACCAAATCATGTCACCCGTGTCTCGTCTGATTTCAAGCGGAGTGCCATTAGGTGCGCCGGCATCGGTGAAGCGCCTTATTATGAAATGCGAACCTGCATCGCTACCGGTTTCTGCTGCGTTCGTCTTTCTAACGACCCACCGAGCAACCCCCGAAGTTTCAAACGTAAGGTCGGTAAATAAACCAGCATTTGCTGAGAATAGAATGCGCGCAGTGCTGGCCCCTGCATTAATTCTAAGGTCTCGTGTAAACGTATGTTCGCCCACCCACTCCTTGGCGCCGGCAATGCCGGTCTGATCGGCCGCAGCCGCCACCACCGCATACGGCAGGCTGTTCCACGGGGTGCTCCCGTCGCCGATCTTGAGCTTGCCGGTGTCCAGCTCAAGGCCAAACTCACCCTCGAACAGCACGCCGTTCTGGGCGGTCCACTCGGCGGCCAGGCCGCGGCGCAGGACGAAGCGGTAGTCGATCGTTTCGATGGCCATCAGATGCGCCCTCCGTCGATCACGGTGGCGTCGTCGTCGGGGTTGTAGGTGGCGGCGGTGATCTGGGTCACGGGCGAAGCGTCCGGGGTGTAGGCCAGCACGTGCACGTGGCGCTGCAGGCTGTCGCCTACGCTGCTGGTGTCGTACAGCTCAATGCGCACGTTGCCGGTGAAGTCGAGTTCGACGCTGGCGGTAGTGCCCGCGATGTCGAGCTTCTCGGCGAGCACGGCGCTGGTGGCATCGTTGAGCAGGCGCAGTGCATAGCGGGTGGTGGGCTCGGGGCCGATGCCCGCGGCGGTGGTGTCGACCAGCTGGTCTGCCTGCAGCCGGCGATCGCGGTGCGCCCAGGTCACGACGAACTCGCCGGTGGCGCTGGCCGGGTAGTCGAGGCCGTCGATCTTGAAGCGACCGGGCGGGTACGGCAGGCCCTGACGGCCGGCCATGACCAGGCTGCGAGTGATGGCGGCGCTCAGTTCAAGCTGGCCGATACTGGTGCGGGTGAGCAGCTTGGCGTCGACGGTCTCGGCGACAAGGTACTCGGTGGGGTCGGCGCCGTGGTACAGGTCCGGGAACCACACCAGGGTGCCGGCGCCGTGGACGTGCGGCACGGTATCGACGCAGCCGCGCGCGAGGGTCATATCGCCGGTGCCGGCGTCGATCGCATCAACGCGGCAGTGCTCGATGCCGGCGATCACCGCCTCACTGCCGACGGTTACCAGGGACAGGTCGCGATGGTTGGCCAAGGTGATCGCAGTGGTGGTCTTGCCGATACCCACAGCCAGCTCGCCATGCGGAGTGAAGTCGCCGGTGGCGACCTCGGTGAAGTCGCCGGCTCCGGTTCGGGTGGCCAGCGTGTAGTTCTGGGCGGTGCCCAACGGGCGTGCGCCGACGCTGACCAGGTATGCGCCATCGGCAGCCACCTGCTGCAGGTCGGCCGCGCTCATGTTCCCGGCCAGGTCGCGGTAGGTGGCCTCGTACACCGCCTCTGGGTTAAGCGGATACGGCGTGCGGTCCGGCGGTGCCCACTCACTGAACACCGGGGCGATGTAGCTGGTGGCTGCCATGCCGGCGATGTCCTGCGTCAGGGTCAGCCGGATCCGCTGGTCGACGAAGGTGCCCTCGTCGACCTCCAGCACGCGCACAGGCATGCGCACGACACCCTTGCGCTGCCAGCTGATCGCCAGCACGTCGCCGCGCAGCACGCCCAGCATCGTCTTGTCGGCAATCAGGCGGACACGCTTGATCAGGGCGCTTGCAGCCGCGCACTCACGCGCGGCGACGCGGGCACACAGCTCGCGGTTCCACAGGCCCGGGAACTGCCTCTTGTCGGCAACAACGCGGCCCTGCGCCTGCACGTTGGCCAGGTTCTGGTAGGTGACCGCGATGTCCTTGCCGATCAGCGCATCATGTCCGACCACGGTGATCTCGTTGACGCCGGCATCGAGGGCACCGTCTTCCCAGCTCTCAAGCTCAACGATGTTGCTTTCGTCCAGCAGTGGCAGGGTGCCGGCGTCGTAATCGGCGCGGAACAGCTGCAACTTGATCTTGGTCGGGAAGACGCTGGTGTCCTCGGCCCACTGCCCGCCGATGTGCTCGCAGACGGTGGCAATGAAGTTGCCGGCCGGGGTGTTCCGCGACCACTTCAGGCACAGGCCAAAGCCTTCATCGAACAGCGTTTGCGCCGCAGCGGTGAAGCTGGGCACGTCGATCATGCTGGTCGGCAGGCCCATGCCCTGGTCAGTGGAGGTGAACGCGTCGTAGATGATGTGGGCCGGGTTCATGCCCTCGCCAACTTTGCACAGCGACGGCTCGAACACAGGCGTGGTCCAGCCTGCGGTCCAGCGCGACCACAGTTTCGACCACTGTTTGACGTACGGATTCATGGCGCCCACGTCGCCGTTGAACACCGTTGTGCACAGGCCACGCCCGGCCGGCCACGGTCCGGGTACCTGCTGTTGCAGGTAGGGGTGCGGCATCTGGGTCGGCTCGCCCTGGCGCACATCCAGCGTGCCGACGATGCCACCCTCCTTTTTCTCGCCGCCGAACAACATCGGCTTGTTGATGTTGATGCTGCCGCTGCCGACCAGGTTGCCCTCCCAAGCCAGCTCACCGCCAACCTTGACCGCACGCAGGGCCTCGTTACTGGTCGACTCGCCCATGTACAGACCCATCTTGTGCCAGTAACCGATGGTGGGCTTGCTGCCTTTACCCACGGGTGCGCCTCCACAGGTAATGGGCCAGCAGGCCGGCCTGCACGGCCAGCACTGCGACGGCAACGCCAGCCGCTATGGCGCGACCGCTGGCCACGCTGTGCGACAGGATCGCGCCGGTCAGACCCACGCATACTGCGAACACCAACAGCTTCAAACGATCATTCATTGGTCGTCTCCTGTTCGGCCCGTGCCAGCGACGCTGCCCGCATAGCGAACGGACCGCCGATGGCTTCGATCTGCTCCACCGGCAAGCCATCACGCAGGAATGCGCGGATGTCGATGCCGTAGCGCTGCGCCCACAGGCGAATACCCGGCGCACACGTCACGCCCTCGCCGACCAGCCGGGCGGCACGCACATGCTCGATGGTCACGATCACGCCGTTCGGACTCGCGGCCATCACTTGCCCCCGCTCGCCTTGATCGGCGGGAAGTGCCGCACGTCGCCCCACCACAATACGTTCGGGTCATCGATCCAGCAGGTGCCGTAGATCTTCGCCACCGGACGTCCCTCCTCGACGGTGGGCACGCTGTAATCCTCCAGCGCCGGCGGCTTGGCGTGCTGGGTCTTGGGCCGCATCGCGTAGCTCACCGCCAGCGAGACGACCAGCATGATGATGTAGTACCAGGTCATCGGATCCATTGCGCGCTCCTAGAACACCGGGTCCGAACCGAACGGGTTTTTTTCGGGGATCGTGTGCTGGCCGCCGTATCTGACGGCGTTGTTGAACTTCTCGTCGCATGTCTGCAGCGAGTGGTCGTCGCCGGGGAAGGCGTCTACCGCCGTGACGCCACCCGGCATCGGCGTGAGCAGGGTCAGCGTGTCGCCCGAGTGGGTCACGACAAAACGGCGCTCGGTCTCGAACGCGCTGGCCTGCCAGCGAATGAATCCGCCGTTGAACCACCCGTCTGGGAACGCGGCAAAGGCCGCCGCCTGCACGGTGACGCCGTCGACCAGGGTCAGGCTGGCCGGGACGCGGAAGTCCTCCAGCGGCACACCGCACTGCGCGCCGTACGTGGCGAACGGGCACGGCACCTGCCAGTTGCGCCGCAGGCCCATTCCATGGGCGGCGGCAATCAAGGTCTGGCAGCGGATCGTGGCCTCGAACGCCGTCTCCTTCACGTCGGCGACGATGCCGGTCCAACTGCGCTCGATGCTGCCGTCGCTGGCCTTCACGCGCTTGATAGTGACGTGGATCCGTTCCATAGGCGGGTAAGGCCGCCAGATGTCGAGGAACGGCAGCGTCACCGGTGCCTTGATCTCGCGGTTGTTCCGGTTCTCCTCGGCCGACTGCATGGTGCGGCCGGTGTCGATGGCGTATGGCAGGTAGTCCTGACCTACTGCGGTGTAGATGCGATTGCCGCTGGTGTAGCGCCAGAAGCGCGAGTTTCGGAAGAACTCGATCAGCTCCACGTGGCGTGCGAACAAGCTCATGGCGTCACGGCTCCTCCGCCGGGGCGGCGGCAAAGCGCACGCGGCACACCGACTCCCCGCGGCTGTCGGAGGTGTGTGAGTAGGTCACCCGGTCGGCCGCCAGAGTGGACAGCGACATCCAGCAGATCAGCCGCACCTGCGCAGGGTCCATCTCCACGCCCAGCGCGCTGTCGAGCAGCAGCGACTCGCGGGCGCTGTCCAGTTCGCTTGAAGCTTCGACGCGGCGGTAGAACACGCTGCCGTCGTGCAGCGCGATCCGCAGGTGGCGCCGGCCGGGTTGGCTTCGCAGCGCCAGGGCGATGCGCGCATTGGCGACGGTCAGCACTTGCGAGGACGCGCCGACAGGATCCAGCAGCTCAATGTCGTCGCTCCACGTCGGCACCCACAGCAGGTTCGACCGACCGTCCAGCCAGTACAGCAGGCTGCGGTGCGCGGCACGCTCGGCGCGGCCCCACAGCTTCCAGGCGTGCGACTGGTCTTGCCAGGCCAGGTCGGTGATGTCGTCGACGATGACCGGGCCGACCTGGGCATCGGACACGAACAGCTGCCGCGGCGTGCTCTGGGTCGGGTCCTCGGATTCCTCGATAGGCTGCTCCAGCACCGGGTGACCGAGGTAGGTTGCCGAGGGCGCGATCGCCGGCCAATCGCACGGCTCCTGCGCCTCGAACTGCACCCGGCTGACGATGACCTGGCTGGACTTGCGGCGCCAGGTAGGCGCCTGGACCATGCGCGCCACCCGGCACGGCCAGATTCGCGTGCCCACTGGCCACGGCTTCAGGGTCGGGCGCACCAAGGCCAACTCGATGGCACTGCGGGTCTCGATTTCGACCAGCTCGAAGTCCAATGCGTCGCGCCATAGCAACGCCAGGCCGCCGTCGCGATAGTCCACGCCCACGGTATCTACCGCGATCACGGTGCTGCCGGCCGGCACCGCGGTGGCCAGCACGTCGCCGTCGGTCATCACCGGCAGCACCCAGTTGCGGCCGGCCCAGTCGTAGACCAGGTTCTCGATGATGCGCCGCTCGCGGGCGCCCTCGACCAGGTCGAAGCTCCAGCCACGGCGGGGGGCGTCGCGCTTGGGCTCGCGGGTCAGGCCGCCGTCAATCGCCTGCTGCACGTCGGTCAGCCATTCCAGCGACTCGTCAACGGCGCTGCCCCAGTCCGCCGGCAACGGCCACGCCTGCAGGCGGTCGCCGGTGATGGTGACGGTGGTGTCGTCCAGGCCTGTGAAGACGTAGGTAATGGTGGCGTCGATACGCGACGGACCATCGGTCGTGACCTTGATCTCCCAGTCGAGCTGCTGAAGCGGGGCGAAGGTGATCGGCAGCATGGCCGGTGGCGTGATCTCGATGCCGTCGCCGTTGACGATGGGCGTGTCGGTGAGAGTTTGCTCGGTCAGGAAGGCGTTCCAGACCAGGATCACGCGGATCTGCTCAGTGGCCAGGTTGCCGAGGGCGATGTCGCGTGGCACGACATGGATCCGGTGGTAGAAGTCGTCGAAGTAGCTGTGCGCGATGTAACCGTCGCGCGCGACGACGTGCGATGCGACGGGGAGCGTGGGGGTGCGGGCGCCGGCGCCATACAGCAGGCCGGTGTCGGCGATGCGCACGTCCCAGTCGAGGTGCGCATGATTGATGATATTCGCGCTGCGGGGCGGCAGGTCTGCGCCGAAGTCGTCGCCGGATACCAGGTAGCCGTCACGGTCTGCCATCTATGCACCGTCGTACCGGATCGCGATCGCGAATGTGCCGCTGTGATCAGCCCCTGCGCCCAGCGTCCCTGAGCCGACGTCTCCTGTCACTGCTGCATTCCGCCTGTACACCGGATACACCTTCCACTCGTCTGCACCCAGCGGTACAACCTGTCCTGGGGTAATGAACTTGTTGCGGGTCAGTCGTGAGTGTCGGAACTCGCCGATCAGCGAAACCTTGTTTGACAACCGCGTCTGGATTACCTGCACCGGCAGCAACGGCGCTTCGCTGTTCCATTGATTGGGGGACCTGCTGTACAAGGGCACGAGGGCCCTGCTTGCGTTGACAGTGTGCGGCGAGTAGCCACCACCAACACCACCATCGGCAAAGTGACGGTCTCCGGAGCTCCAGATTGGAGCTCCGGTGCTGTCATCTAGTGCTCCGTGGATTGCATAATTAGGATGCGAGTAGGTGCTCGCGGATGTGTGGAACAAGAAAAATGGCTGCGGGCAGAACTGTGCCTCATTACCACCGCCACGATCAGCGACCCCGTCGGCACCGACGCGGCATTGATTGATCCGGGTCGTATTTGATCCAGATGACGGCCCGCGCTCGCAAATCGACGCCGCGTGCCAGTTCCCGGTGCCCGCGTTACCGCCCGCAGGGCTCTGGCCGAACGCTAGCCACTGCCAGAAGTCGGTGTTGTAGTTGACCCACAGCCAAACCTCGTCCGGATCGGTGAGCACGTGGATGTGGTACGTCACCGGCCATGACCAGTCCGGGAACGTGTTGTCTGGCGCAACTGCGCGCAGCAAGCCGAGCCATGCGCGGCGCGGGGCGGGGTCGGTCAGGTTGTTGGAGCCGTCGATGCCGTTGCCGGCACGCACTGACAGATGGCTATCGGCGGGCGCGAGGTTGAACGGCGCGGTTTCGCGCAGCACGTCGACATAGCACGTGCCTTTGTGCAGCACGGTGCCGCTGAGCGTCCAGCCGTTGGTAGTGCACGCATTGCGCAGCGCCGTCAGCAGGTCGGCGAATGAGTTGGCGCTGCCGGAGACGTAGGGCATCAGGCGAGCCTCAAGGCGAAGTAGTCGTTGAACGAGGTGCGGCCGACATCCTGGATGCACACCCAGTCATCGCCATCGGCTGAGACCGTGCTCTCGACCGTGTTGTTGAAATTGCTGACGTAGCCGATGCCGTCAAGCACGCCGTAGACGTTGGGCTCGGCGTCATTGATGCGGATCCGCATGACCGGGTACTGGTCGTTTGTGTCGCGCAGCTGCGATGTCGCACCGGCAACCCATGCGTTGTTCCACGGGTACATGTCGGGCTGTTTCCACGAGCCGTCGAACCATCGGATGCGGAAGTTCGGCCGGTTGCCCTTCCACGGCATCGACATCGCGGTGTCGCTGTAGCGCGTGAGCGCTGGGCCGTTGAGCATGCCGGCCACATACATGGGGTACGGGTACTGCGACGGCAGGGAATACGGCAGGAAGAAACCGGCGCCGCCGGAGGTGTACACCGGCGTGCCGATTTTGAGCGCCAGGTTGATGCGGCGAGCGTTGACCTGCAACCAGTAGTCGACGCGCTGGTTGTGCGCGGGGATGCCGCTCTCGATGATCCCTGGCTGCGCGGACCAAGGGTTGCCGGGCACATAGCCGGTGAATCCCGCAACGGAGATGTTGTAGTAGTCGGCGCTGACGTTGTCGTAGGTGCGAAAGCCGATGAATATTTCGTCGGTGCCGGCCAGGCCCTCGCCCTGCAGGATCAGCTCATCCTGCAGGCCGGTACCGACGGTGGGCGCCACGCCAGTGGCGTAACGCAGTGTCGTCCAGCCATTGAGCTCGGCCAGCGCCTGTATCCGCAGCAACAACTCTTTGTGCGCGATGCCGGTGGTGCCAGTCTGGTCGGTGAAGTCGATCGAAAAGGCCATGTCAGCTCCCCAGCAGCTGTCGAATCGCACCGGCATTGCGGCCGATCTTGTTGACGAACACCACGTCGCTTGACGGATCCTCCAGGTAACCGCCGACCAACTGCGCGCTGTCGATCAGGTTGACGCTGCTGACGTTGACTTGCGGGGCCGCAGGTTGTCCGCCGACAAGGCCGCCCTCGGCGAAGCTGAAACGCGGTGCACGGGGCGCCACCCGCGGCGCCGGGGCGTTGGCAAAGCGGGCGCGGCCGGCATGGATGGCACGCATGGCGTCGAGGCCGTAAGCACGGACGGTCTCCTGCGGCATCACGTACTCGCCGCGATGGACAACACCGGCGGGTGCGTACTTGCCACCGTAGCCCGTGAATCCGCCGTCGGCGAAACCGCCGGCACTGGACATGCTGTTGGCGATGAGCAGCGTTGTGGCGGCGGACTGCAATGCAGCAGCAGATGCGCCGAGGGCCGTGGCACCATTGGCGACCACGCCACCCGCCAGCGCTGTAGCGCCGGCGGCCGTGGTCAACTGGGCCGCACCCTCGCCGACGTTCTCGGCACCGCTCTTGCGTGCCAACAACTGCATCAGCTTTGCCCGGGCGATAGCGGCGAGCTGTTCAGCAGCGAAGCGCGCCAGGCCCTGGGCCATGTTGGTGAAGAACTGGCGGGCGGCGTCGGCCAGGCTGGCGGTGCCGGTGGCCAGGGATTCGAGCGCGCCGGCGAGCGAACCTTCGAACGTGTTGGCAATGGTCTGGCTCAACAGGTCGGTGGTGTTGCGCATCTGGTCCAGTTCCAGACGCATGCGCTGCACGTTGGCCAGGGCCTGCTCGTTGCCGGTGACGCGGGCCAGCTCTTCCATGCGCGGGATCAGCTGGTCGAGGGCGCCCAACTCCTGGCCGTACAGTGCGACGATCTGGCGCTGTGCCTCGGCCTGGGTGATCAGGCCGGATTGGACGTTGAGCTGGATGCGCTGCTGGGCGATCTCAATCGCGCCCATGATCCGCTGGTACTCGGCATGCAGCTGATCCAGCTCGCGGGAGGCCTCGCGCATGGTCTGCAGGCGACGGACTTCCGCCGCCTCGGCTGCGCGGCCGAGGTTCTCGTAGTCTTGGGCGAGCTTTTGCAGGCGCTTGGACTCTTCGTCCAGGTGCGGCGGCACGGGCCGCCCCTGCATGCGGGCAATCTCGAGCTGCACCTGCACGTACTCGCGGGCCATGTCGATGCGACGCTGCTCGCCGTCGACGAGCTGGGCGTAGTCCTCGAGGAGGGCCTTGGTGGCCTCGCTCGCATTCTTGAATGCGCCGTTCTCGATTTCGTAGCGGATGCGTTGGGCTTCGCTGAGCTGGGTTTCACCTTCCTCCAGCTGCTCGAGCATGTCGGCGCGGCGAACGAGGTTGTCCAGTTCGCGACGGGCGGCCTCCTCGGCCTTCTGGGCGTCGGTCTGGGTAGTGCGTTTGCTGCGCTCCTTGAACCGCTCACGGATGGATTTGAGCGCCTGGTCGAAGGCGCCGCCGCTGATGCCGCCGTCGGCGCCAAAGATCACGTCGGTGAGTAGACCGCTGTCCGGGCTGGCCTCGCGCAGTTCAGTGAACTGGCGCTTGAGGTCGGCCACGGCCGCGGCGTACTTCTCGGACTGGGTGGCGGAGTCCTTGACGGCTGAGGTGATGGCTTGCTGGGCCTTGATGCCGCGCTCTTGCACGGCTTGCTGGTCGGCCTCGGCCTTGGCGACATCGTCGAGCGCTTTCTTCTGCTGCTCCAATGCGGCCCGCCGCTCGTTCAAGCTCTTGAGAATCGTGTCGCGGTTGGCACGGATAATCAGTCCGCCGAACAGACCGCCGGGCGCCGTGAATGCCCCAAACGCATTGCGCCCCTCTGCCGTCTTGATCGCCCGCTCGACACCGCGCATCTGCGCTTCGATGTCCGTGCGGCCGACGTCCTTCATCGCTTGCCACACATCCAGCACTTCGCGCTTTACGTAGGACCACGCCCGCTCGATGGAGCCAGCGTTGTCGCGCATCTGCTGGGCGCGTTGCTCCGACGTACGCGCGAGCAGGTCCATGCTCAATCGCACGGCATCCTGTTCGCGGCCCTGGTCCACCAGCGCCTGTACCTGTTCCAGCGTGGCGACGGTGAGGAAGTGATAGCGCTGGTTCAACTCGATCAGGCCCGGAACAGGGGCCTTTGCCAACCGCAGGACTTCGTGGGTGGTCTGCTCGATGCTCTGGCCTGTCAGCTCGGACAGGTTAACCGCCGCGCTGATCATATCCTGCAGCGTGTCAGCGCTTGCCTGACCAGACTTGGCCAGCAGCACCGCAGCCTCCTGGGCCTTGCCGAACTCACCGGACACTGCGCCTACTTCGCGGGCCATGTCAGACAGGTGCCCTGCCGTGACACCTGCGATGTTGCCGGTCGAGATCAACGCCGACTCAAGGGCGCGCAACTCGGTGTAGCCCTTGAAAGCTGCTACTGCAAAGACTGCGACTGCAGCACCGGCCGCAGCAATCGGCGCCGCCATGCCGCTGAACAAAGCACCCACAACGCCAGCCCGTCCACCCAGCGACACCAGTGATGTGGTGGCGCCGCGCCACGAGCCCATGGACAGCTGCCGCAGCAACGCGGCCACTGACTGCTGGGTCTGCACGGTGTGCAGCTGCAGGCCGCGCATGGCGCGGGCCTGCTGATTGATGTTCTGGATGCCAGCGCGGCGGGCGGCAATGCCCGCCATGGCGCGGTTGTACTGCTCGCGGCTGATGCGGCCGGAGTCGACGGCCTGTTTCAGACGGACCTCGTCCTGCGCCAGCTGCTTGAGCTGCGCGCCTGCCTTGTCGTAGCGCGATACGGTGCCGTCCAGCGTCTTCTGCTGTTTGGCGGTGCTGCGCTCCAGGGTGCCCTGGGTCTTGTCGAGCTTGACCAGTGCCTGGTCGTACTCCTCAGCGGTGACCAGGCCCTTGGCCATGGCCTTGTCGAGCATGGCCTCGGTGTCGGCCAGGTCTTCCCAACTGGAAGCGCCGCGGTCCAGTCGGTCCTGCAGCTGTCCGATCAGGCCGATCTCTTCGGCGATGGCCGCTTGCGTGGCCTGGCTGGCCTGCACGTAGGCGCGCTGGGCCTGGACGTTGGCGTCGGTGCCGCCGCCGGCAACGTCGGTGGTGGCCTCGCGGGCGGTGTCGGCCAGTGCCTCCAGGTCCTTGCTGGTGGCGCGGATGGCCTTGCGCGCGGAATCGAAGTCCGCGCGCATCCGCATGTCGATGGTGAAGTCTTGACCGCCCGTTGCCACGTCAGCGTTTCCTCAGTTGCTTGATCCGGGCGATCGTTGCCCGCAGCCCTTCTTTCGAATCCACATTGCCGGCCATCAGGTCCTCGATCAGGTCGGCCCGTGCGGCGTTCCGGCTGCGCTGCAGGGCTTGGTGAAAGTGGGTCAGCTGTCGTTGGGTGTATCGGCCGAGGCGGTCGGCGTCTCCGAGTCCGGCGCCGGCGAGCTCGACGAAGATGTCGAACCAGCCAGCCGCATCCTTGTCAGCCGCCCCTGGATGACCACCGTCGCCTCGTGCAGAAAAAAATGGCCGTTCACCGCCCACCAGGTGCTGAGCAGGGCGTCTGTTTCACGCGGGCCGAGTGATTCCACCCAGGCCACATCACGCTCCACGGCCACCGCCACCGCGCGCTTCAGGTAGGCGGCGTGGCGGCCGAACAGGCTGCGGATCGCTTCCCACGCGTCGCGGAATTCGCCGCTGGTGTTGGTCAGCAGCTCAACGGCATCGTCGAGAAAGCCGCGCTGTCCGTAGACGATGTCCATAGATGTCCAGAAGTCGTACTCGTGGACGGTGATGGACTCGCCACCCAGCGTGAGGGTGATGTCGGGCTTGAGCACCTGCAGCTCGTCCGCCGTCTTGTCGACGGCGGAGGGCTTGTGGATCGGCTGGCCGATCGGGTCCGGGTTGACCTTACGCGCCATGGCTTATGCCGCGTCCGGAATCTCGAACCGGCCGAAGCCGCCGAGGGTGGGATCGGTGGCATTGTCCGAGTCGAACAGCGCGGTGCCGGACAGCGGCAGCTCGCCGAACTCCTCGTTGATCATGCCGAGGTTCTCGACCGGGTTGAACTGCACGCGGTACAGGTGGGCGCGGACGCGGGAGCCGTCGACGGTGTTGATGCCGTCCATGTACAGGTAGCGCTCCGGCGGCTGGGCCGTGAACAGCGGCAGGCTGGTGAAGGCGTCGTGGTCGTAGTCCGCGACCAGCGGCTGCACGAAGCTGCCCAGGTCGAGGATCTCGATCACGCTGCCGTTGGCATCGTCGCGGCGGTAGTGCGTGCCGGCGGTCAGGGCCGCGGCCATGTCGTCCTCGATGCTGAGGTTGGTGACATTGGCACCGTTCTGCAGGGCGACGCGATCGCCGACGACCAGTCCGGACGGCAGCACCTCTCCCGCCACGCTGCCGGCGGTGACGTTCTGCGGCGTGGAGTACAGGCCCAGCTGCACGTTGTACGGGTTGAAGTAGCGCAACACGAGATTGAGCTCGACCGTGGTGGAGGTGCGCAGGCGAGCCGACTGCAGGCGGTTGCCCGAGAAGGTCTCGGTGCGGTCGACGTTCTCGGTGTTGAGGTTGATCTCGCACGAGGACTGGTCGCCCACCCAGGTGAGCGCGCCGGGCTGCCCGCTCGGCAGCTTGGTGCCGAGGTAGATCCGGCCCTGGAAGCTGAAGTCTTTCATGGTGGTGTCTCCGGTGTGGTGCCGGCACGCCGGCGGGTTGGACGGGGTTATCGGTGATTGCGCAGGTAGCTGCCGATCTGCCGCTCGACATCGGCGCGCAGCAGGTTGCGGGAGTAGTCGAGCAGGCGTTCCGGCCGGCGGCCCTTGGCGAGCATCTGGGCGACGGTGGAGCGGTAGAGGACGTCAAGCGGCTGGTCCATGCGCTCGCGTTGCTTGCCCTTGCGGTCGGTATAGGTGCGCTTCCATGTCTTGGCGCCCGGGATGCGCTGCACGGCGTGCAGGTTCCCGGACTTCATGCGGGCGATGAAGGCGTGTGCCTCGAGTTGACGCCGGCCGCGGTACACGCTGTAGGTCACGCCCTTGCGGGTCTGCCTGCCGCTGAAGTTGAGCAGGCCGATGCCGCGCTTCCACTGTCCGGTCAGGCGGACACCGGTGAGCCGGGCCGAGCCCTCGCCACGCACGACGGTGGCGCGCATGTGGTTGCGCACGCGGGTGGCGGTGATGTTGTACTCGGCCTGGATGTCGCGGCGCGCCTCCACGGACAGGCGCCGGGCCAGGGTCTGGATGGCACGCTCCTGGAACCACGGGATACGGTTGCCCAGCAGTTCCATGTCACGGCCGAACGCCGCGGTGCCGTCGATGTCGAACGAGACACCCGTGGTGCGGCCGTGGCGCTCGCGCAGGACCCTAGCCATTGCGGGTGTACCCCGTGGTCCACTGGATCTCGGCGGCGACCACCGGCATGCCCTCGGGACGATCGAGGAAGACCGTCTCTTCGTACTGCACGGGCAGCGCGTCGGGCATCTGGTGGTACTCGGACAGGCGGCGGTCGACGTCGTCCTCGGCCAGCAGCACGCGGGCCATGGAATCGGTGAAGCTGGCCGGGACCTCGATCTCGATCACGCCGCGCAGGGCGCGCCCGCGCGACGGTCGCTGCTGGCCGCGCTCGGTGCGCAGCTTGTTGACCACCGCCACGGTGCAACGCTGGGCCGTGGGGATGCCGGTCTCGGTGCGCTCGGTGCGCACGTTGAGGCCGAGGTCGGTGTGGTAGCCGTTGGCGGTGGTGATGCCGCGCAGGGCATCGGCCAGCGCTTCCAGAATGGCCTGGGTGGGCGCGTCAGCCATGCAGCACCCCCACGGACTCCAGGCCATCGTCATCGGCCTGCGTCTCGACGGTCTTGCTGTGCGTGCCGAGGCGGTCGGTCCAGGCAACCACATCGCCCTGCTGCAACGTCCACTGGCCGATCATGCAGCGCACCTTGTCGATGCGGCCGATTACCTGCCCGTACTCGCCCAGGCGCTCCTGGTCGCGATCGACGATGATGCGCACCGGCTCCGGAGCGGCAGCGCCGCGCTGCACGGTGCCGTCCACGCCGAAGGTGTCGTAGATGTCGACCAGGGCATCGGCTGCGAAGTCGTCGTCGAAGCTCACGGCGACTCCCCCAATTCCCTGATCTGCGTCATGCGTGCATTGCATTCGTCGCGGTCGGCCTTTCGGGCATTCGCCAGGCGCACCGCTTCGGAAACGGTGTTGTTCCGCTTCGCGGTATCGCCGCACGGCCTGGTCAGATCCGCCGGCAGCGGGACGTAACGCTCCACGACGACCTCGACAATCTCGGGCGGCTTGATGTCCGGGCATGTGCCCCGACAAGCGGCCAGCACCAGCAGCAGCAATGTCAATGCAAGGCAACGCATAGCTGCTCCTCCAGTTGGGCCCTGCAGTCGGGGTCGCGCTTGGCACGTTCCAGCTCGCGCTCAATCTCGGCCAGGGTCTGCTCGTGCTTGCGCGCGGCCACACGTGCGTGATCCGCGGCTTGTTCGGCTTTGCGCTTCCAGTCGGATGCCGCGGCCCGCGCCTCTGCGGCCCGCCGGCTGATCTCCTGAAGGGTCGTGCGCATGACGTTCACGGAAGCTTGGGCGCGCCCGGCGGCCTCGGCTGACCGCGCCGCAGCCACCGCGTTACTGGCCTTGCCGTGGCGGCACCCAGTCACGAATCCACCCAGGACCAGCGTGGCGCTGATCGCCAGGCCGACCAGGTAGATGTACGGGCGCAATGGGTCACGCATCGATGTTCTTCTGCTTGAAGCTGGTCGCAAACGGCACCAGCATGTGCGAGCCCAGCGCCAGCGTGCCCAGGACGATCAGCGCCCAGTCCGGGAATGCGGCCTGCACACGCGCGGGCATGGCGGCATAGGTGCCCAGGCCTGTGATGGCCGACACCCCGACGATCGACAGCCAGGTCGATATCCGGCGCATCACGGCATGGAAGTCGAACCGCTTGGCGTTCACCGCAGCCCCCGCGTCTGTCGAAGTTCTTTGAGGTCTTCCTCGTGCCGATCGCTCCGCACCTTGAGCTCGGTCACCTGTCGTCGCAGATCCGGAACGTCCGACAGCTGCAATGACAGGTTCGCCAACTGGGTACTCAGGACCTTCTGCTGTGTGGATACCTCGGTGATTGACTCCTTCACCGCCGAGGTCGCCTCCTGCTGCGTGTCCTGCTGAGCGATCACCCGGTTGAAGATCCAGGCAAACGACGCGATGCACGCAGCGGCGACCAGACCGGCAACCCAGATCTCGACCTTCCCCAGCCGGAAATGCATGCGTCCGTCGGCGTGCTGTTCCAGGTCCATCGTCATCTGCTCCCCCTGTCGAGCGTGGTCATTGCGGTCCGGTAGTTGCGGCTCCACTTGGCACGCAGCGAGGCACGCTTGGTCGAGGTGCCGCGGGTGTACGCGCCGGGGCGCCAGTTGCGCAGGTAGTAGTCCCAGCCTCCGGCCTCGTCACCCAGAGCGGGCAGCGGTGCGGCGTCGGTCCACAGCAGCAGGCGCGCGCAGACAACGGACAGCGCGTCGTTGCTGGCCAACGCTTGCCAGATCTTCAGCGCATCGAACGGCACGCGCAGGGTGTTGCAGGCGCGCTGCAGGTGCGGGCGGCTGGCCGGGTGAAGGTAGATTCCCCACACGCCACCGCGGCTGGCATAGGTGCCGCGCTCGAACTGCGCCAGGCCCCGCGCGGGTCCCTTGACCTCGGGCCGCTTGAGGTCGACCACTTGCCAGCGGTACGCCAGCATGTCGTCGCGCCCGACCTCTTGCAGCATGATCGTGAGGATCAGCCCAACTGCCTTGGCGCTGTCCATCTTTTGCGGCAACAGCGCCAGCGCCGGCCGGATGATCTGGCACACCGCGGCGCTGGGCGTGATGGGCAGCGGCAGCACTGTCGCGCCCGCCATCACTCGACCTCCAGGCGAACGAGCACCCCACCCACTGCCGGGACGAGTCGGCAGTGGGCGGGGGTCGCCCCATGGAAGCGATGGCGGGCTGCATCAATCACGATCAGCCGCCACCACCGCCAGCAGCGCCAGTGCCCGGGGTGAGCTTGACGCGGAGGGTCGTGACGCCGACTCCAGCCGGATCGACCGCAACACCGAAGCCGACCAGGTCGCCGCCACTGGCGACCACTTCGCCACCCGTGCCGTCCCAGTCGACCATGTCGCCGCCACTGATATCAGCGGCAGTGGCCTTGGGCAGTTCGACAACACCCTCGACGACGCTGGCGACGGGATCGCCCGAGGCGGCGTCGGTGACGGGAATGGCCAACAGCACGCCGTAGATGAACGGCACGCCCGAGGTGACGGCAGCCGGCGCGATCACGGTGATCGTGTTGCCCGGCGAGTTGAAGTTCTTCATGACAGCTTCTCCAGTGAGAGGTGTTTTCCAGGGCGCGGCGGGGGCCGCGCGCCCGGGAGGTCACGCGCCGGTTACGCGCCCGCGTTCTTGAACAGGCCACGCCAGTCGATGGCCTTGGCGCCGAACACGTGGCGGCACTTCACCTCGACGCCATCGACGTTGAAGCCGTCGCGGGTCTCGGTGAACACGCCCTCGTGCCCCTCGAGGTAGGCGTACTCGATGGTGTCGATGGTCGTGGGCTCGGCAGCGCCGAAGAACGCGGTGTCGCTCGCGTCTTCCAGACGCGGCTCGCTGATCGCGGTAAGCGACGGACCGAACACGTTGATGTCCTGCCCCTTGTTCGGCTGGTAGTTGCCGCTGGTCAACTGCAGGGCGACCTTTTCCAGCGACGGCGGCACGATCAGGAACTTCGGCCGGACGGTGATGTAGCGGCCTTCGATGCCCTTCTGCAGGGTCATCATCTTGCGCATCTCGGCGATGGGATCGGGCGCGGTCGCATCCAGCGCGTCGGCCAGTGCAGCCGGCGTGCCCAGGTTGCCGTGGTCGGCGTGGAACAGCGCCGTGCCGTCGGCCATGTTCGGATTGCCGGTGAGGATGGCGTAGACGATGTCGCTTTCCAGCTCGGCGGCGCTGGCACCGAAGGACTGCGGGATGCGGGTCAGCGCATCGAGGTCGTCGTTGATGATCGCCTCCCAGGTGATCGCGACGATGCGGCCGTACTTCTGCACGGCGTACTTCTCGGCGCCGTCACCGATGGTGCCGTACTCGTATTCGGCGCCTTCGACCACGCGCAGCAAGTTGGGCGCACCGCCCAGCTGCACGCGGCTGATCTGCTTGAAGTCCGGCAGGGTCGCCTGGCGCGAGAACGGGGTGAACGTGCGGCCGGCGGCCTGGTAGCCGGCACGCAGGCTCTTGGTGACCACGTTCTCCAGGATGGCCGGGAAGTCGCTGGTGGACTGCAGGGCCTTGATGGCGACCTCGCGCTTGCTCATGCCGCGGGTCTTGGTACCTGCCCGCTCGACGGAATCGCGCGCCATGTCGGCGAGGTCGAAGCCGGCGAACTGTCGCCCCTTGTCATCCATCTTGTGGGCGGACGGGTTGGCGCGATGCAGCAGTGCGGTGACGCCGCCCTCGATGTAGGTGTCAGTCTCGTCGCGGACGATCTCGGCGCGCTCGCCGCGGGCGCCGGTCGGCGTGGTGTCCTTGCCCAGCAGGGCCAGGAGCTTGGCACCGGCCTGTTCGACGGTGACATCGTCATCGTCCAGGCACTCGTCCAGCAAGGCGATGACGTCCGCCTGGTCGAGGTCGGCGCGGTTCTGGAACGGCGCAAACGCGCCACGGATGGCCTGGCGACGGGCAGCCAGCGCTTTCTTCTGCTCTTCGGTGAGGTTCATGACAGTGCTCTCTTCGGTGGAGGTACCGGCATCCGCCGGCGGAGTGGGCTCGGCGCTGGGCGCCGGCGGATTCAGTTCGGCCAGGGCATCGACGACGGCTTGCCGCACGTCGCTGGCGTCGACCTTGACGGTCACTGCGTTGCGGGGTGTCGGCGCGGCGCCCGAAGTCCTCGCCCCGCCACGCAGTGCTGCGGCCACGGCCATGCCGGCATAGTTGGACGGCACGCCGCGGGCGGTGATGCGTTCCAGCAGGGAGCGGGCGAAAGCGCGGGCGTTCTCGTCGGGTTCCCCGGCGGCTTCGTCTTCGGGCTCGCTGACGGCATCGGCGAAGCCCTCGGCGACGGCTTCCTCGCCGGTGTAGTAGTGGTCTTCTCCGTCCTTCAGCAAGGAGAGGATGTCGGCACGGTCCTTGCCGGACTTCGACACATAGGCGTCGGCCATGGCATCGGAGAAGGTGTCCAGCACGTCGGCGTACTGGCGCATTTCCTTGGCGTTGCCGTACAAGCCACCCCAGGGCGCATGGATCATCAGGATCGAGGCGGCCGGCATGTGCACGGTGTCGCCGACCATTGCGATCAGCGATGCCGCCGACATGGCGACGCCGTCGACGGTGACGGCCTTGGTCGCTTTGTGCCGGTTGAGCGCGTTGTAGATGGCCAAGCCATCGGCGACGCTGCCGCCGTAGCTGTTGATGCGCACGTTGATGGTGGCGACGGTGTCGTCGAGCGCGTTGAGCTGTTCGACCACCGACTTGGCGGTGACCGACTCGCTCCACCAGCTGTCGCCGATATCGCCGTAGATGAGCAACTCGTAGGTGTCGGCGGCGCCGGACACCTGGGACAGCTTCATCATCGGCTCGATGTGCGGGCGGTCCTGCGGCTTGTGCGACGCGGCCTGCACGCTGGCGTTGAGCGCGGCGACCACCGCGGCGGTGAGCGGGTTGATGGTTGTGGTGGTCATGCGGACAGGTCTCCGGTGTTGCGCACTGCGCGCAGGTGAGCAGCGCGCTGGCGCGGCTGGCGGCGCGGTGGCGTGCGGGTGTCTTCGTCGTCGGGGTTGTTGTCGTCGGCGCCATCGCCGGTCAGGCTGTCCAGCGAGAAGCCCAGTTCGTCGGCCAGATCGCGCTCGCGGGCGATCTCTTCGAACGTGTCCTGCACCCGGCCGCCACGCTCGGCGATGGCCTGGGTGCGGGACATGACGCGCGCGTCGAACAGTTCGCGCAGGCCCCGCGCTTCACGCTGCGGATCGATCCACGGCATCTTCGGGCCGCGGAAAATGGCCTGCGCCACGCTCTCCGGCCTGATGTGCGACGGCACCACCAGCTGGCCGGAGGCGATGGCCATGGTGACGAAGCGCTCCCACACCGGCTGGACGAAACGCGCGACGAAGGTCTGCGTCATCATCCGGTAGCCGTCGTAGGCTTCGACCAGTTCCTGCCGCTGGGCGGAGTAGGTGCCGTCGTAGTCGCCGGACAGGCTGGAGTAGCTGAGGCCGATGGCGCGCGATACGGCGCGCATCATCGCGGTGCGGAACTGCTCGAGGACGGTGTTCGGCCGCTCCGGGTTGATCATCTCGATCGACTCGCCCGGCAGCGTCTCTGTGAAGATGGCGCCGGCTTCCAGCAGGAAGTCGCGATCCTTCGGCTGTCCGTTGTCGTCGACCGCCGGCGCGAAGCCCTCCATGTCCTTGTCGCGCTTGATGTAGGCGGCGATGCGCGCGGCAATGCGTGCGGCGATGCGCTCGCTCTCTTCGTAATCCTTGATGTCGATCAGCCGGTCGATCGCACTGGCGAACAGGCTGATGCCGCGCAGGCCGGACAGGCGGCGCCGCACGGCGACGTGCAGCATGCGCTCGGCCGGGACACGCTTCATGTCGGCCAGCGAGGTCCAGCCGCCTTTGCCGGGGTGCTGCTTGTAGGCGTGGTAGGCCAGCGGCTGGCCCCACTCGTTGCGCTCGATGCCGGCCTCGATGTTGCGAGCCTCGTCCTCGAAGTCCAGCGGCACCACGTCCGCTTCGAGTAGCTCGATCGACAGCGGCACGCGGGAGGCGTGGCGGATGGGGGCGCGCGGGCCTTCGACCATCTGCGCGAAGAACTCGCCATCGCGCAGCCACGAACGGCAGGCCAGCTCCTGCGCCTGCACCCAGTTGAGGGTGCGGGTAACCTCGGGCGACTTGCTCCACTCCCGCCACAGGTCCAGAAGCTGGCGGGCAAAGTCGTCGTCGATGCTGTCGTACTTATCGCCCGGCGTGTTGAGCCGGGGCATCGGCTCGATGCTGATGCCGCTGGGGCCGATGATGTTGCGGACCAGGGTGGACAATGCTCCGTCGACCAGGTCGTAGTTGCGCTCCAGGTCACGGACGGTGGCGCGGACGGTGGCCGCGTCTCGGACGACCTGGCGCTCGCCGGTGCTGTTGTCGCGGGACTTCTTGCGGCGGCGGGTGCTGCGGCCGCCCTCGTACAGCGACAAGACGCTGCGCGCCCACATGCGCCTGGCCGCATAGCGCGGCGCGAAGACCGCGAACCCGCGGTCGAGGATATTCATGCGAACGGCAGAGTCGCTCATTTGCAGAACACCGCCGTCTTGTAGCGCAGGCTGCCGGCGCTGGACGACTTGCCATTCTCGGCATCCAGCTTGGCTTCGAGTTCCTTGATCGCCTTGCGGATGTCTGCCAGCTCGGCTTCCTGCCGCTGGCGCTGGTCATGCCGGAGGTTTGAGCCCCGCGCGAGGATGCGCGCCTCTGCGGCGTAGTAGGCATCCAATCGCTGTTGGGTGTTCGACATGCTGTAAGGGTTTCAGCATGTCGAGTTTCATTCATGGCAAACGTGAAACTATTTTCAGCCGCGCAGAATCAGGCGGCCTTGTTCTTCCTTGTTCGCTTGTTCGGGTGGTATCGATACGCGGTGACGCGACTGCACCCATGCTGCTCCACGATCTCCTGGATCGTCTTTCCGCGGCGCCAATCCTCGGCGATTGCTTCACCGTCTATGGCTTTGGATGCCTTGTAGGTCACCCGCTTGCCGGCCAGCATGTCGAGCTGCACACGGCACAACGTATCGGCCAGCTGCAGGGCCTGGTGAGCAGGCAACCCCGCCACCGCCGTCCGGAGATTGGCGGCGAAGGCATCGCGCAGGGCGTCGGTCAGTTCTTCGGCTTTGGTGTCTTCGGCCATGGTGCTCTCACTGTGGGTCAACCCAGCCCGCGCGACGGCGGGCCGGTCGGGTGGGCGTGGCGACTCGCGCCGGGCGGGCGGCGGTGGAAGATGTTTCACGGGAATCATTCGCCGGCACCTTGCCAGCGCGGTCGAGGATCTGCGCCTCGCGGGCGTCCCACTGGGCGCGGGTCCAGCGGTGCAGGCGCAGTTCGGGGTGGTGCGTGGCGGCGTAGCCGTAGTCCCACGTATCGAGGGGTTCGTTGCGGGGGGCGCCGCGGCGCTTCTCGAAGCGGTTCTTCTGGGGGTTGTAGGTCTCGGCGACGAGACCACCGAAGTAGGTGTCGTCGAGCTGGTCGCTGAAGCGGATCAACCGGTCATCCGGGGCCTTGTCCGCATCGGTGGACAGGCGACTGTAGAGCAAGTGCTTGATCGCGACGGTACCGACGGCGTGAATGTGGATGCCGCGCTTGTCGAGCTGACCGCGCCAGTTGATGTCCTGCAGTTTGCCCTTGCCAAGCACCGGGGCGTTGTTCGGCACGGCGCCAAAGATGGCGAGCAAACGACGGACGAGGCGCTTGCGTACGTAGGCTTTGACAGCCTCGGTGCGGTGGCCGCCGATGTCGATAGCGGCGGCGTCGAGCGTGAGCCAGCCGCCGCTGGAATGATCAATAGGCTGATTGAGCAGGTCGGTGAGCGCGTCCCAGACGGCGTCCTCGGCCGGGTCCCCGGGCAACTCGATGTAGTCGATGGGCCAGCATTTCTCGCCCCTGCCCCAGCCGAGGATCTGCACGGCGAGACGGTTGTCCTGGGTGTCGATGCCGGCGGTGGCGGCGAGCACCCAGGCGGGCACCGGGCGCAGGGGCAGCGGTTCGGCGCGGTCAGCGATGATGTTGTGCTTGACCGCCCGCATGGCCGGATCCTCGAAGGTTTCGGCGAGGCGGTCGTTGACGAAGGTCTTGAGCTTGGCCGGGTCGCCCTGGGCGTCCTTCCATTCCTGGGCGAGGGTGAGCCAGCGCGGGCCGAGGCCAAACTGGTAGTAGAGGCAGTTGAGGTGATAGCCGCGGAACTTGCGCTCGGGATAGGTAGCCACCCAGCGGCCGAAGGCGATCATCTGGGTCTTGTGGTGCTCGTCGATGCACACGCCGCATTCGCGGCACACGTACCAGGCCTCGGTGACTTCGGTGTTCCAGTGCAGTCCGCCCCACTCCAGCGGTTGCATTTCGCCGCAATGCGGGCACGGCACGTGGTAGCGGCGCTGGTCGGACTTGTCCCAGAGCTGCTTGATGCGGCTGACCCCCTCCATCCCCGGGGTGCTGATGTAGAGCCGCTTGTAGCTGGAAGGGAACGCGGACGTGCGCCCGTCGAGCATCTTGACCGGGTCGTCGCCGGTGCGGAGGTTGGCAGCGAACTCGTCGAGTTCGTCGACGATGAGCACCTTGACGGTAGTCGACTTGAGACGCTGCGGGCTGCCGCCGTGCTCGAGGTACAGCTGGCCGCCGGCGAAGTCCTTGAAGGTGCGCTGGTTGGCGCTGTCGCGGCTGGCGACGCTGGTCAGGGCGCGACGCATGGCCGGGGTTTCGTCGAGCGATGGGTTGAGCTTCTGCACCACCCACTTGTTCATCGACACTTCGCCGGGCAGCGCGACCATGGTCGGCGCCGGGGCGTGGTCCATGACGTAGCCGACCGCATTGATGGCGATCTCGGTCTTGCCGATCTGGATCGGGAACATGCACGCGATGTCGTGCGCGGGGCTGCGCAGGCTCATGCAGTCCATCGGCTCGCGCAGCGGTGGGTTGCGATCGGTCCGCCACTTGCCGGGCTTGGCGCTGCCCTTGGACGAGACCATGCGCTCGGCGTCCGCCCATTGCGACGTGCTGAGCGGCACGCGCGGGGCGATGGCGCGGGCGATGGCCTGAGCGAGGCGGGGGGCGGCGGCGGGGATCATGCGCCCTCCCCTTGCGCTGCCTTTGCGAACTGACGGGACAGCTCGCCGAGGGCGAGCTCGACGGCTTCGACTAGACGCGCGCGCAGTTCGCCCTCGTCCGTGATCGGGGCCAGTTCGGGGGCGAGGTCGTACGGCAGGCCTTCGAGCGTGGTGCGCAGCTGGGTGACGGCGTGGGAGACGGCGGCTTCGACCTGGGCGGACTCGAGCAGCTTGCCTTCGGCGAGGGAGTTCTCGCGCTCGGCGGCGAGAGCCTTGGCGCGCTCGGTGCGCTCGCGCCAGTAGGTGTAGCCGGTGCTGGTTGGCAGGTCGGGCTCGCCCCCGCCCTCCCCTGCCGGTGGAGGCGGTGCAAGCGCCGCGCCGGAGCCGTTGTTGCGGGCGGCGGCATGACGCTCGGCAACGGCGGCCTTGGCCGGATCGCGGGTGTCGGCGATGCGCTGCAGGGACTCTTCGACGCGCACGCGCTTACCGTCGTCGGTGAGCACCAGGCGGCCGGCCTTGCGCAGCTGGGTGACGTAGCCAGGCTTGCAACCGACGATGCCGGCGAACTCGCGGAAGCTGGCGACTTCGGGCTGACTCATTGGGGGGCTCCCTCCTCCTCAGATTTTTCAGGCGTCAGGCGAGTGGGTAGAGGCGCGCGCGCGTGAAAAAGTCTTGTGCGGGGTGTGCGGGAGGGTGTGCGGGCACCTGTGCGGGCTGAAACGCAGACGTGGCGCGGGTGTGCGGGGTGTGCGGGCACATCCCTACGTGTGCGCGCGTGAGGCGTTGTGTTCGGCAAGGGTCGCCGTGCATCGTGCGTGCGTGCGCGTAAGGGACGCACCCCGCACAGCCCGCACAAGCCCGTCCCTGCTGGCTTTCGTGCCCGCACAGGTGTCCGCACAGGAGGCCGCACAGCCCGCACACTCATAACGCGTTGCCCCCTTGTAGTCGGCCACGGCGTTGGCAAAGGCCACGATGTGGTTGCCGAGCCAGGCGTTCTCGGACTCGCCGGGGTCCGGTTCGAAGGGCTGCAGGTAGAGGACGCCGTGCGGGCCGGCGTTGCCCGCCTTGCCGAGGTAGCGCTTGCGGATCGCGCGGACGCCGTGTTTCCGCTCGAGCGCGTTGACGAACTTGTTGGCTGGTGCGGCGCGGTAGTTGAGGCGGCTGCACCAGACGCGGTAGAGCTCATAGACGTCGGTGGTCAGCGCCGGCCTGGGGGTGATGCTGCCGACCTCTCCCTCGAACATTGCGTAGTAGAAGCGCGTGGGGCTGTCGATCGCGAGGTCGATCAGCTTGTCCTTCGCCTCGGTCATGGGTGGGAGCGAGCCGGGGTGGAAGTCGCCGAGGTCGACGCTGAGCAGGAAGTCATGCAGCGCCGCGATGGCGCCGTCCTCAATCTCGGACAGCACGGTGGCGTAGAACGCAGGCTCGCGCTTGGGTGGGGTCCAGATGACGCAGTGGCGGCGGTCGTCTTCATCCAGCACAACCGGCATGGCCTCGTTGGACAGAAACACCAAGTTGAGGTGGTTCTGCTCCCAGTAGGCGGCGAAATTCTTGGGGTTGATGCGGATCCGGTTGCCGGTGATCAGCGACTTGAGCTTGTTCTTGATGTGGAACAGGTCGGAGCGCGCGACCACCTCGTCGGCGATCATGAAGAGCTTGCGGCTGGCCCAGTCGTTGAACTTGTCCTCGACCGCGGCCTGGTCGATCACGTCGCCGTACTGGCCGTAGATCCCCATGATCGACTCGAAGAACACGTTCTTGCCGGTGCCCTGCGGGCCGTGCACGACGATGGTGGTCTTCATCTTCGCGCCGGGATGCTGGATGGGGTATGCGAGCCAGCGCAGCACCCACTGATACAGGCGCTCGGGCTCGCGGTCGTTGCTGCACATGTGGCGCAGCACTTCCAGCAGCTTTTCGCAGCGGCCCGCCTGCGGTGAGGTCGGCCAGCCGGCCCACAGGTTGCAGGTGATTTCAGGGTCATCGCCGCCGGGATCGAAGCCGACTTCACGGATTCGGACGATCTCCCGATCGGGCGCCTCGCACCACGCGCGGTGGATGTCCTTGCGCACGCAGGCATCGCGCATGTCGGACAGCGACATGAGCATGTGCTCCTGCCGGTCGAACACGGCACCGGAATGTGCGTAGACGAGAACGAAGCGGCCGAGCAGCTCGCCGACGGATTGCATCGGCCGCAGCTTTTCGCTACCCCCGCCCCCCTGTGTTACGGGTGCAGGCGCGCGGGCGGTACCCGGCTGCCATTGCAATTCCGAGAGGCGGGCTTCGATCTGGACGCGGACGACATGCAGGCCTTCCTCGGCGTGCAGGTCGTTGAAGTCGGTCAGCTTGTGGCCGCGGTCGAGGAACTGCTTGCGGCGGTCGTCCTCGTCGTCGAAGCGCGGGGCGACGAAGGCGCCGTTGACCTCGAGCGCGGCGGTGCTGGCGCCTGTGATGCCGGCGTTGTCGGCGCGGTGGTCGGCGCCGCACTCGGGGCAGGTTTTCGGATGCTCGGTCAGCACCAGGCGCGCCTTGCACTCGCGGCACTTCTGCAGGGTGTCGTCGTCGGCGCAGATCAGGACGCGGGTGGAGCGGTAGCGTTTGTGCAGCGCGGCGGCGACAGGCCAGAGGTTGCCGGCGTCGAACGCGACCGCGACGGGGTAGCCGGTGGCCATGTGCAGGGTGGCGGCGGTGGCGTAGCCCTCTGCCACCAGCACCACCGACTGCGGGCTGCCGATCAGGTGATAGTGGCCCTTCTTGACCAGGCCGGGCGGCCAAAATTCCTTCGCGGGACGGCGCTTGGCCTCGGCCTGTTTCGCCGATCGCAGGATCTGCAGGCCGTGGATCTGTCCGGTGCTGTCGAGCATCGGCACGATCGCCTCGCCGGCACTGCCGTAGCGCACCCCGTAGCCCTGGACCAGCTTGCGGGCAAGGTAGTCGGATTCGCCGTCTTCGCTGGCTCGCCCCCAGGCGGCAGTGGCGCGGGCGGCGGCGCGGGCGGCGGTGGCGCGGCGGGCTGCCTCGACGCGCTTTCGGTCTTCGGCCAGGCGGCGGCGGAGGGCGTCGCGTTGTTCCGGCGTGATCTCACGCTTGCGCAGCTCGACCTTGTGCGCATTGTTGTCGTTGCCCTGCCAGATGCCATAGCTGCCGACGATGAGCAGGTCGCCGCCGGGAGCTTGCAGCTCGTGCAGCATGTACCAGCCGCGCCGCTCGCGCCCGCCCCCCTCGACTCGGCACCGGACCATCCGTCCGACCTCGAGCGTATCGACGAACAGACCCGCGGATCGGAGCTGGTCGAGTACGTCATCGTAGTTGGCTGCTGACATCAAGCGTCTCAGAGTTGTTTGCGAAATGCGGTTGGATCGGTATTAGTCGAGCGGCGACGCCAATGCCGCCGGGAAACAATCCAGATTTCAGTAACTTACGAAGCCACTAACTACCCGGCTTTTGCGGCCGTGCTACCCGCATCAGGGGACCCCCGGGGAGGACCCGCACCGGCCCTCCCGTTCATATTTCGAGGCGACGACCGAGGCCGCATCGCTGCGCGATCGCGCGCGCGCCACCTGACCCACCGGGGAGTTGGGGTCAGGCTTGTGGCGGGTTGCGTCATCTGCCGACCTCGCGAAGCGGCAACGCACCCTGCCGGGTACGGCGCGCATCGTCTTCCTCTGCCCACTGGGCGCGCTCGGCCATAGCCTGTTCGTGGGTGATGCCGGTGGCCGGGCCGTACAGCGCGGCCATCGCCTGGGCGAGGCCGGCGCGGGAGGTATCACTGGCCGGGCGCGTGGGGCGACGGTCGAACCTGCGCACTCCTCGCGGCAGTCGCTGGCGGGCGGCCATGGTCAAAGGCCCATGTCCAGACCGGCCGCGCGCATGGCCTCGCCCATCTGATCGGCCAGCCACTTGACCTTGGCCAGCGCCTCCTGCCGGCTGACCTCGGGGTCGCGCAGGTACTTGGCCACCAGGTACAGCACCGGCGTGGTGTCGCCGGTCTTCTCGATGTAGCGCTCCAGTTCGTCGACGCTGAACTTGCGGCGGTCGCTGCCGCTGAGCGCCTCGCTCAAGTGCGACGTCGAACGATCGATCTTCGCGGCCACCGCCTCCACGCCGCGCTGGTACACCCCGGCTGCGATGCAGGTCTTCAGCGAGCTGTGCCGGGCCGCTAGCCCGGGCTCGAAGTTCAGCGTGAGCTGCTGCAGTGGTGGCGTCATTGGGTCAGCCCGACAGTCATGGGGAAGCAGGGGGAGGAGTACTTCCCCCTGCTTCCCGCTGGCAGGCCCACAAAATGGCAGGCATGGACAACACCACCCTGCCCCCGCGAGACGTCACCCTCACAGCCCTGCGTGACCTGCAGGGCCGCCTGGTCGCCGTGCTGTTCCAGGTGGCGCCGGCCCCCGGTGTAGGCTGGGTGTGCCAACACACCAACCCGACCGGAGACCGGCATGACGGAAATCGCGCTATCGACAGATCGCAGGATGCTGACCCTACGCATTGCGACACCGCTCGATGCCCAACAGGTCGAACAGCTGATTCACGACCTTGCGGACGCGCGGCAGGACATGACACCGGAGCCAGCCCAGTCCTTTGCAGAGGCAGCAGCTACCGATGCGCTCCTCCTGGATCTGGGCAAACCGCTGGTGAGGTTCCAACCCAATGGCACCGACGTGGACCTGATCTTCCGGACCGCCGGCCTCGGCTGGGCCACGATGCAGCTTGCCCGCGCGACTGTTCTCAACCTTCCGTTGCTGCTCGGCGAGGAACTGCCGGATCGTCGTCGACCGCAGTGAGCTTGGCCAGCCGGGGTGCTCTATGAAGAGCGTCCCGGCAGCGAAGGTTCGTATCGTGGTGACGGCGATCCGATCGGATTGGATATCGAGGCCAATAACCATGTCAGGCGGCCTCCTGGTCTTCTGCCGGCGGAGTGTCCGTGGCTTCCGGCACTGCACCGAAGACATCTGGCTTCAACACGAACCGGAGCTTGAGCGCGTGGCGCTCATCGATGGGGCCGTCGGGCCACTGGTAGACCGCCGAAGGGGTGATCTTCAGCGCACGGGCCAGAGCAGCGGCGTTGCCGCCGAAAGCCTCGATCGCCTGCGCCTTGCTAATGACTGGGATGTCCATGCGGGCGCAGTGTAAGTCTACTTACACGAAAGATGCAAGCTCACTTACACGCGCCGCGCATAAGCTGGCTTATATGTCGATGACACTGGCCGAACGCCTGATCCACGCCCGCACCGAGTCCGGTTACTCCGAACCGGCCGTAGTCGCCCGGGCAGCCGGGATCACGCCCTCTGCGCTCTACCAATTGGAGTCAGGGAAGAGCAAATCGCTCAAGGGCCCTACGGCCGCCAAGCTCTCACGGGTCTATCGCAAGTTCCGCACCGAGTGGCTGATTACCGGCCTCGGCCCAATGCACAACGAAACCGTGCGCATCGCTGAACCGGACCCCGCGTGGCCAGCCGTCGCAGGGTCAGAGACCCCACACGGTTACGTTCGCCTTCCATTGCTGAACATGGAGGGGGACATGGGATATGGCACGCACAACGACGATCAGCCCGAAGTCGTGCAGTTCCTGGACGTCGCCGAGTGGTGGGCACAGCAGAAGTTGCCGCGGAACCTTGACCGGGTGAAGGTCATCAGCTCACGCGGTGACAGCATGGCTGGCGTTATCAACCACGGCGACATCGTCTTCGTCGACACCGCCGTCGATCACTTCGCAGGCGAAGGTCTCTACGTCTTCAACTTCCAGGGCCGGGCCCTGATTAAACGACTGGCCCCCAACCTTTTGACCGGAAGGCTCCAGATCGTCTCGGCCAATCCGGCCTATCCACCGCAGGATATTGACCGCGGCGAAATCGACCAACTACACATCGCTGGTCGCGTCGCTGCCTGGTGGACGCTGCGTACTTACTGATCACGGCACGCCCTTGGTTAGACTGGCCTCTTCACGCTCGACGCAAACGCGGGCCATGAAATACAGCCCAGTCACCTGCCCCTCTCGGTTGCATTTCTCGGCGATCTGAACTTCAGCGTGCCTATCGCGCGCCCATTCCCGCGCGGCCGGCTCTTGCTCGTAGCATTGCTCTTCCGCCTTTGGGTCGTTGGATACCTGTCGGATTCGATCGCACGATTCCTTGACGGTACCCACTTCGAACCTTATCGGAGCGCGCGGGACAGGAGCCTTGTCCTGGCACATCGCAACGCTGACGCTGTCGAAGGGGCCGGCTACATCGTCCTGGCGCAGGATCGCGACATCATCCACGACAAGAAAAGACCGGAACCCAACATAGCCGCCATAGCTGTTCTTGGCGTTTACCTCTCCGCATAGCACATCTCGGCCATCGTTCCGATACCGGGCAACATCGCGGAACTGCGCGCTACTCGGGTCTTTCAGCTCTCGCTTGACGCTTTCCTGCGCACGCGCAACGAAAGGATCGGCATCCTGCGCAAAAACGGTAGCGGCCGCGGTTGCCAGCAGCCCAGCCATCAAATAGCCCTTCATCTCCCTTCCCTTTTCATCCACAGCGGCAACTACAGATGCGAGGCCCAATGCGCCTCGCTGATGATCGACACCGGCAACCCTTCATCACGCAGCTGCACCGCCTTCTCGATCTTCCGGCCATAGCTGCTGTGAACCCAGTCGCGCGAGCCAATCTCGCCGATAACTAGGAACCGCATTGCCCGCACCGGGTTCTTCAGCACCGTTCCTCCGCGCTCAATGACGGCGTCGGCCACATTTTTCCGGCTGCCGAAAGCGAACGTCCCGGTCAGCACGAAGCCTGAGCGCACGTCCGGCGAGTCCCACGCGAACCGCGGCTGTGGATCGTCCAGAGGAAGCGCTGTGGAAAGGCTGGCGACCTGTCTCTCGGCCACAAGAGTCTCACCACCGACGAAGGCCGTCAGCGTACCGAGCAGATCGCGCTCCTCATCCGAATCAAGAAACCCGTCCACAAGCGCCGACGACAGCCGGTCGAACAGCACGTTGAACGGGTAGTGTTCCCGGAACTGGCCGTTGCGCTGGATCCAGTCCAACAGGAATTCCGCTTCCTGCTGCGCTAACGCGCCATCTGCCAGCACGCCCCTGCATAACCCCAGCAGCTCGTCAGTCGACCGATCCAACCGCCGCCGCCACGTCATCGCGCCACCCGGTGCACCGTCCTGATAGATGCTCATGAATCCGTCCCAAATTCCCCCTGTTGGCAGACCGTATCAGCCCGTTGTGTAAGTACACTTGCATTCCTTTGTGTAAGTGTGCTTATATTCCCTCGCCGGCTCCCCGAAGGGCCGGCAGGGCACCCGCCCCGGCTGCTACCCACCAGCCACGGCGGTCAAGCCGGGCCAGCGTCCACCCCCTGTGACGCGGCCCGGCCGCCCTTCTCACTCACGAGGAGAGCGTCATGGACCAACAGGCATCTCGCTTCACCCCGGGCATCTGGCTCCCGCGCCATGCGCCGCTGACCATCATCGACCGCACGACCGGGCTGGAATGGACCGCGCGGCCGGTCGGCGGCAAGCGCATGACCCACCAGGAGGCGATCGATGCCTGCGCGGCGCTGGACCTCGACGGCCAGCGCAACTGGCACTTGCCCACGCTGCAGGAGCTGGAATCGCTGCGTGACATCACCCGCTTCGATCCCTGCATCGACACCGATGTCTTCCCCGACTTCCCGTCCAGCTGGTTCTGGACCAGCGATCCGGCGAAGTGGTCCGAGCAGGAGGACGGTTCGTTCTCGGCCGCGTGGGGCGTCGGTTTCTACAACGGCCTCGTCGACGGCTACCCCCGCGGCAGCAACGGGTTCGCGTTGGCGTGCCGGCGTGCCGGTCAGTAGTTGGCCTTTTTGACTTCGACAGGAGCAGCGACATGCGCACCGACCGTGACATCCGCGATTCCGAACTCGAGCGCCAGTACATCGCCGGGCTCGCCACCCTGCCCGTGCCGATGACGCCGGCCTGCACACGCGCCCTGACGCGCACCAGCGCACGCGAGCACATCTACGCCGAGGCGCACCGCAAGTCCGGCGCAGGCAAGGGCCAGACCCCGCGCAGCCCGCGCCGGTGCCGGCTCACCCGCATGGCGCTGCGTGCCGAGGCCAACGCCGCCGATCTGCGGCGGGAGGTGCGCTGATGGGCACCGCATCCGCCACCGTGATCCCGCTGCGGCCGTTCGAGAACGCCCGGCGCCAGGCCGAGCGCATGGCGACGCCGCCGTCCACCCGCAACGTCGTGCGCGCCGTGCTGTACGAACTGCACGCCGGCCGCGACGGCCGCGAGGTCGCCCGCCAGCTGCAGCACGCGCGCATGGCGGCATCGCCGCAAGGCGGTGCTGCATGAGCGCTGTGTTGGAAACACTCCACGAGATGCGCCGGCAACTTCCGCTGGGATCGCAAGACCCGATCACGTTCTTGCGCAAGGCCAACCCACTTGCCGAGCGTGCAGACTCCGCCATCGCCACGGTGGCCGACCTGATCGCGTTCAATCAGAAGGCCGGCCCCATTGCCTCGGCCATCGTGGGTGCCCGCACGCAAGCTGAGGAGATCGCCGCATGCAAGGCGATGGCCAAGCTCTACAACGATGACCTGGATGCCGCCCTCGCGGGCGGTGAAGGCGGTGCCGCACCCAAGCTTTCCGCGTTTGCCCGCGCCTTCGTAGAGAACATCGACGAGTGGGACGGTGAGCCCGCCCCTGGCACGCGCTGGCACAAGGAATACGCCGCAGCCAAGGCGTTGATCGCGCAGAACGAAGGCGGTGCCGCATGACCGCCGCCGAAGTCCACCTGTCGCGCTGGCGCGCCCACAGCGACCGCGAGCAGCTCGCCCCGCTGTCCGAACCCGTCCCCACGCAGGTCACTCGCAACCAGGCCGACATTGAGGCGCAAAAGCAACGCCTTCGCGATGCCACGCCGGTGCGGGCGTACCTACCGACCCACGCACAGGAGCTGTGACAGATGATCTGGATCCTGCTCGCCGTCTACGCCGCGCTATGCCTTGGCTTTGCCTTCGGCATGCTCACCGCCGCCTTCTTCCGCGACCACAACGATTCGGCGTGGGATGGAGCCGGACCACCGCCGCAGGAACAACGGCCAACCCAGCGCGCCGGCTACAACGCCCTGCCGACGTACCCGCGCCCGGCACCGCCCCCTTCGCCGCCACGGAGGCTCTGACCATGATTCAGTACAGCCGCCCGCTGCCGGCGGGCATCACTCCGTGCGACCCGAACCACCATCCACAGTGGGTCGAAACCCGTGGCGCGCCACGCAGCCACCCGGTGGCCAGGCCGTGCCCACCGCACCACCACATCGAGTGCCACCGCTGCGGCATCGCCACCGTGCCCAGCCCCAGCCGCGCCATCACCGAGGCCCGCTGGCACGACCCCAGCGCGCACATCCCCATCCACGACCTTGCACGTGTCCGCGAGCAGATCGCCGCGGCCGTGGCCAACGCTGCCTGACGGAGTCGCCATGCACGCACAGCGCACCACCACCCCGCTCGAGCGCCGCGCCCTGATCGCCGCGCTGTCATCGCCCACCCACAGTCTGCAACGCACCCGTGCCGGCTACGTCCCCGCCGGCCTCGGCGCCAACACCCGAACCAGCCGCACCCTGCAGGTCGAGACATTCACCTATCGGCTGGTCAGCCGGCTGGAACGCGGCTACCTGGTCAACTTCGACGACGCCGGCCTGCCCTCGCGCGCCACGTTGACCGAGCAGGGCCTGCAACTGGCCCGCACGCTGGCCGCTGCGGATGCGGCGAAGGCGGGTGTGGCGTGATCACAGAGGCCATAACCGCTGTCATCCGCTGGGCACGCCGCCGCGGCCCCGACTTCGTCGTGGGTGGCGCAGAAGACCCGTACCTGCTGCGGTGGTACCTGATCCCGCGCAACCCGCTGTTCAACATCTATCTGCATTGCTTCCTGCGCGATGACGACGACCGTGCCCTGCACGACCATCCGTGGTTCTGGTGCAGCGTCTTGCTGCGCGGCACCTACGTCGAGCACACCATCGCTGCCGGAGGCATTCACAGCCGGCGCAAACGGCGCGCCCCCAGCATCAAGGTCAGCAGCCCATGGCGGGCGCATCGCATTGAGCTCGAAAGGGCACCTGCATACCGGATGGCGGTGGGCTCGGTAGGCCCAAGCCTGCCTGCGTGGACGCTCTTCATCACCGGCCCACGAATCCGAAGCTGGGGCTTTCACTGCCCCGAACAGGGCTGGGTCCACTGGCGTAAGTTCACCGACCCCAATGACACCGGCCGCACCGGCCCGGGCTGTGGCGATGCAACGGGTGCGCAGGCGGGTGGCGCATGACCAAGCCCCGCACCCAAGGCCGTGCCGACGCCGTCCGCGACTACCTGCGCGCCCATCCGCGCGGCGCCACCTTCCGCGAACTGCTCGACGCCATAGAGCCCGGCGCCAAGGCCAACAACATGGCCGCCTACCTGGCCAACGCGGTCAAGCGCGGCAAGCTGGACAAGCGCGGGCTGCGCTTCGCTGCCAACGCCCGCACCTTCACCGATGGCCGCAGCGACCCGCAGACAGCACCCGCCAAGCAGCGCAAGGCCAAGCCCGCGCAGGGCACGCAGCACGCCGGGTGCGCCGCAGAAATCGCCAGGGTGAAAAAAGCACGCACGCCCAAGCCCCAGCCGACGCCCGAGGCATCGGTGCCCATCGCGCGCGCCTTCCGGACCAGCCTGGCAATCCACGTGCCCGGCATCGAGGCCCGCCGCCCGGCACGTGAAGCAATCGCCGCCGACGTGGCCGCCTTCATCGCTGCAGGCGGTGTGATCCAACGCTTCGCCCCCGGCGAAACCGCCGAATCCGTGCGCGAGAAGGAAGCCCGCCTCGCGAACGAGTACGGCCGCACCCGCAACCTCCGCGCCAGGCGCGCCGCTTGAGGACCCCCGCATGTATGACCACGACACACCCATGAGCGGCCCCGACCAGCTCGACGCCCTCGCCGACCAGACCGAAGGCCAGGGCCTGCAGGTCACCGCCGAAGCACTGCGCGGCATGGCCCGCCAGTGGCGCCGCGACCGGCACGCGCTGGAGAACGCCGAAGCGGAGCTGGTCACCGTCAACCGCGAGGCGACCGCCTTTGTCCGGCGCGGCAAAGAGCTGCTCGCCCAGATCACCCACTCCAACAGCTGAGGCTCCCATGGAAGAACTGAAACTTCTCATTGGTCTGGTCAAAGACCTGCCCGCCATGGCCATCTGGGTCCTGGTGCTCTTCTTCGCCTACAAGGTCTGCATCATCGGCAGCATCTACGGCGTCATCCGCTTCTGCGTCGACCGCCTGCACAACTGGCTGGTCACCCCCAAGCACGAGCTGATCAAGGTCGACGTCGAAGGACACCTGCGCGGCGTGTGCATCACCACCGACGGTTCCCACGAAGCCCTGTACGCACAGCTGGACCGCATCCGCGGCAAGGGCACTCGCATCGACTCCAAATACATCCATGGCTGCAGTGTGGAATGGCTCCGCAAGGCTATCGACGCCCAGGAAGCCGCCGACCGCGTGGCCGCCACCACCGAACCCCGCCGCGCCGCGGCCTGACATAGGACACCCGCCCCATGACCCAAATCACCATCGAAGTCGGCGACGTGCGTATCACCGTCCCGGAGCAGACCACGGCCATCACCGTCGAGTCCGCCATCCGTTCGGCAGTTGCCTCCACTCGCCCGACATTCTTCCGCGCCGCTAACGCACAGGTGCTTGCTGACAACATGGCCGCTGGCCTCAGCTTCACCAAGGTCAGCGACCGTGGTGTCTACCTCATCCCGGCAGATGCGGCGAACGTAGATCACGTCGCCGTCATCGACCACACCACCGGGCTGATGTGGGCCGTCGAATCGCTCGGCGACGAGGACAACCCCGACGACGGGTTCGCCCACGACCACGCCGTGCAACGGTGCAAGGACCTGCGCCTGCTCGGCTTCGACGACTGGTACCTACCCTCGCGCGCAGAGCTGATCACCCTGATCGACGACACCCGTCATGACCCCGCGATCGACACCGATGCCTTCCCGCGCGTGAAGCCGCGCTGGCACTGGACCAACACACCCGCCAAGTGGTCGGAGAAGCCTGAGGGTTCGTTCTCGGCCGCGTGGGACGTCAATTTCTTCCTCGGCGGCGTCGGCAACGACCACCGCAGCGGCAGCGGGTTCGCGTTGGCGTGCCGGCGTGCCGGTCAGTAGTTGGCCCTTTTGCCCATCCCACAGGACACCAAGAACATGACCCAACCCAAGATGATCAAGATTGCCGCCGACGGCGCGCAGCTCCCCGACGACGCCACCGAGTGGGTGGCCGTCTTCCTGCCCGAGCACGACATCACCTTCACCAAGACCAGCGTTGTCGACAGCGACGTGCCGCACGAACAGTGCGAAGCCGCGTGCAAGGCGCTCACGCTGGCCGGCCACAGCGACTGGGACCTGCCGACGATCGACGAGCTGCAGCTCCTGGTGGACCGCACCCGGTACAGCCCTGCGGCTTACGTCGACTACTTCCAGATCGAGAGCGACTGGTACTGGAGCAAGACCCCGGCGAAGTGGTCGGAGAAGGCTGAGGGTTCGTTCTCGGCCGCGTGGTTCGTCCTTTTCAGCCTCGGCTACGTCAGCAGCGGCCTCCGCGGCAACGGCGGGTTCGCGTTGGCGTGCCGGCGTGCCGGCGTGCCGGTCAGTAGTTTGATTTTGGCCTAGCGTCCGATGACCTCCCGCTTCCAGCCCCCGCCCATCATCAAGGCCTGCGAACGCCTGCTCGTGGACATCGAGCAGGCGGTGGGCAACTTTCACCGCAAGTACCGCTACCACATCGGTCTGGAGTTGCGCCGGCAGGCGATGACGATCTACACCACCGCCAACCGCGCGTGGCGTGATACGCCGCACCAGCGGCGGTGGGTTGAGGCGCTGGTGTGGGAGGTCGACGCCCTTAAACAGCACATGCAGGTCGCAAAGCTGTTGCGCGCCTTCACCAGCTTCCGCCAGTTCGAACACCTTGCACGCCAGGCCGAGGGCCTGGGCGCACAGGTGGGCGGCTGGCGCAAGAGCTTCACACACCCCCATGCCCAGAATGCACAAGCCCGCCCGGGTGTCGTGCAGCGTGGCCAGAAACTGAGTACCCGTGCCGCCTCCATGGGGGCCAACCGATGACGAAGCCCCGCTACCACCACGGATGCGGTGCCGGGTCGCAAGCGCACGGGGATGCGGCTGAGGGTTCGTTCTCGGCCGCGTGGAACGTCAATTTCAACAACGGCAACGTCAACAACAACCACCGCAACAACAACGGGTTCGCGTTGGCGTGCCGGCGTGCCGGTGAGTTTCAGGGGGAACAAGCGGTCGACCTGCAGGCGTTGTACCGCGCATGGCGGCGGGCACGCCGCCAGAAGGTGCCCAGCTTCAACCAGCTCCACTTCGAACGCGACTGGATGTGCGGCCTGCTGCAGCTGCAGCGCGAGCTGCAGGGCGGCACCTGGTCACCGCGCCCGTCCACGTGCTTCATCGCCACCCGGCCCAAGGCGCGCGAAATCCACGCGCCCGACTTCGCCGACCGCGTCGTCCACCACTGGCTGGTGCCGCAGCTCGAGGCGATCCACGAGCCGGCCTTCATCCACGACAGCTACGCCAACCGCAAGGGCAAGGGCAGCCACGCCGCCGTGCGCCGCGCCCAGGCCTTCGCCAGACAGGTCCACAGCGGACAGGGCGACGGCTGGTACCTGCAGTTGGACATCAGCAACTTCTTCAACCGCATCCACCGGCCCACGCTGTGGCGCCTGCTGCGCGAGCGCATGCAACGCGCCGGACTGCCCATGCCCGTGCAACGTGCCACGCACGCCCTGCTGCGCCACTCGCCGCTGCATGCCGGCGTGCGATACCGCGCCACCGCGGCTGAGCGCGCCCAGGTCCCGGCCCACAAGCGGCTTGAGAACGCCCCGCCCGGCCGTGGCTTGCCGATCGGCAACCTGTCGTCGCAGTTCTTCGCCAATGTCTACCTCGACCGCCTCGACCAGTTCGCCAAGCACATCCTCAAGGCCCAGCGCTACCTGCGCTACGTCGACGACTTCGTGTTTTTACACCGCGATCGAGGCGTGCTGGAGCAGTGGCTGGCGCAGGTCGAGCGCTTCATCGCCGACGAGCTGCAGCTGAGCCTGAAGCCTGACATCCGCCTGCGTCGGCTGACCGACGGCCTCGACTTCCTCGGCTACATCATCCGCCCCACCCACACGCTGGCGCGGCGCCGCGTCGTCGCCCATGCCCGCCAGGCCCTGGCCGAATGGGAAGGCACCCACGTCCGCGGCCGCACCCTGCGCGGCACCCCCGACGACTTCCGCCAGATCCGCAGCCGCGTGGCCAGCTACACCGGCCACCTGCAACACGCCAGCAGCCACCGCCTGCACACCGCCCTGCGTCGCCGCTTCCCGTGGATCGACGCAGCTGCCCGCCCGCGCACCTACAGCCATCGGCTCGAAGGGCGCTCCATCACGCATCGCTACTGAGGACGCCATGAACACTCATGACGAACACGCTCACCTGCGCGCCGCCGCCAAACGCGGCTGCCGCATCCAGATATGGCGCTTGCTGCCGGGCGCGACATCGTCAGCCGACGGGCAGTGGGACAACGCGGATAGCGTCCCGCAGTTCACCTGCCCGGCGCACCTGTACCGGGTGCATCCGCAAGACAGGGCTTCGCCAATCCCCAGCGGTTACGCATACCGGTATCCAGATGGTTCGATCCGTCACACCAACGCCCGGGAGATCAACGGCATGCGCCCGGTTTCAGCGATCCCCTATTTCTACGGTGACGAGGTGCCCTCATGAGCCGATCCGGCTACTCCGACGACTGCGACGACAACCTGGACTTCGGCCGCTGGCGCGGCCGCGTCGCCCAAGCCACCCGCGGCAAGCGCGGGCAACAACTGTTGCGCGACCTGGCAGCCGCCATGGACGCCATGCCGGAAAAGAAGCTGATCGCCCACAACCTCACCGATGCGAACGGCTGCCATTGCGCCCTCGGCGCGGTAGCAGCGCGGCGCGGCATTGACACCGCCGCCATCGAGTTTCCCGTCGACCCGTGGGACGTCGAAATCGAGGACACGGAGCGGGTGGCGGAAGCGCTGGACATCGCCTATCCCCTCGCGTGCGAAGTGATGTTCATCAACGACGAGTCCTACGCCAAATCCGATGAAGAACGCTGGCAGTTCGTCCGCAAGTGGGTCGCCAGCCAGATCATCGAGCCCACGCCGGGCGAGGACCCCAGCGATGCCTGACGGCTCCCGCCAGATCGAGTTCAACCTGCCGCGCACGCAGCCGGTGTCGCAACTGCGCCCTGGCGAAATCATCGTCGACCTGTTCGCCGGCGGCGGCGGCGCCAGCGAGGCGCTGCGCCAGGCCCTCGGCCGCGACCCGGACATCGCCATCAACCACGACGAGTGGGCGATCGGCATGCACGCGGCAAACCACCCTATGACCCGGCACTACCAGGAGGACATCTGGCACGCCGACCCGGTCGCCGAGGTCGCCGGTCGCCCGGTTGGCTGGCTGCACGCCTCACCGGACTGCACGCACTTCAGCCAGGCGAAGGGCGGCCAGCCTCGCAGCCGGTCGACGCGCTCGCTGTCATGGGTGGTGGTCAAGTGGGCGGGCAAACTGTCCAAGGACGGTCGCGCCCCGCGCGTCATCAGCCTGGAGAACGTCGAGCAGATCCTGAAATGGGGGCCGCTGGTCGCCAAGCGCGACAAGACCACCGGCCGCGTGCTGCGCCTCGACGGCACCGTGGCTGCTCCCGGCGAACGCGTGCCCGTCGACCAGCAGTACCTGATCCCAGATCCGCGCCACGCCGGCCGCACCTGGCGACACTTCGTCGCAGCCCTGCAGGGCCTGGGCTACACAGTGGAGTGGCGCAGGCTGCGCGCCTGCGACTACGGCGCCGGCACAAGCCGCACTCGGCTGTTCCTGGCCGCGCGCCGCGACGGTGAACCGATCCGCTGGCCAGAGCCGTCGCACGGCCCCGACCATACGCACCCCTACGTCACCGCCGCCGATTGCATCGACTGGTCCATCCCGTGCCCGTCGATCTTCACCCGCAAGAAGCCCCTGGCCGAAGCCACCTGCAGGCGCATCGCCAAGGGCATCCAGCGGTTCGTGCTGGATGCCGAAACGCCTTTCATCTGCAACCTCACCCACGGCGTGAGGCTGGAAAGCGCCGATGAGCCGATGAGGACGATCACCGGCGCAAACCGCGGCGAGAAAGCGCTGGTAATGCCGACGCTGGTACAGACCGGGTACGGCGAGCGCGCTGGTCAGCAACCTCGCGCCATGGACATCGAGGCACCGCTCGGCACCATCGTCGGCGGTGGATGCAAACACGCGGTGGCCGCCGCCCACCTGGTCAAGTTCCGCGGAGATAGCCACGGCACGCCCGCGACGGACCCAGTGCCGACCATCACCTCGGGTGCAGGCGCAGCCCGCCCCGCCGGGGCCGCGCATGCGCTGGGAATCTGTACCGCGTTCCTAGAACAAGCGGCCGGTGGCCCGAACAGCAACCCGTCGCGAAACCGCGGCGCCGATGAGCCGGTGTCCACAATCTCCACGTCCGGCAGCCAGCAGCGGTTGGTGACGGCTGACCTACAGCAGCTGAACCCCGAGCATGAAGCTGGCGCCCTGCGCGTTGCTGCATTCCTCATGCGCTACCACAGCACCGGCGGCCAGTGGGCCGACCTCGACAAGCCGCTGACTTCGGTCACCACCCGCGACCGCCTTGCGCTGGTGACTGTGTGGCTGCGCGGCACGCCCTACGTGATCGTCGACATCGGCCTGCGCATGCTCACCCCGCCCGAACTGTACCGTGCGCAGGGCTTCCCAGCCGACTACATCATCGATCGCACCGCCGACGGCCGCCCGATCACGAAGACCGCGCAGGTCCGCATGGTCGGCAACAGCGTAAGCCCGCCTCCCCTGTGCGCGATCGCACGCGCCAATCTCGACCCGGCCACGGTGCCGCTGGCGGTGGCTGCATGAGCCGCCGCACCCGCAAGCACCCCGAGAAGGGCGTCATCCGCGACCAGGTGTGCGACCTCAACGACAGCGAGCTCAGCTCCCTGATCCGTGACCTGCGCTTCTCCACCCGGCTCGACCAGGCCGCGCTGGCCGAAGCCGAGCGCGAACAACGGCGCCGCAAGCGCCGGAAGGCAGCCTCGACACCGGCATGATCGGCCCCGTCCTCCAATTCCAGGACCTGCAGGAGTTGTGCAAGCCCGGCGAGCACCCGCGCCTGGCCACCGTGGAGGCGTGGGCGCGCAAGATTGGCTTGCGGTATACCTATGACGGCCGCGGCGGCATCGTGACCACCGTGGATGCCCTGAACGCCGCCATCGGCCTGCCGGCGGCCAACGACGGCGACGCCTACCCGCCCGACCTGGTGTAACCGCCATGGCTCCCAAACCACGCAAGCAACAACCCAACATGCCGCGCCATATAGGCGTGGCCAAGCTCCCCAAGGGTGTCTATTGGGATGCATCCGGCCGCGGCCGCTGGTACATGTTCGACACCGTGGATGGCCGCAAGCGCCGCCGCACCGTCGCCGGGCCTACCGCCACCCTCGCGGATCTACACGCGATCGCCGAGCAGTCCGTCAACCAGGGCACGGTCGAGTGGCTGTGCGAGCAGTTCGAAGCCACCGCCAAGTTCAGGGCGCGCCCCAAGTCCACCCGCAACGACTACATCTACAGCCGCAAGCTGCTGTGCAACTACCGCACCAACGCCGGCAGCACCATCGGCAAGTCGCTGGCCAACAAGCTGCGCAACACCCACCTGCAGCGGATGATCGACAAGCTCGAGGGCGAGGGCACCCCAACCAAGGCCAACAAGCTGCTGCGCTACTCCCGCATGCTGTTCCGCTGGGCACTCAACCGCGGCCTGGTCACCCACAACCCGGCCGTCGGGCTGGAGGCCGCCACCGAGCGCCCCAGGCAACGCTACCCGAGCACCGAGACATACACCGCCCTGCTGCGCTTCGTGCAGTCCGGCGCCGCGTTGCGCGGACGTGCTGCAGGTTCCCTCCCGCCCTACCTTCCGTGGGCCATGGAAATCGGCTACCTGTGCCGGCTGCGTGGCATCGAGACCATCACCCTCACCGAGGCCCACGCCACCGACGACGGCCTGCGCACCAACCGCAGAAAGGGCAGCCGCGACAACATCGTCCAGTGGACCCCGCGCCTGCGCGCCGCCTGGGACGCCGCCGTCGCCCACCGCCGCGCCGTGTTCGACCGCCGCAAACGCCCCGAGCTGCTGCGCCCGCAGGATCGCACCGTCTTCGTCGGCGAGAACGGCGAGCCGCTGGCCAAGTCCAGCCTCGACAGCGCCTGGCAGCGCATGATCCAGAAGGCCATGAAGGCCGGCGTGATCACCGAGGAAACCCGGTTCAGCCTGCACGACCTCAAGCGCAAGGGCGGCACTGACACCGTCGGCACCCGCGCAGAGAAACAGGACGCCCTGGGCGTCAGCGAAGCGATGATGAAGGTCTACGACAAGTCGGTGCCGACGACGAAGCCGTCGGCTTGACACAAGGGAAACCACCGGATACTGAAATGACCAGAGACGATATTCACAAGCGACTGATCGGTCGCACGATCACTGCCGTCAACTTCAACTGGCGCCAGCAGCAACTGTTCACCGCCCAGGAGGCATGATCACCATGCAGTTCAAGGTAGGCTCCAAAATCAGGTGGATGAACCGGCGGCACCACGTGATCGGCTTCGCCCAGGATGGTGACCACGATCTGCTCGTAACGAAGTACTGGGCAGGTTCTCGCCTCCAGCGCTGGGAATACGCGGTGGTCCCTGTCTGGCTATACCGGGAGATGATGACGCGCACGCCGCCGCAGGAGATCAAGCCATGAGCCAGTGGGGAGAAGCCCGCACCATTGACGGCATTACGATGGTGCCCCGCATCAGGACCGACACGTGGGAACCAGCCTCGCCGGCGCACGTGATCGAGTCCATCCACCTCGTGGACCGCGACCCTCTGGAGTGCAGCCTGCACATACAGGCTATCCTGGTCGACGTCGAGCGGCGGTACGTCGATCGCATGTACATCGAGTGGCTGAACATCCCCCTGCAGCTGGAGCCCGCACGATGACCAGGGATGACCACCTGTACTGGACTGCCGACCTCGAAGGAACGGAGGTCGAGCGGCTGGCCCTCAATCTCGCCGGTATTGAGCCCGCTCTGGACACGATTCTTGAAGCGGTGGGGACGCTGGTAGACCAAGAGGTTGGCAAGGCTCTACATCACTACCTGACGCACGCGCTCGCGTCTGAGCATGCCCCAGGGCAGATCCGATGGACGCTGGACCCCTCGATCGACTGGACCGAGGAGCAGTTCCCGCCACGCACGGTGATCGACCTTACCGAGATCGCCAAGCAGGTGGCGGCCACCGGCAACCCTGACTACCAGGAGCGTTGGTGTAAGGCGCTTGAAGCCGCTGCCAAGGTCTGTCGCGGGTGATGTTGCTGGCATGCGCGGCGCTGGAGCGGGCGGCCGATCCAGTCGAGTGAAGCCGTGGAACATCCCACGGAATTACGGAGGCAATTACGGAGGCGCCGTTTTTTAGGGTTCCGACAGCGCCTAAGTTGTTGATGTGATTGGTGGGTCGTGTTGGATTCGAACCAACGACCAGCGGATTAAAAGTCCGATGCTCTACCGACTGAGCTAACGACCCATGGACTGCCTGCAGCACGCTGCGGGAACTTTCCGGTTGCCGTCACGGGGACGACCAGGCCCGGCCTTGCGCCGGGGGCGTGCATTCTAGCGCATCCCCAGCCCGGGATGCAGGTCGGGAACAGGCAATTTCCGCCAGGCCGTTCAGCGATAGCGGGTGGTGTCGACCGCGCCGGCGGCGGCGAAACCTTCCGCGCGCAGGCGACAGGCGTCGCAGTGGCCACAGGCCAGCCCTTCGGCATCGGCCTGGTAGCAGGACACGGTCTGCGAGAAGTCCACGCCCAGGCGCAGGCCCTCGCGGACGATGTCGGCCTTGCTCATGTGCTGCAGCGGCGCGTGCACGCGGATGCCGGCGCCTTCGACGCCGGCCCGGGTCGCCAGGTTGGCCAGCGCCTGGAAGGCGGCCACGAATTCGGGCCTGCAATCGGGATAGCCCGAGTAGTCGACCGCATTGACACCACAAAAGATGTCGGCCGAGCCAAGCACCTCGGCCCAGCCGAGCGCCAGCGACAACATGATGGTGTTGCGCGCCGGCACGTAGGTGACCGGAATCAGGTCCTTGTAGGCCGGATCGTTGAGCGCCGCCTCGCCGACGGGGTGGCCGTCGGCATCGGTCGGCACGTCGATGTCGTCGGTCAGGGCCGAACCGCCGATGCTGCGCAGGTCGACATCGACGGTCTTGTGCGCGGCTGCGCCAAGGCTGCGCGCGACCCGTCCGGCGGCATCCAGCTCGGAGGTGTGGCGCTGGCCATAGCGCACGCTCAGCGCATGCACGGCATAGCCCTGTTCGCGGGCGAGCGCGATGACGACGGCGGAGTCCATGCCTCCGGAAACGAGGACGACGGCTTTTTTCATGAATGGTGGATTGGTAATTCGGGATTGCTGATTCGGGAAAAGCGTACCTGCTTTTGCTCGTCATCCCGGCTTTGCCCGGGATAACGGCTTCTATCTGCCCGGCTCGTCATTCCACAGGATCTTGTGCAGTTGCAGCTGGAAGCGCACCGGCAGGCGGTCGGCGACGATCCAGTCGGCCAGCGCGGACGGGGCGACCTCGGTGAAGCTGGGCGAGAACAATACATCGCAGGTGTCGGCCAGACGGTGTTCGGCGACCACGCCCTTCGCCCACTCGTAATCCTCGCGCGAGCAGATCACGAACTTGACCTGATCGTGCGCGGTCAGCAGCGGCAGGTTGGACCACAGGTTGCGATGCGATTCGGCCGAGCCCGGAGTCTTGATGTCGAGCACCCGCGAGACCCGCGCGTCGACCGCGCCGATGTCGATCGCACCGGAGGTTTCCAGCGAGACCTCGTAGCCCGCATCGCACAGCCGCTCAAGCAGGCCGATGCAGCGCTTCTGCGCCAGCGGTTCGCCGCCCGTCACGCAGACGTGGCGCGCGCCATGACGGGCGACCTCGGCCAGGATGGCGTCGATCGTCCACCACTCGCCGCCGTGGAAGGCGTAGGCGGTGTCGCAGTACTGGCAGCGCAGCGGGCAGCCGGTCAGGCGCACGAACACGGTCGGCCAGCCGATGCTGCGCGACTCGCCCTGCAGCGAAAGGAAGACCTCGGTGATGCGCAGCCGGTCCGGCGACGCGGCGGCCGCATCGGCGGTGATGGCGTTCATGCGGGGATTTTAACGGACAGCGGGCGGAAGACGCCGGCAGTCAACGAAATGGGCTCGACGGGAGGCGCGGTTCAGCGGAACCGGTTGAGCTGGATCGCACTGAGACGATCGGCGGCGGTACGGGCCGCATCGGAGCCGGGGTAACGCTCGCTCACCGTCGACAGGGTCTTCTCGGCCTCGTCGACGCGCTCCATACCGTACTGGGACAGGCCCAGCTTGAGCAGCGCACCGGGAGCCTTGTCGTGGGTCGGGTAGCGGTCCAGCAGGGCCTGGAACTGCGTCATCGCCATCGGGTAGTTCTGGGTGACGTAGTAGCTCTCGCCCAGCCAGTAGAGGGCGTTGGGCGCATAGCTTCCGTCGGGGTGCTGCTGCAGAAAGGCCTGGAACAGACTGGTCGATTCGGCGTACTCGCCAGCCCGGAGGGCACTGAAGGCCGTGTCGTAGGCACCGCGCTCGTCGGCGCTCTGGGCGATCGCTCCCTTGTCGCCATATACCGTGGGCGGGCGGTCCTGGACCGCCGCGCGGGGCGGCGGCGTGACCGGAACGGCGGCGGACTCGTCCGATATCGCGGGATCGACAGTGTCCCCGCCTTCGAGACGGTTCAGGCGGCCATCGAGATCCAGGTACTGCGCACGACCGCTGTCCTGTTGCTGCTTGAGCTGATGGCTGAGCTCCTCTACCTGGGAGCGCAGTGCCTGCACCTCGGCCTTGAGCTGGTTGATCTGGTTGAGCAGGTCGACCTGGGCCTGATTGTCGGCGGATCTCTGTTCGAGCACGGCGATACGGTCGGCCAGGCTCATGCGCTGCGCGGCCGCCGGTGCGGCGGCCACGAGGGCCGCCGCGAGTACGGAACATGCGAGCAGTTGGCGCATCGGCATGATCAGCTTCGGCATGGTCTTGCCAACCGGCCTCAGCGGGCGGTGTAGACGATCTCGACGCGACGGTTGCGAGCCCAGCAATCTTCGTTGGACTCGGTGCAGACCGGGCGCTCTTCGCCGTAGCTGACCACGGTCTGCTGGCCGCCGGAGCCGCCGTTGGCCTGGATCGCGGAAGACACCGAGTTGCCGCGGCGCTCACCGAGGCCCTGGTTGTAGGCGCGGCTGCCGCGCTCGTCGGCGTTGCCTTCCAGGGTCATGCGCGAGGTCGGACGGTCACGCAGGTACTTGGCGTGGCAGGCGACGATGGCCTGGAACTCCGGACGCAGGTTGTCCTGGTCGAAGTCGAAGTAGACCACGCGCTGACGCAGGCAGGCGTCGGTATCGAGATCCTCGGGACCGTAGGCACCCGGAGCAGTCGGGGTGGTGGTCGTCTGCGTGCTCGGGGTGGTGTCGGTCGGAATCTCTTCCTTGACCTTCTTCGAGCAGGCCACAACGGCCGTGCACAGGACTGCGGCGAGTGCGATCTTGCCAATGGTGGCCGGGGTGATGCTGTTCATGGTTGTTCCTCGTCGTTGCGTGGGACAGATTGTTGATGTTGGACTGCAGTTGGAACTTTGCGATTGAAACTGAACAGGTCAATCAAAGCTTGGACAAGATATCCGAAGGGCCGCGTGCTGCGAAGTGGATCCTTCCGGGGACTTCGCCCCGGCCGGACCACACTGGCAGGTCAGCGCGGCAACCGGTACGGGCCCCAGGCCGGTTCCCGTACATCGCCATCAGCCAGTACCAGGCGCTGCCGCACCCGCGCGTCGGCGGATACAGCGTACAGCACCCCCCTGCTGCCTTCGCGCGCAGCATAAAGGATCATGCCTCCGTTGGGGGCGAAACTCGGAGACTCGTCCAACGAGCCGGGCGACAGCAGGCTCCAGCGCGGCGAGCCGAGGCTGCTGTCCATCAGCGCGATCCGGTAGTTGTTGCCGGCCCCTTGCGCGGTGACCAGCTTCTTGCCGTCGAACGACACGTCGGCATTGGCGTTGTAGCGGCCTTCGAAGGTCACCCGGCTGGCGCTGCCGCCACTGGCCGGCACCTGGTAGATCTGCGGGCGACCGCCGCGGTCGGAAGTGAAATAAATGGTGCTGCCGTCGGCGCTCCAGGTCGGTTCGGTGTCGATGGCGAAGTGGTTGGTCAGCTGGGTCAGCGCGCGGCTGCCCAGGTCCATCACGTAGATCTCGGGGTTGCCCGACTTGGACAGGGTCAACGCCAGCCGGTTGCCGTCGGGCGAGAACGCCGGTGAGCCGTTGATGCCGCGGAACTGGGCGATCCGCTCGCGGCTGCCGCTGTTGATGTCCTGGATGTAGACCGAGGAATTGCCTCCCTCGTAGCTGACGTAGGCCAAGCGGCTGCCGCCCGGGTGCCAGGACAGCGACAGCAGCGGCTCGGAGGAGCGCACCACGGTCTGTGGGTTGTAGCCATCGGAGTCGGCCACCACCAGTGCGTACTGGGTGTTGCGGCCGGTGCCGGTGGCGGTGACGTAGGCGATGCGGGTGAAGAACGCGCCGCGCACGCCGAGGATCTTCTCGTAGATGGCGTCGGCAATCTGGTGGGCGGCATCGCGCATCGCCGCCGCGCGCGCGGTCATGGCAAAGCCGAGCAGCCGCTCCTGGGTGGCGACGTCGAACAGTTCGTACTCGACCCGGTAACCACCGCCGGCCGCATCGACGACCCGGCCGACCACCAGATAGTCCTGGTTGAGCGCGCGCCAGGTCGGGAACTCGACCTCGCTGCCACGGGTCGGCCGCTCGATGATGCGTGCGTCGGGCAGGCTGCGGAACTGGCCGGAGCGGTTGAGATCGGCGGTGATCACCGCGGAAACGTCGGTTTCCGGTGCGGATGCACTGCCCTGATAGGGCATCGGCACCACCGCGATCGGCAGCGCCGCGGCATGGCCGCCGACGATGTCGAGTTCAAGGCCCTGCTGGGCGGATGCCGCGAACGGCAGCAGCGCGAGCAACAGGGCCAGCAGGGGCAGAACCAGCGGGGAAGCGGGCCGGCGCGGATGTCGATTCATGGGTATTCCCGGAGTGGACGTTGAGTGGTAACAGCTTCGGCGTGAACGCTGGCTCAAGGCTGAACGGGAAGAAAGCTCCCAATCCGTCAGCGGTCGCGAGCCTCGAAATTGAGGATCAGCTCGCGTGCGAACACGCTCTCGAAACCGGCATAGGGCAGCGGCTGGGCCTTGAGCACGGCGGCCTCGATTGAGCGCCGGCCCTGTTCATCGTAGGCACAGGGCGATGACACTTCCGCGCTCATCACCTCGCCGCCGGGCAGCTGGCGGATCACCAGCCGGCAGCGCGCACCGATCGGCACGGTCTCGGGGCGGGTCCATTTGGACAGGATCGCCTGGGTCAACGCGGCCTGATAGCGGGCACGCAGGTCGGTGTCGGTGCCGCCCTGCCCGGCCGGCGCGCTGGCCGCGCCGCTGGAGGCGGTGCGCGCCTGCGCATCGGCGATCTGCTTGAGCCGTTCTTCGGCCTGCCGGGCCTCGCGCTGCGCCGCCTCGCGCTGGCGCCGGATCTCGGCCAGGCGGGCCTCGCGCTCGGCCTCGGCCTGCTGCTCGGCGAGACGGCGCTTGCGCTCGGCTTCCTCCTGCCGCTGGCGTTCGGTCAGGTCGATCTGTTCCTGGCGGCGGCGCTCCTCCTGTCGCTCGCGCTCCTCATCGGCCGGAGTCGGGGTCGGCAGGTCGGTGACCTCGTCCTGCTCGATCACGTCAGGCTCGGGGAGGAAATCCTGCGGCTGCGGTTGCGGCGTGTCCGGCGCATCCTCAGGCACCGGTGTCGGCAACGGCTGCGGCGGCGGCACGGTCTCCTCCACGTCCGGAACTACAACCTCGGGTTCAGGCAGCTCGACCGGATCCGGACGCTCGGCCAGGGTCTGCTGCATGGCCTGCGACAGCTCGTTGGCGTCGACCAGCTCGGCCGAGATCGGTGAGCCCATCGCCAGCACCTGCGGGTTGCTGCGCGTCCACCACAACCCCGAGAGCAGCAGCAGGATCAGCAACAGGTGCAGCCCGACGGCGAGGACGACCGCCAGCGCGGTATCGGCGCGCGTTTCCCGCATCAGCGACCGTCCTGCGGCTGGCTCATCAGGCCGACGCGCTCGACGCCGGCGTTCTGCAACAGGGCCATCGCGTCCATGACCTTCTGGTAGCTGGTGGTACCGTCACCGGCGACGAACACCGGCACCTGCGGGTTCTCGGCCACGATGGCGGCCATCTTGGCCTGCAGCGCGTTCGGCGCCAGCGCCTCGTTGCTGCCGGCCTCGACGGTCAGGAAGTAGTTGCCGTCGACGTCGACGCTGACCACGATCGGGTCCTTCTTCTCCTGCATCGACTTGGCGTTGGACCTGGGCAGCTCGATGTCCACGCCCAGGTTCAACAGCGGCGCGGTGACCATGAAGATGATCAGCAACACCAGCATCACGTCGATGTAGGGAACGACGTTGATTTCGGCCTTGAGTTTGCGCTTGCGCAGTCTGCGCGCGGCGATGCCTGCCATGTGGGGATCCTCGCGTGTTCCGGGTTACGACGGCCTGGGGTTATGACAGCCTGGGTTTCGATGGCCAGCTATTCAACGGCGTGGAGCGGCGACCGGGGTCAGTCCTGGCTCTGCCGCTCGAGGATCGAGGAGAACTCCTCGGCGAAGGCGTCGTAGCGGCCGCTGATGCGTTCGACCTTGGTCGCGTAGCGGTTGTAGGCCCAGACCGCCGGGATCGCGGCGAACAGGCCCATCGCGGTGGCGATCAGCGCCTCGGAGATGCCCGGCGCGACGGTGGCGATGGTCGCCTCCTTCATGTTGGCCAGGCCCTGGAACGAGATCATGATGCCCCAGACGGTGCCGAACAGGCCGATGTACGGGCTGATCGAGCCGACACTGGCAAGGAACTCCAGGTTGTGTTCGAGCCCGTCGAGCTCGCGCGAGGCGGCTACGCGCATGCCGCGCTGGGCGCCTTCGAGCTGGGTCTTGCTGTCGATGCCGCGGCGCTGGCGCTGGCGGCCGTACTCGCGGAAGCCGGCCTCGAAGATCGCCTCCATGCCGGCGATGTCGCGGTGGCGCTCGGTGGTGCCGGTGTAGAGCTTGGTCAGCTCGGCGCCTGACCAGAACTTCTCCTCGAACTGGTCGGCCTCGCGCATGGCGCGGTCGAGCATCTTCTTCTTGCGGAAGATGATGACCCACGACGCGATCGAGGCGAACAGCAGGATCAGCATCACCGCCTGCACCGGCAGGCTGGCGTGCAGGATCAGCTGGAAGATGTCGAGTTCGCCACCGATCGCGGTGGCCGCACCGGCGGCTTGCGAGGCGGCCTGACTGGCGGCGTCGATGGCCTCCGACGGCAGTGGTTCGATGACGGTGGCCAGCAGCGTGCTCGGCATTGGGGTCATGCTTGTGTTCTCCGTGCCCTGGATCCGGGCGTCGATTCAGGATGTTGTCTGTTCGAGTGATTTCAGGTGGTCGTACACGGCCGGCGGCATCGCGCAGGGGCGGAACCGTGCGGCATCGAGCGCCGCGACGCGCACCTGCGCGGTCAGCAGCAACTCCCCGTCGCGGCGGATCTCCTGCGCGAACACCGCACTGGCCTTGCGGCAATCGCGCAGGACGACACCGACCTGCAGCAGGTCGTCCATCCGCGCAGGCTTGAGGAAGTCCAGTTCCATCGACCGCACGACGAACAGAAGGTTCTGCTCATCGCGCATGGTCGCCTGGCCGTGCCCGTGCGCCCGCATCCATTCGGTTCGCGCGCGCTCCAGGAACGCCACGTAGCGGGCGTGGTAGACCACGCCGCCAGCGTCGGTATCTTCCCAGTAAATCCTGACAGGTAGGCTGAACATTGGCTTTAGAACAGATCCGCTTCGCGCGCGCGCGGCTGCAGGCCCAGGTGGCGGTAGGCCTTCGCGGCCGCCATCCGGCCGCGGGCGGTGCGGACCAGGAAGCCCTGCTGGATCAGGTAGGGCTCGATCACATCCTCCAGCGTGCCGCGCTCCTCGCTGAGCGCGGCGGCCAGCGACTCGACCCCGACCGGGCCACCGTCGAAACTCTCGATGATGGTCAGCAGCAGCCGCCGGTCGAGCTCGTCGAAGCCCTGCGCGTCGATCTTGAGCATGACGGTGGCGGCATCGGCGACCTCACGGGTGATCGCGCCGTCGGCCTTGACCTGGGCGTAGTCGCGTACCCGCCGCAGCAGGCGGTTGGCGATGCGCGGGGTGCCACGCGAGCGGTTGGCGATCCCGGCCGCGCCCTCTGGCGCACAGTCGATGCCGAGGATCCGCGCCGAGCGGCGCACGATCTTCGTCAGCTCTTCCGGGGTATAGAACTCCAGCCGCTGGACGATGCCGAAGCGGTCGCGCAACGGCGCGGTCAGCAGGCCGGCGCGGGTGGTGGCTCCGATCAGGGTGAACGGCGGCAGGTCGAGCTTGATCGAGCGCGCGGCCGGGCCTTCGCCGATCATGATGTCGATCTGGAAGTCCTCCATCGCCGGGTACAGCACCTCCTCGACCACTGGCGACAGACGGTGGATCTCGTCGACGAACAGCACGTCGTGCGGCTGCAGGTTGGTCAACAGCGCGGCCAGGTCGCCGGCCTTCTCGATCACCGGGCCGGAGGTGACGCGCAGGTTGACCCCCAGCTCGTTGGCGATGACATGACTGAGGGTGGTCTTGCCCAGGCCCGGCGGGCCGAAGATCAGCACGTGATCGAGCGCCTCGCCGCGCCCCTTGGCGGCATCGATGTAGATCTTCATCTGCTCGCGCACGGGCTGCTGGCCGAGGTATTCGTCCAACCGCTTCGGGCGGATGCTGGCCTCGACGGCGTCGTCTTCGCGAGTGGCGTCGGGGGCGATGATGCGGTCTTCGCTCATCCGCGCATGGTCGCATGGGAGTGGCCCCGCGCGCAGCCCGGATCGACGCTCCCTCGCTGCCGCCTGTGGCAGAATGCGCGCCACGCGGCATACTTGCGATGCCGGCCGGGACACTCAAAGTGCAGCGACAAGGTCTACGCCACCCAGCCCGCCTGATCCCGATCGGCTTCCTCTGCGTCATCCTGGCCGGCACCGGCCTGCTGATGTTGCCGGCGGCCACGACCGGGGACGGATCGGCGCCGCTGCTGACCGCGCTGTTCACCTCGACCTCGGCGGTGTGCGTGACCGGACTGGTGGTGGTGGACACGCCCACCTATTGGTCGACCTTCGGCCTGGTGATCATCATGGGCCTGTTCCAGATCGGCGGCTTCGGCATCATGGCCGGCGCGACGCTGATGGGGTTGCTGGTTGCCGGGCGGCTGAACCTCGGCACCCGCCTGGCCGCACAACACGACACCCGGCTCGGGCTGGGCAGCGTCGGTGGCGTGGTCCGGATCGTGCTCACCGCGACAGTGCTGGTCGAGTTCTTGACCTTCATCGTGCTGACCCTGCGCCTGCACTTCGGCTACGGATTCGACTGGGGCGAGGCGCTCTGGCACGGCGGCTTCCAGGCCGTTTCGGCGTTCAACAACGCCGGTTTCTCGACCTGGTCGGACAGCCTGATGGGCTTCGCCAGCGACCCGTGGATGATTGGTTCGATCAGTTTCGCGGTGGTGCTGGGCGGGCTCGGCTTCCCGGTGCTGTACGAGCTGCGGCACAAGGGGTTCAGCTACCGGCGCTGGTCGGTGCACGCCAAGATCACCCTGCTCGGCAGCGCCGTGCTGGTAGCCGGGGGCGCTGTCCTGATCGCACTGTTCGAATGGAACAACCCGGCCACCCTGGGCGACAAGAACCTGGTCGGCAAGCTGCTGAGCGTGTTCTTCGAGGCGGTGACCGCGCGTACCGCCGGTTTCAATTCGATCGACACCGGCGGCATGACGTTGGAAAGCCAGTCCGCGAACTGGGCGATGATGTTCATCGGCGGCGGCAGCGCCGGCACCGCCGGCGGGATCAAGATCACCACCTTCTTCCTGCTCGGCTTCGCGGTGTGGTCGCAAATCCGCGGCGAGAGCGACACCATCGCCTTCAACCGGCGCATTCCCAACGAGACCATCCGTCTCGCCCTGACCGTGGTGCTGCTGGCGCTGACCCTGCTTGCGTTCGGCACCCTGGCACTGATGAGCGTGACCGATTTTCCGTTGAACGACGTGATTTTCGAGGCGGTATCCGCCACCGCCACCGTCGGCCTGTCCACCGGCATCACCGGCGACCTGCCACCGGCCGGGCAGGTGATCATCATCCTTTTGATGTTCATCGGCCGGGTCGGCTCGGTGACTGTCGCCACCGCCCTGGCGCTGCGCGCGCGCAGCCGCCTGTACCGCTACCCAGAGGAGCGCCCAATCGTTGGCTAGCAAACCTGTAACCCATAGCGACAGCGTCGTGGTGATCGGCCTGGGCCGCTTCGGCGGTGCGGTGGCCGAATCGCTGATGCGCCTCGGCCACGAAGTGCTGGCCATCGACACAAACGCCGAGCTCGTGCAGAAATGGGCCGACCGCCTGACCCACGTGGTGCAGGCCGACGCCACCGACAGCGACGCAATGCGCCAGCTCGGGCTGAACCACATCGAACATGCGGTGGTCAGCATCGGCAGCGACATCGAAGCCAGCGTGCTGACCGTACTGGCGCTGGAGGAACTGGGCGTCCCCGACATCTGGGCCAAGGCCACCGGTACCCGCCACGGCCTGATCCTGGAACGCACCGGCGCCCACCACGTGGTGCACCCGGAAGCGGCGATGGGCGAGCGCGTGGCCCACCTGGTCACCGGCAAGATGATGGACTTCCTCGAATTCGAGGACGGCTTCGCGATCGCCAAGACCAAGGCGCCGGAAGAAGCACTGGAAAAAACCCTGAGCGAGTCCAACCTCCGCCAGAAGCACGGCATTACCGTGGTCGGCATCAAGCGCCGCCATGCCGACTTCATCTATGCCCAGGCCGACAGCTATATCGAGCCCGGCGACATCCTGGTCATCTCCGGCCCGACCGATCTGGTGGAGAAGTTCGCGGCGTTGACGTGACAGGACAGTGGAGAGTGGAGAGGAGTGAGAAACGAGTAAGCACCAAATGCTTTCACTCTTTTCTCACTCCTCTCCACTCTCAACTCGCTCTCAGATCTCGACCTGGGTGCCCAGCTCCACCAACCGGTTGCCCGGAATATGGAAATACCCCGCCACCGGCGCCGCGTTGCGATGCATGGCGGCGAAAAGCTTGTCGCGCCAGATCGGCATGCCATCACGGCGGGCGCAGGCGACGACGCTCTCGCGGCTGAGAAAATAGGTGGTGTCCATCGGATCCAGGACCAGATCGCAGACGTCGCAGGTCTGCATCAGCGCCTGCGGCACGTCGGGCGTCTCCATATAGCCGAAGCGCAACAGCACCTTGTAGAAGCCCTCGCCCATCTGCTCGACGATGATCCGCTTGTGCGAATACGGCACGTTGAGCGTGGCCACGGTCAGGAACACGTTCTGCTCGTGCAGCACCTTGTTGTGCTTGAGATTGTGCAGGAAGGCGTGCGGCACCACGCTCTTGTCCGCGGTCAGGAACACCGCCGTGCCCGGCACCCGCACCGGCGGGGCCAGCATCAGGCTGGGCAGGAAGGTCTTGAGATCGATGCCTTCCTTCTGGATTTCCGCGCGCAGCAGCTTGCGGCCGCGGCGCCAGGTCCGCAGCATGGTGAACAGCACGATGCCCAGCGCCACCGGGAACCAGCCGCCCTGCGGGATCTTGACGAAGTTGGCCACGAAGAAGGCCAGGTCGATCAACAGCAGCACGATGCACAGCGGCAGCACCCACACCCGCCAGCGCGGCCACAGCGCGCGGGCGACGATGGCGAGCAGCACGGTGTCGATCAGCATCGTCATCGACATCGACACGCCATACGCGCTGGCCAGTGCCGAGGAGCTGCCGAAGCCGATCACCAGCCCGATCACGATCACCATCATCGACCAGTTGATCGCCGGGATGTAGATCTGGCTGATGTTCTGGCTGGAGGTGTAGTGCACCGACATGCGCGGGATGTAGCCCAGCTGCATGGCCTGCTGGGCGACCGAAAAGCCGCCGGTGATCACCGCCTGCGAGGCCATCACCGTGGCCGCGGTGGACAGCACGATCAGCGGGATCAGCCCCCAGTCCGGCACGCCCATGTAGAACGGGTTGCGCGCCGCGGCAGGATTCTCCAATACCAGCGCGCCCTGCCCGAGATAGTTGAGCATCAACGCCGGCAGCACGAAGAAGTACCAGGCCCGGCGGATCGGACGGGCACCGAAACGGCCGAGATCGGTGTAGATGGCCTCGCCACCAGTGACGGCCAGGATCACCGCGCCAAGGATGAAAATGCCGCCCCAGGTATGCTCGGCGAAGAACCGCGCCGCCCACAACGGGTTGACCGCCTTCAGCACCTCCGGCTCGTGGAGGATGTCGGCCACGCCGAGCACCGCGAGGACCAGGAACCACAGCCCGGCGACCGGCCCGAACAGCAGCCGCGCGAAGCGGGTGGTGTCGTAACGCTGGATCGCGAACAGCGCGACCAGCACCACCAGGGTCACCGGGATCACCGCCGCATGCAGCCTCGGCGACACCACCTCCAGGCCTTCCACCGCCGCCAGCACCGAGATCGCCGGGGTGATCACGCCGTCGCCGAAGAACAGGGCCGCACCGAAGATGCCGACCACGCCGATCACGTAGGCGGAGCGAGAGCCCTTGGCCACGTGGCGTTGCGCCAGGGTCATCAGCGCCATGATGCCGCCCTCGCCCTCGTTGTCGGCGCGCAGGATCACGGTCACGTACTTGAGCGCGACCACCAGCATCAGCGACCAGAACACCAGCGACAGCAGACCGAGCACGGTGTCGTGATTGGGCTGCAGGCCGTACTGCGGCGAGAACGCCTCCTTGATCGTGTACAGCGGACTGGTGCCGATGTCGCCGAAGACGACGGCCATGGCACCGATCATCAGGCCACGCAGGCTGATCTCCTGATCGCTTTTCCGCTGCATTGAGGGAGTCGAGGAGCTGGTCATGGTATTGCCTTGGACTGGCGGGTCAGGTGCCGGTTGCGCGCTGGGCAGCGTCAACGAAGCGCGGACTTCAGCGCCTTGCGGATGATGGTGGCGGCGTCGTCGCCGGCTTCGACGGCCGCCCTGGCCATACGCGCGGCCTCGGCCGGCTTGTAGCCGAGCTGCTGGAGGGCGACGGTCGCCTCGCTCTGGGGATCGGCGGGCGCGCCGGCGGCGAATGCCGTCCCGGTACCTGCCAGATCGGCGGCGCGGTCGCGCAGCTCCACGACCATGCGCTCGGCGGTCTTCTTGCCAATGCCGGGGATCCGGGTCAGCGCGGTCACGTCGCTGGCCTGCACCAGCCGCGCGAACTCATCGACGCTCACCCCCGACAGTACCGCCAGCGCGATCTTCGCGCCGATACCGGAGACCTTCTGCACGTCGCGGAACAGGCGCCGCTCGGCCTCGCTGAGGAAACCATACAGCGAGACGCTGTCTTCTTTCTGTGCGTAATGGGTGAACAGCGACACCTCGCGACCGACCTCGGGCAGGTCGTAGAAGGTGCTCATCGGCGCTTCCAGCTCGTAGCCGACGCCGTTGACGTCGATCATCAGCCACGGCGGCTGTTTGTGGATCAATACTCCCTTCAAACGCCCGATCATCGTGAACTGCGCCTCCGCAACTGGTTCACCGCGATGCCGGTCCGGCCCGCGGTCGCGCTCATGTGCGCATGGGTCAGGGCGATCGCCAGCGCGTCGCCGGCGTCGGCCTGCAGCTTCGCGTCGCCCAGGTTCAACAGCAGCCGCACCATGTGCTGGACCTGCTGCTTGTCGGCCGCGCCGCGCCCGACCAGCGATTGCTTGATCACCCGCGGCGCGTACTCGCTGACCGGCAGGCGCCGGCGCACCACCGTGGCCAGCGCCGCGCCACGCGCATGGCCGAGCTTCAGCGCCGATGTCGCCGACTTGTCCATGAATACCGTCTCGATCGCGACCTGTTGCGGCTGCCATTCGTCGAGCGCGGCCTCCAGCCCTTCGCAGAGCAGGCCGAGCCGGGCCGGGAAGTCCTCGGCATCGAGCAGTTTCAGCACCCCGGCATGCACGTAGCGGCAACGGCCGTCGTTACCGACGTCGATCACGCCGAGTCCGGTGCGCTGCGATCCCGGGTCGATGCCGAGGATTCGAATCACCGCGCACACCCCGACGAGCAGGCATGAGCATGATGCGGGAGGAAAGCGCGGGTCACGACGTGGAGCCTACGCGCTTTACGCGTAGGCGTCCTCACCCAGGTCGGCGTTGGAATAGACGTTCTGGACGTCGTCCAGGTCTTCCAGCCAGTTCAGCAGCTTGACCACCTGTTGAGCGGTCTCGCCGCTGACCGCGATGTCGTTGTCGGCACGGTAGGTGACTTCAGCCAGGTCCGGCTTCAGGCCGGCGGCCTCCATCGCCGCCGCCACGCCCGCGAACGTATCCGGCGCGGTCAATACGTCGATCGAGCCGTCGTCGGGATAGGCCACCACGTCATCGGCGCCGGCCTCGATCGCTGCCTCGGTGATTGCGTCCTCGTCCGAACCCGGGGCGTAGCTGAGCACGCCGAGCTTTTTGAACATGAAGGCGACCGAACCGTCGGTGCCCAGGTTGCCGCCGAACTTGCCGAACGCATGGCGCACGTCGGCGACGGTACGGACCTTGTTGTCGGTCAGGCAGTCGACGATCACGGCGACGCCGCCGGGCGCGTAGCCTTCGTAGCGGATCTCCTCGTACTCGACGCCTTCCAGCTCGCCGGTGGCCTTCTTGATCGCCCGCTCGATCACGTCCTTGGACATGTTCGAGGCCAGACCCTTGTCCATCGCCGCGCGCAGGCGCGGATTGTTGCCTGGATCTCCGCCGCCGGCACGGGCGGCGACGCCGATCTCGCGGATGATCTTGGTGAAAATCTTGCCGCGCTTGGCGTCGGATGCGTTCTTGCGCGCTTCGATGGAGGGGCCACGACCCATGTCTTTGTTCCGCCGGGTGATTTGCTGCAGCGCGCAATTATAGGCAAGGCTCAGCTTGCGTGCAGGGCGACCGGCGCGAACCGGCCATGGGCCAGGAAATGGGCGCCCTGGCGGGCCGCCTCGGCCGAGAACAGCAGCCCGGTGTGGCTGGCATGGATCACCACATGATCGCGCAGGCCTGGCGGACGGGTTTCGGCCAGCGCCACGGTGCCGTCGTGTGGCCCGTCCACCCGGCCGAACAGCTGCCCCAGGCCCAGCGGCAGGTCGCCGGCAACCATGCCGACCTCGACCCCGGCCGGCAACTCCGGACAGCCGCGCTGCAACAGGGCCGCACTGCGCCCCACGGTCAACAGCCGCAGCGAGCGCCGCGCGGCATCGCGGGCCACCCCGCTCCCGCACAGCGGCGAGCCGAGGCAGACCACGCGCCCCACCGGCAGGCCCGGATGGCGCTTGAGGGTATCCATGACCAGCAGGCCACCGAGGCTGTGCGCGACCACGTGTACCGGGCCACGCGCCAGCCGTGCGGCCAGCCGTGGCCCGGCCGCCTCGGGTTCGCCGAGCACGCTGGCGTAGTCGAACAGTTCGGTGTCGAAACCGGCCTTGCGGAACCGGTGTGCCAGCCAGCGCATCGAAAGCCCGCGCATCCACAGGCCGTGCAGGAACAGCACGCGGCGACGGGGGCGGCCCGCCACGTCCCGGATTGCAGCGCGGGCGTCGCTGTCCGGGTCAGGCCGGTCAGCCACCGGCTGTGGTCATCTCGCGGCGCACCCATTCATCGATCATGCGCTTCTCGTAGGCCAGCTTGTCGGAGTCGAAACGTGTCGTCGAACGCGACAGGTAGCCCATGTCAGACAGCTTGCGTTCGCCCTGGGCGATGATCTGGCCATTGGCGTCGTAACGGGTGTAGTCGAAGCGCATCCGTGGCGGATAGATGTCGCGCATCATCCGGATGTGGTCGGTGTTCATGCCTTGGCCTGGCCGATAATCGCCGGCCAGATCGATGTCGGTGATGTGGATTTCGACGCGCTGCCCCTCCGGCAGCGCCTTGCCGACCTGCTTGCGCAGGTGCTCGGCCAGCTGCATGACCCAGTTGCCACGCTGGGCCTCCCAGCGATTGCCGCTGTAGCGGATCTCGGTGAAGTCGGCCGGGTCATCCCAGCTGACGCTGACCGGACTGTCGCCTTCCAGCTGGCGCGGCCGCTCGGGATCGGTGACCGTGGTGACGCGCGCCATGGCCTGGCTGGCGCCAACCAGCAGCAGGGCCATGCAGGCGATGCGGAAGAAATTGCGGATGTTCATGTCGATGCTCCGCGGGCCAGGAATACCCGCTCATTGTGCATCTACGTGGGACCGGGGCAGAAGCGTCGCACCCACCGCCGGTCAGGATCCACATGGGATTCAGCTTTTCGGCCGCACCGCTACGTGCACCTCGGCCAGCTGCGCGTCCGCGATGGGCGAAGGCGCACCGGTCATCGGGCACTGCGCGGTGGTGGTCTTGGGGAAGGCGATCACGTCGCGGATCGACTCGGTGCCGGCCATCAGCGCGGCGATGCGGTCGACGCCGAAGGCGATGCCGCCGTGCGGCGGGGCGCCGTACTTCAACGCGTCGAGCAGGAAGCCGAACTTGGCCTGCGCCTCCTCGGCGCCGATGCCAAGCAGCTCGAACACCGCCGACTGCATCGCGGTGCGATGGATGCGGATCGAACCGCCGCCGATCTCGTTGCCGTTGAGCACCATATCGTAGCCGCGCGAGACCGCGGTCTTCGCATTCGCGCGCAGGTCGTCGATGCTGTCGACCGCCGGCGCGGTGAACGGATGATGCAGGGCGACGTAGCGGCCTTCCTCGGCATCCCACTCGAACATCGGGAAGTCGGTGACCCACAGCGGCTTCCAGCCCGCCTCGACCAGGCCGAAGTCCCTGCCGGCCTTGAGCCGCAGCGCGCCCATGAAGTCGCTGACGGTGGCGTACGCACCGGCACCGAAGAAGACGATGTCGCCGTTGCCGGCGCCAACGTGCGCCACCAGCGCGGCGAACTGCTCTTCGGAGAAGAACTTGGCGATCGGCGACGACACCTCGCCGCTCTCCGACAGCTTGATGTAGGCCAGCCCGCGCGCACCATACTTGGCGGCGTGGGCGGCGTACTCGTCGATCTGCTTGCGGCTCAGCGTCGCGCCACCCGGTATGCGCAGCGCGCAGACGCGGCCGCCGTCGACGCCGGCCCAGTCGGTGAATACCTTGAACTCCGAATCCTTGACCTGCGCGTCGACGTCGACCAGCTCCAGCGCGATGCGCAGGTCGGGCTTGTCGGAACCGTAGCGGCGCATCGCCTCGGCGTAGGTCATGCGCGGGAAGTCACCGAGGTCGACATCGATGACCTCCTTGAACACCTCGCGGATCATCGCTTCGGTAGCGTCCTGCACGTCGCGCTCGGACACCCACGCGAACTCCATGTCGAGCTGGGTGAACTCGAGCTGGCGGTCGGCGCGCAGGGCCTCGTCGCGGAAGCAGCGCGCGATCTGGTAGTAGCGGTCGAAGCCGGCCACCATCAGGATCTGCTTGAACAGTTGCGGCGACTGCGGCAGCGCGTAGAACTCGCCCGGGTGCATGCGCGCCGGGACCAGGAAGTCGCGCGCGCCCTCGGGCGTGGCCTTGGTCAGGATAGGGGTCTCGATGTCCTGGAAGCCGCGTGCGTCGAGCCAGCGGCGCAACGCCTGGACGAGCTTCGTCCGGGTGCGCATCCTGCGCTGCATCTCCGGCGTACGCAGGTCGAGGTAGCGGTATTGCAGGCGGATGTCCTCGCCCGGGTTCTCGTGGGCGTGGAACGGCAGCGGCTCGGCCTTGTTGAGCACCTCGATGCGGCGCGCGACCACCTCGACCTGGCCGGTCGGAATCTTCGCGTTCGGCGACTCGCGGCGGCGCACTTCGCCGGTCACGCGCAGGCAGTCCTCGTAACCGACCCTGGCCGCGGCGGCGATGACCTCGGCATTGCCCTCCACGCCCGGCTCCGGCTCGGCGACGACCTGGACGATGCCCTCGTGGTCGCGCAGGTCGATGAAGCACAGACCGCCGAGGTCACGGGCGACATCGGCCCAGCCACACAGGGTCACGGTCTGGCCGATCAGCGCCTCGTCGATCAAGCCGCAGAAATGGGTACGCATGGAAACTCCGGACATTGAGGCCGCGGGAGGGGCCGCGGAAAGCAGGCAAGTTTAACGGTTTGACCGCCGAGGGTTGGGCCATGACGGGTTTCAAACGTGTGCCGACCACCTATCCAGAAGCCGACGGCCATGCCTTTGCGGGACCTTCGAAGGCATGGATGCCGACGATGAGCCCCCAGGGATGGGTTTACGGCGTGTCCCGCAAAGGCATGGCCGTCGGCTTCCTCGCGAAACCTTGCTTCGTTCAATCCGTCTTGCTGGAAGCCGCAGGCCTGCTCCCGGACTTCTCCGCCGGCTTGTCCGGCTTGTCCGGCTTGGCCGCCCCGCCATCACCGGCCAGGTTGCGTTTCCTGTCGCCGTCCTTCTTGAAATCGGTCTCGTACCAGCCGCCGCCGGCAAGGCGGAACTGCGGCGCGGTCAGCTGGCGGCGCACCCGGGGCTCGCCACAGGATGGGCATTCGGCCGGATCGGCATCGGAAATCTTCTGCAGACGGTCGAAACTATGGCCGCAGGCGGCGCATTCGAAGGCATAGATCGGCATGGCGGTGTCGGAGTACCGAAACGGGCGGTTGGAGCACAAAGGATTAAAAGTACGAACGAATTGGAGCAGGGCCGGGCGGTACCGGACCCGCGCCAGTGTGGGGCCGCGGCCGGCCGATTCAAGCCGCGACGACGACCGCCGCGCGCCGGAATACTCAATATTCCTGATTTTTCAATGTGTTAGAATTTCGCGCTTGCCCAGGAACGCCGGACCATGATTGCGACCGTACGTCCCCTGGCCGCGTTACTCGCAGGCGTGGCCCTCCTGCTGATGGGCAGCGGCCTGCTGGGCACGCTGCTGGCGGTGCGTGGGCGGATCGAAGGCTTCGACGACCAGACCCTCGGCCTGGTGATGTCGGCCTACTTCGTCGGCTTCTTCCTCGGCACCTATGCCGCACCGGGCCTGATCCAGCGGATCGGCCATATCCGCGCCTTCGCGTTCTACACCTCGCTCTGCGCGGCCACCGTGCTGCTACACGCGATATTCGTTTCGCCATGGGCCTGGGCCGTGCTGCGGCTGTTTACCGGCATCGCCCTGGTCGGCCTGTACACGGTGATCGAGAGCTGGCTCAACGTACAGGCACCTCCGGGGCAACGCAGCCAGCTGTTCGCGATCTACATGGCAGTCAACCTGCTCGCACTGGCGGCCGGCCAGTGGCTGATCGGGTTGTATCCGCAGGAGACCTTCACGCTGTTCAGCCTGGTCGCGATCCTGATCTGTCTGGCCGGACTGCCGGTCACCGCCAGCCGGATGGTCCAGCCGGAGTTGCCGCCAATGCCACGGCTGGCGTTGAAGGCACTGTTCAGGGTCGCCCCGGCGGCAACGCTGGGCGCGCTGCTGGCCGGGCTGGCGATGGGCGGCTTCTGGGGACTGGCCGCGGTATACGCGACCCGGATCGGGCTGGACGTCACCGGAGTGGCGATGCTGATGAGCATCACCATCATCGGCGGCGCAGCGCTGCAGTGGCCGATCGGCCGCCTGTCCGATGGAGGCGACCGCCGCACCACGCTGGCCGTGGTCTGCCTGCTCGCCGCCGGGACCGCGATGGCGATGCTGCTGCCCTCCGTGCCACGGATTCCTTCCGACCTGCTGCTGTACGGACTCTGGTTCGCATTCGGCGGGTTGTCGTTTGCGATCTACCCGATCTGCATGGCCCACCTGCTCGACCACCTGCCACCCGAGGACACCCTCTCGGCCGGTTCCAGTCTGCTGCTGCTCAACGGTGTGGGCTCGGCGTTCGGACCGGCACTCGCCGGCATTGCGATGACCCGCTTCGGCCACGAGGCATTGCCGGTGTTCTTCGCCATCACCCTCGTCCTGGCCGCGCTGGTCGCTGGCGGGCGCCGCCTGCTGCGGCGCCGCGACACCGACCACCCGACCGCCTTCCACGTGATGCTTCGAACTACCCCGACCGCGATCGAGCTGTTGCCCGAGACCGGGTCTGCCGACGACGACACCACCCACCTTCCCGACACCATCCCTGCCAAGGAAAACCATTGACCCAGAAAGAAGCACAGATTCTTCCTCCCGCATCCATGCAGGACACCATCAGACTGCCCAAACTGATGCTGGCCACCGACCTGGATGGCACCTTCCTCGCCGGCACCCCGGAACATCGCCAGCACCTCTACCGGCTGGTCGATCGCCACCCCGAGATTCAGCTGGTGTTCGTCACCGGCCGCGGGCTGGAGGCGGTGATGCCGTTGCTGTCGGATCCGACCCTGCCGAACCCGGACTACGTGATCTGCGACGTTGGCGCGACCGTGGTCGATGGGCACAGCCGGCAACCGGTGCAGCCGCTGCAGGCCGCGATCGACGCCCGCTGGCCGGGCGAACATGCGGTCGCCGACCTGATCGACGACTTCCCCGGCCTGATCCGGCAGGACGTGCCGCAAGAGCGCCGCTGCTCGTACTTCTGCGATCCGAAGGCGCTGAAAAAAGTCCGCGGCGACATCGAGGCCGCGGCCGCCACACTCGACTGCTCGGTGCTCTATTCGGCCGACCGCTATCTCGACATCCTGCCGTCGGACACCGACAAGGGCCGCACCCTGGCGGCGCTGGCCGTCCAGCTGGGCATCCCGCGCGAGCGTGTGCTGGTCGCCGGCGACACACTCAACGACCTGTCGATGTTCAGCGCCGGCTTCCAGGGCGTCGCGGTGGGCGAATCGGAAAAGGCGCTGACCCGCGCGACCCGCCAGCTGGCCAACGTGCTGCACGCCAAGGCACCGGGCTGCGGTGGAATACTGGAAGCGATCCGCCACTTCAGGCTGCTGCCGGAAGAGGAGCTGCAGCTGAGCACGCCGGCCTCGTTGAAGTTCGGCAAGTCGGACCTGGTGATGGTCTATCACCGGCTGCCGTACGAAGAGTATGTGGAGGACGGCCAGCTCAAGCGTCGCCAGCCGCGCTCGCCCAACGGCATCATCCCCAGCCTGCTCGGCTTCTTCAGCAGCGGACGCAAGGGCTCATGGGTGGCGTGGAGCATCGACGATCCGAAGTCGGGACGCGCGTTCGAGACCCACACCGCCGTCGACACCGAGCTCTACCCCAACCTCGTCGCCTCGCGGGTGAAGCTGACCAAGGGCGAGGTGGATGCGTTCTACAAGCGCTTCTCGAAGGAAGCGTTCTGGCCGATGCTGCACACCTTCTGGGAGCGTGCGCGCTTCCGCGAGGAGGACTGGAACATCTTCCTCAAGGTCAACCGCAAGTTCGCCGAGGCCACCGCCGCCGAGTCCGCGCACGGCGCGACCGTGTGGCTGCACGACTACAACCTGTGGATGGTGCCGGCGTTCCTGCGCGAAATGCGCCCGGACCTGAAGATCGCGTTCTTCCACCACACCTACTTTCCGTCCGCCGACGTGTTCAACGTGGTGCCGTGGCGGCGCGACATCCTCGGCAGCCTGTTGCAGTGCGATTACATCGGCTTCCACATCCCGCGCCAGGTCGAGAACTTCGTCGATGTGGTGCGCGGCGCGATGCCGATCGAGACGGTCTCGCGCGAGGGCTGCGCGCCGCGCTTCCTGACCTACGGCTGCGCGGTGGGGCTGGACCGGATGACCACCGCGATCCGGGTCGGCGACCGCCAGATCGCGCTCGGTGCGCACCCCGTCGGCACCGACATGGGCCGGATCCGCGGCATGCTCGCGCGCGAGGACGTGCGCGAGCGCATCGGCCAGATCCGCAAGGAATTCCATGGCCGCAAGCTGGTGTTGTCGGTCGAGCGCCTCGACTACACCAAGGGTTCGCTGGAGAAGCTGCTGGCATTCGAACGCATGCTCGCCGACCGGCCCGAACTGCGCGGCACCGTGACCCTGCTGATGGTGTGCGTGCCGGCGGCGCAGGAGATGACCATCTACCGTCAGTTGCAGACCCAGATCGAACAGGCGGTGGGACGCATCAACGGCCGCCATGCGCAGCTGGACTGGACCCCGATCCGCTTCTTCGCCCGCGGCCTGCCATTCGACGAGGTCGTCGCCCACTACGCCGCCGCCGACGTGATGTGGATCACTCCGCTGCGCGACGGCCTGAACCTGGTGTCGAAGGAGTTCATCGCCGCGCACGGCGTGGAGGACAGCGCCGGCGTGCTGGTGCTGTCTGAGTTCGCCGGCGCCGCGGCCGAGCTCAAGGGCGCGGTGCTGACCAATCCGCACGACCCGGCCGACCTGATCGTCGGCCTGGAGCAGGCGCTGGCGATGCCTCCGGACGAGGCGGAATCGCGCCAACGGCAGCTGTTCGACATCGTCAGCCGCTACGACGTCGAGCGCTGGGGCCGCGACTTCCTGGAGGCGGTCGAGACTGCCGGCAGCGGGTTGCGGCGGCATGTGTATGAGCTGGAGCGGGACTAGAGCTGGTCAAGACACCGTCATCCCAACCCCTCTCCCGCACGCAGGAGAGGGGCTGAAACGGCGCTCCTGCTTTGAAAGCCCCTCTCCCGTTCACGGGAGAGGGGTTGGGGTGAGGGCGCGGCGGAGCCGCAAGCTCACCAGAACGCCAGGATCACAACCGCCGTCAACAGCGCCACCACAGCCGCTCCCCAACGGATCGGAGCCGGCACCCGCGGTGCCTTCGACATATCCACGACCAGCAGTTGCTCTCTGGAGGGCCGCGCCGTGCTGGCGACCTGCCATAGCAATGCCGCCATCAGGGTCACCGCCAGCAGCACGCCGGCGACGATGGTGAAGTGCAAACCGATCCAGCCCAGCTGGCTGGCGACGAACCACGCCACGCTGACGGCATGGCCGGTGACCAGCGCACGCAATGCGGGGCCGGCGGCCAGCTTTTTCCACCACAGGCCCAACAGGAACACCGCCACCAGCGGCGGGGTGACGTAGGCGAAGGTCTGCTGCAGGTAGGCGAACAGTCCGGGGAAGCGGTCGATCATCGGCGCCCACGCCGCCGCCAGCGCCATCAGCAGCAGGGTGGTGATGCGGCCGATGCGGGCCAGCGCACGGGTATCGAGGTTCGGCCGGCGTGGCTTGATGAAGTCGAGGGTGATCAGGGTCGAGGCCGAATTCAGCGCCGAATCCACGCTCGACATGATCGCCGCCAGCAGGCCAGCCAGCACCAACCCGACCACGCCGACCGGTGCGTACTCGGCCAGCAATCGCGCGAACACCTCGTCGCCGCGCTCCAGGTCCGGCAACAACGCGATCGCCATCGCGCCGGGCAGCACCATCAGGAACAACGGCAGCAGCTTGAGCGCCGCAGCGATGATCGCGCCCTTGCCGGCGGCCTCCACGTTGCGCGCGCCGAGCAGGCGCTGGCTGACGTACTGGTTCATGGTCCAGTAGTAGAAGCCGAGGATCGGCAGGCCGATCAGTGTCCCGAGCCACGGCAGGTCGGGATCGTCGAGCGGGCGGATCAGCGACATGTGGTCGGCCGGCACCGCCGCCACGACCTTGCTCCACGAATAGTCGAACTCGCCGAACACCATCACCGCCAACACCGCCGAGCCGAGCAGCAGCACGATCGACTGCAGCACGTCGGTATAGACCACCGCGCGCAGGCCGCCGGCAGCGGTGTACAGACCGGCGAACAGGGCGATCGCGGCGATGGTCTCGACCAGCGGCAGCATCGGAAAGAACACCTTCAGCACCACCGCGCCGGCGAACAGGCTGCCGGCGGTGTCGAGCACGATCGACAGGAACACGCTGACGCCCGACAGGTACTTGCGCAGGCGTGCGTCGAAGCGGCGTTCGAGCAGTTCCGGGATCGTGGTCAGGCGATTGCCGAGCAGTACCGGCACCACGAACAGCGCCGAGAACAGCAGCACCAGCGCGGCCATCCATTCGTAGTTGGCGACCGCGATGCCCGACGTCCATGCCGCCCCAGGCAGACCGATCAGGGTGGTCGAGGAGATGTTCGAGGCGAACAGCGACAGTCCGACCACGCCCGCGCCCAGGGTGCGGCCGGCGAGGAACAATTCATCCGAATCCGGGCTGCGGCGCGCCACTCGCGCGCAGACCACGATGACCACCAGTGCATACGCCGCCAATACGGCGTAATCGAACGTGTGCAGCGTTCCCATCGTTCCCCGTTCGTCCGGACCGCTTTTTACCCAAACATGCGGCGAGGCGATGAGTCAAACCGCAGGTCGGGCAACAACAGATCCCTTACCCCGACCGGGATGACGAAACTCCGGCGACGAAATTCCGGCTGTGAATCGCAGCGGCAACGGTCACGCCGTCTCGTACAACGCCAACCACTCCGCTTCGGCCTCGGCCAGGCGTGCGGCAAGGGCCTCGCGCTCGCCGGTCAATTCGGATGCGCGTTTCCCGCCTTCGACGTAGACATCCGGGTCGGCCAGCGCTTCATCCAGCGCCTTCAACCTCGCTTCCAGTTCGGCGACGCGCGCTTCGGCCTGGGCCAGCTTGACCGGGTTGGCCTTGCGCGGCTTCGCTGCCGCCGGTGGCGGTACAGGCGCCGGTTCCGGCTTGCGCTTGCCGGCCCTGCCGTCGGCGGAAACGTCGCGGTTGCGCAACCAGGCGGCGTACTCGTCGAGGTCGCCGTCGAACGGCTGCGCATGGCCGTCGGCGACGCGCCAGAACGTCTCGCAGACCAGGCCGATCAGGTGGCGGTCATGGCTGACCAGCACGATCGCGCCGTCGAAGTCGGCCAACGCCTCGGCCAGCGCCTCGCGCATGTCGAGGTCGAGGTGGTTGGTCGGTTCGTCGAGCAGCAGCACGTTCGGCTTGCGCCAGGCGATCAGGGCCAGCGCCAGTCGCGCGCGTTCGCCGCCGGAGAAGCTGTCGACCGACTCGAACGCGCGGTTGCCGGGAAAGTTCCACTTGCCGAGGAAGTCGCGCAGCACCTGGGTGGCGACACCGGGGGCGATCTCGCCGAGGTGATCGATCGGGCTGGCGCCCTCGCGCAGCGACTCGACCGTGTGCTGGGCGAAGTAACCGATGCGCAGGTCGGGATGGCCACTGCGCTCGCCCGCCAGCAGCGGCAGTTCGCCGACCAGCGACTTGACCAGGGTCGACTTGCCGGCGCCGTTGGGGCCGAGCAGGGCGACGCGGTCGCCGGCTTCGAGGATGAAACCGACGTTGTCGAGGATCTTCGTCTGTCCGCCATCGACCAGTGCATATCCACACTCCGCATCGGCCAATCGCAACAACGCATGCGGCAGCTTGTCCGGCACCGGGAACTCGATCCGCAGCGCGCGCTCGACCCGCACCGCCTCGGTGCCGGCCAGCTTCTCCAGCCGCTTGACCCGGCTCTGCGCCTGCTTCGCCTTGCTGGCCTTGGCCTTGAAGCGGTCGATGAAGCTCTGCAGGTGGGCGCGCTCGGCCTGTTCCTTCTCGTGCGCGATCTGCTGCTGACGCAGGTGCTCGGCGCGCTGGCGCTCGAATGCGGTGTAGTCGCCGGTGTACAGCTTCGCCCTGCCGTCATGCAGGTGCAGGGTGTGGGTCGACAGCCCGTCGAGGAACTCGCGGTCGTGGCTGATCAGCAACAGCGTGCCGGGGTATTTCAGCAGCCACTGTTCCAGCCACAGTACCGCGTCGAGGTCGAGGTGATTGGTCGGTTCGTCGAGCAGCAGCAGATCGCTCGGCGTCATCAGCGCGCGGGCCAGGTTCAGCCGCACCCGCCAGCCGCCAGAGAACGCCTTGACCGGACGACCGTGGGTGTCGGCGCTGAAGCCCAGGCCGTGCAGCAGCTTGCCGGCACGGGCGCTGGCGTCGTAGCCGTTGAGCATCTCCAGCCGCTGGTGGGCCTCGGCGACGGCCTCCCAGTCTTCGCTGGCGAAGGCGTTGGCCTCGGCCTGGATCGCATCGTGAACCTCGGCATCGCCGGACAGCACGAAGTCCAGCGCGGTGTCGTCCAGCGCCGGCGTTTCCTGGGCGACGCTGGCGATGCGGACCTTCGCCGGCACCTCAATGTCGCCAGTGTCGGCCTCGACCTCGCCACGGATCGCCGCGAACAACGACGACTTGCCGGTGCCGTTGCGCCCGATCACGCCGACCCGCCAGCCCGCGTGCAGGGCCAGGTCGACGTTGGACAGCAGCAGGCGTTCGCCGCGGCGCAGGGCGAAATTGCGGAATGAGATCACGAAAGAACCCGAGGGCCTGAATACGGGCGGGCAGTTTATCGGCTGCGCGTCGCAGACTGGTTGTTAAAAAAGTGTTGACATGCCTGTCATGTCGCTGTAATCGAATAATGCCGCATCGCAACACGACCTTCCTCCCCTTGTTCCAGGACCCAGCCGGAGTTGCCATGAACCCATCGTTTTCCCCCCTCGCCCTCGCCGTTGCGCTCGCCCTCGTCGTTCCACCGGCCCTCGCCCAGGACGCAGGCGGCGACGCCCGCACCACCCTCGACACGCTGATCGTCACCGGTACCCGCGTGGCCGACCGCACAGTGGCCGAGTCGACTGCGCCGATCGACATCATCACCCCGGAAGCGCTCGAGGCCACCGGCACGGTCGAACTGGCCACCGCACTATCGCGCGCGGTGCCCTCGCTGAACTTCCCGCGCCCGGCCATCTCCGACGGCAGCGATGCGGTGCGCCCGGCGCAGCTGCGTGGCCTCGCCCCCGACCACGTGCTGGTGCTGGTCAACGGCAAGCGCTACCACCCCGGCGCGCTGGTCAACGTCAATGGCACCCAGGGCCGCGGCTCCTCGCCGGTCGACCTGAACTCGATCCCGATCTCCGCCATTGCCCGGGTCGAGGTCCTGCGCGACGGCGCATCGGCGCAGTACGGCTCCGATGCCATCGCAGGCGTGATCAACGTCGTGCTCAAGGGCAGCGACAGCGGCGGCGGAGTCACCGCCACCGTCGGCCAGTACAGCGCCGGTGACGGCAGGCAGTACCAGCTCGGTGCCGATGCCGGCTTCGCGCTGGGAGCCGACGGCTTCATCCACTTCGCCGCGCAGGGCGGCCACCAGGACCAGACCGACCGTGCGCGCCCGTTCATCGGCACCCCCACCCCCAGCTCGGCGCCGCTCGGCGAGGTCGTGCAGCGCTACGGCGATCCTGAAGTCGACAACGGCTCGTTTTCCTACAACGCCGAATACGCCGTCATCGATGACCTGGCCTTCTATTCCTACGGCATCTTCACCAAGCGCGAGGTGCTGTCGAACGGCTTCTACCGGCCGGCCGGCGATTCGCGCAACATCCCGGAGATCTATCCGGACGGCTTCCTGCCGCAGATCTACAACGAGTCCGAGGACGTCGGTTTGGTCGCCGGGCTCAGGGCCACCACCGCGGGCGGCACCGACGTCGACTTCAGCTACGCCTACGGCCACAACGAGCTGAGCTTCGACGTCCGCAACTCGCTCAACCGCAGCATGGGGCTGGATTCGCCGACCGACTTCTACGCCGGCGCGTTGGAACTCAAGCAGCACGTGTTGAACCTCGACTTCAACAAGCTGCTCGACTGGGGCCTGGCCTACCCGCTGACCCTTTCCTACGGCGCCGAGTGGCGCGGCGAGCAGTTCACCCAGTCGCCGGGCGAGCCGGCTTCCTACATCAATGGCGGCGTGCTGCTGCCCGGCGACGCGCCGGCACCTTCCGGTTCACAGGTATTCCCCGGATTCCGCCCAAGCGACAGCGGCAGCTTCGACCGCCACAGCTTCTCGTTCTACGCCGGCCTGGAAGGCGACCTGACCGACAGGCTTTCACTGGGCGTGGCCGCGCGCTACGAGGACTACAGCGACTTCGGCGATACCACCACCGGCAAAGTCACCGCACGCTATGCGTTCACCGACCGGGTCGCGCTGCGTGGCACCGTCTCCACCGGCTTCCACGCACCGTCGCTGCAGCAGCAGTTCTACCAGACCACCTCGACCAACTTCATCGGCGGTGTGCCGTTCGACATCGCCACCTTCCGCACCAACCATCCGGCCGCGATCGCACTGGGCGCGGAACCGCTGAAGGCCGAGGAATCGACCAACTACAGCCTGGGCCTGGTGCTGCAGCCGATCGACGATCTGTACGTCACCATCGATGCCTACCGGATCGAGGTCGACGACCGCATCACCCTGTCCGAGAACCTGGTCAGCACGCCGGTGCGCGAATACCTCAATGCCAACGGGTTCCCGGCCGTGGCCGGCGGTCGCTACTTCACCAATGCCATCGACACCACGACCGACGGTGTCGACGTTGTCGCGACCTACGGTTGGACGCTGGCCAACAGCACCCTCGACCTGACCACCGGCTACAACTACAACAAGACCAGCATCGACAAGGTCGCGCCCAATCCGCCGGCGCTGGAAGCCATCGACCCGGACGCGGTGCGCTTCGGCCGCCTGGAACTGGGCCGCTTCGAAGTCGGTGCGCCGCGCGACAAGTTCTTCCTCGGCGGCACATGGAACGTCGGCGCGTTCAGCCTCGGCGCCACTGCGACCCGCTATGGCGAGTTCAGCGTGCTCAACGCCGACCCGGCGCGCGACCAGACCTTCGATCCGAAATGGACACTGGACCTGGCCGCGACTTACCGGCTCGACAGCTGGGAGTTCACGGTCGGCGGCGACAACGTGCTGAACGAGTACCCGGATGAAGTGATCTTCGCCAACTCCTCGTCCGGCCAGTTGCCGTACAGCAGCTCGTCGCCGTTCGGCTTCAATGGCGCCTACGCCTACGCCCGGATTGGCTACAAGTGGTAAGCATCCATCGCCGCAGGTGATGGGAACGACGCCCCGCCAAGCGCGGGGCGTCTTCGTTTTTTGGCTCTTCTTGCGTTTCCAGGGATAGCGGTTTCCGGGGATAGCGGCTCCGGAAGATGTCGACACCCCACCGGGTGGGGGTGTCGCTTCGGGTGTTTCTCAGGGAACGCCAGCAACCTGTCCAGAAGCCGATGGTCGTGGGTGTGCGGGGCCTTCCGAAACATGGATGTTTCGGATGAGCCCCCATGGACGGGTTTACGGCGTGTCCCGTACACCCACGACCATCGGCTTCCTCGCAGAATCAACGCACCGGGACAATGACCCAAACCAGCGTCGGCCCCTTGGGCGCGGCCGGCGCCTCCCCGCAGCCCACCTGTCCATGACGTCGGCTGGCGTAGTCTGGCGTTTCCGTCATGTGGCGCTTCAGGCGGGTTGCGTCCCTTCCCGGCGGCCCACATCCTGCGTTGAGCCCTTGCCTCCGGAGCGTCGATGCACCACACCTCGCTGATCGCCATCCTCGTCGCCGGTTTCGTGCTTGCGTTCGTGTTCGGGGCACTGGCGCAGCGTCTGCGGCTCTCGCCGCTGGTGGGCTATCTGGTCGCCGGCATCGTCGCCGGTCCGTTCACGCCCGGCTTCGTCGCCGACCAGGAGCTGGCGCCGCAGCTGGCCGAGATCGGCGTGATCCTGCTGATGTTCGGCGTCGGCCTGCATTTCTCGATGCGCGACCTGCTCTCGGTCAAGGCGATTGCGCTGCCGGGCGCGGTCGTGCAGATCACGGTGGCCACCGTGCTGGGCTGGGGGCTTTCGCAGCTGCTGGGCTGGTCGCACGCCGCCGGCATCGTGTTCGGGCTGGCGCTGTCCGTGGCCAGCACGGTGGTCCTGCTGCGGGCACTGGAGGAACGCCGCCTGGTCGAAACCGAACGTGGCCGCATCGCGGTGGGCTGGCTGATCGTCGAGGACCTGGCGATGGTGCTGGCGCTGGTGCTGCTGCCGGCGCTGGCCGAGATCATCGGCGGCGGCGGCGAAGAGGCACCTTCGGTTTCGATCGTGCTGCTGAAGACCTTCACCAAGGTCGGCGGCTTCGTCGCCTTCATGCTGATCATCGGCCGGCGGGTGATCCCGTGGATCCTCGAACGCGTCGCTGGCACCGGTTCTCGCGAACTGTTCACCCTGTGCGTGCTGGCGATCGCGCTGGGCGTGGCGTTCGGCTCGGCGCACTTGTTCGGGGTCTCGTTCGCGCTGGGTGCGTTCTTCGCCGGCATGCTGCTCAACGAATCGGAGTTCAGCCACAAGGCCGCCAGCGAGACCCTGCCGCTGCGCGATGCGTTCGCAGTGCTGTTCTTCGTCTCGGTGGGCATGCTGTTCAACCCGATGATCCTGGTCGAACATCCGTTCGAGGTGATCGCGACCTTCCTGATCATCGTGCTGGGCAAGTCGATCGCCGCCTACGCGATCGTGCGTGCGTTCGGCAAGCCGGACTCCACCGCGCTGCTGATCTCGGCCAGCCTGGCGCAGATCGGCGAGTTCTCCTTCATCCTCGCCGGCCTCGGCCTGCAGCTGGACATCCTGCCCCAGCGCGGCCAGGACCTGATCCTGGCCGGCGCCCTGCTTTCGATCGTGATCAATCCGTTGCTGTTCCAGTGGCTGGACAGCCGAACCCGCAGGGAAGCTTCCGCCACGCCGCCGGAGCCGCCCCGGGTGATTCCCGGCATTCCCGACGACCTGTCCGGGCACGTCATCCTGATCGGCTTCGGCCGCGTCGGCAGCGAGCTTGGCCGACTGCTGAAGGCGCAGGACGTGTCGCTGGTGGTGATCGATGGCGAGGATGACCTGGTCGAACATGCACGTGCCGCCGACCTGCCCGCGATCCGCGGCAATGCCGCCAACGAAAAGGTGCTGGCGGAAGCGCGTCCCGAAACCGCCAACACCGTGATGCTGGCGATCCCGAACGTGCTGGAAGCCGGCGAAATCATCGCCCGCCTGCGCGAGATCAACCCGGGCCTGACCATCGTCGCCCGCGCCCACAGCGACGCCGAGGTGAAGCACCTGCTCGAGCACGGCGCGGATGGCGCGGTCATGGCCGAACGCGAGCTGGCTCACAGCCTGGCCGAGATGGTACTGGCCACCCCTGCGTTCCGCGGCGACCGTCGGCTGCCACCCGCCGGTGCCTGAGCCGGCCCGGGACCTGGCCAGAACGCCCTCGCAGCCGATCTCGCCGGGCTGCGCCAGACAGGCGAGGCGACCGCCGCGACTGTGCTCATGCGATTGAGGCGAACGCCAGTACCACCAGTACGGCGGTCTCGACCAGTTCCGTCAGCGCGCCGCAGGTGTCGCCGGTCATTCCACCCAGGCGCCGCCGACAGGCCCGGCGCCAGGCGAAGAACAGCAAGGTCGCCGTCACCAGCGCGAGCGATCCCATGCCGCCGGCAACGATGCATGCTCCCGCCGTCATCGCCAACGACACGACACAGGCTGTGCGCGAAGCACCGGCCAGGCCAGTGCCGATTCCGTTCGCACGCACGTACGGCAACGCAAGGAAGGCAGCGGTCAGCGTAGCCCGCGCCAGCAACGGCGCCAGTACCAGCGCCATTCCCGCATCCGGCAGCAGCGTCGCCAGCGCGGCGAACTTGAGCAGCAGCACCAGCACCACCGCCGTCACCCCGGCCGGACCGCTGCGCGGATCCTTCATGATCGCGAGGGTGCGCTCGCGGTCGCCCAGCCCACCAACCCACGCATCGGCACTGTCGGCCAGTCCGTCGATATGCAACGCCCCGGTCAACGCGACCCAGGCCACCAGCACCACCGCCGCGACCAGCATCGGTGCGCCGGCCGGCAGCAGGCAAGCGAGTCCCCACAACAGCAGGCCGATGAAGGCGCCGACAACGGGATACCACGGCAGCGAATGCGCCTGCGCGCCGGGCCGCGCAAACGCGCCGGCCGGTACCGGAATTCGGGTCAGGAAGCCGAATGCGGCCAGCAGGCCACCCAGCCAGCCGGACATCAACCCGCTGCCCCGGTTTCGCAATCGGTCGCGGCGATGACCGGTGCCGGCATCGGCCAGTCGAGTACATGCCGCGACGCGTGCGGCACCTCGAGCCCGGCCATCGCCGACCACGGCAGGCCACGTTGCCGGCACAGCAGCAGGCGGATCACCCCGCCATGGGTCACCACCAGCACGCGACGACCGGCGAAACGCGATGCGGCCTCGGCGAGCGCGGCGGCGACGCGCGCCTCGAACCGCTCCAGGGTTTCGGCGCCGGGTGGGGGATGGACGGACGGGTCGGCCCAGAACCGCGCCAGCGCTTCGCCCTCGGTGCGCGCAAGCGCGTCCATCGGCACGCCCTGCCAGCGGCCGAAGCGGTACTCGGCCAGGCGCGGTTCCAGCACCAGCGGCAACCCGCGCACCGATGCAAGCTCGCGCGCGAACGCCGCGCAGCGCCGCAGCGGCGATGACACCAGCGCATCCCAGCTGCCGTCGGCGACAGCCGCCCGCATCTGCCCGAATCCATCCGCGGTCAACGGATCGTCGAGCTGGCCACGGAAACCCTGCCGCCCGGTATCGCCGTGCCGCAGCAGCTCGATGAAGGTCGCAGCCGTGCTGGCATGCGCCCTGCCGGCGCCGGTATCGATGCCGTCGGCGCTCACGCGGTCGAGACTCCTGCCTGCTCGAAGGTCGCCATGCCGTTGTGCAGCGCACAGGCCAGCCGCAGCAGCGGCACGCAGGCGGCGGCGCCGCTGCCCTCGCCCAGGCGCATGCCCAGATCCAGCAGCGGCCGCGCGTCCAGCGCATCGAGCAGGCGGCGGTGGCCGCGCTCGTGCGAGCAGTGCGAGAACAGCAGCCAATCGCGCACGCCGGGGTTGATCCGCACCGCCGCCAGCGCCGCCGAAGTGGCGATGAAGCCGTCGACGATCACCGGCAACTCCTGCTGCGCGGCGGCGATGTAGGCACCTGTCAGTGCGGCGATCTCGAAGCCGCCGAGGCAGCGCAGGCATTCGGCCGGATCGGCGATACCGGCGTGACGGTCCAGTGCCCGCCGGACCACCGTCTGCTTGCGGGCGATGCCGGCCGCATCCAGCCCGGTGCCCGCCCCCGACAACATCGCCGGAGCCTCGCCCAGCAGGGCACAGGCCAGCGCGGTCGCCGCGGTGGTGTTGGCAATGCCCATCTCACCACCGACGAAGGCCTGCGCACCCGCCGCGACCGCGCGTGCGACGCTGTCGGCGCCGGCCTGCAACGCCGCTTCGAGCTGTGCCGCGGTCATCGCCGGCTGTTCGCAGAAGTTCGCGGTGGACGGTGCGATCAACACCCGCCGTACGCCGGGCAGTTCGCCGGGATCGTTGACGGTACCGAGTTGCACGACCTCGAGGGTCGCGCCCAGTCCGCGCGCGAGCACGCAGATCGCCGCACCGCCGGTGGCGAAGTTGCGCACCATCTCGCCGGTGACCGCCTGCGGGAATGCCGACACGCCCTCGGCAGCGACGCCGTGGTCGCCGGCGAACACGCTGATCCAGACCCGGTCGAGCGTCGGCTGTGGCGTGCGTTGCAGCCCGGCCAGCATGACCGCGGCGTCCTCCAGCACGCCCAGCGAGCCCGGTGGCTTGGTCAGCACGCCCTGTCGTGCCCGTGCGGCTTCGGCCATCGCCGCATCCGGCATCGCGCAGCGCCCCTGTAGATCGAATTTCCGGTTCAAAGCTTCCTCCCACGAATTCGTTGCCTGCCCGATTGCATTCATGGCGACGGCCCCTTGAGCGCCATCGGCAACCCCGCCGCGACGAACAGCACCTGTCCGCAGCGTTGTGCCAGCGCCTGGTGCAGGCGGCCGGCCTCGTCGACGAAGCGGCGGCTCAATTCGCCCATCGGCACCACGCCGAGGCCGACTTCATTGCTGACCAGCAGGATTCGCCCGGGCAGTTCCGGCAGCACTTCGAGCAGCGCCTCGCGCTCAAGCCCGAAGCGCTCGCCGCCGGGATCGGCCAGCAGATTGCTCAGCCACAGGGTCAGGCAGTCGACCAGCAGGCAACGGTCGGCCGCGGCATGTGCGTGCAGGGTCGCGGCCAGCGCCAGCGGTTCTTCCACGCAGCCCCAGTGCGCGGGCCGGCGCGCACGGTGGTGGGCGATGCGCGTGGCCATCTCGCCGTCGCCTGCCTGTGCGGTGGCGATGTAGGTCACCGCCAGGCCGCTGTCGAGTGCGAGTCGCTCGGCCAGCGCGCTCTTGCCTGAGCGGGCACCTCCCAGAATCAGGCTATGCATGCCGATGGCTCCAGCAATTCAGATAGCAATGCGGTATCGAGATGGGCCTCGACCATGTCGGCGAGGCGCTCGAGCGACGCCTCGCGCAACGCCGCAATATCGAGCGTCTGCGCGTCATGCAGGCCGGCCCAGCGCAGCAGCGCAGCGAGCGCGTCGGGATGATCGAACAGGCCATGCAGGTAGCTGCCGAGGACCTGCCCGTCCGCCGACAACGCGCCGTCGGCGCGACCATCGTCGAGCAGGACAACCGGCCGTGCCAGCGCGGGTCCTGCACTGACACCGCAATGGATTTCATAGCCGCGTACCGTGACATCGTAGATACAGCCATCACTGATACAGAGCTTGCCGCCGACGTTGCGCAACTGTTTGTCCGGACGCAGCGTGGTTTCGAAATCAAGCCAGCCCAGCCCCGCGCTCGACCCGCGCGCGCCCTCGATGCCGTCCGGATCGTGCACCGCACGACCGAGCATCTGCAGGCCGCCGCAGATGCCGATCAGCTTGCCGCCATAGCGCAGGTGACGGGCGATGGCGGCCTCCCAGCCGTGTTCACGCAGCCATGCGAGATCGGCGCGGGTCGCCTTGCTGCCCGGCAGCACGATCAGATCGCAGGCCGGCGCTGTTTCACCGGGGCCGATGAAACGAAGGTCGACCTGCGGATGCGCGCGCAGCGGATCGAGGTCGGTGTGGTTGCTGATCCTCGGCAACACCGGCACGACCACGCGCAGGGCCGCGTCCGGCCTTGTTTCGCCGACACCCGGCAATGCATCCTCCGCCTCCAGATGCAGCCCGTGCAAGTACGGCAGCACGCCAAGCACGGGCTTGCCGGTCTCGCGCTCCAGCCAGTCGAGACCGGGCTGCAGCAACGCGATGTCGCCGCGGAACCGGTTGATGACGAAGCCGCGCACACGGGCGCACTCGCTTTCGGACAGCAACGCGAGCGTGCCGACCAGATGCGCGAACACGCCGCCGCGGTCGATGTCGGCGACCAGGACCACCGGGCAGTCGACCGCCTCGGCATACCCCATGTTGGCGATGTCGTTGGCGCGCAGGTTGATCTCGGCCGGGCTGCCGGCGCCCTCGACGACCACGGCGTCATACGTCTCCACCAGCCGCGCGTGCGAGGCCAGCACCGCGTCCATCGCGACGCGTTTGTAACCGTGGTAGTCGACTGCATCCATCTGCCCGATCGCGCGGCCGTGCAGGATCACCTGTGCGCCCCTGTCGCTGCTCGGCTTGAGCAGCACCGGGTTGAAATCGGTGTGCGGCGCCAGCCGGCAGGCCTGCGCCTGCACCGCCTGGGCGCGGCCGATCTCGCCGCCGTCGGCGGTCACCGCCGCGTTCAGCGCCATGTTCTGCGGCTTGAACGGCGCGACCCGCACCTCGCGACGCCGCAGCCAGCGGCACAGCGCAGCGACCACGGTGCTCTTGCCGGCATCGGAGGTGCAGCCCTGCACCATCAGGACACGGGCGACCGAAGCCGGCGCATTGCAGGCGCCAGCCCCGCGGTGGCCCGCATTCGTTCCCGGCAAGCGCGTCATGCCGGCACCTCGCACAACACTTCGCCCAGCGCGGCACCGAGGCGGTCGAATGCGTCGGCGTCCGGCGGCAGGCCGAAGCGCAGGCTGGCCGGTGTGTGCCCGTCGGCTTCGAACAGCCGGGTGAGGATGCCGCGCCGGGCCAATGCCCGATGCAGCGCCGGCGCATGGGGATGCCGCCGCCACTGGAAGAAATCGCAGCCGGCGCCATCGCCCAGGCCGTTGCGGTCGAGCAGCTGCTGCAGGCGCTCGCCGGCCATGATCAGCCGCTGGCGCGCGACCGCATGCCATTCGCGATCGGCAAATGCATGCCTCAGCACATGCCGGCCTGGACCGGTCAGCGTCCACGGTCCAAGGGACTCGCGCAGCATGTCGAGCAACGCCGGCGCCGCGCAGACGAACCCCGCACGTGCACCGGCCAGACCGAAGAACTTGCCGACCGAGCGCAGCACGACCAGGCCATCGCGACCGCTGTGCGGACACAGGCTGCGCTCCGGGGTGGTGTCGATGAACGCCTCATCGACGATGAGCCAGCCGCCGCGCGCGGCCAGCCGCGCATGCAGGCCGAGCAGTTCATCGTGCCGGAATCGCTCGCCGCCGGGATTGTTGGGGTGGATCAGCACGACCACGTCGAAGCGCTCGGCCTCGTCGAGCAGGCGTGCGGCCGGCAGAGTCTCGACCGCATGCCCGGCCTGTCGCCAGGCGTGTGCATGTTCGGCATAGCCCGGCGCGATCACGCCAACGCGGGATGACGCGGCACGCAGCCGCGGCAGCGCCTGGATCGCGGCCTGCGAGCCGGCGACCGGCAGCAGCGACGGCGCGCGGTAGTAGTCGCGCGCGGCATCGATCAGACCATCGTCATCCTCCGGCAACCGCTGCCACGCCGACGCCGGCACCGGCGACACCGGCCACGCGAACGGGCTGATCCCGGTCGACAGGTCGAGCCATTGTTCGAGCGCGATGCCATGCTCGCGTGCCGCGCGCCGCAGCCGTCCGCCGTGCTCAAGCATGACGCAACACCTCCACCGCAAACGCCAGTACCAGGCCGATCAGCAGCCAGACCGCGACCCCGTTGCGCACCAGCGCCAGCGCGCGGTCGATCGAGGTCGCCTCCGCCGCGGCGCCTTCTCCCAGATGCGGTCGCGTTTCCCAGCGGCCGTGGTACGGCGCCGGGCCGCCGAGGCGGACCTGCAATGCGCCGGCACCGGCCGCCATCACCGGACCGGCGTTGGGACTGTCCCAGGCCGGCGCCTGCACGCGCCAGCAGCGCCACGCCGGGGCAAAGCGCCCGCAGAATGCATAGGTCAACGCGGTCAGCCGCGCCGGCAGGTAGTTGAGCAGGTCGTCGATGCGGGCCGCGGCCCAGCCGAAACGTTCGAAGCGCGGCGTGCGGTAGCCCCACATCGCATCCAGGGTGTTGGCCAGCCGGTACAGCACGACGCCGGGAACGCCCAGCAGCGCGAACCAGAACAGCGCGCCGAATACCGCATCGTTGCCGTTCTCCAGTACCGACTCGGTCGCCGCCGCCGCGACCTGCGATTCCGACAATGCGCCGGTATCGCGGCTGACCATGCGACCGACCGCGGCTCGCGCACCGTCGGGATCGCCCGCCTCCAGCGCCCGCGCCACCGGGCGCGCATGGTCGCCGAGGCTGCGAAGCCCGATCGCGAGGTACAGCACGACTGCCGATAACCCGGCCGAAAGCCATGGCGAAATCCGGGCCGCGCCGACGGAGAGCAGTACCGCCAGCCCGAGCCAAGGCAGGACCACCAGGCCCCACGCCAGCATCCCGGCGCCGCGCCGGTCCGCGTGCAGCCGGCGCTCCAGCCATGCTGCCCAACGGCCGAATGCGACCAACGGATGCGCGCGCCGCGGCTCGCCGAGCACGGCATCGAGCAACACGGCGGCCAGCGCGACCAGCGCCGCCGTCATGGCCGGAACAACCGGGTCGCGGCTTCGGGATTCGAGGCGAAGTACAGATGCACGAAGCTCGCGGTCATCGCGCGATCGCGGTAGACCGCTTCGGCGGTCGGTCCCCCGTTCGGGTTGCGTGCCGTGGCCAGCGGTTCGGCGGCGATGTCGGCGCGGGCGTAGTGGAAGCTGTGGCCGCGCAAGGTGCCTTCCGGCAGTGAAACCTCCTGCATGCCCAGCGCGGCGAAGCGGCGCTGCATCACCGCGCTGCCCGGCAACAGCGCGGCCATCGCGGCGCCGTGTCCGTCGCGATCGGTCAGGGTTTCCAACGCGAACAGCAGGCCGCCGCATTCGGCCAGCAGCGGCTTGCCGGCATCGCGGTGCGCGCACAGGGCGGCATGCAGCGCGGTGTTGTTCGACAGCGCCTCCAGGTGCAGCTCGGGATAGCCGCCTGGCAGCCAGGCCGCGTCGCATTCCGGCAACGCATCGCCAGCCACCGGCGAGAAGAACCGCAGCTCGGCCCCGGCCTCGCGCAGCAACTCGAGGTTGGCCGGGTACAGGAAACAGAACCCGGCATCGCGCGCGACCGCAATCCGCCACCCGTCCAGCCGGCGCGGCACCGCCAGCGGAGCCGCCGCCGGAAATGCCAGCGGCGGCGGCAGCGCGGTTTGCGCATGCTCGCCCCAGGCATCGGCCAGCGCGTCCAGGCGTGCATCCAGGTCGTCGAGCTCGCCGGCCGCCACCAGGCCCAGGTGGCGCTCGGGCAGTGCCAGTTCCGCGCGGCGCGGCAGCGCACCCAGCCACGCCAGGTCCGGCGGCAGGCTTTCGCGCAGCAACCGGGCGTGGTGCGCACTGCCGATCCGGTTGGCCGCCACGCCATGCACCTTCAGCCCATCGCGGTACCTCGCCAGCCCGGTCGCCAGCGCACCGAAGGTCTGCGCCATCGCCGAACCATCGATCACCGCCAGCACCGGCAGGCCGAGCGCGATGGCGAGGTCGGCGCTGGACGGCTCGCCATCGAACAGTCCCATCACGCCCTCGACCAGGATCAGGTCGGCCTCGTCCGCGGCGGCGTACAGGCGTGCGCGCACGTCGGCCTCGCCGCACATCCACAGATCGAGCTGCTGCACGGCTGCGCCGCTGGCGCGTTCGAGCACCATCGGGTCGAGGAAATCCGGGCCGGTCTTGAACACCCGCACCCGCCGACCCTGCCGCAGGTGCCAGCGTGCCAGCGCGGCGGTCACGCTGGTCTTGCCCTGCCCCGACGCGGGCGCCGACACCAGCAACGCGGGGCACGAGCGCATGGCGCCGCCCATCAGAGTTCTATCCCGTGCTGGGCCTTGATGCCGGCCTTGAACGCGTGCTTGACCAGGCGCATCTCGGTCACAGTGTCGGCCGCCTCCACCAACGCGTCCGGCGCGCCGCGGCCGGTGACGACCACATGCTGGCGCTGCGGCCGCGCCGCGAGCGCGGACAGCACCGCATCGAGCGGCACGTAGTCCTTGTTGAGCGCGATGTTGAGTTCGTCCAGCAAAACGAAGTCGAACGCCGGATCCGCCAGCATGCGCGCGGCCACGTCCCATGCGGCGCCGGCCGCGGCGATGTCGCGCTCGCGGTCCTGGGTCTCCCAGGTGAAGCCCTCGCCCATCACGTGGTACTCGAGGCGATCGGCAAAGGCATCGCCCATCGTGCGGAAGAACAGATCCTCGCCGGTACTGAAACTGCCCTTGATGAACTGCACCACGCCGCAGCGGAAACCATGCCCGAGCGAACGCGCGAGCATGCCGAAGCCGGATGAGCTCTTGCCCTTGCCGTTGCCGGTGTTGACCACCAGCACACCGCGGTCGATGGTCGCCCGCGCGATCCGGCGGTCGACCAGTTCCTTCTTGCGCCGCGCCCGCTCGCGGTAGTGCTCCTCTTCGGTACGGCCGAGACGCTCGGAACCGCGGCTCACGACACCACCTCCTCCACGCGACGGACCCTCAGGGTCGCGCCACGCCATGCCGCGCGCAAGGCGAAGGCGATGCCGGCATAACCGGCCAGCGTGCCCAGCGAACGCGGATAGTACGTCGGGACGCGGGCGATGAAGCCCTGCCATGTCGGTTCCGGATAGCGTCCGGAAAAGAACCAGTAGCCGCCCTTGGACAGCAGGTAGGCCACGCTGGCGGTCGCGACCAGCACCAGCGCCAGCCGCGGCACCATCCGCCAGTCATCGACATGCAGGTTCCGGTAGACGTGCCCGCCCAGCCACAACGCGGCATAGGCGAAGGCCAGCGCCCAGTACGCCGGCGACAGGCACCAGTCGCTGATCGTGCCGGCCGCGTAGCTGCCCAGATCGAGCGCGGTCGCGAGCACGAAGAACGCCGGCAGCGCCCACATCGGCCGCAGCAGTGCGCCGGCAAGGAAGAACACCGCCCACGACGCGCTCGGCAGGGCATCGACGCTGGCGAAATGCTGGCCGCGGGTGGCGATCATCAACGCCGCGAGCGCGAGCCCGACGAGCCACTGGTCGCGCGTGGACGCCAGTGGCAATGGTTGTGCATGTGCTTGCATCGGTACATCCCTCCTGTCGGATGTCGGATCGGACATGAAGATCCGGATCAGTGCTGGCCGGCGCCCTGCGGGGCCCTGCGACGCATCGCATATGCCACGACCGCGTGCACCGCGAGCGCCACCACGATGTAGGCGAGCGTCGTACGCACGAACAACGGCCCCCACTGCCAGACACGTGCGATGTATTCGGCGAAGTGCGGATCGGCATAGCGCCCGCCGAGCCAGTAGAACGCGCCGTTGGAGATCAGGAACGACAGGCTGGCGGACACCAGGCCGGCCCCGGCCGCGCCCAGCATCGGCAGCCACGCCGGCTGCAGCTGACCGGAATACAGCCGACCGCCGTACCACAGCACCGCATAGGCCGGCAGCAGGAACGCGTAGGACGGCGTCACGCAGAAATCGCTGACCCCGGCGTATTCGATCGAAACCCAGTCGATCGTCACCGCCAGCGCCAACATCGCCACGAACTGCCAGTGACGGCGCAGGTACAGGCCGCCGAGGAAGAACAGCGCCATCGATGCATCCGGCAAATGCAGGGCATCGCCAAAATGGTTGAAGCGCGTGGCGACCATGAACGCCGCGAAGGCGGCGAACAGGCCGAGGTTCATGGATCCGGAGAGCGGTTTCATCGGCAGGCCTCGTCGGGAAGGGAATGGAACCGGGACGCTCAGCGGCCCGGCCGGTAACGGACGCTCAGCAGCCAGTTGCGGCCGGGCTGGTTGTAGAGCGCGGCGGTTTCGTACTGCTTGTCCAGGACGTTGTTGAGCGACAGCCGCAGCTGCCAGTCGTTCGAGAGCGCATAGCCCACGCGCAGGTCGGCCAGGCCGTAGCCACCCATGCGGGTGGTGTTGGACAGGTTGTCGAAACGCTCGCCGACGCCAGTCACCGAGGCCCCGGCGCTGAAGTCGCCGAAACGCCGGTCCAGGTCGATGCGCGCACTGCGCCTGGCCCGGCGCGGCAGCACCTTGCCGGCGTTGCCGGCGCGGTTCTCCGGGTCCAGCCAGCCCAGGCTGCCGCTCAGGTCCCAACCCAGCACGGTGGTGTCGAACGTCGCCTCGACGCCGCGGATGCGGGCGCGGTCGATGTTGTTGGGACCGCCGAAATCGCCGAGGTCGGCGTCGTAGGCGATCATGTCGTCGATGCGGGTGTCGTAGGCGTTCAACGACCACACGCCCCAGCCATGCGCGCCACGCAACCCCAGCTCGACGCTGCGCGACGTTTCCGGCCCGAGTGCCGGATTACCGTAGCCGGGGAAGTACAGCTCATTGAAGGTCGGTGCCTTGAACGCGGTGCCGTAGCTCGCGGTCAGGCGCAGTGCGTCGGTGAAGTCCCAGCCCCACAGCACGCTGCCGGTGGTCTCGCCGCCGAACTGGCTGTCGTCGTCACGGCGCAGGCTGGCCTGCAGCGACTGCGCACCGAACGCCTGCTGCCACTGGCCGAACACGCCGCGGTTGATGCGGCGGTCGACGGCATAGGCGGTGGTACCGTCAATCTCGTCGCGCTGCCAGTCGAAGCCCAGGGTCAGCAGGCCGGCACCGATGCCCAGGTCGGCCTGCAGCCCGCCGACCTTGCGGCGGGTGTCGAAGCGCGAGCTGAACACGCCGTCGAAAAAGTTGTCGCTGAGATCGGCGCTGCCGCCGGCGCTGGCGGTGAACGTCACGCGCTCGTTCGGCGCATGCCGCAGGCGCCCGCCGAGGACCTGCTGCACGCTGTCAGCCTCGCTGGCCGGACCGCCGTCGTACTCGTTGCGGCCCTCGGCACGGAACACGCGCAGCTCGCCGTCCCAGCGCTCGTTGAAGCGGTATCCACCCTGTGCGGTCAGCGACGTGTTGCGGTAACCATCGAGGTCGGGATCGAAATTGCGGGTGCCGCGGTAGGCGTTGATGCCCTCGGTGGTCTCGTGCGCGGCCTGCAGCGAGTACCAGCCGCCGCGCGTGTCGTCGCCGCGGCGTCCGGCCAGGCCGGCGGATGCCCGGCGGGTCTTCTCGCTGCCGATGGCCAGCATGGCGTTGGGCTCGAACGGCCCCTGCGGGCGACGGGTGAAGATCTGCACCACCCCTCCGATCGCTTCGGAACCGTACAGGCTGGAGAACGGGCCGCGCACGATCTCGATGCGCTCGACCTGTTCGACCGGGATGTCCTGCAGCGCCGCGCTGCCGTTGGTGGCGGAGCCGAGCTTGATGCCGTCGACCAGCACCAGCACGTGGTCGGACTCGGTGCCGCGCAGGAACAGCGAGGTCGACTTGCCCGGGCCACCGTTGTTGGCCAGCGAGATGCCGGCACGGCCGCGCAGCAGGTCCGGCACGGACGGCGCCTGCAGGCGCTCGATCTCGGCACGGTCGATCACGGTCACCGCGGCCAGGGTCTGGTCCTGGGTCCTGGCGGTACGGGTAGCGGTGACCACGACCTGGTCGAGGTCGACCGCGGCACCGGTGGCGAACGCCGGGATGGATGGGAAAAGAATCAGGGAAAGCGTCGATGCCAGCGTGGCACGACGAAACACGACTGCATGGCGATGCACGGAAACTCCTTCACCGCGCCTGCCCGCGCGGATGGCATGGAAACGAACAGGCGGAAGGAGGGTGCAAGACGGCACGCGGTGCGTGCAGCCCGTGACATCGCCCACCGCATGTCGGGTCATGCCTGGGGCCGGTCTCCGGGCTTGCGAGCGGAACCGGCGGATCGCCGTGGGCTCCCGGTCCGCGCCTTCCCATGCATCAGGCACAGTGGCTGCGTGCGGACCTTGTCTCGCCTACCGTTGCGGGGGCAGCTCCGGAATTGCCGATCGCGATGCCACATGTCGTGGCCCGCGACCCGGCGCACCGGATTCCCGTTTCAACCACCGTCCCGGACGGGAGCGGCAGTCACCTCAGGCGGGACGGAGTCTAGCAGTTTGCCGCAGCCCTGAGCGGCGCGACGTCATGACATGTGGGCATGTCGCCCTCGTTACCACGGGAGCTAAGGAGCACAAGCCCATGAATTCGCCCCTCTCCCGCACACGGGGTGAAGAGGCACGTTTGCGAGCCACTGGCTCGCGTGCCGATGAACGCCCGAGCGCTATGCGCTATGCGCGAGGGCCGGGGCGCGGGTTGGGGTGAGGGCGCTTTTCAGGCGCCCTTGCGGAACACCAGCACGCCACCCTCGGCATCGGCGGCGATGGTGTCGCCGGCGGTGAACTCGCCGGCCAGGATGCGTTGCGCCAGCGGGTTCTCCAACTGCTGCTGGATCGCGCGCTTGAGCGGCCGCGCGCCGTACACCGGATCGAAGCCCACGTTGCCGAGCAACACCAGCGCGTTGTCGCTCAATTCCAGCTTCAGGCCGCGCTCGGCCAGCCGCTTGTCGAGCCCGGCCAGCTGGATCTTCGCGATTTCGCGGATCTGCGCCTTGTCGAGCGGGTGGAACACCACGATGTCATCCAGCCGGTTGATGAACTCGGGGCGGAAGTGGTTCTGCACCACGCCCATCACCGCCGCCTTCATCTGCGTGTAGCCTTCCGGCGAATCGGTGTCCGACAGCTCCTGGATCATCTGGCTGCCGAGGTTCGAGGTCATCACGATGACCGTGTTGCGGAAGTCGACCGTGCGGCCCTGGCCATCGGTGAGGCGGCCGTCGTCGAGCACCTGCAGCAGGATGTTGAACACGTCCGGGTGCGCCTTCTCGACCTCGTCGAGCAGGATCACGCTGTACGGACGCCGCCGCACCGCCTCGGTCAGGTAACCGCCCTCCTCGTAGCCGACATAGCCCGGGGGCGCGCCGACCAGCCGCGACACCGCGTGCTTCTCCATGAACTCGCTCATGTCGATGCGGACCATCGCGTCGGGCGAATCGAACAGGAACTCGGCCAGTGCCTTGCACAGCTCGGTCTTGCCGACGCCGGTCGGGCCGAGGAACAGGAACGAACCGCTCGGCCGGTTCGGATCGGACAGGCCGGCGCGCGAACGGCGCACCGCGTCGGACACGACCTTGATCGCTTCCTCCTGGCCGACCACACGCGTATGCAGGTGGCCCTCCATCTGCAGCAGCTTCTCGCGCTCGCCTTCGAGCATCTTGCTGACCGGGATGCCGGTCCAGCGCGCGACCACCTCGGCGATCTCCTCGGCGGTGACCTTGTCCTGCAACAGGGTGAAGCCCTGCTGCTCGGCTTCCTGCGCCACCTGCAGCTGCTTCTCCAGTTCCGGCAACGTGCCGTACTGGATCTCGCTCATGCGGCCGAAGTCCTGCTTGCGCTGCGCGGCCTCCAGTTCCAGCTTGGCGGCCTCGATCTGCTCCTTGATCTTCGTCGCGCCCTGCAGGGTCGCCTTCTCCGCCTTCCAGATTTCCTCCAGGTCGTTGAACTCGCGCTCCAGCGTGGCGATCTCGGCTTCGAGGTCGGCCAGGCGCTGCTTCGACGCGTCGTCCTTCTCCTTCTTCAACGCCTCGCGCTGGATCTTGAGCTGGATCAGCCGACGCTCCTTGCGGTCGAGCTCCTCCGGCTTGGAATCGATCTCCATGCGGATGCGCGACGCGGCCTCGTCCATCAGATCGATCGCCTTGTCCGGCAGCTGGCGATCGGCGATGTAGCGGTTGCTCAGCGTGGCCGCGGCGACGATCGCCGGGTCGGTGATCTCGACGCCGTGGTGGACCGCGTACTTCTCCTTCAATCCGCGCAGGATCGCGATCGTGTCCTCCACGCTCGGTTCGCCGACGAACACCTTCTGGAAGCGACGCTCCAGCGCAGCGTCCTTCTCGACGTACTTGCGGTATTCGTCGAGCGTGGTCGCGCCGATGCAATGCAGTTCACCGCGGGCCAGTGCAGGCTTGAGCATGTTGCCAGCGTCCATCGAGCCCTCGGCCTTGCCGGCGCCCACCATCGTGTGCAATTCGTCGATGAACAGGATCACCTGGCCTTCGTTCTTGGCCAGGTCGTTGAGCACGGCCTTGAGCCGTTCCTCGAACTCGCCACGGAACTTGGCGCCGGCGATCAGTGCGCCCATGTCGAGCGAGAGCACGCGCTTGCCGCGCAGGCCCTCGGGCACTTCGCCATTGATGATGCGCTGGGCCAGGCCCTCGACGATCGCGGTCTTGCCCACACCCGGTTCGCCGATCAGCACCGGATTGTTCTTGGTACGGCGCTGCAGCACCTGCACGGTGCGGCGGATCTCCTCGTCGCGGCCGACCACCGGGTCGAGCTTGCCGGACTCCGCGCGCGCGGTCAGGTCGATGCAGTACTTCTCCAGTGCCTGGCGCTGCTCCTCCGCATTCTCAGACTGCACGCTCTCGCCGCCGCGGGCCTTGTCGATCGCCGCCTCCAGCCTGCCCTTGTCCGCGCCGGCGGCCTTGAGCAGCTTGCCGGCCTCGCTGCTTCCCTCGAGCGCGGCGAGCAAAAACAGTTCGGAGGCAATGAAGGCGTCGCCGCGCTGCTGCGCCAGCTTGTCGGTGACGTTGAGCAGGCGCGCCAGGTCGTTGCTGGCGGAAACGTTGCCCTCCTGCCCGCTCACCTTCGGCAGCTTGTCGAGCGCCTCGCCGAGCCGCTCGCGCAGCAGCGGCACGTTGACGCCGGCCTGGGCCAGCAGCGGCCGGGTGCCACCGCCCTGCTGGTCGATCAGCGCGGCCAGCAGGTGCACCGACTCGATCACGTTGTGGTCGCGCCCGACCGCCAGCGACTGCGCGTCGGCGATCGCCTGCTGGAAGCGCGATGTCAGCTTGTCCATCCGCATGGGAATTCTCCGGAATCGTGGCGGCGCCTGCCGCAATGATCTGGAAATGCGGGCCGGCACCGTGGATTCAAGCGTGCCGTCGACACCTCGACGGGACATGGCGCCGACAAATGGCATCGACAGATGGCGTCCACCGGATGCTTACATGGGGGTGGTCACAATCGCGTGCATGATTCGCCCAGCCGCCCACCTGCCGCTGCCGCCCGCGATCTCACCCGACTGGGCGCTGTTCCTCGATGTCGATGGCAGCCTGCTGGATTTCGCCCCCACCCCGACGGTGTGCGTGTGCCGCCCGGGCTCATCGAGACACTGGAATCCCTGCACGCCGGGCTCGGCGGCGCACTGGCCCTGGTCAGCGGGCGCCGGCTGGCGTTCCTGGACGCCCTGTTCGCACCGCTGCGGTTGCCGGCGGCAGGCCTGCACGGACTGGAACGACGCGGCGGCACCCCGTGCGCGCTGCCGTCGCCACCGCCGGCGCTGGATGCCCTGCGCGAACGGGCCGGGGCGCTGTCCATGCGGTATCCCGGCGCAGTGGTGGAGGACAAGGGCGCCGCCCTGGCCCTGCACTGGCGTGGCAATCCCGCGGCGGCGGCCGGATTGCGGGCCCTGGCCGAAGCGGCCCTGGGTGAACTGTCCGGCTATCGCCTGCAATCGGGCGACCAGGTGCTGGAACTGCGTCCGGAGGGCGCCGACAAGGGCTCGGCGATCCTCGCCATGCTCGATGCATCGCCGTTCCTTGGCCGGCGCCCGGTATTCGTCGGCGACGACCATACCGACGAACACGGTTTCGCCGCGGTGCGCGAACGCGGCGGCATCGCCGTGCTGGTCGGCGACCGCCAGCCGAGCGAAGCCCGTCATCGCCTGCCCGATGCCAGCGCGGTACGGGCATGGTTGACCGACGGCGCGGCCAGACTGCCCGGCCTGCGGCAGAAGGGAGCGCGCGCATGAAGGACGATGGCATGAAGCCGGCTTCGCTAGATCTCGGCCTGATCGGCAACGGCAGCGTCGCGGCCCTGGTCGATGCATACGGCCGCATCGTCTGGGGGTGCATACCATCCTTCGATGGCGACCCCGTATTCTGCGCACTGCTCTCGCCGACCCGCCATGAAGGCGGCGACTTCGCAATCGAGCTGGAGGACTTCGCGACCGCCCGACAGCACTACCTGACCAACACCGCGGTGCTGCGCACCGTGCTGGTGGATCATCATGGGAACGCGATCGAGATCACCGACCTGGCCCCGCGCTGGCGACAGTACGGGCGTTTCTACCGACCGGTGATGCTGGTGCGGCGGGTACGGCGCCTGGCCGGCAGTCCGCGCATCCGCATCCGCCTGCGACCGCTCGCCGATTATGGCGAGCACGCACCCGAGATCACCTGGGGCAGCAACCACATCCGCTACCTGGTACCGGGTTTCACCCTGCGCCTGACCAGCGATGCGCCGGTGCGGCTGGTGCGCGACGGCCTGCCGTTCCGGCTCGACAGCGAGTTGAACCTGGTGCTCGGCCCCGACGAAACGCTGATCGAGCCGGTGGCGTCCTTCGTACGCCATGCCGAGGAGCAGACCATCGACTACTGGCGCGAGTGGGTGCGCTACCTGTCGATCCCGCTGGAATGGCAGGAGGCGGTGATCCGCAGCGCGATCACCCTCAAGCTGTGCCAGTGCGAGGAAACCGGTGCGATCGTCGCCGCGGTTACCTCGTCGATCCCGGAGGCGCCGCACACCGCGCGCACCTGGGACTACCGCTACTGCTGGCTGCGCGATGCGGCGTTCGTGGTGCGCGCACTCAACCGGCTGGGCGCCACGCGCAGCATGCAGGGCTATCTGCGCTACATCTCCAACCTCGCCAGCGCCGACGGCACGCTGCAACCGGTGTACGGAATCGGCTTCGAGGCGCAACTGGCCGAACAGGAGATGCCCGCGCTGGCCGGCTATCGCGACATGGGCCCGGTGCGGCGCGGCAATCTCGCATGGCTGCAACAGCAGCACGACGTCTACGGCAGCGTGGTGCTGGCCTCGACGCAACTGTTCTTCGACCAGCGCCTGACCACGCCGGCCGGCATCGCCGAGTTCGAACAGCTCGAACCGCTGGGCGAGCACGCCCTGAAGCTCTACGACCAGCCCGATGCCGGCCTCTGGGAGTATCGCGGACGCACCGGTGTCCATACCTATTCCAGCGTGATGTGCTGGGCCGCCTGCGACCGCCTGGCCAGGATCGCATCGCACCTGAGCCTGGATGCACGGGCCGGGCACTGGCGCGCCTGCGCCGACACGATGCATGCACGCATCCTCGACCGGGCCTACGACAGCGCACGCGGCTGTTTCGTCGACACGTTCGGTGGCGACCGTCTCGACGCATCCCTGTTGCTGCTGGCCGAACTCGGTTTCGTCGCCCCGGGCGATCCGCGCTTCGTGGGCACGGTCGAGGCGATCGGCAACGAGTTGCGCCGCGACGACGGCCTGTTCCGCTACAACGCGCCGGATGATTTCGGCATGCCGGAAACCAGCTTCACGATCTGTTCGTTCTGGTACATCGATGCGCTGGCCGCGATCGGCCGCGCCGACGAGGCCCGCGCGATGTTCGAGCGCATCCTGGCGCGACGCAACCCGCTCGGGCTGCTGTCGGAAGACCTCGCCTTCGACGGTGGCGAGGCCTGGGGCAACTTCCCGCAGACCTATTCGCACGTGGGCCTGATCATGGCCGCGATGCGCCTGAGCCGGCCCTGGCAGGATGCGGCGTGATGCGTGGCATCCTCCGCCATGCATGCAGGGGTGAAGCATCGCCTCGGCGATCGGGAGCCACACGATGAGCCGCCTGGTCATCGTCTCCAACCGCGTGGCGTTGCCCGGCGAATCCCGTGCGGGCGGGCTCGCGGTCGCACTGCATGCCGCGCTGGAGGAAACCGGCGGCATGTGGTTCGGCTGGAGCGGCAGGATCGACCCGGACCGGTCGGGCAACGTACGCGAGCAGACCGAAGGCGACATCCGCTACGTCACCCTGGACCTGTCGCAGCAGGACCACGACCACTACTACAACGGCTTCGCCAACCGAACCCTGTGGCCGCTGCTGCATTTCCGGGTCGACCTGGCCGACTACAACCGCGAGACCTACGCCGGCTACCGCCGGGTCAACGCGCTGTTCGCCGAGAAACTGGCGCCGCTGCTGCGCGACAACGACCTGGTCTGGATCCACGACTACCACCTGATCCCGCTGGCCGTGCTGCTGCGCGAGCACGGGGTGCGCTGCAAGCTCGGCTTCTTCCTGCATGTGCCGATGCCGTCCTCCGACCTGCTGGCGGCACTGCCGCAGCACGGGCGGCTGTTCGAAGGACTGTCGGCGCACGACCTGGTCGGCTTCCAGACCGGGCGCGACCTGGAGCGCTTCCAGGATTACGTGCGGCTGTTCGGGCGTGGACGGGTGATCGAGAGCGGCGTGCTGGAAACCGGTGGCGGCCGTCTGCTGCATGCCGGCGCCTTCCCGATCAGCATCGATACCGGACACATTGCCCACCTGGCCTCCCAGTCGGTGGGCAAGGCCAGCGTCAAGAGGCTGGCCGACAGCCTGTCGGGGCGGTCACTGGCAATCGGCGTCGATCGACTGGACTATTCGAAAGGATTGCCCGAGCGTTTCCGCGCCTTCGAGCGCTACCTCGAACGCCACCCGGGCCAGCTGGGGCGGATGACCTACCTGCAGATCGCGCCCGTCTCGCGCGGCGACGTGGCCGAGTACCGGGTGTTGCGCAACGAACTCGAACGCCTGGCCGGACACATCAACGGCGCCCATGCCGACCCGGACTGGACACCGATGCGCTATGTCAATCGCAACTACCCGCATGCGTCGTTGACCGGTTTCTATCGGCTGGCACGGGTCGGGCTGGTGACCCCCCTGCGCGACGGCATGAACCTGGTGGCCAAGGAGTTCGTCGCCGCGCAGGATCCGGATGACCCCGGGGTACTGGTGCTGTCGACGTTCGCCGGCGCGGCGCGCGAACTGGAGGGCGCGCTGATCGTCAACCCCTACGACCTGGACGGCGTGGCCGACGCGATCGCACAGGCGATGGACATGCCGCTGGCCGAACGCCGCGAACGCTGGCAGGGCATGATGTCGCACCTGCAGCGCCACGACATCGCCGCGTGGCGGCGCAGCTACCTCAAGGCCCTGCGCGCCGCCTGAGACTCGATTGCGCTCCGACGACGCCGCCTCATGCCGGCTCGAGCCAACCCTCATAGCGGATCAGCAGGCCCGCCAGCGGCAGCCGGGCCTCGACATGGAACTCGTAGCGGCCCTCATGCTCGCGTTCGCGGCACTGCACGCCGGAGAACAACCGGGCCGGCAACGGCAGCAGGCCGAGCAACCGCACCTTCTCGACATTCCAATAGACCACGCTCTCCCACGTATGCAGGACGAAGCGAAACTGCACCAGCCCCAGCCGCTCGCACAACAGGCCATCACGGCAGTACAGCTTCGAGACCATCTTCCGGCCGTTGAAGTCGCGGCGCCAGATCTCGCGCTTCTCGTCGGCGATGAACTCGACCCGGGTCGGCGCGTCGCGCATCGACGGCGGCAACCTGGTCACGACCGCGCACAGCCACGCCAGCGGATTGCGTCCGCGCTCGATCGTCGCCCGGCCGGCCCAGGTCTCACGGCCACGGATGCCATGCAGGGCGCGCAGTGATTCAGGCATGTTGAAAAACGGTGCACGCAGCACCTGCTGGAATACGGTCGGATGCATTCGGATTTCCCCCTGCGCGGAGGATAGCGATCAGTTTCACGCCGGGAAGCGATCAGGCTCGCGTTTCTGCCTTCTGCAATGACAGCAGGGCCAGCATGCCCGCCAACACCGCGTATCCGGCAGCGAACTGCCAGGCGATCGTCCGTGCCAGCCCGTCCAGCGCCCACGGCAGGTACACCCCACCCTGCGGATGCACCGAATGGACCACCCCGAACAGGGTCAATACCGCCGCGACCAGCAGCCACAGCGACGCCAGCCGCATCCGCTGCTCGATCATCGCCACCAGCGCCGACGCCCACAGCATCGCGGTGATGATGAAACCGTTGCCGAGCACCACGATCGTCGCCAGATCGGGCAGGCCGTGACCTTCGACGCTCGAATACAGTTCGCCGAACCGCTGCGGTGCGATCCACGCCGGGTTGCCGAGCTTGATCACCAGCAGGTAGGCCACCGAAGGCAGGAACGCCAGCGCCACCGCGATCGCATGCTCGCGGCGCGTGCTCTGGAACGCCTGCACGGTGATGTCGAGGCCGACGTAGACGATGATCGGCGCCAGCACCGCCAGCGGCAGCCACTGCACCAGCCCGGACACGATCCCGAGCATGCCGCCGATGCCGACGAACAGCCCCGTCAGCAGCGTGTAGCCCATGCGCGCGCCCATGTGCTTGTAGGCCGGCTGACCGATGTAGGGCGTGGTCTGGGCGACGCCGCCGCACAGCCCGGCGACCAGGGTCGACACCGCCTCGGCCAGCAGCACGTCGCGGGTACGGTAGTCGTCGCCGGCGGCGCGCGCGCTCTCGGCCACGTTGATGCCACCGACCACCATCAGCAGGCCGAACGGCAGCAGCAGCGACAGGTACGGCACGGTGTGCGGCAGGCCGTCGATGAAAGCCAGCGTCGGCCACGGCGGGGTGATGCCGAATGCGACGGCTTCCGGCACCTTGAAGCCCGGCGCCCCGAGTCCGGCCAGGCCGAGCCCGTAATACAGCGTGGTGCCGACGATGAAGGCCAGCAGCACGCCCGGGATGCGTACCGGCAGCCTTCCTTTCGCGACCAGCACGTAGAGCAGCAGGCCGAACGTGGCCAGCCCGACCACCGGTGAGCGCAGGGTCTCGATCAGCGGCAGGAAGCCGAGCAGGACCAGCGCGGCGCCGCCGATCGAACCCAGCAGCGCCGCGCGCGGGACGATCCGGGTAATCGCATCACCTGCGAAGGACAGCACCAGCTTCAGCGCGCCCATCACCATCAGCGAGGCCATGCCGAGCTGCCAGGTCGCCATTGCCGCGGCCTGTTCGTCCATGCCGCCGGCCCTGAACTGGGCGAACGCCGGTCCGAGCACCAGCAGCGCCATGCCGATGCTGGTCGGCGCGTCGAGGCCCAGCGGCATCGCGGTGACGTCGTCGCGCCCGCTGCGCAGCGCCAGCCGTCGCGCCATCGCGGTATAGATCAGGTTGCCGACCAACACGCCGAGCGCGGTGCCCGGGAACATCCGCGTGAACACCACCTCGGCCGGGAAGCCGAAGATCCCCACCAGCGCGGCGGCGATGAAACCGAGGATCGACAGATTGTCGACGACCAGGCCGAAGAAGCCGTTGAGGTCGCCGGGGACGAACCAGCGCAGCGAAGATGAGGTGGGCTTGTTCATTGTTCTTGTTCGTCATTCCCGCGAAGGCGAGGGTGAGGACGGGTTGCCTGCGAGCCACTGACTCGCACCCGGACAAAGGCCCGAGCGCCACGCGCGAGGGCTGGGGATCGAAGATCCGTGGACGTTGTTGTCGACGGCCTGAATGTCTCTGGATCCCCGCCTTTGCGGGGATGACTACCGGATACGGCTTCCAGCGTTCCCCTCATCCTGGGGTGATCCAGATCAGGGAGCCCATGCGGCCGGTGCGGGCATCGCGGCGATGGGAGAAGAAACGGTCCGCATCGGAGATCGTGCACAGTCCCCCGCCGTGGATCTTGGCGGAAGACAATCCGGCGGCCTGCAGGCGCATCCGCGCGAGGGCGTACAGATCGACATGCCAGTGCCGGTCGCGGGTCGGGACGAAGGCTCCGGCCGCGGCCGGATCATGGGAGACGAAGGCGTCGCGCACCTCGGTACCGATCTCGTAGGCGGTGGGCCCGGCCGCCGGGCCGAGCCAGGCCATCAATCGTTCCGACGGCGTGCGCATCGCCGCAACGGTCGCTTCCAGTACACCGGCCGCCAGCCCGCGCCAGCCGGCATGGGCGCCGCCGACCTCGCGGCCGTCGTCGGCGCAGAACAGCACCGGCAGGCAGTCGGCGGTCTGGATGGCGAGGACGGTGCCGGGGGTGGAGGTGACCGAGGCGTCGGCTTCGGGTTCAGGAGCGCCCTCACCCCAACCCTCTCCCGCAAGCGGGAGAGGGAGCAAAAGCTTCGCATCCGGTTCTTGAGCCCCTCTCCCGTTCACGGGAGAGGGGTTGGGGTGAGGGCCGGCCTCAAACCGCACTACCTCCACCCCATGCACCTGCCGCAACCACCGCGGTTCCGACGGCAGCCCAGCCAGTTCCACCAACGCCGCCCGGTTCGCCAGCGCCCGTTCCGGCACGTCACCGCAGCGTGGTCCGAGGTTGAAACTGTCAAACGGCGGCTCGGAAACCCCGGCACCATGCCGCAGCGTGGTGAACGCCCGCACGCCGGGCGGTGTCGGCCAGTCGGCTTCAAGCCACGGCTTCGCGCCAGTCACCTCAGCGCCCCGCCTCCGCGGCGATACGGCTGTCGTCCTGCAGGACCTTCACCAGCGCCTGCATGTCGGCCGGCATCGGTGCGCTGCAGCGCACCGGCTCGCCGATGACCGGATGCACGAACTCCAGCGTCTCCGCATGCAAGGCCTGGCGTTTGAAACCGCGCAACCCCTCGACCAGCGCGGGCGTCGCGCCCTTCGGCAGCCGTAACGGGCCGCCGTACATGGGGTCGCCGACGATCGGGTATTTGATATGCGCCATGTGTACGCGGATCTGGTGGGTGCGGCCGGTTTCCAGCCGGCACTCGACCAGGGTGTGGGCGCGAAATCGCTCGCGCAGGCGGTAGTGGGTCACCGCCTCGCGGCCGTCGTCGCGCACCGCCATGCGGATGCGGTCGCGCGGGTGGCGGTCGATCGGCGCGTCGACGGTGGCGCCGGCGACCATCGCTCCGACCACCACCGCGAGGTATTGCCGGTGGACTTGGCGCGCCGACAACTGCTCGACCAGCGCGGTGTGCGCGATCAGGGTCCGCGCCACCACCATCACCCCGAGGTGTCCTTGTCCAGCCGGTGAACGATGCCCGCGCGCGGCAGCTTGTCCAGCCCCGGGTCGCGGTGCAGCAGGGCATTGACCAGGGTCCCGGTCGGATTGCCGGCGCCGGGGTGGACGACCAGTCCCGGCGGCTTGTCGATGACGATGACGTGCTCGTCCTCGAACAACACGTCCAGCGGGATGTCTTCGGGCGTCGAATGGGTCTGGACCTCCTCGATCACGCGCAGGGTCACGGTCTCGCCGCCACGGACGGAGTCGCGCGGACGCACCTCGCGGCCGTCGAGGCGGGCGTCGCCGGACTTGATCCAGGCCGCCAGCCGGGAGCGGGAGTAGTCCGGGAACAGTTCGGCGATGACGGCGTCGAAACGCCGGCCGGCGGCACTGTCGGGCACGGTGGCGGTCAGGGCTAGGGGGAGTCGTTCATCATTCAGGCCACGGAAGTCCGGGCTGCTATTATCGACAGTTCGTGCCCCCGGCGCCCGCAAGGCTTCCCATGACCCCAAGCACCACCCTCGCCCGTCCGCTGCCCCGCCTGGCCATCCTGTTGCTGATGGCGGTCTTCGTGGCCACCGGTTGCTCCCGCTTCAAGAACAAGGATGCCGACGAGGGCCAGCCGGCCGAAGCGCTGTACGAGAAGGCCAGCAAGTCGATGCGCAACGGCAACTGGGCCTCGGCCGAGGTCACCTTCAAGCGCCTGGTCGCGCAGTACCCGTACGGTCCGTACACGGAACAGGCCCTGATCGAAACCGCCTACGCCCAGTACAAGTCCGGCAAGCATGACGATGCTGTCAGCAGCATCGACCGCTTCCTGCGCACTTACCCGACCCACCGCAACGCCGCCTACATGTACTACCTGCGCGGGCTGGTGAACTCCAGCCGCGATGCGGTGTTCCTGCAGCGGGTCTGGCGCCTGGACGCAAGCCGCCGCGATCTGGCCACCCCGCGCCAGGCCTACAACGACTTCCAGATCGTGCTGGATCGCTATCCCAACAGCCGCTATGCCGCGGACGCACGGGAGAAGATGAACGAACTGCGCGATACCTTCGCCCGCCACGAGCTCGACGTCGCCCTGTACTACCTGCGCCGCACCGCCTACGTGGCCGCCGCCAACCGCGCTCGCCTCCTGCTCGAGAACTATCCCGGCAGCCGCTACCACAACGACGCCATCGCCACCCTGGCCGTGGCCTACGAAGGCATGGGCAACGATGAACTGGCTGCCAGTGCCCGCAGCACCCTGCAGCAGCAGTCGCCGGACCATCCGTACCTTACTCATCGCAGTTGGCCCGACTACCCGGGCAACCTGCGCAAGCTCAACCCGTTCGCCGGCGAGAAGTCCGCGCTGGACAACATGTAGGCCGAACCGGCTCCATGCAGAACGCCGCCCACCAGGCGGCGTTTTTGTTTCATCGAATCAAAAAGCGGATACGTTTCCGGGTCGTAGCCCGGGTAAGCCTGACGCACCCGGGAGTGCCCAACGGCCCCGGGTGCGGCTTCGCCTTACCCGGGCTACCGCCTCGGCACGGTTCAGGTGCCGTAACCGTTGGTGATCGGATAGCGCCGCTCGCGGCTGAATGCACGCCGCGACACCTTCGGCCCGGGCGCGGACTGGTGGCGCTTCCACTCGCTGATCCGGACCAGTCGCAGCACCTTGTCGACCGTGGCCGCGTCGTAGCCGGCCGAGACGATGTCGTCGCGCGACTGTTCCTGGTCGACATGGCGCAGCAGGATCGCATCGAGCACGTCGTAGGGCGGCAACGAGTCCTGGTCCTTCTGGTCCGCGCGAAGTTCAGCCGACGGCGGGCGCTCGATCACTTCCTGCGGGATCACCATCCCGCCGTTCGGCGCGCTGCCGCCCACGGTATTGCGCCAGCGCGAGAGCGCATAGACCTCGGTCTTGTACAGGTCCTTGATCGGCGCGTAGCCGCCGCACATGTCGCCATAGATGGTCGCGTAGCCGACCGCGTACTCGCTCTTGTTGCCGGTGGTCAGCAGCAGACCGCCGAACTTGTTGCTCAGCGCCATCAACAACGCACCGCGGGTACGCGACTGCAGGTTCTCCTCGGTGACATCGACCGGTTGACCCGCAAAAGTTTCTTCAAGTGCGTCGAGGAAACCCTGGAAGGGCTTCTCGATCGGCAGGGTCAGCAACTCCACCCCGAGCGATGCGCACTGTATCGCCGCCAGATCGTTGGACAGGTCGGCGGTGTAGCGCGACGGCATCCGCACCGCGGTGACGTTCTCCGCACCCAGCGCATCCACCGCGATCGCCAGCACCACCGATGAATCGATGCCGCCCGACAGCCCCAGCCATACCTTCCCGAAGCCGTTCTTGCGGCAGTAGTCCTGTGTTCCGCGCACCACCGCGCGCCAGGCCAGCGCATCGCGGCTCTCGTCGCCGTCGTCCATCCACTGCACCGGCATGAAACTGCGCGTCTCGCGGTTGAAGTCGACCACCAGCCACTGATCGGTGAACGCCGCCGCGGCAGGATGCACGCTGCCATCGGCATCGGCCACCACCGAAGCGCCGTCGAACATCAACGCATCCTGCCCGCCCACCACGTTGAGGTAGGCCAGGCCGACGCCTGGCCCGTGCGCGCGGCTCTCGCGGATGCGGCGACCGATCAGCGCGTCGCGGTCGGCATGCTTGTCGCGCTCGAACGGCGAGGCGTTCGGCACCAGCATCAGCTCGGCACCGGCATCGACGGCCTCCGCCATGGGTTCGGCAAACCACAGGTCCTCGCAGATCACCAGCCCGATGCGCAGGCCGTCGACCTCGAACACGCAGGCCTCGCTGTCCGGATCGACGCTGAAGTAACGGCGTTCGTCGAACACCGCGTAATTGGGCAGCTCGCGCTTGCGGTAGGTATGGGTGACGCGGCCGTCGCGCAGCACGCTGGCGGCGTTGTAGACCACACTGCCGGCCGCCTGCGGCCAGCCGACCACAGCGGTGATGCCCTGCACCTGACTGGCGATCTCTTCCAGTGTGTCGTGGCAATCGGCGAGAAAGCCCGGCCGCATCAGCAGATCCTCGGGCGGATAACCGCTCAGCGCCAGCTCCGGGAACAGCACCACGTCGGCCGAATAGTCGTCGCGGGCCTCCTGGATCATCGCGAGGATGCGCTCGGCGTTCTGCCTGACCGCCCCGACGGGGAAGTCGAACTGGGCCATGGCGATGCGTAGGGTCTTGCTCATCGGCTATTGCTTCGCTTCAAGCCCCTCTCCCGCGTGCGGGAGAGGGGTTGGGGTGAGGGCCACCGGACACCAGCGCCGCATGGATCACCTCCAGCACCACCTCGGTCCGTTCCAAGGCGTCATTGTTCCAGAATCTGAGCACGCGGTAGCCCTTCGCCTGCAGAAAACCGTCGCGGATGGCGTCTTGCGCATCGTCGGCGTGTTGGCCGCCGTCCAGTTCCACCAGCACCCACGCCTCCAAACAGGCGAAGTCGGCGATGTAGGGGCCGACGGGATACTGGCGGCGAAACTTCCAGCCCATCAGCGCCCGGTTGCGGAGGTGATACCAGAGGCGATGTTCTGCATCGGTCATGGACCGGCGCAGCCGGCGGGCGAAGTCACGTTTCTGGCCTTGGCGCATCCTTGCGCTCCTGGTTGGGAGTGGACTGACAGGATGGAGCAGTGCGGGTGCGGGGGCCATAGGAAACTTCCTACAGGGCGGCCCTCACCCCAACCCCTCTCCCGTAAACGGGAGAGGGGCTATGGACGATGATGTCGAGGCTTTAAGCCCCTCTCCCGCTTGCGGGAGAGGGGTTGGGGTGAGGGCCGTCCTTTCGCGAGAACCCCAAACAGAAAGGCCACCCGAAGGTGGCCTTTCCGCGACTCGATTCGAACGACGGCTTACTTCGCCAGCCGTGCCGCGATCGCCGCGCCGAGGTCGCCCGGCGACTTGACCGTGGTCACACCGGCCTTCTCCATCGCCGCGAACTTGCCCTCGGCCGTGCCCGAGCCGCCCGACGCGATCGCGCCGGCGTGGCCCATGCGCTTGCCCTTCGGGGCGCTGGCACCGGCGATGAAGCCGACCACCGGCTTGGTCACGTGCTGGGCGATGTACTCGGCCGCCTCTTCCTCGGCGCTGCCGCCGATCTCGCCGACCATGATGATGCCCTCGGTCTGCGGATCGTCCTGGAACCACTTCAGCGCGTCGATGAAGTTGGTGCCGTTGATCGGGTCGCCACCGATGCCGATGCAGGTCGACTGGCCGAGGCCGACGTCGGTGGTCTGCTTGACCGCTTCATAGGTCAGGGTGCCGGAACGCGACACGATGCCGATCTTGCCCGGCTGGTGGATGTGGCCCGGCATGATGCCGATCTTGCACTCGCCCGGAGTGATCACGCCGGGGCAGTTCGGGCCGACCAGCACGGTGTCGGGGTGGCCCTTGAGCACGTTCTTGACGCGCAGCATGTCGAGCACCGGGATGCCCTCGGTGATGCAGACAATGACCTTGATCCCTGCCGCGGCGGCCTCGAGGATCGCGTCGGCCGCGAACGGCGGCGGCACGTAGATGACCGAGGCGTCGGCGCCGGTCGTCTTGACGGCATCGGAAACGGTGTTGAAGACCGGCAGGCCGAGATGCTCACTGCCGCCCTTGCCCGGGGTGACGCCGCCGACGACCTTGGTGCCGTAGTCGAGCATCTGCTGGGCGTGGAAGGTGCCTTGCGAGCCGGTGAAGCCCTGCACGATGACCTTGGTGTTGCTATTGATGAGAACGGACATTCTGATAGTCCCTGAATTCTTGTAGTTGACTGGCTTCGGATGCTTCGGACATCGGCTTGCCGATGTCCGCCGGGACATGCTTCCAGATCCCCCACCCTGCGCTTCGCGCAGGGCAGCCCCCTTGACTCAAGGGGGCTGTGAAGGGCCGGACAGACGCCCCGTGCGACCTCAAGCGGCGACGGCGGCGACGGCCTTCTTGGCGCCGTCGTTGATGTCGTCGGCGGCGGTGATGGCCAGGCCGGAGTTCTTCAGCAGGTCCTTGCCGGCCTCGACGTTGGTGCCTTCCAGGCGCACGATCACCGGCACCTTGACGTCGACTTCCTTGACCGCCGCGATGATGCCCTCGGCGATCATGTCGCAGCGGACGATGCCGCCGAAGATGTTGACGAAGATCGCTTTCACCTTGTCGCTCGACAGGATCAGCTTGAACGCCTCGGTCACACGCTCCTTGGTGGCGCCGCCGCCGACGTCGAGGAAGTTGGCCGGCTCGCCACCTTCCAGCTTGATCACGTCCATGGTCGCCATCGCCAGGCCGGCGCCGTTGACCATGCAGCCGATGTTGCCGTCCATGGTGACGTAGTTGAGGTCATGCTGGCTGGCCAGCACCTCGGTCTCGTCCTCCTGGCGGATGTCGCGCATCGCGGCCAGGTCCTTGTGGCGGAAGGTCGCGTTGTCGTCGCTGTTGACCTTGCCGTCGAGCACGGCGAGGTCGCCATTGGTGAGGATCGCCAGCGGGTTCAGCTCGACCAGGGCCAGGTCCTTCTCGTTGAACAGCTTGTACAGGCCCATCATGATCTTCGTCAGCTGGCCGACCTGCTTGGCCGTCAGGCCCAGGGCGAAGCCGAGGTCACGGCACTGGTACGGCTGCAGGCCCTCGACGTAGTTCACGTTGAGGGTCTTGATCGCATCGGGGTTCTCCTCGGCGACCTTCTCGATCTCCACGCCGCCCTCACTGGAAGCAATGAAGGTGATCGACTGGGTGCCGCGGTCGACCAGCACCGACAGGTACAGCTCCTTGTCGATGTCGGTGCCTTCGGAAATCAGTACCGAGTCGATCGGCAGAGCCACGCCGGCCGACTGATAGGTCTCCATCTTCGTGCCGAGCATGGCCTTGGCGTACTGCTTGACCTCGTCGTAGGTCTTGGCCAGCTTGACGCCGCCGGCCTTGCCGCGGCCGCCAGCGTGGATCTGGGCCTTGACGACCCACAGGTCGCCCGGGATTTCCTTGGCCGCCGCGACGGCCTCGTCAGGAGTACGGGCCACGCGCCCGGCCGGCACCGCGATGCCGTAGTCGGCAAACAGCTGCTTTGCCTGGTATTCGTGAAAGTTCATGCGTCACCGAGGGGAGTTGAACAGAAACCCACGCGGCGGCACTCCAGCCGGGCTGGAATGGGCGCGAAAGGGCCCGCCATTGTCGCCGATCGGGCGGCGGCGGGCAAAGTCGCGGGAGGGCGGCCCTCACCCCAACCCCTCTCCCGCAGGCGGGAGAGGGGCTTTGATCGGACGACTCGTGCTACTAGAGCCCCTCTCCCGCCTGCGGGAGAGGGGTTGGGGTGAGGGCCGCTTTTCCGCGTGCCTGACACGGATGCCATACTCGTCACCAGCCACGCCCCGGGGATGCCGCTCTTGCCGCTCAGAATCGCCACCCTGCAAGTCGCCGACGCCGACAAGGCCCTCCGCCGCGAGCTGCACTTCTTCACCCTCTACCGCCTGCTCGAGGCGGCGATGCTGCTGCTGGTGCTGTATGGCCCGTTCTCCGGGTTCCTGCCCGAACCCCGCCACGAGCTGTTCGCACAGGCGCTGGCCATTTCCTATGTGTTCGTCGCGGTGCTGCTGTTCGCCTTCGGTCGCACGGGCGACCTGCGGCTCAATGCCCTGATCGGCATCGGCGCCGACCTGAGCTTCGGCATCCTCGCCATCCACACCATCCCGGTCGCCGCCACCGGCATCGCACTGATGCTGATCTTCAACGTCGGTGCCGCCGCCCTGCTGCTGCCGACCCGGCTGGGCATCGGCATGGCGCTGGTGGCCGTGGCCGGCCTGATCGGCGAATACGTCTGGACATCGGGCGTCGAAGACCCGGACGGGCGTGCACTGGTCGAGCCGCTGATGTTCGCGGTCGGCTACATGGCCATGGCCACCCTGACCAGCGTGCTTGGCCGGCAGATGCGGGCCAGCCAGGCATTGGCCGAACGCCGCGGCGCCGAGACCGCCCACCTGGTCGAAGTCAACGAGCTGATCATCCGCCGCCTGCGCACCGGCGTGCTGGTGGTCAACGGCGACAACGAAATCGTGCTGGCCAACGAGGCCGCCACCGCCCTGCTGGGCAGCCGCCGCGACGACGAGGTCGTCTCGCTCGACATCCTGATGCCGGAACTGGCCCGCCGGCTGACCGTCTGGCGCAACGGCGGCATCGGCGCCAAGGCCGACGAGACCCCGTTCCAGCCCGGCCCCGACCAGCCCGAAGTGGTGCCCCGCTTCGCCCGCCTGCTGGCCGGCAGCGACCAGACCCTGATCTTCCTCGACGACACCTCGCTGCTCTCGCAGCGGGCCGAATCGATCACCCTGGCCACCCTCGGGCGCTTTTCGGCCAGCCTCGCCCACGAGATCCGCAACCCGCTGGCGGCGATCAACTACGCCGTACAGCTGCTGGAGGAATCCGACGACATCCGCCCTGCCGACCGCCGCCTGCTGGAGATCATTCACCAGCAGGGCACGCGCATGAACGGCATCGTCGACAACGTGCTCGGCCTGGCCCGGCGCGAACCGGCCAAGCCCGAACACGTCGAACTGGCCGGCCTGACCCGCCAGTTCGTCGACGAATACCTGGCCGGCCACCCGATCGAGAACGACACCCTGCTCGCCACCTCCAGCCAGGCACGGACGACCGCGATGGCCGACCCGCGCCAGCTGCACCAGGTGCTCACCGTGCTGGTCCACAACGCCCTGCTGTACGGCCGCAAGCCCGGCGAACCGGCCCGGGTCACCGTCCACGTCCACAACGACGACAAGGGCGCGCACCGCATCGACGTGATCGACCGCGGCCCCGGCGTCCCCGAGCGCGTCGCCCTGCAACTGTTCCGCCCGTTCTTCACCACCTCCGCGCACGGCACCGGGCTGGGCCTGTACATCGCCCGCGAGCTGTGCCGCGCCAACCAGGCCACGCTCGAATACGTGCCCACGCCGGGCGTCGGCAGCTGCTTCCGCATCCGCTTCACCCCCGGCATGCAGGAACAACCCGTGCCCGGGCGCCGCACACGCTCCGCCACAGCGGGCGCCTGATCGGCGCCAGCCTTCCCCTTTTCCGCATGGCGGACAGGGCAAGGACGAGGTGGTTACCGGGACTTCCGGCCTTGGCCGCCCCCCCGCCCATCGGCTATCGTGGTCCGCTGGGGGGAGAGGAAAGTAATGACCGAGACACGCAGCGCACTCATCGTCGACGACGAACGCGACATCCGCGAACTCCTGGTGATGACACTGGGCCGGATGGGGCTGCGTTGCGACACCGCGTCCAGCGTCGGCGATGCCCGTGCCCAGTTGCAGCGCAACCGCTACGACCTGTGCCTGACCGACATGCGCCTGCCGGACGGTTCCGGCATCGAGTTGATCAGCGACATCAGCCAGAAATACCCGGAAACCCCGGTCGCCATGATCACCGCCTTCGGCAACGTCGAGGCCGCGGTCGAGGCGCTCAAGGCCGGCGCGTTCGACTTCGTCGCCAAGCCCGTCGATCTCAACGTGCTGCGCGACCTGGTCCGCCACGCGCTCGACCTGCAGGCCGCACGCAAGGCCGATGTCGATGCCGTCGCCTCGCGCCTGTATGGCGATTCCCCGGCCATGACCACGCTGCGGCAGACCATCGCCAAGGTCTCGCGCAGCCAGGCCCCGGTCTACATCGCCGGTGAATCCGGCGTCGGCAAGGAACTGGTCGCCCGCACCATCCACGCCGAGGGTGCCCGTTCGGCCGGCCCGTTCGTGCCGGTCAACTGCGGCGCGATCCCGTCCGAGCTGATGGAAAGCGAGTTCTTCGGCCACAAGAAGGGCAGCTTCACCGGTGCCCACGCCGACAAGCCGGGCCTGTTCCAGACCGCCGAGGGCGGCACCCTGTTCCTCGACGAGGTCGCCGAACTGCCGCTGCCGATGCAGGTCAAGCTGCTGCGCGCGATCCAGGAGAAATCCGTCCGCGCGGTCGGCGCCAACAGCGAGAACCCGGTCGACGTGCGCATCCTCTCGGCCACCCACAAGGACCTGTCGAAACTGGTCGCCGAAGGCCGGTTCCGCCAGGATCTCTACTACCGCATCAACGTCATCGAACTGCGCGTGCCACCGCTGCGCGAGCGCCTCGAAGACCTGCCCGGCCTGTCGGCCCGCATCCTCGGCCGCCTCGCCGAAGCCCAGGGCCGCGTGGTGCCGCGGCTCGACGACAGCGCCGTCGACGCCCTGCGCAAGTACCCGTTCCCCGGCAACGTGCGCGAACTGGAGAACATCCTCGAACGCGCCCTGGCCCTCGCCGACGACGAAATGCTGACCGCCGGCGACCTGCACCTGCCCCGCGTCGAGACCGACCCCCACAACAGTCCGCTCGATCCGCGCACCCTCGACCCGCGCGACACCGCCACCAGCGCCCTGCCCTCATACATCGAGGAGATCGAGCGTGCCGCCATCCAGCACGCCCTGCAGGAAAACCGCTACAACAAGACCCGCACCGCGCAGGCCCTGGGCATCACCTTCCGGGCGCTGCGCTACAAGCTCAAGAAACTCGGGATCGACTGAATGCATGGCTGCCCGAAGCGCTCGCCAACTGGACCCGGGTAAATAAAAGGTATATACAAAGTACCTACCCACGAGTCCGCGAGGGCATCATGTCCAAAGAAGCCGTGTTCACGATGAAACTGGAGCCCGAGCTGCGCGACCAGTTCATGGCCGAAGCCGCAGCGGCACACCGCCCGGCATCGCAGGTCGTACGGGAGTTGATGCGCGAGTTCGTCCAGCGGCAGCGCGAGGCCCGGGAATACGACGAGTTCCTGCGCCGCAAGGTCGAGAAAGCCCGGGAGCAGATGCGTGCCGGGCTTGGCCGTGACAACGATGAAGTCGAGGCTGAATTTGCCGCCAGACGCGCCAGGTTGACTGCTCGCTCGTGAGGGTCCGCTGGACGCCCGACGCAGAACTGGATCGTTCGGATGTGATGGATCACATCGCGACCGACAACCCTCATGCCGCATCGCGGATGGACCAGCTTTTCGAGGATGCCACTGCCAGGCTCGCCGACTTCCCCCTGCTCGGACACCCCGGCATGGTTCCGGGCACCCGAGAACTGGTCCCGCACGAGCACTATCGCCTCGTGTACGAGGTCGACCCGGGTGAAGCCACCGTCTGGATCCTTGCCCTGACCCACACAGCCCGCCAGTGGCCCCCGGTGGATCGATAGCAGGCTGCCCCCAGGCCAAGATCACCCATGGCGGCCGGCAGTATCTCCAGTCTCATCGGCGCGGCTTGCGCAACTCCCGCTTTGCAGCAACCCAATCCAACGGATGCTCCCCACCCGCCGCATGTCGCGCTTCCGTTTCACGCAGCGCGTCCTCGTGCCATTCAGGCGACGCCAAAGCGCCTCCCTCCTCGCTACTCAACGACTCCCACAACTCTTCCATGGCCCGCAGTTTCTCGGCCGTGGACATGCGTTGGATGGCAGCCGCCCGCGCCACCGGACAAGCGGCCCGGCCGAGAGGGCACCTCCGGCATCCCCGCGCCAAGCCGCGCGTGAGCATTGCGCCCTGTCCATGACCTGTGGGTCGCCCGCAAGCAAGTTGACCTGCAGCGTGTCGGCAAGCTGGAACTGACGGCGGCCTGAGACCCTTACCCTACGCCCCGAAACTGACGTTGCGCGTCACTTTCATCCGACGGACTGCCCATTCAGGTCACTGCAAGCTTGACTTTTATCACAAAAAATGGGTGATGGTGACGGGATTTAGCCCCCGTCCAGCCATCTGAATGCCGTTGGCACGGGTTGTGCGTGTATTCCCCTGCACGTGCAGCACGCACGGCAAGCCGATGGACCGGGGATCCGGGCCGGCAGGCACGTGAAGTTCAACAACCCTAGGGGAAACACAAATGAAGAAGCAGCAAGGCTTTACCCTCATCGAACTGATGATCGTCGTCGCGATCATCGCAATCCTGGCCGCCATCGCGCTGCCGGCGTATAACGATTACCGCATCCGCTCGGCTGAAGGCGCCTGCCAGTCCGAGGCCAAGGCCTACATGAACTCGGCGGTAGCCGCTGCCCAGTCGTCAATGAACCAACCGACAGCTCCTGACGGCACTGGCGCCTGTCAGGCATTTACCGACGTCATTGATGAGGCGGCGGTTCAGGCGGGCGGCACGGTGAGTTTCACCCCGAACTCCCCGGGCGTGTCGACTACCGATTGTGACCTTCAAACAGCTACCTGCACGATGGTCCCCTCAGTCTGATCGCGTATTCGCAAGCACCCTGGAAGGCCCCTCAGCGAGGGGCCTTCTTTTTGGGTTCTTCACCAAAGTCCGAGATATGAATTCCGCAAGAACAGCCGCCAGCCGGAGTCAGGGGTGTTCCGCCCCGCCGGCCACCGTTTTCGCGAACACGGCGATGTACCGTCCGGATGGGTTTGCCTGCAAGCACCGGCCCATAATGCAGAAGCCGGTCACCCAGCCGTCGAGTTCTCCAGCACGCCGCGGACACTAATGCGACATACGTCACGGAACCCGCATGCAGCGCTGAACTAGGGGACTCGCTGGCACGGCTCTTGCTGCCACTAGAAGGCACACACAGGGGACTGCTGCCATGATCCGCATCGCGCGCGGCTTCACACTAATCGAACTGATGATCGTGGTCGCGATCATCGCCATTCTAGCCGCTATCGCGCTACCGGCCTACAACGAATATCGTGTTCGCTCGGCAGAGGGCGCCTGTCAGGCCGAGATGAAGAGCTACGCCAACTTCTCCCTTGCCACCCTGCACAATGGCAGCACCCCCGACCCAGCCCCGCTCCAGGCCTGCAGCGCCGCCGACGATGCCAGCGCCATCGGCACCGACATCACCGGCACCCCGCAGCTACCGGGCTCACGGCAAACCTTGTGCGATATGGACACCGGCAACTGTACGCTGCAGTGACGCCCGGCACGGCGGGCAACCGCGGTGCCAGTGCGGCCAGGCCAACGCATGGTAACCGCGGCATCGGAAGCATCCTTCCCGCGACCAACGCGACCTGAAAGTGCACACTGCCTACACCCACTTCAACCCAGCCAAACGCGGCCACCTCACTTGCCGCAGTGACAGGCCGTTCTCCGCCTTCCCAGCACAGGTGCGCCCGCGACCTGCTCCCATCCGACTGGCAGAGACAATCGCCATAGCCCGACGGCTTGATGACGCGGGCCGGCCGGGGATTTCGTGTACCACGTCCGTTCGGCGCGGGTATGCTTTGCGGTAGAGTCGGCTCGGGAAATATCAGGGGACAGGATGAACACCGTCGCGACCACCAACCTGGTCGGCATCACCGGCATTGCCCGGCGCCTGGTCATGGACGGCGCGCTCGACGAGCATGCCGCCCGCGAGGCGATGGAAGCGGCCACCACGGAAAAGAAACCGCTGGCGCTGTACCTGGCCGAGAAGCGGCTGGTGTCGCAACCGGCGCTGGCGGCGGCCAACTCGGTCGAGTTCGGCATGCCGTTGTTCGACCCTGGCGCGCTCGACCCGACGCAGTCGGCGATCCGGCTGATCAGCGAAGAGCTGGCTCGCAAGCACAACGTGCTGCCGCTGTACAAGCGCGGCAACCGCCTGTTCATCGGCATCGCCGACCCGACCAACATCCATGCGCTGGACGAGATCAAGTTCCAGACCAACCTGGTGGTGGACGCTGTGCTGGTCGACGACGAGTCGATCCGGCGCAACCTGGACCGCTGGCTGGACAGCGCCGACGTGCTCGAAAGCGCCGCCGGCGATGAAGGGCTGGAGAACCTGGAGGTCGGCAATGTCGACGCCGAGGCCGGCGGCGACTCCGGCGTCGACGCCAAGGGTGACGACACTCCGGTGGTCAAGTTCGTCAACAAGGTGCTGGTGGACGCGATCCGCCGCGGTGCCTCGGACATCCACTTCGAACCCTACGAGACCGAATACCGGGTGCGCCTGCGCATCGACGGCCTGCTCAAGCAGATCGCCAAGGTCCCGGTCAAGCTGCAGGCCCGCATCGGCGCGCGCCTGAAGGTAATGGCGCAGCTCGACATCGCCGAGAAGCGGGTGCCGCAGGACGGGCGAATCAAGCTCAACCTGAGCAAGACCAAGCAGATCGACTTCCGAGTCAGCACCCTGCCCACCCTTTTTGGCGAGAAGATCGTGCTGCGTATCCTCGATGGCGGCGCGGCCAAGCTCGGCATCGACATGCTCGGTTACGAGAGCGACCAGAAGCAGCTGTACCTGGGCGCCATCGCCAAGCCCTACGGCATGGTGCTGGTGACCGGCCCGACCGGCTCAGGCAAGACGGTGTCGCTGTACACCGCGCTGAACATCCTCAACGACGACACCCGCAACATATCCACCGTCGAAGACCCGGTCGAGATCCGCGTGCCGGGCATCAACCAGGTGCAGATGAACACCAAGCGCGGGATGACCTTCGCCGCCGCGCTGCGCAGTTTCCTGCGCCAGGACCCGGACGTGATCATGGTCGGCGAAATCCGCGACCTGGAGACGGCCGAGATCGGCATCAAGGCCGCGCAGACCGGCCACATGGTGCTGTCGACCCTGCACACCAACGACGCGCCGCAGACCATCGCCCGGCTGATGAACATGGGCGTGGCGCCGTTCAACATCACCAGTTCGGTGACCCTGGTCATCGCCCAGCGCCTGGCCCGGCGCCTGCACAGCTGCAAGCGCAAGGTGGAGCTGCCCGCGCATGCACTGCTGGCCGAGGGCTTCACCCAGGAAGAGATCGACGCCGGCCTGACCCTGTACGAGGCGGTTGGCTGCCCGGACTGCACCGAGGGCTACAAGGGCCGCACCGGCATCTACCAGGTCATGCCGATGAGCGACGAGATCCAGGCCATCGTGCTGGCCGGCGGCAACGCGATGCAGATCGCCGAGGCGGCGCAGAAGGCCGGTGTCCGCGACCTGCGCCAGTCGGCACTGCTGAAGGTCAAGAACGGGGTGACCAGTCTGGCCGAGATCAATCGGGTGACGAAGGATTAGCGGCCACCACGTCTCTCCTGCGCAGCATGTAGCCCGGGTAAGGCCGCAGGCCGCACCCGGGGAGGGTGCCGGCAAGTCTTCCCGGGTGCGCTGCGCTTACCCGGGCTACGGGTACTGCGCGCCTGCACTGAGGGTGTGACCGCCGTGGCTGTCCTGACGCACAGGGGCAGGATATGCTTGGCCGTGGCATGCTGGGCCTTGACCCGGCTGCCGGCAATCGCGGGCGGGGAGCACGCCGCGGTCGCATCTGGGGATGACGCGTCCTGACCGGCGCGTCGATTCGACTGTTTTACATTTGGTTTTACATTTACTGGGGGCCACTCATGTCCGTCACCCGATCCGCCGCGAAGCCCGCGACCACTACCGTGCGCCGGGCCGAGCCCATGGCCATGTTCGTCTGGGAGGGCACCGACAAGCGCGGCGTCGTGATGAAGGGCGAGCAGCCCGCCAAGAACGCGAACATGATCCGCGCCGAGCTGCGCCGCCAGGGCATCACCCCCAAGGTGGTCAAGCCCAAGCCCAAGCCGTTGTTCGGTGCCGCCGGCAGACGCGTCAGCCCGCTCGACATCGCCATTTTCAGCCGCCAGATCGCGACCATGATGAAGGCCGGCGTGCCGATCGTCGGCGCGCTGGAAATCATCGGCAACGGCAACAAGAATCCGCGCATGCAGAAGATGGTCAACACCATCCGCTCCGACGTGGAAAGCGGCTCCTCGCTCAGCGAGGCGATCAGCAAGCACCCGGTGCAGTTCGACGAACTGTACCGGAACCTGGTCCGAGCCGGCGAGTCGGCCGGCGTGCTGGAGACCGTGCTCGATACGGTCGCCACCTACAAGGAGAACCTGGAAGCGCTCAAGGGCAAGATCAAGAAGGCCATGTTCTACCCGGCCGCGGTGCTTGCGGTGGCCCTATTGGTCAGCGCGATCCTGCTGGTCTTCGTCATCCCTACCTTCGAGGAAGTATTCCAGGGCTTCGGCGCCGACCTGCCCGCCTTCACCCAACTGGTCATCGGCCTCAGCAACTTCATGGTGGCCTGGTGGTGGCTGATCCTGCTGATCGGAACGGGCGCGGCGGTCGCGCTCATCATGGTGTTCAAGCGATCGCCGGTCTTCCAGCACTTTGTCGATCGCATGCTGCTGAAGATTCCGGTGCTCGGCGAGATTCTGCATAACTCGGCGATCGCGCGCTTTGCGCGTACGCTGGGCGTGACCTTCAAGGCCGGCGTACCGCTGGTGGAGGCGCTGGACAGCGTGGCCGGCGCCACCGGCAATACGGTCTACGAAAAGGCCGTGTACCGCATCCGCGACGACGTGGCGGTCGGCTTTTCGGTCAACATGGCCATGAAGCAGGTCAACCTGTTCCCGCACATGGTGGTGCAGATGACCGCCATCGGCGAGGAGGCCGGCGCGCTCGACACCATGCTGTTCAAGGTCGCCGAGTTCTACGAGCAGGAAGTCAACAACGCGGTCGATGCGCTGTCGAGCCTGCTGGAACCGCTGATCATCGTGATCCTCGGCGTGCTCGTCGGCGGCATGGTGGTGGCGATGTACCTGCCGATCTTCAAACTCGCCGCCACGATCGTCTAAGCTTCCGCAATGGCATTCCTAGACCAGAACCCCGCCATCGGCTATCCGCTGGTGGCGGGCCTCGGGCTGCTGGTGGGCAGCTTCCTCAACGTGGTGATCCTGCGCCTGCCCAAGCGGCTGGAGTGGGAGTGGCAGCGCGACGCGCGCGAGATGCTGGACGAGCCCGACGGCTACGACCCGCCACCGCCCGGCATCGTGGTGGAGCGCTCGCACTGTCCGCACTGCAAGCACCAACTGAGCTGGTACGAGAACATCCCGGTGTTCAGTTGGCTGGCCCTGCGCGGCAAATGCCGGAACTGCAAGGCACCGATCTCGCCGCAGTATCCGCTGGTGGAGATGCTGACCATGTTGCTGGCGCTGGTCAGCGTGTGGCAGTTCGGTTTCGGCTGGCAGGGCTTCGGCGCGGCGTTGTTCTCGTGCTTCCTGATCGCATCGTCGGGCATCGACTTCCGCACCCAGTTGCTGCCCGACCAGCTCACCCTGCCGCTGATGTGGCTGGGGTTGATCGCCGCAGCCGACAACCTCTACATGCCGGCCAAGCCGGCCCTACTCGGCGCGATCGCCGGCTACCTTAGCCTGTGGTCGGTGTGGTGGGTGTTCAAGCAACTCACCGGCAAGGAAGGCATGGGCCATGGCGATTTCAAGCTGCTGGCCGCGATCGGCGCCTGGGTGGGCCTGAGCGGCGTGCTGCCGACGATCATGCTGTCGTCGCTGATCGGCGCCATCGTCGGCTCGATCTGGCTGTTCGCCAAAGGCCGCGACCGCGCCACCCCGATCCCGTTTGGCCCTTATCTGGCGATCGCCGGCTGGATCGTGTTCTTCTGGGGCGAGGGGATGATCGACTGGTATCTGCGGATTTCGGGCCTGGCATGAGGCTTGAGTCATAATCCAGCCATGAGCAGCTTCATCATCGCCATCACCGGCGGCGTGGCTTCTGGCAAGAGCGCGGTGAGCGCGCGTTTCGAGACGCTGGGCGTGGTGGTGGTCGATGCCGATGTCGCCGCGCGCGCGGCGGTGGCGGCGGGGTCGGAGGGTCTTGCCGAAGTCACGGCGGCGTTCGGCCCGGATGTGCTGGCAGCGGATGGCAGCCTGGACCGGGCGGTGATGCGCAAGCGGGTGTTCGCCGATGCCGACGCCCGGCGTCGGCTGGAGGCGATCATCCACCCCCGCGTACGCCGACAGCTGATGGACGAGTGCCGGGCCGCCACCGGGCCCTATGCGATCGCCGCGATTCCCCTGCTGGCCGAAGGCGGCGGCCGCGAGGCGTATCCGTGGCTGGACCGGATCCTGGTGGTCGACGTGCCGGTCGAGGTGCAGCGCGAACGGCTGATGGCCCGCGACGGCGCCGACGCTGCCCTCGCCGACCGCATGATCGCGGCCCAGGCCGACCGCCGCGAACGGCTGGCGATGGCCGACGATGTGATCGTCAACGACGGCCCGATCGAAGCATTGGAAGCGCATGTCGCGGCGCTGGATCGGCGCTACCGGACATTGGCCGGCTCTGGCCCTCACCCCAACCCCTCTCGTAATCGGATGAGGGCTTAACGCAGCGGCGTCAAATAGCCCTCTCCCGTTTACGGGAGAGGGGTTGGGGTGAGGGCAGGCCACAAGGCCGTGATCGCAGCGATCCCCTGTGCACCGTGGCGACGGGCTTCGGCAAGGTCGTCGGGGCCGAGGCCGCCGATGGCGTAGAGCGGCAGTGAGACGTGCTTCCGCAGGCTGGCGAAGCGGTCCCAGCCGATGCCGTCGACGCCCGGATGGCTGGCCGTGGGTTTGACCGGGCCGAGGACGGCAAAGTCGCAGCCGATCGCCTGGGCATGGCGCAGTTCTTCGAGGGTATGGCAGGACGCGCCGACCCGTTGCCCCGCCGGCAATGGTCGGCGCTTGTTGGCCAGCAGCTGCGCCGCAGTTAGATGGATGCCGCTTGCCAGCGTCCTGGCCAGCTCCACGCCGCCATTGACCAGCACTTCGGCCCCGGCCTTGCGACACCGTTTCGCTGCGGCCGTGGCCAATCGCTGCCAGCGCGCCGGGTCGAGACCGGGCGCGCGCAGTTGTACCCGCTGGACGCCACCGGCCAGCGCCGCATCGAGGGCCTCCAGCCACGACGCGTCGTCCTCGCCAGGAGTCGGGGTCACCAGGTAGTGGGCAGGCTGTTGCAGCGCCGCCACCACCGGCAGGTCCGCCGGCGGCATCGTGTAGCGGGCGAGCTTTTCCATCGTCACCCAGGCCATGGCCTGCTGCTCGCGGCCGCGCGGGCTGCCGTGCCAGTCGACGACCGCGCGCACGTCCAGGTACAGATGCTTGTCCGGGTACAGCTGGGGGACGGTGATCAGGTGCGGGCCGGGCTCGGCCTCGATGCCGAGTTCCTCGCGCAGTTCACGGACCAGGGCGTCCTCGGGCGACTCGCCGCGCTTGCGCTTGCCACCGGGAAATTCCCAGCGGCCGGCGAAGTCCTTGCCCTCGGTGCGCCGGGTCAGCAGGACCCGGCCACGAGCGTCGCGGATGACGGCTGCGACTACATCGACGGTTCGCATGCGGGACTCGGAGTCCGCCATCAGCACGACTCACCCGTAGCCCGGGTAAAGCCCGTGCCTTCAGAGGCGTGGGCCGCACCCGGGAAACGTGCGTCGACCGTTCGTAACCCCGGGTGCGACTTCGCCTCGCCCGGGCTACGGATGGTTAACGCCGGCTCAACCCAACTGCCCATGGCAGTGCTTGTACTTCTTGCCGCTGCCGCAAGGACACGGATCGTTGCGGCCAACCTTGGGCATGGCACGGGCGGCCTGCTGGAAGCCCTGCCCCGGCGCGGCCACGGCGGCGGCTTCCTCGTCGGCGCCGTAACCGCCGACATCGGCATGCTGGAACTGCATCTGCCGGGCCTTGGCTTCGGCGGCGGCGCGCTCCTGCGCTTCCAGCATCGCGATTTCTTCCTCGGTACGGATACGGACCCGCGCCAGCAGGGTAATGACCTCGCGCTTGACCTTCTCCAGCATCTCGCTGAACAGCTGGAAGGCTTCGCGCTTGTACTCCTGCTTGGGCTGCTTCTGCGCGTAACCACGCAGGTGGATGCCCTGGCGCAGGTAGTCCATGCGCGCCAGATGCTCCTTCCAGCTCTGGTCGAGCACGTTGAGCATGATGTGCTTCTCGAGCTGGCGCATGGTTTCGGTGCCGAGCTGGACCTCGCGATCGGCGAAGTGCTGGTCGACGGCCTTGACCACGTGCTCCTCGATGCCCTGGGCGTCGATCTCCTTGCTGCCCGCGACCAGTCCGGTCACGTCAACGCGCAGACCCAATTCCTGCTCCAGAGCCGCGTCCAGCCCCGCCAGATCCCACTGCTCGTCGATCGAGTCCCGCGGCACGAAGCGCGCGACGATCGCAGCGACCACGTCGTAGCGAATGCCGTCGATGTTCTCCTTCACGCTCTCGGCTTCGAGCAACTCGTCGCGCTGGCCGTAGATGACCTTGCGCTGATCGTTGTTGACGTCGTCGAAGTCGAGCAGGTTCTTGCGGATGTCGAAGTTGTGGGCCTCGACCTTGCGCTGCGCGTTGGCGATCTGCTTGCTGACCAGCGCGCTCTCGATGATGTCGTCTTCCTGCAGGCCCATCCGCGCCATCACCTTCTGCACCCAGTCGGCGGCGAAGATGCGCATCAGGTTGTCTTCCAGCGACAGGTAGAAGCGTGAAGAGCCCGGATCGCCCTGACGGCCGGCACGGCCACGCAGCTGGTTGTCGATGCGACGGCTCTCGTGGCGCTCGGTGCCGATGATGTGCAGGCCGCCGGCGGCCTTGACCGCGTCGTGGCGTTGCTGCCATTCGGCCTTGATCCGCTCGCGGGTGGCCTCGTCGATATCCTCGCCCAGCGCTTCGAGTTCCGCCTCCAGCGAGCCGCCGAGCACGATATCGGTACCGCGACCGGCCATGTTGGTGGCGATGGTGATCGCGCCCGGGCGGCCGGCCTGGGCAATGATGTGGGCTTCGCGCTCGTGCTGCTTGGCGTTGAGCACCTCGTGGTGGATGCCGGCCTCGCGCAGCTGGTTGGACAGCAGCTCGGAGACCTCGATCGAGGTGGTGCCGACCAGCACCGGCTGGCCCTTGGCGTTGGCCTCCTTGAGCTCGTTGACCACCGCGCGGTACTTGCCGTTGCGGTTGAGGAACACCGCGTCGGGGTGGTCCGTGCGCTGCACCGGCTGGTTGGTCGGGATCACCACCACTTCCAGCCCGTAGATGCTGTTGAACTCGAAGGCCTCGGTGTCCGCGGTACCGGTCATGCCGGCCAGCTTGTTGTACATGCGGAACAGATTCTGGAAGGTGATGCTGGCCAGGGTCTGGTTCTCGCGCTGGACCGGCACGCCCTCCTTCGCCTCGACCGCCTGGTGCAGGCCGTCCGACCAGCGCCGGCCCGGCAGGGTGCGGCCGGTGAACTCGTCGACGATCACCACCTCGCCATCGCGGACGATGTAATCGACGTCGCGCTGGTAGATGGCATGCGCGCGCATGGCGGCGTTGAGATGGTGGACGACGTGGATGTTGTGCGGATCGTACAGGCCCTCCTCCTCGCCGAGGATGCCGGCCTTGCGCAACAGCTCCTCTGCGTGCTCCTGGCCGGCCTCGGACATGTGGACCTGCTTCTGCTTCTCATCGACCCAGAAATCGCCGAGGCCGTCCTCGACCTCCTGCCGGCTCATGTTGGGAACGATCCGGTTGACCTTGATGTACAGCTCCGGCGACTCGTCGGCCGGGCCGGAAATGATCAGCGGCGTGCGCGCCTCGTCGATCAGGATCGAATCGACCTCGTCGACGATGGCGAAGTTCAGCGGACGCTGGTTGCGGTCGGCCTTCGACAGCGCCATGTTGTCGCGCAGGTAGTCGAAGCCGAACTCGTTGTTGGTGCCGTAGGTGATGTCGGCGGCGTAGGCGGCCTGCTTGTCGCCGTGGTTCATGCCCGGGTAGACCACCCCGACCGACAGGCCCAGCCAGTTGTAGAGCTTGCCCATCCACGCCGAGTCGCGGCGGGCCAGGTAGTCGTTGACGGTGACCACATGCACGCCCTTGCCTTCCAGGGCGTTGAGGTAGACCGGCAAGGTCGCGACCAGGGTCTTGCCCTCACCGGTGCGCATTTCGGCGATCTTGCCCAGATGCAGGACCATGCCGCCGATCAACTGCACGTCGTAGTGGCGCATGCCCAGCACGCGGCGCGAGGCCTCGCGGCAGACCGCGAAGGCCTCGGGCAGGACCTTGTCGAGGGATTCACCGTCACGAATGCGCTGCTGGAACTCCGGTGTCCTGGCCTGCAGCTCGGCGTCGGAAAGTTTTTCCATCTCCGGCTCAAGCACGTTGATCTTGTCGACGGAGCGTTGCAGTTGGCGCAGCAGGCGTTCGTTACGGCTGCCGAAGACACTGGTAAGCAAGCTGTTGAGCATGGATGGGACCGGTTGGGTTCATGAACGGGCCGGCGCAAGCGCCAGGCCCCCAAAAATAAAAGGGGCGCCGCGCGCCCCTTCTGGCACTGCGATTGTAGCTGGGGGCGAGATCGGCTGCTTACAAGGCATTGCCTTGTAGCTGATCGAGCGCCCGAAGCCTATGGCGGAGGGCCGGAACGAGCCGCGTACTCCGTAGCCCGGGTAAGCGAAGCGCACCCTGGATGATCTGCGGCGACGGGCGGCCTGTGCTCCCCGGGTGCGCTTCGCTTACCCGCCACAAGCAGCTCAAACAAAAAAACGGAGCGTTTCCGCCCCGTTTCCATGCAACCTGATGCGTCAGCCCTTCAGCGGCGACTGCTGGCTCAGGAAGTTGCGCGGGTTGACGACCTTGCCGTTCTCCCAGACCTCGAAATGCACGTGCGCGCCGGTCGAACGCCCGGTCGAGCCGGCCTTGGCGACTTCCTGCCCGGCGCGGACCAGCTCGCCGGCCTTGCGGGTCAGCTTCGAATTGTGCGCATAGCGGGTCACGTAGCCATTGCCGTGGTCGACCTCGACCACCTTGCCATAGCCCGAGCGCGCACCGGAAAAGCTGATCACGCCATCGGCGACGGCGTATACCGGGTCACCGGTCCTGGCCGAGAAGTCGACCCCCTTGTGCAAGGCCCGGCCGCCGCTGAACGGGTCGGCCCGGTAACCGAAATGGGAGGTGATGTAGCTGCTGCGCCCCACCGGCGTACGCGAAGGCACCGCGTTGAGGTCCAACTGGCGGTTGAACAGCAGCGACTCGAGCACCGACAGCTGCTCGCCGGCCACGCTGAACTGCTGGCCGAGCTGCTCCAGGCCTTCGTCCAGCTCGGGCCGGGCAATGTCCTCGACCGGGCCGACACCGCCGATACCCACCGGCTTGTCGAAGTCGAATTCGCCGTCTTCGAGCTGGCCGATGCGGGTCAGGCGCTCGCCGAGGGCGTTGAGGCGGTTGGCCTCGGCCTGCAGTTCGCCGAGGCGGGCGGCAAGCGCATTCACCTCGCGCTGGGCCTCGCGTCGATTAAGCTCGATCATGGCCTGCTGTTCGGTGACTTGCGCTCGCAGCGAGGCGTTCATCACGATCCCGGCCCCGAGGCCGCCGGCCAGGCCGGTCGCCAATACCACCGAACCCAGCAGGAGTGGTCGTCGGGTACCAAAGTACACCCCATGCTGGAGCAGGTGCGCGGCAACCCGTCGCGATGCTTGAATGATGTTTTCGAAGGTCATGTTTCCGATGTCTGAGTCCAAAGCCAGGTCACCCCAACGCCCGTCGAAACCGCTCGAAGCGCTCGATGCGCTGCTCGCGGAACCGGCTGGCAACCCTGTTCGCCGCGCCATGTGGCTCGACGAGGTCGACCGTCGCCTACGTCCCCATCTGCCGGAAGAGCTCGCCCCGCATGTGCGGCTGGCGAACATCAACAACGGCAAACTGGTTTTTGTCGTCGACGCACCGGTTTGGCAATCCAGGCTACGGATGTCCGCGCCGGAACTGATCGACGTGGCCCGCTCCATCGGGCTTGCTGCGACCGAAGTGGTGGCCAGGGCGTCGAAAACTCCCCTTGCGCCACCCGAACCGGCGCCACTTCGGCCTGTCCCGCTGTCCGCACACGCCCGCAAGGCGCTGCAGTCGGCCCTGGCATCGCTGGAAGCTGCCGATCCGGACAGGAAGACAGACGAACCAGACGATTCCGGGACCGGTTGACTGGGGAAAACACCCACAGAAAACCGGAGGACGGGGCATCCTACTGGCGTGGAGAGCGGCGTTTGTTAACTAAAAAGAAACAAATAAGAAAATAATTGTTAATTTTTAGTTAAGTCGTGACCCAGCGTTCACGTCTGTGACGAGAGCACGGTCGAGGGGTGCTGTCAGGCGCTCGCCGGGGTGCCGTAGATCACCGGCACCGGCTGCTGCTCATCGGTGTAGCTGATCTCTTCCCAGGCTTCGCGGTCGGCCAGCAGGGCGCGGATCAGCTTGTTGTTGAGTGCGTGGCCGGACTTGAAGCCCTCGTAGGCGCCGATGATCGGGTGGCCGGCCAGGTACAGGTCGCCGACCGCGTCGAGGATCTTGTGGCGGACGAACTCGTCGGCGTAGCGCAGGCCGTCCTCGTTCAGCACCCGGAATTCGTCGAGCACGATGGCGTTGTCCATCGAGCCGCCGAGGCCGAGGTTGCGTTCGCGCATGAATTCCAGGTCGCGCATGAAGCCGAAGGTGCGGGCACGGCTGACCTCCTTGACGTAGGAGGCGGTGGAGAATTCGACCTCGGCCCGCGACTGCGAGGTCGGGATGGCCGGGTGGTCGAATTCGACCGTGAAGCCGATGCGGAAGCCGTCGTGCGGGGTGAAGCGGGCGATCTTGTCGCCATCGCGGACTTCGACCGGGCGCTTGATGCGGATGAAACGCTTGGGCGCTTCCTGTTCGGCGATGCCCGCCGACTGCAGCAGGAAAACGAATGGGCCGGCCGAGCCGTCCATGATCGGCACTTCCGGTGCCGACAGGTCGATGATGACGTTGTCCACGCCCAGGCCCGCCAGTGCGGACATCAGGTGCTCGACGGTCATGACCTTGGCGTCGCCGCAGCTCAGGCCGGTACAGAGCATGGTTTCGGTGACGAGCTCGCCGTTGGCCGGGATCTCGACCACCGGGTCGAGGTCGACGCGGCGGAAAACGATGCCCGCATCGACCACCGCCGGGCGCAGGGTGAGGAAGACTTTTTCACCGCTGTGGAGGCCCACGCCGGTGGCGCGGATCACGTTCTTGAGAGTGCGCTGGCGCAGCATGTTCGGGGGGCCTCTGCCTTGTCATGTTGCCGGATCGAGGGGTGCCGGCTGTCGCGCGGCGCATGCGACCTGCATGGCTTGCGCGGACCGGAGCCGGGCCTTTCCTCGACCGGGCCGGTACAGCCGCCCCGCCCTGTACGGGATCGGGACGCTTCAAAACGGATGGAGAATACCATGCAGGTGGCTGAACCTGAACGAAAAGGCAGTCACATTCGTTGCGCGTGCCATGTTCTGTCATTCAGGGGAATGAAACTGGCCGGTCCGCAATCGCAGACCGGCCCAAAGATCCCGGGCAGGTGTCCGGGACGAATATCCCGCCCGGCCGGGGACGAGTCCGGCCGGGGAGGTAGGCGGCAGTACCGCCTTGTCAGTCAGCCTGGCGGCGCAGGAACGCCGGAATATCCAGGTAGCTGCTGTCGTTGCCGAAATCGGCCACGTCCGGTGCCGACGATGCGGCCGGGGCCGGGGCGGCCGGTTCGGCCATTCCGCCACCGCGGCGCAGGCTGCCACCGAAGCTCGGCACAACCGGGGCATCGTCCATCGCGCTGAACTCGGGCTGGCCGGTGGTGCCGTTGCGGACCAGTTGGATCGGCGCGCGCTGCTCGCCCGGACGGGTCTGCTTGGCCGAGGCTCGGTTGAGGCCGGTGGCAACCACGGTGACCTTGACCTCGTCCTGCATGTCCGGGTCGAGCACGGTGCCGATGACCACGGTCGCATCCTCGGAGGCGAACTGCTCGACCGTGCGGCCGACCTCGTCGAACTCGGCCATGGTGAAGTCCGGACCGGCGGTGATGTTGACCAGGATGCCGTTGGCACCCGACAGGTTGACGTCGTCCAGCAGCGGGTTCTGGATCGCCGACTCGGCCGCGGCCTGGGCGCGGTCGTCGCCGCGGGCGGAACCGGTACCCATCATCGCCAGGCCCATCTCGGACATGACGGTGCGCACGTCGGCGAAGTCGACGTTGATCAGGCCCGGGCGCACGATCAGGTCGGCGATGCCCTGCACCGCGCCGAGCAGGACGTCGTTGGCGGCCCGGAAGGCCTGGATCATGGTCGCGTTGCGGCCGAGCACCGTGATCAGCTTCTCGTTGGGAATGGTGATCAGCGAGTCGCAGTGGTGGCTGAGCTCCTCGATGCCCTTGAGTGCGACCTGCATGCGGCGACGGCCCTCGAACGGGAACGGCTTGGTGACCACGGCGACGGTCAGGATGCCCATCTCCTTGGCCAGTTGCGCGACGACCGGGGCTGCGCCGGTGCCGGTGCCGCCGCCCATGCCGGCGGTGATGAACACCATGTCGGCGCCTTCCATCGCGTCCATCAGTCGCTCGCGGTCCTCGAGCGCGGCCTGACGGCCGACCTCGGGGTTGGCGCCGGCGCCCAGGCCCTTGGTGACGTTGCTGCCGAGCTGCAGCTGCAGCTTGGCCCCGCAGTTCTTGATCGCCTGCGAATCGGTGTTGGCGGTGATGAATTCCACGCCATCGACGTTGCTGCTGACCATGTGGGCGACCGCGTTGCCGCCGCCGCCGCCGACGCCGATGACCTTGATGATGGCGTTGGGCGCCATGCTCTCGACCAGTTCGAAGTGTGCCATTGTCCTCGTCCTCTGTTGATGCAGTGCTAGTTGTTGTTGTGCTTGCGGTGGGGAGTGCTTGTTGTGGTTGGAGAATGAAACGGTGTTGCCAACTGCCTTCTGCCTTCCTGCCGGGCCCGGCGCCCTCGCCGTGACCGCCCCTGAAACTAGAATTCGCCGCGATACCAGTTCTTCAACTTGTTGAAGAAGCTGCCGGCGCGACCGGTGGAGATGACCGGCCGGCGCGGGTGCTCGATCTGGCTGCCCATCAGCAGCAGGCCGACGCCGGTCGCATGGACCGGATTGCCGACCACTTCGCCGAGACCGGTGACGTGCTGCGGGATGCCGACGCGGACCGGCATCTGCAGCATTTCCTCGGCCAGTTCGACCACGCCTTCCATCTTCGAGGCGCCACCGGTCAGGACCATGCCGGCACGCACGTGCTGCTCGAAGCCGCTGCGGCGCAGCTCGGCCTGGACCATCTCGAACAGCTCTTCGTAGCGGGCCTGCACCGCTTGCGCCAGCGAGTGGCGCGGCATGCGCCGCGGCGGACGGTCGCCGACGCTGGGCACCTGGATGCTTTCTTCCGCGGTCGCCATCTGCGCCAGCGCGCAGGCGTAGCGGACCTTGATCTGCTCCGCCTCGGGGGTCGGCGTGCGCAGCATGTGGGCGATGTCCTCGGTGACCTTGTCGCCGGCGATCGGCAGACTCGCGCTATGCGCGATCGCGCCTTGCACGAACACCGCGATATCGGTGGTGCCGGCGCCGATGTCGACCAGCACCACGCCCAGCTCGCGTTCGTCGCTGGTCAGCACCGCCTGGCTGGAAGCGAGCACGCCCAGGATCAGGTCGTCGACCTGCAGCCCGCAGCGCTGCACGCACTTGCTGACGTTGGCCGCCGCCGACTGGGCACAGACCACCAGGTGGGCGTGCACCTCCAGCCTCACGCCGGTCATGCCGACCGGATTGCGGATGCCTTCCTGCGAATCGTCGAGCACGTAGTCGCGCGGGATCGCGTGCAGGATCTTCTGGTCGGCCGGGATCGCGACCGCCTTGGCCGCCTCCAGCACGCGGTCGAGATCGCCGTGGCTGACCTCGCCGTCGCGGATCGGGGCGATGCCTTGCGAGTTGCGGCATTGCACGTGGCTGCCGGAGATGGAGGCGTAGACAGAGCGGATCTCGCAACCGGCCATCAGCTCGGCCTCCTCGATCGCGCGCTGGATCGACTGCACGGTGGATTCGATGTCGACCACCACGCCCTTGCGCAGGCCGCGCGATTCATGCGAGCCGATGCCGATCACCTCGATCGGATGTCCGGCCGTGCCGTTGTCGGGACTGTACTCGCCCACCAGCGCCACCACCTTGGAGGTGCCGATGTCGAGACCGACGATGAGCGACTTGTCGCCTTTGCGGTTCATATATTTACCTGCTGCAGAATTTGTTCGGTCCGCTCATGACGAGTCGATGCCGTCCATCGCGTTGCCGCGTCGGTTCCGGCCAGTCCGGTTCGGTCATTCAGGGCCGGACGCGCGCCGGTCGCAGCGGACGCGTCGTCGGTGTCCGCCGACTCGTCGCCACTCGCCCAGGTCAGCGAAAAGCCATTGGTGTAGCGGAGGTCGGCGCGCACGGGCAGCTGCCCGTTCTGCGCCACCAGTTGCGGGATGACCCGGATGAAGCGCTGCAGCCGCTCGCCGGGCTGGCTGCGGCCGACCATCACTACGGCGCCGTTGCCCAGGCCCAGGCTCCAGCTGCCGCGCGCATCGAGTTCGACCTGGCGCACGGCGATGCCGAGCGGCGCGAACAGGCTGCGACTCTCGTTGTAGAAGCGGACCACGTCGGACACGCGGGTGTCCGGCCCGTCCAGCCACGGCAGGGTGTCCGGCACTTCGATGCCTTCGGACGGGAACAGCCGGCCCTGTTCGGACAGCACGCGTTCTTCGCCCCAGCGCGCGAACGGGCGGTGCTCGACCACGGTCACCTCCAGCACGTCGGGCCAACGCTTGCGCACCTCGGCGTGCTCGACCCACGGCAGCGCCGCGACCGCGGCCCGTGCGTCGTCCAGCTTCACCGCAAAGAAGCCCTGTTTCGCATATGGCATCAGCGCCCGCTGCAGCGCGGCCGGATCGACGCGCTCGAACTCGCCGGTCGCCCGCAACCGGGTCAGCGGCCATTGATCCTGGCCGACCCAGCCCTTGAGCACGGCGACCACCGGCAGCACCACCAGTGCCACCGCGAGGGTCCAGCCGATCAGGCGCAGCAGCGCGCTCATGCCTGCGCACCTCCCATGCCACCGGCGAGGGTCTGTTCCAGTACCCGCCAGCACAGTGAGGCGTAGTCGACACCGAGCTGCTCGGCGGCCTTGGGCACCAGCGAATGGCTGGTCATGCCCGGGGCGGTGTTGACCTCCATCAGCATCAAGCCACCGTCGGCATGGCGCATGACGTCCACCCGGCCCCAACCGGTGCAGCCGGCGGCACGGAATCCGTCCAGCGCCAGCGCGCGGATCTCCGCCTCCTGGTCGCCGTCCAGGCCGGGGCAGAGGTACTGGGTGTCCTCGGCGATGTACTTGGCGTGGTAGTCGTACCACTCGCCGGCCGGCACGATCCTGATCGACGGCAGGGCCACGTCGCCGAGGATGCCGACGGTGAACTCGCCGCCGGTCAGCATCTGCTCGGCCAGCAGTTCGCCCGGGTATGCGCGCGCGAACTCCAGCGCTGGCTCCAGGTCACCTTCTTCCACGATCCGGAACACGCCAACGCTGGAGCCCTCGCTGGACGGTTTGACGAACACCGGCAGGCCCAGTTCGCGCACCGCCGCGGACAGGTCGCCTCCGGCGGGCACTCGCGCGAAACGCGCGGTCGGCAGACCGGCCGCCTGCCACACCTGTTTGGTGCGGATCTTGTCCAGCGTCAATGCCGAACCGAGCACCCCGGGGCCGGTGTACGGCACGCCGAGCGCCTCGCACAGGCCCTGCAGCACGCCGTTCTCGCCATCGCCGCCGTGCAGGATGTTGAACACTCTGTCCACACGCCTGGCGCGTTCGACGTGGCCGTCGCGCACTGCGTCGACCAGGGCCGGGATGCCGTCGACGGCGAACGCGTCGACACCGCGCGAGAGCAGTGCATCGAGCACGTTGCGCCCGGAGTCGAGCGAGACCTCGCGCTCGGCGCTGGTGCCGCCCATCAGTACGGCGACGCGGCCGAACACGGCCGGGTCGCTGAAGCGTGGCGACGGCAACTGCTGCGTCATTCGCCACCTCCCACGAAACCTTCCGTCGCCAGCTGCTGGGCCGCATGACCGATATCGCCCGCCCCCATCACCAGCAGCAGGTCGCCGTCCTGCAGCACGTCGGGCAGCAGCGCGGCGAGGTCGCCGGCCCCGGCCACGACCACCGGATCGATGCGGCCGCGCGCACGGATCGCGCGCGCCAGCGACTTGGCATCGGCACCGACGATCGGAGCCTCGCCAGCCGGGTACACCTCGGTCAGCACCAGCGCGTCCACCGAAGACAGCACGGCGGCGAACTCGTCGAAGTGATCGCGGGTGCGGGTGTAGCGATGCGGCTGGAACGCGACCACCAGCCGCCGTTCCGGCCAGCCGCCACGGGCCGCGGCGAATACCGCTTCCAGCTCCTTCGGATGGTGGCCGTAGTCATCGACCAGTTGCACCCGTGCACCCTTCCCCGTCTCCAGCTCGGCGAGCAGGTTGAAGCGTCGGCCGATGCCGGCGAACTGCTTGAGCGCGCGTGCGATCGCATCGCCCTGCACGCCCAGCTGCCAGCCGACCGCGGCCGCGGCCAGCGCGTTGAGCACGTTGTGGTGGCCGGGCAGCGCCAGTTCGACCTCGGTGCGGGTCGCATCCGGCAGGCACAGGGTGAAATGCATGTTCGGGCCCTGCTGGCGCACGTCCTCGGCGCGCACGTCGGCCTCCTCGTGGGTGCCGTAGGTCATCACGTGACGCGGAGTCTTCTTCGCCAGCTCGGCGACTTCCGGGTCATCGATGCAGAGCACGGCCAGGCCATAGAACGGCAGCCTGTGCATGAATTCCTCGAACGCGGCCTGCACCTGGGCGAACTCGCCGCCGTAGTTCTCCAGGTGGTCGGCGTCGATGTTGGTGACCACGGCGATCTGTGGGTTCAGGCGCAGGAAACTGCCATCGCTCTCGTCGGCCTCGGCGACCAGCCAGTCGCCCTTGCCGAGGCGAGCGTTGGCCCCTGCGGCGAGCAGCTGACCACCGATCACGAAGGTCGGATCGATGCCGCCCTCGGCCAGCACGCTGGCGGCCAGCGAGGTGGTCGTGGTCTTGCCGTGGGTGCCGGCGACCGCTATACCGCGCTTGAAGCGCATCAGCTCGGCCAGCATTTCCGCACGCGGCACCACCGGAATGCGCTGCGCGCGCGCTTCCATCAGTTCGGCGTTGTCGGACCTGATCGCGCTGGACACCACAACGCAATCGGCGCCAAGCACGTTGGAGGCGACATGCTGGCGGTGCACGGCAATGCCGAGCGAGGCCAGCCGGCGGGTGACCGCGCTGTCGGCCGTGTCCGAGCCGGACACCTGGTAGCCGAGTGTGCACATCACTTCGGCGATGCCGCTCATGCCGGTGCCTCCGATGCCGACGAAGTGCACCCGCGGGAACGCCTTGGCAAGGTCACCGTCGTGCTGCAGGCGGTGGCGGCGGATGGTCGCGCTCATGCGGCCTGCTCCTTCTGAGTCGTGAGATCGAGCACTGTGTCGGCGACATCCGCAGCCGCGGCCGGTCGTGCCAGGTCGCGCGCGCACACGGCCATGCGCAGCAGGTCGGCGCGCTGATCGAGAATTTCGAGGGTGGCGGCGATACGCTGGTGCAATGTCTCGCCCTGCGGCAGCACCTGGGCGGCGCCACGCGCTTGCAGGTACTCGGCATTGCGTGTCTGGTGGTCGTCGACCGCCTGCGGGAACGGCACCAGGATGCAGGCGACGCCAGCCGCGCACAGCTCGGCCAGGGTCAACGCACCGGCGCGGCAGACCACCACATCGGCCCAGGCGTAGGCTGCGGCCATGTCGGCGATGAATGGCTCGACCGAGGCCGGCACCTGCGCATCGGCATAAGCCTGCTCGGCCTCGGTACGCAGCTTCTCGCCGCATTGGTGACGGACCTCGAAGGACACGTCGTGGCGCAGCATTGCCAGCGCCCTTGGCACCGCCTCGTTGAGCGCGCGCGCACCCTGGCTGCCCCCCAGCACCAGCAGGCGCAGTGGGCCGGTACGGTCTTCGTAGCGGACCCCGGGTGGCGGCATCGCGGCGATCTCCTCGCGCACGGGATTGCCTACAACCTGCTCGTTGCGTCCGGGGAAGGTATCGGGGAATCCGGTCATCACGCGGTCGGCCAGCCGTACCAGTACGCGGTTGGTCAGGCCGGGGGCGCGGTTCTGCTCATGCACGATGAGCGGAATGCCAAGCAGGCGCGCGGCCAGCCCACCCGGGCCTGCGGCGAAACCGCCGAAGCTGATCACCGCACGCGGTCGCGTCCGCAACAGCAGGGCACGCGCCGCACGCACCGTCTTGAGCAGCCGCCATGGCGCGGCGAACTTGGTGGTCAGTCCCTTGCCGCGGATCGCGCGCACCGGGATGGTGTCGATGGCGATGTCGTGCTGCGGCACCAGCCGGGTTTCCATCGCCCCTTCGGCGCCCATCCAGCGCACCGGTACGCCGCGCGCACGTAGCGCACGGGCCACGGCCAAGCCCGGGAAGATGTGCCCGCCGGTACCGCCGGCGAGGATCATCACCGGGGCCGGAGCATTCATGCTGGCGGCCGATGCCGTCATCCGGCCCTCCCCAATGTGGGTTCGACCCGCTGGCGCAGGCGGTTGGTGCCGCGCGAGATACCTTCGCCGGCACGCATGGCGGCGACCGGCAATGGCGCCGCGGTCGCTGGCGCAGGGCCACTCGCTGCGACAGCTACCTCATCGCCCCGCAAACGCGCGACCTGGCGCTGCGCGCGCTCGAGTTCGTACGAGATCCGCAGCAGCAGACCCATGCCCAGACAGGTCATCAGCACACTGGACCCGCCGGAGGAAACCAGCGGCAGAGTCAGGCCCTTGGTGGGAAGCAGGCCGAGGTTGACGCCGATCGAGACGAAACTCTGCAGCGCGATCCACAGTGCAATGCCGAAGGCCAGATAGCCGGCGAAATGACGGCGCATCTCGACGCACTTCAGACCGATCCACAACGCGCGTCCGACCAGCAGGGAAAACAGCCCGATCACCATGCAGACACCGACGAAGCCCAGCTCCTCGGCGATCACCGCGAGAATGAAATCCGTATGCGCCTCGGGCAGGTAGTAGAGCTTCTGGATCGAACCGCCCAGGCCAACCCCGAACCATTCGCCGCGGCCGGCCGCCATCAACGCATTGGTCAGCTGGTAACCGCTGCCGAACGGATCTGCCCACGGGTCCATGAACGAGGTCAGGCGGCGCATGCGGTACGGCTCGAGCACGGCGACGAAGGCCAGCAGCGGCAACGCGACCAGCACCGGCCCGAACATGCGCGGCATGTTGACGCCGCCCAGCACCAGCATGCCGGCAGTGATCGCCAGCAGCAGCGAGGACGAGCCGAAGTCCGGCTGCAACAGCAGCAGCACGACCAGGGCCGCCGCCACGCCCAGCGGCTTGAGCATCGCCGGCCAGGTCGCGTTGACCTCGTCGCGGAACCGGACCAGGTAACTGGCCAGCCAGATGATGAAGCAGACCTTGACCGCCTCCACCACCTGGAAACCGGACACGCCCAGGTTGATCCAGCGGTTCGCGCCCTTGACGCTGACCCCGAGCCCGGGCACGAACACCAGAACCAGCAGCACGAAGCAGCCCAGCAGCAGCAGGTGGTTGTAGCGCTCCACCGTTTTGAGCTCGGTGCGCATCGCCAGCGCCATCAGCACCGCGCCACCGGCAAGGAACACCAGGTGGCGACCGAAGTAGTGGTAGGGATTGCTGTCCTGGTAGATCGAGCTGGAAGCGACCATCACCACGCCGAGCGCGGCCAGCGCAAGCACGGTACCGGCGATCCACCGGTCGAAACGACCGCGGATATCGTCGATGCGTGTGGCCTGGCCGCCGCTTGTGCGGGTGGCCCCAGTGCGGGCGGCAGCGGCGCGGGTGGCGTGGTCGTCCATCAGCGCACCTTCAACGTCGCCAGGCCGATCAGGACCAGGATCACCGAGATGATCCAGAAGCGGACGATCACGCGCGGCTCCGGCCACCCCTTCAGCTCGAAGTGGTGGTGGATCGGCGCCATCCGGAACACGCGTTTGCCGGTCAGCTTGAACGAGGCGACCTGGATCATCACCGACAGCGTCTCGATCACGAAGATGCCGCCCATCACCACCAGCACCAGTTCCTGGCGCACGATCACCGCGATGGCGCCGAGCACCGCGCCCAGCGCGAGCGCGCCGATATCGCCCATGAACACCATCGCCGGGTAGGTGTTGAACCACAGGAAGCCGAGCCCGGCGCCTGCGATCGCGGCGCAGATGATCACCAGTTCGCCGGCGCCCGGCACCCGCGGGATCTGCAGGTACTGCGAGAACTCGGCATGGCCGGAGGCGTAGGCGAACACGCCCAGCGCGCATGCAACCAGCACTGTCGGCATGATCGCCAGGCCGTCGAGGCCGTCGGTCAGGTTGACCGCGTTGGAGAAGCCGACGATCCAGAAGTAGGCGATCGCGACGAAGCCGATCCCGGCCAGCGGCAGCGCGATCGACTTGAAGAACGGCACGTAGAACGTGGTGGCTGCGGGCACGTCCGCGTACAGGAACAGGAACAGGCCGGCGCCGAGCCCGAACAGCGACTGCAGCAGGTACTTCCAGCGCGACTTCATGCCGTTGGGGTCGCGCTTGACGATCTTGATCCAGTCGTCCCACCAGCCGATCCAGCCGAATGCGACCATCACCGCCAGCACCAGCCACACATATTTGTTGCGCAGATCGCCCCACAGCAACACCGAGGCGAGCACGGTGATCAGGATCAGCGCACCGCCCATGGTCGGCGTGCCGGCCTTGGAGAAATGCGACTCCGGGCCGTCCTTGCGGATCGGCTGGCCGCCCTTGAGCTGGGCCAGCCGGCGGATCACTGTCGGCCCCCACCACAGCGACAGCGCAAGCGAGGTCAGCGCGGCGAGAATGCCGCGGAAGGTCAGGTAGCCGAACAGGCCGAAGAAGTTCTCCAGTCCCTGCAGCCAGCGGGCGAGTTCAAGCAGCATGCGTGCTTTCCTCCACAGTGTTTCGCCCCTGCGCAAGCAAGGCATTCACGACTTTGTCCATCGCGCTGCCGCGCGACCCCTTGATCAACACACGCACACCGTCGGCGAGCCCGGCGCGCAGTGCGGCGGCCATGGCGTCGTGGCTTTCGAATACCTCCGCACCCTCGCCAAAGGCGTTTGCTGCCTCGGCACTGAGCGGCCCGATGGCGAACAGGCGACGGATGCCGGCAGCGCGGGCACGGCGTCCGACCTCGGCATGCATGGCCTTGGCGTCGGCGCCGATCTCGCGCATGTCGCCGAGCACCAGCCAGCCCTCGCCCCCCATCGACGCCAGCGTGTCGATCGCGGTTGCGGCGGAGCCCGGGTTGGCGTTGTAACTGTCGTCAACGACCAGCGCGCCGTTCGTCAACCGGTGCGTGACCAGTCGCCCCGGCACCGGGCGCGCATCGCCCAGCCCGCCGACGATGGCGTCCAAACCGATGCCGGCCCCCAGCGCCAGTGAAGCCGCCGCCAATGCATTGGCGACGTTGTGGCGGCCGGGCATCGACAACTCGACCTTGGCCTCGCCTTCCGGCGCAACCAGAACGAAACGCGAACCTTCCGCATGCAGGTGGATGTCGCGCGCGGTCACGTCGGCGCTGTGTTCCAGGCCAAAGCGGATGATCCGGCTGCCGTGGGCTCGCTCGGCGAAGAACGGGCCGAACGCATCATCGGCATTGATCACCGCGACGCCGTCGGCTGGCAACGCATCGTAGATCGCGGCCTTGGTATCGGCGATGGCAAGCAGGCTGCCCATCCGTTCCATGTGCGCGGGAGCGATGTTGTTGACCACCGACACGTCGGGCGGTGCGATGCGGGTCAGGTAGGCGATGTCACCGGGCTTGCCGGCACCCATCTCGTAGATCGCGAAGACCGCGTCCTCCGGCGCATCGAGCACGGCCAGCGGCATGCCGATCTCGTTGTTGCGATTGCCGGGCGTGGCCCAGGTGATCGCAACCCGTTGCAGGATCGTGGCCAGCAGCGCCTTGACGCTGGTCTTGCCGTTGCTGCCGGTGATCGCGATGACCTTGCCGGAGCGCTGCTTCTGCATCGCCGCGGCCAGGTCGGCCAGGGCACGCTCGGTATCGGCGACGACAATCTGCGGCAGCGCGCAGTCGAGTTCGCGCGAGACCAGCGCCGCGGCCATGCCCGCTCCACGATCACCGGCCGCAGCCGCGGTGGCAACGTGATCGTGGCCATCGAAGCGCTCGCCCCTGATCGCGACGAACAGCGCCGCCTTGCCGGCGGGCAACGCGCGGGTGTCGGTGGCGACGGCATCGATCGTGCGGTCTTCACCGGCATGCCTGTCGACCAGGCGGCCGCCGGTCATGCGCGCGACTTCGGACAGCTGCAGCGGCCTCATTCGCCCACCTCCAGCACCGCGCGCGCGGCCGCTGTGTCGTCGAACGGGTGGCGGATGCCGTCGATCTCCTGATACGGCTCGTGACCCTTGCCGGCGATCAGCACGATGTCGTCGGGGCCGGCCTCGCCGACCGCACGCACGATCGCGGCACGGCGGTCGCGTGCCACCACAACCCGTTCCGGCGCGTTGAAACCGGCCATGATGTCGGCCACGATCGCATCGCCGTCCTCGCCGCGCGGGTTGTCGTCGGTGACGATCACGCTGTCGGCCAGGCGCTCGGCGATCGCCGCCATCTGCGGGCGTTTGCCGCGGTCGCGCTCACCGCCGCAGCCGAACACGCACACCACTTTCGCCGCCGCATGCGCGCGCACCGACCCCAGCGCCTGCTCCAGCGCGTCGGGCGTGTGCGCGTAGTCGATGACCACCAGCGGATGCACGCCATCGCCGCCGAGGCGGTTCATGCGGCCATGGATCGGCTGCAACTGCGACAGAATGCGGGCGATCTGCGACGGCGGCTCGTCCAGCGCATGCAGCGTGCCGGCCACCGCCAGCAGGTTGTCGACGTTGAAACGGCCGATCAGGGGCGACATCACCGGGTGCGATTCACCTTCGATGTCCAGTTCGAACAGGATGCCGCGCCCATCCAGGCGCAGCTTGCGAGCCTGCACCGCCGCGCCGCCATCGCCGCGCGAACTGCAGGTGATGCAGCGTGGGCCGTCGTGCAGCGTGGCGGCCAGTTCACGGCCGAACGCGTCGTCGACATTGACCACCGCCGCCTTCAATCCCGGCCAGGCGAACAGCCGGGCCTTGGCCGCGCCATAGCTCTGCATGTCACCGTGGTAGTCGAGATGGTCCCGGGTGAGGTTGGTGAACACGCCAACGTCGAAATGGACGCCATCGGCACGGCCCTGGTCGAGCGCGTGCGAGCTGACCTCCATCGCCAGCGCCTCGGCACCGGCTTCATGCAGTTCGGCAATCAACCGATGCAGGCGCAGCACCAGCGGCGTGGTGAAGCCGGTCGCGACCGCCTCGCCATACAGACCCGCGCCAAGGGTGCCGATGGTGGCCGCGGTCGTACCGAGCAGCGACCAGGCCTGCGCCAGCAGCTGCACGGTCGAGGTCTTGCCATTGGTGCCGGTCACGCCGACCACGGTCATGGCCGCGCTGGGGCGATCATGGAACTGGTCGCCCATCGCACCCAATCGCGCACGCAGGCCTGGGACCGGGATCGCATCGGCGGGCGCCCGGATGTCGTCGGGCACGACGTCGCCAGGCGCTGGCGGTTCGAACAGGATCGCGGCGGCGCCCTTCGCGCGCACCTCGTCGACGAACTTCAGGCCGTGGGTGCCAAAGCCACCGATGGCGACGAAGGCGTCGCCCGGCTCGAGTTCGCGGCTGTCCATCACCAGTCCGCTGACGCGCAGACCCAGCGGGATGCCGGCGACATCAGGCAACAGTTCGGCAAGGCGCATTGAACGTTTCGGAGCGGCCGTCATCGGGCACCTCCCCGTCCGGCCGCGGCCACCGCACCGCCTTCGGACTTGCGCTGCTTGGACTCCTCGGCCGCCTGCACGGCGAGCCAGGTTTCGATGTCGTCGGGCGGCACATCCATCAGCCGCAGCGCACCGTCCATCACGGTCTTGAACATCGGCGCCGACACAAAGCCACCGTAATAGCCCTTGCCCGGGTCCGGATCGTCGATCACCACCACCATAGAGAAGCGCGGGTTGTCGACCGGCACCACGCCGGCGAAGAACGAGATGTAGCGCCGCGAATAGCCGCCACTGCTGTTGAACTTGCGTGCGGTACCGGTCTTGCCGGCCACGTGGTAGCCGAGGATCGCGGCCTGGGTGGCGGTGCCGCCGGGCTCGGTCACGGTCTGCATCATCTGCAGCACCTCGCGCGCGATGCGCGGGTCGAGCACCTGCTCGGGCTTGCCGTGTTGGCCCTTGACGAAGGTCGGTGTGACCCGCTTGCCGCCATTGGCCAGCGTCGCGTAGGCAACCGCGATCTGCAGCGGCGTCGCCGACAGGGCATAGCCGTAGGACATGGTCTGCTTGTGAGTGCCACTCCAGTGCGCCGGCTCCGGCAGCACGCCCGAGGATTCGCCGGGGAAGCCGCTCCTGGTGCTGCGGCCGTAGCCCATGCGACTCAGGAAGTCGTAGAACGGCCGGTCGCCCATTCGATGGACGATCTTGGACACGCCGACGTTCGAGCTCTTGGTGATCACCCCGGTGGTGTCGAGTACGCCGTAGTTACGAAAATCGCTGGTGCGGAAACGGCCGTTCGGCATCCAGCCCGGGCTGGTGTCGATCACGGTCTTCGGCGTGATCACGCCGGCCTCCAGCGCCGCGGCCACGGTCAGCGGTTTCATCGTCGAACCAGGCTCGATCACGTCGGTGACCGCACGGTTGCGACGCGCATCGGTCGGCTGGTTGCCGAGCGCGTTGGGGTTGTAGGTGGGCAGGTTGGCCATCGCCAGGATCTCGCCGGTGGCCACGTCCAGCACCACCGCCGAGCCGCTGCTGGCGCCGGTGCGCTGCAGGGTCGCGCGCAGCTCGCGGAAGGTCAGGTACTGGATCCGGCGGTCGAGGGTCAGCACCAGCTCGTGGCCCGGCTGCGCGGCCTCGATCAGCTCGACGTTCTCGACGATACGGCCGCGGCTGTCGCGGATCACCCGCTTGCTGCCCGGCTGGCCGCTGAGCCATTCGTCGAAGGCCAGTTCCAACCCTTCCTGGCCGCGATCGTCGACATTGGTGAAGCCGAGCACATGTGCCAGCGCCTCGCCCTGCGGGTAGAAGCGGCGGAACTCGCGCTGCGAGTACACCCCCGGGATGTTGTGCGACAGGATCTCGCGCGCCTGGTCGGGATTGATCCGGCGGCGCAGGTACATGAATTCGCGCGTGGCGCGCTGGCTGAGCTTGCGGGTCAGCTCGTCGGCCGGCACGTCGAGCAGCGCGGCCAACTCTGGGACGCGGTCGGGCACTTCGAGCAATTCCTTCGGATTGCCCCAGATCGACTCGACCGGAGTCGACACCGCCAGCGGCTCGCCGTTGCGATCGGTGATCATGCCGCGCGAGGTCGGGATCGCGATCTCACGCAGGATCCGCTCATCGCCCTGGCGGATGTAGAAGTCGCTGTTGACCACCTGCAGGGTGAACGCGCGCGCGACCAGGGCGATCGAGCACAGCCCGAGCACCCCACCGACCAGCAGCAACCGGTTGCGCGGGTTGTAGCGGGCGCGGCTGCGCGGCTTGCCCGGCCCCTGCCGACCGCGCAACAGGTCGCCTGCACGCTCGACCAGAGAGTCGCGCATGTCGCGAAGGTTCGAACCGGGGCGGCGGCGCGGGCTCACGGACGCACCACCACGATTTCGCTTCCTTCCGGAAACTTCATGCCGAGCCGGTCACGGGCAACCTGGTCGATGCGGTTGCTCTCGGCCCAGGTCGCCTGCTCCAGCTGCAGGCGGCCGAATTCGATATCGAGCTCGTCGCGCGCCTTTTCCAGCCGGGTCAGCTGCACGAACAGCTGGCGGTGCTGGTGGCGTGCGTAGATCACCGCCAGCGCGGTCGCCAGGTTCGCCACGATCAGCACCGCGAGGACCAGACGCGCGGTCATGCCCGGCCTCCTTTCGAGACCGGGGACGGAGAGCCGGCAACGGGGCCTCGCGACCCGGCGGCCGCCGCGCCCTGCTCTCCATCCCCTGAACCGAGTTTCTCGGCCACGCGCAGCACGGCGCTGCGGGCACGCGGATTGGACGCGATTTCCTCGTCATCGGCCTTGATCGCCGAACCGATCGCACGCAGCGTCGGCGTGAACGCGACTTCGACCGGCATCCGCCGGTTGGCCGGCGGCGCCTTGGCGTGACGGGCGATGAAGCGCTTGACGATGCGGTCCTCCAGCGAGTGGAAGCTGATCACCGCCAGCCGCCCGCCGGGCCTGAGCCGGGCCAGCGCGCCGTCGAGCCCGGCCTCAAGGTCGGCCAGCTCGCGATTGATGTGGATGCGGATCGCCTGGAAGCTGCGGGTGGCCGGATGAATCTTCGCGTCGCCACGCGGCATCGCCCTGGCGATCAACTCGGCCAGCTGGGCGGTGCGGGTCAGCGGATTCTCCCCGCGCCCGGCGACGATCGCACGCGCGATCCGGCGGCTCATCCGCTCCTCGCCGTAGGTCCACAGCACATCGGCGATCTCGCGCTCGTCGGCACGGGCCAGCCATTCGGCCGCGCTCTCGCCGGTATCCGGGTCCATGCGCATGTCGAGTGGGCCGTCCTTGCCGAAACTGAAGCCGCGCTCGGCCACGTCGAGCTGTGGCGAGGACACGCCGAGATCGAGCAGCACGCCGTCGAGGCCGGCCGAAGTCGCGTCCCAGCCGCCCAGTGCGGCGAAGCTGCCGCGGAAGATCGACACGCGCGGGTCCGCCCCGAACTCGCGTTCGGCCACGGCAATCGCTTCGGGATCCTTGTCCATCAGCAGCAACCGGCCTCCGGGGCCGAGTTTCGCCAGCACCCCGCGCGCATGACCGCCGCGCCCGAACGTGCCGTCCAGGTAGGTTCCATCCCCGATCACGCGCAGGCCCTCCAGCACCTGTGCGTACATCACGGGGAGGTGGCCGGATGGCGCTACTGCGCGCTCCATGCCACCCCCTGTCATAGCTGCAAGTCGAGCAGTTCGTCGCTCAGATCCTCGTCAGACACCGTCTGCTGGATCTGCGCGTGATGCGCCTGCTCGCTCCACAGTTCGAACTTGTCGCCCATGCCCAGCAGCACTGCCTTGCGCTCGATGCCGACCGCGGCGCGATGACTGGCCGGCACAGTGATTCGGCCGTTGCCGTCGAGCTCGACGAACGTGGCCGCGCCAACCAGCTTGAGCTGCAGGTTGCGGTTGACCTTCTTGACCTTGGGCAGGGCATTGACCTGATCGCGCACGCGTTCCCAGGTCGCATGGGGGTACAGGTACAGGGAGCCGGATTCGAACGGGTTGTAGGTGATCACCAGCCGATTGCCGCACGCGGACGCGACCTGGTCGCGGTAGGCGGTGGGCACCGCCAGCCGGCCCTTGTCGTCGATCGTGATGGCGGTCTCGCCCTGGAACATGGGTCACCTGCTGGAAGCCCGCCTCTGCGGGCGGGTCTGCCTCTCGTTTGGAAACGCCCAACCCAGGCGAATCCGGCCACGGAAAACCACAAAAAACCCGGTTTTCCCTCAGAAGTCCACATTAGGCAGCCCCCACAGGGTTGTCAACAACTTTCATGGGCAGATTTCACTAAGCGCATCAATGGCTTAAGCGAGACTTCAGAGACTTGTTCAAGACTTATCCACTAAGTGTTGTTTAGTCTCATTTTTTGAGACTGGGCGCTTTACCGGTCGGCGTGAAGAACCGTTCAGGCTCGTTGATCGGAATAACTGGTGCATCGCAGCAAACCGCGCCGATTTCCCGCCCTTATCGTTCCGGGCCAGTCGATAGTCGATGCCTGGACAGCACTGCCATCACCCCGCAGCAGCATCTACAGTTGAGCCATGGACCCCGCCACCTATCGGCAACTGCATACCCGCGCGCGCCGGCTGACCCCAACCGCCGCCGAGGCCGAAGACCTGGTCCAGGACACGCTCGTGGCCGCACTCGAAGCCGGGCGCTCGGACATGCCCTGGCTGCAAGGGGTACTGCGCAAACTGGCCGCGATGCAGGCCCGCGGCGCCGGCCGACGGCGGCGGCGCGAACTGCAAGCCGACCCGGGCACCGGCACTGCCACCCAGGACGCCCTCGCCACTGCCGCCACAACAGCCACCCTGCGCTCCACCCTCGCCGGCCTGCCGCCCGCCGCGCGCCGGGTCGCGGTACTGGCCGTGCACGGCCTGTCCGCCGACGAAATCCGCTGGTTGCTGGGCTTGACAGCGACGGCATTCAGGCAGCGCCTGAGCTCGATCCGCCGCGGCCTGCGCAGCCTGCCCCCGGCCACCCGCGCCGAACAGGTCGCACTGGCCTACCTGCGCGACCCGGCGCGCAGCGTCGAGCTCGAATTCGGCCTGCTGCGACGCGCACTCAAGGCGGCGATGCGGGCCGGCGCCGGCCTCGGAACCCACGACCATGACGGCCACCTGCTGGTGGTCCGCGATCTCCGCCCCCTCGATGGCGCTCACACTTCCGGCAGTCACGGCAACAAATAGCCGGGCACACACAAAGGAGACCCGAAATGTCGAACACGGAAATGCTGGCTCGTTGCCGGATCACCACCATTGTCTTCCTCGTCGCCGACCTCACCCGCACGATCGAGTTCTACGGCCGCACCCTCGGCCTGCCGGTGCAGACCATCGACGGCCACGACGGTCCGTTCGCCACCTGCGACACCGCCACCGTGTCACTGGTGTTCATCGTCGCCGAAGCGAAGGCCGGCGACTCGCCGGTGGTGGTATTCGAACTTGAAGGCGGCATCGACGACTACGCCGACCGCCTGGCCGAGCGCGGCGTGGAGATCGTGGTTCCGGTCAGCGAAGCCCCCGACGGCGGCCTGACCCTCGACTTCGTCGACCCGGACCGCAACACGCTCAGCCTGTACCAGCCACCGGGCTCGCCGCGACGCAGGTAGGTTCCGGCAACCTGACGAAAGTGGCGTGACGAAGCAGAAGACAGCCCCCTTGGTAAGGGGGCGGCGAACGCCGCAGGCGTGAGCGGGGGATTGGAGGCAAAAGCCCGGGGCCCAAGGTTTGCGTAGCAAACTTTGGGAGCTTCATTGGCGCATGCGCCAATGAAGTTGCACCCCTTGGTAAGGGGGCGGCGAACGCCGCAGGCGTGAGCGGGGGATTGGAAGCATGGCGCCGGGCCGGTGGATGCAAAGCATCCGCCGGTTTCGCGCGGAGCGCGAACGGCGTAGCCCTTATCCCCCATGCTCCAGCGCACTTTGTGCGCTGGAGCATGGGGGATAAGGGCGGAGCCGGCCTGTAAGCCGGGTTCTGTCGTGGACAGTCATTCCTCTAGGCGCATCGTCGCCGATACGCTCAAGCAACCTACCCGGAGACACCGCGGGCCGCGGCATTGTCTCCCTATTTGGTCTTGCTCCCGGTGGGGTTTGCCGTGCCGGTCTGTTGCCAGACTCGCGGTGCGCTCTTACCGCACCGTTTCACCCTTGCCACGCACGTCTTGCGACGCCGTTCGGCGGTCTGCTCTCTGTTGCACTTTCCGTCGGCTCGCGCCGCCCAGGCGTTACCTGGCACCGTGCCCTGTGGAGCCCGGACTTTCCTCGGCACCACCCTGCGAACAAGGGGTGACGCGACTGCCTGGCCGACTCCGCCGCGAACATTGTACCGGTTCTGCCAGTTTCATCGGCGCACACGCCGATGAAACTCCCAAAGTTTGCTGCGCAAACCTCAGGCTCGGGCTTTTGCCCCCAATCCCCCGGTCGCGCCCCCACGCATAACCGTCAGCAGTCGCGCTCACCCGCCGTACAAAGCCTTCCTGGGCGCACCGCTGAGTTCAGCGGCGAGTTTGGCCGCGGTCGAGGGCGGCAGGTGTTCGGCCAGCTTGGCGTACAGGCGGCGGCCTTCGATGATCTTGGCGTCGGCATCGTCGCCGGCCCCCTCGACGATCAGCACGAACTCGCCCTTGCGCTGGTTGGGATCGGCGGCAACGCGCTCGCGCAATTCACCCAGACTGCCGTCGAGCACGGTCTCGAACAGCTTGGTCAGTTCGCGCGCCAGCACCGCCGGGCGATCGGTACCGAATGCGGTGACCATGTCGGCCAGCGACTCCTCGATCCGGTGCGCGGACTCGTAGAAGATCAGCGTGCGCGGCTCGGAAGCGAGCCGGGCCAGGCGCTCGCGACGGGCGCCAGCCTTGGCCGGCAGGAAGCCTTCAAAGGCGAACCGGTCCGAGGCCAGCCCGGCCACACTCAAGGCCGCGATGGCCGCGCAGGCGCCCGGCACCGGCGACACCGGGATGCCGGCCGCGCGCGCGGCGCGGACCAGCCGGAAGCCCGGATCGCTGACCAGCGGGGTGCCGGCATCGGACACCAGTGCCAGCGACTCGCCCGCCAGCAGACGCTGGACCAACTGCGCGACCTGCGCATCCTCGTTGTGCTGATGCAGCGCCAGCAGCGGGCGCTCGATGCCGAAATGGGCCAGCAACTGGCGGGTATGCCGGGTGTCCTCGGCGCACACCGCCGCCGCCCCGCGCAGGGTGTCGAGCGCGCGCGGACTCATGTCGCCGAGGTGGCCGATCGGGGTGGCGACGATGTACAGGGTTGCAGACATTGAGTATCCGACGCGTGGATTCAGGCAAGGCGTGGTTAGAATCGTACCCGCTTCCCGAAATGACACCGCGTCGCAATGGATTTCTGCCGATGAGCTCTCGACCCCCGATAAGTGCCCTCCCTTCCCGTACATGGCGCCTGCTGGCGGCCCCGGCCCTGGCCGTGCTGCTGCTGGGCGGTTGCGCAGGCATCGGCACGCGCACCAGCACCCAGCCGACCGTGGTCGGCAGCCCGCAGATGGTCGAGGCCAGTGAGCTGGCCCGCAGCGGCACGGTCCTGACCGGCCAGGCCCGGATCGACAACGAGCGCCGCATCCACCAGCTGCTCGCCCAGCTCGACGACGACAGCCTCGCCCGCGAGGCCGCGTCGCTGCCGCCGGGCGATCCGCTCTACAACTACATGGGCCAGGCCCTGCTCGAACGCGGGCTGCCGCTGCCGCGTCCGTTCGACCACACTGCCTGGACCTTCGACGCCAACAATCGTCCGCCGGCCGAGTCCGACGGCTACCGTCCGCCGGTGAAACTGGCGATCCTGCTGCCGTTGAGCGGCCAGATGGCGGTCGCGGCCTCGCCGGTTCGCGACGGTTTCATGGCCGGCTACTACGGCGAGCGCCGTCGCCGCCCCGAGGTCAACTTCTACGACACCGCCGGCACCACCGCCGGCACCCTGTCGGCCTACGACCGCGCGGTGACCGAGGGCAACGACTTCGTGGTCGGCCCGCTCGAACGCAACGCCGTCGATGCGCTGTTCGCGCGCAATTCGATGCCGGTCTCGCTGCTGGCGCTCAACAGTGGTACCCAGGCGCCGCCGCCCGGGAATGCGAGCTTCGCACTGGCGCCGGAAGACGAAGGCATTGCCGCCGCCGAGTACCTGCTGGCCCGCAGCGTCCAGCGCGTGCTGGTAGTGAGCGGCAGCGACGACAGCCAGCGCCGTGCGGTCGACGCGTTCCGCACCCGGCTGACCGAACGCGGCGCCACCGTCACCGACGTGGTCGGCGAAGGCGTGGCCGACCTCGGTCCGTTCGCCGCCCGCGAGGGCGGTGTGGACGCTGTATTCCTGGCCGTGCGTGGCAGCAGCGCGCGCGAGCTGACTCCGAAACTGGCCCTGGCCGGGCTGGGCGGCGTGCCGCGGGTGGCGACCTCGCAGATCACCTCCGGCACCGGCGACCCCGAAAAGGACCGCGCGCTCGACGGCATCGCCTTCCCGACCGAGGCCTGGACCTCAGGCAGCATCACCGGCCTGCCCTCGGCCAGCTACGCGGCCACTCTGCTGCCCACCGCAAGGGGGGCGGCGGCGCGATTGTTCGCGTTCGGCTATGACGCCTGGCTGCTGTCGGCCTACATGGAGCGGTTGGTGAAGAACGTCGATGGCTCGATCCAGGGCGCCACCGGCACCTTGCGCGTGGACGGCTTCGGCAACGTGCAGCGCACGCCAGCCTGGGCCAGCTTCATCAGCGGCGTGGTGATGCCGCTGCCGGGCGGCGGTGACCGCCGCTGACACCGACCTGGATCGACGCGCGCGTGGCGCCGCGATCGAAGCGGCGGCGCGCGGCCATCTGCGTGCCGCCGGTCTGAGCGAAGTCGCGGCCAACGCGAACAGCCGCGTGGGCGAGATCGATCTGGTCATGCGCGATGGCGACACGCTGGTCTTCGTCGAGGTGCGTTACCGCCGCAGCTCGGCCTTCGGTGGCGGTGCCGCCTCGGTCGACTGGCACAAGCGGCGCAAGCTGGTTCGTGCCGCCCAGGTGTTCCTGATGCGTCATTCACGCTATGCGGATCTGCCCTGCCGCTTCGATGTGGTCGAGGCTGACGGTGATCCGGCTTCGCCACGATTGAACTGGTTGAAGGACGCGTTCCGCGCGGATGATTGTTGAAGCCATCCCGGACGACCCTTTACCTGGTTGCCGCGCGATAATGCCGGAATGACCGGTCTGCCCGCCGCGCTGGATCGCGAACTCGCCGCCCTGCTCGGAGACGGCTGGCTGACCGACCCGGGCGAGCGGTTCACCTACGGCTACGACAACTCGCGCCGCGAGGCGATGCCCGACGCGGTCGCGCTGCCACGGACCACCGCACAGGTGCAGGCACTGGTGCGTGCCTGCCGCCGCCATCGCGTACCGATCGTCGCGCGTGGACGCGGCACCAACACCACCGGTGCCGCGGTACCTGTCGCCGGCGGCGTGGTGGTGTCGTTCGAGCACATGGACCGGATCCTCGACATACGCCCCGGCGACCGCTGCGCGGTGGTCGAGCCGGGCGTGCTCAACGGCGACCTGCAGGCTGCGCTCGTGCCGCACGGGCTGTTCTGGCCACCGGACCCGACCAGCGCCGGCTACAGCACGGTCGGCGGCAACTTCGCCTGCAACGCGGGCGGTCCACGCGCGGTGAAGTACGGCGCCAGCCGGGACAACGTGCTCGCATTGACCGCGGTCACCGGTGCCGGCGAGCTGATCCGCTGTGGCAGCGCGACGACCAAGGGCTCGACCGGCTACGACCTGCAACGCCTGCTGGTCGGCAGCGAGGGAACGCTGGCGCTGATCGTGGAGGCAACGCTGCGACTGGTCCCGGCTCCGGTCGAGCGGCGCGCGATCCGCGCGCTCTACCGCGACGTCGCCGCCGCCGCGCAGGCGGTCGCCCGATTGATGGCACAGCCGATGACGCCGTCGATGCTGGAGTTCATGGACCACCACGCGGTGCGGCTGGCGCGCGACGTCGGCGGCGCCGACCTGCCGCCCGAGGCCGGCGCGCTGCTGATGATCGAGGCGGACGGCGACGCACAGACCCTGCCCCATGCCGTCGAAGCGCTGATGCGTGCGGCCGGCGGCGATGGCCTGGTCTCGCTCGACGAAGCCGCCGACGATGCCGCGCGCGAGCGCCTGTGGGCCGCGCGCAAGGCGCTGTCGCCGGCACTGCGCACGCTGGCACCGGGCAAGATCAACGAAGACGTGGTGGTGCCGGTGTCGCGCATCCCCGACCTGGTCGATGGTGTGCAGGCACTGTCCGCCGAATCCGGCCTGCCGATCGTCTGCTTCGGCCATGCCGGCAACGGCAACCTGCATGTCAACCTGATGTTCGACCCGGCCGACACCAGCCAGCTCGAACGTGCGCAGGCGGCAATGGCACAGGTGTTCGAATTGGCGATCCGGCTCGGCGGCACCCTGTCGGGCGAGCATGGCATCGGCCTGGCCAAGCGCGACTTCATGCCCCGGGCCATCGACCCGGCGACATTGGCACTGATGCGCGCGATCAAGGCGCAGTTCGATCCCGACGGCATCCTCAACCCCGGCAAGCTGCTGCCACCATGAGCCGGAAGCTGGACAGGCTGCTGAAGGATATCCGTGCCTGTACGATCTGCGAGGCACAGCTCCCGCTCGGTCCGCGCCCGGTACTGCGTGCGAGCTCAAGCGCACGGTTGCTGATCGTCGGCCAGGCCCCCGGCGCCCGCGTGCATGCCAGCGGCATCCCGTGGGACGACGCCAGCGGCAGGCGACTGCGCGAGTGGCTGCAGGTCGATGCCGATACCTTCTACGACGAATCGCGCATCGCGATCGTGCCGATGGGATTCTGCTATCCGGGAAAGAAGGGCGGCGGCGATGCGCCGCCGCGCCCGGAATGCAGCACGACCTGGCATCCGGAACTGCTGCCGCTGCTGTCCGGCATCGGACTGACCTTGCTGATCGGCCAGTATGCGCAGGCCTACTTCCTGGGTGATCGTCGCGCGGCGACGCTGACCGGCACGGTGAAGGACTGGCGCAGGCACCTCGGCGACGGGCTGCTGCCGCTGCCACACCCCAGTCCGCGCAACGTGGCCTGGTTCAAGGCCAACCCATGGTTCGAGGACGATGTCCTGCCGACGCTGCGCGAACGGGTCCGCGACACGCTCGCCCGTCCCTGACTACATTGTCGCCAACTCGTTGTTGCCCAGGGTCCGGTTGTAGTGATCGCGCAGGCCGACCTTTCGTTCCAGGTCGGCGATCACGTAGCCGCTGAAGTCGACACCGGTAAGTTCCTCGGCCATGTTGATTCCGCCGGGAGTGTCGACGTTGATCTCCATCATCTTGTCGCCGACGATGTCCAGCCCGGCCAGGTACATGCCATCACGGATCAGCTTGGGAGCGACGATACCGGCAAGGCGCAGGGCGTCGGCATCCGGTTCGGCCAGTTCGACCTTGCCTCCCGCTGTGACATTGCTGCGGGCGTCCCCCGAGTCGTTGTAGCGACGGAAGCACGCGTACTTCCCGTCGACCTGCAGCGGCCGTCCATTGAGCGTGAGCAGCCTGAGGTCGCCGTTTCGCGCTTCCGGCAGGTACTCCTGGACGATCGCGTAGCCGTCGCGGACGACGGCGTCGATCATCTGGTTGAGGTTCGCATCGCTGTCAGGGGTGACGACGAATACGCTCTGGCCACCGGAGCCCTGCAGCGGCTTGATCACGCCATGGCCGTCATGCGCCGCGATGAAGGCCTTGATCTCCTCGGCATCGAGCGTGATGCAGGTGACTGGCCGGACCACCTCCGGAAAGTGCTGGAAATAGGTCTTGTTGGAGGCATCGGTCAGGTGGGTCGGGTCGTTGAGCACGATCACGTGCCTGAGCGCCGCCAGTTGCGCGAACAGCAAGCCGCTGTTGGGTGCCCATGGACGCTCGTTGACTTCGTCCGCCGGATCGCTGCGCAGCATCAGCACGTCGAGTGCCTCGACCGAGATCCGCGCAACCTCCGCGTCGGCCGCCTGCACGTCGGCGAGGAAATCAGCGTCGTCCCGGTAATCGGTGCGCCTCGGCACGTGCGCATGGGCGTGCACCGTACCGTCGCTGTCATAGATGAAGCCGCCCAGGCCGATGAGGGCAACCGAATGCCCACGCTCGACCGCGCGCCGGGCCAGCCTGATGGTCGTGTAGTTGTCCTTCTCCGTCGCGATGTCGTTGATGACGAAGCCCAGCTTGATGGCGCGCGCAGCGCGCGGCTCCCGGCGGGACGAACCCTTCATGACCGCGGCTCCAGGTGGTAGAAATCGATGATGCCCGTTTCCCGGCAATGCGCCAGCCGCGCCTCGAACTCGGGATGGTCGAAGTAACGGGGCAGGAGCGCGGGCGGCACCGCCCATCCGTGTTCGACCAGCTGGTCGAGCACGACCCGATGCGACAGCGCGAACTTGCCCATCAGCAGGGGGACCAGGGGATTGCCCGCGTGCAGGTGGGCGATGAGGTCGCACAGCCCGCTCAGGTACACCGCATCCTTGGTCAATCCGCCGCCGCGCAGGGCACGCACCGCGAT